>NZ_BDAC01000020.1 GCF_002091635.1 Pseudomonas indica NBRC 103045 | reverse complement strand
TTCTTTGCGCATGGAAAAACACAGCGACACGGGTATTGCCGATAACAAGGGCTGCGGAGGCCACGACAGTCGATGGGGTATTCGCCGATTCTTTGGCGTTTCTAACAGTCTTTCTTCGCTGCTCCGGTTCCTTCACCGTCGAGCACGCTATTCCTACAGCCCCTTGCCAAACGCTTTTTAGGCCTCGTCCGAGCACCTCTGGCACTGATCATGCCGTTCCGCTGCTCCCGTTTCGGCACTCGTTCGGGCGTTCGTTGACTAAACGGAGAGAGCCACTCTTTCCGTAGCGGGTCCGATGCCTAATTCAAATCTGGAACACAAGACCTTTCTTTTGCTGCTGGTTGCGGTTTCCGTAGCATTCGGTTGGGTATTGCTGCCATTCTCTGGTGCAGTGTTCTGGGCAGCGGTACTTGCCATACTGTTTGCACCTCTCCAGCGTCGTCTCTATCGGCGCTTCCACAGCCGCAACTTGAGCGCTTTGCTCACTCTGACGGTCTGCGTACTGCTGGCCGTGGTGCCGATGCTGATCGTCACCGGCCTTGTGGTGCAAGAAGGGGCCAGTCTCTACAAGCGTATCGAAAGCGGGGAACTGGATATCGGTGCTTTCCTTGGGCAGATCAAGGATATGCTGCCGTTGACCATTCGCCAGATGCTCGACCGTCTCGGCCTGAGTGACCTCGGCAGTCTGCGTGACAAGATGTCCAGCGGGGCGTTGCAGGGCAGCCAGTTCCTTGCCACCAAGGCGTTCAATTTCGGCCAAGACACCTTCCAGTTCGTGGTCGGTTTCTTTGTCATGCTCTATCTGCTGTTCTTCTTCATCCGCGACGGCGGCGAACTGAGTGGGCAGATCAAGCGCGCCATTCCCCTCAGCGAAGCGCAGAAGCGCCGGTTGTTCAGCAAATTCACGCGCGTGGTGAGGGCCACGGTGAAGGGTAACATCGTGGTGGCAGCGGCCCAGGGGGCACTGGGCGGATTGATCTTCATGATCCTGGGTATCCCCAGCGCCTTGCTCTGGGGCGTGCTGATGGCGTTTCTTTCGCTGCTGCCGGCCATTGGCGCGGGTCTGGTCTGGGCACCGGTGGCGGTGTACTTCCTGCTCAGCGGCGCGTTGTGGAAGGGCGTGGTGCTGGCACTGTTCGGGATCTGCGTGATCGGCCTGGTAGATAACATCCTGCGGCCGATCCTGGTGGGTAAAGACACCCGCATGCCGGACTACCTGGTGCTGATCTCCACGCTCGGCGGGCTGAGCCTGTTCGGCCTCAACGGATTCGTCATCGGCCCGCTGATCGCGGCCTTGTTCGTGTCCTGCTGGGGTCTGTTCACCGATGGTAAGAACGACCGCATCATCACATCCTGACCTACCTCAGCCGAGGGCGGCGATACCGGCCTGACGCGCCAGATCCAGCAGTGGTTGCGGGTAGACACCAAGGAAGAATGCCAGCACGGCGATCGCCAGCAGCATGATGCCCCCGGCCCGCTGCCCCCAGTTGAACGGCGCGTCATGGCGGCGCAGGTTGGGTTCGAGCAGGAACAGTGTCACCATGACCCGCAGGTAGTAAAACAGGCCTATCGCGCTGCCCAGCACCAATGCCCCGATCAGCCACCAGAGCCGCGCCTCGACACCCACCGCGACCAGGTAGAACTTGCCGATGAACCCGGCTGTGAGTGGGATGCCGGCGAGTGAAAGCATCATTACCGTCAGCACAGCGGTCAGATAGGGACGGCGCCAGAACAGCCCTCGGTATTCGTAGAGGGCATCGGCGTCGCGGCCGCTGTAGGGTGTCGACATGAGCGTGATCACGCCGAACGCGCCGAGGCTGGTGAGCACGTAGGTCAGTAGGTAGACGCCCACCGCCTCCACTGCCAGGCCCCGGCTGGCCACCAGCGCCACCAGCAGGTAGCCGAAGTGGGCGATGGAGGAGTAACCGAGCAGCCGCTTGAGGTTGCTCTGCAGCAGAGCCAGCAGATTGCCGATCAGGATCGAGGCGATGGCGATCAGTGCCAACAGGTCGTGCAGCCAGGGGTTGGTGCCAGCCGGGGCGAGCTGGAACAGTCGTAGCAGCGCGGCGAACACTGCCACCTTGCTGGCTGTGGCGAGGAACGCGGTGACCGGCGCCGGTGCACCCTCGTAGACGTCCGGCGTCCACAGGTGGAAGGGCACCAGGGACAATTTGAACGCCAACCCGACCAGCAGCATGCCCATGCCGATCTGGATCAGCGGTGATGTTCCAGTGGCGCTTTCCAGCGTTGCTCCGACCCCAACGAAACCCAGCGTGCCGGAACCTGCGTAGAGCAATGCCATGCCGAACAGCGGGAAAGCCGACCCGGCGGCGGACAGCACCATGTACTTGATGCCGGCCTCCAGCGAGCGCCGGTTGAAGAAGGCGTAGGCGACCAATCCGTAGGTCGGTACCGATAGTAGTTCCAGGCCGATGAACAATCCGGCCAGATGCTGTGCGCTGACCAATACCAAGCCACCGGCAGCCGCCAGCAGCATCAGCAGGTAGAACTCTTCACGATTGCCGGGATAGCCGGACCGGCCGGACTCGCCGAGGTAGGCGTGGGCCAGAGTGAGGCAAGCCAGGGTGGCGACCAGTATCAGGGCCATGTAGAAGCAGGCGAAGCGGTCCACCAGCAGCAGTGGCGTGACCTCCAGCGGTGCCACTCGTAGCGCTGGGATGATCGACAGCAGGGCCAGATTCAGGCCGATCACCGAGAGCATGAAGGTCAGGCTGTGATGCCGCCGCCAGGCAATGGCCAGCATCACCACGACGATCGTGGCGGAGAGTACCAGCAGGGGCAGCAGGGCGACGAAGTGGGAAGTACTCAGGTCCATGCGCGAACTACCAGGTCGAAACCAGTTGGGAGAAGGCCGCACCCAGCCATTGCTGGACGCCGTGCATGCTGGCTGCCGAAGTGTCCAGCAACGGCTGCGGATAGAGGCCGAGCAGAACCAGCAGTCCGATCAAGCTGAACATCATGGTCAACTCGCGGCCGTTGAGGCCGGCCAGTGTTGTCTCGTCGTGGGCGGGGCCATAGAAAGCCCGCTGCATCACGATCAGCGAGTAGATCGAAGCCAATACCAGCCCGCCGGTGGCGAGGACGGCGATCAAGGGAACCACCTGGAAACTGCCCAGCAGGATGAGAAACTCTCCGATGAAGTTGCCTGTGCCGGGTAAGCCGAGGGAGGCGGCGGAGAAGAACAGCATCACCCCGGGCAGGTAGTTCAGCCGGCCCCAGAGCCCGCCCATCTGGCGCATGTCGCGGGTATGCAGGCGCTCGTAGAGCTGGCCGCAGAGGATGAACAGCGCGGCGGCGGACAGACCGTGAGCGACCATCTGCACCACCACGCCCTGCAACGCCAGCGGGTTGCCGGAATAGATGCCGATCAGCACGAAGCCCATGTGCGACACGCTGGTGTAGGCCACCAGCCGCTTGATGTCGGTCTGGGCGAAGGCCAGCAGGGCGCCGTAGACGATGCCGAGCAAACCGAGCCACATGGCGATCGGGGCGAATTCCGCCGAGGCGTTGGGAAACAGCGGCACGGCGAAGCGCAACAGGCCGTAGGCGGCGGTCTTCAGGAGGATGCCGGCGAGGTCCACCGAGCCGGCGGTGGGTGCCTGGGCGTGGGCGTCGGGCAGCCAGGAGTGCACCGGTACTACCGGCAGCTTCACCGCGAAGGCGACGAAGAAGCCGAGCATCAGCAGGTATTCGGTACCGGGAGCGAGATTGGCCTGCAGCAGCAGCGAATAATCGAAGGTGAGCACGCCGGTTTCGTTGAAGTTGACGAACACCAGCCCAAGGATCGCCACTAGCATCACCAGGCCGCTGGCCTGGGTGAAGATGAAGAACTTGGTCGCCGCGTTGATCCGAGAACTGCGGCCATCCTCGGCACTGTGCCCCCAGAGCGCGATGAGGAAGTACATCGGCACCAACATCATTTCCCAGAAGAAAAAGAACAGGAACAGGTCGAGGGCGAGGAACACGCCGATCACGCCGCCGAGAATCCACATCAGGTTTAGGTGAAAGAAGCCGACGTGCTTCTGGATTTCCTTCCAGGAGCAGAGCACAGAGAGCACACCGAGCAGACCAGTAAGCAGGATCATCAGCAGCGACAGGCCGTCCAGGGCCAGATGCAGGTTAATGCCGAAGCGCTGAATCCATGGGTACTTGAACTCCAGCTCCCAGACTTGCTCGCTGCCGGGTGTGGGCGCCAGGTGGAATTCGCCCTGGCTCCACAGCCAGAGGCCGAGCAGCAGCACCAGGGCCATGGTGGCCAGTGCCAGCCAGCGCGGCAGGGTGAGGCTGAAGCGTTCGGCCTGCCAACAGAGCAGGCCGCCGATGAAGGGGATCAGGATCAGCCAGGGCAGAATCATCTCGGGCTCGTTCTCCATTCAGTCCGTGTCGCCGATGGCGGTCGCTCGCCGGTCCATGTTCGTACCTACACCAATGCCAGGGCGCCGAGCAGCAGTACCGCGCCGCCGGCGAGGGAGGCTGCATACCAGCGCAAGCGACCGCTTTCGGTCTGGCTCATCAGCCGGTTGCCGCCTTTTGCCAGCTTCGGGATCTGGGTGATGCCACGGTCGAACGGATCGCGTCCGAGCAGTCGGCAGAGCAGTAAGTAAGGCCGCACGAACAGCTTGTCGTAGAGCCAGTCGAAGCCCCAGGCGGCATACCACCAGGCGGCGAATAAACGGCCCGGCGCACTCTCCGCGAGGCGCACGACGAACCGCCGTTGGCCGAGGAAGAGCAGGGCGGCCAACACGATGCCGGATACCGCGACCACCCCGGACAGTAGTTCCAGACTGTGCTTGGCCTCGCCGCCGGCTTCCCCCGCACTGGCTGGCAGCACCGTGGCCAGCGGTGGGTGGATCAGCGCACCCATGAAGGTGGACAGCACCAGCAGCACACCCAGCGGCAGCCAGTGGCTGACGCCGTGGCCGGCATGGGCCTCGGTCTTCGCCTCGCCGTGAAAGGCGATGAAGATCAGACGGAAGGTGTACAGCGAGGTGAGGAAGGCGCCTATCAGGCCCGCCAACAGCAGGGGCCGATGGCCGCTGGCGAAGGCTTCCCAGAGGATTTCATCCTTCGAGTAAAAACCGGCGGTAATGAACGGCAGCGCCGCCAGTGCCGAGCCGCCGACCAGGAAACAGGCGTAGGCCAGCGGCAGCGGCCGGCGCAGACCGCCCATCTTGAAGATGTTCTGTTCATGGTGGCAGGCAACGATCACCGCGCCGGAGGCGAGGAACAGCAGGGCCTTGAAAAAGGCATGGGTCATCAGATGGAAGATCGCGCCGCTCCAGGCGCCGACGCCAAGGGCGAGGAACATATAGCCAATCTGGCTCATGGTGGAGTAGGCGAGAATGCGCTTGATGTCGGTCTGTACCAAGGCGGCGAAGCCGGCCAGCAGCAGCGTTACTGCGCCGACGATGCCGACCAGTTCCAACGTCGTCGGCGTCAGGCTGAACAGGCCATGGCAGCGGGCGATCAGATAGACGCCGGCGGTCACCATGGTCGCCGCGTGGATCAGTGCGGAAACCGGCGTCGGACCGGCCATGGCATCGGCCAGCCAGGTCTGCAACGGCAATTGCGCGGACTTGCCGACTGCGCCGCCGAGCAGCAGCAGGGTCGCCAGGGTGAGTTGCGGATCGCCGCTGGCGAAACGTTGCGGCGCCAGGCTGAGCAGTTCCTGGATGTGCAGCGTACCGAGGGCGTGGAAGAGGATGAACAGGCCGATAGCCATGAACACATCGCCGACCCGCGTGACGATGAACGCCTTCAGCGCCGCCGCGCCGTTGGCCGGGGTGCGGTAGTAAAAGCCGATCAGCAGGTAGCTGCATAGGCCCACGCCCTCCCAGCCGAGATAAAGCAGCAGCAGGTTATCGGCCAGAACCAGGAACAGCATGCTGGCGACGAACAGGTTCATGTAGGCGAAGAAGCGCGAATAGCCTTCCTCGCCGCGCATGTACCAGGAGGCGAACAGGTGGATCAGGAAGCCGACGCCGGTCACCACGCCGAGCATGGTCAGCGACAGCCCGTCGAGGTGCAGGGAGACGGCCGGGCGGAAGCCTTCCACCGCCAGCCATTGCCAGAGCATCTGGACATGGGGCGCTCCACCCGCTGCGAGGAACTGCCAGCCGGCATACAGTGCTACCAGCGCAGACAGCCCCACCGAACCAACGCCGATCAGCGCCGCGAGGTTTTCCGGCAGACGCCCACGGGATAGCGCCAGGACGACGAAGCCGAGCAGGGGAAAGGCAATGGTCAGAAAGAGCAGGTTCATCCGCGCATCTCACTGGCAGCGTCGATATCCAGGGTGTCGAAACGGCGATAGAGCTGAAGCAGGATCGCCAGCCCGATGCTGGCCTCGGCGGCAGCCAGGCTGAGCACCAGGATGAACATGATCTGGCCGTCGGCCTGGGCCCAACGACTACCGGCCACGACGAAGGCGAGGGCGGCGGCATTCATCATGATTTCCAGGCTCATCAGTACGAACAGAATGTTGCGCCGTACCAGCAGGCCGACCAGCCCCAGGCTGAAGAGCAGACCGGCGACGGCGAGGCCGTGTTCCATGGGCAGTCCAGGCATGGCTTACTCCTTCGCCTCGTGGCGTCCGAGGTGGTAGGCCGCGACCAGTGCGGCGAGCAGCAGCATGGAGGCCAGCTCTACCGCCAGCAGGTAGGGGCCGTACAGGCTGATCCCGACAGCCTTGGCATCGACGGTTTCCAGTCCGGCCGGCGTGCCCAGGTAGCCTTTCGCCAATACCCAGGCCAGCTCGCCGAACAGCAGCAGGGAGAGCAGCGCCGGGCCGACCCACATACCCGGACGGAGCCAGCGGCGTTCCTGCTCGATGGCCGCCTGGCCGAGGTTGAGCATCATCACTACGAAGACGAATAGCACCATGATCGCCCCGGCGTAGACGATGATCTCCAGCACCCCGGCGAAAGGTGCGCCGAGTGCGAAGAAGCACATGGACACCGCCAGCAGCGAGACGATCAGGTAGAGCAGGGCATGTACCGGATTGGTGTGGGTGATCACCCGTAAGGTAGCGAGGAAGGCGATGCCGGCCGAGAAGTAGAAGGCGAATTGCATCAGGCGCTCCTTGGTGTGGAGGCGGGGTGGGGCTTATGGGCGCTCGCCTGCAGGTATGAGCAGGGTAGTGGGTGGATGGGGGCTTCGGTTATGTGTAAGGCGATGCTCCGCCCCCTCACCCTACGCCGGGCGCCCCCAGCCCTCTCCCCAAAGGGGCGAGGGAGTATCCGAGTAGGGGTGTTCCATCTGTACCTGGCTTTTGCTTGGTTGGGCCCGAAGGTGCAAAAAAAGCCATACATCGGGCTATCGGGGTGCTCATACCAACCCCCTCGCCCCTCTGGGGAGAGGGTTGGGGTGAGGGGGCGGACTTTCGGCATACGAAGAACCTCTGACTTACCTCGAACGAACCCCGGCATCGCCCCGGCCACGCGCGATCCAACTATCCACCTCAAAACACCAAGACCCATCGCCCGCCTCATGGCATCAACCCCTTCACATTCACCGGCTCCGCCTCGCTCTTCGCCGCTCCCTTGGGCTTGCCGGCAATGGCCATGCCGGCCACGCGGTAGAAGTTGTAGCCGTGGTCCTTGCCCGGCCCGGAGATCAGCAGGTCTTCCTTCTCGTACACCAGTTGCTGCCGGTCGTACTCGCACATCTCGAAGTCAGGGGTGAGCTGGATAGCGCTGGTCGGGCAGGCTTCCTCGCACAGGCCGCAGAAGATGCAGCGGGAGAAGTTGATGCGGAAGAACTCCGGGTACCAGCGGCCGTCGGGCTTTTCCGCTTTCTGCAGGGAGATGCAGGCCACCGGGCAGGCTACCGCGCAGAGGTTGCAGGCCACGCAGCGCTCCTCGCCGTCGGGGTCGCGGGTCAGCACTATGCGGCCACGGTAGCGGGGAGGCAGGTACACCGGCTCTTCCGGGTACTGCAGGGTGTCGCGCTTGCGAAAGGCGTGGGAAAAGATCATCACTAGGCTGCGCAACTGGGTGTAGGTGCCGTGGAGAACATGCAGGATTTCTTTCATCTCCGTCTCCTCAGCGGGCAGCCAGCACGAAGGCGCCGGTCACCAGCAGGTTGATCAGGGTCAGCGGCAGGCAAACCTTCCAGCTGAACGCCATCACTTGGTCGTAGCGCGGCCGCGGCACCGAAGCACGCAGCAGGATGAACAGCATGATGAAGAACGCCGTCTTCAGCGCGAACCAGACGAAGGACAGCGAGGGCAGGAGGCCGAACGGTCCGTGCCAGCCGCCGAAGAACAAGGTCACCAGCAGCGCCGAGATGAGCATGATGCCGATGTACTCGCCGACGAAAAACATGCCCCATTTCATGCCGGCGTATTCGATGTGATACCCGTCGGCCAGCTCCTGCTCCGCTTCCGGCTGGTCGAACGGATGACGGTGCGTCACCGCGACGCCGGCGATGAAGAAGGTGGCGAAGCCGAGGAACTGCGGAATGATGAACCACACGCCATCCGCCTGGGCCTGGACGATGTCGCGCATATTGAAGGAGCCGGCCTGGGCCACCACGCCCATCAGCGCCAGGCCCATGAATACCTCGTAGGAGAGTGTCTGCGCCGAAGCGCGCAGGGCGCCGAGCAGGGCGAACTTGTTGTTGCTCGACCAGCCGGCGAAGAGCACCGCGTAGACCGCCAGTCCGGCCATGCCGAAGAAGAACAGCAGACCGATGTTCAGGTCGGCGACGCCCCAGGTCGGCGTCACCGGTACCACGGCGAAGGCGATCAGCAGCGCGCTCATGGCGACGATAGGGGCCAGGGTGAAGATCAGTCGGTCGGCGAACGGCGGTGTCCAGTCTTCCTTGAAGAACATCTTGATCATGTCCGCACCGAGTTGGAAGGCACCGAACGGACCCACCCGGTTGGGCCCATAGCGGTCCTGCCAGAGCCCGAGCAGGCGTCGCTCCACCCAGCTCAGTAGAGCGCCGGTGACCACCACCACCAGCAGGATGGCGATGGCCTTGAGCGCGGCCACCAGCACGGCGACGACATCAGCAGTCAGCCAGCTCATTGCGCAGCCTCCTGCAGGTCGGCTGCCCATTGGCCGGCGAGAGGCGGAATGCCGTCGAAGCCGGCAGGCAGTCCGACCAGCCCCTCGCTCAGTTCCTGGGTGATGCGCAGCGGCAGGCGCAGCGTCCGGCCGTCGAGGGTCAGGCTGAGCCAGGTGCCGTCGTTCACGCCAAGGCGGGCTGCATCGGCTTCGGACAACGCCACATAGGCTGCGCACATGCGCTCCTGGATCGGCGCGGCACGCGCGGAGGTTTCCTCGCTGCCGAACAGGTGATGGAGCGGGACCACCCGCCAGCGGCCGGGCTGGGGTTCGAAGGCGGCCGGCGCGGTGAACCAGCCAATGCCATCGCCCTGGGGCTCGATCAGGCGTATCCCCGGATCGCCGGCGCGCAGGTGGCCGCCCACCTCGTCCTGGAACTTGTTCCAGGCCTGCGGCGAGTTCCAGCCCGGCGCCCAGGCAAACGGGATCTGCTGGCGCGGCAGCGCGGCGCCGGCGTAGCCCTCCATGGAGAAGGCGAAGGGCGTGTCGCTGTCCTGCGGTGTGCGTGGCTCGTGCACGCTGATATTGGCGCGCATGGCGGTGCGGCCGCTGTAGCGGTGCGGTTCGCGCGCCAGCTTGAGGCCGCGGATGCGGAAGCTGGCCTTGGGTGCTGCGTCGCGGATGCCGGCCAGGGCCGGTAGCGCATTGGCGCAAGCATCGGTGACCTGGTCGAGCTGGGTCCAGTCCACTGGTTTGCCTTGCAGCGTGCTGTGCACGGCGTGCAGCCAGCGCCAGCTTTCCCGGATCAGATTACCGGCGTCGTAGTAGGCCGGGTCGAATACCTGGAAAAAGCGTTGTGCGCGGCCTTCCTGGCTAACCAGGGTGCCATCGCCTTCGGCGAAGCTGGCGGCCGGTAGCAGCAGGTGGGCGCGCTCGGCGGTGGCGGTGCGCTGGTGATCGGCCACGATCAGCGAGCGAGTCGCTTGCAGGGCAGCGTCCACCTGGGCCTGACCGGCACGCCGGTACAGGTCGTTTTCCAGCACCACCAAGGCATCGACATGGCCATCGCTCAAACGTTGCAAGGCTTCGTCCAGCGAGACGCCACCGAGCAGGGCCAGCCCCAGGCTGTTGGCTTCCGGGACGACCAGGCTGATCGAGCCCGCCTTGCCGCGCCGGTGCAGGGCTTTGGCGATGTTGGCGGTAGCCTCGATGAGCGCCGCACTGCCGAGGGACATGCCCGAGACCAGCAGCGGCCGTTGCGCCGCCAGCAAGGTATCGGCGATACGTCGGGCCAGCGCTTCGGCTTCCGGCTCCAGGCCAGTCACTACCGGAGCCTGATCGTCCAGCGCATGGGCCACGGCGAAGCCGAGGCGGGCGAGGTCCTCCGGCGCGGCGTGCACGCATTCCTCGGCCACGTCGTCGAGGCGGGTTGCGGCCAGGCTGGCGATGAACAACGGGTACAAGGCGTGCTGGCCGATGTTCTGCACCGCCGCGTTCAGCCAGGGCTGCAGTTTCATCGCGGCGGCCATGGCTTCGGCCTTGCCCTTGACTGTCTGACGCAGGGCCAGGGCGATACGCGCGGCGGTCTGGGTCAGGTCCTCACCGAGCACGAAGACGGCGTCGTGGTCCTCCATCTCGCGGATCGAGGCGATGGGCAGCGGGCTGTTGCGCTGGACGTCGAGGGTCAGTCGCAGGAGTTCAAGTTCGGCGGCGCCGATACCACAGGAGAAATTCGCTTCGCCGACCAGTTCGCGTAGGGCGAAGTTGCTTTCCAGGCTGGCGCGTGGCGAGCCGATGCCAATCACCCGCTTGCCGGCAAGCAGCTCGGCAGCCTTGTCCACCGCCGCGTCGAGACCCAGGGTGCGGCCATCGATCAGCGGCTGCCGCGGACGGTCGGGGCGGTTGACGTAGCCGTAGCCGAAGCGGCCGCGGTCACAGAGGAAGTAGTGGTTCACCGAGCCGTTGTAGCGGTTCTCGATGCGGCGCAGCTCGCCGTAGCGCTCGCCGGGACTGATGTTGCAGCCGGACGAGCAGCCGTGGCAGATACTCGGGGCGAACTGCATGTCCCACTTGCGGTTGTAGCGTTCGGAATGGGTCTTGTCGGTGAACACACCGGTCGGGCAGACCTCGGTGAGGTTGCCGGAGAACTCGCTTTCCAGCACGCCATCCTCGATCCGGCCGAAGTAGACGTTCTCGTGGGCGCCGAACACACCGAGGTCGGTGCCGCCGGCGTAGTCCTTGTAGTAGCGCACGCAGCGGTAGCAGGCGATGCAGCGGTTCATCTCGTGGGCGATGAAGGGGCCGAGGTCCTGGTTCTCGTGGGTGCGCTTGGCGAAGCGGTAGCGCCGGCGGTTGTGGCCGGTCATCACGGTGACGTCCTGCAGGTGGCAGTGGCCGCCTTCCTCGCATACCGGACAGTCGTGTGGGTGGTTGGTCATCAGCCACTCCACCACGCTGGCGCGGAAGGCCTTGGCCTCTTCGTCGTCGATGGAGATCCAGGTGTTGTCGCTGGCCGGGGTCATGCAGGACATCACCAGGCGGCCGCGCTTGTCGTTCTCGTCGCTGAACTGCTTGACCGCGCACTGACGGCAGGCGCCCACGCTGCCCAGCGCCGGGTGCCAGCAGAAGTAGGGGATGTCCAGCCCCAGCGACAGGCAGGCCTGCAGCAGGTTGTCCGCTCCGTCGACTTCGAACGATTTACCGTCTACGTGGATCGTGGCCATGGTTCCCGGTTTCGTCGTAGGGCCCGCATCGCGGGCCGTCATTCGTATTCCCTCCGTGCGGAGGGGCCCCGCTTTACACGCCGACCGCCTCCAGCCGGGCGATGCCGGCTTCGAACTCCGGTCGGAAATACTTGATCGCACTGGCCAGCGGCTCCACCGCGCCCGGTGCGTGGGCGCAAAAGGTCTTGCCGGGGCCGAGGAAGTCGCACAGCTGCTCCAGAATCTCGATGTCGCCGGGCTGGCCTTCGCCGCGCTCCAGTGCGCGCAACAGCTTCACGCTCCACGGCAGCCCGTCGCGGCAGGGCGTGCAGAAGCCGCAGGACTCACGGGAGAAGAATTCCTCCATGTTGCGCAGCAGGCCGACCATGTTGACCGTCTCGTCCACCGCCATGGCCAGCCCGGTACCCATGCGGGTGCCGACCTTGGCGACGCCGGCTGCGTAGAGCGGAGTGTCCAGATGTCCCGGCAGCAGGAAGCCGGTGCCGGCCCCGCCGGGTTGCCAGGTTTTCAGGCGATAGCCGTCGCGCATGCCGCCGGCGTATTCCTCGAACAGTTCGCGGGCGCTGATGCCGAACGGCAGCTCCCACAGGCCGGGGTTCTTCACCTTGCCGGAGAATCCCATCAGCTTGGTGCCCATGTCTTCGCTGCCGGGCCGGGCGAGGGCCTTGTACCAGTCCACCCCGTTGCCGATGATCGCCGGCACGTTGCACAGGGTTTCCACGTTGTTCACGCAGGTCGGCTTGCCCCAGACGCCGACGGCGGCGGGGAACGGCGGCTTGGAGCGCGGATTGGCGCGGCGTCCTTCGAGGGAGTTGATCAGCGCGGTTTCTTCGCCACAGATGTAGCGTCCGGCTCCGGTGTGCACGAACAGCTCGAAGTCGAAACCCGAGCCGAGAATGTTGCGCCCGATCAACCCCGCCGCCCGGGCTTCTTCCACCGCCCGGCGGAGGGTGCGCGCCGCGTCGACGTATTCGCCACGCAGGAAGATGTAGCCACGGTAGGCCTTGAGCGCCCGCGCGCTGATCAGCATGCCCTCGATCAGCAGGTGCGGCAGTTGCTCCATCAGCAGCCGGTCCTTGTAGGTGTTCGGCTCCATTTCGTCGGCGTTGCACAGCAGGTAACGCAGGTTCAGCGATTCGTCCTTGGGCATCAGCCCCCACTTCACCCCGGTGGGGAAGCCGGCGCCGCCCCGGCCCTTGAGCCCCGCGTCCTTGACCTGCTGGACGATCTCGTCCGGGCTCTGAGTGGTCAGCGCCTTGCGCGCGGCACTGTAGCCGTCCCGCGCCTGGTACTCGTCCAGCCAGACCGGTTCGCCGTCGTCGCGCAGGCGCCAGGTCAGCGGATGGGTTTCCGCGCTTCGCGGCACCCGGTTGGCCGTGGAGAACGACACGCAGCTCATGGGTAGGCCTCCAGCAGCCGGGCGATGGCCGAGGCGTCCAGATGGCTGTGGGTGTCGTCGTCCACCATCAGCGTCGGGCTCTTGTCGCAGTTGCCCAGGCAGCACACCGGCAGCAGGGTGAAGCGGCCGTCGGGCGTGGTCTGGCCGAGGCCGATGCCAAGCTCTTTCTCCAGCGCGGCCTGGATCGTCTCGTGGCCGTTGATGTAGCAGACCATGCTGTCGCACAGGCGGATGACGTGGCGGCCCACCGGCTGGCGGAAGATCTGGCTGTAGAAGGTGGCGACGCCCTCGACGTCGCTGGCCGGGATACCCAGCACCTCGGCCACGGCCGGAATGGCGCCATCCGGCACCCAGCCGCGCTGCTGCTGGACGATCTTCAGCGCCTCGATGGACGCCGCGCGGGCATCCTCGTAGTGGTGCATCTCGGCCTCGATGGCCGCGCGCTCGGCGGTGCTGAGGGTGAAGCGGTCGGTCTGGATCAGGCTGTTCTGGCTCATGGTCAGCGGTCCACGTCGGCCATTACGAAATCGATGCTGCCCAGGTAGGCGATAAGATCCGACACCATGCTGCCGCGGATCACCGCAGGAATCTGTTGCAGGTGCGGGAAGCTGGGCGTGCGGATGCGCGTGCGGTAGCTCATGGTGCTGCCGTCGCTGATCAGGTAGTAGCTGTTGATGCCCTTGGTCGCCTCGATCATCTGGAAGGCTTCGTTGGCTGGCATCACCGGACCCCAGGAGACCTGCAGGAAGTGGGTGATCAGGGTCTCGATGTGCTCCAGCATGCGTTCGCGCGGCGGCGGAGTGGTCAGCGGGTGGTCGGCCTTGAACGGGCCCTCGGGCATGTTGTTCAGGCACTGCTCGATGATGCGCAGGCTTTCGCGCATCTCGCCGACTTTCACCAGGCAGCGGTCGTAGGCATCGCCATTGGCGGCCAGGGGCACCTCGAATTCGAAGTGCTCGTAACCGGAGTAGGGGCGGACCTTGCGGATGTCATAGTCGAAGCCGGTGGCGCGCAGGCCGGCG
The DNA here is from genome assembly GCF_002091635.1 of Pseudomonas indica NBRC 103045. Classification (GTDB taxonomy): domain Bacteria; phylum Pseudomonadota; class Gammaproteobacteria; order Pseudomonadales; family Pseudomonadaceae; genus Pseudomonas_M; species Pseudomonas_M indica. The sequence continues at coordinate 104,120 of NZ_BDAC01000020.1, read as the reverse complement.
CCGGTGACGCCCCATTCCAGGGCCTGCTGGGTGTTGTAGCGGGCCACACCGATGGTCCGGCCGCGCAGGATGCTGTTCTTCAGCGCGGCCTTCTCATACTCGGCCAGGCGCTTGGGCATCCAGTCGAGGAACTCGCGCACCAGCCGGTCCCAGCCGCGCGGCAGGTCGTGGGCCACGCCGCCGATGCGGAACCAGGCCGGGTGCATGCGGAAGCCAGTAATGGCCTCGACCACCTGGTAGGCGCGCTGGCGATCGGTGAAGGTGAAGAACACCGGCGTCATGGCGCCGACGTCCTGGATGTAGGTACCCAGGTACAGCAGGTGATTCAGGATGCGGAAGAATTCGGCCATCATCACGCGGACGAAGTCGACCCGGCTCGGCACCTTGATGCCGGCGAGCTTCTCCACTGCCAGCACGTAGGGCAGGTTGTTCATCACCCCGCCGAGGTAGTCGATGCGGTCGGTGTAGGGGATGAAGCTGTGCCAGGACTGGCGCTCGGCCATTTTCTCGGCGCCGCGATGGTGGTAGCCGATTTCCGGCACGCAATCGACGATCTCCTCGCCGTCCAGTTGCAGGATGATGCGGAAGGCGCCGTGGGCGGAGGGGTGGTTCGGGCCCAGGTTGAGGAACATGAAGTCCTCGTGCTCGCCATGGCGCTGCATGCCCCAGTCTTCCGGCTTGAAGCGCAGGGCTTCCTGCTCCAGGTCCTGCTTGGCGGCGGACAGGCTGTAGGGATCGAACTCGGTGGCGCGCGCCGGGTAGTCCTTGCGCAGCGGGTGGCCTTCCCAGGTCGGCGGCATCAGCATGCGGACTAGGTGCGGATGGCCGTCGAAGCGGATGCCGTACATGTCCCAGACTTCCCGCTCGTACCAGTTGGCGTTGGGCCAGATGGCCATGGCGCTGGGCAGCGACAGGTCGTTCTCGGCGAGGGCGACCTTGATCATCACGTCACTGTTCCGTTCCACCGAGAGCAGGTGGTAGAAGACGCTGAAGTCCGCCTCGGGCAGCCCCCGGCGCTGGGTGCGCAGGCGCTCGTCGACACCGTGCAGGTCGTAGAGCATGACGTAGGGCTGCGGCAATTGGCGGAGGAAGCGCAGTACCTCGATCAACTGCTCGCGCGGCACCCAGAGCACCGGCATGCCGGTGCGGGTGGCCTGGACGATGAAAGTCTCGGCGCCGAAACGGGCGCTCAACTCGGCCACCACGTCGGGCGGTGAGGCTGGGTACGGCGGTGTGTGCAATGCGCTGCTAGACGTCATGGATACCTGCTTCCGGTCAGCGTCGTGAGGAGCCGGTCCCGGCTCAGACTTCGTCGGGGCTGCGCAACTGGGTGACCTTGATCCTCTGCTCGCGCCGCTGCTCGCGTTGCGACGGCATTTCGGCGCGGTAGATGCCCTGGTCCCCGACCACCCAGGACAGCGGCCGGCGTTCCTCGCCGATCGATTCCTGGAGCAGCATAAGGCCCTGCAGGAAGGCTTCCGGGCGGGGCGGGCAGCCGGGCACGTAAACATCCACCGGGAGGAACTTGTCGACTCCTTGGACCACCGAGTAGATGTCGTACATGCCGCCGGAGTTGGCGCACGAGCCCATGGAAATCACCCACTTGGGTTCCAGCATTTGCTCGTAGAGGCGCTGGATGACCGGCGCCATCTTGATGAAGCAGGTGCCGGCGATGACCATGAAATCGGCCTGGCGCGGTGAGGCGCGGATCACCTCGGCGCCGAAGCGGGCGATATCGTGGGGAGCGGTGAACGCCGTGGTCATTTCCACGTAGCAGCAGGACAGGCCGAAGTTGTACGGCCACAGGGAATTCTTGCGCCCCCAGTTCACCGCGCCGTGCAGCACCTCTTCCAGCTTGCCCATGAACACGTTGCGGTGGACCTGGCTTTCCAGCGGGTCGGGCACGGTCTCCCGTTCACCGATCGGGTACTGCGCGTTGGCTGCGTTCGGATCGATCCTGGTGAGTTTGTATTGCATTACCCACGCCTCAAGGTTTGAGCTTCGCCTGCCGTCTGCGGCGCGACTCGGGAGACCAGTCGAGGGCTCCGATGCGCCAGAGATAGACAAGACCCGCCAGCAGAATGGCTATGAAAATGCTTGCCTCGATGAGGCCGGCCCAGCCGCTTTCCCGTACGGAAACGGCCCAGGCGAAGAGAAACAGGGCTTCCACGTCGAAGATCACGAACAACATCGCGACCAGGTAGAACTTGGCCGACAGGCGCAGGCGGGCGCCGCCGGTGGGAACGATCCCGGATTCGAAGGGGGCGTTCTTGCTGCGGCCGAAGGCCTTGCTGCCCAGCAGGCTGGAGACGCCGAGCATGAACGCACAGAGGCCGAAGACCCCCAGAAGAAAAACTGCAAAGCCCCAGTGATGGGACAAACTGGCCACATCAGGCATGCCGATGCTCCTTGGGCAACGGACGGTTTTTCTTTGATCGTGGTGACGCTAATCGGTTTCTTAACGGTTGAGTCAATTCGAGTGTAGGCGGGCCTTTCCGGGTAAGGAAATTTTTTGCCGAGAAAAATTTGCTCGGGTCTATGCCCGCGAGGCCCCTGATATAGAGCGGTTGCGAGGCGTTGCAGCATGGTTTTGCGGGGCTCGCATGGGCTGCCACCGCCATAACCCGGTGTTTCCCGGGAGGTGGTGCGCTATAGCCAAACGGTATTTTTCGACTTTTAAGCTGTACTAACGTACTAAAATCTCCGGCCTGCCATTTGCCTTCCAAGGAGAGAAACCCGGGTCTGCGCGGTAGCCGCTGCCTGTGGCATGTCGACCCTGCATAACGACAAGATGAGGGATTCGCCATGCCTGCTGCCAAGCCGTTCCGCTTGTCCGCTTTCGTTCTGCCGTTGCTGCTGCTTCCATTTGCGTCGCTACGCGCCGAACCGGGGGACTACAGCGTCTGGCAAACGATGATCAACCTGGTCTCGCCCCCGGCGGCGGACAGCCCGGTCACGCCGGCGCAACGGCTCGGGCCGTATCCGCTGCTGGCCAACCCCGCCGGTTTCGACAGCGGCTTCCGCCCGGGCAGCTACTACGCCTGGCAGACCGTCCAACTGGCGCCGCAGACCGGCGCGGTCTGCGGCAACGGCTCACCCTACAAGTTCTTCGTCAACCGCGTGCCGAACACACGCAACACCATCATCTATCTGGAGGGCGGCGGTGCCTGCTGGGACTACCCCAGCTGCAGCGGGCAGGGCGGTATCCGCGGTGCGCGCAACCCGAACGGCATTCCCGACGACTACATGGCCCTGCTGAATCCGGGCGCCAGCCTGGTCAGCCCCTTCGTCGTGCGCCTGCATCCCTGGACCCGGGTAAAGACACAGAACTGGAACATGGTCTATGTGCCTTACTGCACCGGGGACATCTATTCCGGCGACCGCGTGGCGATCTACCAGGACCCGCAGAACCCGGAGCAGCAGCCTCTGGTCTGGCATCACAACGGGTTGCGCAACGTGCGCGCGGTGGTCGGCTGGCTGAAGGACAACCTGCAGCGTCCGACCCAGATGCTCACCACCGGCTGCAGCGCCGGCGGAGCGGGCAGCCTGACCAACCATGCGGCGATCCGCCAGGACATCGCGCCGGACCGCGGCTTTCTCATCGACGATTCCGGTCCGGTGTTCAGCGCCATCGCCGGCAGCAATCCACAGGACTATCCATCGCTGCCGCTGCAGGGCTTCATTCGCCAGGCCTGGGGACTGGACGCCGGACCGCTGCCCTACTTGCAGAGTCGCCTGCCGGGGTTGAACCCCAATGACCTCGGCACCCTGTATCCAGCGCTGTCAGCCAACCTGCCGGGGGACCGCATGGGGCACACCCATTTCTGGAAGGACCTGAACTACTCGTCCTACTCCTACGAGCGCTTCTATCCCGACATCATCAACGCGCCGGACCAGGCAACGAAGCACGCGCTGATCCATGGCCGCTGGGACGTGGACACCGGTCGGCTGCGCAACGAACTGGCCAACCTGAGCAACTTCGGCGGCTACTTCCCGCAGTACCGGGCGGTCAACGAAAGCCACTGCACCAGCATCATCGAGTTCGCCAATGCGGATATCCAGGAGCAGAACCTGGAGCTGGACGATTTCGTCAGCAGCGTGCTCGATGGCAGCGGCCCGGTGTTGGATGCTTCCGAAACCAGCGACCAGGCCGACCGGCAGAAGCCGTTCAACCTGCTGTATTACGTGCTGGATCAGTTGCTCTGAGCCTCAACGTGCCGTTCGAGGAAGCGCAGCAGGGCGACTTCCTCGGTGCTCAGCCATTTGCGCTTGCGCGCTTTCGGCAGACGGGCCAGTTCGCCTCGGCCGAAGGCGTCCAGCAGGTTGGGATGGATATAGCATTTGCGGCAGACGGCCGGGGTGTTGCCGAGGGTCTTGGCCACCACCTTGACCGTCTCCACCAGATTCTTCCGCGCCTCGCTTTCAGGCTCCCAGGGTTGCTCACGGAGCCGGGCCAGTGCGAGGGCGCTGCCGGCCCAGGTTCGGTAATCCTTGGCGGTGAAGTCGGCGCCGCTGATTTCCCGCAGGTAGGCGTTGACGTCGGTGGACGTCACCGCGCGGCGCTCTCCCTGATCGTCCAGGTACTGGAACAGGTGCTGGCCGGGCAGCTCCCGACAGCGCCGCATGACCCGCGCCAGTCGCGGGTGATCGAGGCGGAGGCGGTGTTCGACGCCGCTCTTGCCGCGGAAGCGGAAGTGAATGGAGGCGCCTTTCACCTCGACATGGCGGTTGCGCAGGGTGGTCAGGCCGTAGGAACGGTTGTCGCGGGCGTACTGCGGATTGCCGATGCGGATCAACGTGGCATCGAGCAGCGCGACCACTGTGGCCATGATTTTTTCCCGGCACAGGCTGCGCAGGGCCAGGTGCTTTTCGATCTGCGCGCGCAGGGCCGGCAGGCTGTGGCCGAACTGGAGCATCCGCCCATACTTGTTGGCGTCGCGGATTTCCCGCCAGCGCGGGTGGTAGCGGTACTGCTTGCGGCCGCGTGCATCGCGGCCGGTGGCTTGCAGGTGGCCTTGCGGATCGCTGCAGATCCAGACGTCGCGATAGGCCGGGGGAATCGCCAAGCGCTCGATCCGGCGGATCTCGTCGGCATCGCGGATGCGCTCTCCTCGAGCATCGACATAGATGAACCGGCCGCGCAACGAACGCCGGCGAATGCCGGGCTGGCTGTCGTCGACGTAGTGGAGGTCCGGTGGCAAGAGGGGATCGGAGGGGGCCTCCGGTTCTTCCGTTGCAGTGGGAAGAGGGCTGCGGAGGGCCGGTGTCGCAGCATCGCTGTCGAAGCGCATGCGGTCTCCCTGCGAATGGGGCGAGCCCGGTGCGCCGGGGACGGCGCCGGGCTCCGGTGCTATTTGAAGGCGGGCAGTTCCGGCTCGGAAGCGGCCTTGCGGATTTCGCCCTCCAGTTCCGGCGTGTTGCGCGCCAACAGCTCTACAGCCACTACCAGTTCATCGATGGCTTCCCGATACAGCGCGGGATTGTTCTGGGTTTCCGCCTGATCGGCATGCTTGCGTGCGGTGTTGAGGTGCTGCAGCAGTTCGGAGTGATCACCAAGCATTCTGTTCTCCTTTGCGCTGGATATGGACAACGTGGCCATATGGACAACGTGACCTCGGCTCACGCGGCGCCAGGATGTCCGGCGTCATTGCTAATGACCGATACGGGCGGGCACCAGTTCGACCCGATTGTCAGCACGCAACCGTCAGTGGTTGACGAAGACCAGGTCCGGCTGGAAGGGCATGGACCAGGGCAGCAGGCTGTAGCCGTCCTTGCTCAGGTCGAGTCGCGCCTGCTCCAGCATGCCGGCCAGGCGAACCGGGTCGGAGTACTGCGAGCGGGCCACGTGCGGAACCGAGAGGATTTCCCGGTCGGCATCATCGTGAATGCGCATGGCGAAACTCGCATCCTCGGCATGCGGCAACGTCACGCAGCGATACGGCAGGAATGCCTGGCTGGCGATGCTCATGGCCTCGTCGAGGGTGAAAGAAGGGGTTGCCATGCTGTTCTCCTGTGCGCGGCGAGATCGGAGCGCTCTCCAAAAGTAGACAGCGGGCGCGCTTGGAGTTCGTCGTCGCTCGGCTCGATGTCACTCGGCGGCAGGGCCGATCCGGTAATGGAGCACGATGCCGTTGCCACTGCCATCGCCGACGACCGAGCCGACAATGGGTTGGTGATGCACGCTGCGTCCCGGATAGGCCTCGCACAGGTGGCGCTCGGCGACTTCGCAGATGTGGTTGAGCAGGCCGGTGAACTGAGTGTCGCCAGGAATGGCGAAATGCAGGGTGACGTCCAGCGGTCCGGGGCCTTGAGGCAGATCGTTCAGGCCGCAAGTCTGCCACTGGTCGTTCACATAGGCTTCGGCACCTTTCATGACGGTCTCCTTTTCAGCGTCTTTTCGATAGACCCCGAATCGGACGGATCGGTCGGTATTGCCGAAGTGGAGCCATCGAGAGCAGGCCGGGTGACCAATCCCCGGCCTTTCTCCTGTCAGCGTAGACGCTTCACTCGGGCATCTGCCAGGGAGCGAGGCTGAAGCCTTCCTGGCACAGCTCCTGGCGGGCTTCCCGAAGGATTTCGGCCAGGCGTTGCGGGTCGGAATAGATGCTGCGGGAGATCCGGTTGCGGCCCAGCAAGCGGTTGCAGGTGCGGTCGATGACGCTCAGGTTGAGTTCGCCGTTGCCGTCTTGCGGCGCCCAGGCCACGCACTGGAACGGTTGGAAAGCGCGGCCTGCAATCAAGAGTGCTTCGTTGACACGGAGCGGGGCGTTCATGGGTCGGATTCTCCGTAGGTGTGCCCAATCATGGACGGGCCGCCGTCATCGGCGGCCAGTTACGCATATGGATGGAGAGACCTGACCCCAAAGTCACAGGGCGTCGCAAAAATAATCGTGCTTGTCGTATTGCTGAAAGATCGAACTGTTAGCGCGCGACGAGGCCGCGCGCGGAACAGGTCGGCCCGCCTTACATGGCGCGGGGGAAGCGGTCTTCGAGAATGACTTCGAGATCGGATTCGACGGTGCGGATGATGCGTTCCACGTCATCCAGGCTGGGTGTCGTCGAGCAGCGAATGCCCGTCACGGTCAGCAGGGTGTCGCCGGTAGTCAGATCGAAGACGCGGACGAGGAGGCTGGTGGGGGTTTCAAGGGTAGCTTCGAATCCGAACGGATGGAAATGAAGCTTCATCAACTCGAGCGCTTTGGCGAAAGGGAGTCTGTTCAACGGGCAGTCCTATGGGCAACGCAAAGAAAGGACCGCGGTTCCTCGGCCCAGTATGTTCAGGGAGAGGGAGCTAGCCTGACCACTGGTTTGGGTGACTGTAGCATTGTGCCGCTTTACGTGAGACGTTTTTCGCGCTTTTCTGACGAAATTTTTTTGGCGGAAAGATGGCCTAAAGCCACAGCCTGCATGGGCTGGAAGCTGTGGCTGTATGGCGAAATGGTGGCGTAAAACGACCGTTTACGAGGTGCCTGGGGCTGGAAGGCTTCGGCACCGTCTAATCCGCCGCTCGGCTTGCTGAACGAGCTGACCAGGGGCACCGCCTGCTCGCTCCATTCAGGCGGAGCGAGCAGGGGTTCACGGCGGGTTGGGGATGGCTTGGTTCCGCTGGTGCCGATAGACACTGACGGCCTGGTACACCGCCTTGCGCAGGCGGTTGATGCCCCCGATCGGGCGATGCTCCGGCAAGGCGTGCCAGGGGTTGAACGAGAGATTGTCGCAGAACAGGTTCTGCTCGCGGCTATCGAAGTCCTGCGCCGGCACCTGGAGGGTGGCGACGGTCTCGAAGGGCGAAAGGGCTTCGTCCCATTCCACGCTGGTGTCTTCGATGGGCATGTAGTGCTCAGGCTTCTGTCGCTGGATCTGGAGGGCGAAACAGGCCGGCACCCGGTCCAGCGAGAGTTGCTGGTAGAGCGCGTTGCGCAGGAAGTTGGGCAAGTCCGTGTTCTGCTTCGGCAGCTCATAGGCCGGGCAGTTCTCCGGTGCGGGAACCACACGGTACTTGATGTTGTGCGGGCCGAGCTTGAACGGGGCGATGGAGTTGTAGGTCGCCAGGGTCGGGCTGTCCGGCGGCGGTGCCAGGGTCTTCAGGGCGATGATCAGGTGGCGGATTTCCCAGGTGCGCGGGTCCCAGCCGGGGAAGAACGCCAGGACCTTCTTGCCGTCGGCCTGGGCGGCGAAGTTCTGCTTGTATTCGGCCACGTCGCGCACGAAGAACACTGGATGGTTGAACATCACGAAGTCCTGTTCGCCGGCGTGGGCGGAGAGCGGCAGTAGTTTCTCGCCGGGTACGTCGAGCAGCTTGATGGCCATGCCGCGGGCGTCGCGCAAGTTGTCGAACTGCGGGTAGGCGTTGCCGTTGGACAGGCGCATCCACGCCTGCCAGGTCTTCCCGGGTTCGGCCAGTACGCCGTGGCGCAGATCCGGGTCGAGATTGTCCAGCACCCGGACCTCGGCCTTGACGCAGCCATGAGCCTTGGCATGGGCATCGCGCAGGACGCGGGTATTGTCGCGGTGCTGTTCGACGATGCGGATGGCGTCTTCGATGATGCCCCGGGTCATGGCCGCTTCGCCCGGCGGAATCTGTTCTTCGGCGGACACCGGGCCGGAGAATTTCCAACTGTAATAGGCTTCGCCGACTCCCCAGCCGAGCAGGCCGACGAGCAGCAGGACCAGCAAGAGTTTGCCGAGCAGGCGGCCGAGCCAGAGCCAGAAGCGTGTGAGCATGGGGCGATCCCTCTTGTCGTTATCGTTCCGTCGAATCGGTTGATGGGGTGGGTCAGCCCGGGCAGTTCGGTCCCGGGCTCCAGGGTTTCGGCTCGATCGACTCCAACTGATTCTCCAGGCGCTCGTCACCCAGCACCTTGAGGTACTCGATCAGCGCCCAGCGCTCTTCGGGCGCCAAGGCGCGTCCGATCACCCCGTCCTGGCGGCAGCCGTCGCGGAATTCGTGGCCGCCGTTGCCATTGCCGGTGACCGAAGTGCGGAACAGGAAGCCGCCGTCGAATTTCTCGGTACGGAAGCCCACCTGCTTGGGATCGAACTCGAAGCTGCCGACCCAGAATTCGCTGGCGCGCTCGGAAACCGGGGAGAGGAGCTGGAACAGGTTGGGCACCGAGCCGTTGTGCAGGAATGGCGGCGTTGCCCAGATGCCATGCAGGGGACGCGCCTTGTAGCCGCGTTTTTCCTGTACGCCGATATCCATGCCGAAGCCGTTCATGACCTGCTGGCGCGCGGGGGAAATACCGGCATCCCGGTAGGCCCGGTCTTCCACGTAGGCGGTGAGATAGGCCAGGCCCTTGGCGCTGGAGATGTTCGAGAAGTCGACTTCGTCGAGGCTGGAGCCGTACAGATGGACGTCCAGCTTGCTCAGCTCGGCCTTGGTCCAGCCCAGCTTGCGGATGTCGAAACGGTGATCGGCGATGTTGTCGGCGGTGGTCGGGTCGGTGCCGACGATGCGTGTCGGCACGATGCGCATCTTCCATTCCGGGTCGCGGCTCGGCGCGAGGCGCTCCTCGACCGGCTTGGGATCGGGAGCGTGGCAATAGGCGCAGTTTTCCGTGAACAGGGCACGGCCCTGGCTGGCCAGGCGCAGATCGACCTTGCCGAGCACCTCTTCCGGCCAGGTCGGCGGCTTGAGCTGCTTGAGGGTCTCTTCCACGGTGTAGAGATCGTTCAGACGCACCCCGGACGGGTAGCGCTGGTCGACCGGTAGGGTGTGGCCGTTCTCTTCGAACAGACGCAGAGGGGCCCCGACACCCAGGGCCTCGCCGATGTTGCGTGCCATCGGCTGCATGGCCGAACCGTTCCACTGCACCCAGTCGAATTTCCAGATATCCCAGACCTGCGGGTAGCTCACCGGTGCATTGGCCACCCGATAGTTGGCGGGATCGATGGCGTCGCCGAACACGGTATTGGCGATACGGCCGAAGGCGTCGGTGCGGCCGAAGCCTTCCTCGGTGGGGTAGAGCCCCCGATGGGTATCGTTCCAGGCCTGGCCGAGCAGGCGGTCCAGCACGGCCTTGAAGTCGGTGCGCAGCTGGTCCTTGCCCTCGGGATACTCATCGCCGAGTACCGTCTCGGCGAAACGCCTGAATTTCAGCGGGTTGTAGTAGGTGAAGGCCATGCTCATGCCCAGCGCCTGGCCGAAGCTGCCGCCGCGCAGGGTCGGAACGGTGGAGGCCAGCGAGTGCAGCGCGGAGCCGCCGTCGATACGCACGGCCTGGCCGTTGTAGCGCAGCTCGCCGGTATGGCAGGCCGAGCAGGTGACATCCAGGTAATTGATCCCGGTTTCGTCATCCTGATGACGGGCGAAACCGACCGGCAGGTTGCCGGGGTTCATTTCGCTGGGCTTCTGCTGGGGATCGATCAGGAAGCCGAAACGCGCCAGGTATTCCGGGGTAGCGAAGCGCTCGCGGGAGAAGGGCAGTTCGAGCGCGGTGAACCACTCGTAGCGCAGGCCTTTCACCTGGGTGCCCTGGGGCGTGTAGTAGTAGGTCTGACGGGCTTGCGGGCTCCACTGGTCCAGATAGTGAAGCTGCTCGGGGCGCTGGTAGGTGGGCAGATTGGGGTTGGCGACGTAGTACAGCACGACGGCCAGCACGGCCAGCGCGATCAGAAGGATCGACAGAAGGGCGCGACGAAGAATACGCATCAGATTACTTCCTTGTAGCCTTCTTGGATTCAATGGCGAACGTTTATGCCAAGCTTTAGAGTGATTGGCAATATGCTATCAGTGTGACATATCTCTATTTCTTAGTGGGCGATTGGTCACGCTCCTGTTCGCCCTTGTAGAGCACGACGGCCGCGCGCAGTTTGCTGCGGCCGAAGCGGCTCATTTTTTCGAATTCCCCGTGGCTGACAGGCACGTGCTGGCAATCCAGGGGTTGGCGGTGCAGGCTGTGGTCGACGTCGGGGTCATGTAGATAAATGAAATCCTCGTCGCAATCCGTGACCAGAATCCAATGCGGGGCTTTCGAGCGGGTCAGGCGGTAGCTGCTGATCAAGACCAGCGGCTTGCCGCCGGCGGCGAGGAGGGCGGGGATGTCCAGCGGACCGCCGCGCAGGTCCTCGACGCCGCTTTGCTCCAGCTCGGAGCAGAAGTCCTCGTGTACCACCCGCATCACCGCGCGTTTCTCCTCGCTGCGTACGCCGTCGAGGAACAGCGGCCCTCTCACATTCACTTGCAGGCCGACCCGGAAGCCCCGTCGCCAGGCGGCCAGGGCAAGGCCGTGCGGGCTGCAGCCGCCGTGTCCGGCAGTCATATAGATGGTGGTGGCCTCGCGCCAGAGGCGCAATTCGTCACGGCGTGTCATCCGATAGCTGGAGTCGAGCGCCGCCATGGCCATCATCAGGCAGGCCGGGCCGCAGGTGAACTCGGTGGTTTGCCGGTAAAAGGGTGCGAGCCGCCGCCTGCTCGCGCTGAGCTGGTGGATGCGTTTCTCGAAGCGCAGGGCTTCGCTGTGATCCTCGTAGTAATCGCTGACCGTGGCGAAGGGACGGTAACCGTTGCGCTCGTAGAGGGCGATGGCAGTACGGTTGTCCGGCCGCACCTCGAGTCGCAGATAGGCGCAATCGTGTTCGCGGGCGGCGTTCTCGGCGGCATCCAGCAGGCGCTGGCCGAGTCCGATGCCGCGCGCACGGGGATCGGCGGCGATGGAGTAGAGCCGCGCCAGCGACGTGCCCTGGTGGAACAACACCAGGGCGTAGCCGAGCACCCCGGCATCGCCTTCCGCGACGATGAGGCTGGCGTGGGCGCGGTTGATCATCCATTGGAAATTTCGCCGTGACAGTCGGTCTATTTCAAAGCAGCGGTTTTCCAACTCCACCAATGCGGACAGATCCTCGCTGGTGGCGGGGCGCAAATCGAGTTTCATGGACGGGACTGCACCTGCATCCGGAAAGGACGGGCCATGTCGATCGACCCTAAGGCCGAGTATTGGCGCTGAGGGCCGACTCAGCAAGGCCGCACTATGATTGAGGTGGACGGCAGGCGTGCCTGCGGGGAGTGGGAAAACATCGTGAGCAGACTGGCCATCGTCGTCGAACGCAAAGAGGACTGGACCTCCTATTACCCCAGCGAAGATGTCATCACCGTCCAGGAATACCTGGAGCAACCCAACGAAGACGATAGCGGCAAGCGTGTGCAGGTGATCAACCTGTGCCGCAACTACAAGTACCTCGGCCACGGTTACTACTGCTCGCTGCTGGCCGAGGCGCGCGGTCACCGGGTCATCCCCTCGGTACGCACCATCAGCGAACTGGCGCGCAAGGCGCTTTACAGCCTGGCCCTGGAGGATCTGGACCGGACGTTGGACAAGGCTCTGGCCGATCACCCGTTCGGCAGCACCGACGGCTTCACCCTGACGCTCTATTTCGGCCGCACCGACATCGAGCCGCTGCAGGAACTGGCGCGACAGTTGTTCGAGGCCTTCCCCTGTCCGCTGCTGCTGGTGGAGTTCCGCCGCAACGACAGTTGGCACATCACCGGAATCAAACCGGGCGCCTTGCACAAGCTGCGCGAGGACCAAGAGGACCTGTTCGCCAATGCGCTGGACAACTTCAGCCGGAAGATCTGGCGCAAACCCCGGTCGCGGCGCCTGGTGCGTTTCGATCTGGCGATCCTGCACAACCCCGAGGAAGAGCTGCCGCCTTCCAACACCAAGGCCCTGAAGAACTTCATCCGCGTCGGCAAACGCCTGGGCATCGAAGTCGACCTGATCGAGAAGAAGGACTATGCCCGCCTGGCCGAATACGACGCGCTGTTCATCCGCGAAACCACCAGTGTCGGCGATCATACCTACCGTTTCGCCAAGAAGGCGGAAAGCGAAGGGCTGGTGGTGATCGACGACCCCGCATCGATCCTGCGCTGCACCAACAAGGTCTATCTCACTGACCTGTTGCGGGCACACAAGCTGGGGATGCCGGCGACCGAGATTCTCTATAAGGACCGCCCGCTGGAGCTGGAACGCGTCGGTGAGCGCCTGGGCTTCCCTCTGGTGCTGAAGATTCCCGATGGCAGCTTTTCGCGCGGGGTGATCAAGGTGGAGGACCAGGCCGCCTTGCTCAAGGTCAGCGAAGAGCTGTTCGAGCATTCGGTATTGCTGCTGGCCCAGGAGTTCTTCTACACCGAGTACGACTGGCGCATCGGCATTCTCAACCGCAAGCCGATCTTCGCCTGCAAGTACTTTATGTCCAAGGGGCACTGGCAGATCTACGACCATAGCCCAGATGCTGAGGAGTCCAGCGGGGACTTCACCACGCTGCCGGTGGAACAGGTGCCGCCGGAGGTGATCGAGCTGGCCGTGGAAACCGCCAACCTGATCGGCGACGGCCTCTACGGCGTCGACCTCAAGCAGGCAAATGGCAAGGTGGTGGTCATCGAAGTGAACGACAACCCCAACGTCGATGCCGGCATCGAAGACGCCCACCTGCAGGACGAACTCTACGCCATCATCCTGATGGAGTTCGTCCGCCGCCTGGAACTCAAGCGCCAGGGGCAGCCCTGGTCCGAGAACCAAACGGCATTGACCCTATAGCGAATTGATTCATAACGCGTCAAAAATATTGCTAGTGTTACATCCAGCCACGCCAAGCGTTTGTTTTTATTGAAAGTTTCAAAAAAATGGCGTCAAGGATGGAGCATGTTGGAAGCAGTAACCCCTACCTCTCGACGCGTACTGGTAGTCGATCCGGACGATGAGTGCGAGCCGCTGCTGGAAGCACTGGGCGCTTGTGCCTGGGGCATCGAGCGCTGCGAGCTGGATTCGGCGCCTACGGCGGGCTACGAAATCGGCCTGCTCTGCCTGCGCCCGGAGCACCTTTCCCACCTGGGCAGCATCAGGGCGCTGATCAGCCAGAGCGGCACGGAATGGATGACGGTGTTCGATCCCGAGTTGCTGCCGGCCCCCGGCGTCAACGACTTCATTGGCGAATGGTTCTTCGACGGCTATGCCCTGCCGGGCGATCCGCTGCTGTTCCAGCAGAGCCTGGGCCATGCCATGAGCCTGGTCCGGTTACGAGGGCTCAGCCGCCTGCACGAGCAGGAACTGATCGGCCATAGCCGGGCATTGCGTGGCTTGCGCAAGCAGCTCGCCAAGCTCGGACCGGGCGATGTACCGGTGCTGATCCAGGGCGAGAGCGGCACCGGCAAGACATTGGCCGCCCGTGTCCTGCATCGCCACTCCCGCCGGGTGGGTGGACCTTTCGTGGTGGTCGATTGCGCGGCCTTCCCGCAAGAGCGCCTGGACCAGATCCTGTTCGGTAGCGGTGACGACCAGGGCCGGCTCTTCGCCGCCCGGAGTGGAACGCTGCTGCTCGACGACATCGGCGCGATGCCTTTGGCCGTCCAGCAGGCCCTGTTCGAGCGGCTGAGCATGCCGCGCCGCGGGCGGGCCGATGTCCGTATCCTGGCGACGACGCGGAGCAGCCTGCACGAGGCCGTGACCCAGGGTCGGTTCGATGCCGGGCTGTTCGGCTGGCTGGGGCAGCAGACGGTCGACATCGCACCCTTGCGCAAGCGTCAGGGCGACATCGCCTTGCTCGCCACGCATTTCCTGGCGCTCTACGGGGCGGACAGCGGACGGCATCCGCCGACGTTCAGCGATCGGGCACTGGCTGCCATGGCCCGCTACCACTGGCCGGGCAATGTGCGCGAACTGGCCACGCGGGTACGCCGCGGCTTCGCCCTGGCCGACGACACCATCGAGGCCAACGACCTCGGCCTGGAGGGCGGCCTGCCTGGCATCGGCCTGCTCGGCACCCTGGAAGACTACAAGCGGCGCGCGGAATACCAGGCCCTCTGCGATGCGCTGACCCGCTACAGCAACAACCTCAGCCTAGCCGCGCGCATGCTGGGGATATCCCGGCCGACGTTCTATCGGTTGTTGCACAAGCATCAGTTGCTTTGAGGGGCCATCCATGGGGGTGTTGCCTTTGTAAGGGTTTTGATCACGGATGAGGCGTGACCTGGCTTCGCCAGCAGAGCTGGCTCCTACGATTCGGCACGTCGCAGGCCTTCGCGGAGGTCCGGGCACTTGTAGGAGCGAGCTCTGCTCGCGAAATGGAACCGCGGAGAGGCTTCGCCTGCAAGCGGACCGTGCGTAGGGGCGAATTCATTCGCCCATTGGCGTCCTAGGCGAAACTTGGGCCGTCACCCCGCGTAGCGCTCCAAAGTCATGTTTCCACTGAAACACACCTTTCGGCGCATGGGCGGATACCACCGCGCCTGCTAACCTGCGGACTAGATGGTTCAGGAGTTCGCAATGCATCCATTCGAAGCCAAAGATCCCCACCAACTGGCCCTCCTGCTCGGCTATGCCGGGTTGATCCCCTTCGTCAGCGGCGCCCTCGGCATCTGGGTGATTCCGGTCGGCTGGCGGCCGATGGTGATGGCTGCCTTGTTGGATTACTCGGCCGTGACCCTGGCCTTCATGGGGGCGATCCACTGGGGGCTGGCGATGCGTGCCAGGGAAACCGACGAGCATGCCCGGATACAGCTCGGGCTATCGGTCATCCCGCCGATGCTCGGCTGGGCCGCGGTGGCCAGCGGCTTACCGGTGGCGCTGGCCCTGCCGGTGTTCCTGGTGGCCTTCGTCGGACTCTACCTGGCGGATGTCCATGCCGTGTCCATTGGCTTGGCGCCGCGCTGGTATCCGGCCCTACGCAAGCCACTGACCATCATCGTGGTGCTGTGTCTGTTACTGGCCTGGGCCAGTGTGTTGCTACCGGGCGACTAACCAATCCCCGACAACGCGCAGCGCACACTGCCGGCGTTCCTCCCAATCCCCGCCGATTTCGACGAAGGGCTGGCGGCGTTGCTCCAGCCAGTCCCGGCAGGCCTGCTGGAAAGCCCGGCGGGCGTCGAGATCCGGCTGGCAGCGCTGGCCGTCGGCGACCCAGGGCACGCCATCGGCGGCGAGCAGCAGGTGCAAGTCGTAGCGGCGCGTCAGCAGGGCTTCCTCGATCCAGGCCGGGCAGTCGCCGAACAGCGCCTGGCTCCACAGCAGGTTGCTGAGCAGATGGGTATCCAGGATCAGCAGCGGCGGGGCGGCCAGGCGGGCGTGGTCTTCCCACTCCAGTTGGCCCCGGGCGATGGCGGGGATATCCGCGTAGCAGGTATCGCGAGCCTCGCGCTCGATGAAATGGCGCACGTACTCACCGACCACCACGCCGCCAAAGGCGTCCTGCAGTTCCCCGGCCAACCAGCTTTTGCCGCTGGACTCCGGCCCGGTGAGCACCAGGACCTTCATGCCGTCGCCAGCGCCGGGTCACGTCGCCAAGCCAGCCAGCCTTGGACCGCCAGCAGCGTGAAGAGGGCATAGAGCCCGGCGGTCAGGTACAGCGCCTTGTAGACGAACAGGCCGACGAACAGCACATCCAGCACCAGCCACAGCGGCCAGCATTCCAGGCGCTTCTGCGCCATCCAGGCCTGGGCCACCAGGCTGAAGGCGGTCAGGGTGGCATCCAGCCAGGGCTGGGCTGCGTCGGTGTAGGTGGCCATCAGGTAACCCAGGCCCAGGCTGCCGACGGCACCAAGAGCAAGGCTGAAGGCAAGCCCGCCAGCGCTCAAGCGGCTGACCTCGCGGCCCCGGTGCGCGTCGCCGCCTCGGGTCCATTGCCACCAGCCGTAGAGTTGCAGCACGGCGTAGACCAGTTGCAACAGCATGTCCGAATACAGCTTCACCTCGAAGAAGATCCAGCTATACAGCAGCACCATCACCAGCCCGATCGGCCAGCACCAGGGGTTCTGCCGGACGGTAAGCCAGACGGCCAGCACGCCGAGGGCGGCAGCGAAGAGTTCGAGTGCGGACATACGGAAAATCCAGGTTCGGCGGGGAGGGCGGAAAAACACGCGATTGTAACGATCAGCCTCTACAGGCGCGAATCCTTCGAGCGCGCCCCGCCCGGATCGCGCCTCAGCACACCAGGCTGTCGGCCTGGCGATAGAGCAGCAACAGCTTGCGGGTGATGGTGTCCTGGATGTCGTCGCGTTCGAATTCGGACAGGTGGGTGAGCTTGTGCACCTGCAGGCGGTGCAGGTGCAGGTAGGGCGTGCGTTGGTCGAATTCGCGCAGGTCGCCCTTCATCAGGATCGGCAGGAACACGTCGCCGATCTTCTTCTGGTTGCTGATGATCTGTGCCAGGGCCTGCTTGAACGGCATGGTCTTCGGGGTCGGTCCGCCTGCCTTGGCCTGGGTGGTCAGCAGCAGGCCCGGTTTGCCCGCGACCTGGCCGGGCAGCACGCACAGGCCGGTCTGGCGCACGGCGGAGGACTCGATGCCGTGCAGGGTGTCATGGAAGGCATAGGGGTTGGGCAGCACCACCATCTTGCGACCGAGGTCGGACGGAAAGTGCAGGTTGTAATTGGTATAGAGCTGGCGCACCGATTCGGAGTAGACGCACAGGCGATTCTCGAACAGCCGGATGAAGCGCTCGGCGAGTTCGCGACGGGCGATGCTGTCCAGGTCCCAGACCAGGTCCTGATTCTGAGGCCGGCTGAGGTCGACTTCCTGATGTTCCATACTGCTCATTCAGGGCTCTTTCTGTTGATACGCTTCATCCGTCTTTTGTGACGGATATCACGAGCCGGAATACCCGTCCCACCTGCTTCACCGGCACTTTCGCCCCCTCGGGGGAAAATGCCGGCAGAGCCTATCTCATACGCGGAATTGACCCAAGAGCCGATTCAGTTGTTCGGCCAGTTGATTGAGGTTCTGGCTGGCCGAACTGGACTGCTCGGCCGCCAGTGCGTTGTTGTGCGCCAGCCCGGCGGCCTGGGTCACGTTCTGGTTGATGTCTTCGACCACATGCGCTTGTTGCAGCGTAGCACTGGCAATGGAAGCGTTCAGCCCGCTGAGGTTGCGCAGCGCCTGGGCGATCTGCGTCAGGCTCTCGCCGGCCTGGCTGGCCTGCTCGACCGTGGCCTGGGATGCGCGGCTGCTGTCGTGGATCACTTTCACCGCCGCTTCGGAGTTGGTTTGCAGGCGTTCGATCATCGAGTGGATTTCCGCGGTGGACTGCTGGGTACGTTGGGCCAGCAGGCGTACCTCGTCGGCCACCACGGCGAAGCCGCGTCCCTGCTCGCCGGCCCGTGCCGCCTCGATGGCCGCGTTCAGGGCGAGCAGGTTGGTCTGTTCGGCGATGGAGCGGATCACTTCCAGGACGCTGCCGATCTGGGTGCTTTCCTGGGCGAGGGACTGGATCACCTGCACGGCCTGGTCGATGGTGGCGGACAACTGGTCGATCTGCCGCAGGCTGGTGTCGATGTTCTGCTGGCCGTGCCGTGCCTGTTCCTCGGCGGCACGGACCTCACTGGCCGCGTGCTCGGCGTTTTTCGCCACGTCCTGCACGCCGTAGGTGACCTCGTTGATCGCCGTGGCCACCAGCTCCATCTGCTGCGATTGCTGCTGGCTGTGCTGCAGCGCGTCGCCGGCGACCCCGCCCAGCGAGCGGGCGGCCTGGTCGAGCGTACCGGCTGCTTGCAGGGATTGCTGGATCACCCGGCGCAGTTTGTCGGTGAAGGCATTGAAGTGGCTGGCCAGGGCACTCAGTTCGTCCTGGCCCTGCGGGTCGAGGTTGCGGGTCAGGTCGCCTTCGCCGCTGGCGATGTCGGCCATGGCGTGCACCGCCTCCTGCAAGGGGCGGGTGATGCTGCGTACGATGACGCCGAGCAGCAGCGCCATCACCACCACGATGGCGATGCCGACACCGGTCGCCTTCAGTGCCTGCTGGCGGAACTCGGCTTGCAGGTCATCCACATACACGCCCGAACCGATGATCCAACCCCACGGCTGGAACAGCTCGACATAGGAAATCTTCGGCACCGGATCGCTGCTGCCCGGCTTCGGCCAGCGGTAGTCGACCATGCCGGCGCCCTGGCTCTTGGCGACCCGCACCATCTCATTGAACAACGCCTTGCCGTCCGGGTCCTTGATGCCCGAGAGGTCCTGGCCTTCCAGCTTCGGATTGGTCGGGTGCATGACCATGCGCGGGGCGAGGTCGTTGATCCAGAAATAATCGTCCTTGTCGTAGCGCAGCCCACGGATCAACTCCATCGCCTGCTTCTGCGCGTCCTCCCGGCTCAGGCCGCCGGCCTGCTCGAGGCCGTGGTAGTAACGGAGGATGCCCGCCGCGCTTTCCACCACGTGCTGGGTCTTTTCCTCCTTGGCCAGGTACAGATCGGTGTGGATCTGCCGCAGCATCATCACGCCGAGAATGAACAGCATCAGGATGGCGAGCGCCAGGATCAGCCACAGGCGGCGGTTGATGGGCAGGTTGCGAAGACTACTCATGGGGGCTCCGATCATTCTTATGCGTAATCCCGTCGAGGTTCGACGGGAGAGCTGCGGCGCGGACGCCTGTCTGTTAGCATTTCGGCCGCAAAACGGTAAACCTGAGCGCCCGCCGGTTATTTTTCCTGCCGTTTTTGCCGCCTGTCGGCCAGGCGATGCGTTCGCCGGGCCCGCCCCCTGAAGCACGCTCACGCGTTTCGATGATGTTTTGCACCCCCATGGGAGGATTGATGGATCTTTGGACTGCCGCTCAGGCGCTGATTCTGGGCATCGTCGAGGGACTGACCGAATTCCTGCCGGTCTCCAGCACCGGCCACCAGATCATCGTCGCTGATCTCATCGGCTTCGGCGGCGAGCGGGCCAAGGCCTTCAACATCATCATCCAGCTCGGCGCCATCCTCGCGGTGATCTGGGAATACCGCCGCAAGATTCTCGACGTGGTGATCGGCCTGCCCACCGAGCGCCAGGCGCAGCGCTTCACGGTCAACCTGATGGTCGCGTTCTTCCCGGCGGTGGTGCTGGGCGTCACCTTCGCCGATCTGATCCAGCACTACCTGTTCAACCCCATCACCGTGGCGGCGGCGCTGGTGGTCGGTGGCGTGATCATGCTCTGGGCCGAGCGCCGGGAGCACCGCGTCCGTGCCGAAACGGTGGACGACATGCGCTGGCAGGACGCCCTGAAGGTCGGCTGTGCCCAGTGCCTGGCGCTGATCCCCGGCACTTCGCGCTCCGGCGCGACCATCATCGGTGGGCTGCTGTTCGGCCTGTCGCGCAAGGCGGCCACCGAGTTTTCCTTCTTCCTGGCAATGCCGACCATGGTCGGCGCGGCGGTCTATTCCGGCTACAAGCACCGTGAACTGTTCCAGCCGGGCGACTTCGGCGTGTTCGCCATCGGCTTCGTCACTGCCTTCATCTTCGCCATGCTGGCGGTGCGGGCCCTGCTCAAGTTCATCGGCAGCCACAGCTACGCGACCTTCGCCTGGTACCGGATCGCCTTCGGCCTGCTGATCCTGGCGACCTGGCAGTTGGGTGTGATCGACTGGTCCACGGCGGTGGATTGATCGCAAGGGGAGAGGCGGGCGAATTCATTCGCCCGGTACCGCGCTAATCCAACAACAACCCCATGCGCTGGCGCTTGGGCAATTTGCCCACCACCAACTGGTGGGAGCAGGTCAGCAACTCGCGCAGCTCCTGATCGCCGAGCGGGTAGGGCGGTTCCATCCGGACCCACTGGGCCCGTGCCAGGTAAGGCGCGGGATGGATACCCGGACGGTCGCAGAAACCGAGGAAAAGCTCCTTGTCCACTTTGAAGCCCAGTCCTTCGCCCATGAAGTCGAGCACGGCGAACATCTTGTTCCCGGCCACGGAAAACACCCGGACACCGCCCCATTTCAGGTCTTCCCGGGCGCCGGGCAGGCTCAGGCAGAAAGCGGCAACGTCGTCGGCATTCATGGCGGGTCTCCTTTCTCGCGGTGGGGCGTTGGACCGGCGCCAAGCATGCCACAGGGACGGACTCGAAAGAGGGACGGATTCATGATCGACCGCAACCAACGGCCACGACGCTCCACGCGCAACGAAGGCATCCGCAACGCCCGCCTCAAGCTGCTGGCCCTGGCGGTACTCTGCACGTTGCCGCTCTGGGGTTGTCTGCAACTCTGGCTGGCCAAGGGTACATTTTGGCCCGCGCTGCTCTATGGGCTCGCCAGCCCGGTCGCTTTCTTCCTCTACTGGCGCGACAAGCACAGTGCCCGCAACGGCCACTGGCGCACCCCGGAAAGCACCCTGCACCTCGCCGAACTGCTCGGCGGCTGGCCGGGCGCCTTGCTCGCCCAACAGGCGTTCCGCCACAAGACCCGCAAACCGTCCTTCCAGGTTCCGTTCTGGATCATCGTCGCGTTGCACCAGGCCATCTGGATCGACTACCTCTACTTACGCGCCGTGTTTGGCAGCACTTTCGTCCAGCGATTTATCGGCTAGTCTCCTGTCGCACTTCCCCTCAACCTTGGAGCACGTCCATGCCACTCTCCATGTACCAAGCCTCGATTCCGGTGTTCCAGCGGATGCTGGGCAACCTTGCGCAGATTCTCGACAAGGCGGTTGCCTACGCCGAGGCGAAGAAGATCGACCCGAACGTACTGATCAACGCCCGCCTGGCGCCGGACATGCTGCCGCTGGCGCGCCAGGTGCAGATCGCCACCGACACCGCCAAGGGCTGCGCCGCGCGCCTGGCTGGCGTCGAGAACCCTAGCTACCCGGATACCGAGACCACTTTCGCTGAGCTCCAGGCCCGCCTGGACAAGACCCAGAGCTTCCTCAAGAGCGTGACGGCCGAACAGATCGACGGCAGCGAGGGCAAGCCGATCACCCTGACGTTCCCCAGCATCGAACTGAAATTCGACGGCCAGAACTACCTGCTCGCCTTCGCCTTGCCCAACTTCATGTTCCACGTCACCACCGCCTACGCCATCCTCCGCCACAACGGCCTGGACATTGGCAAGATGGACTTCCTCGGCAGGCCGTCCTGAGCCGGGGCGCGTAAGGGCGAAATTCGCCCTTCGCCTGGCCAAACAAAAAGCCCCGCATAGCGGGGGCGAACCTCAGACAATCACGCCCTGGCTGCGCAGGTAGTCGTCATAGGTACCGCTGAAGTCGGTCACGCCGTTTTCCGACAGCTCGATGATGCGCGTCGCCAGGGAACTGACGAACTCGCGGTCGTGGCTGACGAAGATTAGCGTGCCCGGATAGTTCTCCAGCGCCAGGTTCAGCGCCTCGATGGACTCCATGTCCAAGTGGTTGGTCGGCTCGTCCATCACCAGCACGTTGGGCTTCTTCAAAATCAGCTTGCCGAACAGCATCCGGCCCTGCTCGCCACCGGAAATCACCTTTACCGACTTCTTGATTTCGTCGTTGGAGAACAGCATGCGGCCCAGCGTGCCGCGCACCAGTTGCTCGCCGCCCTGAGTCCACTGGGCCATCCAGTCGAACAGGGTCATGTCGTCGGCGAAATCCTCGGCGTGGTCCTGGGCGAAATAGCCCACGTCGGCGCTCTCGGTCCACTTCACCTCGCCGGCCAGCGGCGGCATCTCGTCGACCAGGGTGCGCAGCAGGGTGGTCTTGCCGATCCCGTTGGGGCCGATGATCGCCACGCGCTCGCCGGCCTCGATCTGCAGGCTGAGGTTCTTGAACAGCGGAGTTCCGTCATAGCCCTGGCTGATGCGCTCCAGCGTCACCGCCTGGCGATGCAGCTTCTTGTACTGCTCGAAGCGGATGAACGGACTGACCCGGCTGGAGGGCTTCACTTCTTCCAACTGGATCTTGTCGATCTGCCGGGCGCGGCTGGTGGCCTGCTTGGCCTTGGAGGCGTTGGCCGAGAAGCGGCTGACGAAGGTCTGCAGCTCGGCGATCTGCGCCTTCTTCTTGGCGTTGTCCGCCAGCAGGCGCTCGCGGGCCTGGGTCGCCGCGGTCATGTACTCGTCGTAGTTGCCGGGGAACAGGCGCAGCTCGCCGTAATCCAGGTCCGCCATGTGCGTGCACACACTGTTCAGGAAGTGGCGGTCGTGGGAAATGATGATCATGGTGCTGTTGCGCGCCGTGAGCACCGACTCCAGCCAGCGGATGGTATTGATGTCCAGGTGGTTGGTCGGTTCGTCCAGCAACAGCACTTCCGGGTCGGAAAACAGTGCCTGGGCCAGCAGCACGCGCAGCTTCCAGCCGGGCGCCACCGCGCTCATCGGGCCGAAATGCTGCTCCAGCGGAATGCCCAGGCCGAGCAGCAGCTCGCCGGCGCGGGACTCGGCGGTGTAGCCGTCGTACTCGGCGAACTGCACCTCCAGCTCGGCGACCTTCATGCCGTCGTCCTCGCTCATCTCCGGCAGCGAGTAGATGCGGTCGCGCTCGGCCTTCACCTCCCACAGCTCGGTGTGGCCCATGATCACGGTGTCGATCACCGAAAAGTCTTCATAGGCGAACTGATCCTGGCGCAGCTTGCCGAGGCGCACGTTCGGCTCCAGCATCACTTGGCCGCCGGACGGCTCCAGCTCGCCGCCGAGAATCTTCATGAAGGTCGACTTGCCGCAGCCATTGGCGCCGATCAGGCCGTAGCGGTTGCCGTTGCCGAATTTGACGGAAACGTTCTCGAACAGCGGCTTGGCGCCGAACTGCATGGTGATATTGGCGGTGGAAATCAAAAGCGTGTCCTGCGGAAGAGGGCGCGGCCTGGAACGGCCGGCACGAGGCAAAAAGAGCCGCGCATTGTAGTGCGGATGACGGCAGATCGACAGCGTTTCGCCCCAGTCTCCGACGGGAGCGGTCCGCGACCTTCCTCCCATGGGCACGGCCCGACCCGATCTTTGACAAATCCACGATGTCGCACATACATTACATTGAAGATTGAATGTAAGGTTTGCATGACATGGATTATCAGCTCATCAACGAACGCTTCGGTGCTGAAATCCGCCAGCTACGCCTCAAGCGTGGGTTGACCCAGGCTGAATTGGCTGGAATGGCCGGTATTACCCGCCAGAAGCTGATCGAGATCGAAAAGGGCCACGGCACGGTGGCGCTGAATTTCTACACACGGGTAATCGCCAGCCTGGAGGGCGAGCTGCAGGTCGTGCCGGCGCAACTACCGACCCTTGACGACATCCGGGGCTTCTTCGAATGAGTACCATCGGCCGTCTTTCGGTCTCGACGCCCCAGGGGCCGAGCGGTAGCGTGCTGCTCGACCGCGACGACTACCTGTTCCGCTACGCCGACGATGCCCATCGCGACTGTGCCATCAGCTTGCTGATGCCCGTGCGAACGGCGGAATACCGGTCCCGCGAATTGCATCCGGTATTCCAGATGAACCTGCCGGAAGGCTATCTGCTGGAGCAACTGCGCAATCGCCTGGCCAAGATCACCCCGCTCGATCCCATGCTGCTGCTTGCCTTGAGCGGTAGCAGTGCTCCTATCGGTCGGTTGGCCGTGCAATCGGAACAGGTCGATGCCTTGCTGAAACGGCAGGAGCGCATGGGGCCGGGGGAGCGACTGGAGGATATCCTCGCCTGGGATGGCACTGAAAACCTGTTCGCCGAGCTGGTCGATCGCTACATCCTGCGGGCTGGCATTTCCGGGGTTCAACCCAAGGTCCTGGTGCCGGAGGCGGGTAGCCGGGACAAGGCCACGGCACGGACTTCCGACCTCATCGTCAAGAGCGGGCGCGACGAATTTCCCGGGTTGGCCATCAATGAGTTCCTCTGCATGAGCATGGCCAGGCAGGCCGGGTTGCCGGTGCCTGAGTTCTATCTGTCGCGCAATCTGCAGATGTTCGTCATGCGCCGCTTCGACCGGGACGACAGCGGCCAGCCGATCGGTTTCGAAGACATGGCCGCCCTCATGGGGCTGCCGGCGGCCATGAAGTACAGCAAAAGCTATGAGCTGATCGCCAAGGCCGTCCGGTTGTTCTGCTTCGGCGAGAGCCAGGCACGTTCCCTGAGCGAGCTTTTCGACAGCGTCGCCCTGAGTTGCATCGTCGGCAATGGCGACGCCCACCTGAAGAACTTCGGGTTGCTCTACAGCCAGCCATCGGCACGGGACGCGCGGCTGGCCCCGGCTTTCGATATCGTCAACACCACCGCCTACCTTCCGGACGACGCCCTGGCACTGGAACTCGGCGGCAGCAAGAGCCTGTTCGCCTCCCGCCTGGGCATCCTCGAGTTCGCCGTCCGTTGCGACATCCGCCATCCACAGGAACGCATCGAGCGGCTTCTCCTCGCCGTCGAAACCGTTCTGCGAGACCAGATCGCACTGGCGGAACAGGTCCCTCAGGTAACCGCCGCCATCCGCAGCAGCGCCGAACGCTTCGCCCAGACCTTCACCCGCTGAAACACGGCTGCCCATAGGGCGAAGTCATTCGTCCGACACTCACTCGACCGGGGGAACGGGCTGCACCTCGACCGGCGCATGACGTGGGTAGCTCGGCGTTGCCGCCTCCTGCGCAACGGTGAGCCACACCAGCAGCGCCTGCATCGGCATCGGCTTGCCATACCAGTAGCCCTGGGCGAAATCGCTGCCCAGGCTGGACACCTGCTGGGCATCCCGCTCGTCCTCGATGCCTTCGCACACCACCTTGAAATGGAAGGTGTGGCAGAGATCGATGATGCTGCGCACTACCTGTTGCTGCTGCGCATTGCGGCCGATGCCCTGGATGAACGACTTGTCGATCTTCACCCGCTGGATATTCAGCTCCTTCAGGTACGAGAGCGACGAATAACCCGTGCCGAAGTCGTCCAACGCCACCTGGATACCCAGTTGGTTGAGCCGCCGAAGGATCAGCGAGCCATCGACGAAATTGGCCACCGAGATCGACTCGGTCATCTCCACCTGCAACTGGTCCGCGCGGATCGGCGTATCCGCCAGCCACGCCCGCAGCTGCTCCGGCAACTCACGGGTGAACTGCGACGACGCGATGTTCACCGAGTAGAACAGCGCATTGCGCACGGAAGGCGGGATATTCAGCAGGTCGCGCTTGAGCCGTTGCAGCACCCAGCGCCCCAGCTGCGGCCCCATCTGGTTGTTCTCCGCCAGCTCCACCACCTCCAGCGGCGAGATGTAGCCCAACTGCGGGTGCAGCCAGCGCAGCAGAACCTCCACCCCCGTCTGCCCGCCATGGCAGGCGACGATCGGCTGGTAGTGCAGCAGCAGGTCGCTGCCGGTCTTGCTCCCCGGCGCCAGGGCGCGCTTGAGGTCGCTCAACAGGCTCTGACTACGCAGATAGCGGTTGTTGATCTCCTCGGTGAACAGCGCCAGCCCGTTGCGCTTGCTCAGCCGCTGCTCGCGCACGGCCAGCGTCGCGAACTGGTAGAGCTTCTGCAGATCGAACGCCCGGTCCGGGTTGAAACAGAGCCCGATGCGGGTGCCGACCTGGAACAGGTGCTTGTCGTTCTGGAAGTCGAAACTCAGGGCGATGGCCAGGCCGTTCAGCGTCGACTTCACCAACTCCTCGGAGAAGCCATCCGGAAACGTCATCACGAACTCGTCCCCATCCACCCGGGCAATGAAGCTGCCTTCCGGCTTCAGGCTGTTGAGAATCTCGCCGATCCGCGTCAGCAGTAGATCCCCCGCATCGTGGCTGATGTTCTCGTTCACCGCGCGGAAATTGCTCAGCTCGATCACCGCCAGGGCACAGCAATGGCGGTGGGAGAGGGACTTCTGCAAGGTCTTGAAGTGGAAGCGGTTGGGCAGTTGCGTCAACACGTCGTTGCGCGCCATGTGGTGATTGCGCCGCGCCTCGTAGAACAGCATCAGCGCCAGCGCGCCGCCGCAGAACAGCAGGCCGAGCAGGAACACCTGCGTCAGGTAATGATGGCGGTTGATCTCATCGGCGATGTGCGCCGCGTCCGGCCCGGTGAAGTTATGGATCATCAGGTCGCGGATCGGCGTCTGGAACCCGGCATAACGGGCGATCACCGCATCGAGGCCCGCGCCCGGCTTCAGGTCGGTCGCGAAGATCAACGTCTCGTCCGCCTGCAACTGCGCGAGCAGCGCCTTCGCCGTATCCTCGCCGCCGAAACGCTGGCGAATCGCGCGGTTCTCCTCGCCTGTTAGGAACACATCCAGGCGATTCCACAGCAGATCGAACGTCATCCGCAGCCGCTCCGCATTGGCTGCTCCGGCCCGGTACAGGCGCAGCGTGTCGTAGAACCGCAGGTACTCGAACTCCAACTGCGCCAGCGACCAGGCCGAGAGCTGGATGCGTGCCGTATTCATCTCCGCGCTGCGCTGATTGTGCACCAGCGACGCCACGATCCCACCGGCGAAGCCGAGGGTGACCAGCGTCAGGAACAGATAGCGCAAACGCAGCATGGGCGGTTACTCGACGATAGTCAGCGACTTGAGCTGCCAGACCATCGCCTGGTGATGCAGCTCCTTGCGCAGCGGCGGAAAGTCGCTGAGCGGATAGATGATCCAGATCGGCCCCTTGTTGCGCACCGGCATCGGCTCGCCGTTCTTCCGCGTCGCCAGGATCACCGGGTAATCCAGCACCGTCTGCACCTCGAAGCGGGTGTGGTAGTCGTTCAGCGCCTTCGCCTCGATGAACCGGCCACTGGCCTGCAGCTGCACGAGCAGATCGCGGATCGATACGCCCTCAAAGGTATCCACCTGCTCCGTCCAGGGTGTGAGCGTCTTGACCTGGGTCTGCGGCAACGCATCCAGCCGCGCCTGGTCGAACAACGCCACCCCCTCCGGGCAACAGCCCAACGGGCCCGTCACCGTCAGAATCACCGGACCCTCCGGCTGGCTCTGCCAGCGATCATCGGCCAACGCGGCGGAAACGAAGGCAGGCAACAAAAGCAGGCACGCGAAAACACGGGGCAGGGCGCTCATACGGGGACCGTCGCTGGGTGCATGGGCTGGAAGGTGGGCCGGGTAACGGGGCAGTGGGTCAGCCCTGTCACATTTCGATAATACTGGCTTGATGATATTAACGTGAGCGCGCTCGTCGGCTACCCTGCCGAAGTATGAATTTCCATACATCCAAGGGCGGAAATCACCCCCGGCCGCCCGGGCCTCCTGTAGGAGCCAGCTCTGCTGGCGAAGCTTTTGCGGGGAGGCCAAATCGCGAGCAGAGCTCGCTCTATAAAAGCAAAGTCGAACTCCCGTAGGGGCGAATTCATTCGCCCGGCGAGGGCAGGCTGGGCGAATAAATTCGCCCCTACAACGGACTGAGGCACAGTGGCTTTTCGTAGGAGCCAGCTCTGCTGGCGAAGCTTTTGCGTGGCCCATTCGCGAGCAGAGCCCGCCCCACAAAGGCAAAGCCGAACTCTCGTAGGGGCGAATTCATTCGCCCGTCGAGGGCAGGCTGGGCGAATAAATTCGCCCCTACAACGGACTGAGGCACAGCGGCTTTTCGTAGGAGCCAGCTCTGCTGGCGAAGTTTTTGCGTGGCCCATTCGCGAGCAGAGCCCGCCCCACAAAAGCAAAGCCGAACTCCCGTAGGGGCGAATTCATTCGCCCGGCGAGGGCAGGCTGGGCGAATAAATTCGCCCCTACAACGGACTGAGGCACAGTGGCTTTTCGTAGGAGCCAGCTCTGCTGGCGAAGCTTTTGCGTGGCCCATTCGCGAGCAGAGCCTGCCCCACAAAGGCAAAGCCGAACTCTCGTAGGGGCGAATTCATTCGCCCGTCGAGGGCAGGCTGGGCGAATAAATTCGCCCCTACATGACCCTCCAAGGGCCGGAATTCGTGGATTCCAGCCCTTGGGCGCCCTTACTGCCGAGAACGTGTCATCTTCCCCAACGCCCCAGCAAACCGCGCCGCATCGACCGCCGCTCCACAGCCGGCGCCGCGAACCTCGGCAGCGCATCGAACGGCACCCACAACACCCCTTGCCACTCCAGCAACCCGATCTGCTGCGTACCCCACTGCAACAACGTGCGCTTGGGGCAGGCAGGGCCCGTGCCGCGGGCATCGCGCAACAGCGGCACCGCCTCCAGCGTCAGCCAGCGGCGCAGGCTGCGGTTTTCCGGGTGGTTGTAGCGCCACAGCGCCCGGTAGGCGCCGGACTCGCTGATCACCTCGACGTCTTCCGTCTCGCCGCTGGCCAGGGCGAAACGCACGCTGCGAATCTGGTCGTCCTCCATCATCCGGCCGATGCGCTCGGGGTGGCGATGGCCGATCAGCCGGGCGAAATCCCAGGCGGCGAACCAGGGCTGGCCGTCGATCATCACACCGCGCAAGGGGCGGTCGTAGCGGTGAAGGGTGAGGGGAGAGAAAGCGTTTTCCATGGCAAAAGACTCCTGCGTAGTTCGACGAAGACCCACGCGATTCCGGCCATAGAGCGCTGTAGTGATATGCGGTTACTCGGCGCGGATCGCGCCTAACTGTTCGGGCTGTCAAACCCGGCCACGGACAACCGTGGCCGGCGCAGGATAGGTCGGGGCAGGGGGAAGGACAAGGGGCATTCAGGCATGGAGCCGGCTAGCGGTAACTCCGTCACGCGCGCTCCTTGAGGCACGTCCCGTGGCCAAAACAGGCGCAGGTAGGGCCTATTCGTTTGGAACTACACCGCTACAGAAGCCACGGAGAGTCTGTGGTTAACCATCAGACTTCATCTCACAAGAAGCCTCTTGGATAGCCCAACTCAAACGCAAATACAGGATGCTGCCATGCAAGCGGAACGCTCCTTTCACCTGCTCGTATCCCATGTGCTCAAACAATATGGGATCGATTCGCAGATCGAGGCTAAAGACAATGAGGCCTATGTGTTGACGTTGAATGAGGATTTGGAGGTCCATCTTATTGGAATGCAGCGAGGTTATCTGAACCTGGTCAGTGTGCTGGGTGAAGTCGCAGAGGACTGTTCTACTGAAATATTGCGCACTCTGTTGAGGGTGAACGTATTCGATTTATCCCACCCCGTCTTTGCAATCGGCATGACTCAGGCGCCGAACAAAATCGTGCTTTCAACTCGCCAAGCCTTGCCAGAGTTGGATATGGCAACCGCCTACAAACTCGTGGAGACCTTTATTGAAAAGGCTCGAGGTATGCGGGAGTGGTTGAAGTTTCAAAGCAATGCTCGTCATGCTCCAGTGACGGCATCTACTAATTCTCGTTAACAGGAGGTAAGAGAATGAACACTCATGGTTCGTCGAGCCGATCCGGTATCGTCAATGAATACGTGCCCCTATCTCATATCAACGATTCTCGCCTCGATGCTTTGATTGGAAGGCGGAATGGTGAAGCCATCAAAGTATCGACTCGAATATTCGAAACAATGCAAGCCGCCCATGACATTCTGCTCAAAACCGGGCACGAAACCTTTCCTGATGGTCCGGGAAATCAGGAAGCGGCTATTTGGATGAGCGGCGGGCGCAGTTGGACACGTATGAAAATGTCGCGGGATCTTGTTGGCAGTGCGAGTTCGGAGGAGGAAGAGTTGAAGGGGGTCAAACAGGCCGGGGGAGGAAGTTGCGGGGAGCATCGCAGGATGGTTGGAGCCGAGTTCCAGAACATAACCCGGCACTTGCCGGTGTTTCAGGTTAAAGAGTCCAACGAAGACCATAATTACGTGATCGCCGGCGATTGGCGGGACCGGACGGTTGGTGACAAGGCGGTGGTTGTGGACGCTTGGCAGGGACTAAAAAAAATCTACACCTACGGAGAGCGGACCAATCCGACCGAGCCGATTCGTTTGATAACCACCCCACCGGGAGGCCCCCGGCCCATGACCGAGGAATTGGCCGATGCGCTCTCCACCCCACCGTTCGATGACGCCAAGATGAATCGCTTCACCAAGATGCGGCTGCGAGTAGCCGCGGGCCCGGAGGCCGCCCAGAAGTTGATCCAAGGGCTCAGGAGCAATGAAAGCGTCTGGGACCAGGTAACGGGTACACGGAATATGTACACCACCTATAAGGACCCGGATGGGAATAAATCTGCGTTCAACAGCGTTCCTTCGGTTTACCTCAATCGTTACCTTCAGGCCCGGGACGAAATGCAGTATGCGCTTCCCCCCAGAGAAGATCGTTAACATCACCCACTGCACTGTGCCCCGAACTGGCTTACGCCACGGGGCTTTTGCTCGATCAGCTAAACGGCACTTTACTGATCGAGATCAGCGTCTATAGTCCCTGTAGTGGCACTATGCCAATTAATGGATGGCCAGTCAGGGATGCAGGGATGATGAGACGCCGCAGTACAACACCCACCGAAAACTTTTTCCATCTCGCCAGCCGCCTGCCCTGGTGGGCCAGTATGCTGATTGCCGCTGCTGCTTGGTTCGCCCTCCAACCCATCACCAACAGCCAACCGGCCGCGATTACCGATCTCCATGAATTCAGTTCGCTCGTGAGCGGGCAGGTTTTCTGTGCCTTTGCCCAGCTCGGGCAGTTGCTGTTGCCGTCCATCTTGCTGATTGGTTCCGTGCCTCCGTTATCGGCCGCTCTTGCCGTGTACCAACACCACCTAACTCGGCAAGACCCTGGATGGGTAGTTGGCAGCAGTTTGAACAACTGGTTGGTGAAGCCTTTCTGGTGAGGTGGGTGGCCAAGTCTTCTTAACATGGAGGTTGTAGATCATGAGTGCGCAATTCTCACCTGAAATTGAAGCGTTCATCAGAGCGTACGTAAAAGATCTTGATGATGGAGTGGCCGCTATATTTGCCGGTGCCGGATTTTCTAAAAGTTGCGGCTTCGTGAATTGGAGCGAGCTGCTCAGCGAGATTGTTGAAGAACTTGGTCTCAAGGTTGAGTTGGAGCACGACCTGATTTCTGTCGCGCAGTACCACGTCAACAAGAAGAACAGCTCGACCGGCCTAGCTCGGAAAATTCTTGAGGAGTTCTCGGAGCAGGCGGAACCCTCGGAAGCTCACAATATCGTTTCGCGGCTTCCCATCAGGACATATTGGACGACTAACTACGACACCCTGATTGAGGACAGCCTCAAAGCGAACTACCGTGTTGCTGATATCAAGCGCAAGACCGATGATCTCGTGACCACTCGCCCTAAGCGAGACGCCGTTGTCTACAAAATGCACGGTGACGTGTACTCGCCAGGTGCAGCCATCCTTTATAAAGCTCAGTATGAGAAATACCACAAATCCCACGAAGCCTTCGTAACGGCCCTCAGTGGAGATTTGGTTTCTAAGACATTTCTGTTTATCGGCTTCAGCTTCACGGACCCTAACCTTGACTATGTACTGAGCCGGTTACATGTGCCGGATGATTTTCGTCGGACCCATTACTGCTTTCTTCGCAAGGAGCCTGCAGAGCCACAAGGGAAGGAAGACGCTGACTCTGCGAGGTACCGACAGCGTCGGCAGGAGCACCACGTTCGCGAACTGCTGCGATTTGGAATCCAAGCGCTACTGGTTGACAACTATGAGGACATTCCGATCATCCTGAGGGAGATCGAGAGTCGCTTTCTCAAGAAAACCATATTCATATCAGGCAGCGCAGAAGAGTACGGCACCTGGGGCAAGCAAGATGCCCTGGATTTCATGCATTCCATATCCGCCTCCCTAGTGAAAGGAGGTTATCGAGTTGTCAATGGATTTGGCTGGGGTATTGGTAGCGCAGTCATCAATGGTGCGCTTGATGCAATCTATTCCAAGCCTGAAAAATACTCGGAGGATCAACTTATTATGCGGCCGTTTCCGCAGGTGGCCTCGAATGGCCAAGACCTGCGAGAACTGTGGCAAGAATACAGGAGTCGCATGATCGGGCTTTCTGGTATTGCCCTATTTGTCTTCGGCAATAAGGTTAAAGATGGCACCATCGTTAATGCAGATGGCGTACGCAGTGAGTTTTCTATTGCTCAAGAAAAAGGGGTCGTTGCGTTACCTATTGGAGTCACCGGTTACATGGCCAAGGAGCTGGCTAACGAAATGTTGGCCAGTCCGGCCGAGTACTTTTCCCAGCATCCTTGGCTGGAGAAGGAAGTGGCAAAGCTCGCAGATCTTTCAGTTGATCGGGACACTATCGAGAAGCAAGTTCTGTCCATCATCAAGAAGCTTGGAGGTTAGGGATGAAGCGCAAGGTCTTTTATAGCTTTCACTTCGAAAACGATGTGATGCGAGTGCAACAGATTCGCCAGATGGGGGCATTGGAAGGAGACGAGCCCGTCAGTCCCAATACCTGGGAGCAGATTAAACGTACTGAGAAAGGTGTGAAGGACTGGATTGACCAAAATCTAAATGGGAAATCCTGCCTCGTTGTATTGATCGGTAGTCAGACAGCCGAACGCCGATGGGTCCAGTATGAAATTAAGCGTGCTTGGGAACTCAATAAGCCGGTCGTAGGTGTCTACATCCATCGGCTGAATTGCCCCCGGAATGGCTATAGCTCGAAAGGTTCCAATCCCTTCGATAATTTCACCTTTAGACGTGGCGGCATAGTCGTCAAACCACTGGTGTATGAGCCAAAGGCCAGCGATGCTTATGGTGATATCAAAGAAAACTTGGCGACTTGGATCGAAAACGCCATCAATTTAGTTAATTGGAAGTAACACTATGGCCTTCTTCACTAAAAGCGAGGCGCGTGCTGCTGCGGTCGGCGCTCGTGGTTATCGCACCGCACAAGCTGTTCTGACCGCAACAATGGAAAGCTACAAACCTCGCGAGGAGTTCGACATTTTTTTGTCTCACTCCCTTGATGACTCCGATCTCGTTCTGGGAATGATGCTGCTTCTACAGAAACAGGGCCTGAAAGTCTATGTGGATTGGGTCGTCGACAAGAAATTGGACCGAAATTCGGTGGGCAAAGAAACCGCTGCAGTCCTGCGGGAGCGCATGAAGTCTTCCCGCTCTATGATGTATATCGCCACCGGTAACTCCTCCGGATCAAAGTGGATGCCCTGGGAGCTGGGCTTCTTTGATGGTCACAAACCTGGCCAAGTCGCGATCCTTCCGCTGCTGGACTCGGAGAACCAGAGTTTCGAGGGACAGGAATACTTAGGGTTGTATCCGGTTGTCACCAAGAAACTGGAGAACTATGTCACGTACCATTTCGTGGAGGACCGAGGCAATCAGTGGAGCAATCTCAAGAGCTTTGCGAGCGGTGCTCCGTCGTGGCAACGTTACAGCCGATAGCCCTACACCCGAATCATTCCACCTAGCTACATCACAACCAACTTTCCGAAAAGCGAAAAGGGGACAGAGAAAAGGGG
Organism: Pseudomonas indica NBRC 103045; assembly: GCF_002091635.1. Lineage (GTDB taxonomy): Bacteria > Pseudomonadota > Gammaproteobacteria > Pseudomonadales > Pseudomonadaceae > Pseudomonas_M > Pseudomonas_M indica. Next base: position 70,186 of record NZ_BDAC01000020.1, on the reverse strand, counting down.
ACAGATTTATTTTTTACTCTAATGCCCAGTTCTGGCCGATTGCTGCCGGTTCTCACCAGCAGCTTCGGGTCGAAATCGTCCAGCTATAAAAGACTGCAGTCTGGCCTTGATAAAAATTAGGCTCTGTACGAAAAGTGCCTGCGCTCGGTGATGCGTCGTTAAAAATCGGCTCGGAATGCTCATTTACAGCACGTAAACTCCGCTTCCTCACCGATTTTTGCCTAGCCTGACCTTCGCTCGGCGACTTTTCGTACAGACCCTAAGACGGGGAACGTTTCTATCGTCACCGTTTTGAAGCCTTCAACGCAGCGATCACATTCCCCACTGGGCACCGCTCCATCCACAAACCGTTCGCTTACCACCCACCGCCATGTTCCCCCATTGTCGAATTCCCTGAGCTATCGGTCCGCCTACTCTGGCGGGGCAGCGGCTGGGTGTACTCCGTCGATGACTGTTGATCGGCTGTATTGGCGAGAAGAGGAGCCAGGTGTTCGCCCATGCAGTGTCGGAGTATCAATCAGCTTGTCGGGTCGCATGGCATCCGCTTGCCCACGTCGGGGGATCAGGCTCCGCCCCCTCACCCTCCGCCGGGCGCCCCCAGCCCTCTCCCCAGAGGAGCGAGGGGGTTGTAACGGTGTGGGTTCAGGGTGTTGTGTTGGGGCTGGCCGTTTCAGGGCTGGGTGAGGAATGGGCACTGACGCGGGGGCGGCTTCCTGGGTGGTCGTTGGTGCCCGCGAGAAGTCTTTGCCATCAAGCTGGTGTCCATGGGGCGTGTTGGTGGGGAGGTCGGCGGGGCGAGTTGATTTGCCCGAGGTTGGCCTTGAGTCCTGCCTTCATACGTGTAGCCCAATAAGCCTTGGCGCAATCCGGGGCTGTGGTTTTCTCGGTATGCGCTGTCGCTTATCACCCGCACCGGTACTGCGCTCGGCACCGGCGCTTTTGCGCGCGGTGGCTGGACAACGGCCCGTCGGGTCCGTAGCGTCGCCGGCTGGTTTCTCTGTCGGCTTTCGTTATGTCCGTTCCTCTGTCCCCGCTGGCTGCCTACGAGCAGGCCATTGCCCAGTCAGGCTTTCTGCCGGACGCCGCCCAGCGGCAGGCGGCGGAGGTGCTGGAGCGTTGCCATTGGGCGCTGCATGCCGAGCGGGCCGGGGCGATGGGTGGGGTGTATCTCTGGGGGCCGGTGGGGCGCGGCAAGACCTGGCTGATGGATCGCTTTCACCAGAGCCTGCGAGTGCCGGCGCGGCGGCTGCACTTTCATCACTTCATGCGTTGGGTGCATCAGCGCCTGTTCCAGTTGACCGGCACGGCCGATCCGCTGCTGGCCCTGGCCGGCGAGCTGGGGCGGGAGGTGCGGGTGTTGTGTTTCGACGAGCTGTTCGTCAGCGATATCGGCGATGCCATGATCCTTGGCCGGCTGATGCAGGCGATGTTCGAGCAGGGCGTGGTGCTGGTGGCCACGTCCAACCAGCCGCCGGAACAGCTTTATGCCGATGGCTTCAACCGTGACCGCTTCCTGCCGGCCATCGCGGCGATCCAGCGGCATATGCAGGTGGTGGATGTCGATGGCGGCCAGGATCACCGCCTCCATCCGGGGCAGGCGCAGCAACGCTACTGGGTGGCGCAGCCCGGCGAGCCCAGCGCTCTGGCCGAGGTGTTCGCGCGGCTGGCGGACGGGCGGGCAGGCAGCGACGAGGCGCTGCTGATCGGCCGACGCAGCCTGCCGGTGGTGAATGCCTGCGATACGGCGGTCTGGTGCCGTTATGCCGATCTTTGCGAGGGGCCGCGCGCGGTTTCGGATTTCATCGAGCTGTGCGACCGCTTCCCGGCCATTCTGCTGGGCGAGGTGCCCAGCCTGGGCGGTTCCCAGCGCGAGGCCTACATCGCCCGCGGCACCGAGGACGGGGTGGAGCGGGTGACGGCGGGGGATCGACGGCTTCCGAGGCTGTCCGCCCATGACAACGGTGTGCGTCGCTTCATCGCCCTGGTGGATGAGTGCTATGACCGGGGCGTGCCGCTTTATCTGGAGGCGCAGGTGCCGCTGGAGGCGTTGTATACCGAGGGCTATCTGGCGTTTCCGTTCCGCCGGACCCTGAGTCGCCTGCGCGAGATGCAGTTGGCGCGGTTCGGGGCGGCGGCCAGCTCGGTCCTGTAGGCGCCCGCTTGCTGGCGAGGCTTTTGTGCAGCTTTTCTTCGTTGTGTAGGGGCGAATTCATTCGCCCGGCGAGGGTAGGCTGGGCGAATGAATTCGCCCCTACAGCTAGGCTTTTGCGCAGGTCCGTTTCGCGAGCAGAGCTCGCTCCTACACATGGAGGTGTCCGGACCTCGGGGTGGGAGTGAATTCATTCGCGATGGACCGAAAGGCCGCATTCGCGGATAAATCCGCTCCCACAGGTTGCGTGCCACTCAGACCTGTTTTTCGTGGAGCCAGCTCTGTTGGCGAAGCTTTTGTCCGGCGCGGTGTAAAGCGGGCGAATAAATTCGCCCCTACAAGTCCGCACCTGCCTCTTTCCCGAGGCTTAAGACTCCCTTAAGCCTGTCTGCCAACAATCCGTCCCAGGTTAATCATGAGAGGTTCCGGTCATGGAACTGCCTGGGATTCATGCCGACGGCTTGCTCGCCCGGATCGGCCGCGAGCCGGCGCTGAGCCTTCGCTGTGCCCGGCCTTGCGACGGGGCGCGACGGGCGTTGCTGGAGGCGTTCATCCGCGAGCGTTTCGCGGCGCATTACGCGGCGCGCATCCGCCATTTCATGCCGTGCCTGCTGGGGCTGGAAGGGGCGGACGGGCGCATACAGGGCGCGGTGGGGCTGCGTTCCGCCGGCGAGGCGCCGTTGTTTCTCGAGCGCTATCTGGACCGGCCGATCGAGCAGGTGATCGCCGGGTACGGCGGCCAACCGATTGCGCGCCGCGACATCGTCGAGGTGGGCAACCTGGCGGCGCTGGGCGCCGGTTCGGCGCGGCTGCTGATCGTGGCGCTGACCGACCTGCTGGTGGCCTGCGGCTTCCGCTGGGTCACGTTCACCGGCACGCCCGCGTTGCTGAACAGCTTCCAGCGCTTGGAGCTTTCGCCGTTGTCCCTGGGCGCGGCCGATCCGGCCTGCCTGGGCGACGAGCAGGCCGACTGGGGCAGTTACTACGCCAATAACCCGCAGGTCATGGCCGGGGAAATCCTGGGCGGTCACCAGCGCTTGGTGCAGATGGGCGTCTACCCGCGGCTGGGCTATCAAGCCCTCTGCAACGAAGGAGCCTTGCCCCATGCAGCCTGCCATTGACCGGCTGTGGGCCGCGCTGGTGGCGCACGGCGAGCGGACTGCTCTGCGCCAGGGCGCGCTGTCGCTGAGTTATGCCGCGCTACGCCGGGAGGCCGAAGAGCGTGCCGGGCAACTGGAGGCGCTCGGTGCCCGGCGTGTCGCATTGGCGTTGGATAACGGCCCCGAGTGGGTGCTGTGGGACTTAGCGCTGCTGCGTGCCGGCAAGGTCTGCGTGCCGCTGCCGGGGTTCTTTTCGCCGGGACAGCGGCGCCATGTGCTGGACAGCGCCGGCATCGACACCCTGATCGGCGCCGCCGACGAAACGACTCGCGCCCTCGGCTTCGAGGAGCGCCAGCCGGGCCTGTGGCAGCGCGATCCGGGGGAGGTCGCGGCGTTGCCAACCGGTAGTCTGAAAATCACCTATACCTCCGGCACCACCGGCCAGCCGAAGGGCGTCTGCCTGGATGCCGAGGTGCAACTGCGGGTGGCGGAAAGCCTCTGGCAGGCCAGTCGTTCCCGCGAGGTGGAACGGCACCTGTGCATCCTGCCGCTGGCGGTGCTGCTGGAGAACATCGCCGGAATCTACGCGCCGCTGCTGGCCGGTGCTGAGATCGACCTGCCGTCGCTGACCGATGTGGGAATCAAGGGCGGCAGCGGTCTCGACCTGCCGCGCTTTCTCACCATGCTGGCGCAGAGTCGGCCGCACAGCCTGATTCTCCTGCCGCAACTGTTGTTGGCCCTGGTGACCGCCGCCGAACGCGGGATGCCGCTGCCCGATTCGCTGCGCTTCGTCGCGGTGGGCGGCGGGCGAGTGGCGGAGCAGTTGCTGCAACGCGCCGATGCGCTCGGCCTGCCGGTGTTCGAAGGCTACGGGTTGTCCGAGTGCGCCTCGGTGGTCTGCCTGAACACCCCGGAAGCACGGCGCATCGGCACGGTCGGCAAGCCGCTGGCTCATCTGCAGGTACGTTTGAGCGAGGAGGGCGAAGTGCTGGTGCACGGCGCCCGGATGCTCGGTTACCTCGGTGAGCCGGCGCCGCAGGACGAATGGCTGGCCACCGGCGACCTTGGGCATTTCGACGACGGTTTTCTCGTTCTGCACGGCCGCCGCAAGCACCAGTTCATCACCGCCTACGGCCGCAACGTCAATCCGGAATGGGTGGAGGCCGAGCTGGTCCAGCAACTGCCCATCGCCCAGGCCTGGCTGCATGGCGAGGCGCTGGCGGAAAACATCGCCGTGCTGGTGCCGCGTTTCCCCTCTTGCAGCGATGCCGAGCTGGCCGAGGCGGTGCAGGCGGCCAACCGCTCGCTGCCCGACTACGCCCGTGTCCATCGCTGGCTGCGGGCCGAACACCCCTTCAACGAGGCCAACGGCCTGGCCACCGCCAACGGCCGGTTGCGCCGCGCCGCCTTGCTCCATCACTACCAGTCGGCCTTCGCGGCCCTTTCCCCCGAGGACAGACCATGAGTTTCTACGAGGCTTTGCAACAACAGACCGCCGCCGAGCGCGACTACCTGCTCGGCGCACCGATCATCCAGCAGACCATGGCCGGCCAGGTCAGCCTGGCCAGCTACAAGGCGTTCCTCATCGAGGCCTACCACCACGTCAAGCACACGGTGCCGCTGCTGATGGCCTGCGGTGCGCGCCTGCCGGAGCGGCTGGAGTGGCTGCGCGAGGCAATCGCCGAATACATCGAGGAGGAATACGGCCACCACGAATGGATTCTCAACGATATCCGTGCCTGTGACGGCGACGCCGAGGCGGTGCGCAATGGCACGCCGGGCCTGCCTACGGAGCTGATGGTCGCCTACGTCTACGACCGCATCGCCCGGGACAATCCGGTGGGTTTCTTCGGCATGGTCAACGTGCTGGAGGGCACCAGCGTCATGCTCGCCACCCAGGCCGCCGGCATCATCCAGGGCCAGCTCGGCCTGCCGGCCCAGGCGTTCAGCTACCTGACTTCCCACGGCAGCCTGGATCTGGAACACATCGAGTTGTTCAAGGGCCTGATGAACCGCCTCGACGATCCGCGCGACCAGGCCGCCGTGGTGCACACCGCGCGGGTGGTGTACCGCCTATACGGCGATATGTTCCGCAGCTTGCCGCTGTCCTGAGGACCCGACCATGAAACTCTCCGAATGCCGCGCCGTGCTCACCGGCGCCAGTGGTGGAATCGGCCAGGCACTGGTCGAACGGCTTTGCGCCGGCGGTGCCAAGGTGCTGCTGGTGGGGCGCCAGGGCGATACCCTGCGGGCCCTGGCGCAGCGCTATCCCGGGCAGGTCGAGGTGGTCCAGGCCGACCTGCGCCAGAGCGTCGGGCGCGATGCGGTGCTGGGTGCCGCACGGCGTTTCGGCGGGGTCAATTGCTTGATCAACGCGGCCGGGGTCAACCAGTTCTGCCTGCTGGAATCCCAGGACGAGGACGCCATCGCCGCGCTGGTCGAGGTCAACCTCACCGCACCGCTGCAACTCACCCATCGCCTGCTGCCGCTGATGCGCCATGCGCCGCGCGCGCTGGTGGTGAATGTCGGTTCCACCTTCGGCTCCATCGGCTACGCCGGTTTCACCGCCTATTGCGCCAGCAAGTTCGCCGTGCGCGGCTTCTCCGAGGCCCTGCGTCGCGAGCTGGCGGACACCTGCGTGAAGGTGCTCTACATCGCCCCGCGCGCCACTCGCACGGCCATGAACGGCGACCACGTGGTGGCCATGAACGACGAGCTGAACGTGAGCATGGACGCGCCACAGGCAGTGGCCGCGCGGATCGTCGAGGCGATCCTCCGCGAGCGCGAGGAGAGCTACCTCGGCTGGCCGGAAAAACTCTTCGTGCGCCTCAACAGCCTGTTGCCGCGTGTGGTGGACCAGGCGCTGCGCAAGCAACTGCCGGTCATCCAACGCTTTGCCCGTCATCGTTCCTGATCTGGAGAACCCCATGAGAATCCTGATTTCCCTTTGCCTGGCCCTGGGCGGCCTGCTCAGCCTGCCGGCGTTCGCCCTCAGCGACAGCGGCCAGCAGGCCCTGGGTCAATTGCAAACGCGCTGGGCGGAAATCCGCTACGAGTTGCCGGAAAAACAGCGCGAAGCGGCGTTCGCCGGGCTCGCCAAGGAGGCCGACCAGGCGCTCGCCAGCGAGCCGAAGGCGGCCGAGCTGCTGATCTGGCGCGGCATCATCCTCAGCACCTGGGCCGGCGCCAAGGGCGGGCTCGGCGCGCTGGACCTGGTCAAGCAGGCCCGTGCCAGCCTGGAGCAGGCCCTGGCAATGGACCCCAAGGCCCTCGACGGCTCCGCCTATACCAGCCTGGGCAGCCTCTACTACCAGGTGCCCGGCTGGCCGATCGGCTTCGGCGACGACGAGAAGGCCGAGGCGATGCTGAAGCAGGCGCTGGCGCTCAACCCCAAGGGCATCGACCCGAACTATTTCTACGGCGACTACCTGTTGCGCCAGAAGCGCTATGCGGAAGCCCGTGCCGCCCTGGAAACGGCGTTGCAGGCACCGGACCGCCCCGGCCGCGAGCTGGCCGACAAGGGCCGCCGCGAAGAGGCGCGCGCGCTGCTGGCTGAGGTCCGCAAGAAGCTGGAATGATGGCACGCACTGCGGTTGAATGGCGCCATCCGGCGGGGCCGGGCGATACGGGATGTCTCCATGCGATTGTTGCTGGTTGAAGATGACGGGGCGCTGGGCGAGGGCATCCGCACGGCGCTCAAGCCGGAGGGCTACACCGTCGACTGGTTGCAGGACGGCGCCAGCGCGCTGCATGCGCTGAGCCACGAGGACTTCGACGTGGCCGTCCTCGACCTCGGCCTGCCGCGCCTGGATGGCCTGGAAGTGCTGCGGCGCCTGCGCGCGGCGGCCAACCCGGTGCCGGTGCTGGTGCTCACCGCCCGCGACGCCACCGGCGACCGGGTCGCCGGGCTCGATGCCGGGGCGGACGATTACCTGGTCAAGCCGTTCGATGTCGCCGAACTCAAGGCTCGTTTGCGGGCGCTGGTCCGGCGCAGCCTCAACCGCCCGCAGCCGGCGCTGGAGTACCAGGACATCCGCCTCGACCCGGTGGACCAGCAGGTCACCTACCGGGGCGAGGCGGTGAACCTCTCGCGGAAGGAATTCATGCTGCTCCACGAACTGCTCGCCCATCCGGGCCGGGTGCTGACCCGCGACAAGTTGCAGCAGGTGCTCTACGGCTGGGACGAGGAGGTGGAGAGCAACGCCCTGGAGGTGCACGTGCACCACCTGCGGCGCAAGTTCTTCCCCGAGCTGATCCGCACCGTCCGGGGCGTCGGCTATCTGGTGGACAAGCTCTGATGCGTTCGATCCGTGCCCGTACCCTGCTGCTGGTGCTCGGTCTGCTCGGCATGTCGCTGGGGTTGATCTCCTGGAAGAGCTACCGCGACGCCCACCACGAGATCGAGGAACTGTTCGACGCCCAGTTGGCGCAGAGCGCGCGTCTGCTGCAGGGGTTGGTCGGACGCGACATGAGCGACGCCAACCGCAGCGAACTGCAGGCTGCCCTGGATGCCGCGCTGATGGGCGGCCAGGAGCGCAAGGCGGGTCACCGCTACGAGGGCAAGCTCGGTTTCCAGGTTGCCGACGAGCAGGGCCGCCCGCTGCTGCATTCGGCGAGTATCCCGGCGGATGCCTTGCAGGTTTTGCTGAGCAGCGTCGGGGCGGCCGCCCCGAGCACCGCCCTGGAGGGTTACCACGACCTGCGCATGGCCGGGCACGGCTGGCGACTGTTCCTCCTGCACGACCGGGAGGATCGCGCCTGGCTGCTGGTCGGCGAGCGCGACAGCGTGCGTGGCGAACTGGTGGGCAAGATCGCCGCGCGCAGCCTGTTGCCCGATCTGGTGGGGCTGCCGGTGCTGGCCCTGCTGGTCTGGCTGGCGGTGGGCTGGGGGCTGCGCCCGCTGGTGCGCATGACCCAATCGCTCAAGACCCGCGGCCCGGACGATCTGTCTCCGCTGATCCTGCAACCCTTGCCGAGGGAGCTGGAGCCGGTGGTGGCGTCGTTGAATCGCCTGTTGCTGCAGGTCACCCAACTGATCGAGCGGGAGAAGCGCTTCATCGCCGATGCCGCCCACGAGCTGCGCACGCCCCTGGCGGTGCTGCGCATCCATGCGCAGAACGCGATGGAGGCGGTCGATGAGCATGATCGTGCCGGTGCATTGGCGCAGCTCATCGCCGGCGTGGACCGGACCACCCGCGTGGTGGCGCAGATGCTGACCCTGGCCCGGCTGGAGCCGAATGCGGTGCAACTGGCCATGACCCGTCTCGACCTGTGTGCGCTGGCCCGTGGTGCCCTGGCGGAGCTGACGCCCTTGGCGCTGAGTCGCCGCCAGGAACTGACCCTGGAAGCGGCAGACGGCGGCGATTACCGCCTGACGGGCGATGCGGCCAGCCTGGAGACCCTGTTGCAGAACCTGGTCGGCAACGCCCTGCAATACACCCCGGCCGGTGGGCAGATCCAGGTGTGCCTGGAAAGCGCCGAGGATGCCGTGTTGCTGCGCGTCTTGGACAGCGGCCCCGGCGTGCCGCTGGACATGCGTGCCAAGGTGTTCGAGCGCTTCTTCCGCGAGGGCGAAGGGCAGGGCGCCGGGCTGGGCTTGTCCATCGTCGCGCGGGTGGCGGAACTGCACCGGGCGGATGTCGAACTGCTCGAATCGCCGCTGGGCGGACTGGAAGTCCGGGTGCGTTTTCCGCGCGAGGTGTGAGGGCTAAGGTTTCCTTAAGTGTCCAGCCTTAGGATCGCATCACTTCCTCATACAAGGAGCGTCTCCCCATGACCTATCTTTCTCAACGCTACAGCCGCCTTTCCATCGGCCTGCACTGGCTGATGCTGCTGCTGATCGCCGGTGTGTATGCCTGCATCGAGCTGAAAGGCAACTTTCCCAAGGGCAGTGAGACTCGCGAGTTGCTCAAGCAATGGCACTTCATGCTGGGCCTGGCGGTGTTCGCCCTGGTCTGGCTGCGTCTGCTGGCGCGCATTCTGGGTCCCTCGCTGCGTGACGAACCCGCCACCCCGGCCTGGCAGGATTGGCTGGCGAAGGCCATGCACCTGGCGTTGTATGGGCTGATGATCGGCCTGCCCTTCGTGGGTTGGCTGATCCTCAGCGCGGCCGGCAAGCCGATTCCGTTCTTCGGCCTGGAATTGCCGGCCCTGGTGGCCCCGGACAAGGGGCTCGCGGGTGAGCTGAAGGAATTGCACGAAGCGCTCGGCCAGGCCGGCTACTGGCTGATCGGCCTGCACGCGGCGGCGGCGCTGTTCCACCATTACGTGAAGCGCGACGGGGTGCTGCTGCGCATGTTGCCGCTGGGTGGTGGGCGCTGAATCTCCAGCGTTCGTGGGGCTTCGCCAGCAGAGCTGGCTCCTACGAAAAGCGGACGGTGTAGAGGCGAATTTATTCGCCACACGTGCTGTTGGGCCGGCACGGACTGCTCCCTCGCCCCTTTGGGGAGAGGGCTGGGGTAAGGATGACGCGAACCCGTCGGCAGTGCTGAATTGGGATGCAAACAGCATTCGCGAATGAATTCGCTCCCACGCTGAGGTTCGGATGCAGCTCTTTGTAAGAACGAGCGAACAGGTGACACAAAAGCCTCGCCAGCAGAGCTGGTTCCTACGAAAGCAGACGGTGTTGGGGCGAATTTATTCGCCACACGTGCTGTTGGGCCGGCACGGACTGCTCCCTCGCCCCTTTGGGGAGAGGGCTGGGGTGAGGGGGCGGGGGTGACGCGAATCCGTCGGCAGTGTGCTGGATTGGGATGCAAACAGCATTGCGAATGAATTCGCTCCCACGCTGAGGTTCGGATGCAGCCCTTTGTAAGAACGAGCGAACAGGTGACACAAAAGCCTCGCCAGCAGAGCTGGTTCCTACGAAAAGCAAAGTGTTGTAGAGGCGAATTTATTCGCCTGGCGATGCTTCGTTGGGCGAATGAATTCGCCCCTACAAGAGCGGGTTCGGATGTTGGGGCGGGTTCGTGTGCCCGACAGCCCGTCAGCCGAGCAGGCCTTTGATCCGGTTGGCCAGGGCATCCAGGGTGAAGGGCTTGGTCAGAATCTGCATATCCGGCTCCAGGCGGTCGTTGCCGACCACGGTGGTCTCGGCATAGCCGGTGATGAACAGCACTTTCAGCCCCGGTCGGACACGGCGCGCGGCGTCGGCGACCTGGCGGCCGTTCATGCCACCGGGCAGGCCGATGTCGGTGATCAGCAGGTCCACGGGCCGGCCCGATTCCAGCAACGCCAGGCCGGACGGGCCTTCCGCGGCTTCGAGGGTGGCGTAGCCGAGGTCTTCCAGCACTTCGGTCACCAGCATGCGCAGGGTCGCCTCGTCATCGATCACCAGCACGGTTTCGCCCTGGCTGGTCACCGGCATGTCGGAGGGCTGTGCCGTCTCGCTGGGGGCGTCCGGCTCATCCGCGTGGCGCGGCAGGTAGAGCATGACGGAGGTCCCCCGGTCGGTTTCCGAGTGGATTCGCACCTGGCCGCCGGATTGCTGGGCGAAGCCGTACACCATGGAAAGCCCCAGCCCGGTGCCCTGGCCGGTGGGTTTGGTGGTGAAGAAGGGTTCGCAGGCCCGTTTGGCGACTTCCGCCGACATGCCCATGCCGGTATCGCTGACCCTCAGCGACAGGTATTCGCCGGGTGCCAGTTCCAGCGCGCCCGCGGTTTTGGCATCCAGCTCGACGTTGGCCGTCTCGATGACCAGCCGGCCACCTTCCGGCATCGCATCGCGGGCGTTGATGCAAAGGTTGAGCAGGGAGTTTTCCAACTGATTGCGATCCACCAGGACGGTCCAGGAATCCGTGGAGCGGATGATGTCCACCCGGATGGTCGGCCCCATGGTATGGCGGACCAGTTCTTCCATGTCGGCGATCAGGTGGTTGACCCGGGTCGGCCGCGGATCGAGGGTCTGGCGCCGGGAAAAGGCCAGCAGGCGGTGGGTCAGGGAGGCCGCGCGCTGGGTCGCGCCCTGGGCCGCCTCGATGTAGCGCTCGAGGTCCTGGGTGCGCCCTTGGCGGAGCCGTTCGCCCAGCAATTCCAGGCTGCCGCCGATACTCAGCAGCAGGTTGTTGAAGTCGTGCGCCAGGCCGCCGGTGAGCTGGCCGACCGCTTCCATCTTCTGGCTGTGGCGAAGGTTTTCCTCGGCCTGCTGGAGGGCTTCGGCCTGTTCCTTTTCAGCGGTGAAATCCCTCCCCACGGCATTGATCAGGCCATCGCCGGGCACCGCGTTCCAACTGATCCAGCGGTAACTGCCGTCCTTGTGGCGGACGCGGTTGTCCAGGCCGGAGATCGGCGTACCGCGGGACAACAGGCGGATGGTGCGGATGGTGCGATGCAGGTCCTCGCGGTGGATGAGGCTCAGCGCCCGCTGGCCGACCAGTTCCTGCTCGCTCCAGCCGAGCATGCGCTGCCAGGCCGGGTTGGCGGCGGTAATCACGCTGTCGAAATGGGTCACCAGCATGATGTCGGTGGACAACTGCCAGAGGCGGTTGCGGTCGGCGGTGCGTTCGGCGACCTGCTTTTCCAGCGAGTTGGCGAGTTCGCGCAACTGGCGTTCGGCGAGGTACTTGCCTGTCATTTCGATAACGGTATCCATCATACCGACGACCACGCCGTTCTCGTCCCGTACCGGGCTGTAGCAGAAGGTGAAGAAGGCCTGCTCCAGATGGCCGTGGCGGTTGATGGCGAGCGGGAAATCCTCGATATAGGTCGCCTCGCCGGAAAACGCGCGTTCGGCGATCGGGCCGATGGCATCCCAGGCTTCGCTCCAGACCTCGCTGAACGGCCGCCCCAGTGCTTCCGATTTGTTGCCGAGGATCGGCTTGAAGGCATCGTTGTAGATCATGGTGAGGGAGGAGCCCCACACCAGGCACTTGGGAAATTTGGAGTTGAGGACGAACTCCACGGTGACGCGCAACACGCTCGGCCAGTCCTGGATCGGGCCGAGCGGAGTGGCACTCCAATCGAAGGTGCGGACCTTCTGCCCCATCTCTCCGCCGTCGAAGGGGAAGCGGGGCATCCGCGGGGCCGTTATCAGGTTCATGGGGCCGGTGACTATTCGCTCCGGTTGCATCCTGCATACTCCTTCGGGCGGGGACTGTCGCTACGATGCATGAGTGACAGACCACCAAACCGCGCAACCTATCCGTCGCTCTCGCCACAATTCGCCGAACGGCAGCGGCCGACGGGCGGAAACCGGCTATTTTCCGGTTTCCGCTGTCATTCTCGATAGAACACTTGTACTAGGTGATAGCCGAAGGCGCTCTTGATCGGACCGTGCACGGTGCGCAGGGGCTTCTTGAAGATCACTTGGTCGATGGCCCGCACCATCTGGCCGGGGCGGACCTCGCCGAGATCGCCGCCGCGTTTGCCGGACGGGCAGAGCGAGTGTTTCTTCGCCAGGACATCGAAGGCTTCGCCGTTGGCGAGGCGTTTTTTCAATTGCTCGGCTTCGGCCTCGGTCTTGACCAAGATGTGGCGGGCCATGGCTTTGGGCATGTGGGAGTCCGATTCTGTGATGGGCTAGGCATTGTGCCTGAACACCCCAGACCATACAGTCGCCGGTTCGTTGGCGCCAGATTTTTGCCGGTTTTCATCCGGCAGTGCGCCTCTTCGCCATAAGAGATTGCTCCATGGATATCCAATCGATGCTGAAAATCCTGGCCAGCCAGGACGGTTCCGACCTCTACCTCTCCACGGGCGCGCCGCCCTGTGCCAAGTTCAACGGCGTGCTCAAGCCGCTCAGCGCCGAACCGCTGAAGCCGGGGGAGGTGGCGAAGATCGCCGAGTCGGTCATGGATGCCGAGCAACGGGCCGAATTCGAACGCGAGCTGGAGATGAACCTGGCGATCTCGCTGCCGCACATCGGCCGCTTCCGCATCAACATCTTCAAGCAGCGCAACGAGGTGTCCATCGTCGCGCGCAACATCAAGATGGAAATCCCCAGGTTCGAGGACCTCAAGCTGCCGGAAGTGCTGCTCAAGGTAGTGATGGAGAAGCGCGGCCTGGTGCTTTTCGTCGGCGGCACCGGTTCCGGCAAGTCGACCTCCCTGGCGGCGCTGATCGACTACCGCAACCGCAACAGCGGCGGGCACATCATCACCATCGAGGACCCGGTGGAGTACGTGCACCGGCACAAGAAATCCATCATCAACCAGCGCGAGGTCGGCGTGGACACCCGCAGCTTCCACGCCGCGCTGAAGAACACCCTACGCCAGGCGCCGGACGTAATCCTGATCGGCGAGATCCGCGACCGCGAGACCATGGAGCACGCCCTGGCGTTCGCCGACACCGGCCACCTGGCGATTTCCACCCTGCACGCCAACAACGCCAACCAGGCGCTCGACCGCATCATCAACTTCTTCCCGGAAGACCGCCGCCCGCAGTTGCTCAACGACCTGGGCAACAACCTCAAGGCATTCGTCTCCCAGCGGCTGGTCAAGACGGTCGACGGCAAGCGCCGCGCCGCCGTGGAGGTGCTGCTCGGCACGCCCACTGTGCGCGACCTGATCAAGCGCAGCGAACTCAGCTCGATCAAGGAAGTGATGGAGAAGTCGAAGAACCTGGGCATGCAGACCTTCGACCAGGCGCTGATCGACCTGGCCAACGAGGGCGCCATCAGCGAAGAGGAAGCGATCAAGAACGCCGACTCGGCCAACAACGTCCGCCTCAAGCTGAAGCTCTACAAGGACTCCCCGGCCGCTGCCCAGCCCGCGGCGCCCAGTGCTCCCGAACCGGCCAGACCGGCGGAAGCCCCGGCCTGGGGGCTGGAATTGAAGCTGGAGGATATCGAGGAGGACGGCGGGCCGGAGGAGCCAGGGCGTCCGCAATAACCGGTCATTCTTATAGAACCCCCAGGGGTCGCGCGTCTCTAAGCTTCTAGACCAAGCGAGAGGCGACCCCATGGCCAAGCCGCTGGAAGAATACAACCGCAAGCGCGATTTCTCCGCCACCCCAGAGCCTTCCGGCGCGGCCCGGCGAACCCGTCGCAAGGCCGCGGCGGCGGAGCATGCGCTGCAATACTGCATCCAGAAACACGATGCGACCCGCCTGCACTACGACTTCCGCCTGGAACTGGACGGCACCCTGAAGAGCTGGGCGGTGCCCAAGGGGCCCTGCCTCGATCCCAAGGTGCGGCGGCTGGCGGTGCATGTCGAGGATCACCCGCTGGACTACGCGGACTTCGAGGGGCATATCCCCGAGGGGCATTACGGCGCCGGCGATGTGATCGTCTGGGACCGGGGCGTCTGGACGCCGGAGGGCGATCCCCGCGAAGGCTACCGCAAGGGCAAGCTCAAGTTCAGCCTCGAGGGCGAGAAGCTCAGCGGTAGCTGGAACCTGGTGCGCACGCACATGCAGGGCAGCAAGGAGCAGTGGTTCCTGATCAAGTCCAACGACGAAGCGGCGCGCCCGGAAAGCGAATACGACATCGTCGAAGACCAGCCGGACAGCGTCATCAGCGACCGCACCATCATCCCGCGCCAGCGCGGCGCCAAGGCGACCGAAGCACGCCGGCCGATCAAGACGCCGGCGCGGCGGCGCGGCCAGAAGGAGGAGGGGCAGCGGCTGGCCAACGCGCGCGAGGCGCCCATGCCGGAGAAGCTGACGCCGCAACTGGCGACCCTGGTCGAGTCCGTCCCGGATGGCGACTGGCGCTACGAGATCAAGTTCGACGGCTACCGCATCATGGCCCGTATCGAACGGGGCAAGGTGCGCCTGATTACCCGCAACGGCCATGACTGGACGGCGAAAATGCCGCGTCAGGCCGAGGCGTTGGCCGCGCTGGGACTGGAGTCGGCTTGGCTGGACGGTGAGGTGGTGGTGCTGAACGAGGAAGGGCTGCCGGACTTCCAGGCCCTGCAGAACGCCTTCGATCTCGGCGGCAGCGAGCGCATCGTCTATTACCTGTTCGACGTGCCGTACCTGAACGGCATGGACCTGCGCGAGGTGGCGGTGGAACAGCGTCGTGCCGCACTGGCGGCGCTGATGGCGGACAACGAGAGCCCGCTGCTGCGCTTCTCCGAGGACTTCGCCGAGGACCCCGACGCGGTGCTGGAGAGTGCCTGCCAGATGCGCCTGGAGGGCCTGATCGGCAAGCGCGCCGGCAGCCCTTACGTGTCCCGTCGCAGTTCCAGCTGGATCAAGGTGAAGTGCCAGAACCGCCAGGAATTCATCATCGTCGGTTATACCGACCCGAAGGGCGCGCGCAATGCCTTCGGCGCGCTTCTGCTCGGTCTGCACGACGAGGACAGCGGCCAGCTACGCTACGCAGGCAAGGTGGGCACCGGCTTCAACGAGGCCACCCTGCGCACGGTGTACAAGCAGCTCAAGGCGCGGGAAATCGACCGGCCGGCGGTGGTCAACCCGCCTACCGGTGCGGACGCTCGCGGCGCCCACTGGCTGAAGCCCGAGCTGATGTGCGAAGTGGCCTACGCGGAAATGACCCGGGACGGAGTGATCCGGCATTCGGTGTTTCACGGCTTGCGTTCCGACAAGCCGGCCAAGGCGATCAGCCGCGAACGGGCGCAGCCGGCGGAGAAGGTCGAGGAGAAGGCGGTGCCGAAACGACGCAGCGGGCAGGCCAAGGCGAACGCGGACGGTGTCGGGCAGATCAAGATCAGCCACCCGGATCGCATCATCGACAAGACCATCGGCGCCACCAAGCTGGAGCTGGCGCAATACTACGGGCGGGTCGCCCCCTGGATCCTGCCCGACCTGCAAGGACGCCCGGTGGCGCTGGTGCGGGCGCCGGAGGGTATCGACGGCGAACTGTTCTTCCAGAAGCACGCCGGCAAGCTGAGCCTGCCCCATGTCAACCAGACCGAGGACCCGGAAGACCCGCAACCGGTGCTGCTGGTGGACACGCCCGAGGGGCTGGTGGGCGCGGCGCAGATGGGCACCATCGAGCTGCATACCTGGAACGCCACCGCGCCGAAGCTGGAGCGTCCGGACCGCTTCATCCTCGACCTCGACCCGGACCCGGCATTGCCCTGGAAGCGCATGATCGAGGCGACCCAGTTGACCCTGACCCTGCTCGACGAGCTGGGGTTGCGCTCCTTCCTCAAGACCAGCGGCGGCAAGGGAATCCACGTGGTGGTGCCGTTGACCCGCCGCCTGGGCTGGGACGCGGTGAAGGATTTCAGCCAGGCCATCGCTCGGCATATGGCCAAGCTGATGCCGGATCGTTTCTCCGCCATCAGCGGGCCGAAGAACCGCGTCGGGAAGATCTTCATCGACTACCTGCGAAATGGTCGCGGCGCCACCTCGGTGGCAGCCTACTCGGTACGGGCGCGGGAGGGGTTGCCGGTGTCGGTGCCGATCCACCGGGAAGAGCTGGCCGACCTCAAGGGCGCGAACCTGTGGAACATCCGCAACCTGTTCGAGCGCCTGGACGAACTGGGCGACGACGACCCCTGGGCGGACATGGCCGACACTCGGCAGGCGATCACGGCGGACATGCGTCGGCGGTTGGGGATGAAGTAGCGGTTGGGGGCGCTGGACACGAAACAGAGCTGCAGAAGGTGGTCCGCGTCCGCCGTTGCTATGGACGCGGAGCGTCCGGGGCTGCATTCCCACGCTCCAGCGTGGGAACGATCGGAACCGCTTTGATGGTTCCCATGCTCTGCGTGGGAACCCCTGTCAGCACGCTCCGCGTCCGCTCGTTGCAAGACGCGGAGTGTGGGAGTGTTCCGTGGGCTGGTTTTTCAATGCTTCGGCAACTGAAGCTGATAGGCGTCCTGCAGGCGTTGGGCGGTGCCGTCGGCCTGGATGGCTTCCATGGCTTCGCGCAACTGCCGAACCAATTCCGGGTCGCATTTTTTCGAGCAGGCGACGTAGAGGTCGGAGGAGGTGACGGCCTTGCCCATCCGCAGGCGGCGCTGGATGCCGGTGTTCTTCCAGATGTAGAGGCTTTCCGGCACGCCGTTGAACCAGGCGTCGATACGGCCGAGGTCGAGCATGTGGGCCGGGTTTTCGCCGATCTTCATGGAGTAGATCTGGTTCGGCGGGAAACCCTCCGACAGCAGCGTCGCTTCCTGGGCGCTGCCGAGACCGACGCCGATCTTGCGGAAGCGCTGCTTCGCCTCGTCGTAGCTATCGACCTTGTGCTCCAGGCTGAAGAAGGCGCGATCCATGGTGAGGATCGGTGCGATCCAGGTGTACTGGTCTTCCCGTTCGGGAATCCGCGAGAGCGGGATGATCAGCAGGTCGCTGCCCAGGCTGACGAAGCGCTGTGCCCGTGCCCAGGGCAACACGCTGAGTTTGGCCTGGTAGCCCGCCCGCTCGATGGCGGCGATGGCCACGTCGCCGACCAGGCCATAGCCTTGCGGGTCTTCGACGAAGGTCAGCGGCGGTGCATCGATCAGGTAAAGCTCGAGTTCCCTGGCTTGGGCGGGGGCATCGAGGCACGACAGGACGAGGGCAGATAGCCAAAGGGCTCGAATATTCACGACGGAGGACTCGCCGACTGCTGAAATGATCCGAGTATAGATGAGGTTTCCGAGAGTCAAGGACCGCCGTTCGGCGGTCCATTGACTCAATCGGCCAGTTCGCGACGGTTGCGGAAATGCTCCAGCGCCTCCGGGTTGGCCAGCGCATCGGTGTTCTTCACCGGCCGGCCATGGACCACGTTGCGCACCGCCAGCTCGACGATCTTGCCGCTGATGGTGCGCGGGATGTCCGACACCGCGACGATCTTCGCCGGCACGTGGCGCGAGGTGGTGTTGCGGCGGATGACCTCGCGGATGCGCTCCTGCAGGGGCTCATCGAGGGCCACGCCGTCGCGCAGCCGTACGAACAGCACCACCCGCACGTCGCCGGCCCAATCCTGGCCGATGGCGATGGATTCCAGCACCTCGGGGACCTTTTCCACCTGCCGGTAGATTTCCGCGGTGCCGATGCGCACGCCGCCGGGGTTGAGCACGGCATCCGAGCGGCCATGGATGACCAGGCCGCCGTGCCCGGTCTCTTCGGCATAGTCGCCATGGGCCCAGATGCCGGGGAAGGTCTCGAAGTAGGCCGCGTGGAATTTGGCGCCGTCAGGGTCGTTCCAGAATCCCACCGGCATCGACGGGAAATGCCGGGTGCAGACCAGTTCGCCTTTTTCCCCGTGTACCGGCTGGCCCGCGTCGTTCCAGACCTCGACGGCCATGCCGAGCCCCTTGCACTGCAACTCGCCGCGCCAGACCGGCAACACCGGGTTGCCGAGGGCGAAGCAGGAAACGATGTCGGTGCCGCCGGAGATCGACGACAGGCACAGGTCCGCCTTGATCTCGCGGTAGACGAATTCGAAGCTCTCGTGGGACAGCGGCGAGCCAGTGGAAAGAATCGTCCGCAGGCGCTCCAGGCGATGGCTGGCGCCGGGCCGCACGCCGGCCTTCTCCAGGGCGGCGAGGAATTTGGCGCTGGTGCCGAAGATGGAAATGCCTTCGGCGTCGATCAGGTCCATCAGCCGCTCCGGGCCGGGTTGGAACGGTGAGCCATCGAACAGCACCAGGGTGGCGCCCAGGGCCAGGCCGGAGACCAGCCAGTTCCACATCATCCAGCCACAGGTGGTGTAGTAGAACAGGCAGTCGTCTGCGCGCAGGTCGGTGTGCAGGCCCAGTTCCTTGAGGTGCTGGAGCAACACGCCGCCGGTGCCGTGGACGATGCACTTGGGCACGCCGGTGGTGCCGCTGGAGTAGAGGATGTACAGCGGCTGTTCGAACGGCACCGGCTGGAAGTGCGGTTCACCCCCGGGCCGGTAGCTATCCTGCCAGAGCGTGACCCGGGCCGAGGTCTGGAATACTTCGGCGGTGACAGCCGGGTTGGAGTAGGGGACGACGATCAACTGTTGCAGCGACGGCAGGCGTTCGAGGATTTCGTTGAGCTTGCCGGTGAGGTCGGTGTTGTTGCCGGCGTAGCGGAAGCCGGCGGCGGCGATCAGCACCTTGGGTTCGATCTGGCCGAAGCGGTCGACCACGCCCTGGGTGCCGAAGTCCGGCGAGCAGGACGACCAGGTGGCACCGAGGCTGGTGGTGGCGAGCATGCCGACCGCGGTCTGCCAGGTGTTCGGCATAAAGGCCGCGACCCGGTCGCCGGGGCCGATACCGGCAGCTTCCAGGCTGCGCTGCAGGCCGGCGACATGGGCGGCCAGTTCGGCGTAGCTCAACTGCTCGCGCGAGCCGTCCTCGCCGATGGCCACCAGGGCCGGGTGGTCGTCACGGCGGCGCAGCAGGTGTTCGGCGAAATTCAGGGTGGCGCCGGGGAACCAGTGTGCGCTGGGCATCGTCTCGCCTTCTTCGAGCACACTGCGCGGCGGCTGGTGGAAGCGTACGTCGAAGAAATCGACGATGGCCTGCCAGAAGGCGGGCCGATCTTCGATGCTCCAGGCGTGCAGGGCGGGGTAGTCGGCCAGCGCCAGGGCATGGCGCTGGTTGGCGAAGTTGCGGAAGGCTTCCAGGCGGGTGGCGGCGATACGCTCGGCGGAGGGGGTCCAGAGAGGTGTCTGCATGTGAGGTCCTCATACTGTCCAGCGACTCGTTGTGATCGCTAGAGGATGCACCAGCTCTTCAAGCATGGCACGCCCTCGCATGTCCGGCAGGTCATGCCAACAGATAGAACCCCGCGCTGATGACGATGCCCGAGTACAGCAGCATCAGCAGGCAGTAGCCCATGATGTCGCGCGCGCCGAGGCCGGCGATGCCGAGCAGCGGCAGGGCCCAGAACGGCTGGATCATGTTGGTCCAGGCATCGCCCCAGGCAATGGCCATGGCCGTCACTTCGGGCGCCACGCCCAGGGCCTGGCCGGCGGGCAGCATGATCGGCCCTTGTACGGCCCACTGGCCGCCGCCGGACGGCACGAAGACGTTCACCAGTCCGGCGCTGAGGAAGGCGAGCACCGGGAAGGTATCGGCCGACGACCAGGCGACGAAGGCATCGGTGATCTGCTTGCCCAGCGACGCGCCTTCGGCGTTGGCGCCGACCATCATGCCCATGATCCCGGCATAGAAGGGGAACTGGATGACGATGCCGCTGATGCCGCCGATGCTGTCCTGCACCGCGTTCATGTAGCGCTCCGGAGTGCCGTGCAGGAGCAGGCCGGCGAACAGGAACAGGGCGATGACGATGTTCAGGCTCAGGGCGAAGCCATTGGCGGCGAAGTAGCCGATGAAGAACACCGCGGCCAGCGCCACCGTGGCCAGACCGAGCAGGCGGCTGTCGTCGATGCGCTGGGCCGGGGTTTCCCGGGGCAGCGATTGCGGCTCGGGCTCGTGCAGCAGGGCCGGATCGGCCACCTTCGGCAGCTTCGGCTGCATGGCCCGGTTGAGCAGCGGCAGGCCGATCACCAGCAGGGCGATGAGGGTGAGGTTGAGCGGGGTGAAGAGCGTCTGGCCGACGCCGATGGCGGCGGTGACCACGCCGCCGCTCATGCGCTCGGTGTCCGCCCCGCCGGTGGCCAGGGACAGCGGGATCGAGCCGGATAGCCCGCCGTGCCAGATGAGGAAGCCGGAGTACGCCGAGGCCACCAGCAGCGGATAGTCGACCCCCTTCACCTGGCGCGCCAGGGCGCGGGCGAACACTGCGCCGATGACCAGGCCGAAGCCCCAGTTGAGCCAGGCGCCGGCCAGTCCGACCAGGGTCACGGTGACGATGGCCTGACCCGGTGTGGTGGGAATCCGGGCGAGCCGGTCAAGCAGGCGGTTGACCAGGGGCGCGCGGGCCAGCGCATGGCCGGTGACCAGGATCAGCGCCATCTGCATGGCGAACATCAGCAGGTTCCAGAAGCCGGTGCCCCAGTGCTTGGCCATCTGCGGCAGGCTCTGCCCGGTGCCGAGCATGCTGGCGACCAGCACGATGAAGCTCAGCAGCAGGGCGAAGACGAACGGTGAGGGGAGGTAGCGTTGCACCAGCTTGACGCTGAGCTCGGTGATACGGGTGAGCATGACTTCAACCTCTGTCGTTATTGTTCGTGAAGTCGCGATACCCCGGAGGGCAAGCGGAGCGGCGGCGCTCGATGGTAAGAGCGCCGCGCTCCGCCGAAGGTTCCTCGGTTGTCAGCGTTGTGCCAGGCGGGCTCGGGCGACGCGCGAGCCGTTGGCCTTGCCGAGCACCTGGCAGATGCGCTGGCCGGCATCGATCAGCTTGTCCATGTCGATGCCGGTGCGGATACCCAGGCCCTCGAGCAGGTAGAGCACGTCCTCGCTGGCGACGTTGCCCGTCGCGCCCTTGGCGTAGGGGCAGCCGCCGAGACCGGCGACCGAGCTGTCGAACACGGCGATGCCTTCCAGCAGGCTCGCATAGATGTTGGCCAGGGCCTGGCCGTAGGTGTCGTGGAAATGGCCGGCCAGCTTGTCGCGGGGGATGTCCTTGCCGACCACCTCGAACAACCGGCGCGTGTCGCCGGCGGTGCCGGTGCCGATGGTGTCGCCGAGGGAGACTTCGTAGCAACCCATGGCATGCAGCTCGCGGGCGACGCCGGCCACCTGTTCCGGGGCGATGAAGCCGTCGTAGGGGCAGCCGAGCACGCAGGAGACATAGCCGCGGACACGGATACCGTGTTGGCGCGCCGCGTCCATCACCGGGACGAAGCGTTCCAGGCTTTCGGCGATGGAGCAGTTGATGTTGCGCTGGGAAAAGGCTTCCGAGGCGGCGGCGAACACTGCGACTTCTTTCACCCCGCTTTCCAGTGCCGCTTCAAAGCCTTTCAGGTTGGGCGCCAACGCGGCGTAGGTGACGCCGGGCTTCTGGCGGATGCCGGCGAAGACCTCGGCGCTGCCCGCCATCTGCGGCACCCATTTGGGCGACACGAAGCTGCCCACCTCGATATAGCCCAGGCCGGCCTCGGTGAGGTCATCGACCAGGCGTACCTTGTCCGCCACCTCGATGGGCTGTTTCTCGTTCTGCAAACCATCGCGGGGACCGACTTCGACCAGGCGGACCTGTTGCGGAATATCCATCGTCTTCTCTCTCATTCCAGCCGGGAGGGGCATTCGTGTAGGCGGAGTCGTCTGCCCGACGTTACCTTGGCGGGCGAATGAATTCGCCCCTACAAAGCCTCAGCCTTTGGTGTGGGAGCGAATTCATTCGCGATGGCCGATAGGCCTTTTCGCGAGCAGAGCTCGCTCCTACAAGGTCCGGATAGCACACCTGTAGGGGCGAATTCATTCGCCCAATTCAGCCTCGCCGGGCGAATGAATTCGTCCCTACAGGGATCGCCCCGGTGATCACGCCTCATCCAGCTCCACCAGCGCGGTGCCTTCGCTGACCAGCTCGCCTTCGTTGCAATACAGCGCCTTGACCACACCGGCATGGGGCGCGCGGATGCTGTGTTCCATCTTCATGGCTTCCAGTACCACCAGGGTGGCGCCGGCCTCGACCCGTTGCCCGGTTTCCGCCAGCACGCGGACGATGCTGCCGTTCATCGGTGCGGTCAAGCCGCCGTGGTGGTGATGACTGGCCTCGACGTCGGCGATCGGGTCGACCCGTCGGACGCTGCGCAGCTCGCCGTTCCAATGCAGGTGGAGGGCATCGCCACGGCGGATCGCCGCGACCCGGTGCGTGCTGCCGTCCTGCTCGATACACAGGCGCTCGCCTTCCAGGCGCACCGGCGAAGCGGCGTTGGTGCTGCGCAGGCGCACCACGTGGCGCTCGTCGTCGCAGCTCAGGTGCAGATCGGTCTGATAGGGCAGGGCGCTGCGCCAGCCGCTGTTCAGGCGCCACGGCGAATGCGGGTCGTCATCGCGCGCGGCTTGGGCTTCGCTCTGGCGGAAGGCTTCCCCGGCGATCAGCCAGAACTCGGCGGAGAGCGGCGTGGCGACCGGTTGCAGGTCCGCCTGGTGGCGGGGGATGAAGCCGGTGTCCAGCTCGGCCCGGGCGAAGGCCGGGTGGGCCAGCACGCGGCGGAGGAAGGCGAGGTTGGTCTTCACCCCGCCGACCAGCGTTTCGTCGAGCATCGCCAGCAGGCGCTGGCGGGCTTCCTCGCGGTTCTCGCCCCAGGCGATCAGCTTGCCGAGCATGGGGTCGTAGAACGGCGACACCGTATCGCCCTCGCGCACGCCGGTGTCCACGCGGCGGCCCGGCCCGGCGGCCGGTTCGCGGTAGAGGTCGAGGGTGCCGGTGGCCGGCAGGAAGTCGTTGTCCGGGTCTTCCGCGTACAGCCGCACCTCGATGGCGTGGCCGTTCAGCGGCACCTGCTCCTGGCCGATCGGCAGCGGCTCGCCACGGGCCACGCGGATCTGCCAGGCCACCAGGTCGAGCCCGGTGATGGCTTCGGTGACCGGATGCTCCACCTGCAAGCGGGTATTCATCTCCATGAAGAAGAAATCGCCGCGCTCGTCGAGCAGGAACTCCACGGTGCCGGCACCGACGTAGCCGATGGCTTGGGCAGCCTTCACCGCCGCTTCGCCCATGGCCTTGCGCAACGCGGGCGTCAGGCCGGGGGCGGGGGCTTCTTCCACCACTTTCTGGTGACGGCGTTGGATCGAGCAGTCGCGCTCGTTGAGGTACAGGCAGTTGCCGTGGCGGTCGGCGAACACCTGAATTTCCACGTGGCGCGGCTTGAGTACGTACTTTTCCACCAGCATGCGCGCATCACCGAAGGCGGATTGCGCTTCGCGCTGGGCCGAGGCCAGGGCTTCGGCGAGATCGGTCTCGCGCTCCACCACCTTCATACCCTTGCCACCGCCACCGGCAGCGGCCTTGAGCAGCACCGGGTAGCCGATCCGCTCGGCGGCCTGGCGGAAGGTGTCCAGGTCCTGGGCTTCGCCGTGGTAGCCCGGCACCAGGGGCACGCCGGCCGCTTCCATCAGGGCCTTGGCGGCGGACTTGCTGCCCATGGCGTCGATGGCCGACGCGGGCGGGCCGAGGAAGATCAGCCCGGCCTCTTCGATGGCGCGGGCGAAACCGGCGTTTTCCGAAAGGAAGCCGTAGCCAGGGTGGATCGCTTGGGCGCCGCAGGCCTTGGCGGCGGCGATGATCCGGTCGGCACGCAGGTAGCTGTCCGCCGGCTTGGCGCCGCCGAGGTCATAGGCAATGTCGGCTTCCTGGACGTGCCGGGCGTTGCGGTCGATGGCGCTGTGCACGGCGACCGTACGCAGGCCCAGCGCCCGAGCGGTACGCATGACTCGGCAGGCGATTTCGCCGCGGTTGGCGACGAGGAGGGTGGTGATCATGGCGTTGGCTCCTGCGGTGCCTGGCGGATCGCTCCCCTCACCCTAGAGGGGCGAGGGGATGACGAGATGGGGCGAAGACTCGGAATTGAGAATCGGGCACGAACGACACCCTCTCTCCCTTGGGAAGAGGGCTGGGGTGAGAGGGCGGAGATGCGGGCGGACATCATGCTTGCTCCTGCCAGGCCGGTTTACGCTTCTCCAGGAAGGCGCGGAGCCCTTCCTGGCCTTCGGCGCTCACGCGGATGCGGGCGATGGCGGTTTCGGTGTAGCGGCGCAACGCCGGGGTGAGGACGCCGCTGCCGACTTCCTTGAACAGTTCCTTGCTGGTCTGCATCGCCTGCGGGCTGTTCAGCAGCAGGTTGTCGATCCAGCCGGCAAGGGCTTCGTCCAGGCTGTCGGCCGGGTAGGTTTCGGCGAGCAGGCCCAGTTCGCGGGCGCGTTCGCCGCTGAAGCGTTCGGCGGTCAGCGCATAGCGGCGCGCGGCGCGTTCGCCGATGGCCTGGACCACGAAGGGGCTGATCACCGCCGGGGCGAGGCCGATGCGCACCTCGGACAGGCTGAGCTGGGCATCGCCCGCGCCGATGGCCATGTCGCAGCAGGCGATCAGGCCCAGGGCACCGCCGAAAGCCGCGCCCTGGACCACTGCCAGCGTCGGGACTTTCAGGTGGTAGAGGTTGTACATCAGCTCGGCCAGCTCACGCGCATCGTTGAGGTTGGCGTTGTAGTCGAGGGCGGCGGACTGCTGCATCCAGGCCAGGTCGGCGCCCGCCGAGAAGTGCTTGCCACGTCCACGCACCACCAGGAAGCGCAGCGACTTGTCGTCCTGCACCGCGTCCAGGGCGAGGATCAGCTCGCGGATCATCTCGGCGTTGAAGGCGTTGTTCTTCTCGGGACGGTTGAGCCAGAGGGTGGCGAAACCGCGCGGGTCTTTTTCCAGTTGGACGGTGGTGAAGTCGGTCATGGCCATTACATCCGGAATACGCCAAAGGTGGTCTTCTCGATCGGGGCATTGAGGCTGGCGGAGATCGCCAGGGCCAACACCTCGCGGGTCTGCGCCGGGTCGATCACGCCGTCGTCCCACAGCCGTGCGCTGGAGTAGAAGGCATGGGCCTGGCGCTCGTACTGCTCGACGATGGGCTGCTTGAGGCGCGCCTCGTCCTCGTCGGAGAACGCCTGGCCGCTGCGCTCGGCCTGCTCGCGCTTGACCTGCACCAGTACGCCGGCCGCCTGCTGTGCGCCCATCACGCCGATTCGCGCGTTCGGCCACATCCACAGGAAGCGCGGGTCGTAGGCGCGGCCGCACATGCCGTAGTTGCCGGCGCCGAAGCTGCCGCCGATGATCACGGTGAACTTCGGCACACGGGCGCAGGCCACCGCGGTAACCAGCTTGGCGCCATGCTTGGCGATGCCGCCGGCTTCGTATTTCTGGCCGACCATGAAGCCGGTGATGTTCTGCAGGAACAGCAGCGGGATGCCGCGCTGGCAGGCCAGTTCGATGAAGTGGGCGCCTTTCTGCGCGGCTTCGGCGAAGAGGATGCCGTTGTTCGCCAGGATCGCCACGGGATAACCATGCAGATGGGCGAAGCCGCAGACCAGGGTGGTGCCGAACAGCGCCTTGAATTCATCGAAGGCCGAGTCGTCCACCAGGCGGGCGATCACTTCGCGCACATCGAACGGCTGCTTGCTGTCGGCCGGGATCACACCGTACAGCTCTTCGGCGTCATAGCGCGGCGGCTTCGGCGGCAGGCTCTGCAGCTCGCCCAACTTGCGCCAGTTGAGGTTGGCCACGCATCGCCGGGCCAGGGCCAAGGCGTGTTCGTCGCTCTCCGCGTAGTGGTCGGCCACGCCGCTGGTCTTGCAGTGCACGTCGGCGCCGCCCAGGTCCTCGGCGCTCACCACCTCGCCGGTGGCGGCCTTCACCAGCGGCGGGCCGGCGAGGAAGATGGTCGCCTGGTTGCGCACCATGATGGTCTCGTCGGCCATGGCCGGCACGTAGGCGCCGCCGGCGGTGCAGGAGCCCATCACCACGGCGATCTGAGGGATGCCCATGGCGCTCATAGTGGCCTGGTTGAAGAAGATGCGGCCGAAGTGCTCGCGGTCGGGGAATACCTCGTCCTGGCGCGGCAGGTTGGCGCCGCCGGAATCCACCAGATAGATGCAGGGCAGGCGGTTTTCCCGGGCGATGGCCTGGGCGCGCAGGTGCTTCTTCACGGTGAGCGGGTAGTAGCTACCGCCTTTCACGGTCGCGTCGTTGGCGATGATCATGCATTCGACGCCTTCGACCCGGCCGATACCGGCCACCACGCCTGCGGCCGGCACGTCCTCGCCGTACACCTCATGGGCGGCGAGCTGGCCGACCTCGAGGAACGGCGAGCCGGCGTCGAGCAGGCGGTTGATGCGTTCGCGGGGCAGCAGCTTGCCGCGCGACGTGTGGCGCAGTTGCGCCTTCTCGCCGCCGCCTTCATGGACGCGCCCGAGCAGCGTGCGCAGCTCATTGACCTGGGCCAGCATCGATTCGCGGTTGGCGGCGAACTCCGGCGAGCGGGGATTGATTTGTGTGTTCAGGATCATGGCTTCTCCATGAGCGGCAAGCCTCAAGCTATAAGCTGCAAGAAGAGCGCCGGGCGCATGTGCTTGCCGCTTGAAGCTTGCAGCTTGTAGCTGCCGTTATTTCGTCTCGTTGAACAGCTCGCGGCCGATCAGCATGCGGCGGATTTCGCTGGTGCCGGCGCCGATCTCGTAGAGCTTGGCGTCGCGCAGCAGGCGGCCGGTGGGGAATTCGTTGATGTAGCCGTTGCCGCCGAGGATCTGGATCGCTTCCAGGGCCATCTGGGTGGCGCGCTCGGCGGTATAGAGGATCACCCCGGCGGCGTCCTTGCGGGTGGTCTCGCCACGGTCGCAAGCCTGGGCCACGGCATAGAGGTAGGCGCGGCTGGCGTTGAGCTGGGTGTACATGTCCGCCACCTTGCCCTGGATCAGCTGGAACTCGCCGATGCTCTGGCCGAACTGCTTGCGGTCGTGGATGTAGGGGACGATCACGTCCATGCACGCCTGCATGATGCCCACCGGGCCGCCGGAGAGAACCACGCGCTCGTAGTCGAGCCCGCTCATCAGCACCTTGACACCGCCGTTGACCGCGCCGAGGACGTTCTCTTCCGGGACCTCGACGTCATCGAAGAACAGCTCGCAGGTGTTGGAGCCGCGCATGCCGAGCTTGTCGAACTTCTGGCTGCGGGAGAAACCCTTCCAGTCGCGCTCGACGATGAACGCGGTGATGCCGTGCGGGCCCTTGTCCAGGTCGGTCTTGGCATAGATCACGTAGGTGTTGGCATCCGGGCCGTTGGTGATCCAGGTCTTGCTGCCGTTGAGGACGAAGCGGTCGCCTTTGCGGTCGGCGCGCAGCTTCATGGAAACCACGTCGGAGCCGGCGTTGGGTTCGCTCATCGCCAGGGCGCCGACGTGCTCGCCGGAGACCAGCTTGGGCAGGTACTTGGCTTTCTGCTCGGCATTGCCGTTGCGCTTGATCTGGTTGACGCACAGGTTGGAATGGGCGCCGTAGGAGAGGGCGACCGAGGCCGAGCCGCGGCTGATTTCTTCCATGGCGATGACATGGGCCAGATAGCCCAGGCCCGAGCCGCCGTACTCTTCCTCGACGGTAATGCCGAGCAGGCCCATGTCGCCGAACTTGCGCCACATGTCCATGGGGAACTGGTTTTCCTGGTCGATGGCGGCGGCGCGCGGGGTCAGCTCGCTGGCGACGAAGGCCTGGATCTGCTCGCGCAGCATGTCGATGGTTTCGCCGAGGGCGAAGTTGAGGCTCGGGTAGCTCATGGGGTCCACCTGTGATTGTCGTTGTCGGGGATCAGGCGCTGGCGCCCTGTTTCTGCTTGGTTTCGGCGAGGGCGGCGAGGCAGCGCTCCTCGGCAGTGTCCAGTTCCAGCTTCATCTGCTCGATGTCCAGCAACTGCTGTTCGAGCTGGGCGCGGCGGGCGGCGATCTTCTCCATGAAGGTCTCCAGTTGCTTGCGGTTGCCGCTGCTGGGGTCGTAGAGGTCGATCAGTTCCTTGCATTCGGCCAGCGAAAAGCCGATGCGCTTGCCGCGCAGGATCAGTTTCAGGGCCACCAGGTCCTTCGGGCTGTAGATGCGCTCCTGGCCACGGCGCTCCGGGCTGAGCATGCCTTGCTCCTCGTAGAAGCGGATGGCGCGGGTGGTGACATCCAGTTCGCGGGCGAGATCGGAGATGGAGTAGGTCGTCATGGCGGGCCTGTGTGGATTACCTTTACGTAAACGTAAACTTGCGCTGAACGGCTGTCAATCGGGAAGAACAGGGAACCCGTACTGCTCATTCGCCATCAGACCAAAGCGTCACTGGACAACCGCAGGTGTTTTACGTTTACGTAAAGGTAATGGGCCGATGCGGTAGCCGGCCAGCGCTTGTCTATCCCCATCGACAATCACAAGAAGGGAAAGCCAATGACCCACCTCAGCTATACCCGTGGCCCGCAGGACAAGCCCCTGCTGGCGATGACCATCGGTGCCGCGTTCGACGATACCGTGCGCCGCTTCCCGCAACGCGAAGCCCTGGTGGTGCGTCACCAGGGGCTGAGGTTCAGCTGGGCCGAGCTATCCGAGGCGGTCGACAGGTGCGCACGTGGCCTGATGGCGCTGGGGCTGCAACCGGGCGACCGGCTGGGCATCTGGGCACCGAATTGCGCGGAGTGGTGCATCACCCAGTTCGCCAGCGCCAAGGTCGGCGCCATCCTGGTCAACATCAACCCGGCCTATCGGCTCAACGAGCTGGAGTATGCGCTCAAGCAATCCGGTTGCCGTTGGCTGATCTGCGCCGATGCCTTCAAGACGTCCGACTACCACGCCATGCTCGCCGAGCTGCTGCCGGAACTGCCCGGTTCGACGCCGGGCCAGCTGGATTGCGTGCGCTTGCCCGAGCTGCGCGGCATCGTCAGCCTCGGTGCCGAACCGGCCCCCGGCATGCTCGGCTGGCAGGCGCTGCAGGTCGGGGCCGAGCAAATCCCCGCCGACGCCTTGGCGGCACGCGGAGAACTGCTGCAGTTCGACGACCCGATCAACATCCAGTACACCTCCGGCACCACCGGCTTCCCCAAGGGTGCCACCCTCAGCCACTACAACATCCTCAACAACGGCTTCATGGTCGGCGAGAGCCTGAGACTCACCGAGCAGGACCGCCTGGTGGTGCCGGTGCCGCTGTACCACTGCTTCGGCATGGTGATGGCCAATCTCGGCTGCCTGACCCATGGCTCGACCCTGATCTACCCGAGTGCCGCCTTCGAGCCGCTGGCGGTGCTGGAAGCGGTGGCGGAGGAGAAGGCCACCGCGCTGTACGGCGTGCCGACCATGTTCATCGCCGAGCTGGATCACCCGGAACGCCCGCGCTTCGACCTCTCCAGCCTGCGCACCGGGATCATGGCCGGGGCCACCTGTCCGATCGAGGTGATGAAACGGGTGATCGGCGAGATGCACATGAGCGAGGTGCAGATCGCCTACGGCATGACCGAGACCAGCCCGGTGTCCACCCAGACCGCGCCCGACGATGACCTGGAGCGCCGTACCTGCAGCGTGGGCCGCACCCAGCCGCATCTGGAGAGCAAGATCATCGACGAGCACGGCCGTATCGTCCCGCGCGGGCAGATCGGCGAATTGTGCACCCGTGGCTACAGCGTGATGCTCGGCTACTGGAACAACCCGGAGGCGACCCGCGAGGCCATCGACGGGGCGCGCTGGATGCACACCGGCGACCTGGCGGTGATGGACGACGACGGCTACCTGAAGATCGTCGGGCGCAACAAGGACATGATCATTCGCGGCGGCGAGAACATCTATCCGCGGGAGATCGAGGAGTTCTTCTATACCCACCCGGCAGTGGCCGACGTGCAGGTGATCGGTATTCCCGACGACAAGTACGGCGAGGAGATCGTCGCCTGGGTCAAGCTGCATCCGGGGCACAGCGCCACCGAGCAGGACCTGCGTGCGTTCTGCCAGGGCCGCATCGCCCATTTCAAGGTGCCGCGCTACTACCGCTTCGTCGACGAATTTCCCATGACCGTGACCGGCAAGATCCAGAAGTTCCGCATGCGCGAGATCAGCGTGGAAGCGTTGCGATTGCCTGTGGCCGGTTGAAAGCCGGCCGGGCTGCCGTGCAGACTCTCCAGCCTGACGCAGAGGAAGCACGGCGGGCATGTCGGTAGAAAAGGGCACCATTTCCATTCGGCTGGTCAACGAGGCGCTGCTCGAACTGCGCCGGCAGGGGCACGACGAACGCGGGCTGCTGGCCCGCGCCGGGATCGCCGCCGAGTGGCTGGACAAGCCATACGCCCGGGTGCCGGCGAAAGCCTACGGGCGGCTCTGGCTATCCATTGCCGCGTGCATGGACGATGAGTTCTTCGGTATGAACCCACGGCGGATGAAGGTCGGCAGCTTCGCCTTCCTGTGCCGCTGCGCCGTGGGGGAGCCGGACCTGGAGAGGGCGCTGGGGTTGGCCTCGAGGTTCCTCGACCTGGTCTTCGACGACCTGCAGCCGAAGCTGGTGCGCCAGGGCGGCATGGCGGAAATCCAGTTGCTCGAACAGGCTGCGCCGCGTCGCGCCTTCAGCTATTTCACCTGCTGGATGATCATCCACGGCCTGGCCTGCTGGCTGGTGGGGCGGCGCATCCCGATTCTCGCGGTCGACCTGCGCTGCCCGAAGCCGGACTACATCGAGGACTACCGGGTGATGTTCAGCGACAACCTGCGCTTCGACCAGCCGGTGTCGCGCCTGCTGTTCAACGCCGAGAGCCTCGACCTGCCGGTGCGCCGCAGCGAGCTGGAACTGAAGCGGTTCCTCGCCGGCGCGCCGGCCAACATCCTGGTCAAGTACCGC
Organism: Pseudomonas indica NBRC 103045; assembly: GCF_002091635.1. Lineage (GTDB taxonomy): Bacteria > Pseudomonadota > Gammaproteobacteria > Pseudomonadales > Pseudomonadaceae > Pseudomonas_M > Pseudomonas_M indica. The sequence goes on along the minus strand of NZ_BDAC01000020.1, from coordinate 38,898 downwards.
GACCCGAAGAGCCTGGCGGCGCGGATCAAGGCCTACCTGCGCAGCCTGCGGCCGGACCGCTGGCCGGACCTGGAAGCGCTCGCCGGGCACTATTTCATGGCCGCCTCGACATTGCGGCGCAAGTTGGCCCAGGAGGGGCAGTCCTACCAGTCGCTCAAGGACCAGGTGCGCCGCGACCTGGCCATCGCCCGGCTGAACCAGGATGGGTACAGCCAGTTCGACGCGCTGGCCGCCGAACTGGGCTTCGCCGATATCAGCGCCTTCTACAAGGCGTTCAAGAAGTGGACCGGCTCGACGCCAGGGCAGTATCGCCGGCTGATGCGGCCGGATGACAGCGCCTAGCAGGCGGCCGATTGTCAAAAACGCTCAGGCAGATCGATTCCTTTCGACATTGCCCCATTCCGGCCACGGCGCGAATATCCCGGCAGCTCCGATAACAACAAGCCGAGGAGTCATGCCATGCGCGACCATGCCGCCGCCGTTGCCGGATTCGATCTTGCCGCCGCCGCCCGGGACACCCTGGCCGGTTCCCTGGACGCCCTGAACGCCTGCGTCGAATGCTGCGACCGCCACGCCGACAGCGACGCCATTGCCCTGCATTGGGAAGGCCGCGACGGCAGCAGCGCCGTCTACCGTTTCAGCCAGCTTCGCGAACTGTCCGCCCGCTTCGCCAATTTCCTGCGCCAGCAGGGCGTCCAGCCTGGCGATTGTGTGGCCGGGATGCTGCCGCGCACGCCGGCGCTGCTGGTGACCATCCTCGCCGCTTGGCGGCTCGGTGCGGTCTATCAACCGTTGTTCACCGCGTTCGGGCCGAAGGCCATCGAGCATCGGGTCGCCACCGCCGGCACGCGCCTGGTGGTCACCGACCCGGCGAACCGGGCCAAGCTGGACGAGGTGAGTGGTTGTCCGCCGGTGGTCTGCGTCATGCCGGAGGGGGAGGCGGCGCGCCCCGGCGACTTCGATTTCTGGGCCGAGGTGGCGCTTCAGCCCGCCGACTGCGAGCCGGTGCTGCGCAGCGGCGAAGACCCGTTCCTGATGATGTTCACCTCGGGCACCACCGGTCTGGCCAAGCCGGTGCCGGTCCCGCTCAAGGCGATCCTCGCCTTTGTCGGCTACATGCGCGACGCCATTGGCCTGCGTCCCGACGACGCCTTCTGGAACCTCGCCGACCCGGGCTGGGCCTACGGGCTCTATTACGCCGTCACCGGGCCGCTCGCCCTCGGCCATGCCACCACCTTCTACGAAGGGCCGTTCACGGTGGAGAGCACCTGCCGGATCATCGACAAATACGCCATCACCAACCTTGCCGGCTCGCCCACGGCCTACCGGCTGCTACTGGCAGCGGCGGAGGAGGTGGAGCCGGCGCTCAAGGGCCGCCTGCGCGCGGTGAGCAGTGCCGGTGAACCGCTCACGCCGGAGGTGATCCGCTGGTTCGCCGACCGGCTGGACACGACCATTCACGATCACTACGGCCAGACCGAACTGGGCATGGTGGTGTGCAATCACCATGCGCTGGCGCATCCGGTACGCCTCGGCGCGGCCGGATTCCCGGTGCCTGGCCATCGGGTCGTGGTGATCGACGAACAGGCGCGGGAATTGCCGCCCGGCGTACCCGGCATCCTCGCGGTGGACCGCGCGCGCTCGCCGCTGTTCTGGTTCCCCGGCTATCAGGGCATGGCGACCGGCGCCTTCGTCGGCGACTACTACCTGAGCGGCGATACGGTCGAATTGAACGAGGACGGCAGCATCAGCTTCGTCGGCCGCTCGGACGACATCATCACCACCTCCGGCTACCGGGTCGGTCCGTTCGACGTGGAAAGCGCGCTGATCGAGCACCCGGCGGTGGTGGAGGCGGCGGTGATCGGCAAGCCGGACCCTGAGCGCACCGAGATCGTCAAGGCGTTCGTGGTGCTCGGTGGCCGCTACGCCGGCACCCCGGAGCTGGCGACGGAACTGCAGCAGCATGTACGCAAGCGACTTTCGGCCCATGCTTACCCACGGGAGATCGAATTCGTCGCTGAACTGCCGAAGACCCCGAGCGGCAAGATCCAGCGCTTTCTGCTGCGCAACCAGGAAATCGCCCGCCAGCAGGCGGCCATGCCGCAAGCGGCGGCGAATTGAATCAGTACTGAGGAGAGAGACGACGTGCGTATCGACAACCGCGTATTCCTGATCACCGGCGGTGGCTCCGGCCTCGGTGCCGCCACCGCGCGCCTGCTGGTGGAAAACGGCGGCAAGGTGGTGCTGGTGGACGTCAACGTCGAAGCCGGCCAGGCCTTGGCGACGGAGCTGGGTGCGGCCGCGCGTTTCGTGCGCGCCGACATCACCCAGGAAGAAGACGGCCGCCAGGCGGTGGAGCAGGCCCTCGATGCCTTCGGGGCGCTGCACGGGCTGGTCAATTGCGCTGGCGTGGCGCCGGCGGAGAAGGTCATCGGACGCAACGGCGTACACGGCCTGGAGAGCTTCAACCGGGTGATCGCCATCAACCTGATCGGCACCTTCAACATGCTGCGCCTGGCGGCCGAGGCCATGGCGCGCGGCGAGCCGAATGAGGAGGGCGAGCGCGGGGTGATCGTCAATACGGCCTCGGTGGCTGCCTTCGACGGGCAGATCGGCCAGGCCGCCTATTCGGCGTCGAAGAGCGGCGTGGTCGGTATGACCCTGCCGATCGCCCGCGAACTGGCGCGCTCCGGCATCCGCGTGATGTGCATCGCCCCCGGCATCTTCGAGACGCCGATGATGGCCGCGATGCCCCAGGAAGTGCGCGACGGCCTGGGCGCCAGCGTGCCGTTCCCGCCGCGCCTGGGCCGGCCGGCCGAGTACGCCGCGCTGGTCCGCCACATCATCGAGAACCCCATGCTCAACGGCGAGGTGATCCGTCTCGACGGCGCCATCCGCATGGCCGCGAAATAAGAGGTGAATGCCATGAACGATTCAATCGTCATCGTCAGCGCCGCCCGCACCCCAATGGGTGGCTTCCTGGGCGACTTCAAGGACGTCACTGCGGCGGAACTGGGTGCCGCCGCCATCCGGGCCGCCGTGGAGCGAGCGGGGCTGGCCGCCGACGCGGTGGACGAAGTGGTGATGGGCTGCGTGCTGCCCGCCGGTCAGGGGCAGGCACCGGCACGCCAGGCCGCCCTGGGCGCCGGGCTGGTGCGCGGGACCGTCTGCTCGACCCTGAACAAGATGTGCGGATCGGGCATGAAGGCCGCGATGCTGGGGCATGACCTGCTGCTCGCCGGCAGCGCCGACGTGGTGATTGCCGGTGGTATGGAGAGCATGTCCAACGCCCCCTATCTGCTGGAGCGGGCGCGTTCCGGCTATCGCATGGGGCATGGCCGGGTGCTCGATCACATGTTCCTCGACGGCCTGGAAGATGCCTACGACAAGGGCCGCCTGATGGGGGCGTTCGCCGAGGACTGTGCCGAAGCCTACGGTTTCAGCCGCGAGGCCCAGGACCGTTTCGCCATCGCTTCCTTGACCCGGGCGCAGCAGGCCATTGCCACCGGCCGCTTCGCCGACGAAATCGTCCCGGTACAGGCCAAGGCCGGTCGGGAACTGCGTACCGTCGAGCACGACGAGCAGCCGCCCAAGGCGAAACTGGACAAGATTCCGACCCTCAAGCCGGCCTTCCGCGAGGGTGGCAGCGTCACCGCGGCGAATTCCAGCTCCATTTCCGACGGCGCCGCCGCCCTGGTGCTGATGCGCCTGTCGGAGGCGGAGAAGCGCGGGCTGATGCCGCTGGCGGCGATCCGTGGACATGCTTCTTTCGCCGACGCGCCGAACCTGTACCCCACCGCGCCCATCGGCGCCGTGCGGCGGCTGATGGAGCGCACCGGCTGGTCCCTGGGCGGGGTCGATCTGTTCGAAGTCAACGAAGCCTTCGCCGTGGTGGCCATGGCGGCCATGCGCGACCTCGATCTGCCCCACGACAAGCTCAACGTACACGGTGGCGCCTGCGCCCTCGGCCATCCCATCGGGGCGTCCGGGGCGCGAATCCTGGTCACGCTTCTGTCGGCGCTGAAGCAGTACGACCTGAAACGCGGCGTCGCGGCCATCTGCATCGGTGGTGGTGAGGCGACGGCTGTGGCGGTCGAGCGACTGTAAGGAGAAAAGTCATGCTACCCAGCGAAGAAGCCCTGCAAATCCGCGACGTCGCTCGCCAGTTCGCCCAGGAACGGCTGAAACCCAACGCCGCCGAATGGGATCGCGAGCACCGATTTCCCGCGGAGGCGATTCACGAGATGGCCGACCTCGGCTTTCTCGGCATGCTGGTGCCGGAAGAGTGGGGTGGGGCCCAGACCGGTCATCTGGCCTATGCCATGGCGTTGGAAGAAATCGCCGCTGGCGACGGCGCCTGTTCCACCATCATGAGCGTGCACAACTCGGTGGGCTGCATGCCGATCCTCAAGTTCGGCAGCGAGGCGCAGAAGCGCAACTTTCTCATCCCGCTGGCACGTGGCGAGATGCTCGGTGCCTTCGCCCTGACCGAACCCCAGGCCGGGTCGGATGCCAGCGCGCTGAAAACCCGCGCAAGGCGCGACGGGGAGCACTACGTACTGAACGGCACCAAGCAGTTCATCACCTCGGGTGCCCATGCCGGAATGGTGATCGTCTTCGCTGTGACCGATCCGGCGGCCGGCAAGAAGGGCATCAGCGCCTTCATCGTGCCCACCGACAGCCCCGGCTATCAGGTGGCGCGGGTGGAGGACAAGCTCGGCCAGCATGCGTCGGACACCTGCCAGATCGTCCTCAACGATGTGCGAGTGCCGGCGGAGCTGCGCCTGGGCGAGGAGGGCGAGGGCTATCGAATCGCTTTGGCCAACCTGGAGGGTGGGCGTATCGGCATCGCCGCTCAATCGGTGGGCATGGCCCGTGCCGCCTTCGAAGCCGCCCGCGACTACGCCCATGAGCGCAGCGCCTTCGGCAAGCCGCTGATCGAGCACCAGGCCGTGGCCTTCCGCCTGGCTGACATGGCCACGCAGATCGCCGTGGCCCGGCAGATGGTCCACCACGCCGCCAACCTGCGCGAAGCTGGCCTGGCCTGCCTGACCGAAGCCTCCATGGCCAAACTGTTCGCTTCGGAGATGGCCGAGAAGGTCTGTTCGGCTGCCATCCAGACCCTGGGCGGCTACGGCTACCTGAGCGACTTCCCGGTGGAGCGCATCTACCGCGACGTGCGGGTCTGTCAGATCTACGAAGGCACCAGTGACGTGCAGCGGATGGTGATTGCGCGCGGGTTGTAGAAGAAGGCTGTCGTCCTCGCTTTTGTAGGGGTGAATTCATTCGCCCGACGAGGCCGGATTCGGGCGAATAAATTCGCCTCTACAGGTGGCCTCCCTTCGCTCGCTCCTACAAGGGCCGTGTTCGGCCCTTGCCGCGGGAGCGAATTCATTCTCGATGGGCCGAAGTCATATTCGCGGTGAATGTCCCCCCGGCTTGTACGCGGTGAAATGAGACCTGGTTTGCGATCGTGAGCACTATGACTTGGCAGATTCGGAATTTCCCGAGAAATCCGATGCCTTTGTAGGGATTTGCCCAATTGTCTAACAATCTCCGAAACATATAATCGCCAAACCTCTCGATAATAGGGACTGTGATCTGGATTTATATCTGACAGCAGTGCCGGAATATATTTGAAGAGGGCTGGGGAAATATAAATCCTCAGTGCGTCGCCGAGTGGCAATTGTATGGGGTTCGCCACTGTTCTAATCGTGTTTGACTTGGATTGCTTGGCAGTCACCTGCCGGGGCAACGCTTGCGCTTGCTTTCTGGCGGATGGCCTTCCTCATTGGGAGTCGGCAAATCCAAGTAGATCGAGACGAACCCCCCCGACAATGCATGTTCCAGACTCGGTAATGCCAGCCGGCATTTTTTTCTGATGCCTACGACAACTAATTGGGAAGGCGATGGATATGTTAGGAAATGGTTTTTCCTTCGTTAAATCGACGGCCATCATTGCGGGACAAGTCGCAGCGGTGGTCGCCGGTGGTTTTCTGTCATTCGCCGCGCAAGCGGCGAACTGCACCTATATGCCGGTGAGCGGCAAGGTCTATAACATCGTCAATGAAGCCAGCGGCCTGTATCTGGATGTCGCAAAAGGCTCCAAAGAAAACAATGCAAGCATTATCCAGTGGCCGGCGAACGGGGCAGCCAACCAGCGCTGGCTGGTTACCGACCTGGGTAATAAGGAATGGTCGATTCGCCCCGTGCACAGCAATAAGTCCATGGACGTCTACGGTTGGTACACCGTGGATGGTGGCGCGATCAAGCAATGGGACTACTACGGCTACGCGAATCAGCAGTGGCAATTGGTTAGCACCAGCAGCGGCGCCTTCAAGATCATTGGCGAAAATTCGAAAAAGCTCGTGACGGTAGCCAATAAAGACCGTGGTTCGGCGATCTACCAGAATGCCGATACGTCGTCGGCGAGTCAGCGTTGGTATTTCAACCCGGTGGATGGCGATTGTGGGGCTTCGGTCTCGAAGGGTGGCTCGTTCAGCAAGTCTTTCATGGGCAGCGACAAAATACTGATCGGCGGAGCGATGGAGGATAAAACCTCTGACGCGGCGCCGTTCCATATACGTTACCACTATGTGCATAGCCAGCCAGCGACCAACCAGGCTTGTTATAACAACTGCGATAATGCCTGCGGCAATTTGACTGGCTGGTGGGCCTGCTGGTCGCGGTCGCAATGGAACACCAAGCCCGGCCTGTTCGTTTCGATGTGGCGCGAGCGTAAAAACTTTGTAGCTGGGCAGAAGAATCTCGCACAGATGAAGCACTGGACATGGTATTCGCTGAGGGATCTCGGGGACGCGGCGGGCTATTCCGATGGCCCGGGCGAAGTCAATGCCGTCAACGACGCCAAGCTGCTCAAGCGCTACATGGATGACTACCGTTTCTTCCTCCAGCAGGTCGGAGATGAGAAGACCACAATCCACCTGGAGCCGGACTTCTGGGGCTACGTGCGGTCGATCAATAGCAACCCCCGGGCTGTCCCTGCGCAAGTCAAGGCAGCTAACTCGACCGATTGTGCCAACGACGAGAACAATGCTGCCGGATTGGCAAGCTGCTTGATCTCGATGGCGCACAAGTACGCGCGCAATTCCACCGTAGGCATCCACGTTTCCTGCTGGGACTACACCATGGAGGGGAAATCGCAGGAATGTGCCAAGTTCTTTAAGGATCTCGGCGCCGGCAAAGGCGATTTCCTCGTGACCGATGCTTCGGACCGTGATGCGGGCTGGTACCAGGAGCAAGGGAAGTCTTACCACTGGTGGGACGACAAAGGCTTCGCCACCTACATGAATCAGATCAAGACGCTCACCGAGACCATCGGCAAGCCCATGATCATCTGGCAGATTCCGCTGGGTAACATGGCCATGAACAATACGTTCCAGCACTACAAAGACAACAAGGTGGATTATTTCTTCTCGCGCATGAACGATGTCGCGAATGCACACGTTGTTGCCCTGCTGTTCGGTCCTGGAGATTACCCACAGACCAACCCGGAAACCGATGGCGGTAACTTGATCAGGAAGACCAACAACTATTGGAAGTCGGGCGGCGTATCGCTGCGCTGATTGACTTCGCCCGCTCGGCAACGCGTTCTCCGCGTTGTCGAGCGGTTTTTATCCGCGGTTGTATCGATGACCGCGGATTTGCTTTTCTTCTATCCCGCCAGTCACACGCCCCAGAGCAGGCGCGCTCTTCGAGCCAGCTCTGCTGGCTATTCGTGCGTTCGGCGATATTCTGCTTCGCGAGCAGAGCTCGCTCTACGGATCGTTGTGGGCATCGGCTCACACGCCCGACGCGGTATGAGCGCATGCCTTTCACTCGCCGATAAATCCACTCTGCAGCCACCTTTCGAGCTACCCCTGTGGGCTGGCGGGTGGGTATTTCATTCGTCGTCTTTTTCCAAACCTCTCTTTTCGCTGGCTTGCCGGATAGAATTGTTAGCGCTACCATCGCGCCAAACAATGAACGACCTCACACCGATGGGGTCCCTGGAGAGCGCATGTCTACTGTCCATCCTGCCCGCGTCGAAGAGCCGGCACGCCGCACCCTGGTGGTGATGGGCGTCAGTGGTTCCGGCAAGAGCGACATCAGCCAGGCCGTCGCCGCCGAACTCGGCTGGCGGCATATCGAGGCCGATCATTTCCACCCCCGCGAAAACGTCGAGCGCATGCGCGCCGGCATTCCCCTCGGCGACGAAGACCGCATCCACTGGCTGGACGCGCTGATCGTCGAGATGCAGGCCGCGCTGGCGTCTGGCGAAGGCTTCGTGCTGGCCTGTTCGGCGCTCAAGCGCGCCTACCGCGACCGTCTGCGTGCAGCCGTTCCCGGCTTGCGTTTCGCCCACTTGAGCATCGATCACCCCACCGCGTTGCAACGGGTTGGGGCCCGTCCCGGTCACTTCATGCCGACCTCCCTGGTCGACAGCCAGTTCGCCACCCTCGAGTCGCCGGAAGGCGAGCCCGGCGTGCTGTGCGTGGATGCCTCCCAGGCCCGCCAGGCGGTGGTCGCCGAGGTGTGTGCCTGGGTGCGCCACGTCACCGTGGGTGAGGCGATTCAGGAGCGCGTGGGTTTTTCCGCGCAATCCGGTGATAGCGCTAACCATATCCCCGGCGTGCAACCCCAGTTGACCGGCGAGCCCATCTACACCGGCGGTGTGGCGCGGCTGTTCGACCGTCTCACCGACGGGATGATGGCGGTACTGATGGCCTTCATGGTGGTGGTGGTATTCGGCAACGTGGTGGCGCGCTATGCCTTTGGTACCGGCTGGGCCGGGGCCGAGGAACTGTCGCGGCTGGCCTTCGTCTGGCTGGTGTTCGTCGGCGTCGCATCGAGCATGCGGCGCGGCGAACTGATGCGCTTCAGCATGATCCGCGACCGCTTCCCGCATCTGGCGCGGCGCCTGGTGGATTCCGCCAGTTGGCTGCTGGTGGCGATCGCCAGTGCCTTGTCGACCCTCGGCGCCTGGAACCAGGTGCAGTTCGGCTGGAGCAATTCGAGCCCAGTGGTGGGCTACCCGGTGGTGCTGGCGATGGTCCCGGTGCTGGCCTGCATGGCGGTGCTGGTGCTGCTGGCCCTGGTCCAACTGGTCAACGTCTGGCGCCGTCCCGAAGAGCTGGCCAGCCCGCTGGCCAATGTCACGGCCGACTGAGTCGCGCTTTACCTCCAATAAGAATCGGGCATTGCCCACGAGGACCTGATGACTGTCGCCGTCTTCCTTTCTTCACTACTGGGTTTCATGGCCTTCGGGATGCCCATCGCCTTCGCCCTGATCCTCACCGGCGTGGTGCTGATGTGGTACCTGGACTTCTGGGATGTGCAACTGCTGGCGCAGAACCTGCTGGCCGGTGCCGACAGCTTCCCACTGCTGGCCGTGCCGTTCTTCATCCTGGCCGGCGAGCTGATGAATGCCGGCGGGATTTCCCGGCGGATCATCGCCATGGCCCAGGCCTATGTCGGCCATTTGCGCGGCGGGCTGGGCTTCGTCGCCATCGCCGCCGCCGTGCTGCTGGCCAGCATGTCCGGCTCGGCGCTGGCGGACACCGCGGCGCTGGCCACCTTGCTGCTGCCGATGATGCGCCAGCGCGGCTACCCGCTGCATGCCTCGTCGGGCCTGGTCGCGGCCGGCGGGATCATCGCGCCGATCATTCCGCCGTCGATGCCCTTCGTGATCTACGGGGTGGTGACCAACACCTCGATCAGCCAGTTGTTCATGGCCGGCCTGGTGCCTGGCCTGATCATGGGCGTCGGCCTGATCATCGCCTGGTCGCTGATCGCCCGTGGCTTCACTGAGCCGACCCCGCCCAAGGCCAGCGCCGCCGAACGACGGCGCGCGCTGGTGGACGGCGCGGCGGCGCTGATGCTGCCGGTGATCATCGTCGGCGGCCTGCGCTTCGGCATCTTCACCCCGACCGAGGCGGCGGTGGTGGCGGCGGTCTACGCGCTGGCGGTGTCCACCTTGCTCTATCGCGAGCTGAACTGGACCACCCTGGTGGAGGCGCTGACCCGCGCTAGCCGCACCACGGCCTCGGTGATGTTCCTCTGCGCTGCCGCCACGGTGTCCGCCTATATGGTGACCCTGGCGCAACTGCCGGACGAGATCGGCGCCATGCTCGGCCCGCTGGCCAATCATCCGCAGCTGCTAGTGCTGGCGATCATGGTGTTGATGATCGCGGTGGGCATGGTGCTCGACCTGACCCCGACCATCCTGATCCTCGCCCCGGTGCTGTCGCCCATCGTGGTCAAGGCCGGCGTCGACCCGGTGTACTTCGGCGTGATGTTCGTGCTGATCGGCTCCATCGGCCTGATCACCCCGCCGGTGGGTACGGTGCTCAACGTGGTCGGCGGCATCGGCCGCCTGCGCATGGAGGTGCTGGTGCGTGGGGTGATGCCGTTCTTCCTGGTGTACATGGCCATCGTCGCGTTGCTGATCGCCTTCCCGCAGATCGTCACGGTGCCGCTGGCATGGCTGCGCTGATCGCCATCGCTTGTTCCGCCCGGCGCTCCGGCGCCGGGGTAAACCCTCGCTTTGCTCCGGCAAGGCCCAACCCGTCCTCATCTCACAACAACAAAGGTATCGCCCCATGAGACGTTCACTGATCGCTGCCCTGGCTGCCGCCGTGCTGCTCAGCCCCCTCGCCAGCCTGTCGGCGCAGGCCGACGACATCCGTCCGCGCATGATCCGCTTCGGCTACGGCCTTAACGAGAACAGTAACCAGGGCAGGGCGGCCAAGCTGTTCGCCGAGGAAGTGGCCAAGGCCTCCGACGGCAAGCTGAAGGTGCGTACCTTCGGCGCGGCCAGCCTGGGTTCCGATGACCAGATGCAGAACGCGCTGATCGGTGGCGCCCAGGAAATGATGGTGGGTTCCACCGCCACCCTGGTGGGCATCACCAAGGAAATGGCGGTGTGGGACACGCCGTTCCTGTTCAGCAGCGAGAAGCAGGCCGACGCCGTGCTCGATGGTCCGGTCGGCCGGCAGATCATGGACAAGCTGGAAGAAAAGGGCCTGGTCGGCCTGGTCTATTGGGAAAACGGCTTCCGCAACATGACCAACAACGTGCGGCCGATCGCGAAGATGGAAGACTTCCAGGGCATCAAGCTGCGCGTGATGCAGAACCCGGTGTTCCTCGACACCTTCAACCGGATGGGCGCCAACGCGGTGCCGCTGCCGTTCTCCGAGCTGTTCACCGCGCTGGAGACCAAGGCCGTGGATGGCCAGGAAAACCCCTACAACACCATCCTCTCGTCGAAGTTCTATGAGGTGCAGAAGTACCTCACCGTGACCAACCACGTGTACAGCCCGTGGATCGTCACCGTGTCCAAGCGCTGGTGGGACGGCTTGTCGCAGACCGAGAAGGACATCCTCATGGAGGCGGCGAAGAAGGCCCGTGACTTCGAGCGCCAGGACACCCGCGAGGAAGCGGCCAAGGCCCTGGCCCAACTCAAGGAGAAAGGCATGCAGGTCAACGAGATCAGTGCCGAGGAAGTCCAGCGCATGCGCGAGCAGGCGCAGCCGGCGATCCAGAAGGTGATCGACACCGTGGGCCAGGAGCTGTTCCAGCAGGTCCAGGCCGAGCTGGAGAAAGCACCGCAGTGATGCCCGATGGACGTCTGCCCTTGGTGGGGCGGGCGTCCACCGCTGCCCGCCGGTGTGCCGGTCGCGCTAGAATCGCGGGCCTTTTTGCCATGGAACCGTCATGAGCCAACGTCGTCGCCGCTCCGCCGAACGTGTCACCCTGTCCGATGTGGCCCAGGCCGCCGGTTGTTCGCTGATGTCCGCCTCGCGGGCGCTGTCGCAGCCGGAGCGGGTATCGGATGCGTTGCGCGAGCAGGTGATGAAGGCGGTCAAGGCACTCGGCTATGTGCCGCACCCGGCGGCACGGGCGCTGGCCAGTTCCAAGTCGAACCTGGTGGCAGTGGTGATTCCGTCGCTGTCCAACTCGGTGTTCGTCGATACCGTCGAGGCCATCCAGCGGGTCCTGATGCCGGCCGGTTTCGAGATGATGATCGGCGTCAGCCACTACCGCGTCGAGGAGGACGAGCGGCTGCTGCGGGCTTTCCTGGCGCACCAGCCGGCCGGGTTGCTGGTCACCGGCTTCGAGCGCAGCGACGCGGCCCGGGAAATCCTCGGCAGTTGCCGGGGCCCCGTCGTCACCCTGATGGAATTGAGCGACACCGAGGACGACTACTGCGTCGGCTTCTCCCAGGTGGAGGCGGGTGCGGCCATGACCCGTGCACTCATCGAGCGGGGTTATCGGCACATCGCCTTCGCCGCGACGCAGCTCGACCCGCGTACCCTGCAGCGTGCCGAAGGCTATCGCCAGGCCATGCGCGAGCAGGGGCGCCACGACCCGAATATGGAGCTGCTGACGTCGGAGTTGTCCTCCATCGGCCTTGGTGCCGATCTCCTGGATCGCCTGTTGGCCCGGCATCCCCAGGTCGACGCGATCTTCTTCAACAACGACGACGTGGCCCTGGGAGCACTGTTCCGTGCGCGCCAGCTCGAGATCGCCGTTCCGCAGCGGCTGGCCATCGCCGGCTTCAACGACCTGCCGGCCGCCGCCTGGGTGCATCCGGCGCTGACCACCGTGCGTACGGCACGCGGCCGCATCGGGCAACTGGCGGCGGAAATGCTGCTCGGCCTGATGCGCGGCGAGCCGCCCACGCAACGGCGGATCGACGTGGGGTTCGAAGTCGTCCTGCGCGACAGCGCCTGAGCGTTTCGACAAAAGCGTATTGGTGCACAGGTCAGACAAATTGTTGGTCGACGCCGGCCGGGCGCGACTTAGGATTTTCCCTAGCGACCTGGCTGGCACATTGGCTTCGGCAATGGAGCAATTCGCCATAAAGACGACTGAATTGCCCGGAAATATCAGAATTTTCCGAGCCTCGCTGGCTGCGCCTTACTACCAAATCAAGATCGTCTGATAGTGGCACCTCAGCCCCTCTGACAATTTGCGCCCCGCCTGACAGCGAGTGCTGGCGGTCGAGGGCGCATGGGTCCGATCGGACTCCAGCCTCCCTTTTCTTTCGCCCCGCATTCGCATTCTCAACCGATACCGGCCAGCCCCCAGGGCGGCGGGTATCACATGCTCGACATGCGAGGGTTTGTGGTGCAGCGAAACAGCAGGGCGCATCGGCGCAGATTCGGATGGTCGTTCGATCGGTGGTTCTCCAGGCGGCGGATGGGATTCGCCTGGCTGTTTTCGTTGATGCTCGCCCTGTCGCACGTGCCTCAGGCATCGGCGGAAGTACTGGGTGAATGCCGCTTGTCCGACCCCAACTCCCGGGGCGAGCACACCGATGAAATCTGCTGGCTGCAGTTCGGCAGTGCCGGGCAACTGCTCGCGTCCGGCTACAACGACGACTACCTGTTCACCCTGCCGGACGGCTCCACCCTGCGCCTGCACATGGCGGTGAGCAACGGCGGGACGCTGCAGGTCTCCCAGGCACCGACATGGACCGGCTCGAACTTCAGCGGCGACACCGACTTCTATCGCCTGCTGACGCCGAATGCCGCGGCGCTCTACACGGAAACCAACGGCAGCGCCAATGGGACCGTGGTCACCCTGACGAACATCCGCTTGTTCAACCCGGCCGGCGCCGAGGTGATCGAGCCCTACGAGATCGTGGTGGCGGACGCCGAGCGCCTGAACAGCAACGGGTTGCCCGGTTTCACCCGTGGCGAACGTCTGGACTTCGGTGTGGTGTCCGGCGGTACCGCCTGGCAGACGGTGGAGTTTCTCGGCGACGCGCCGGCAAGCGCGGTGACGCGGCTGTCGTTGCCGGAGGACGGCGGCCCGACCTCGGTCTGCGAAGGGGCCATCGACTGCGTGCGTTTCCGCGGCGAAACCCGTAGCGACGCGAATGCCGTGGTACTGGCCACCCGTAAGGACGTGGCTGGCAGCCAGCCATTCAGCATCGTCGGGCAGATCCATTCCATGGCGTCCCAGGGTTTTGCCTATGGGCTGCGCTGGGGTGGTGCGCGCCTGCGCAAGCGTCTGCCGGCCGGGCGTCTGGAGCCGGCCGACCAGTTCGTCTACCGCATCGAGAACGTGGTGGGCGCGACCATTTCCAGCCGCACCACCAGCGGCAGCGCGTCCGGCAACTATCCCTATATCAGCGGCCAGGTAATGCCCGGCAACACCCTGAGCCTGATCGAAGAGATGGCTCCCGGCAGTGCTTCGACGCTGCGCCAGTACGATCGCAGCATCGCTTGTGTCAACACCAATACGGGCTCTACCACGCCGTTGCCGAGCGGCACCTACGATCCGGCCGATCCGCCCAGCCTGGAGCTGCAACTCGCCGACACGGTGGATTGCACGATCAGCAACGTACCGCGCCTGGTCGATCTGTCTATCGCCAAGAGTGCCTCCGCCACTGCCGTGAGGGCAGGGCAAGCGTTCACTTACAGCCTGCGGATCGGCAACCGCGGCACCCACGACGCGACCAACGCGACCTTCACCGACCGGCTGCCCGTGGGCATCAGCGGCCTGAGCGCGGCCGGCGTGACTTGCGGCAGTGCCAGCGGCGGAGCGGTGTGTGGTGACCTGGGCATCACCATCAGCGGCGATGCGACGAGCGGGTTCGTGCTCAGCGGCCGTATCCAGTCGTTGCCCGGCACCAACAGCGCCGGCTCGGCGGGCAGTGCGGTGACCGTGACCGTCCAGGCCACTGCGCCGACGAGCGCCGGGAATATCACCAACAACGCCTCGGTGGCGCTGTCCACGGACGACTCCACCGTTGGCGAGCCCACATCGCGCCAGGACGACAACCAGAGCAGCGTAACGGTGACGGTCAGCGAGCCGACCGTCGATGCGGTGGACGACCGCTATACCCCGACGCGCGGTGAAACCCGTGCCGGCAATGTCTTCGACAACGACAGCCTGAACAGCCGGACGGTGGCTCCGGCCGATGTCACCGCGACCCTGGTCGGCGATCTGCCGCCGGAGCTGACCTTCGACCCGGCGACCGGCGAGGTCGGCGTGCAGCCGGACAGCCCGGCGGGTTCCTACAGCTTCGTCTACCGGCTGTGCGAATCGGCGAGCACGGTCAACTGTGACGAGGCCACCGTGACCGTGGTGGTGACGGCCCTGGAAATCACTGCCACGGACGATACCTTCGTCACCGGTTCGGGTGCCTCCGGCGATCCGTCGCTGGGCAATCTGTTCGATAACGACAGCCTGAACGGAACCGTGGCCGATCCGTCCACGGTCATCCTGTCACTGGTCGGCACGCCGCCGTCGCCATTGCTGGTCGATACCCAGACCGGTGTCGTCGGAATCAATCCCGGCACCCCGGCGGGCGACTACAGCGTCGATTACCGCATCTGCGAGCGCGCCGTGCCGGATAACTGCGCGACCGCCACCATCACCGTGCGGGTCGCGCCGCCGATCATCGATGCGCTGGACGACGACTACAGCACTTCGACCATCGAAGCGCTGACTGGCGGCGCGGTGGGCAACGTCCTGGGCAACGACTCCCTGAACGGTATCGCGCTGGCACAAGGCGCTGTGACCCTGGAGCAGATCGGTAGTTCCAGCCCGGATGTCAGCCTCGATCCGGCGACCGGGGCAATCCGTGTGGCCGCGAGCGCTTCGCCGGGAACCTACACGCTCGACTACCGCATCTGCGATGCGCTCAATCCGAGCATCTGCGACACCGCCCGGGCAACGGTGGCGGTGGCCGGCAGCATGCCTGTGCGCCTGAGCAAGCAGGCCAGCCCGCAGAAGGTGAAGATCGGCGATCTGGTGCGCTACACCCTGGTGGCGGAAAACACCGGCAGCACCGACCTGGCCGGCGTATCGCTGGTGGATACACCGCCGGCGGGCTTCAGCTATGTCGACGGTTCGCTGGCCGTGAGCGACCGCGATGGCGTCGCCCATCTCGCCGGCCTCGATCCGCTGCGGGTCGAAGGCCTGTCCATGGCCGCCGGTGGTCGCTTGACCATCAGCTATTTCCTGCGCGTCGGGGCCGGCGTCGCCGCCCGTGGCGAGTACGTCAACAGCGCCCGCCTGATGCTCGCCGGCAGCGTCATCAGCAACGTGGCGCGGGCTTCGGTCCAGCGCGAGGCCGATCCGCTGTTCGAAGATGCCCGCGTGCTCGGCACGGTCTTCTTGGATCGCGACGGCGATGGCTGGCAGGACAGCGCCAAGGCCACCGGGCTGAAGGTCCATGGCGGTTTCGCAGCGGACGCCTATGTGCCCGGTTCGACCCTGGTGGACCGTGGCGACGGGCCGCACCCGGAGCCGGATGCCAGTGCACCGTTGCTGCATGGCATCGTGCTGGGCGATCTGCTCGGGCGCCGTTCGCCGGACGAGTCGGCAGGGCAGCGGCGGATCACCATCAGCCAGCGCTTGCGCAGTCCGACCTTCACCGATGACTTCGAATTGCGCAGCGCCGAAGGCACGCTGCTGCGGATGCGCGCCGACGGCAGTGAGACGGTGACGCGTGAGGGCGATGCCGCACGTGGGCTTGGAACCCAGGATCTGCGCGTAACGCGTCATGTCGCTGTGACCGACGGCGGCGAGTACTGGGTGACCTACGAAATCGTCAACGCGGGCGTCGACGAGCCGGGTCTGCCGGGCGTGCGCCTGGGAACGGTAGAAGGGCTGCTGGTGGAAACCGATTCGCGCGGCCGTTTCCATCTGGAAGGGTTGGACGTCGAGCATATCGGTCGGGGCCGTAACTTCATCATGAAGGTGGACACGGCGACCTTGCCGGCCGGCAGCCACTTCGTCGATGGCAATCCGAAGGTCAAGCGCATCACCCAGGGCATGCCGGTCCGTTTCGATTTCGCTGTGCAGGCCCCGGAGCAACCCTGGCACGCACCCGAGCGGGTCGAGCTGGAGCTGGGTGAGGTGGTCTTCGCGCCGGGCAGCGCGGAAATCCGTCCCGAGTACACGCCGGCCATCGACACCATGGTGCGCATCCTTGGCGAACACCAGGGCGGCGATGTGGACGTGGTGGGGCACGCCGAACAACCGGCGCTCGCCTTGCGCCGGGCCGAGGCGTTGCGCGATGCCTTGTTCGCCAGGGTCTCTCCGACGGTGCGCGAACGCCTTGGCATCCGTGTGCGGCCGGAAACCCGCAGCCTTCTGCGGCTGAGCGGTGAACAGGTGCGCCTGGGCGAAGTGCTGTTCGAAACGGACAAGGCCGAGGTCCGCCCGCGCTACCAGGCGCTGCTGGATCAGCTCGCGCAGCAATGGCTGGCCCGCCAGGCCGCCGGGATGGGCAGCCGCCTGGTGATCGTCGGGCATGCCGATCGTCGCGGTTCCCAGGCCTACAACCAGGCCCTGGGTCTGCGCCGGGCGAAGGCCTTGTTCGCCGCGCTCGCCGAACGCCTGCCGCCCGGGGAGAGGGCGAGGCTCAGGGTGGAGGTGGATCACGGAAGCCTCGATCCGGTACGGGAGGGCGCGCTATGAGCCAGCTCATTCGCAAATCCCGTGTCTCCCATGGCCTGCCGTTGAAACCATTGGATGCGGCGATCCTCTTCGCCCTGGCGATGGGCGCTGCGCAGGCGGAAACCCGCGGCCCGTTGGATTGCGACGCGCAAGGTTGCGCCAGCGATGGTCAACCGGTGGTCCGGGTGATCAGCAAGGGGGAAAGCGAACCCCTGTCCGCCGGCTCCTTGCCGGATGCCGACGGCTTGGCGCGCGAGCGCCGGGCAACGGTCGATCTGCAGCAGCTACCGCCTGGGAAGGCGTCGGCACGGCTCACCCTGGAGTTGCCGGGTGGCGGCTCGATCTGGGCCACCGAGGACCCGGCGCTGACCGAGCCGGTGCTGAACGTCCAGGGCAGCCCGCAGGCGGCGTTCGCCCAAGGGCGACTGACCGAACCGGTGCGCTTCCACGTCTACAGCAACTACGCCGGGTTCATCGAGCGGATGGAGCTGGTGCTCTATCGCGGCAGCGATATCGACCGGGTCACGCCGCTGGCGACGCAGGCCATAGAGCCGGGTGTTTCCCGTGAGCTGGCCTGGAACATCGACCTGCCGGAAGGTACCCACCTGCGTCAGGGCGATGAGTTGCAATACGTGTTGCGGGCCTACGGTGCGGACGGCAGCGTCGACGAGACCTGGGCGCAGCGCATACGACTGGTGCGCCCCGAAGATCGCCGTCGCAGCCTCGAGCAGCAGCGCCTCTCGGCGGGCAGCGAATTGCGCGACCTTTCCGCCGAGGCGCTGGAGAGCCGCCGACTGCTGTCCGAAAGCTACGGGCGCGGCAGTGCGTTGCGCCAGCAGAACATTCCGATCCATGGCTCGCGGGTCCGTGTGTCCGGCCAGGACATTCCGGACGGCTACCAGCTGAGCATCAATGGCCAGCCGGTGCCGGTCGATCTGGAGCGCAAATTCGTCGCGGAGTACCTGCTGCCGGTGGGCAGCCACACCTTCGATCTGCGTCTGCGTAACCGCGACAAGGAAATCGACCGGCAATTGCAGGTGGACGTCACCGGCCGCTATCTGTTCCTGGTAGCGATCGCCGATGTCACCGCCTCGGAAAACCGCGTCAGCGGTGCGGTGGAAGCGTTGTCCGCGGACGACCGCTATGAGGACTTCCTGGTGGATGGCCGGCTAGGCTTCTATCTGAAGGGCAAGATCCGTGGCAAATATCTGATCACGGCCCAGGCCGATACCCGCGAGCAACGGGCCGGCGACCTGTTCAGCGGCTTCTTCCGGGCCGATGCCCAGGACGTCTTCCGGCGCCTGGACCCGGATGCCTATTACCCGGTCTACGGCGACGACTCGACCACCCGACGCGACGTCGACACCCAGGGCAAGCTCTACGTCCGGGTCGACTGGGACCGGAACCAGGCGCTCTGGGGCAACTTCCAGACCGGCCTGACCGGCACCGAGTACGCCCAGTACGTGCGCAGCCTGTATGGTGCCGCGCTGAAATGGCGTAGCCGCGACAGCACGGAGCTGGGCGAGGCACGCAGCGAAGTGCGGGTGTTCGGCTCGGAAGCGCAGACGTCGCTGGGGCACAGCGAATTCCTCGGCACCGGGGGTAGCCTCTATTACCTGCGGCATACCGATATTCTCCGAGGCTCCGAGCAGGTGGTGCTGGAACTGCGCGACCCGACCACCGGCCGGGTGGAGGCGCGCACCGTGTTGGTCCGCGACGTCGATTACCAACTGGACGAGCTACAGGGGCGCATGATCCTGACCCGGCCGCTGCTGCAGATCAGCCGGGAGAATGCGCCGACGCTGACCCGCGACACGCCGCTGGGCGGTTACACCAATGTCCTGCTGGTCGATTACGAATACATCAGCCGCGGCATCCGCTATGGCGAAGTCACCGGTGGCCTGCGTGGCAAGCAATGGTTCGGCGAGCACCTGGCTCTGGGTGGCACCTACGTCGATGAGAACCGGGCCGGCGACGACTATCGCCTGATGGGTGTCGATACCACCCTGCAGGCGGGGCGCGGCACCTACCTCAAGCTGGAGCAGGCCCACAGCGAGTCCACCTCCGCACCGGTGTTCTATTCGGACAACGGCGGCCTGAGCTTCGCCCGGCTCAACCCGAACGGCCGCCGCGAAGGCGATGCACAGGCACTCGAAGCAAGGGCCAATCTGAAGGAGCTGGGGCTGCTCGACAACGAGTGGGCGCTGGCCGGCTGGTACCGGCTGGTGGATTCCGGCTATTCCATCAGCCGCTTCGACATCGGCATGCCGGTGATGGAGAAGGGGGCGGAGTTCTCCGGCGAGCTGAGCGAGACGCTGGAGCTATCCGGACGGGCGAGCCGTGCCGAGCGCGGTATCGATCGCTTCGACCAGGCCCAGATCGGCGCGGGCTGGCAACTGAGCGAAGACGACCAACTGGATGCCGAGCTGCGCCAGACCACCGAGACGCGCTCATCGGATGCGGTGGAGGGAACGCTGGGCGCCCTGCGCTATACCCGGCGGATCACTCCATCGCTGGAGGTCTACGGCGTCGGCCAGCTCACCCTCGACAATGACAATGGCCGTTACCGCGACAACGATGCGCTGACGCTCGGCGGCAAATACCTGTTCGGCGATCTCTCCAGTGTCGGCGCGGAAGTGACCGGCGGCGATCGCGGCAATGCCGCCAGCATCAACGGCGAATACCGGGTTGCCGCGGACCACAGCCTGTATGGCGGTTACACGGTGACCACTGACTCCAGCGCGGAAACCGACCCGCTGTTCGGCGGCAAACCGGGTGGGCTGACCCTTGGTCAGCGCTGGCGGCTGTCGAACCAGGCCAGCCTGTTCAACGAAAGCCAGTGGCTCAAGTCCGGAGAGGAGCAGGGCATCGCCCACACTTTCGGCATGGACTTCTACCCGGTCGAAGGCTGGAACTACGGCTTCACGGTGCAGGAAGGCGAGTTGGAGGCCGTCAGCGGTGTCGTCGACCGCCATGCGCTCAGCGTGCGCGGCGGCCATGTCTCGGCGAAGACCACTTGGAGCAGTGCCTTGGAGTACCGTCGCGACACTGGCGCGGAGGAACGCCGTCAATGGCTGACGACCCATCGCATGCTGCACAAGCTCGACGAGTCCTGGCGCATCGCCGGTCGCCTGAATATCTCCGATACCCGCGACCAGATCGACACCCGGGCCGGCGCACGTTTCGTCGAGTCGAACCTGGGCTTCTCCTGGCGTCCGGCGGACAACACGCGGTGGGGCTTGCTCGGCAAGTACACCTACCTCTATGACCTGTCCACCCTGGGTCAGGAGGGCGATGTGTCCCGTTTCGACCAGCGCTCCCATGTACTCGCGCTGGAAGGCACCTACCGCTTCGACCAGCGCTGGGAGTTCGCCGGAAAGCTCGCCGAGCGGCTGGGGCAGGCCCGGGCGGGACGGTTGGAGGGCGAATGGTTCGACAGCCGGGCGAGCCTGGCGGCGGCTCAGATGCGTTACCGCCTGCAAGGCGCCTGGAGCGCCCTTGGCGAATACCGGGTGCTGGAGGTGAAGGATGGTGGGGCACGTCAGGGCTGGCTGGTTGGCGTCGATCGCGATGTCGGCGAGAACTTCCGGGTTGGTGCCGGCTACAACTTCACCGACTTCAGTGACGACCTGACCCGGCTGGATTATCGCTACCAGGGCTGGTTCCTCAACTTCGTCGGCTTCTATTGAGGCACGAGCACGGTTCGCTGCACTGGAAACGGGGCGGAGGCGGGTAACCGACCCTCCGCCCCGTCGCTCAGGCGAGTCTCTCTGCTGCTGTCATCCGGGTTCAGAGGTCTGGATTACCGGGGATTTCGGCTGACTGGCCATTCTGTGAACTGCGAACGGGTTGTTTAACTGAAAGTTAGTATCGTCTCTTGCCGAGAGCGTCTGTTGAGCCGTCCTGGCTGCTTTCTTTCGCTGAGTTTTGCGACATTCTTCATCTTCCTGGCCCGATGCCATCGTGAATATCGACCGGTAAGGACTACTTCAGGGTAGGGATATCCTGATTTTTTCCGCTTCACGGGGGCCCTTCGCCTCCGTTCATCCGTTTCGCCGACGAGGTCGGCAATCCGTTTTTCCCCCGTGTTAAGGCCGACCATCCCATTTCTTGCCACGCCTCGCCAGATTGCGAGCGGCGCTGTGGGCAACGTGGCGGGCGCATTCCGCCCGAGGTGAGGACGATTCGTCTGATTTTTGCCCTACTCGGGGTAGGGAAAGGTTGAGAGATAAATAGGGTATGGCTGATCGACTGCTTGTCCCGACGATCTGTACGCTTTTAATCGCAATCCAAGCCCGGATATTCATGTCTGCCACGGTCTTCGCCGGATGCGGCTGATCACGCGGTCTTGGCGGAGTGTGGGGTTCCGTTCGGGAGTTCAGATGCAGCAGTACGGGTTCGGGCGCTTGATGCGTGGGGTGGTCGGCTCTTCTCTCGTATGGGGAGGATTGCTGGCCGCGGCGGCTGTTGCAGTACTGGTCTTCCTGCTTTCGCAGGTCCAGGCGGTCAACTGGCGTGAGCACTATGAAATGCGTGACGCGATTCGTGAACTGCAGGAACTGGACATGCAACTGAATGTCCGCTTGCTCATGGCGCGCCAGGATCTCCCCCAGGAGGAGCACGCGATCGCTGGCGTCCAGGCCCGTATCCGCGAGACCGAAGACCGCGTGTTCGGCGACATCAAGGCCAGCGGTACCAGCCCGGCGGACCCGGCTCGCCTCGGCCATGGCGACGAGGCTGCACTGGTTCTGGAATATTACGGCGCCAAGAGCAAGAAGCAGGAACTCATCGAACAGTTCCTTTCCCTGAACACGACGCTCAAGGACACGGTGGACCAGGCCGTCTTCGAGCTGAACCGTCTCTCCGGTCATTCGGCCGCGATGGAGACCCAGGCCAATGCCCTGCGCCTGTTGCTGTTCCTCTACCTGCACGATGGCAGCGAGGATTCCGCGAAAAAGTTGCAGGATCGCCTGGATGGCCTGTTGCAGGACTCGGCCGCACGTGCGGACAGCGACACCTTCAAGCTGGTCGAGGCGCTCGGTACCAATATCCTTTATATCCTCCAGCAACTTCCCAACCGGGACGCCGCGCTGCTCGGTATCGTCAATGCGCCCACGTCCACGCTCAGCGATATCCTCAACGCCTATACCCAACGCTACTCCGACATCTTCCGGCGTGCCGAGACCTACCGGCTGGCGCTGATCGCCTATGCGGCCATGCTGCTGCTCGTGCTGCTGGTCCTGGCGCTGCGCCTGCGCCACAGCTATGCGACCCTCGAACATCAGGTAGGCGAGCGCACCCAGCAGTTGGCGAAAGCCTACGACGAGCTGAAACAGTCTCAGCTGCAGATGATGCAGACCGAGAAAATGGCATCGCTGGGGCAGATGGTCGCCGGGGTCGCCCACGAGATCAACACACCGCTCGGCTTCTCGCGCAGCAACGTCGAGATCGTGCGGGAGCGCCTCGGCGAAATGGGGCAGGTCTTCGATCGCTTCGTCGAGGTGACGGCGGATACCTTGGCGGCAACCGATCCGGAAACGGCTCACCATGCCCGCCAACTGCAGGAAGAGCATTGCCGGGAGGAAATGGAAGAGCTGCTTCTGGCTACCGGGGAAGGGCTGAATCAGATCAGCGAGCTGGTGAAGAGCCTGCGCGACTTCAGTCGCCTCGACCGCAGCAAGAACGACCGCGTCGATCTCAACAAGGGGATCGACGATGTGCTGCGTATCGCCAACAACACCTTGCGCAAGCGCAATGCCCAGGTGCACCGCGATTACGCCGAACTCCCCCTGGTGGAATGCGCTCCCTCGCAGATCAACCAGGTCCTGCTCAACCTCATCGTCAATGCGGCGCAGGCGCTCCCGGAACAGGGGGGAAACATCGCCATCGGTACGCGGGTCAATGGGCGTTTCATCGAGATCACTGTGGAAGACGATGGTCACGGTATCCCGGCCGACCTGTTGCCGAGAATCTTCGATCCATTCGTCACGACCAAGGAAATAGGCAAGGGGACCGGACTGGGATTGTCCATTGCTTACCAGATCGTCCAGGACCATGGCGGCGCGTTGACGGTTGAGTCGACGCCCGGCACGGGAACCTGTTTCACTCTCAGCTTGCCGGTAACCTGAACATGTCAGCCATCCCAGCGTATGAAATTCCCGAACGGGCGACCGTACTGTTCGTCGACGATGAGCGCTACATCCTGATGAGCCTGTCGTCGTTGTTCCGCAGCAGTTACCGGGTGCTGAGTACCACGGACCCGAACGAGGCCCTGGAAATCGTCCGCAGGGAAAAGGTCGATGTCATCGTCAGCGACCAGCGCATGCCCCAGATGCTCGGTGCGGAGCTGCTGCGCCGGGTTCGCCGGGTGTCTCCCGGGACCATGCGCATCCTGCTGACCGGCTATTCCGATATGTCCTCCGTCATCAGCTCCATCAACGATGGCGAGGTGTTCCGCTTCATCAACAAGCCCTGGTCCAACGACGAAATGCGCACGCTGGTGGCCAGCGCCGTCCAGATAGCGCGCAACACCGTCAACGTCATACCGCTGGAAGGTGAAGAGGAGCTGGCCGAGGCTGCACCGGTAAAGGTCTCGCCGATCGATGCGGGCGTGCTGGTGATCGACGACGAAGGAGACCTGGCGGACGTCTGCCGAGACGTCATGGAAAACTCCTCCCGCTGTTTCGTCGTACGCGACCTGGACAGCGCCTTGCGGGTGCTGGACCGGGAAAACGTCGATGTGGTGGTTTCCGACGTCAGCGTGGCAGGCCAGGACGTCAGCGATTTCGTCAAAGTGCTCAAGGCTATGCACCCGGCGATTTCCACCATCGTCACGTCGCGCAATCTGGACTCCAACGTCGCGATCAATCTCATCAACGAGGGGCAGATCTATCGCTACCTCAAACGCCCCGTGCAGAAAGGCATGATGCGGCTGAGCCTGATGTCGGCCGCTCGCCATGTCAGCAACGTGCGCGCCGTACCCGAGCTGCAACAGCGACATGTGGTCGAGGACATCGGCCAGATTCGCGATCAGAGCCTCTTCAGACGCCTGGTCACGCGCTATTGGCCGTTCCGCAAAGGCGATGCTCCCGACGCCTGAGGGAGCTTTCCTCCGATAAGACCGATTACCTTTCCTGCCGGGGTTTCCTATGTCTTCGCCTCGTTTGCGCCTTGCCATCGCCATGGCTCTGTTCAGCCCGCTTTCCTTCGCGATCACCGACGAGGAGGGCACGGCCGGCATGCAGTTCAATTTCTCCAATCCCGGGGCACGGAGCCTGTCCATGGCCGGCGCGTTCGTGGCGTTGGCGGACGATGCTACGGCCGCCTATGCCAACCCGGCCGGGCTTACTCAATTGTCCCGCCGGGAGTTTTCGGCCGAAGGGCGCTACTACGACTACTCCACGCCGCACCTGAGCGATGGTCGGTTGCCCACCGACGGGAGCTTCATGGACGTGCTGTCCTACGGTACGAGCGAGTCTTCCTCCAGCGGGGCGGCCTTCCTGTCGATGGTCTTCCCCTTCGAGCAGGCGACCCTGGCGATCTATCGGCACGAGGTCATGGATTTCAACACGCAGTTCGCTTTCGAAACGGAGGGGGTCAATCCCGCTGCGTTCAAGAGCGATATAGATTTGAAGGATGTGAGTTACGGCGTATCGGCCGGTGTCGCGCTGGGTGAGCGCTTGCGCCTGGGAGCGGGCCTCGTCTGGCACGAATTCTCTATCGACTCGGAAACTGTACGGGATACCAATTTCGGTACCGCGAGCATCCAGACGCAGAAAGGCAAGGATAGTGGCCTCGGCTATATCCTGGGGATGCGTTATCTGATTACCGACGACCTGTCGGTGGGGGCTGTCTACCGACGTTCACCACGTCTGCGTTACCAGGCGAGAAGCCTTTCCCTCGACCCCGTTTCCCAAGGGCCGGAACCTATCGAGGTCATGAGGAAGCACAGCGATTTCGACATACCGGATGTCTGGGGTGTCGGAGTGAGCTACCGCTTCAACGAGGCCCTCACGGTCAACCTGGATATCAACCGGGTCCTCTATTCGCAACTGACACGGAACATCACTTCGGCGTTCGATTCGACCACAGCAAGCGATGCTCTGCTTTCCACGCTGAAACTGTCGGACGGTACGGAAATCCGCCTCGGCGGCGAATACGTGTTCGTCGATCTTCCGGTACCCCTGAGCATCCGTGCCGGCGTCTGGCGCGATCCGGAACACATCATCCATTACCACGGCGACGATCCCAGCAGCATCGAGTCGAGGATCTTTTCCGCCAGTACGGGTGACCAGACCCACTACACCTTCGGCATGGGATTGGCCTTCGAGCAATTTTCCATCGATTTTGGCGCCGATCTTTCGAAGTATTACGACACCTACTCCCTGGCTGCGGTGGCCAGATTCTGATCTTTAAACTTCAAACGTGAGCAGTACCGGTATGACTATTCGTTTGCGCCTGGCCATTGCGCTGGCATTGATGAGTTCGAACAGCGCTTTCGCCCTCACCGATGATGAGGGTACCTCGGCGGTCCAGTTCAATTTCGCCAATCCGGGCGCGCGTAGTCTGTCGATGGGGGGCGCGTTCGTGGCTCTGGCGGACGATGCCACCGCTGCGTATGCGAATCCTGCGGGCCTGACGCAGCTATCGCGTCGCGAGCTGTCCGTGGAGGGGCGCTACAACCGGTATTCCACGCCGCACCTCAGCGATGTCGAGGAGTCCACGGACGGGAGCTTCGAAACCACGTCCTTTCACGACGAGGCCCGGTCGTCCACCAGCGGCGCCTCCTTCCTGTCTGCCGTCTTCCCGTTCGAACACGCAACGGTCGCCCTGTACCGTCATGAGCTGATGAACTTCAAGACGCGGTTCGATTATCAGCCGGAAAACGCCTTTCTGTTCCCATTCCACAGCCGTGCCGAGCTGAAGGATGTGGCCTATGGCGCTTCGGTCGGCTGGGCCGTGGGAGAGCGCTTGCGTCTGGGCGCCGGCATTGCCTGGCATGACTTCGAACTCGACTCGCTGACCACACGCGACGCCGACAACGGGGTCACGACCCGGCAGCGCCAGAATGGGTCGGATCATGGCTTCGGCTATACCCTTGGCCTTCGTTATCTCATCACCGACGACCTGTCCTTGGGCATGGTTTACCGGAGGTCGCCACGCTTCCACTACAAGGTGAGCGCGAGCACCGATGAAGCCAACCCCGGCGGCGAACAGGTCGCGTTCGTGAACAAGCAAAGCGATTTCGACATCCCGGACGTACTGGGCGTGGGAGTCAGCTATCGGATCACCCCGGCTTTCACACTCAATTTCGATGTGAACAGGGTTCGATATTCGCAACTGACCGACAACATCAGTTCCCGCTTCGCACCGGAAGGTGCCGATCAGACCGAGGATGGCGATCCGGCATTGCTCAAACTGCGCGACGGAACCGAGGTTCGTTTCGGAGGCGAATACGTCTTCATCGACATGCCGGTCCCCCTGAGCCTCCGAGCCGGGGTCTGGCGCGACCCCGAGCACACGCTCCATTACCGCGGCGACGATCCGTTCGACGGTAACGCCGAAGTGTTCTCGGCGAGAACGGGCGATCAGACCCACTACACCTTCGGTCTCGGCCTTGCCTTCGAACAGTTCTCTGTCGACTTCGGCGCCGATCTCTCGAAGTACTACGACACCTTCTCATTGGCTGCGGTGGCCAGATTCTGACCCTTAAACTCAAACATAGGCAGTACCGGTATGACTATTCGTTTGCGCGTGGCCATTGCGCTGGCATTGATGAGTTCGAACAGCGCCTTTGCCCTCACTGATGAGGAAGGTACCTCGGGCATTCAGTTCAACTTCTCCAATCCTGGCGCACGTAGCCTTTCAATGGGCGGCGCTTTCTTGGCGCTGGCGGACGATGCCACCGCCGCTTATGCCAATCCGGCGGGGTTGACTCAGTTATCGCGCCGGGAGTTGTCCGTGGAAGGGCGCCACTACCGGTATTCCACGCCGCATTTGAGTGACGCGCATGGAGACTTCATGGCGGATTACCAGCTCGAGCATGACACTGCCGAGTCCAGCGCCAGTGGTGTGTCGTTCCTATCGGCGGTCTTTCCGTTCGAGTTCGCGACACTGGCGCTCTATCGGCACGAACAGATGGACTTCAATACGCGGTTCGATTTCTTTACCGACGATAGTAACGTTGCGCGTCCCTTCTCCAGCCGCATCGACCTGAGCGACGTCAGCTATGGCGCCTCCGTGGGCTTCGCCATCGGCGAGCGTCTGCGCCTGGGCGCGGGGATCGCCTGGCACGAATTCGAGATCGACTCCGTAACGACTCGGGACTTCGGCCAAACTAATCCCGGGCTGCTCAACCGCCAAACTCAAAAGGGCAAGGATCATGGCGTCGGCTATACCCTGGGGCTGCGTTATCTGCTTTCGGATCAGCTGGCCCTTGGTGCGGTGTACCGTCGTTCACCGCGGCTTCGTTATGAGGCCACTTTTTCCAACAATTTGGATGACTTGGGGGAACAAGTCGTCCAGATGCGCAAGCAAAGCGACTTCGACATTCCCGATGTGTTGGGGGTTGGCCTCAGCTATCGCGTCAACGAGGCCCTCACGTTGAACCTCGATGTCAATCGCATCCTGTATTCGCAGCTGACCCGCAACCTCAGCTCTGCATTCTTGCCCGAGGACGTCGATCAGAGCTCATTAGGGGATGACTTTTCGCGGATGAAGCTTCGCGACGGTACGGAAATCCGCTTCGGGGGTGAATACGTTTTCTTCAATCTCCCCGTACCCGTCAGTCTACGTGCGGGTGTCTGGCGGGACCCGGAGCACACCATACACTACCGCGACGATGGCTCCCGGGGCCCGAATGTCATGATTTTCTCCGCCAGAACGGGTGACCAGACCCACTACACCTTCGGCATGGGGATGGCCTTCGAACAGTTCTCCGTCGACTTCGGTGCGGACTTCTCGAGGTACTACGACACCTTCTCATTGGCTGCGGTTGCCCGCTTCTGATCGATGACCTCTGCCCATTATGAATAATCGCTTGCGCTTGGCCATTGCACTGGTATTGAGCAGTTCGGGAAGTGCTCATGCCATTACGGATGAGGAAGGGACCTCGGGCATCCAGTTCAATTTTTCTAATCCGGGAGCGCGTAGCCTGTCGATGGGCGGCGCTTTCGTGGCCCTGGCGGACGATGCGACAGCAGCCTACGCCAACCCGGCAGGCCTGGTGCAACTGACACGTCGGGAGTTTTCCGCCGAGGGGCGTTATTACCGCTATTCCACGCCTTATCTGCGCGATCTGTCATTTGCTGACGGAGGGAACTTCTTCGAGCCCAACTACCAACTCTCTCATGACACATCGGACTCCAGTGCGCGTGGCGTCTCTTTCCTTTCGGCGGTGTTTCCTTTCGAAGCCGCGACGGTGGCCTTCTACCGTCACGAGCAGATGGATTTCAACACCCGGTTCGATTTCATCTCCGATGACTTTGCGTTGTTCCCTTTCTCCAGTCGCATCAAGCTGAGCGACGTCAGCTATGGCACCTCCGTGGGTTTTGTCATCGGCGAGCGTTTACGCTTGGGAGCGGGTATCGCCTGGCACGAATTCGAGATCGACTCCGCAACGACTCGGGACGTGGGCGGCGGTGCCGTCACCCGGCAATCGCAGAAAGGCAAGGACCATGGCTTCGGCTATACCCTGGGTCTGCGTTACCTGCTCTCGGATCGACTTGCCTTCGGCGCAGTGTACCGTCGCTCGCCACGGCTCTATTACGATGTCGTTGCCAGCGACGACTTCGAAACCCCGGGGCAGCAGGTCGCCTGGTTGCGCAAGCGAAGTGATTTCGACATTCCCGATGTGATGGGGGTTGGCCTCAGCTACCGCGTCAACGATGCCCTCACGTTGAGCCTCGACGTCAATCGTGTGCTGTATTCGCAACTGACCCACAACATCAGCTCTGCATTCGCGGCCGAAGGCGACGATCAGAACTCGGATGGAGACCTTTCGCAGTTGAAGCTTCGCGACGGGACGGAAATCCGCTTCGGGGGCGAATACGTCTTCTTCGAACTCCCTGTGCCCGTCAGTTTGCGTGCGGGCGTCTGGCGGGATCCGGAGCACACCCTGCATTACCGCGACAAAAACCTGGAAGACGCGAACGCCTTGGTCTTCTCCGCCAGAACGGGCGACCAGACCCACTACACCTTCGGTCTGGGCCTGGCTTTCGAACAATTCTCCGTCGACTTCGGCGCGGACTTCTCGAAGTACTACGACACCTTCTCCCTGGCCGCGGTAGCGCGTTTCTAGCGCGTCCGAACGAATGGCCGTTCCTCACCCCGATTCTGGAGTGTCGCCGTGACTGAACAATCCCTGGAGAAACGATCCATCAGCCGCCTGGTGAGCCTGCAACACGAACCGGACGGCTCGTTGTTCGTGCTCTCTCCCTACGGACGGGGCAAGGGAACCGTCATGGCCCGTTTCGTCCGGGAAACCGAACTGTTGCACCAGGCCCGGCACCCCAATCTGCTGCGTGGCGTTCAGGAGGGGGCCGAACACAATCGGAAAGCCGAACCCTTGAGCGGTTGCTGGCCTGGCGATGCAGGGTGGTTGTCCACGTTGTCGCTTCGCCAGCGTTTGCGGCTGTTCGCGGAAATCGCCTCGGCGGTTGGCGGTTTGCATCGTGCCGGTGTCGTGTACAGCGTCCTGCATCCGGACCGCATTGGCATCCGGGCCAATGGCGAGGCCGTCCTGCTGGACCTTGGCATGACCTGGATGGTGGGCTCGGTTCGAGGAGGAGGGGACGCGCTCGATTACTGTGCGCCGGAGTGTTTTTCCAACCGTGTTCCGGATGCGCGGGCGGATATCTATAGCCTCGGTCTCCTGCTGCATTACCTGCTGACGGGCGAGCCGCCGCCGGCCCGGAGCCGGGTCGGACAGGCTGCGCGGCTGTCGGTCTTGCCCGACAGTCTCGCCGACCTGCAGCCGCTCCTGACGTTGATGCTGGTGGACCAGCCGACGCAGCGGCCGAGCAGCGTGACCATGTTGCTGGACCAGCTCAATGCCCTGGTGATGCGTTCGTCACGTCTGGCCGCAAGGCTGGAGGCCGACCGGGATATCGGCGAATTGCCGTTCGAGCGCTTGCTGACCCCGCTGTCCGCCTTGTCGCAACGTCCTGCTCTGGCGGCTAGCGCGGGAGCGCAGGTAGACAGCATCGAGGCCAGTCGCTGGGATGTTTCCGTCGGCACCTCCCGCTGGAGTCTGTGGTCGCTGGGCCTGGGCATTCCGGTGATTTGCGGCGTGGCCTTGCTGTTCTGGTTGCAGACCCGGCCGGAGGAGGAGTTGGGTCTGATCGAGAAGCTGGTGCTGCGCGCCGATACCCAGCTCAAGGAGGGCAAGTTGTTGCTCCCCGCCGAGGACAACGCGCTGGACACCTTGCGCACCTTGCGCATCGCCGATCCGGATAACGCGAAACTGTCGGCGCTGTCGGAGCGAGTCGAGGAGGGGGCTGGCCAGTCCGTGCTGGAGGCGCTTCGCCAGGGCCGGTTGGATGAGGCGGATCTGGCGTTGAGCCGTGCGATCCGGGCGTTTCCCGACGATCCGAAACTGGTGGCCTTGTCGGGAACCCTGGCGCAGGCACGACGAGAAACAGAGGAGCGGGATCGTCTGAATCGTCTCTTCGCCAAGATCGACGATCGTCTGGCAGGGCACCTGGATACCCCCGAAAAAACCGATTCGGTTATCGCCCTTTTACGGCGGGCGCAGGATTTGGCCGGCGAGAACATTGGCGTGGCAGAGCGCAGGTTGCGGCTGGAAGAAGTTCTTGCCGAGCAGGCCAGGGCCGAGCTGAAGGGCGAGCATCTGGAACAGGCCAAGGAGAGCATGGACCGACTGCGCGAACTGGCACCCGCCAGCACCTCCCTGGCCATGCTGGAGGCGCAATATCGCAGGTTGTTGGGAGCCGAAGCACACCGCAAGCAACTGGCCAGGCTGTTGAAGGACGCGGCGGAGGCAGAAAAGGCTGGCGTCGACAGACCGGCGGGATTGCGACGCGCGCTGGAGGCCTATCTGCAGGCGTTGCGGCTGGAGCCGGACGATGCCACGGCCAAGGAACGCGTGCAGGGGTTGGGTGAGGTTGCCCTGAACGGTACGCGCAGAGCGGTCGAGAGGGAGGACTGGGAGCAGGCGAGAAATTATCTCGCACTGGGCTACCGTGCTCTGCCCAGGAACAGTGACCTGGCGGCGCTGGACGCACGGATCGCCGAGGGAGCCCGGGAACAGTCCGCCGAAGTACGCAAATTGCTCGATCAGGCCGACCTGGCTTTGCGTCGCGGTAACTATTTCACTCCTGAGAGCCGGAACGCCTGGGATCTTTACCAGAGGGCGGGGGCCTATCCGCAGGCGGAGGAGGAGGTACGCGACGGCCTGCGCAGGTTGCGGGCCGCCGTACTGAAGGAAGTGGACAGCCTGATGGCGCAGCGTCGCTATGATGACGCCGGGACGTTGGTCGAGCGTGCCCGCCAGCACATTGCCAACGATGCCGAACTGGGACGGCGCAAGCTGACCCTGGCCTCCATACTCGAGCAACGCTCGACCAACAGTGCGGTTGCCGATGGATTCCTGGCGATCAACGCCATTCCGTGGGCGCATATCCATTCGGTCAAGCGGGTAGGGAGCCGCCAGCGAATCGCGCTCGAAGACGATGCCACGACTCCGCTCCGCTTGAAGGTTCCAGCAGGAGATTATTTGATCGAACTCCGCAATCCGGATGATGGCCAGTTGCGTGAAATCCGTGCCAGGGTACAGTCTGGGCAGGGCACCAACGTCAGCGTGAACCTGCGCGGCGATCGATAACGGTTTGGAGATGAGTTTGGCATGACTGTACGAGCGAGAAGGAGAGCTGTTGTCTGTGCTCCGCACGCCGGGCGTCGATGGTTGTTTCTGCTGGCCCTGACGGCCACGAGCCCTGTGTGGGCTTCGTTGGGAAAGGACTACGACACTGCCATTCTGCAGATCGAGCGGGAGAACTATGAAAAGGCGATCCCGCTACTGAAAGAAGTGATCAGCGAAGTACCGGCTTCGTTACCCCGCATTCGCCTGTACGGCATGCGCTTCGCTTCCTATACGCCGCATTACTACCTCGGGCTGGCGCACTATCGGTTGGGGAACTGCGAAGAGGCCTTGAGTAGTTGGGCGGATGAGGCGCGTTTCCAGGTGTTGTCCGGCGAAAACGCAGAGAACATGGCCAGCGGCAAGGCGGATTGCGAGACCCGATTGGTTCAGGCCGGAAAGGAGCTGCCTGTTCCTGGCGCGAGTGTCGCCGACAACGGCAACACGAACGACGCGGCTTTGCGTGAAGTCGTCAATGCATTCTTCAATGGCTCTTACGAACAGGTCGCTCATTTCGACCCCATGACGCTGGGTGATCCGGCTTCCCGTGGCCAAGCCTGGATCTATCGCGCAGCCAGCCAGTACACCCTGTATGTCCTGGGCGGGGAGGCTAATGGAAAGAGCCTGTCCGATGTACGTAGCAGCCTGGCGAACGCACGTTCTTCGGACCCCAACCTGGTTATCGATCGAAACCAGTTCTCTCCCAAGTTCCTCAAGTTGATGGATCAGGGCGTCGTTCGCTGAACGAGCAGTCCTTTCGTGAGATAGCCCCCTGTCTGCGTGACGGAGCAGGGGGCTCACTCATTTAGCGATTACGCATCAGTTCACGAACCAGGCGGCCCGAGTCGCTGAGCTGCTGGCTCGTCCAGCCGCCAGTGGCGCTGGCGCCAGGTGCCAGGGCTGCGGAGCTTTCACCTTTGTCGGAAAGGTTCCAGTTGACCCAGCTGATGGCACGCTGATTGAGGAAGTTGATCCAGGTACGGGTTTCGTTGGCATAGACGCCGCCGCCACCGCTGGCCTGGGAGGTGCCCCATTCGCTGACGAGGATGGCGGCCCCTTTGTTGCGGGCATAGTCGATGCGGTCACGCAGTTCCTGGCCGTGCGTGCCGGCATAGAAGTGCAGCGTGTACATGACGTTCGGGTCCTTCAACGGATTGTCGGCCGCCTGATGGATATCCTGGCTCCAGGTTCCGGTGCCGACCAGGACCACATTGTCCGGATCGATCTGACGGATCGCGTTGATCACGTCCACGGCATAGGGGCGGATATGGTCGTTCCAGTTGGCGTAGCCGTTGGGTTCGTTGGCGATCTCATAGATCACGTTCGGACGATTTCCATAGCGGGTGGCCATTTCGCGGAAGAACTCGATCGCCTGGGTCTTGTAGATGTTGGGATCGTTGTCGTTGAGGATGTGCCAGTCGATGATCACGTACATGTCGTTCTGGATGGCCGCGTCGACGATTTCGACCACTTTGTCCTTCACCGACGGGTTGGAAATGTAGCCGCCATCGGCGGTGTACATCGCCGCCCGGACGACGTTGGCTTTCCAGTCGTCGCGCAGCCACTTGATGCTGCTGGCGTTCATCAGATGACCGAACCACTGCAGACCATGGGAACTCATGCCGGCCAACTGGATCGGTTGCCCGGCAGCGTTGACCAGATTGACGCCGCTGACCCGCAGTTGGCCATTCTGGGCGACCAGTGCATTGGCGGTCGGAGTAGTGGTCTCGGTGGTTTCATCGCTTCCGGTGTCGCCCGACGTGGTGACGCTCACTGACTTGACCAGCAGGTTGCGGTCTTCGCCATTGACGATCGCGTCATTGGTAAAGGCGACGCGTACCGCCTGGCTGCCGGTCTTGCCGGTGACGTCGAAGTTGTAGCTCTTCCACTCGCTGCTGTTGACCGTGAAGCTGGCTACCTGGGTGCCGCCGACGCTGACGGTCATGGCCGGCCAGACGCCGCCGGCCACTTCACCTCTGGCCATGACGCTCAGGCTGCTGGGGTTACTGAAGGCGAAGCTCTGCTCGATGTAGCCATCCGACCAGATGTTCCAGCTATCTTCCGCACCGGCGCCGCCTGTGGATTTGCTGGCGAAGCTGATGCCATTGACCGTGGTCGTCTGGCCTTCTCCGGTCGCCGTGCCGCCAGTGGAGGCGCCGTCATCCATGCGGGTGAAGACCCACTTCTGGTTATTGCCGCCGTGGCAGGTCCAGAGGAGCAGGTTGGCCCCGTCATTCATGCTGGCGCCGGCAACGTCCACGCAGAGCCCCGTGGCATGTCGCGGGCGGATTTCATGGCCGCCGCTGACAGAACGGACTTCCCACTGCTGGTGCGCAGCGCCGGACCAGGATGCCTGTTCCAGGTTGGTGCCCTTGACCGTGCCGGCACCGGCAGCGCTCAGCGACATCATGGTGTGGCGGGGCTGGATGCTATAGGCGTCGTTGCCCAGGTCGGTGACCAGGAAACGTTGGTTGTTCGCTCCGGACCAGCAGTTGTACTGCTGGACGTTGGCGCCGTTGTGTTCGCCGGCGACGTCGATGCATTTGTTGCTCTGGACCGACTTGATCATGTATTCGCCGGAGGCGATCGGGCCCGCAAGGCTGCTCATGGCATAGAGACCGGCCAGGCCGGCGAGCGACCATTGCGCCAGCCTGGAGCCGATTGGCAAGGTGATGGGATTCATGTGGTAAAGCTCCTTTGAATTTCCCGATGGAGAGCTGTTGTTCGTCCATGCCAGATGACGTAGCTGCGACCCGCTGGCGCTGGAGAAGAGCAGCGCGGAATTTTGCGGGGCGGACCTTAACAAGCGAGGTTTTCAATCTGCTGTGGTACACCGCACGCATTGTTGTAATACGGAAAAGTTCTCTGCCACATATATGAGGTAATCGGTGGTTAGGCGCCGCCTTGCGATATCAGTCGCAAATTCATTTGCCTATTCGGACGAGCGGTTCATTCATCTTTCCTGTTGTTTTCCAATTCAGCCTCACCAGCCTTAACAAGGCGAGTGTTCAAGTTTGAGGTATTCAGTAAGCCAGTCTGGGGATTGGCTTGGTAAAGGTAGGGATATTCTTATTTTTATCGTCGGACTCATATCCTTCGAAAGGAGAAGGGGTGAAGTCGATAATGTCCTGACGAAGCGCACCATGAGGGGTTTCTTATGGTGGGGTCATCCACGCTTACGGCTAATTCAGATTATCCCGATTGTGGCTATATGCCCTTCCGAATAGTCTGCCGTCCCGCTTCATGAAGCTGTAACTAATGTGTGGGTGTCCTGGATGCGTCGTTTATTGTTCGGTCTGTTGGTTGGTTCAAGTCCGTTGTTTGCACAGGCTGAGGTCGTGCATGTCTATAACTGGAACGATTACATCGCTCCCCAGGTACTGGAAGATTTCGAACGGCTGACGGGCGTTCATGTCGACTACCATACCTACGATTCGACGGAAGAGCTGGAGAGGCTGCTCGAAAGCGGGGAGCCGATAGATGTAGCGGTGCCTTCCCATGACTCATTGCCCGGCCTGATCGGGGCTGGACGCCTGCAGCGTCTCGATGAAACGCTTTTGCCAAATGCCGTGCACCTCGATCGGACGCTGCAACAGAAGCTGGCTGCCTACGATTCCGGTAACCGTTATGCGGTGCCCTATCTATGGGGGGCCGCGGGACTGGCCATCAATACGCCGAGAGCGGAGCAGGCATTCGGCGGGCCGCTGCCGAACAGTTGGAGCCTGTTGTTCGACCCGGAGCAGAGCGACCGGTTGAGCACATGCGGCATGAGTGTGCTCGATGCTCCCGACGAAACGCTGTCGATCCTGATGAGCTACCGCGGCCGGACACTTTCGCGCAGCGGCGCTCATCAACTGGGGCGCGCCGCCGAGATACTCGGCCTACTGCGTCCCAACCTGCGTTATGTCGACAGCGAACGCTACATCGAAGATCTGAAATCGGGGGAGATCTGTGTCGCCATGGCTTGGGTGGGCGATGCGCTGGCCGCGGCAGACGCCGGGCAGCCCGTGGTGTTCATGATTCCCGAAGAGGGCTCGTTCTCGTTCATCGACAGCATGGTGATACCGGCGGGTGGTCGTTCGGCCTTGGCCCATCAGTTCATCAACTACATCCTGGAGCCCAAGGTCGCCGCGCTGATCACTACGGAGACCTTCTATCCCAACGGCAATGCCTCTTCCAGAGAGTTCATCGATGAGGCACTACGGGCACAGCCCGGCTTGTATCCGGACCGGAGCACCAGGCGCCGACTCTCCATGCTGGACCCATTGCCGGAGAAGGTAGCCGGCTACCGCGACAAGGTTTGGGAGCACTTCCGGGATGGACTGCCCCCTATTGGGCCCCACGAACTGGAACATTTCCAGGACTGAATCACCACCGTCAGGAGGCGGGTCCCGCCTCCTTCCCGAGACATCCGTCTCATCTGCCGCTGCGCCTCTCCTCATTCCTTCGGCCTGCCTCCCCGATCTGACCGTTTGTGATTGCCTCATCCGGCAGAAGTCTGCTTATGAGCATCGTGAGATGCGTTGGTCAATTCGTGAGTGTGCATAGTTCCGCGGTCGGATGTTTTTTTATTATCAAGATAACCAATTGGATATATACCAATGTCTAATTGGCTATTTGTATTTCCCATTATTTTTGTCTGGTCTTATCGGGGGCGGATGAGTTGCAAGTAAGGAAAGTCTGGTTTTTCTTACTTGTACGTAGCGGAAAATTTACATCTTGTTCCTTATGCCGCAGATGGCCACTTAGTGTCACATTCGTGCGCTCAACAAGTGCAACAAATTTCACAAAATAAAGCCTTCACGTGACATGTTTCCGCTTCTTGAACGATCCAGTTGACGGAAAGTTATGGCTCCAGCAGCGTGATAAAACACGTAGCAAGTTGTTTCAGTCCAATTACAAACACCGTGTTTTGCGATGGCAGGAGTGCATATGAGTGACGGGATGAAAGGAGCGACAGTTGCCTCTGGCTTTCTGGAACGCAGCCAACCGTGCTCGACTGGTCAGTTGCCCAAAGGCCAGCCAGAGGGATTGGATTTGTTCGGGTCACTGGAGCCGTTCATTCGAACAGCAGCCCCGTTGAGAATCGATATGGTTCTGGTCGGCGAGACCGGTACCGGCAAGGACACGCTGGCCCGCCGCATCCACGAATTGTCGGGTTGCAAAGGGCGGTTGGTCGCCGTCAACTGCGCGGCAGTACCCGAGTCGCTGGCGGAAAGCGAACTGTTCGGCGTCATGCCGGGCGCCTACACCAGCGCTACCCGGGCCCGGGCTGGCTACATCGAGGCGGCCGACAAGGGCACCCTGTATCTCGACGAGATCGACAGCATGCCGTTGTCTCTGCAGGCGAAACTCCTGCGTGTCCTCGAAGGGCGGGGCGTCGAACGGCTTGGTTCGACCGAGTTCCTGCCGCTGGATTTGCGCATCATCGCGGCCTGTCAGACGCCGTTGGAACAATTGGTCGAGCAGGGGAAATTCCGGCGCGATCTGTTCTTCCGCCTGAACGTGGTGAAGATGGAGTTGCCCTCACTGCGCTCCCGCCCGCAATTGATCGCTCCCTTGTTCCGCCAGTTTGTCCAGGATGCGGCCAAGCGGATGAAAATGGTCGCACCCGAAGCCGATCCGGGCTGCATGGGGGAACTGCTCAGCTATCGCTGGCCGGGTAACGTCCGCGAGCTGCGCGCTGCCGCCGAACGCTTCGTGCTCGGCCTGCCTCCCTTGGGAGGCGGACAGGGCGGCAGGGATGGACGGATGTTGCTCAAGGACCAATTGCGCCATATCGAGAAGATTCTGATTCAGGATTGTATGCACCGTCACGCCAAGTGCATCGATTCCATGGTTTGCGAGCTGGGTATTCCCAAGCGGACGCTGTATCACCGCATGAAAGTGTTGAATATCCAGGGAGGGGAAGGAACCTTTTTGCAGTAGCTTCCACTCATTAATCGAACATCAACATGATGTTTAATTCCTCAATAATCGGAGACGAATCATGGCTATCAACTCTACTGCTAGCACTGCCAACCAAACCATGGTGAATGAGCAGAATAAAAGTCTGGAAAACATGACCCAGAATTTCAAGGACATGGGCCAGTTCACCCGTGAATCCCAGGATGCGCAGAACAAGAGTGCGATGGCCTCCGTCGCTTCCGAGAACACCAAGACGGCGTTGAACTCCCAGATCAACGGCGCCAAAGGTGTTCAGTACTGACCGGTCATGCTTGTGCACCCCGCCGATGGGCGGGGTGCAATATGGTTAATCGCGGCTTGTAGCCAAACAACCCTGAGCAATCCTGCCCATGCCGTGAAGGTTGCGGGAGTTGCATTGTCTAAAATCAGCAATGCTGATTTTCTGAATATTCCTTGATGCTGCTGCGCATTCCCTTTTTCTTGAGGTAATGGCATGTGGCTTTTTGTTTTTTCTGGCCCTGGTTTTCGCAGCAAATTTCTTCACTGAGGGTGGAACTGATTGAGCGGGTTCGCCACTCAATAACTGACATCAAACGAGATGTCATAATTTTGACCATCGGAGACGAATCATGGCTATCAACTCTACTGCTAGCACTGCCAACCAAACCATGGTGAATGAGCAGAATAAAAGT
>NZ_BDAC01000019.1 GCF_002091635.1 Pseudomonas indica NBRC 103045 | reverse complement strand
CCCGGATAAGCCTTGGCGCAATCCGGGGAGGCTTGGTCCGGTCGAGTGGCTCTGTTTGCCAGCAAGCTGGATTGGGTGGTTCAGGGCAGTGGTCCGGCTCGATCCCGCCCCTTCACTCCAACCCTCTCCCAAAGGGGCGAGGGGGAAGTCCGGGCGGGGCCGACAGTCTGTGTAGGGCGAATTTATTCGCCTGGTTTGGCGATGTCGGGCGAATGAATTCGCCCCTACAAGTGCTCCGGCCCTTCCTCACTTCACCCTGATCCGTTCCAGCAGATATGGCCGGGCGCTGTCGTCGCCGGCGCGGGTGGCTTCGTCGGCCAGGCGCAGGGCGCGGTCCAGGTCCTGGGTGGCGAGGGCGGCGTCGATGGCCTGGCGGTAGTAGGCGCGGGTTTCCGGCAGTACCGCGGGTTCCGGCAGGGAGGGGACGCGGTTGCCCATTTCCATGCCGACGCTGCGCGGCGGCACGTAGGTGTTGGCCTGCTGGCCGGCGAGGCGGTCTTCGATCAGGACCATCTTGATCACCCCCGCCGGCGAATGCCGGGCCACCGGGTCGGGGATGTTCGGCGGTTGGTTGCCGAGTGCCTTGGCGAAGCTTTTGGCCGGGTGTTCCAGGGTGGTTTGCCCGGCCAGGTCCTGTTCGGCGGTGTAGAGAATCAGGTAGCGCTCGTTGCCGGGGTTGTCGCGGTACAGCCGGTCGATGCGCAGGCGGGCGTCGAGGCTGTCGCCTTTCAGGCCGGCGGCGGGTTGGTAGACGAAGTCCTCGCGGCCGAGCAGGCGGGTCACGCGGAAGTGGCTGTCGAGCAGCATGGCGCTGGGGGCCAGCACCGTCTTGCCGGCTTCGCTGTACAGGCGGATTTCGAAGGAGCGGCTGTCCAGCGGCAGCTCGAAGGCGCGGAAGAAGCTCTTGCCGCTGTCGAACTGGAACGCCGGTGCGCTGCGGTCGATCACCACGTTGCCGGAGAAATCGACCGGCAGTGGCGTGTAGGGCAGGTCGCGCAGGCTGGTGCAGCAGACCTTGGCAGCGGTCAGGTCGTGCAGGGCTTCGCTGCGCGACACTGCCAGGGGTTCGGCGGTGCGGGTGAGGACGTCGGCGCGGCGCAGCGGCTCGTTGCAGCCGGCGAGCAGCAGGCCGCAGAGGCCGGCACCCAGGGTGATCCGTGTGAGTGTTCTGAGTCGGCTCATGGTGTTCTCGTTGGGTTCGCGAGGAAAAATCCCCGACCGCGAACGGCCGGGGCAAACCGCTTGGAGCAGCGTGGGGTGAAATCAGCGTGTGCCGGTCATTGCCACCAGGCTTCGACCTGCACGCCGAAGGTCAGGCCGTCGTCGTCGCCGGCGTCGATGGATTCGCTGGCGGCGTTGTAGCGGTCGCCGTCCCACTTGGCGTAGGTGACGAAGGCGCGGATCTGCGGGCGGGCCCAGAAGCTGCGGCCGGCGGACCACTGCTGGGCGAGGGTGATCTTGGTCAGGTCGCGGGTTTCCTCGCCGTCTGCCTGCGGGTCGATGCGGTCGTAGCCCACCTCCAGGGCGGTGCTCATGATGTCGTTCCACTTGTATACCGGGCGCACGCCGAACGAGGCCCAGGTCTGCCCGGAGTCGTTGTCGAAGTCCTTATCCTCGTAGATTTGCACGTACATCATTTCGATGTCGTCGCTGAGGCTGACCACGCCGTGGTTGACCAGGCGGACCATCTTGCCGTCGCTGTTGCCGGTGGTGTTGCGCCCGCTGCTGCCGATGATGCCGTCGGTGCCGTACTGCACGGCGAGGCGGTTGTAGCCGCCGAACCAGTTGCCCTGCTCGTGCTGCAGGGTCACCAGATGGCCCTTCTGGTTGGTGTAGCCGGGGTCCTGTTCCTGGAGATCGGTGAGGTTGGCCTTGCCGAAGTCCCAGCCCAGTTCCAGCTTGCCGTCGGTGTTCACGGCGATGTCGGAGAAACGCACGTCGAGGGTGTCGTTGGCCACGTTGGTGCCGCTGCCGGTGCCGTCGTAGACCCAGTCGCCATCGGTGTTGCGCATCCAGGCGACGTGGGCCTTGGCGAAGCCGAGGTCGATGTCCTCGATGCCGGCGCCGGGGCCGGAGACATCCCAGTAGTAGTAGTCGTTGATGTGCACGTCGTTGCGTCGGTAGAAGCGCTTGCCGGCCCAGAGGGTGGCGCCGGGGAAGGCATCGAGGACGTTCTTGCCGAGCACGTGGAACTGGCGGATCGAGCTGGTGCCATCGGAGAAGGGGTTGCTGTCGTCGCTGTCGGTGGCTTCCCAGTCGTTACCCTGGTTGGACTTGTAGGCGATCATGCTGTCCAGGTAGAAGCTGCGGCCTCCCTCGTTCCACAACTCCTGGCCGAGACCGATCTCGGCGTAGGTCTCGCATTCGTTGCCCAGGCGGTACTTGGCCGGTGCGCCGGCAGCCTGGAAGCACGCCTGGTCACCGCCGCCGGCGGTGGCGCCGATTCCCGAGCGCAGGTAGCCGTGGAAATCCACTGCCAGGGCGGGGGCTGTCGCGAACAGCGCGGCCGCGAGGCAAGTGGGACGGAAAAGGCATGCAGCATGGGTGTCGTTCATGGCGGGTCCTTCGTTCGTTTCTTGTTTTTGTTCTCAGGCGATGGCGGGCGTCGCCTGCCTCCTGGCCAAGTGGCCGGTCGAGGCAAGCGTCGGGGATGGCCGTTGGCCGCACATCCTCCCGCTGGCGCTTTTTTTCGGGAGGAGCGCCAGGGCGTAAGCCAGCGAAGCGGGGGAGGGGCGGCCAGAGGATTTACGCCGGCCCCGCTGCCAGGTTCCGATGGCGGCGGGCCGGGGAGCGCCTACGCCTGGCCACTACGCCGGCGAAAAACGCCTCGGGGAGGTTGGGCGGTGCGACCGGCGCGTGCAGCCTGGATTGGCCGGTCGCCGAGAACCGGCGGCCTGCCCGCCATCCGGGGGAGAGGTCTCCCGCAGTCGGATGCTCACCCAACAAGTACAAGAAGGGAGCTTTACGATGAGTCGTTATCTACGCGCAGCTTGCCTGGCCGCGGCGGTATCGCCGTGGTTGCTGATGAATTCCCACGCCCTGGCCGATATCGCCGGCAAGAGTCCCGCCGGCGTGCGTTACCACGGCGGGGACGAAATCATCCTCCAGGGGTTCCACTGGAACGTGGTCCGGGAGGCGCCGAACAACTGGTACAACATCCTCCGCGACATGGCCCCGACCATTGCCGCGGACGGTTTCAGCGCCATCTGGATGCCGGTGCCCTGGCGCGATTTCTCCAGTTGGAGCGATGCCTCCAGCGGCACCTCCGGCGGTGGCGAGGGCTACTTCTGGCACGATTTCAATAAGAACGGCCGCTACGGCAGCGACAGCCAGCTCAAGCAGGCTGCCGCCGCGCTTAATACGGCCCAGGTCAAGGTGCTCTACGACCTGGTGCCCAACCACATGAACCGCGGCTACCCGGACAAGGAAATCAACCTGCCCGCCGGCCAGGGACTGTGGCGCAACGACTGTGCCGATCCCGGCAACTACCCCAACGACTGCGACGACGGCGACCGTTTCATGGGCGGCGATGCCGACCTCAATACCGGCCACGCACAGAACTTCGCCATGTTCCGCGATGAGTTCGCCAACCTGCGCGGCAATTATGGTGCCGGCGGTTTCCGCTTCGACTTCGTGCGCGGCTACGCGCCGGAACGGGTGGATAGCTGGATGACCGCGGCCCACGACGATGCCTTCTGCGTCGGCGAGTTGTGGAAGGCACCCGGCGAGTATCCGAGCTGGGACTGGCGCAACACCGCCAGTTGGCAACAGGTGATCAAGGACTGGTCGGATCGCTCCAAGTGCCCGGTGTTCGACTTCGCCCTCAAGGAGCGCATGCAGAACGGCGGTATCGCCGACTGGCGCAACGGCTTGAACGGCAACCCCGACGCGCGCTGGCGCGAGGTGGCGGTGACCTTCGTCGACAACCACGACACCGGCTACTCGCCGGGGCAGAACGGCGGGCAACATCACTGGCCGCTGCGCGACGACCTGATCCGCAAGGCCTATGCCTATACCTTGTCCAGCCCCGGTACCCCGGTGGTCTATTGGCCGCATATGTATGACTGGGGCTACGGCGACCTGATCCGCCAGTTGATCCAGATCCGTCGTGGTGCGGGCGTGCGGGCCGATTCGGCGATCCAGTTCCATACCGGCTATTCCGGGCTGGTGGCGACGGTGGCCGGCACGAGCAAGACCCTGGTGATCGCCCTCGACTCCAACCTGAACGATCCGAGTCAGGTGGCCAGCGGCACGTTCTCGTCGGCGCTCAACCAGGGCAACGGCCAGATCCGCATCTGGACCAGCGGCACCGGCACGGGTGGCGGTAACCTGGTAAGCGTCAACTTCCGCTGCGACAACGGCGTGACCCAGCCGGGCGACAGCGTCTATGCGGTGGGCAGCGCCGCCCAGCTCGGCAACTGGAGCCCGGCCGGCGCGGTACGCCTGACCGACGTCAGCGCCTACCCGACCTGGAAGGGCGCCATCAGCCTGCCGGCGCAACAAACCGTCGAGTGGAAGTGCATCATCCGCAGTGAGAGCGACCCGAGCCTGGTGAAGAGCTGGGAGCCGGGGGCGAACAATTCGGTGGTGACGGCGGAGGGGGTGAGCACGGTGGGGAGCTTCTGAATGTCGCCGCGTTCGTAGCCCGAACAAGCCTGGGCGCAGTCCGGGGCCCATCCCGGATTGCGCTGGGGCTTTTCCGGGCTACACCGTTTCGTGGGGTGGGCTTGGACGCTTCGCCAGCAGAGCTGGCTCCTACGAAAGTAGGTGCGGGTGGTACGGACGGTGGACATCCGCGAATTCGTCTTCCAGCCCATCGCGAATGAATTCGCTCCCACGGTATTTCGGCTGAAGGGGCGGATTTATTCACCCACCCTACGCCAATCACACCTGCCACGCTTCGGCTTGCTTCCTGGCTTCCCGCAGTTCACTCAGCAATGCCTCCGCTGTCGGTTCGCCGTCTTCCAATGCAAAGGCGTCGAGGCGGCGCAGGTCGGGGTAGTGGCGGTGCACGGCCTGTTCCAGCC
The DNA here is from genome assembly GCF_002091635.1 of Pseudomonas indica NBRC 103045. GTDB lineage: Bacteria > Pseudomonadota > Gammaproteobacteria > Pseudomonadales > Pseudomonadaceae > Pseudomonas_M > Pseudomonas_M indica. The sequence continues at coordinate 129,407 of NZ_BDAC01000019.1, read as the reverse complement.
AATCGATACGCGCCAGGGTCAAGGGCGTGCAGGTCTGCCCGCCGAGGTCGTCGGCCAGGTCGATGCGGTGGGAGCGCCAGGCCTCGGCCAGGTAGAGGCCGTCGAGCCCGTTGTCCAACGCGTTCTGCCAGCGGTCGATGATGCCGCTCAGCCAGTCGTTGACGGTGGCGTTGGCGCCGCGTCCGAGCAGGTCGTGGCGCAGGTGCCGGTAGCAGTCCAGGGCAATGCTTTTCTCCAGGCGGAAGGCCTCCAGCGCTTCGGTTTCGCTGCGTTGTTCCAGGCCCAGCAGCCAGGCGAAGTAGTTGCGCGTCTCGAAGCGCTCGGCCGCGTGCATCTGCGGGGTGGCGGTGCCGTTGCTGTTGAACGCGGTCAGCGGGTCGAAGCGGTACATGTAGCCGAAGTCGAAGAGGCGGATGTGACCGTCGTCGAGCAGGTTGCCGGGGCACAGGTCCCACTCGAACAGGCCATTGGTCACCAGGACGCGCAGGGCGTCGAACAGCTCCAGCAGGCGTCGCTCATCCCATGCACGGACCTGCTCGCCGTCGATCCACGGCGAGAGGATGATTCCCTGGCGAAAGCTGGCGTAGCAGGTGTCCACCACCGCCGACAGGGCTTCGGCCATGCCCGGCCGGGCCTTGAGCGCCTGCAGGTCGGCGCGGCGCTGGACTTCGTTGAGGAAGCTGGTCTGGCCGTCGACGTTCTGTACCAGGCAACGTTCGCGGGCGCGCTTGAGCGTCCAGTGCCGGCCGTCGGCTTCGATGCGGTAGACGTGGGCGGTCAGGCCGCCGGGGAAGCGCTGGCGGACATAGGGTTCGCCGCCTTCGATGGCGGCCAGGCGTTCGGCCGGCAGCGGGCAGTCCGCGGCCCGTCCGACGATGAGGTCCGCGCCGCTGGCAACGAAGGCGAGCTGGGCCTGGTGGCGTTGTTGTTCCGGGGTCATGGGGGGCTCCTGGTTGGGGTGTTCCCGGATTGCGCTGCGCTTATCCGGGCTACGGTGCTGGAAAGGGTGGGGTAGCTTTCTGTGGGAGCGAATTCATTCGCGAAAGGTGTAGGGTCATTCGCGAATGAATTCGGTCCTACAGGGCTGGGGAATTTGTGTCGTCTGGCTGCGTCTCAGGCATTACAGCCGGACGACGTGGAATGTGACAGGCCGAGACGGGGCCGGGCCGCTTCGCATCGTTCGGCGCGGGCTGGCAGACTACGCCCCGCTTCTACGCCCCCCGAGGCTGAGGAGGGGAGGATGCGGCGCGGGCGCATCTGGCTGACCATGCAGGGACTGCGGAGCGCTTCGGCGCGCAGTGCTGTGGATCAACAATAAGAAGCCACGAGGACAAGCATCAATGAACAAGAAACTGCTCGGTGCGGCCGCCATCGGCCTGGCCGCCACGCTGAACTTGCCACTGCCGGCCCAGGCGGCCATCGAGGAAGGCAAGCTGGTGGTCTGGATCAACGGCGACAAGGGCTACAAGGGCTTGGCCAAGGTCGGCGAGAAGTTCACCGCCGACACCGGTATTCCGGTGGAGGTCGCCCACCCCGACGCCGCCACCGACAAGTTCCAGCAGGCCGCCGCCACCGGCAACGGGCCGGACATCTTCATCTGGGCCCACGACCGTCTCGGCGAATGGGCGCAAAGCGGGCTGATCGCCGCGGTCGAACCCAGCGCCAAAATCAAGCAGGAAACCGCCGAGTTCGCCTGGAGCGCGGTGAGCTACAAGGGCAAGCTGTGGGGCTATCCGATCGCCGTCGAGGCGCCGGCGCTGATTTACAACAAGGCCCTGGTGAAAACCCCGCCGAGCACCTTCGAGGACGTCTTCGCCCTCAACAAGGAGCTGGCCAAGAACGGCAAGCGCGCGATCCTCTGGGACTACACCAACACCTACTTCACCTGGCCGATGCTGGCGGCCAACGGCGCTTATGCCTTCCGCGACACGGAGAACGGCTACGACGTCAGCCAGACCGGGGTCAATACGCCCGGTGCCAAGCAGGGGGCGGAAGTCCTCAAGCGCCTGATCGACGAGGGTGTGATGCCGCGCGGTGCCGACTACAGCGCGGCCGAGGCGGCTTTCAACAAGGGCGAGACGGCGATGTTCATCAGCGGTCCCTGGGCCTGGTCGAACATCCGCAAGAGCGGCATCGACTTCGGCGTGGCGCCGATCCCGTCGGTGGGCGGTGCGCCCAGCCGGCCGTTCTCCGGGGTGATGGCGGCGACGCTGAACGCGGCCAGCCCGAACCATGCCCTGGCCGTGGAGTTCCTCGAGAACTACCTACTGCAGGTCGAGGGCCTGAAGACGGTGAACGCCGACGTGCCGCTCGGCGCCGTGGTGAACAAGACCTACATGGCCGAACTGGCCAACGACCCGCTGATCAAGGCCACCTTCGACAGTGCCCAGCAGGGCCAGCCGATGCCCAACGTGCCGGAGATGGGGGCGTTCTGGTCGTCCATGGAGCCGGCCCTGGGCAATATCACCGCGGGCCGCCAGTCGGTGGATGACGCCCTGAACGACGCTGCCAAGCGTATCGCCAAGTGAACCCAGCGGTGGGTGGCCCCCGGGTCGCCCGCCGCGCGCCATGAGGCTATAAACAAGATGTCCGTTGTGAATGCCCCTGCCGGAGTAGCCGGCCCCGTCATGAGCGAATCGCTGCGCTATCCCTCGTTTCGCAAGATGCTGCATTGGAGCCTCTGGCTGCTGTTCAATGCGCTGGCGCTGTACCTGGTGGTCGCTCTCTATGCCCAGCGGCAGATCGCCTTCGCCCTGCTCGGGCTGGTGGTGACGGGGATCGCCAGCTACGTGTTCATCAGCCGCCGCACCTATGCGCATCGCTACATCTATCCGTCGCTGGCGGGGATGCTGACCTTCGTCATCTTTCCGTTGCTGTACACGGTGGGTATCGGCTTCACCAACTACAGTGGCACCAACCTGCTGAGCTTCGAACAGGCCCAGCGTTACCTGCTCGGCCAGACCTACGTCGCCGGCGACCGCTATCCCTTCAGCCTGCACGACAGTGAGGACGGCCCGCGCCTGCGCATCGACCTCGGCGCCCAGGGCGTGCTGGTGTCGCCACCGCTGGAAGGCGAGCCGGTGCAGGGCGAACCGCTCGGCTTGCAGCCGGAGAGCGAGGTATCGCTCGGCGAGCCGCTGCCGCTGCGCGACGTGATCAAGCGCCGTGCCGAACTGGAGCGCTGGGTGCTGCGCAGCCCGGAAGGCGAGCTGTTGCGCCTCTACGGCCTGCGCGAGATGGCCGAGGCCCGGCCGCAGTATCGCCTGCTGGGCAATGGCGACCTGCTCGACAACCGCAGCGGCGAGCGACTGGTCGCCAACCATGAGATCGGCTTCTACGTGGATGCCGAGGGGCACAAGGTGGCGCCCGGCTTCACTGTCTACACCGGCCTGAGCAACTTCGCCCGGGTGCTCGCCGACCCGGACATCCGCCAGAACTTCTTGCAAATCTTCGCCTGGACCGTGGCCTTCGCCGGGCTCACCGTGCTCTTTACCCTGGTGGTCGGCCTCACCCTGGCCAGCTTGCTGCAATGGGAGCTGGTGCGCGGCAAGCCGTTCTACCGGCTGATGCTGATCCTGCCGTATGCGGTGCCGGCGTTCATTTCCATCCTGGTGTTCAAGGGCTTGTTCAACCAGAACTTCGGCGAGATCAACCTGCTGTTGAACGGCCTGTTCGGCATCCGTCCCGACTGGTTCAGCGATCCGACCCTGGCGCGCTGCATGATCCTGATCGTCAACACCTGGCTCGGCTATCCGTACATCCTGCTGTTGTGCATGGGGCTGTTGCAGGCGATCCCACGCGACCTCTACGAGGCCTCGGCACTGGATGGCGCCGGACCGCTGGACAACCTGCTGCGCATCACCCTGCCGCTGCTGATCAAGCCGCTGGCGCCGTTGCTGATCGCCAGCTTCGCCTTCAACTTCAACAACTTCGTGCTGATCACGCTGCTCACCCGCGGCGGGCCGGACATCATCGGCGCCACCACGCCGGCCGGCACCACCGACCTGCTGGTCAGCTACACCTACCGCATCGCCTTCCAGGATTCCGGGCAGAACTTCGCCCTGGCCGCTGCCATCGCCACCCTGATTTTCATCCTGGTGGGGGCGATGGCCTGGCTGAACCTGAAGCTCACGAAAGTGAAGGTCTGACTTTTTCGAGGAAACACCGATGGCCATGGTGCAACCCAAGTCCGTGAAATACCGCCTCTGGCTGACCCACCTGGGGCTGCTGGCGGCAATCGCGGTGATCCTGTTCCCGCTGTTGATGGTGGTGTCGATCTCGTTCCGCGAGGGCAACTTCGCCACCGGCAGCCTGTTCCCCGACAGCCCGACCCTGGAGCACTGGTCGCTGGCCCTGGGCATCCCCTATACCCAGGCCGACGGCCAGGTGGTGAACCCGCCGTTCCCGGTGCTCACCTGGCTGTGGAACTCGGTGAAGATCGCGGTGATCAGCTCGGCGCTGATCCTGCTGCTGTCCACCACCAGCGCCTACGCGTTCGCCCGCCTGCACTTCACCGGCAAGGGCACGATCCTCAAGGGCATGCTGATTTTCCAGATGTTCCCGCCGGTGCTGTCGCTGGTGGCGATCTATGCGCTGTTCGACCAGCTCGGCAAGCACATCGGCTGGCTCGGGGTGAACAGCCACGGCGCGGTGATCGTCGCCTCGCTGGGCGGCATGGCCCTGCATATCTGGACCATCAAGGGCTATTTCGAGAGCATCGACCGCTCGCTGGAGGAGGCCGCCATCGTCGACGGCGCCACCACCTGGCAGGCGTTCTTCCACATCCTCCTGCCGATGAGCGTGCCGATCCTCGCCGTGGTGTTCATCCTTGCCTTCATCACCACCATCACCGAGTACCCCATGGCCTCGGTGCTGTTGATGGACGTGGACAAGCTGACCCTTTCGGTGGGTGCGCAACAGTACCTCTATGACCAGAACTACCTGTGGGGCGACTTCGCCGCCGCGGCGGTGCTTTCGGGCCTGCCGATCACCCTGGTGTTCCTGTATTGCCAGAAGTGGATCGTCGGCGGCCTGACCGCCGGCGGGGTGAAGGGGTAGGGCTGGGGGATCGGATCACCGATACCTGTAGGAGCGAGCTCTGCTCGCGAAGCTTTTCGCCAGCAGAGCTGGCTCCTACGGGGTGTTGGGCGGGAGGCTTGCGTAGGGGCAGTGGTTGGGCGAATAAATTCGCCCATGGCAATGGTCGGGCAATGAATTCGTCCAAGGCCTGGCCGCCATCGCCTGTCGTATGCTTCGCCCTTGCCCGGATAACCACAACGAACGGGAGAGTTCCATGAACGCCGCGCCGCCCGCACCGCTGCCGCTGATTCCCGCTAAGCTGGCGATGCCTGTCCTGCCGCGTGGGCTGATCGAGCGGCCGCGCTTCGACGAATGGCTGCAGCGCCTGCCGGACGTACGCCTGGCGGTGCTGCAGGCGCCCAGCGGTTTCGGCAAGACCACCCTGGCCTGCCAGTGGGCGCAGGCGTTCGCCGGCAAGGTGGCCTGGCTGCAATTGCATGCCAGCGACAACGATCCGCGCCAGCTCGGCCGTTACCTGGTCCATGCCCTGGATCGCCAGCTCGAGGAGGGCTGCCCGCGCAGCCTGCTGCTGGCGGAGCGGGAGCGCGAGCCATTCGACAGCCTGGTCACTCACCTGCTCGCCGAACTGCCGCCGGAGCACGCGCCGTTGCTGCTGGTGCTGGACGAGTTCGAAGCGCTGACCGAGCGCGAGGCGATCCGTGCCCTGCGCTTCTTCCTGCGCAACATGCCGGCCTGGCTCACGCTGCTGGTGTGCAGCCGGGGTCTGCCCGACCTGGGGGTGGCCGAGCTGCGGGTCAAGCACCAGTTGCTCGCCCTCGATGCCAGCCAGCTCGCCTTCGAGAACGACGAAGTCCAGGCGGTGCTCGCCCACGGCCTGCCGATCACCGTCAACCGCGAACAGGTGGAGCGCCTCAATCGCCGTATCGGTGGCTGGCCCAGCGCCTTGCAACTGGCGTTGCAGGAAGTGCAGACCGGACGCGGCATGGACCTGTTCCTCGACAGCCTGCAACTGGGGCACCCGTTCATCCGCGACTACCTGCGCGAGCAGGTCAGCGACGGGCTCGACAGCGAGACCCTGGATTTCCTCCAGTCCACCTGCCTGCTGGAGCGCTTCAACGCGTCCCTGGCGGACCATCTCACCGAGCGTCGCAATGGGCGCGAGATGATCGAGCGCCTGGAGCGCAGCGGCCTGTTCATCCAGCCGGCCGACCATCTGCGCCAGTGGTTCGCCTATCACCCGCTGTTCGCCTGTTTTCTCCAGGGCGAACTGAGCACTCACCAGCCGCAGCGCATCGCTGCCTTGCACCTGCGCGCGGCCGAGGCGCTGTTGGTGGAGAACATGCCGGAAGAGGCCGCACGCCATGCGGTGCTGGCCCGCGATCCGCTGCGGGTCGGGCAGGTCCTGCAGGCCCACGGCCGGCAGTTCTATCGCCAGGGGCGGCTGTCGCTGCTCAAGCGCTGCCTGGAGGTACTGCCCGCCGAGAGCATCGCCGAGTCGCCGCTGTTCACCCTGTTGCAGGCCTGGATCTCGCAGAACCAGTTGCGCTTCGACGAGGCCGAGCGCTGGCTGGCGGCCGGCGAGCAGGTCCAGCAGGCGCGCTTTTCGGCGGAGGAGTGGGTACGCCTGGGCGCCGACTACAAGGCGGTGCGCGCGCAGATCGCCATCGCCCAGGGCGACCAGCAGCGGGCGATGAGCTTGGTGCACGAGGCCCTGGCCTGCGAGCCGCTGGTCATGCGCACCTCGCGGGTGGTGGCGATGTCGGTGCTGGCCGAGGCGCACTTCGTCCAGGGCAACCTGGCCGAGGCGCAGAAGCAGCACGAGGCCACCGAGCGCCGTGCACGGGAGATCAACGCGTCGCTGCCGGCGCTCTGGAGCCTCGGCCAGCTCTCCGAGATCGCCATCGCCCAGGGCCACTTGCAGAAGGCCTATAACCTGCAGGAGCGGGCGCTGCAGTACATCGAGCGCGAGCAGTTGCCGGCGACGCCGGTGATGGAGTTCATCCACCGGGTGCGTGGCCAGGTGCTCTGGGAGTGGCACCACCTGGATGCCGCCGAACAGTCCGCGCTGCAAGGCATCGAGATTCTCGATACGGTCGGCAGCCGCTGGTTCCTGCAAAGCTACGCGCTGCTCGCCAGCGTGGCCCATGCCCGTGGCCAGCAGAGCGTCTGCGCCGACTACATCGGCAAGCTGCAAAGCCTGCTGGCTGCCGACGACTACCACGTCGACTGGCTGGCCAACGCCCACGCGGTGATGCTCACCTACTGGGATTCGACCCAGGACAAGGACGCCATCCAACAGTGGCTGTGCACTGCGCCGCCGCTCAAGCCGGGGGCCAACCACTTCGCCCAGTACAACGGCCGCAACCATGCCCGCGCGCACCTGGCGCTGAAGCAGAACGACAAGGCGCTGCCGATCCTGCGCCAGCTCCAGGTCGATGCCGAGCGCCACCAACTGGTGATGGACCTCAACCGCAACCACATCCTGCTCGCCCAGTTGCACTGGCAGCGCGAAGAGCGCCAGCAGGCCCTGGACCATCTGCACAAGGCCCTGACCCTGGCCAGCACCACCGGCGCCATCGGCAGCTTCCTGCGGGTCGGCAAGCTGCTCATCGTCATGCTCAAGACCTTGCAGCACGAGCGCCGCCTGGACGAGCTGGAAAGCCAGCGCGCCGACCGCCTGATCCAGTTGGCCCAGCAGCAGCGCGACTTCGGCAAGGCGATCCGCATCACCCTCGACGAGGCGGTGATCCAGGACATCATTAACCGCCCGGACGTGCCCGAGCTGATCCGCCATTCGCCGCTGACCCGCCGCGAGTGGCAGGTGCTCAGCCTGATCCATGCCGGGCAGTCCAACGAGCAGATCGCCGAACACCTGAACGTCGCCCCGACCACCATCAAGACGCACATCCGCAGCCTCTACCAGAAGCTCAACATCACCCACCGCAGCGAGGCCGTCCAACTGGCGCGCAGCCTGTTGAGCAAGATCCAGGGGGATTGAGGGTAGGGGCCGTTCGTGTGGGCTTGCGGCTATCGTGTAGGGGCGAATTCATTCGCCCGCGGGGCGTTGTCGGTCGAATGAATTCGACCCTACGGGTGGTTATGTGTGGGCGTTCCGTCCGTAGTCCGGATAAGCCCTGGCGCAATCCGGGTGGACAACGTCCCAGGCCGCACCTCTAAACCCCACCTTCTGCCGTCTTGGCACCGCTTCGTCGCATCCGCATAATGTTATGTTATTACATAAAAATCGGATGCAGTCATGAACCTACCCCCTGGACGATTCCTGATGGCCGGCATGCTGCTCGGCCTGGCAAGCAACCCTCTTACCGCCGAGGCGGAGGATGCCGCGGTGCTCGAGGCGCAGACGGTCACCGCCGAGCGGCGGGGCGCCGGTGAAGACAAGGGCTACCGGGTGGAGCGTTCCTCCGGTGCCACCAAGACCGACACGCCGCTGCGCGAGGTGCCGCAGTCGGTCAGCGTGGTGCCGGCCACGGTGCTGGAGGACCTGGATACGCCGCGTATCGAGAAGGCCCTGGACTACGCCGGTGGCGTCGCCCGGCAGAACGACTTCGGCGGCCTGACGATGTTCGAGTACAGCGTGCGCGGATTGACCACGTCGGAGTTCTACAAGGACGGCTTCAGCGCCAACCGCGGCTACATGAACACTCAGGACGCGGCCAGCGTCGAGCGCATCGAGGTGCTCAAGGGGCCGGCGTCGAGCCTGTACGGCCGGGGCGATCCGGGTGGCACGGTGAATATCGTCAGCAAGCGTCCGCAACAGGAGCGTTTCGCCCGCCTGGACCTCAGCGCCGGTCGCTGGGATCGCTACCGCAGTACGCTGGACGTCAACACGCCGCTGGATGACGACGGGAGCCTGCTCTACCGCATGAACGTCGCGGTGGAGGACAACAAGGACTTCCGCGACTACGGCGCCAGCGAACGGCAGTTCGTCGCCCCATCGCTCAGCTGGGCGCTGACGCCGGATACCCGCCTGCTGGTGCAGGCCGAGGTGGTGCGCAATCGCCAGGTATTCGACCGCGGCGTGGTGGCGCCGGGCAACCATCTGGGTTCGGTACCGCGCTCGCGATTCTTCGGCGAACCGGGCGACGGCGACATCGAGAACGACAACGACACCCTGCAGGCCGAACTGGAACACGACCTGAGCCCTGACTGGACGCTGCGCCTGGCCAGCCATTACAAGCGCGGCCGCCTGCATGGTTACGCCACCGAGGCGAACAGCCTGGCCGGCGATGGCTTCACCCTCAATCGCGAGTTCCGCTACCGCGACTTCGACTGGCACGACAGCATCACCCAGCTGGAACTGCGCGGCTTCGTCGAAACCGGGGCGGTGGAGCACCAGTTGCTGATCGGCAGCGAATACGAACGCTACACCAAGAACGAGCTGCTGCTGCGCTCGCGCCCGGTGTCGCGCATCGATATCCGCGACCCGGTATACGGCCAGCCGAGGCCGCCATTCAGCACCGGGCCGACCGGACGCAGCACCGACAGGCACGAAAAAGTCGATGCCTATGCGCTCAACCTGCAGGACCAGATGCGCTTCGGCGAGAAGCTGTTCGGGGTGATCGGGGCCCGCTACGACCGCTACGAACAGCGGCAGGAGGAAGATTTCCGCAGCACCCGGCAATCGCAGACACAGGATGAAGTCACACCCAGGGTTGGCGTGCTGTACCAGTTCATCCCGGAGCTGGGGCTGTTCGCCAATGCCTCGCGCTCGTTCAAGCCCAACAGCGGGGCGGATGCCAGCGGTGCGGCCTTCGAGCCGGAGCAGGGCGTGGGTTACGAGGCGGGCCTGAAATTCGACCTGCTCGATGGTCGCCTCGGCATGACGCTGGCGGCGTTCCACCTGACCAAGGAGAACGTGCTGACTGCCGACCCGAACGACACCGCCTTCCAGATCGCCGCCGGCGAGGTCCGCAGCCGTGGCGTCGACCTGCAGCTCACCGGCCAGCTCACCGACGCGCTGCGCGTCATCGGCGCCTATGCCTACGTCGATGCGGAGGTGACCGAGGACAACACCCTCGAGCCCGGCAGCCGGCTGCTCAACATCCCACGCCACAGCGGCAGCCTGATGACCGTCTACGCGTTCCAGGGCGGCGACCTGCGCGGCCTGGAGCTGGGCGGCGCGGTGAATTACGTCGGCGACCGGGCCGGCAGCGCCAGCGACACCACCTTCGAACTGCCGGCCTACACCACGGTGGACCTGCTCGCCCGCTACCGGGTCAACGAGAACCTGTCCCTCGGCCTCAACCTGAACAACGCCTTCGACCGGACGTACTACGAGCGCTCTTACAGCAACGTCTGGATCGCACCCGGCGAGCCACGCAACCTCAATCTGAGCCTGTCCCTGAGCCTGTGACCGGCTGCACCACGACGGAGAAACACGATGAAAACCCGGTATTCCCTGCTGTTCGCTGCCCTCTGCACCTTCGCCATGGGCCAGGCTTCCGCCCATGGCCTCTGGACCGAGGAGCGGCGTGGCCATATCGAAGTGGTCTACGGCCATGGCGCCGAGGACGACGCCTATGACCCGAAGAAGATCGCCGGCGCCTGGGCCTATGACGGCGAGGGCAAGGCCATTCCGGTGCATGTCGAACGGCTGGCGGACCATGCCCGGCTCAAGCCCGAGGCGAAGCCGGCGCTGCTCGCCGTGGCCATGGACAACGGCTACTGGACCCGCAACGCGGCGGAGCGCTGGGTGAACCTCGGCGAAACACAGGTGCCCGGCGCGCTCGAGTCCGGCCGCTACTTCAAGTACAGCCTGGCGGTGCTGGAGAAGGGCGCGACCTTGCCGCCGCTGGAACCGCTGAAACTGGCCATCCTCCCACAGCGCGACCCGCTGACGGTGGAAGCCGGCGAGATGCTGGAGGTGCAGGTGCTGGTGGACGGCAAGCCGGCGGCGGGCATCGAGCTTTACGACGACTGCATCAACGACCCGGACCATGTGGCCGCCACCACCGATGCCCAGGGCAAGGCGAAGGTCAAGGTACGCAACAATGGCCTCAACGTGATCGGCGCCTCGACCGAGGTGCCGGCGGACGACCCGGATGCGCGTGTGCGCGGCATGTTCGCGTCGCTGAGTTTCGTCAGTCATCACCATTGAGCCGCGGGGGCCGGCCTCATCCTCCAGGGCCGGCCCGTCCTACGCCCGGCTCATCCTCCCCGAGGAATCCGTCGCGGGAGGATGTGGCGGAACGTCGCGCTGCCTAGAGTGAGCCCGTCTTCATTCTTCCAGGGCTCGCTGTAATGACTGTTCCCCATAACGACTGGTGGCGCGGCGGCGTCATCTATCAGGTGTATCCGCGCAGCTTCTTCGACAGCAACGGCGACGGCGTGGGCGATCTGCGCGGCGTGCTGGAGAAGATCGACTACATCGCCAGCCTCAATATCGATGCCATCTGGCTGTCGCCGTTCTTCACCTCGCCGATGAAGGATTTCGGCTACGACGTGTCCGATTATCGTGGCGTCGATCCGCTGTTCGGCACGCTCGACGACTTCAAGGCGTTGGTCCAGGCTGCCCACGCACGGGATATCCGCGTGCTGATCGACCAGGTGCTCAACCATTCCTCCGACCAGCATGCCTGGTTCGCGGAAAGCCGCTCCAGCCGCGACAATCCCAAGGCCGATTGGTACGTCTGGGCCGATGCCAGGCCCGACGGCACGCCGCCGAACAACTGGTTGTCGGTATTCGGCGGCCCGGCCTGGACCTGGGACAGCCGGCGCAAGCAGTACTACCTGCACAATTTCCTGTCCAGCCAGCCGGACCTGAACTTCCACTGCGAAGCCGTGCAGCAGCAGTTGCTCGACGACATGGAGTTCTGGCTCAAGCTCGGCGTCGATGGCTTCCGCCTGGATGCGGCGAATTTCTATTTCCACGACAAGTTGCTGCGCGACAACCCGCCGAACACCGAGGTGCGCGAGGGCAGCATCGGCGTGCGGGCGGACAACCCCTACGCCTTCCAGCGCCACCTGTACGACAAGACCCAGCCGGAGAACCTCGACTTCCTGCGCCGCCTGCGCGCCCTGCTGGAGCGCTACCCCGGCAGCGCCAGCGTCGCCGAGATCGGCTGCGATCACTCGCTGCGCACCATGGCCGCCTACACCGGCGGTGGCGACACCCTGCACATGGCCTATTCCTTCGACCTGCTCACCGAGCAGTGCAGCCCGGCGTTCATCCGCCGTACCCTGGAGAGCGTCGAGGCTGAACTGGGCGACGGCTGGCCCTGCTGGTCCACCGGCAACCACGACGTGGTGCGGGTGATGAGCCGTTGGGCGCTGAACGGCCAGCCGGAGCCGGCGCGCGGTCGCCTGCTGATGGCGCTGCTGTTGTCCCTGCGCGGCAGCGTGTGCCTGTACCAGGGCGAGGAGCTGGGCCTGAGCGAAGCGGAACTGCGCTACGAGGATCTGGTCGATCCCTATGGCATCCGCTTCTGGCCCGAATTCAAGGGGCGCGACGGTTGCCGCACGCCGATGCCCTGGAGCGCCACGGCCGAGCATGCCGGCTTCAGCCATGCCAAGCCCTGGCTGCCGGTGGCCGAGGCACACCGGTCGCTGGCGGTGTCGGAGCAGGAGCGCGACCCGGACTCGATGCTCAACATCTACCGCCGTTTCCTCGGCTGGCGCGCCGAGCAGCCGGTCCTGGTCAGCGGCGAGATGCGTATGCTGCATCATGACGACGCGCTGCTGGTGTTCGAGCGCCAGTTGGGCGAGGAGACCTGGGTGTGCCTGTTCAACCTGGGCGACAGTCCGCGTCTCTACAGTCTGCCGGGGCGGCTCGAGCCGCTGGCGGATGTGCCGGCCAGCACTGCGACCTTCCAGGGAAGCTCGGTAAACTTGCCCGCCCACGGATTCGCATTCGCCCGCCTGGCGGGCTGAAGGGAGACAGACGATGGCCAGTGTGACCCTGCGCAACATCTGCAAGAGCTACGGCGACATCCCCATCACCCGGGGTATCGACCTGGATATCGCCGATGGCGAGTTCGTGGTCTTCGTCGGCCCGTCCGGCTGCGGCAAGTCGACCTTGCTGCGGCTGATCGCCGGCCTGGAGGAGATCACCTCCGGTGAGCTGCTGATCGACGGCGAGCGGGTCAACGAGCTGCCGCCGATGGAGCGTTCGGTGGGCATGGTGTTCCAGTCCTACGCGCTCTATCCGCACATGGATGTGGCGGAGAACATGGCCTTCGGTCTCAAACTGGCCAAGGTGAGCAAGGCGGAGATCCGCCGGCGGGTCGAGGAGGTCGCGCGCATCCTGCAACTCGACCACCTGCTCGAACGCAAGCCGAAGGACCTGTCCGGCGGCCAGCGCCAGCGGGTCGCCATCGGCCGGACCCTGGTGCGCGAGCCCAAGGTGTTCCTCTTCGACGAACCGCTGTCCAACTTGGATGCGTTCCTGCGGGTGCAGATGCGCATCGAGATTTCGCGCCTGCACCAGCGGCTCAAGTCCACCATGATCTACGTGACCCACGATCAAGTGGAAGCCATGACCATGGCCGACAAGATCGTGGTGCTCAATGCCGGCCGCATCGCCCAGGTCGGCCCGCCGCTGGAGCTGTACCACTACCCGCAGAATCGGTTCGTCGCCGGTTTCATCGGTTCGCCGCAGATGAACTTCCTGCCGGTGACGGCGGTGTCGGCGGATGCCGGATCGGTGCGGGTGGAGATGCCGGGCGGCTCCTGGCTCGACCTGCCGGTGGACGGCAGCGGCATCGCTCCCGGCGAGGCGCTGACCCTGGGCATCCGCCCGGAGCATTTCGTCGATGCGGAGCAGGCCGACTTCTCCTTCCACGGCGAGATTGCCGTGGCCGAGCGCCTGGGCGACCACAACCTGCTGCACCTGGTGGTGGAAGGCATCGAACCGATGCTCACCCTGCGCGGCGACGGCAACCGCCGGGTCCAGGCGGGCCAGCCCCTCGCCGCCGGCCTGCGGGCCGACAAATGCCACCTGTTCCGCGCCGACGGCGAGGCCTGCCGCCGGCATTACCGGGAGCCGGCGATTTACGGGTGAGGTGTCCGGGCACCCGTTTCGGGGGTCTCCGCGTGCGAATTCATTCGCGATGAGGTGGCCATGAGGTTCCGCCAATCGCGAATGAATTCGCTCCCACGCCGCTTCGCCGGGCGAATGAATTCGTCCCTACGGGAATCTGGCTTTGCCTTTCGTAGGAGCGAGCTCTGCTCGCGATAACGTCATGCAAAAAGCTTCGCCAGCAGTATGCGTACGAAATCTGCACGGCTCGACACCGCCCCCTCACCCCAGCCCTCTCCCCAAAGGGGCGAGGGGGCAGTCCGTGCAGACCCGCGGCTTTCGTGTGGGGCGAATCCATTCGCCCACCTCGCACCGATCCTCAATGCAACGCCGCACCGCTCAGGGTGGCGCGTTCGCGGCCGCCGAGGACGTTGAACAGCAGGTTCAGGGTCACCGCGCTGAGGGTCGCCATGGCGATGCCGCTGTGGGTGATCGGTTCCATCCAGTGCGGCAGGTGGGCGAAGAATTCGGGGCGTACCACCGGCGCCATGCCCAGGCCGATGCTCACTGCCACCAGCAACTGGTTGCGGCGGTCGCCGATGTCCGCTTCCTGGAGAATCTTGATACCCGTCGCGGCGACCATGCCGAACATGGCGATGCCGGCGCCGCCGAGCACCGCCGGCGGAATCGAGGCGACCAGGAAGGCCGCCTTGGGCAGCAGGCTGAGGCCGATCAGGAACAGCCCGGCCACCGCCGTCACGTAGCGGCTGCGCACGCCGGTCATCTGCACCAGGCCGATGTTCTGGGCGAACGAGGAATGGGTGAAGGTGTTCATGAAGCCGGCCAGGAAGGAGGCGCCGGCATCGCACAGCAGGCCACGGCGGAGCTTCTGCGGGTCCACCTCCTGGCCGGTGATCTTGCCGAGGGCGAGGAACATGCCGGCCGACTCGACGAAGATGATCACCACCACCAGGCACATGGACAGGATCGGCGCGAGCTGGAATTCCGGTGCGCCGAAGTGATTGGGGGTCACCACCTGCATCGCCGGCGCGGCGCCGATGCCGGACAGGTCGACCATGCCGAAGGCGCCGGCCAGCACGTAGCCCAGGGCCATGCCGATCAGCACCGAGACGTTGACCCAGAAACCGCGCAAAAAGCGATTCACCAGCAGGATGGTGACCAGCACCAGGGCGGCGATGGCCAGGTATTGCAGGGCGCCGAACTGCGTGGCGGCGCTGCCGCCGCCGGCCCAATTGACCGCCACCGGGAACAGCGAAAGGCCGATGGAAGTGATCACCGTGCCGGTCACCAGCGGCGGGAAGAAGCGCACGATCTTGCAGACGAAGGGGGCGATCAGCAGGCCGAAGAAGCCGGCGGCGATGGTCGCGCCGAAAATGCCCGGCATGCCGACGCCGGGCATGCCGGCCATCACCACCATGCTGCCGACCGCGGCGAAGCTGGCGCCCATCATCACCGGCATGCGGATGCCGAGAGGACCGATGCCGAGGGACTGGACCACCGTGGCGATGCCGGCCACCAGCAGGTCGGCGTTGATCAGGAAGGCGATTTCCTCCCGCGACAGGCCGGCCGCCTGGCCGACGATCAGCGGCACGGCGACGGCGCCGCCGTACATCAGCAGCACGTGCTGGATGGCCACCAGCAGCAGTTGCAGGGGCGGCAGGCGCTGTTCGTTCGGGGAGAGGGGAACGGCGGGCTCACTCGGCTGGGTCATGCAAAACACCTCGACGCTTTTGTTGTTGTTCGGAGGCTGTTCGTCCGCGACGGCGGCGGAGCGGTTGGCGGCACGGGGTGGAACGGCCTCGGGTCGCTGTCGGTCGGCGCGCTGGGCTGCGGCGACCGGGGTATTGCCGGGGACTGCTCGGGTAGAAAAAAAGCCGCGCTACGGACTGTCCGATGTGTCATTCATCAGACGGTCCGTCGGGGGTGCGCGGCAAGAGGGTTTATCAGTTGATCTGGGCGCCCTGGGCGATCCAGGCGCCGATCAGGTCGCGTTCTTCCTGGGTCATCTGGGTGATGTTGCCCAGCGGCATGATCTGGCTGGCGACGCTCTGCGCATGGATCTTCGCGGCGAGCTGCTGGATCTGCTGCGGGGTGTCGAACATCACCCCGGCCGGCGCGGCGCTGAACAGCGGGCTGGTCGGCTGGGCGGAGTGGCAGACGGTGCAACGCTCATGGATCACATTGCTGACCTTGGCGAAGTCCGGCGCGCTGCCTTGCGGTTTGGCCGGGGCTTCGGCGGCGGCCGGAGCCTTGTCTTCCGTTGCCTCGTCGGCCGGAGCGGTCTGCGCCGGCTGGCTGGCGGCAGGCTGCTCCACGACCTGCGCCGTGGCGACGCTGGGGGTGGCCGGCTGGCGGTTCGGGGTGGTGACGAAGGCCAGGCAGATCATGCCCAGCGCCGCTACCGGCAGGGTCCAGGCGAACTTGCCGCTCTCGTGGCGGGTGTTGAAGTAATGCCGCACCAGCACCGCCAGTACCGAGATGCCGGCCAGGATCGCCCAGTTGTACTGGCTGCCGTAGGTGCTCGGGAAGTGGTTGCTGATCATGATGAACAGCACCGGCAGGGTGAAGTAGTTGTTGTGGCGCGAACGCAGCAGGCCCTTGGCCGGCAGCACCGGGTCCGGGGTGCGGTTTTCCTCGATGGCCTTAACCAGTGCGCGCTGGGCCGGCATGATGATGCGGAACACATTGCCGACCATGATGGTGCCGATCAGCGCGCCGACATGGATGTAGGCGGCACGGCCGCTGAATATCTGGGTGTAACCCCAGGCGGCGAACACCACCAGCACGAACAGGACCGCGCCGAGCAGGGCCGGCTGCTTGCCCAGGGGCGAGTCGCAGAGCTGGTCGTACACCAGCCAGCCGACGGCCAGCGAGCCGAAGCCGATCAGCACGGCGGCGGCCGGGCTGAGATCGCTGCCGGGGGCGATCAGGTAGAGGCTCGGGTTCAGGTAGTAGACCACCATCAGCAGGGCGACGCCCGACATCCAGGTGAAGTAGGCCTCCCATTTGAACCAGTGCAGGTTCTCCGGCATTTTCGGCGGAGCCAGCTTGTATTTTTCCAGATGGTAGATGCCGCCGCCGTGGATGGCCCAGAGGTCTCCGGACAGCCCTTCGCGGGGGTTGCTGCGGTTGAGGTTGTTTTCCAGCCAGACGAAGTAGAAGGAGGCGCCGATCCAGGCGATGCCGGTGATCATATGGATCCAGCGAATGCCCAGGTTAAGCCACTCGGTCAGATGTGCGTCCACGATAGTTACCTCTTCCCGGTGCTTGGCGGGCCAGGCGACCAGGCTTTCTTATTGACTCTGTACGAAAAGTGCCTGCGCTCGGTGATGCTGCGTTAAAAACAGGCTCAGAATGCTCATTTACAGCCGTAAACTCCGCTTCTTCGCCTGTTTTTGCCTTGCCTGACCTTCGCTCGGCGACTTTTCATAAAGAGCTTAGGGTTGGGGGTCGAGGAGGAGCTGTTCGCCCTCCGTGAAGAAGTACTCGTCGCAGTTGTTCCCTGAACCGCTGCGATCGACCACCAGGAATTCATCCCGCTTTTCGATCGTCAGCACCGGGTGGTGCCAGACGCCGCGGTGGTAATTGACGCCCTGCCTGCCGTTGCTGCGGAAGGCGCGGACGAGGTCCGGTACAGGTGCATCGCCAAGTGGCGCGACCACGACCAGAAAGGGGTTGCCGAGCAGCGGGATGAACGCCTGGCTGCCCAGCGGGTGACGTTCCAGCATGCGGATGACCAGCGGCATTTCCAGGGCTTCGGCGCTGAAGATGCTGATGATCGCCTTATCCTCCGGCTGAGCGGTCTCGACCGTGGCCAGCTTGTGATAACGGCGGGTGGAGCCGTTGTTGATCATGAAGTAGTCGCTGCCCTCGGTTTCGATGACATCTCCGAAGGGGGCGAAGGCTTCCTTGGTCAACGGCTCGATGGTCAATGTGCGCATGCGGGTTCTGCTTGTCCGGTTTGTTCAGTCCTTTCCGTTGGGAAAGGTGTTCTCTCTGTCGTTTCTCCTTGCTCCTCTCCCATGGGCGGGAGAGGGCAGGGTGGGTTGCTTCAGCGGGCCACTTTGCCGAACAGGCGCAGCCGGCTGACGCCGCCGTCCGGGAACACGTTCAGGCGCACGTGGGTGACCGGGCCGAGCTTGGCGATCTGCTCGACGAACTCGTGCTCCTGGTGCATCTGCAGCTTCTGGCTCGGCAGCAGCTCGCGCCAGAACAGGCTCTGGGTCTCGATCTGGCTGTCGGTGCCGCCTTTCACGTAGGCCGCCTGGATCGAGCAGCTGTCCGGGTAGTTGCCCTTGAAGTGCAGGGTGTCGACCACGATGCGCTCGATCTCGCCCGGATGGCCGAGGGCGACGATCACCCAGTCGTTGCCCGGGGTACGGCGGCGCGCGGTTTCCCAGCCGTCGCCCATGTTCACGCCACGGCCCGGGTTGAGGATGTTGCTCATACGCCCGAAGTGTTCGTCGGAGCAAGCCAGGGCACGGCCGCCGTTGAGCGCGGCGGCCAGGTCGATCTGCTCGTTGTCGCCGACGCTGCTCCAGTCGCGGTAGGGAATGCCGTACACGCGCAGGCGTGCCACGCCGCCGTCCGGGAAGATGTTGAAGCGCAGGTGGGTGTAGGCCTGGCTGTCGTCGATCGCGTGGTAGTGGTGGCTGTTGCCTTGCAGTTCGACGGCCGGCAGCACTTCGGTCCAGACGGTGTCGTCGGTCGGGTCGCCGTCGGCGACGAAACAGGCTTCCAGCGAAGCGGACGGCGGGTAGTTGCCGGTGAAGTGGCTGGTGTCGATGTCCACGCCCTTGATCGAGCCGGGCACGCCGAGGCGGATCACCGCGTAGTCGTAGCCTTCGAAACGCTTGCGGCGGGATTCCCAGCCGTCCATCCACTTGCCGTTGTCGTCGAACACACCCTCCTTCCAGACCGCCGGGGTGGGCTGGAACAGCCGGTTGACGTCGGCGAACCAGTCGTCGGTGACGTAGATCGCCTGGGTGCCGAGGCGGGCGTCGGCCAGGTTGACGAATTTCTCGAAGGGTGCGGCGTAGGTTCTCATGTCTATCTGCCTTGAACGGGGCGGGGTGGAAGGGGCGGTGTGTGTCCGCGTCAGAGCTGTTGCAGGCGGAACAGCGCGATCTTGTTGATCTCGGCCAGGGCGCGGGCGAATTCCTCGTCGGGCGTGTTGTGGATACGCTCTTCGAAGGCCGCCAGGATCTGGTGCCGGTTGCTGCCTTTCACCGCCATGATGAAAGGAAAGCCGAACTTGGCCTTGTAGGCATCGTTCAGTTCGGTGAAGCGGGCGAATTCCTCGGGGGTGCATTCGTGGATGCCCGCACCGGCCTGCTCCGAGGTGGAGGAGGCGGTCAGCTCGCCGCGGACCGCGGCCTTGCCGGCCAGGTCCGGGTGAGCGTTGATCAGCGCCAACTGGGCATCGCGGCTGGCACTGAGCAGGATGTCGGCCATGCGTTGGTGCAGGCCGTCGATGTCGTCCAGGCTGGCGTCCGCGCCCAGGTCATAGGCTTTCTCGGCGACCCAGGGCGAGTGCTCGTAGATGTCGGCGAAGGCGGCGACGAAGGCGTCGCGGTCGAGGCTGGACGGGGTCAGGGTCTGGAAGCGGCTCATTTCGCGCTCTCCGCGGTGAACGGGTGGGTGGCGTGCCAGTGGCGGGCGATGTCGATGCGACGGGCACACCAGACCTTGTCGTGGCTTTTCACATAGTCGAGGAAGCGGGCCAGCGAGGCCAGTCGCGCCGGGCGGCCGAGCAGGCGGCAGTGCATGCCGATGGAGAGCATCTTCGGCGCGCCTTCGGCACCTTCGGCATAGAGCACGTCGAAGGCGTCCTTCAGGTATTCGAAGAAGTCGTCGCCCTTGTTGAAGCCCTGTACCTGGGTGAAGCGCATGTCGTTGGTGTCCAGGGTATAGGGGATCACCAGGTGCGGCTTTTCCGGTGTGCTTTCCGGGTCCCAGTAGGGCAGGTCATCGTCGTAGGTGTCGGAGTCGTAGAAGAAGCCGCCTTCCTCGCGCACCAGGCGACGGGTGTTCGGGCTGGTGCGGCCGGTGTACCAGCCGAGCGGGCGTTCGCCGGTCAGCTCGGTGAGGATGCGGATCGCCTCGAGCATGTGCTCGCGCTCTTCCGCTTCGTTCATGTACTGGTAGTCGATCCAGCGGTAGCCGTGGCTGCAGATCTCATGGCCTTCGGCGACCATCGCCTTGATCGCCTCGGGATGACGCTGGGCGGCCATGGCCACGGCGAAGATGGTCAGCGGGATGTCGTGGCGCTTGAATAGCTTGAGCAGGCGCCAGACGCCGGCGCGGCTGCCGTATTCGTAGAGCGATTCCATGCTCATGTGGCGCACGCCTTGCAGCGGCTGGGCGGCCACCATCTCGGAGAGGAACGCCTCGGACTCCTTGTCGCCATGGAGGATGTTTCGCTCGCCGCCTTCCTCGTAGTTCAGCACGAAGGACAGGGCGATGCGGGCATCGCCCGGCCAGCGGGGATGAGGCGGGTTGTTGCCGTAACCGATCAGGTCGCGTGGGTAGTCGGCGCTCACTGCAATCTTCCTTTTCCGAGAGTGGATGGGTCGCTACAGCAGACTGTGGCAGACCGCGATGAGTCAATTGTATACAAATCAAATTGCATTTTGTAAATCGAAAATTTCCACAATTTGCGGTGCTAGAGGTTTGCAAGAAACTTGCCTGAGTGGTCAGAAGTGGTGCCTGTAAGGCGCTTCCTGGTAAGTCTTCAGATAAAACGGACGGGCTTCTGGCTTCGTCGAGGAAGCGATCTTGTGGTGATAATTGTGTACAATTTTTTGTGAAAGTGTCTTGTTTTTCCCGTTGCCGTGCTATGCTCACGGCATGTTCGGCTTGGCCAGGCCCGGCCGGGCAATCGATTTCAACCGAAGAACCAAGAGGAGGCGTGGCCCCGTGAGCGTTCGGCGCAACGGGGCCCAGCAACTATGGGACGTTTGACGACGCATGTACTGGATGCCGCCCACGGCTGCCCCGGCAGCGGTATCCGCATCGAGCTGTACCGGGTCGAAGCCGAGCGGCTGGAGCGGGTCGCCCAGGTGGAAACCAACCACGACGGCCGCTGCGACGCGCCCTTGCTGCAAGGCGAGGATTACCGCAGCGGTGTGTACCAGCTGCACTTCCATGCCGGCGATTACTACCGCGCCCGTGGCGTCGCCCTCCCGGAACCGGCCTTCCTCGACGTGGTGGTGCTGCGCTTCGGCATCTCCGCGGAGCAGGATCACTACCATGTGCCGTTGCTGATTTCGCCGTACAGCTACTCCACGTACCGGGGCAGCTAGATTCACCGACTACCGTCGCTCTGATCCGTCAGAGTCTCCCTTGGCCCGCGCACACTGCGGGCTTTTTTATGTCTGGGTATTGGGTGTGCTGAGTGGGGCGCGGTTTGTATGGTCGCGCAATGGGCGAACGAATTCGCTCCTACGGTGACTTGGGGAATGTACTTGGCCCGACTCCCAGTAGGAGAGGGGGTAGTCCGTGCAGGGGCGAATTCATTCGCCCGGGGGAGCATCGCCAGCTTCAGGAATGGGCGGCCCAATGAAAAAGGCGGCCGAAGCCGCCTTGCCATGGATCGCTCTGGTTCTACCGGCTCAACAACGACGCCGCGCCGGCGCCTCCGAACAGGCCGGCGCTGATGCGGTTGAACCAGGCCTGGCCCTTACCGCTGCGCAGGTAGCGCGAGGCGCCGTGGGCGCCGAGGCCGTAGGCGAGCTTGCAGGCGAGGTCCAGCACCGCCCAGGTGGCGATCATGGTCAGCAGTTGCGGTACGAACGGACGGTCGGCGCTGAGAAACTGCGGCAGGAAGGCGGCGAAGAACAGGATGTCCTTGGGATTGCTCGCGCCCAGGCCGAAGGCGCGCCAGAACAGGGCGCGGAACGCCGGATTGGCCGGCGCTTCGTCAGCGCTGGCGGTACGGACGTCGCGGCGCGATTCCTGCCAGCTCTGCCAGGCGAGGTAGAACAGATAGACCGCCCCGAGAATCTTCAGCAGGCTGAACACCTGCTCCGAGGCCAGCAGCAATGCGCCGAGCCCGAGGGCGGAGGCGCTGAGCAGGCAGATCGAGGCGCTGACCCCACCGAGGAAGGCCGGCCAGGAGCGGCGCAGGCCGTAGTTCAGGCTGTTGCTGATCATCAGCAGCGACAGCGGGCCGGGGATCAGGATCACCACCAGGGCGGCACTGGCGTACAGCAGCCAGGTTTCCAGACTCATCGATACCTCTCCATGAACGAAAGCCCCACCGGCATGGCGGTGGGGCGGGGGCTATGTCGCCTCAGAGGAAGGCGAACTTGGCGATGAATATCGCACACAACACGTACAGGCTGATCGACACCTTGTCGCGCTGGCCGGTGAGCAGCTTCAACGTCGCGTAGGTGAGGAAGCCCAGGGCGATGCCGTTGGCGATGGAGAAGGTCAGCGGCATCATCACCACGGTCACGATGGCCGGGATGGTGTCGGTATGGTCCTTCCAGTCGATGTGGGCCATGCCGCTCATCATCAGCATCGCCACGTAGATCAGCGCGCCGGCGGTGGCATAGGCCGGGATCATGCCCGCCAGCGGGGCGAAGAACATGGCGGCGAGGAACAGCAGGCCGACGGTGATGGCGGTCAGGCCGGTGCGGCCGCCGGCGGCGACGCCCGAGGCGCTTTCCACGTAGCTGGTCACCGGCGGGCAGCCGACCAGGGCGCCGACCACGCTGGAGGTACTGTCGGCCTTCAAGGCGCGGGACAGGTTCTGGATCTTGCCGTCGTCGTCCACCAGGTTGGCGCGATGGGCGACCCCCATCAGGGTCCCGGCGGTATCGAACATGTTCACGAAGAGGAAGGCCAGGATGACGCTGATCATCCCCACGTTGAGCGCACCGGCGATGTCCATGGCCAGGAAGGTGGGCGCCAGGCTCGGCGGCATCGAGATCAGCCCCTGGTATTCCACCAGGCCCAGCGCCCAGCCTGCGAGGGTGACGGCGAGGATGCTGAAGAGGATGGCGCCGAACACGTTGCGGTGGCTGAGCACGGCGATCAGCAGGAAGCAGATCGCGGCGAGCAGGGCCGACGGCTCCTGGAAGGAACCCATGGTCAGCAGCGTCGCCGGGCTGTCCACCACGATGCCGGCGGTCTTCAGGCCGATCAGGCCGAGGAACAGGCCGACCCCCGCGCCCATGGCGAAGCGCAGGCTCATGGGGATGCTGTTGAGCAGCCACTCGCGGATGCGCGACAGGCTCATGATCATGAACAGGATGCCGGAGAGGAACACCGCGCCCAGGGCGATCTGCCAGCTGTAGCCCATTTCGCCGACCACGGTGTAGGTGAAAAAGGCGTTGAGCCCCATGCCCGGCGCCAGGCCCACCGGCCAGTTGGCATACAGGCCCATGAGGAAGCAGCCGAGCGCCGCACCGATGCAGGTGGCGACGAACGCGGCACCGTGGTCGACGCCGGCGTTGGCCATGATGTTGGGGTTGACGAAGATGATGTAGGCCATGGTGACGAAGGTCGTCAGGCCGGCCAGCAACTCGGTCCGCACGCTGGTGCGGTGTTCGCTGAGCTTGAAGAAGCGGTCGAGCCAACCGGGTCCGGTACGCATTGCCTGAGTAGCCTGTTGTTCTTGTTTCGCGCTTTCCACAGGGTGTTCCTCATTCTCTTGTTGTGTCGTCACCCAGAGCGGTTCGCTCTCTGAGGCGGGGTGCTGGGTGTGCGTGCCGAAAATCGGTTTCTGACCTGTGGGTCAAAAAGTCGCACAGGCAGATTATGCTTTTGTATACAAAAAAATCAAATAATGTTTTCGTTGTTGCGTTGGCGGGACGATTGGATCGTACTCAGCAGTGGACCTGTGTTGCTCGAACGATGCTTCAAAAGCATTTGTAATCTTCTTTGGAATCAATCGGTTGGCGTTTATGTGCGACGGCTGTTGACGACTTTTTGAACCGGGGTCGCCGGCGAACGGAGGGGATAAAGGCATAAGAAGCGAAGGGCTTGGTGAAGAAAAAACTAACGGCACTTCACTGAGAAAGGAGGAAATCGTGCGATGGCCAGAACCCGGCACTGAAAGTGCGCAGGCCTCATAATCCTGTACGAAAAGTGTGCGAATCCAAGCGATTGTGTACAATGCAGGCACTTTCATACCCAGATTCACCGTTACACTTACCCTCGTAGCGGTGAAAGGCAGTAGAGTTCGGATATCCGCCGACCCTCATTGACGCGAGCCCCCATGAACGAACAGTTGCAGCCCCTCAAGAAGCAGCCGCGTGCCGGCAAGAGCCGCAGCGGGACTCAGGACGATGTCGTCTACGCCCATATCTTCGATGCCATCCTCGAACAGCGCCTGGCCCCCGGGACCAAGCTGAGCGAGGAGGCATTGGGCGAGATCTTCGGCGTGAGCCGCACCATCATCCGCCGCGCGCTTTCCCGGCTGGCCCACGAGGGCGTGGTGCTGCTGCGACCGAATCGCGGGGCAGTGGTGGCCAGCCCCAGTGTCGAGGAAGCGCGGCAGATCTTCTTCGCGCGACGTATGGTGGAGCGCGCCATCACCGAGCTGGCGGTGGAGCATGCCACCGCCGAGCAGCTTGCCGAGCTGCGCCAGATGGTCTCCGAGGAACAGGCCTGCTTCTCCCGCGGCGACCGTGGCGCCGGCATCCGTCTCTCCGGCGAGTTCCACCTGAAGCTGGCCGAGGCGGCGAAGAACGCACCGCTGATCAGCTTCCAGCGCAGCCTGGTGTCGCAGACCTCGCTGATCATCGCCCAGTACGAAAGCAGCGGTCGCCAGCATTGTTCCTACGACGAGCACAACGAGTTGATCGACGCCATCGAGGCTCGCGACAAGGACAAGGCGGTGACCCTGATGATGCATCACATGGATCACATCGACAGCAAGCTCAACCTCGACGAGGACAGCGCTTCGGACGACCTGCACGCGGTGTTCTCGCACCTGCTGCAGACGAAGAAGAAGGCCGGCCGCGCCGCCACGCGGTGAGGGTAGGGCGAATTTATTCGCCCCTACGGAAAAGCCTTGCGATAGCCCGCCGATGGTTCCCATGCTCCGCGTGGGAACCCCTCCAGGGACGCTCCGCGTCCCGCAGACGCGGAGCGTCTGGCGTTGCATTCCCACGCGGAGCGTGGGAACGATCAATGTGCAGCCGGCCAGGCGAATGAATTCGCCTCTACGAGAAACCCGTTCAACCGCGTCGATGCACCGACTGCCCGGTGGCGAAGGTTTCCTTCACTGCGCGGTCGTCGCCGAGGGTCATCAGGGCGAAGAGTTTTTCTTCCAGCGTATTGGCTTGCTGCAGGCGATAGGTCATCAGCGGGGTGGCTCGGTAGTCGAGCACCACGAAGTCCGCGTCCTTGCCCTGGGCGAAGTTGCCGATCTTGTCGTCCAGGTACAGTGCACGGGCGCCGCCCAGGGTTGCCAGGTACAGCGACTTGAACGGGTCGAGCTTCTTGCCCTGGAGTTGCAGGACCTTGTACGCCTCGTTCAGCGACTGCAACTGGGAGAAGCTGGTGCCGGCGCCCACATCGGTGCCCAGGCCGACGCGCACGCCGTGGCGCTCCAGCTTGTCCAGGTCGAACAGGCCGCTGCCGAGGAACAGGTTGGAGGTGGGGCAGAAGGCGATGGCCGAGCCGGTCTCGCCGAGGCGCTGGCATTCGTGGTCGCAGAGGTGCACGCCGTGGGCGAACACCGAGCGCGCGCCGAGCAGCCGGTAGTGGTCATAGACGTCCAGGTAGCCGCTGCGCTCGGGGAACAGCTCGCGCACCCACTCGATCTCCTTGCGGTTCTCGGACAGGTGGGTGTGCATGTACAGGTCCGGGTATTCGGCGAGCAGCTTGCCGGCCAGGGTCAGTTGCTCCGGAGTGCTGGTCGGCGCGAAGCGCGGGGTTACCGCATAGTGTAGGCGGCCCTTGCCGTGCCAGCGTTCGATCAGCTCCTTGCTGTCGGCATAGCCGGATTCCGCCGTGTCCGTCAGGTAGTCCGGGGCGTTGCGGTCCATCAGCACCTTGCCGGCGATCATCCGCAGGTTCAGCGCCTGGGCGGCCTCGAAGAAGGCATCCACCGACTGCTTGTGCACGGTGCCGAAGACCAGCGCGGTGGTGGTGCCGTTGCGCAGCAGCTCCTTGAGGAAGATGTTCGCCACGTCGCTGGCGTGGGCCTTGTCGGCGAACTGGCGCTCGGTGGGGAAGGTGTAGGTGTTCAGCCAGTCCAGCAGTTGTTCGCCGTAGGAGGCGATCATGCCGGTCTGCGGGTAGTGGATGTGGGTGTCGATGAAACCAGGGGTGATGAGGGCGTCGCGGTATTCGACCACCTCGACGCCTTTCAGCGTCGGCAGCAGGTCTTCGGCGGCGCCGACTTTCACCACCCGGCCGTCCTCGACGAGCAGCACGCCGTCTTCGAAATACTGGTAGGACTGCTCGATACCGACCTCGCTCGGGTCGGCGAGGCTGTGCAGGATGGCGGCGCGGTAGGCTTTCAGTTTTTCGTTCATGTCACGCTTGGCTCAATCGAATGAAGGCTGTGGTGTGGGCGTGCGGACGGGGCGAGGCGCGAGAACGGCGTGTCGCCCCATCCGCAGTCAGCCGCGACGGGAGGCGGGCAGCAGCTTGGTCACGGTCTCGCCCTTGCGGGTCTCGGCGCCGAAATGGGCGTTGTAGGTGGCGATCACTTCGCCGGCGATGGACACCGCGATCTCGATGGGCAGCTTGCCTTTCACTTCCGGCAGGCCCATGGGGCAGCGCATGCGCTGTATGACCTCGGCCTGGAAGCCGCGCTCGCGCAGGCGATGCTCGAACTTCACGCGCTTGGTGCGCGAGCCGATCAGCCCGTAGTAGGCGAAGTCGTTGCGCTTGAGGATGGCGGCGGTCAGTTCCAGGTCCAACGGGTGGTTGTGGGTCATGACGATGAAGTAGCTGCCGGAGGGCATCGCATCCACTTCGTCCACCACCTCGTCGTTGATCACTTTCTCCACGCCGGCCGGGACTTGTTCGGGGAATTCGTTCTCCCGCGAGTCGATCCAGCGCACCTTGCACGGCAGGCTGGCGAGCAGCGGCACCAGGGCACGACCGACGTGGCCGGCGCCGAACACGGCGATGGTCGCCTGCGGCTGGCCCATGGGTTCGAACAGCAGCACGGTGGCGCCGCCGCAGCACTGGCCGAGGCTGGCGCCCAGGCTGAAGCGCTCCAGGCGGGTTTCCTGGCTGCGGTTTTCCAGCATCTCGCGCGCCAGTTCCATGGCCTTGTATTCCAGATGGCCGCCGCCGATGGTCTCGAAGATGCGCTCGCGGGTGACGATCATCTTCGAGCCGGCATTGCGCGGGGTGGAGCCGCGCTCTTCGATGATGGTCACCAGCACGCAGGGCTCGCCCTTTTGTTGCAGCTCGGCGAGGGCGCCGATCCATCCGGTGTTGCTCATTTGCTCAGCCTCCAGGTGCGCAGGGGCTTGGCGGTGCGCGACAGGCGCCAGTCGTCCTTCTGCGGACGAGGGGCCGGCGGCTCCAGCAGGAACAGCGGCGGCAGGGTTTCGCGGCCCTGCGTGGCCGGGGTATCCGGTTGATGTTCGGTGTGTCTTGTCATTGTTGTGCACCCGTTTCTTGCGGGAGCGGATTCAGCGCGAATCCGCTCCCGTCGGCCTGTGCGGTCAGGCCGGTTCGGCTTCGGTGGCGGTCGCCGGAGCGGCCGCCTGCTGCAGCGCTTTCATCTGCTGCACGCCCCAGAGCACGCGCTCCGGCGTCGCCGGGGCGTCGATCCGGGGCTGTGCCTGGTAGTCGGCGAGGCTGGCCACCGCGTCCTTGATCGCGCACCACACGGAAATGCCAAGCATGAACGGCGGCTCGCCCACGGCCTTGGAGTGGAACACGGTGTCCTCCGGGTTCTTGCGGTTCTCCACGAGCTTCACCCGCAGGTCCAGGGGCATGTCCGCCACGGCCGGGATCTTGTAGCTGGCCGGACCGTTGGTCATCAGCTTGCCCTGGTCGTTCCACACCAGCTCTTCCATGGTCAGCCAGCCCATGCCCTGGACGAAGCCGCCTTCCACCTGGCCGATGTCGATGGCCGGGTTCAGCGAGGCGCCGACGTCGTGGAGGATGTCACTGCGCAGCATCTTGTACTCGCCAGTGAGGGTATCGACGATCACCTCCGAGCAGGCGGCACCGTAGGCGTAGTAGTAGAACGGCCGGCCGGCGGCTTTCTCGCGGTCGTAGAAAATCTTCGGCGTGCGGTAGAAGCCGGTGCTGGAGAGCGAGACCTGGTTGAAGTAGGCGAGCTGGATCAGCGCCTCGAAGGCGAGGAACTGGTCGCGCACGCGCACCTGGCCGTTGCGGAACTCGACGTCTTCCTCGGTGACCTTGAAGTGCCGCGCGGCGAATTCCACCAGGCGCTTCTTGATGGTCTCGGCGGCGTTCTGCGCGGCCTTGCCGTTCAGATCGGCGCCACTGGAAGCGGCGGTCGGCGAGGTGTTCGGCACCTTGTCGGTGTTGGTCGCGGTGATCTGGATGCGCTCGACGTCCACCTGGAAGACTTCGGCCACCACCTGGGCGACCTTGGTGTTCAGGCCCTGGCCCATCTCGGTGCCGCCATGGTTCAGGTGAATGCTGCCGTCGGTGTAGATGTGGATCAGAGCGCCGGCCTGGTTGAGGAAGGTGGCGGTGAAGCTGATGCCGAATTTCACCGGGGTCAGCGCCAGGCCCTTCTTCAGTACCGGGCTCCTGGCGTTGAACGTGCGGATTTCCTCGCGGCGCCTGGCGTATTCGGCGCTGGCTTCCAGCTCGGCGGTCATTTCCTGGAGCATGTTGTGCTCCACGGTCTGGTAGTAGTGGGTGACGTTGCGCTCATCCTTGCCGTAGTAGTTGCGCTTGCGCACGTCCAGCGGGTCCTTGCCGAGGCTGCGCGCGACGGCGTCCATGATCTCCTCGATGGCGACCATCCCCTGCGGCCCGCCGAAGCCACGATAGGCGGTGTTCGAGGCGGTGTTGGTCTTGCAGCGATGACCGATCACGGTGGCGTCGCCCAGATAGTAGGCGTTGTCCGAGTGGAACATGGCGCGGTCGACGATGGAGCCGGACAGGTCCGGCGAGTAGCCGCAGTTGCCGGCCAGTTCGATCTCGATGCCGTGCAGCAGGCCGTCGTCGTCGTAGCCCACGTCGTATTGGACGAAGAACGGGTGGCGCTTGCCGGTCATGGTCATGTCTTCCATGCGTGGCAGGCGCATCTTGGTCGGCCGCCCGGTCAGGTGGGCGATCACCGCGCACAGGCAGGCCGGGCCGGCGGCCTGGGTCTCCTTGCCGCCGAAGCCGCCGCCCATGCGGCGCATATCGATGACGATCTTGTTCATCGGCACACCGAGCACCTCGGCGACCAGTTTCTGCACTTCGGTGGGGTTCTGGGTGGAGCAGTAGACGATCATGCCGCCGTCTTCGGTGGGCATCACCGAGGAAATCTGCGTTTCCAGGTAGAAGTGTTCCTGCCCGCCGATGTGCAGCGTGCCTTGCAGGCGGCGCGGTGCGGCGGCGAGGGCGGCGGCCGAGTCGCCGCGCTTGTGCTGGTGGCTGTCGAGGACGAAGTGGCGCTTGCGCAGGGCCTCTTCCACGTCCAGCACCGGCTCCAGGTCTTCGTATTCGATGATCGCGGCCATGGCCGCCTTGCGCGCGGTTTCCAGGCTGTCGGCGGCGACCGCGATCACCGGCTGGCCGACATATTCCACCTTGCCGTCCGCCAGCAGCGGGTCGCCGGCCACCACCGGGCCGATGTCCAACTGGCCGGGGACGTCCTGGCTGGTAATGGCGATGGCCACGCCGGGGATTTCATAGCAGGGGGCGGTGTCGATGCGCACGATGCGAGCGTGGGCGCGGTCGCTCATACGCGCATAGACGTGCAACTGGTTGGGAAATTCCAGGCGGTCGTCGATGTACACCGCTTCGCCGGAGACATGCTTGGGCGCGCTCTCGTGCTTCACGGGACGACCGACACCGGTGGTCAGTTCGGCACGGAACAGGGCTGCCAGTTCGTCCTGGCTCTTGGTCATCTTGTTGTGGTTAGACATATGCGGTCACCCGTGTCTCGACCTCGGGCGATTGCACCTCGAGGAAGTATTTACGCAGCAGGTTCTGGGCGGTCAGCAGGCGGTATTCGCGGCTGGCGCGGAAGTCGGTGAGCGGGGTGAAGTCCTTGGCCAGGGCTTCGCAGGCACGCTCGATCACCGCCGGGTACCAGGCGGCGCCCAGCAGGGCGGCTTCGCAGGCGGCGGCGCGCTTCGGAATGGCGGCCATGCCGCCGAAGGCGATGCGGGCTTCCTTCACTTCGCCATCCTCTACGGTCAGGTTGAACGCGGCGCAGACGGCGGAAATGTCGTCGTCCAGACGTTTGGACACCTTGTAGGCGCGGAATGTCTGGTTCGGCCGGGCGCGCGGCACGATGATTTTCTCGATGAACTCGGCGTCCTGGCGGGCCGTCACCTTGTAGTCGAGGAAGTAGTCCTCCAGCGCCAGGGTGCGACGCTCGCCGCCCTTGTTGAGAACGATCCGGGCGCCGAGGGCTATCAGCAGCGGCGGGGCGTCGCCGATCGGCGAGGCGTTGCCGATGTTGCCGCCGAGGGTGCCCTGGTTGCGAATCTGCAGGGAGGCGAAGCGGTGCAGCAGCTCGCCGAAGTCCGGATATTCGGCGGCCAGCGCGTCGTAGCAGTCGGTCAGCGGGGTGGCCGCGCCGATTTCGAGACGGTCGTCGAAGCGTTCGACGCGCTTCATCTCGGTGATATGGCCGACATAGATCATCACCGGCAGCTCACGGTGGAACTGGGTGACTTCCAGCGCCAGGTCGGTGCCGCCGGCGAGCAGCCGGGCCTGCGGGTTGGCGGTGTAGATGTCGGCCAGGTCGGCGACGGTCAGCGGCAGCAGGCAGCGCTTATCGCCGCTGTTCAGCTCGGCGGTTTCGCGCGGGGCGATGGCCTTGAGCCGGGCGATGGTCTCGGCTTCGGCGGCGTCGAACTGGTCCGGCTGTTGCTGGCAGCAGGCCTGCTCGGCGGCTTCGAGGATCGGGCGGTAACCGGTGCAGCGGCACAGGTTGCCGGCCAGGGCTTCGTGGGCCTGTGCCTTGTCGGCGCCACCGGTGGCCCGGTTCTTCTGCAGGGCGAACAGCGACATGACGAAGCCGGGGGTGCAGAACCCGCACTGCGAGCCGTGGCAGTCCACCATGGCCTGCTGGACGCTGTGCAGTTGGCCACTGTGCTTGAGGTCTTCGACGGTGATGAGCTGCTTGCCGTGCAGCGAGGAGACGAAGGTCAGGCAGGAATTGAGGGTGCGGTAGCGGATTCGCTCTTGGCCGTCCGCACCGTCCAGCTCGCCGACCACCACGGTGCACGCGCCGCAATCGCCGGAGGCGCAGCCTTCCTTGGTTCCGGACTTGCCGAGGTGCTCCCGCAGATAGTTCAGCACCGTGACGTTGGGGTCGAGGGCACGCTCGGTGCGCAGCTCCCGGTTGAGTAAAAACTGGATCAAGGCAACCTCCAGGCACTTTTATTGTTGTCAGAGCCCGTCTCGGCGCGAGGGGGCCGCGCAGGCGGGTTCCGGGGCTCGTATGAAAGCCAATGTAGTAAGGTCTGACTTTTGGGTCAACAAAAATCTGACCTTAAAGTCAGAAAATTTCATGGCATCCGGTTATGAGCCGCTCAACGGCGCGGAAAGAGCGATGCGTGATTCGTGCCAGGGACTCTGTTGTAGGGTCGAATTATTCGCTCGGCGGAGGGGGGGCGAATGAATTCGTCCCTACAAATGTGGCCTGACCTTTGTTGGAACGGGCTCTGTCTGCGACAGGCCCCACCAACATTTCGCCAGCAGAGCTGGCTCCTACGGTGTGCAGTGATTTCGGAAAAAATGTGCATGGCTCAACACCGCCCCGGAGGGCGAGGGGGAACCCGTGTAGGGGCGAATTTATTCGCCGGCGGGCTGAGGGGGGCGTCATGTGAGGCGGATTCATCCGCGATAAAAAAGACCCGGCGAATGCCGGGTCTTGGGTGGGGCGGTCAGCCGCGATAGTAGCGCTGCGGCACGAACGGGGTCTTGGCGACTTTCATCGGTACGCGCTTGCCGCGCACCAGGGCCCAGACGTCGCTGTCCAGCGCGGTCTTGGCGGCCTGCACGTAGCCCATGGCCACCGGCGCGCCCAGGGTCGGGCCGAAGCCGCCGCTACACACCTGGCCGATGACGTTGCCGTCGGCATCGACGATTTCCGCGCCTTCGCGTACCGGCACGCGTTCCTGCGGCAGCAGGCCGACGCGTTTGCTGGCCACGCCGTCGTGCTGTTGGGCGAAGATCCGCTCGGCGCCGGGGAAGCCGCCGGCGCGCGCGCCATCGGCGCGGCGGGCCTTGGAGATGGCCCAGGTCAGGCTGGCTTCGATCGGCGTGGTGGCGGTGCTCATGTCATGGCCATAGAGGCACAGGCCGGCTTCCAGGCGCAGGGAGTCGCGGGCGCCGAGGCCGATGGGCTGCACTTCCGGCTCGGCCAGCAGGGTGCGGGCCAGGCGTTCGGCCTGCTCCACCGGGACGGAAATCTCGTAGCCGTCCTCGCCGGTGTAGCCGGAGCGGCTGACGAAGCAGTCCACGCCCTGCAGGGTGACGCGGGCGAACTGCATGAAGGTCATCTTCGCCACCTCGGGTGCCAGGCGGCTCAGCACGTCCACCGCCTTGGGGCCTTGCAGGGCGAGCAGGGCGCGGCTTTCGAACAGGCTTTCGATCTGGCACTGGTTTCCGATGTGCTTCTGCAGGTGGGCCAGGTCCTGCTCCTTGCAGGCGGCGTTGACCACCAGGAAGAGGAACTCGCCGGTGTTGGCGACCATCAGGTCGTCGAGGATGCCGCCGTTTTCGTCGGTGAACATCGCATAGCGCTGCATTCCGGCAGGCAGGTCGACGATATCCACCGGCACCAGGGTTTCCAGGGCGCGGGCGGCGTTCTCGCCACGCAGGATGATCTGGCCCATGTGCGACACGTCGAACAGGCCGGCCTGCTCGCGGGTGTGCAGGTGCTCCTTGAGCACGCCCAGGGGATATTGGACGGGCATGTCGTAGCCGGCGAACGGCACCATGCGCGCGCCCAGTTCGAGATGCAGGGCGTGCAAGGGAGTTTTAGCCAGGGTTTCGGTACTCATCTTTTCTCCTTCCGAGGCTGCAGGCCGCAGGCCTCACTAAACAAATCGGTCGCATCGGCGCTACTTGCGGCTTACCGCTTGAAGCTTGCCGCTGCTCTCAGCATTCGATGATGTTCACGGCCAGGCCACCGCGAGCGGTTTCCTTGTATTTGCTTTTCATGTCGGCACCGGTCTGGCGCATGGTGCGGATCACTTTGTCCAGCGAGATGAAATGCTGGCCATCGCCGCGCAGCGCCATGCGCGCAGCGTTGATCGCCTTCACCGAGCCCATGGCGTTGCGCTCGATGCAGGGCACCTGGACCAGCCCGCCGACCGGGTCGCAGGTCAGGCCGAGGTTGTGCTCCATGCCGATCTCGGCGGCATTCTCCACCTGCTGCGGGGTGCCGCCGAGCACTTCGCAGAGGGCGCCGGCGGCCATCGAGCAGGCCACGCCGACCTCGCCTTGGCAGCCGACTTCGGCGCCGGAGATGGAGGCGTTTTCCTTGTAGAGGATGCCGATGGCGGCGGCGGTGAGCAGGAAGCGGATCACACCATCGTCGTTGGCGCCGGGGATGAAGCGGGTGTAGTAGTGCAGCACCGCTGGGACGATGCCCGCCGCGCCGTTGGTGGGCGCGGTGACCACCCGGCCGCCGCTGGCGTTTTCCTCGTTCACCGCCAGGGCATAGAGGTTCACCCAGTCGAGCACGCTGAGGGAGTCTCGCAGGTTGGCTTCCGGGTTCTGGCTGAGCTGGCGGTAGAGGCCGGCGGCGCGGCGCTTGACCTTGAGCCCGCCGGGCATGATGCCTTCGGTGCGGCAGCCAGCGGCCACGCAATCCTGCATCACCTGCCAGATGCGCAGCAGGCCGGCACGGGTTTCCTCGTCCGGGCGCCAGGCTTTCTCGTTCTCGCGCATGACCTGGCTGATGGACAGGCCGTGTTCGGCGCAATGGGCCAGCAGGTCCTTGGCGGTCTTGAACGGGTAGGGCAGTGGGGTTTGGTCTTCCACGATGCGGTCGGCGCCGGCGGCGCTGTCATCCACCACGAAGCCGCCGCCCACCGAGTAATACTCGCGGCTGCGCAATTGCAGGCCGGCGGCATCGAAGGCGCGGAAGATCATGCCGTTGGGGTGGTAATCCAGCGGCTTGCGGATCATCGCCAGGTGTTCTTTCTCGACGAAGCGGATCGTCTTTTCGCCGAGCAGTTTCAGTTCGCCGGACTGGCGGATCGCCTCCAGCCGCGCGGGAATCGTGGTCGTGTCGACCAGGTCCGGCTGCTCGCCTTCCAGGCCGAGCAGCACGGCCTTGTCGCTGCCGTGGCCCTTGCCGGTGGCGCCGAGAGAGCCGTACAGCTCCACTCTGACCGAGGCGGTCGTTTCCAGCAGACCCTCGCGGCGCAGGCCTTCGACGAAGCGCGCCGCGGCACGCATGGGGCCGACGGTATGGGAGCTGGAGGGGCCGATGCCGATCTTGAACAGGTCGAAAACGCTGAGGGACATGGTGTGTACTCGCTCGTCGTCCGGGGCGGAGGGCCGCCCCGGAACATCACCTTATCAATCAGCGTAGACCGGGAAGGTCGCGCAAAGATCGGCCACCTGACCACGGACGCGCTCGACCACCGCAGGGTTCTCGATGTCGTCGAGGATGTCGCAGATCCAGCCGGCCAACGCACGGCATTCGCCTTCCTTGAAGCCACGGGTAGTCACGGCCGGGGTGCCGATGCGGATGCCGGAGGTGACGAACGGCGACTGCGGGTCGTTCGGTACGGCATTCTTGTTCACTGTGATATGGGCCGCACCCAGTGCCGCGTCGGCGGCCTTGCCGGTCAAGCCCTGTTTGACCAGGCTGATCAGCATCAGATGGTTGTCGGTGCCGCCGGAGACCACGTCGTAGCCGCGGTCCATGAACACCTTGGCCATCGCCTGGGCGTTCTTGATGACCTGCGCCTGGTAGTCCTTAAAGCCCGGTTCCAGCGCTTCCTTGAAGCACACCGCCTTGGCGGCGATCACGTGCATCAGCGGGCCGCCCTGAGCGCCGGGGAACACCGCGGCGTTGAGCTTCTTCTCGATCTCTTCGTTGGCCTTGGCCAGGATCAGGCCGCCACGCGGACCGCGCAGGGTCTTGTGGGTGGTGGTGGTGACCACGTCGGCGAAGGGGATCGGGTTCGGGTACAGACCGGCGGCGACCAGACCGGCCACGTGGGCCATGTCGACGAACAGCAGCGCACCCACCTTGTCGGCGATGGCGCGGAAGCGCGGGAAGTCGAGGGTCTTGGAGTAGGCGGAGAAGCCGGCGACGATCATCTTCGGCTTGTGCTCGACGGCCAGGCGTTCCACTTCGTCGTAGTCGATCAGGCCGGTGGCCGGGTCGAGGCCGTACTGTACGGCGTTGTACAGCTTGCCCGAGGACGACACCTTGGCCCCGTGGGTCAGGTGGCCGCCGTGGGCCAGGCTCATGCCGAGAATGGTGTCGCCGGCCTGCAGCAGGGCCAGGTATACGGCGCTGTTGGCCTGGGAGCCGGAGTGCGGTTGGACGTTGGCGTAATCGGCGCCGAACAGTTCCTTGGCGCGGGCGATGGCCAGGGCCTCGACCTTGTCGACGTGCTCGCAGCCGCCGTAGTAGCGCTTGCCCGGATAGCCTTCGGCGTATTTATTGGTCAGGCCGCTGCCCTGGGCCTGCATCACGCGCTTGCTGGTGTAGTTCTCGGAGGCGATCAGTTCGATGTGATCTTCCTGACGTTGCTCTTCTTCGCTGATCGCGGCGAGCAGGGCGTCATCGTAGCCTTGCAGTTGATCGTGCTTGCTGAACATGGTGGGGTTCTCGTTGTTGTTGTGAGGGGGCTGTCACGCCCCTGCGCGCGAGGAGCGGGGCCGGCGCATGGCCGGCCCCGTTTGTGCTTACGCGTCCTGGTACGCCTCGATGGACGGGCAGGCGCAGACCAGGTTGCGGTCGCCGTACACGTTGTCGATGCGGCCCACCGGCGGCCAGTACTTGCCGTCCACCAGCGAGGCGGCCGGGTACACGGCCTGTTCGCGGCTGTACGGATGGCTCCATTCGCCGACCAACTCGGCCGCGGTGTGCGGCGCGTTCTTCAGCGGGTTGTCATCCTTGTCCAGCGCGCCGTTCTCCACCGCGTGGATTTCCTGGCGGATGGCGATCATGGCGTCGATGAAGCGGTCCAGCTCTTCCTTGGACTCGCTCTCGGTCGGCTCGATCATCAGGGTGCCGGCCACCGGGAAGGACATGGTCGGCGCATGGAAGCCGAAGTCGATCAGGCGCTTGGCTACGTCGTCGACGCTGATGCCGCTGGTGTCCTTGAGCGGACGGATGTCGAGGATGCACTCGTGCGCCACCAGGCCGTTGCCGCCGGTGTAGAGCACCGGGTAGTGCTCCTCCAGGCGACGGGCGATGTAGTTGGCGTTGAGGATGGCCAGTTGCGAGGCGCGCTTGAGGCCCTCGCCGCCCATCATCTTCATGTACATCCAGGAGATCGGCAGGATGCTGGCGCTGCCGAACGGCGCCGCGCTCACCGCGCCTTCCTTGCGCGCCATGTGGCCATGGCCGGGCAGGAAGGGCGCCAGGTGGGACTTCACGCCGATCGGGCCGACGCCCGGGCCGCCGCCGCCGTGGGGGATGCAGAAAGTCTTGTGCAGGTTCAGGTGGGACACGTCGCCGCCGAACTTGCCGGGGGCGCAGAGGCCGACCATCGCGTTCATGTTAGCGCCGTCGATATACACCTGGCCGCCGTGGTCGTGAATGATGGCGCAGATTTCGCGGATGCCTTCCTCGAACACCCCGTGGGTGGACGGGTAGGTGATCATCAGCGCGGCGAGGCGGGCCTGGTGCTCGGCGGCCTTGGCGCGCAGGTCGTCGATGTCCACGTTGCCGCGTGCGTCGCAGCCGACCACTACCACACGCATGCCGGCCATGTTGGCGGTGGCCGGGTTGGTGCCGTGGGCGGAGGAGGGGATCAGGCAGATGTCGCGCTGATGGTCGCCACGGCTGTGGTGATAGGCGCGGATCGCCAGAAGGCCGGCGTATTCGCCTTGGGAGCCGGCGTTCGGCTGCAGGGACACGGCGTCATAGCCGGTGGCGGCGCAGAGCATGGCCTCCAGCTCGGCGGTGAGCTGCTGGTAGCCCTGGCTCTGCTCGGCCGGAGCGAAGGGGTGCAGGTTGCCGAACTCGGCCCAGGTGATCGGCAGCATCTCGCTGGCGGCGTTCAGCTTCATGGTGCAGGAGCCGAGCGGGATCATGCTGCGGTCCAGCGCCAGGTCCTTGTCGGCCAGCTTGCGCATGTAGCGCATCAGCTCGGTTTCCGAGTGGTAGCGGTTGAACACCGGGTGCTGGAGGATCGCCGACTGGCGCAGCAGCGCTTCCGGCAGGCGGTCGGCGACGTTTTTCGCCAGCTCGGCGAAGTCCGGCAGGCTCTGGCCGGGCTCGGCGAAGAGTTCCCACAGGCGCTCGACGCCGGCCTGGTCGGTGGTCTCGTCCAGGGACAGGCCGAGGTGTTCGCCATCGATTTCGCGCAGGTTGATGCGCATCGCCCGGGCCTGGGCATGCAGTTGCGCAGTGCGCGCGCCGGTGGTCAGGGTCAGGGTGTCGAAGAAATGCACCTGCTCGGCGCTATAGCCCAGCTTGGCCAGGCCCTGGGCGAGGATCGCGGTCAGGCGGTGCACGCGGCGGGCGATGCGGGTGAGGCCGGCCGGGCCGTGGTAGACGGCGTACATGCTGGCGATGTTGGCCAACAGGACCTGCGCGGTGCAGATGTTGCTGGTGGCCTTCTCGCGGCGGATATGCTGTTCGCGGGTCTGCATGGCCAGGCGGTAGGCCGGCTTGCCGAAGCGGTCGATGGAGACGCCGACCAGGCGGCCCGGCATGTCGCGCTTGAAGGCGTCGCGGGTGGCGAAGTAGGCCGCGTGCGGGCCGCCGAAGCCGAGCGGTACGCCGAAGCGCTGGGCGCTGCCGATAGCGACGTCGGCACCGAATTCGCCGGGAGCGCTGAGCAGGGTCAGGGCCAGCAGGTCGGCGGCGACCGCCACCAGGGCGTTGGCGGCATGGAAACGTTCGGTCAGGGCGCGGTAGTCGAAGATGTCGCCATTGCTGGCCGGGTATTGCAGCAGCGCGCCGAAATAGGCGGAGACGTCATCGATTTGGCGCTCGTCGCCGACCACCACCTCGATGCCCAGGGGCTCGGCACGGGTGCGCAGGACGTCGAGGGTCTGCGGGTGGCAATGCTTCGAGGCGAAGAAAGTGTTGCTGGCCTTGTTCTTCGACAGGCGCTTGCAGAAGGTCATGGCTTCGGCGGCAGCGGTACCTTCGTCGAGCAGCGAGGCGTTGGCGATCGGCAGGCCGGTAAGGTCGCTGATCAGGGTCTGGAAGTTGAGCAGGGCTTCCAGGCGTCCCTGGGAGATTTCCGGCTGGTAGGGCGTATAGGCGGTGTACCAGGCCGGGTTCTCCAGCAGGTTGCGCAGGATCGGCGCCGGGGTGTGGCAGGGGTAGTAGCCCTGGCCGATGTGCTGGGTGAACAGCTGGTTGCGGCCAGCGATGGCCTTGATCTCGGCGAGTGCGTCGGCTTCGCTCAGGCCTTCCGGCAGGTTCAGCACGCTGGTGCCCTTGATGCTGTCCGGGATGACGCTGGCGGTGAGCGCTTCCAGGGAGTCGTAGCCGAGATGCTGGAGCATGGCGGCGATATCGGCCTCGCGCGGGCCGATATGGCGGGCGATGAATTCGTTACGGGTGGTCAGGTCGGTCATCGGGGCTTTCTCAGGCGTGGGCGTTGGCTTGCAGCAGGCGGTCGTAGGCTTCCTGGTCGAGCAGGCCGGCCACCGCCGAAGCGTCCACCGGGCGGAAGCGGAAGAACCAGCCGTCGGTCAGCGGCGCCTCGTTGACGCGCTCCGGGCTGCCTTCCAGTTCGCCGTTCACTTCGACCACTTCGCCTTCCAGCGGCATGACGATGTTGCTGGCGGCTTTCACCGATTCCAGTACCGCCACTTCCTCGCCGGCGGCATAGCCGCGCAGTTCCGGCAACTGGACGAAGACCACGTCGCCCAAGGCATCCTGGGCGAAGGGGGTGATGCCGACGGTGACCAGGCCATCGGCTTCCAGACGCAGCCATTCGTGATCGACGGTGAAACGCAACTCGCTCATGGGAACTCCCTAAACAGTCGGACTCGCCCGTTGGTAAGGCGGGCGTTGGATTCGCTCGTCGGTACCGCGAGCGTTGGTCCGGCTATAGCAAGCAGGGTGCCATTTGAGTTTTTTCTTTTAAATTCAATTAGTTAAGTTATTAAAGGGTGAAGTCGATCAAATTGGCTGTAGCGAATTCGCTACGGCGGTGAGGAGCCGGCCTCGGGGATTGGCGCAAGGCATAGAAACCATGCGGTTTTCAGGGAATTGTTTCGAAATCGCTACGCTGTAGCGATTTCGTTACGGAAGTGTGACGGGCGTCAGCTCCCGCTGCGCATGACGCCTTCGTACTGGCTGGTCAGTTCGTTCATTTGCCGGAGCAGGGTCTCGGTCGTGGTCGCGATTACCGTCGGGACGTAACGCGAATCCGCACTCAGGCGGAAGCCGGCGCGGGCGTAGCGCCATTGGGCGTTCGCCTGTTCCAGCGCCTTGTTGATCGCGGCGGTGTTCTGCTGTGCGGCGATCAGGTCGTGCAGGGCCTGATCGAATTCTGTCACTGCCTGGTTGAAGTTCGCTTCCAACCCCTCCACCGGCAGCTTCCAACTCAGGGCGAGGTACAGCGTGGCGATACGCTGGCTGAGCATCCGTTGCCGGCCGCTGCGGTTGACCAGTTGCGAGGCGCGGTTACCGCTATGGGCTTCGACCAGTTGCACCACGCGTTCGCTGTCGGCGAGCAGGCGATCGCTCAGGGCCAACATCTGCACGGCGTTTTTCCGGTCGGGAGATGACAGGGCCAGTTCCCGGTAGGTTCGCCAGGTTTCTTCCGAACTGGTCAGGGCCTGGCGAATGTCCGGGGTCGGCGCATAGGTGTTCAGCGCCTGGTAATTGCTTTCGAAGGTCGCCAGGCTCTCGTCGAGCTGCTGGGCGGCCTGGTCGGTGCGCACATCGGCGCCGATCATCAGGTAATTCTTGACGATGCGCTGGCTGAGCATGCGTTGCATGCCGGCCATGTTCAGCGCTTCGGCATCGCTGAGGGCGGCCTGGCTGGCGGAAGCGAGGAGGCTGAGTCCCAGCAGGAGGAGGGAAAGCAGGCGGGTGGGCATGGCGAGGTTCCTTCTGAAGCGATGCGCCGTGGGAGAGGGCGGCTGGAGGGCGTCGTCCTGGCGTTCGCCAGGTGGGGCGAAGCTTGGTGGGGGACGTGCCGGCTGTCCTTGACCAAAGTAAAAAACGGACAGTTTTCTGTTATGGAAGAAAAAACGAAAAGTGTGCTGCTCGCATGAGGCGCAAACAGGGCATGCTGATCGCCCTTTTCGTTGCCAAGGAGAGCCGTTCCATGCATCTCGAATTTCATCAGGTCGATGCGTTCACCCACAGCCCGTTCAGCGGCAACCCGGCGATGGTCTACCGCCTGGACGCCTGGCTGGACGATGCGCTGATGCAGAAGATCGCCGCCGAACACAATCTGGCGGAAACCGCCTTCCTGGTGAAAGAAGGTGCGGCCTGGCATATCCGCTGGTTCACTCCGCGCGCAGAGGTGCCGCTGTGCGGCCACGCGACGCTGGCCAGTGCCCATGTGTTGTTTGATCGCTACCAGGAGCCGGGCGAGCGCATCGATTTCATCTGCAAGTCCGGCGAGCTGCGGGTGACGCGCGAGGGCGGCCGGCTGGTACTCGACTTCCCGGCGCTGCAGCCGCAGGAGGTGGCAGCGGACGAGGCGCTGGTCGCTGCGTTGGGGATAACACCGCAACAGGTGCTGGCAGCCGACAAGTTGCTGGTGGTGCTGGATTCGGAGCAGGTGGTGCGTGACTGCACGCCGGATTTCGCCGCCCTGGCCCGGTTGCCCTGGCAGGGCGTGATCATCACCGCGCCCGGCGTGCGCCACGACTTCGTTTCGCGCTTCTTCGCCCCGGCCATTGGTATCGACGAGGACCCGGTCACCGGTTCGGCGCATTGCAGCCTGATCCCTTACTGGGCAGAGCGGCTCGGCAAGACCCGGCTGTCCGCGTTCCAGTGCTCGGCGCGCGGGGGCGAGCTGATGTGCCAACTGGATGGCGGGCGGGTGAAGATCGCCGGTCATTCTGTGCTGGTGGCCAGCGGTACGCTCTGGCTCGGGTGATCGCCGCTGGCCGACGGTCGCCCTCTGGCTATA
The DNA here is from genome assembly GCF_002091635.1 of Pseudomonas indica NBRC 103045. GTDB lineage: Bacteria > Pseudomonadota > Gammaproteobacteria > Pseudomonadales > Pseudomonadaceae > Pseudomonas_M > Pseudomonas_M indica. The sequence goes on along the minus strand of NZ_BDAC01000019.1, from coordinate 87,980 downwards.
CTGCGGTGCACCCACACCCTTAGAAGGAGCGCCGATGCAGCCCTCCCAGAAGCAGCGCCTGCGCTTGCGCCGCATTCTCCTGGCCAGCAGCGCGTCATGGCTATACCTCCTGCTCTGCTGGCTGGCGTTTCTCGCCGGCTACATGCAGTTGCACCTGCAAGGCATGCTGGTGCTGAGCTTCGTGGTGCTGGCCAGTTGCGTGATTTTTTTCCTGCTGGTGCGCTTCGATCTCAACCTGCGCTTTCGCGAGCCCAGCCTAACCTTGCCGCAGATGTGCTGGTCCATCCTGGTGGTGTTCGTCAGCGCCTACTTCGCTGGCAGCCTGCGCTCGCTGTTCCTGATGATGGCCCTGATCGTCCTGATGTTCGGCGCCTTCCGCCTGGACCTGAAGGGCTTCGTGCGGGTCGGTGTGTTCTGCGCGATCTGCTATGCGCTGCTGCTGATCGCCTTGCAGCGCCGCGAGGGCATCGAGTTGCGTCAGGAGCTGATCCAGGCGCTGGAGTTCTTCGTGCTGTTGCTCGGGGTATCCATGCTCGGCCTGGAAATGAGCGGGCTGCGTCAGACCTTGCAGTTGCGCAACCGCGAGTTGCAGCGGGCCTTTGGGCAGATCCAGCAGCAGGCTATCACCGACGAGCTGACCGGGTTGTACAACCGGCGGTTCGCCAAGACCATGCTGTCCCAGCAGAAAGCGCTGGCGGACCGGGGCGGCTACGATTTCGTGCTGTGTCTGATCGACCTGGACTTCTTCAAGGCGGTGAACGACCGCTACGGGCACTCCGGCGGCGATGCGGTGCTGCGTCAGTTGGCGGGACTGCTGCAGCGTTCGGTGCGTAACGCGGATTTCGTCGCGCGCCTCGGTGGCGAAGAGTTTCTCCTGGCGCTGACTCGCACCGATCCGGAGGGCGCGCAACGGGTGCTCCAGCGTCTGCGGGAAACGATGGCGGACGTGCAATGGGACGAGTGCCCCGGGCTACGCCTGACCCTGTCCGTCGGCGTCAGCGCCTACCGTAGCCCGGAACCTTGGGAGGATGTCTTGCAGCGTTGCGACGAGGCGCTTTACCGGGCCAAGGATGATGGCCGCGATCAGGTGGTGCTGTTGTAGCGCCGGACACCTGAATCGCGCAGATCGACCTGCGCGGCCACGCTGCCCAGGGCAGGGAAGGCCACCAGGTGGTCGGCGGCCACACGGATACCGATGTCTTCGCCGGGCTGGTGATCGGCGTGGCTGGGGAAGATCGATTCCAGCTGGCTGCCGGTGGGCATCTGCAACCGGTAGAGCGTGGCGGCGCCGAGGAAGGTCTTGCCGACGATCCGCGCCTTCAGTTGGCTGTCCGGGGCATAGACGATGTCGTCCGGGCGCAGCAGCACGTCCACCGCCGAACCGAGCGGCCAGGTGTAGGCACGGTTGCCGCTGATGGTGCCCAGTTCGGTCTGGACTGCATCGGGGCTGAGCAATTGGCCGCGAATGAAATAACCCTGGCCGATGAAGCTGGCGACGAAGGGAGTCAGGGGTTCGTGATAGAGGTTGTACGGGGTGTCCCACTGCTCCAGGCGACCCTGGTTGAACACGCCGACATGATCGCTGACGGCGAAGGCTTCTTCCTGGTCGTGGGTGACCAGGATGGCGCTGGTACCGCGCGTCTTGAGGATTTCCCGGACTTCATGGCTGAGGCGCCGGCGCAGTTCCCCATCGAGGTTGGAGAACGGCTCGTCGAGCAGCAGCAGGCGCGGTTCCGGCGCCAGGGCACGGGCCAGGGCCACGCGTTGCTGCTGGCCGCCGGACAGTTCATGGGGGTAGCGTTTGCCGTGCTGCTGCAGCTTGACCAGTTCGAGCAGCTCGGTGGTGACGCGCTCCCGTTCCGGGTGCTTGCGGATACCGAAAGCGATGTTCTCTTCGACGGTCAGGTGCGGGAACAGCGCGTAGTCCTGGAACACCATGCCGATCCGGCGCTTCTCCGGGGCCAGGGTGAAGCCGGGGCGGGAAATCACTTCGCCGGCGAGCTGGATTTCGCCTTCCGCCACCGGCTCGAAGCCGGCGATGGCGCGCAACGTGGTGGTCTTGCCGCAGCCGGAAGGGCCGAGCAGGCAACCGATGTCGCCGGCGTTGAGGTGCAGATTGAGGTTCTGCACGACCCGGTGTTCCTGATAGCCACAGGCGAGGTCGCGCAGGTTGAGCAGCAGTTCGTGGCTCATGCGTGGTGATAGGCCGGTTCGACGAGGAATTCCAGCAGCGCCTTCTGGGCGTGCAGGCGATTCTCCGCCTGGTCCCAGACCACGGCGCGCGGGTCGTCGAGCAGGTCCATGCTGATTTCCTCGCCACGGTGAGCCGGCAGGCAGTGCATGAAGAGTACATCGTCGGCGGCGCTGTCGAGCAGTTCGCGGGTCACCTGATAGGGCTTGAACAGCGCCAGGCGCTCCGCCGCTTCGGCTTCCTGGCCCATGGAGGTCCAGACGTCGGTGCTGATCAGGTGGGCGCCCGCCACCGCTGCGTGCGGGTCGCGCAGGACCTGGACGCGGTCGCCTGCTTGGGCGAGGAATTCGGCCTTGGGCTCATAGCCCTCCGGGCAGGCAATGCGCAACTGGAAGTCGAATTGCAGTGCCGCTTCTATATAGGAGTTGCACATGTTGTTGCCGTCGCCGATCCAGGCCACGGTCTTGCCCTGGATCGAGCCGCGATGTTCGAGGAAGGTCTGCATGTCCGCCAGCAACTGGCAGGGGTGCAGGTCGTCCGACAGGCCGTTGATCACCGGCGCCTGGGAGTTGGTGGCGAACTCGGTGAGGGTGCTGTGGGCGAAGGTGCGGATCATCACCGCATCGAGCATGCGCGACATGACCTGGGCGCAGTCGCTGACCGGCTCGCCGCGGCCCAGTTGGGTGTCGCGCGGGGACAGGAAGATCGCCTGGCCGCCGAGCTGGATCATGCCGGCCTCGAAGGAGAGGCGGGTTCGGGTCGAGGCCTTCTCGAAGATCATGCCCAGCACGCGGTTCTTCAGCGGCTCGAAGAGCACGCCTCGGTTGCGCAGGTCCTTCAACTCGATGCCGCGACGAATCAGGCCGACCAGCTCCTGGGGCGTGCAGTCCATCAACGAGAGAAAGTGCCTTACGCTCATCTTGTAATACCTATTCCAACGGGCCGAAGGTCCTGGGGCCGGGGTTTTCGGAGGAAAAACGGACGGGACCAGCGGCGGGGGCCGCACGGAGGCGACGAAACGGGGAAGGCGCGATCTTATAAGCAAATGACGAGCTGGTGCAAATTGCCCCCTTGGCCCGCGCGGGTAAATGCAGCGGAGGCCCCTCCGGGCGCGATGATCGGCTCGCCTGATAGCAACCGATTCATGGGACGAACGCTCATGGCGGAGTTCGCCATTAGCCGCCATAGTTGGTCCTTCCCCGGCGATTAGACCGGTCGGCTAGATAAGAACGAGGCGAGCCATGAGCAAGACCCTCCATCACCGTGCGTGCCATCTCTGCGAAGCCATCTGCGGGCTGACCATCGAGACCGAGACCCTGGAAAACGGCGCCGAGCAGATTCTTTCCATCAAGGGCGATGCCCAGGACAGCTTCAGCCGCGGCCATATCTGCCCCAAGGCCGTCGCCCTGCAGGACATCCAGAACGACCCGGACCGCCTGCGCCAGCCGATGCGCCGGGTCGGCGGCAAATGGCAGGCCATCGCCTGGGACGAGGCGTTCGTGCTGGTTGCCGAGCGTCTGGCCGACATCCAGGCGCGTCATGGGCAGAACGCCGTCGCCGTGTACCAGGGCAACCCCAGCGTGCACAACTACGGGCTGTTGACCCATAGCAACTATTTCCTCGGCCTGCTGAAGACCCGCAATCGCTATTCCGCCACTTCCGTGGATCAGTTGCCGCACCACCTGTCCAGCCAGTTCATGTACGGCCACGGTCTGCTGATTCCGATCCCCGACATCGATCACACCCAGTTCATGCTGATCCTCGGCGGCAATCCCCTGGCGTCCAACGGCAGCATCATGACCGTGCCCGACGTCGAGAAACGTTTGAAGGCACTGAAGGCGCGGGGCGGCCGGTTGGTGGTGGTGGACCCGCGACGCAGCGAAACCGCCGCCATCGCCGACCAGCACTTGTTCGTGCGCCCCGGCGAGGACGCGGCGCTGTTGCTGGGCGTCCTGAACACTCTGTTCGAGGAGGGCCTGACCCGTGTGTGTCACTTGCCTGTCCAGGGGCTGGACGAGGTACGTCAGGCGATTTCGTCGTTCACCGCCGAGGCCATGAGCGGCCGTTGCGGTGTGCCGGCTGCGGAAATCCGCCAGTTGGCCCGCGATTTCGCCGCGGCCGAATCTGCGGTGTGCTACGGCCGCATGGGCGTGTCCACCCAGGCGTTCGGCACCCTGTGCCAGTGGCTGGTGCAACTGATCAACCTGGTTACCGGCAACCTCGATCGCGAAGGTGGAGCGCTCTGCACGTCGCCGGCGGTGGATCTGGTCGCTTCTTCGTCGGGCGGGCTGCGTTTCAATCGCTGGCAGAGCCGGGTGTCCGGCCTGCCGGAATACGGCGGGGAGCTGCCGGTCTCGGCGCTGGCCGAAGAGATGCTCACCCCGGGCGAGGGGCAGATCCACGCGCTGATCACCATCGCCGGCAATCCGGTGCTGTCCACGCCGAACGGGCGGCAACTCGAGCAGGCGCTGGATGGCCTGGATTTCATGCTCAGCATCGATCTCTACATCAACGAGACGACCCGCTACGCCGACCTGATCCTGCCGCCTACTGCGCCGCTGGAGCATGACCACTACGACACCACCTTCAACGTCTTCGCCGTGCGCAACGTCACCCGCTTCAACGAGGCGGTACTGAGCAAGCCCGAGGGTGCGCTGCACGACTGGGAAATCTTCGTCGGTCTGGCCAAGGCGTTCGCCGCGCGCACCGGTATCGAGCTGAAGCCGACGTTGCCGCCGGAAAAAATGATCGACATGGGCCTGCGCATGGGCGCCTATGGCGACAACTCCGAACATAAGCTGTCGCTGGCGACCTTGCGCGACTACCCCCACGGGATCGACCTGGGGCCGTTGCGGCCCAACCTGGCTGCCCGGTTGAAGACCGAGAGCAAGGCGGTCGAGGCGGCGCCGGCTCCTCTGCTGGCCGACCTGCAGCGCTTCGCTACGGCGCCGTTGCCCAAGGAGGGCGAGCTGATGTTGATCGGTCGTCGCCATGTGCGCAGCAACAATTCCTGGATGCACAACTATCACCGGCTGGTGAAGGGAAAGCCGCGCCATCAGTTGCTGATGAACCCGGAAGACCTGGCCCAGCGCGGACTGGTAGACGGGCAGCGGGTGCGGGTGCGCTCGCGGGTCGGTGCCGTCGAGGTGGAGGTCGTCGCCAGCGACGAGATGATGCCGGGCGTGGTCAGCCTGCCCCATGGCTGGGGGCATGCACGACCGGGCGTGCAAATGACCGTCGCCAGCGCGCAGCCGGGGGCCAGTGCCAACGACCTCACCGATGAGCGTCGGCTCGATGCGTTGTCCGGCAATGCCGTGCTAAATGGGGTCCCGGTGGAAGTGGAGGCGGCCTGAAACGGTATGCCGAGGTCGGTAAGGCCGAGCGTCATGCTCGGCTTTCCGCTACAATGCGGCCACCGTGCCGACCCAGGGGTCGGGAAGTCCAGCCGAGGTGAGCCAATGGATATCATCGAAACCATCAAAGAACAGATCGCCAACAACACCGTCCTGCTGTACATGAAAGGCTCGCCGAATGCGCCGCAGTGCGGCTTCTCGGCGCGCGCTGCGCAGGTGGTGATGGCCTGTGGCGAGAAATTCGCCTACGTCGACATCCTGCAGAACCCGGAAATCCGCGCGAACCTGCCGAAATACGCCAACTGGCCGACCTTCCCGCAACTGTGGGTGAACGGCGAGCTGGTCGGCGGCAGCGACATCATGGCGGAACTGTTCGAGAAGGGTGAGCTGCAGCAGCTTATCAAGAACGCGGTGAACAAAGCCGACGCCTGACCCGGCGGTTGTGTCGAACGAGACCCCGCTTGGCGGGGTCTTTGTTTTTGGGCTGTTTTTTCCTGCCTGGCAGCGGCTCTCGTCCAGCGACTCATCGGAAGAGGCGGTTTCATGACTTCGATTTCTCCGGCGCACATGGCCCGCTGGGCCTGCGCCTATTGCTTCGCCGTCAACGGGCTGCTGCATGGCAGCGCGATGGCGCGCATACCGGCCCTGAAGGCGCAGGCCGCCCTCGACGAGCGCGCACTCGGCCAGGCGTTGCTGGGGCTCGGCTTCGGCGCCTTGCTGGCATTTCCGCTGACCGGCGTGCTGGTGCGTCGCCTCGGTGCACGCATGATTCTCAGCGTTTCCTGCCTCGTCCTGCTGTTGTTGTTTCCGCTGCTCGGCCTGGTTGGGAATGCCTGGCACCTGGCGGCTATGCTCTTCCTGATCGGTATGGCCAGCGGTGCCCTGGATGTGGCGGTGAACACCCAGGCGGTGGAGGTGGAGCGCCTGCTTGGGCGTCCCTGTCTCTCCGGCATGCATGGCATGTACAGTCTCGGTGGATTGGTCGGGGCGCTGGGAGCCGCAGCCTTGGCGAGCTGGCCGCCGTTCTGGCATTTCTCCCTGATCGCTGTGCCGGGTTTGCTGGCCTTGCCCTGGTCCCGGAAACGCTTCCTGCCCGATCCTCCGCCCAAGCCGGTGGAGTCCAAGGCGCCGTTGTTGGTCTTGCCGCCATTACCGGTTCTCGGGCTGGGTCTGCTGGCACTCTGCTCGTTCGTATCGGAAGGGGCGATCGCCGACTGGAGCGCCTTGCTGCTGCATGACGTGTTCGCCAGCTCCGAGCGTGTCGCGGCGCTAGGCTTCGCGGCGTTCTCGGCGACCATGGTGTTCGGCCGCCTGTTCGGCGATCGGCTACGGGTGCTGTTCGCCGACGTCAGCCTGCTTCGTGGGTTGTCGATCCTGGCGACCGCCGGGATGCTGCTGGCGCTGTTCGGGCCGAGCGCTCCCTGGGCCATCATCGGGTTCGCTCTGGCCGGATTGGGCTTGTCGGTGATCGTGCCGATCGTATTCAGTGCGGCGGGCAACCGGCCGGGGGTGGATACCTCGGTTGGCGTGGCGGCCGTGGCAACGCTGGGCTACGGCGGGCTGTTGCTGGGGCCGCCGCTGATCGGCCTGCTAGCCCACTACATTGGCCTGCGCCTGGCGCTGTTGAGCGTGGTGGGACTGTGCGTGTTCCTCATACTCGGCTCGCCTTGGGTAAAACGCCCGGATGCCGGACGGCAGGCATAAAAAAAGCGGGGCATCAGCCCCGCCTTCATGCACAGCGAACGTTACTCGTCCATCTGCGACTGCAGATAGTTTTCCATGCCGACCTTGGTGATCAGATCGAGTTGGGTTTCCAGCCAGTCGATATGCTCTTCCTCGGATTCGAGGATGTCTTCCAGCAGCTCGCGGCTGCCGTAGTCGCCGACGCTTTCGCAATACGCGATGGCGGTCTTGAGGTCAGGCAGTGCCTGCTGTTCCAGCTTGAGATCGCACTCAAGCATCTCCTTGGTGTTCTCGCCGATCAGCAGCTTGCCCAGGTCTTGCAGATTGGGCAGGCCCTCCAGGAAGAGGATGCGCTTGATCAGCTTGTCCGCGTGCTTCATTTCATCGATGGATTCGTGGTACTCGTGGTGGCCGAGCTTCTTCAGGCCCCAATCCTCGTACATGCGCGCGTGCAGGAAATACTGATTGATCGCGACCAGCTCATTGCCGAGGATCTTGTTGAGATGCTGGATGACTTGCTTGTCGCCTTTCATGGTGAGCCTTGCCCCTGCTGTGGTGTGTAATAGGCAAGTCTGGTCCTGCCAAAAAATGCTGTCAAACCCTAAGTTATTGAAATATCAGCAAAATCTAATCCGAATAGGAATGTTTTCGTTCCGCATTGAAGCGCTAACCGCTTGAATTCAGGGCATAAAAAAGCCGGACATCAAGTCCGGCTCGTTTTAACGCTGAGTGTTCAGGCTGCGACGAAATTCCCGGCGGGGTAGGTCATCACGCCTTGGCTGCTCTGCACTTCGGTGAGAGTCTCACGAACCACCTGCTTGGCCAGGCAGGCACATTTCCCGCATTGGGTGCCTACTCCCAGAGTTTCGCGGACATCCTTGTAACTGCAGCAACCTTCATAGATCGCATCACGGATTTGACCGTCGGTGACACCCTGGCAAAGACACACGTACATAGGGTAAGGCCCGGTACAGAAATGGCTGATGCGAAAGATACTAATCTTAATGAGAATGATTGTCAAAAGTTTGGCCGGATGCCGCGTGATAGAGCCGTCCCCGAATTGAAAGCATGTTGCCAAACAAGGGTTTGGCCTGGTGGGAGTAGGGAAAAAAGCGGTGGGCGTGGGCGGAATCCGGGGTGTATCATGGACGGCCCTTGCGGAGCGGGCCGCGTCATCGCGCTGTCGCGTGCGGGTGTCAACCTGGGACCGGCCTAGCACCTCACCTCATGACTCAAGGAGATTCTGGAATGAGCGTACTCGTTGGTAAAAAAGCGCCCGATTTCACCGTTGCTGCCGTGCTCGGCAATGGCGAGATCGTCGATAGCTTCACTCTGTCCTCGGCCATCAAAGGCAAATACGGCCTGGTGTTCTTCTACCCGCTGGACTTCACCTTCGTCTGCCCGTCCGAACTCATCGCCTTGGACCACCGTATCCCCGAGTTCCAGGCTCGTAACGTGGAAGTGATCGGTGTTTCCATCGACTCCCACTTCAGCCACAACGCCTGGCGCAACACCCCGGTGGACAAGGGCGGCATCGGCCCGGTCAAGTACACCCTGGCTGCCGACGTGAAGCATGAAATCGCCAAGGCCTACGATGTCGAATCCGAAGGCGGCGTCGCCTTCCGTGGCGCGTTCCTGATCGACAAGGAAGGCGTGGTGCGTTCGCAGATCGTCAACGACCTGCCGCTGGGTCGCAACATGGACGAGCTGCTGCGTCTGGTCGACGCCCTGCAGTTCACCGAAGAGCACGGCGAAGTCTGCCCGGCCAACTGGAAGAAGGGCGACAAGGGTATGACCGCTTCGCCGGAAGGCGTGGCCAAGTACCTGGCCGAGAACGCCTCCAACCTGTAAGAACCTGCCTACGATCTGCTGCGCGTCGGCGATACTGCGTTAAAAACAGCCTCAGAATGCTCATTTACAAATACGTAAACTGCGCTTCTTCGGCTGTTTTTGCCTTGTCTCGCTCTAGCTCGCAAGATCGTAAACAGGTTCTGAGGCACGTTCCGATCATGAAAAAACCCGGCCTTGGCCGTAATGCTGTTCACTTAAGCATTTGAGCCCAGGCGGGGCTTCCTCGAAAATCCGATGCCAGGTCACTGGCATCGGATTTTTTATGTCTCTGCTGCAACAGCAACTGCTCGACTTAGGCGAACTGTTCAACTTCTCCGATCTGAGCGCCTTCACCCAAAACATCCCGATCGAGTGGGTGGCATCCGCGCTGGACCTGTCCGCCCAGGCCACCATACGGAGGCGGCGCTTGCCCAGCGACCAGGTACTCTGGCTGGTACTGGGCATGGCCTTGTTCCGCGACGAGCCGGTTCATGAGGTCGCACGACGCCTGAACATCTGCGCTCAGGGCCTGGCCTCTCTCGACCTGCTGGCCAGGAGCGGTGTCACCGAGGCGCGCAAACGGCTGGGGGCCGATCCGGTTGAGTGGCTGTTCCGCCAGACGGGTAACCAATGGGGCTGCGAGCGCTATGACGGTGATACCTGGCAAGGGCTGCAGGTTTTGGCCGTGGATGGTGCGCTCCTGCGCACCCCGGATACTGCCGAACTCCGAGAGCATTTCGGCTCCGGCAATACCGCCACCGACCGTCAGACGCCCTTTCCCATGCTGAGGCTGGTGGCCTTGATGAACGTGCGCTCGCATCTGATTCTCGATGCCCAACTGAGTCCCTATCGACGCAGTGAAATGCGCCTGGCCAATGAGTTTTTGCAGCAGATTCCCAGCCACTCGGTGACGCTATTCGATAAGGGCTTCTGGAGTGCCGATTTACTGCTGAGCCTGGCCACGTCAGAGGAAGATCGGCACTGGCTGATTCCGGCCCGCAAGGCGCTGGTCAGCGAAGAAGTCGCTCGCTACGGCAAGGGCGACCGCCTGCTGCGTATGAAGGTGTCGGCTCAGGCCAGAAAGCGTAACCCCAACCTGCCAACGCACTGGGACGTGCGCGAGGTTAGCTACGAGGTAAAGGGCAAGATCAAAACCGTACTCACCTCGCTGCCTGTGGACACTTACAGCGCCAAGGCCATCGCCACGTTGTATCGGGAGCGTTGGGAGATCGAACTGGGCTTCAGGGATATCAAGAGTTCTCTGCAGCAAAATGCAGTGACCCTGCGTAGCAAGGTAAAGGAACTGGTTTACCAGGAGGTCTGGGGCTTGTTGCTGGCCTACAACATTATCCGCCGGGAAGCCAGCCAGGCTGCCGTCGCCTTTGGCCGCTCTCCATGTGAGATCCGCTTCAAACCCGTAGCCCACTACATCGCCGTGCAGCTGATCGTAATGGCGGCGGCCAACCCGATTTCAGCAACCGGAAGACGTTTGTCGGAGTTAAGGGCGGGAATCGGCGGGCTGTTTCTGGATCACCGCCCCAGGCCATCACGACCAAGGACGGTGAAGATTTCAAAGACCCGCTATCCCGTGGATCGAAAGGCCGCTCCGCTTAAGTGAACAGCATTACGGCCTTGGCCGGGTTTTTTCTTTTCCGGGGAATTGATCAGTCGTCGAAGTCCTGCCAGCCGCCGAGCTCCTTCCAGCGGTTGACGATGCCGCAGAACAGGTCGGCGGTCTTCTCGGTGTCGTAGCGCGCCGAGTGGGCTTCACGGCCGTCGAACTCGATACCGGCAGCCTGGCAAGCTTTGGCCAGCACGGTCTGGCCATAGGCGAGGCCGGCCAGGGTGGCGGTGTCGAAGCTGGAGAAGGGGTGGAAGGGGTTGCGCTTGATGCCGGTGCGGGTCACCGCGGCATTCAGGAACGCCAGGTCGAAGTTGCTGTTGTGGCCGACCAGGATGGCGCGCTTGCAACCGTTGGCTTTCACCGCCTTGCGCACGCTGCGGAAGATTTCATGCAGCGCATGCTCTTCGGCCACGGCCATGCGCAGCGGGTGATCCAGCTTGATGCCGGTGAACTCCAGCGCGGCGGCCTCGATGTTGGCGCCTTCGAACGGTTCGACACGGAAGAAGTGGGTGTGCTCGGGGAAAAGGAAGCCCTTCTCATCGATGCCGATGGTAACCGCGGCGATTTCCAGCAACGCATCGGTGGCCGGATTGAAGCCGCCGCATTCCACGTCTACCACGACCGGCAGGTAGCCGCGGAAGCGGCGCGCCATGGGGTGACGGGGGCCGGGGGGGAGGCTGCCGTCGAGTTCTTCGTCGTACAGGTCTTCGCTCACGCAGGATTCTCCAGCAGGCGCCAGCGCAGTGTTTCACCGGCGCGCAGCGGAACGACGGTCTGCTCGCCGAACGGCAGGCTCGCCGGCGCCGTCCATTCTTCACGGACCAGCGTGATCTGCTCGCTGTTCCGTGGCAAACCATAGAAATCGGGGCCATGGTGGCTGGCGAAGGCTTCCAGCTTGTCCAGGGCATTGCGCTGCTCGAAGGCTTCCGCGTACAGCTCGATGGCGGCATAGGCGGTGTAGCAACCGGCGCAACCGCAGGCGGCTTCCTTGGCATGGCGGGCATGGGGCGCGGAGTCGGTGCCGAGGAAGAATTTCGGGCTGCCGCTGGTGGCGGCGTCCAGCAGGGCCTCCTGGTGCACGTTGCGCTTGAGGATCGGTAGGCAATAGAAATGCGGACGAATACCGCCCACCAGCATATGGTTGCGGTTGTAGAGCAGGTGATGGGCGGTGATGGTGGCGCCCACGTTGCTGGAAGAGCCCTGGACGAACTGCACCGCATCGCCGGTGGTGATGTGTTCGAACACCACTTTGAGGGTCGGGAAGCGCTCCACCACACGGGTCAGGTGCTCGTCGATGAACATCTTCTCGCGGTCGAACACGTCTACTTCGCTGCGCGTGACTTCACCGTGCACCAGCAGCGGCAGGCCGACTTCGGCCATGGCTTCCAGCGCCGCGAAGATGTTGTCGATACGGGTGACGCCGGAGTCCGAGTTGGTGGTGGCGCCGGCCGGGTAGAGCTTGGCGGCATGCACGAAACCGCTGGCCTTGGCCTCGCGGATTTCCGCAGGCGTGGTGCGGTCGGTGAGGTAGAGCACCATCAGCGGCTCGAAGCGACTGCCGGCGGGGCGGGCGGCGAGGATGCGATGGCGGTAGGCGTCGGCTTGTTCGGCATTGCGGACCGGCGGCACCAGGTTAGGCATGATGATGGCACGGCCGAAGGTCCGCGCGACATCGGCGACAGTCTGGGTCAGGGCGGCGCCGTCGCGCAGGTGGATATGCCAGTCGTCGGGACGCAGCAGGGTCAGGCGGTCGGACATGGGGAATTCCAGGCGGGTGAAACGTGGCGTGCAATGCTACCGGAAAAGGCCCGCGGCGGCACGCCGCACGTGCCCCGGATCGTAGCAATGGGCCCTGGCGCTCAAGTTTTTTCGTCGCGCACCGATACCTCGGAAGAGTACTCATCCCTTCCGGAGCCCGCCGTGCGCCTGCGCTATTTCGCCCTGCTCAGCCTGTTCGCCAGCCTGCCGGCCACGGCCATCACCTTTCAGACGCGCCTGGAAAAGGTGGAGTGGAAGGTGGAGGGCGATCAATTCGAATGCCGCCTGGCGCAGCCGGTCACCCGTTTCGGCAGCGGCGAGTTCGTCCGCCGTGCCGGTGAGCAGGCGACCTTCCGCCTCAAGGCCGGCGAGCGCTGGATGGGCCCCGGTTCCGCGACCCTGCTGGCGGCTGCCGCACCCTGGCAGCCGGGGCGCGGGGACATTTCGCTCGGCGTGGTCAGCGTCGGTAGCGGCGAGATTCCGTTCAACAGCTCCCAGCAACAGGCGGCCCGTCTGCTCAGCGGTTTGCTCGAAGGACGCAGCCCGGTCGTGCGCCATCGCACGCAGCAAGGCGGCGAGGCGTTGGAAGTGCGTCTGCTTCCGGCCAAATTCGAGCAGGCCTACAACGATTACCTGGCCTGCACGGCGAAGCTGCTGCCGGTGAACTTCGATCAGATCAAACAGGCGCAGATCGGTTTTCCCAGCGGCGGAACTGCCCTGGACGACCTGGGACGGGCCAAGCTGGACATCATCCTGCAATTTCTCAAGGCGGACCCCAGCGTCAACCGCATACTGCTCGACGGCCACTCGGACAACAGCGGCAACCGGCTGACCAACCGCGATCTGTCGCGGCGACGGGCATTGGCGGTGCAGGAATACCTCCAGGCCAACGGCGTGCCGGCCGAGCAGATCACCCTGCGCTTCCATGGTGAGCGCTACCCGCTGGCACCGAACACCAACGAAGCCAACCGGGCGAAGAACCGTCGGGTGACTTTGCGTCTGGAGCGCGAGGCCCAATCCGTGGCTCCTGCGGCGGCACCGGGCGAGGCTTCCTGAGTCGCGCATCCGTAAGATTCCGTCGCTTCGTCGTCAGAAGCTGTCGCGCCCCTGTAAATTGGCCGCATAGGCCAGTAGAATCACGGGTTTTGCGAACAACCCCGTGGAGTGGATGGCATGGCGGACGTGAAGAAGGTTGTCCTGGCGTATTCCGGTGGCCTGGATACTTCGGTGATTCTCAAGTGGCTGCAGGATACCTATGCCTGCGAGGTGGTGACTTTCACTGCCGATCTCGGCCAGGGCGAGGAAGTGGAACCCGCTCGCGCCAAGGCCAAGGCGCTGGGCGTCAAGGAAATCTACATCGACGATCTGCGCGAAGAGTTCGTGCGCGATTTCGTCTACCCGATGTTCCGTGCCAATGCCGTCTACGAGGGCGAGTACCTGCTGGGTACTTCCATCGCCCGTCCGTTGATCGCCAAGCGTCTGATCGAGATCGCCAACGAAACCGGCGCCGACGCCATTTCCCACGGCGCCACTGGCAAGGGTAACGACCAGGTTCGTTTCGAGCTGGGCGCCTATGCGCTCAAGCCGGGCGTCAAGGTGATCGCTCCCTGGCGCGAGTGGGACCTGCTGTCCCGCGAGAAGCTGATGGATTACGCCGAAAAGCACGGCATTCCGATCGAGCGCCACGGCAAGAAGAAGTCCCCGTATTCCATGGACGCCAACCTGCTGCACATTTCCTATGAAGGCGGCGTGCTGGAAGACACCTGGACCGAGCACGAAGAGGACATGTGGCGCTGGACCAAGTCCCCCGAGGCCGCGCCGGATACCCCCACCTACATCGAGCTGACCTACCGCGCCGGCGACATCGTCGCCATCGACGGCAAGGACATGACCCCGGCCCAGGTGCTGACCGAGCTGAACCGCATCGGCGGCGAAAACGGCATCGGCCGCCTCGACATCGTCGAGAACCGCTATGTCGGCATGAAGTCCCGCGGCTGCTACGAGACCCCCGGCGGCACCATCATGCTCAAGGCGCACCGCGCCATCGAGTCGATCACCCTGGACCGCGAAGTCGCTCACCTGAAGGATGAGCTGATGCCGCGCTACGCCAGCCTGATCTACACCGGCTACTGGTGGAGCCCCGAGCGCCTGATGCTGCAGCAGATGATCGACGCCTCACAGGCCAACGTGAACGGTGTCGTGCGCCTGAAGCTGTACAAGGGCAACGTCATCGTGGTCGGCCGCAAGTCCGACGATTCGCTGTTCGACCTGAACATCGCGACCTTCGAGGAAGACGGCGGTGCCTACAATCAGGCTGATGCGGCCGGTTTCATCAAGCTCAACGCCCTGCGCATGCGCATTGCGGCGAACAAGGGCCGCAAGCTGTTCTAAGACAGCGGCAGGCTGCAAGCGGTAAACGCGAACCCCGGCCACAAGCCGGGGTTCGCCATTCATAGCCATGAGGAGAAGAACGATGCGACTGTTGCATACCATGCTGCGCGTCGGCGACCTGGATAAATCCATCGCCTTCTACACCGAAGTGCTGGGCATGACCCTGCTGCGGCGCAAGGATTACCCGGACGGACAGTTCACTCTGGCGTTCGTCGGCTATGGCGACGAGGCGCACAACAGTGTGATCGAACTGACCTACAACTGGGGCGTCGACAAGTACGAGTTGGGCACCGGCTACGGCCATATCGCCCTGGAAGTGGAGGATGTCTACAAGGCCTGCGAAGACATCCGCGCCCGCGGTGGCAAGATCACCCGCGAGCCGGGGCCGATGAAGCACGGGAGCAGCATTCTGGCCTTCGTCGAGGACCCGGACGGCTACAAGATCGAGCTGCTTTCGCCGTCGCGCAACGACTGACGGCGACGCAACAAAAAGCCCCGCTCCGCAGGCTGTGTGAAAACCTAGCAGTCTGCGTGCAAGCTGAAGACAATGCCTCCATCGGTCGATGGGGGCATTGTTGTTTATGGGATACATCCAGGGCGAAGGTCGTCAGCAAAGCAGCTTGTTTCCACCCACGTTGGAGGAGCTGGTGCCAGAGGATCATGAAGCAGTGGATCCTGGGTAATGGCCGCTTCCTGCTCCGACAACTGCGGGGGAGCGCGTACGGAAATGGCCCTGGCGGTCAACGCCTACAACCTGAAACGCGCCATCAATGTACTTGGTGCCCGTCGGTTGATCGAACTGTTGGGATAAATCCCGCTTGCCATTTCCAAGCATCAAAAACGCCAACGCCCCGAACCAGTCGGGGCGTTGGATTTGCCTATCGTCAGAGCGTTTTCACACGCTCTGTTCGGCGGGGCTTTTTCATTTCGACGAACCGTCAGAGATCGAAATCGTAATCGGCGAGTTGCTTCTGCAGGCGGCGCTCTTCGAGGTAGTTGTCGATGATGCGACGCTTGGTGAGATTGGTCTTGGCTACTTCCACAGCGGCTTCGGCTGCTTCTTCCGAATCTTCCGCGACGAAGTCATCTTCGAGTTCGATTTCAGCTTTGTCAGTGGCCATGTATTCACTCCAGGCTACGGGGTGCTATTGGCGCACCTTATAGCGGCAAAGCCGGAGCGGGTAAAAAAGATTTTTTCAATCGACTGGTCAGTAATCGCAATAAACGATCAATCGTCCGATGTCTTGTGCTTGTACTCGCACAAATCCTCGATCCGGCAACTGCCACACAATGGCTTGCGCGCCTTGCACACGTAGCGGCCATGAAGAATCAACCAGTGGTGGGCGTCGAGCAGATAATCCTTGGGGACGAACTTCACCAGCTTGCGTTCCACTTCCAGGACGTTCTTGCCAGGCGCAATGTTGGTGCGGTTGGCGACCCGGAAGATGTGCGTGTCCACCGCCATGGTCGGCTGGCGGAAGGCGGTGTTCAGTACCACGTTGGCGGTCTTGCGGCCCACGCCGGGCAGGGCTTCGAGGTCTTCGCGGTTGTCCGGGACCTGGCTGCCGTGCTTCTCGATGAGAATCCGGCAGGTCTCGATGACGTTCTTGGCCTTGCTGTTGTAGAGGCCGATGGTCTTGATGTACTCGGAAAGCCCTTCCACCCCCAGCGCATGAATGGCTTCGGGCGTATTGGCGACCGGAAACAGCTTCGCCGTGGCCTTGTTCACCCCGACGTCGGTGGCCTGGGCCGACAGAATCACGGCGATCAGCAGCTCGAAGGGCGTTGTGAAGGCCAGCTCGGTGGTCGGGTTGGGGTTGTCTTCGTGCAGACGGCGGAAAATCTCCAGGCGCTTGGCAGCGTTCATTCGATCACTCCGGTCACGCGAACGCGGCGACTCTGTACGGGAACCTGCGGCTGGCGTGCCTTGGCGCGTTCGGCAAGGCTCTCGTCGACGCGGTTCTTCAGAGCAATTAGCAGGCCCAGGACAAGGAACGCACCGGGCGGCAGGATCGCCAACAGGAAGCCTTTGTACTCGGGGAATACGGTGACCTGCCAATCGGCGGCGACCGGGCCGAACAGCAGGTGCATGTTGGCGAACAGCGCGCCGGTGCCGAACAGCTCGCGCAGGCCGCCCAACACCACCAGCACCAGGCAGAAGCCGAACCCCATCATCAGGCCGTCGAAGCTGGCCAGCGCCGGATTGTGCTTGGCGGCGAAGCCATCGGCGCGGCCGAGGATCACACAGTTGGTGGTGATCAGCGGGATGAAAATGCCGAGGATCTGATACAGCTCGTAGGTGAACGCCTGCATCAGCAGCTCGATGCAGGTGGTCAGCGCAGCGATGATCATCACGAAGGCGGGCAGCCGCACCGCGGTGTTGACGACCCCGCGCACCAGCGACACCGCGAGGTTGGAGCAGGTCAGCACCAGGGCGGTGGCGAGCCCCAGGCCCAGGGCGTTGACGGTGGAGTTGCTCACCCCCAGCAGCGGGCAGAGGCCGAGTAACTGGACCAGCGCCGGATTGTTCTTCCACAGGCCGTTGAAGGTCAGCTCGCGATAACTGGGATTAGCCATTGGGGTTCACCTCGGCGAACAGCTCCGCCTTGTGTGCATCGAAGAATTGCAGGGCCTTGTGCACCGCCTTGACCACCGCCCGCGGCGTGATGGTGGCGCCGGCGAACTGGTCGAACTCGCCGCGATCCTTCTTCACCGCCCAGCCGGCTTCGCCGGGATTGGTCAGCGATTTACCCTCGAACCCGTGCATCCAGGGACTCTTGGCCAGCTCGATCCGGTCGCCCAAGCCAGGGGTTTCCCGGTGGCTGAGTACGCGCACACCGGCGAGGCGGCCGTCCGCCTGGATGCCGACCAGCAGGCGAATAGCCCCGCTGTAGCCATCCGGCGCCGTGGCCTGGAGGATGATCGCGGTGGGCTTGCCTTCCTTGAGCGCGATATAGGCCGGTTGCGGAGCCTTGCTGCCCAGCAGTGGGTCGTGCAGCTCGATGCTGTTGTCCAGCAAGTGGTTGTCGTAGCTGCCGGCCGGGAGGATTTCGCCGAGCACGCGTATCTGCGCCTCGTGGGCGGAACGCTCGATGCGCGCGGCGGTGCTTTGCTGGATCAGGCTCACCACGCCCACCGTGGCCACGGCGAACAGGCCGAGGACCAGGCTGTTCTTCAGCATCGAACGGCTGATTTCAGGCAGCACGGCGTCATTCTCCCAGCTTGAAGCCGCGCTCGGCCTTGCGGTGGCCGTAGGTGCGCGGGCGGGTGTAGTAGTCGATGGTCGGCGCCGCCAGGTTCATCAGCAGCACGGCGAAGGCGACACCGTCCGGGTAGCCGCCCCAGGTCCGGATCACGTAGACGAGGATGCCGACGCCCGCACCGAAGATCAGCCGGCCGAGCTGGCTGGTGGCGCCGCTGACCGGGTCGGTGACGATGAAGAAGGCACCGAGCATGGTGGCGCCGCTGAGCAGGTGGAACAGGGGCGAGCCGTGGGTATCCGAGCCGGTGCCGTTCCAGAAGATCAGGCTCATCAGGGCCAGGGTGGCGAGCATCCCGACCGGTGCATGCCAACTGAACAGGCGCTTGTAGAGCAGGAAGAGGCCGCCGGCCAGGAACGCCAGGTTGACCCATTCCGCGCCGGCGCCGCCGAACTGGCCGAAGGCCGGGTTCTGTGCGCGCAGTTCGTCCATGGTCAGGCGGTTGTTGATCTTCAGGCTGTCCAGCGCGGTGGCGTGGGCCCAGCCGTCGGGTAGTGCGGCGATGCCGAAGATCTGCTTCAGCCCTTCGCCGATGCCTACGCTGTGGGCGGCAGGCCAACTGGTCATTTCCACCGGGAAGGAAATCAGCACCACGACATAGCCGATCATGGCCGGGTTGAACGGGTTCTGCCCGAGCCCGCCGTAAAGCTGCTTGCCGAAGACGATGGCGAAGGCGGTGGCGATCAGCGTCAGCCACCAGGGGGAATAGGGGGGCAGGGCCAGGGCGAGCAGGACGGCGGTGACCAGTGCGCTGCCATCCTGCAGGAAGAACAGTACGGGGCGTTGGCGCAGCCGCAGGATCGCCGCTTCGGTGGCGAGCGCCACGGCGCTCGCCAGGCACAGGTTGGCCAGCGTGCCGACGCCATAGAGCCAGGTCAGGGCCAGCGCGCCGGGCAGGGTGGCGGCGAGTACCAGCAGCATGACCCGCTGGGTCCGGTTGCTGCCCTTGGCGTGGGGCGAGGTGATGCGTGGCAGGGCCATCGGCTCTCCGGTCGTTCGCTTGCGTCCTCCCGCAGGAGGGCTGTCGGTCAGTTCGTGTGCTTGCCCAGGCGGCGCTCGGCTTCGGCGAGCCGGGCGCGGGCCGCATCCAGGGCATCCGCCGGTGCGTTCTCGTCGCGCTCCAGCTTGCGCAGGTCGGCACGGGCGAAAGCGATTTCGGTTTTCAGTTCGCGGGTCCTGTCGTCCACCGGGCGTTTGTCCACCAATGCGCGGTCCGGCTCGGGCCGATTGGTGGTCGCTTCGGCGGCATGCAAGGCCTCCTCCGCATCGCGGACGGCGTCGCGCAGCTTGCTCAGCTCGGCGTCGTCGGTCACGGTTTTTTCAGCTTTCTTCAGTTCCGCGCGCTTCATGGCCAGTTCGATCTTGGCTTTCTTCAGCGGATCGATGGCTTGGGCTTCCGGCTTGGGCTCGGCGGCCGGAATTTGGCCTTCCAGCTCGGCGAGGACTTTCTCGGCGGCGGCGAGCTGGCTGCGCAACTGCTCCAGCTCGGCCTGCTGCTCGGCGCTAGGAGCCTCGACCTTTTCGGCCTTGCGAATCTGCGCCTTGAGCATGGCGGCGTCGATCTTGGCTTTCTTCAGCGCTCCGTCGTCGGCCGGCTTGGCGCTGGTGGCGGCGGGCGCTGCCTGGCTTTCCAGCTCGGCGAGAGCTTTCTCGGCGGCGGCGAGCTGGCTGCGCAGTTGCTCCAGCTCGGCCTGCTGCTCGGCGCTAGGAGCCTCGACCTTTTCCGCCTTGCGAATCTGCGCCTTGAGCATGGCCGCGTCGATCTTGGCCTTCTTCAGCGCTCCGTCGTCTGCCGGCTTGGCGGGCAAAGCCGCTGTGCTGGGTGGCGCGGCTGCAAGGGCGGCATCCAGGGCCTTCTGCGCCGCTTCGGCGGCGGCGCGCAGTTCGGCGACCTGGGCTTGCAGCTCCGGCGTGTCGTGGGTGGCCAGTTGTTTCTCGGCCTTTTTCAGGGCGACCTGGGCCATGCTGGCCTCGATCTTCAGTTTCTTCTGTTCGTCGCTGAGCCCACCGGCTTTTTGCGCCGGGACGCCTGCGGCCGGGGCTTCCTGGCTGGGCACCGAGGCGCTTTCCGCCTGCAGGGCCTTGGCCCGTGCGGCCTTTTCGGCGCGCGCCTTGCGTTCGGCTTCCTTCTGTTCTTCGGCGCGGCGCAGGCGTTCCTGGCGCAGCTCGAAGCGCTGCTTGGAGTGTTCGGCTTTCTGCTGCTTTTGCTCCAGCTCGCGAATCTCGCCTTTGGCGGCGCGGTAGTACTGCACCAGCGGGATGTTCGACGGGCAGACGTAGGCACAGGCGCCGCATTCGATGCAGTCGAACAGGTTGTAGGCCTTGAGCTGTTCGTGGTCCTGGCCTAGGGCGAAGAAGTGCAATTGCTGGGGCAACAGGCTGGCCGGGCAGGCTTCGGCGCATTCGCCGCAGCGGATGCACGGCAGCGCCGGAGGAGGCGGCGGCAGTTCGGTAGCCGTGCTGGCGAGCAGGCAGTTGCTGGTCTTCACCAGCGGTACGTCCATGGATGGCAGGGTGAAGCCCATCATCGGGCCACCCATGATCAGGCGGTTGAGCTTCGACGAGTCGAGGCCGGCGAATGCCAGCAGCTCGCCCACCGGTGTGCCGATCAGCGCCTCCACGTTCATCGATCGCGCCAGGGCTTCGCCGGTCAGGGTGGTGATCCGCGAAATCAGCGGCTGGCCGAGCAGGACGGCGTCATGGATGGCGACGCAGGTGCCGACGTTCTGGCAGAGCATGCCGATGTCCGCCGGCAGGCCGCCGGAGGGGACTTCCTTGCCGGTGAGGATCTGGATCAGTTGCTTCTCGCCGCCGGACGGGTACTTGGTCGGGAACACCCGTACGCTGAACGGCCGCTCGCCAACGGCCGCGCGCACCGCTGCGATGGCCTCCGGCTTGTTGTCTTCGATGCCGATCAGCACCTCGGCGGGCTGGATCAGGTGGGCGAGAATCTCGATGCCGGCGACCAGTTCGGCAGCCTTTTCGCGCATCAACAGGTCATCGGCGGTGATGTAGGGCTCGCACTCGGTGCCGTTGATGATCAGCGTGTGGATTTTCTGCTGCGGCCGCGCCGTCAGTTTCACTGCCGTGGGGAAGCCGGCGCCGCCGAGGCCGGCGATGCCTGCCTGGCGGATGCGTTCGAGTAGGGCCGAGGGCTCCAGGCTGCGGTAGTCGGCGCAGGGGGCCAGCTCGATCCATTCGTCGAGGCCGTCGCTGTCGATGACGATGGCGGCGGCGGGCATGCCGGACACGTGCGGGTAGGGCTGCGGACCGATGAAGCTGACCACCCCGGAGGTAGGGGCATGCACCGGGGCGCTGACGAAGCTGCTCGCCTCGGCGATCTTCTGGCCCTTGAGGACCCGTTCGCCCAGCGTGACGCAGGGTTCGGCGGGGCTGCCGATGTGCTGGCCGAGCGGCATGACCAGGCGCTTGGGCAGCGGGGCCGGCTGGATCGGCGTGTGGTTGGAGAGGGTCTTGCGTTCCGCCGGATGGATGCCGCCGTGAATATCCCAGACTTTCAACGACGTCATGCGGCCTGCTCCCGGTCGCTGGCGATCAGTTGACCTGGGGCCAGTGGCAGGTCCCATTTCCAGCTTTGCACGTTACTGCCCAACTCGATCATGTCGATGCAATCCACCGGACAGGGCTCCACGCAGAGGTCGCAGCCGGTGCACTCGGAGACGATCACCGTGTGCATCTGCCGTGCCGCGCCGACGATGGCGTCCACCGGGCAGGCCTGGATGCACTTGGTGCAGCCGATGCACTCGGCCTCGCGGATGTAGGCCACGCGCGGCGGGACTTCCTCGGCCGCGTCCAGCGGTTCCGGCTCGACATCGAGCAGGTCGGCCAGGGCCTGGATGGTGGCCTCGCCGCCCGGTGGGCACTTGTTGATCTTGTCGCCGTTGGCGATGGCCTCGGCGTAGGGCTTGCAGCCCGGATAGCCGCACTGGCCGCACTGGGTCTGCGGCAGCAGGGCGTTGATCTGTTCGGCGATGGGGTCGCCCTCGACGCGGAAACGCACCGCGGCGAACCCGAGGATCGCCCCGCACATCAGGCAGAGTGCGAGCAGGGCGAGGATGGCGACGACGACCAGGCTCATAGCTTGATCAACCCCGTGAAGCCCATGAAGGCCAGCGACATCAGGCCGGCGGTGACCATGCCGATGGCCGCGCCCTGGAACGACTTGGGCACATCGGCGATAGCGATGCGCTCGCGCATGGCGGCGAATAACACCAGCACCAGGGAAAAGCCCAGGCCGGCGGCGAAGCCGTTGGCGGTGGCGGTGATGAAGGTGAATTCGGCCTTGTTGGCGTTCAGCAGCGCGACGCCGAGCACGATGCAGTTGGTGGTGATCAGCGGCAGGAAGATGCCGAGCACGCGGTAGAGCAGGGGGCTGGTCTTGTTCACCACCATCTCGGTGAACTGCACGACCACGGCGATGACCAGGATGAAGCTGATGGTACGCAGGAACTCCAGGTCCAGCGGCTTGAGCACGTACTGCTGCACCAGGTAGCTGCACATAGCCGCCAGCGTCAGTACGAAGGTGGTTGCCAGCGACAGGCCGATGGCCGTTTCGATTTTCTTCGAAACGCCCATGAACGGGCAGAGTCCAAGGAACTGAACCAGCACGAAGTTGTTGACCAGTATGGCGCTAACCATGATCAGGGCGAGTTCGGTCATGCGTGGAGCACCGTCGCGGCTGGAAAGGCCTGAAAAAAGGGGCGCCTATTATCGGGAACTGCTTGGGCCGCTGCAATTGGAACTATGCTGCGACTAAACGACGCGAAAGATTGTCCTACAGCTTTGTTGCTAAAAGTTAGTTTATACCAGTGATGGTATGCCCGACCTGTCGGCGGGCCTGACCAGCATGGACGGTGACAACGGCGCAATCAGCCTCCCATGGAGAACGAGTGTGGCGTATCAACGGACGCGCGGTTTTACCCTCATCGAACTGATGGTGGTGGTCGCCATCATCGGCATCCTGGCTTCCATCGCCTGGCCCAGCTATCGGCAGTACGTCATTCGTGGCAACCGGGTCGCGGCCCAGGCGCAGATGATGGACATCGCCAACCGGGAGAAGCAGTTCCTTCTCGCCAACCGGGCCTATGCCGACAAGACCGCGCTCGAAGCCAGCGGCTATCGATTGCCGTCCGAAGTCAGCCGCAATTACAGCTACGCTATCTCCGTCGGCACCGGCACGGTGCCTTCGTTCACCATTACCTTCACCGCCATCGGCAGCCAGGCCAGCGACGGCAATCTCACCCTGAACAGCGAAGGGGTGAAGACGCCCGCGGATAAGTGGTGACGCCCATGAACGGTCGGCAAGCAGGCGTCAGCCTCGTCGAAGTGCTGGTCACCATGGTGATCCTGGCCATCGGCCTGCTCGGGGTGATGGGGTTGCAGGCCCGCCTGCAGCAATCCGAGATGGAAGCCTACCAGCGTTCGCAGGCGTTGCTCCTGCTCGACGATATGGCCAACCGGCTCGCCGCCAATCGCAACGCGGCGGCCAGCTATGTAACGGGTAGCGCCAACCCCCTCGGCGCGGGCATGACCTGCCCCACCGCCACGACCACCCAGCAGCAGCGCGATGCCAAGGAATGGTGCGAAGCCTTGCAGGGGGCCGCCGAAATCAGCGATGCCAGCCGGGTCGGCGCGATGATCGGCGGGCGCGGCTGCGTGGAATCGCTCGGTAGCGGCCAGTACCTGATCACGGTGGCGTGGCAGGGGATGGCGCCGTTGAGCGCCCCGGTAGCCGGCACCACCTGCGGACAGAACCTCTACGACGGCGGCACCGGCAGTCAATGCACCGATGACCGCTGCCGTCGCGTGGTCACCACCCTTGTCCGGATCGCCCCGCTATGAGCCCGTCGAACCGAGTGCAGCGTGGTTTCGGCCTGATCGAATTGATGGTGGCCATGACCATCGCCCTGATCCTGACCGCCGCGATCCTGACGCTGTACCTGGACATGAGCCGTACCAATACGGAGATGGCCAAGACCAACACGCAAATGGAAAACGGCCGGTTGGCGATCAAGGTGCTGCGCGACGACCTGATGCATGCCGGCTTCTGGAATGGCTATATCCCCGAGTTCGACGACTTGGTGGCGACCGGTATCCCGGGCGACTATCCGACGGCCATCCCGGCGCCCTGCGCCGACTATGCTTCCTGGGACACGGCGCATCGCACCAACCTGATCGGTGTGCCTGTGCAGCTCTATGCCGGCGTGCCGTCCGGTTGCACCACCCAGCTTCCCGACAAGGTACCCAACAGCGACGTGCTGGTGGTCCGGCATGTGCAAACCTGCGTGGCGGGCGTGGGCAACTGCGAGGCGGACACCGCCGGCAAGCTTTATTGGCAGACCTCCGGTTGCGAAGGCGAAAGCCGCTACCTGCTCGCCACCACGGGCTTTTCCCTGCGCAAACGCGATTGCTCGACGCCAGCGGAGAAGCGCCAGTACGTCAACAACATCTATTACCTGCGCACCTATGCGGTGACGCCGGGCGACGGTATTCCGACCCTGATGCGCTCTCGCTTCGATCTGCAGGGTGGCGTGCTCGTCCAGCAAGCGGCGGAGCCGTTGATCGAAGGGGTCGAGGCCATGCGCTTCGAGTTCGGCGTCGACAACCTCAGCGATTCCGGCGCGGCGGTGAACTATGCGGCGGCAATCGCCTGGGCGGATACCGAGAACAAGGTCTCCGCTACCAACCGGGGCGACGGCGCCGCCGACACCACGTGCCGCTCGGCCACCCCGTGCAGCCTCGCCCAACTGGTGGGCACAGTGGTGGTCAAGGTCCATCTGCTGGTGCGCAACCTGCAATCCACCCCGGGCTACAGCAGCACCAAGACCTACTCGTTGGCGGGGGAAACCTTCGGCCCGTTTACCGACGCTTTCCAACGCCATGTCTATTCCAGCACGGTCCGCCTGGTGAACATCTCCGGCAGGAGGGAAACCCCATGAATGCCAAGGCACCCCCCAAGCAGCGAGGGATGGCGCTGATCATCGCGCTGATCATGTTGCTGCTGTTGACCCTGATGGTGTCGTCCGCCTTCACCCAGAGCACCACCAACCTGGAAGTGGTGGGCAACCAGCAGTGGCGCAGCGAAGCGCTGTCGGCTGCCGACGTGGCGATCGAGCAGGTGGTGGGTTCGGCGTTCACCACGGCGCCGGTGGCGCAGGCCGTCAATGTTGACCTGAATCGGGACGATCGGACGGATTACGTCGTGCAGGTGTCCCGGCCGGAATGCGTCCGGGCCAGCCTGGCGAGTGCCACGGCACCGAGCAGCCTGACCCTGGTGGGCATGTCCAACTCCACCTGGAACACCCTCTGGGAGATGGTCGCGACGGTGGACGATCCAGCCAGCGGGGCCTCGGTACGGGTGCGCTCCGGTGTTCGCGTCCTGCTCTCCGACGCCCAGAAAAATGCGGTATGCCCCTGAATGGGCTCGATGAGGTGCGTGTTATGAGGTCGTACATTCGCATGGTGCTATTGGCCATGGCAGCCGGGTTATCCGGATTGTCGCAGGCGGAGGACATCGACCTGTTCCTGGGCACTCCGCCCAACGCGACGGGCGCGCCCAACGTGCTGATCATCCTCGACAATACGGCGAATTGGAGCACCCCGTTCGACAACGAGATCGCCGCGCTCGTCTCGGTGGTGGACGCCTTGCCGGCCGACAAGTTTCGCCTGGGGCTGATGCTCTTCACCGAGAGCGGCGGCGCGAACGCGGGTAACGACGGTGCCTACCTGCGGGCGGCGATCCGGCCGCTGACCGCTGCCAACAAGGTGCTGATGCAGAACCTCGTGCGCAGCCTGGACAAGAACGCCGACAAATCCAACGGCGGCAAGATCAGCAAGGCCATGGAAGAGGCCTACCTGTACTTTTCCGGTGGCACGCCGCACGCCGGCAACAACAAGGCGAAAACGGACTTCACCGGCAACCGGGGCATCAGTACCGCTTCCGACGCCATCTATGCCCTGAGCGGCAACGCCCTATCGAGCAAGACGGCCACCACCTATAACAACCCCATCGTGTCCGGCTGCGCTAAGAACTACGTCATCTACATCAGCAACGGTGCCGCCCAGGACAACTCCAGCGATATCGAGCAGGCGACGGCCGCGCTGGAGCGGCTGGGCGGTTCGACGACCACCATTCCGATTTCGCCCAGCGGCTCGCAGGGTAACGTCGCGGACGAGTGGGCACGCTTCATGAAGAAAAGCCCCGAGGCGATCACCACCTACACCATCGATATCAACAAGGTCACCTCCGGCCAGGGGCCCGGCTGGACGGCGCTGCTGCAGAGCGTCGCCCGGGTCAGCAGCGGCAAGTACTTCGACGTGGCCAGCAGCGGCTCGCAGATCGCCGATGCGCTGGCAACGATCTTTTCTGAGATCCAGTCGACCAACAGTGCCTTCGCCTCGGTGAGCCTGCCGATCAGCGTCAATACCCAGGGCACCTACCTCAACCAAGTGTTCGTCGGCATGTTCCGTCCGGACGAGGACTCATTTCCGCGCTGGTTCGGCAACCTGAAGCAGTACAAGCTCGGGTTGGTCAGCGGCGACCTGAGACTGCTGGACGCCGACAACAATCGGGCGATCAACGCCGAACGCGGATTCATCGCCGAGTGTGCGCGCAGTTTCTGGACGCCTACCGCGACGGACAATTACTGGTCGTTCAGCCCTCGGGGCGAATGCCTGGCCGTGGCGGGCTCGGATGCCTCCAACTACCCGGACGGCAACATCGTCGAGAAGGGCGCCCAAGCCTACGTGCTGCGCCGTGATGGCTCCCGCACGGTCCATACCTGCTCTCCCAGCTTTGGTTCCTGCAATGCGTTGACCTCGTTCAACACCGCCAATACCGCGATCACCCAGAGCCTGCTGGGCGTCGGCAGCGCCACCGAGCGCGACAGCCTGATCAATTGGTCGCGGGGGCAGGACCTGAAAGACGAGAACGGCAGGGACGGCACCACCGAGGTGCGGCCATCGGTGCATGGCGATGTGGTGCACTCGCGGCCGGTGGCGATCAACTATGGCACCGACAGCTCGCCCCGGGTCGTGGTGTTCTATGGCGGAAACGACGGGGCCCTGCGCGCGGTGAATGGCAATCGTGCGGCGAACTTCGGCAACTACCTTGCCGGGCAGGAGCTCTGGTCGTTCATACCGCCGGAGTTCTACGGCTCGCTCAAGCGGCTGTACGACAACGCCGTCACCATCAGCTACCCCGGGCACACCACCGGGACGCCGACACCTCAGCCGAAATCCTATGGCATGGACGGGCCCGTCGCGGCCTACAAGGACGGCAATACCGCTTGGATCTACGCCACCATGCGCCGCGGTGGACGGGCGCTGTACGCCTTCAATGTGAGCAACCCCGATTCGCCTTCGCTCAAGTGGAAGAGGGGCTGCCCCTCCAATTTCCCGGCCTCCGGCACGGTCAGCGATACGGGCTGTTCCACCGGCTTCAGTGGGATCGGCCAGACCTGGTCCACGCCGAAACTCTTCAAGGCCGCCGGTTATAGCGCGGGCACGGCGCCGCTCCTGATGATGGGCGGCGGCTACGACACCTGCGAGGATGCCGACCCCAACACCTGCACCAGCTCGACCAAGGGCAACAAGATCTATGTGATGGACGCCGATACCGGTGAGCTGCTCAGGACCTTCGACACCGAACGCAGCGTGGTGGCGGACATGACCATCGTGCCCGGCAGCAACGGTCTGGCGCTCTATGCCTACACCGCCGATCTGGGCGGCAACATCTACCGCATCACCATGGGGACGAATACGCCGGCCAACTGGAGCATCACCCGTATCGCCGCACTGGGTTGTGGTAGCGGGACGAACTGCACGGCCAACCGCAAGTTCATGTTCGCCCCGGATGTGGTGGCGGATACCTCGGGCTATATCCTGCTGCTCGGCTCGGGGGACCGCGAGAAGCCGGTGTCCAACTACACCAGCGCGACCAGCGTCACCAATTACTTCTTCATGCTGAAAGACCGCCCGGGCGATGCCAACTGGCTTACCAGCGAGTCCACCAACTGCGGCGCTGCGCGCCTGTGCCTGAATTCCCTCCTGGCCATCAGCGGCAACACCACCCCGACGAACACCCAACTGTCGCAGAAGAAGGGCTGGTACCTGGCGCTGAGCCCCACCGAGCAGGTGGTCACCTCGGCCATCACCGTGTTCGGCCAAGTGACCTTCAGCACCCACCAGCCCTCCGTACCCACCTCCGGCGTCTGTGCCACCCTGGGTGAAGCGCGGGTCTACAACATCAACTACCTCACCGCCGAAGGCGTGGATGGCCAGCGTTATCTGGATCTTGCGGGGGACGGGCTGCCGCCGTCGCCGGTGGCGGGCATGGTGACCCTGGACGATGGGACCACGCGGCCGTTCATCATCGGCGCCAATCCGGAGTCGGCGCTGGAGGGTAGCCCCGACGTCAAGCAGCTCTCGGTCGTACAGCCGACCGCGCGGGTCTACTGGAACGTCGAGGAATGAGGAAGAGCGCCATGGGCATGCACCTGCCTGCGATCGGAGCCGCGGATTGCCGGGGCTTCACCCTCGTCGAACTGCTGGTGGCAATGGCGGTGCTGGCCATCCTGGCGGGCATCGCGGTACCGGCGTTCGACAGTTTCGTCCTGAGCAACCGCCTGCGCACCTACAGCAACAGCCTCGTCGTCAGCGCCCAACTGGCCAAGAGCGAAGCCATGAAGCGCCGGACCCCCGTGACCCTGTGCAAGTCCGCCAACGGCACCAGTTGCACCACCAGTGGCGGCTGGGAACAGGGCTGGATCGTCCTCGCCGGCACCACCGTCATCCGTCGCGAACAACCGGCGGCCTCCGGCTATCTGCTGTCCACCACCACCAATAGCCTCACCTTCCAACCCAGCGGCTTCGGCTCCACCCAGGCAACCATCACCGTGTGCCGCTCATCGCCAACGGGGAGTCAGGAACGCGTGGTCACCGTCTCGGCGACCGGGCGGACGACCGTTACCAGGACGAGTACGGGGAGTTGTTCGTGATCGACTCAGTACACCAGGCAGGCGGCGTTGACGATACCGACGCACAGGGCGCAGCCGCCCAGGAATAACCCGTGGGCGACCTTGCCTTCGACGATTCCCTGCTTCAGTTCCGGTATCAGGCGCGCACTGCCGAGGAAGACGAGCCCCTGCACCAGCATGGCGATGCCACCCCAGACCAGCATGTCGCGCAGGCTGGCGCTATGGGCGATGCTGCTGGCCAGTGGCAGCACGAAGCCCAGGGCGGTCCCCAGCAGAGCACAGGCAGCGGCAGTGTTGCCTTGGCGGATCAGTTCCAGTTCATGGTAGGGCGTCAGCCGGATGTAAAGGCCGATGAACAGGCAGAACAGCGCCAGTGCGCTGGACAGGTAGAGGAAAAAGTTCGGTAGGGTCTGAAGCAGTGTCATGGCGGCGTTCCTTGTCAACGCGATGTGCGGTCATTCGATAAAGAAGTGCGGGATGAAGCGGCTACTATCCCGGGTAATCAGACTGGAGTCCTCACGAATACCGATCCCGGCGGCGGCATCGCCGACGACCCAACTACCGATCACGGTGTGACTGTCGCCGAAACGCGGGAGCGGGGCGAAGGCCTGGTAGATGCCGGCTTCTTCCCGGTAGGGACCGTCGCTCCGTTCGTCGATGCCTGGGGCAACAATCTGGATGTTGCTACCTTCCCGTGAGTAGAGCGGCTTTCGTACATGGGCGCCGGACAGGTTATCGGTGAAGCTGGCGGGTAGCAGATTCGGATGCTCGGGGAACAACTGCCAGAGGATCGGCAGGATCGCCTTGCACGACAGCAGCAGCTTCCAGGCGGGCTCGAGGAAGCGGATCTCGCTGGCTGCGATGTGCCGGCCGAACTCTTCCTCGATCAACCATTCCCACGGGTAAAGCTTGAAACAGTGCTCGATGGGATGGTCGTTTTCATCGACGAAACGCTGCTGCAGGGCGCTGAAGCCGATTTGCTCGATGGGTAGGTAGCGTGTCGTCAGACCGGCCTGGTGCGCGGTATCCAGCAGATAGAGCAGGTTACCGGTATCTTCCTCATGGTCCTGCTGGGCGGCGAAGTACATCGGCTGGCGCGGTGCGATCTGCCGCCAGCGCGCAATCAGCTTTTCGTGCAGTGAGTTGAACTGGTCGGCGCCCGGTTGGCAATCCTGTAGCCAATACCACTGGATTACGCTGGTTTCGAGCAGGCCGGTTGGTGTATCGGCGTTGTACTCCAGCAGCTTGGGCTCGCCGCTGCCGTTCCATGAAAAATCGAAGCGCCCGTACAGGCTTGGCTCCTTGCGGCGCCAGGAGCGTTGAACCAGTTGGATTGCGCTGGGTGAAAGGCCGAAGGGCGCGAAATGCTCTTCTCGGATGATCCAGTCGATGGCCTCCAGACAGCGTTGGTGGAGGTCCTCGGTCACGGCTTCCAGGTGTTCGATCTGCGCCAGAGTGAAGCGATAGGCCTTGGTTTCGTCCCAATAGCGTCCATCGATGCTGTGGAAGGTGAAGCCCAGGGACTCGCACTGTTCGCGCCAGTGTGGCCGTGGTTGGCTGGGCAGGCATCGCATCAGCCGCCTCCGGAAAAGCGTGCGCCGGAACTGCCGAAGCCGCTGCGCTTGACCATCTCACGGAAGGCCACGCGCTGCTGCTGCGGCGTCCTTGGACGGCTTCCCTCTTCGTAAGTGGGGCCGCGGTAGAAGCCGCCACCAGATCCCCCCGCTGTACCAGAGCCGCCGCTCGCCTCGCAGTTGGCTGGATTCTGGTTCCAGTCGGCGAGGCAGTCCTCTCGGCTGGCGTAGTTATCGCGGTAGACCGCGTTGTGGTGGAGCAGCGCCGTGAGCACGCCGCCTGTCAGCAACGTATTGATGACCAGAGTGGATTTCTTCATGGCGAAGTGTCGTCCTTGGCGTTGGTGTCCATGCGCGCAGGAGCGCCAGCCGTTCAAGTCAAGGCTCAGGGCTCGAAAGGAACTGCCCCGGCCCGCCGTGGGCCGGGGAATCTACAGCAGGAGGAGGGCGTGTTTCGGTGTGTTACTTCACACGCTGCCCCGGTTTGGCGCCGCTGTCCGGGCTGAGCAGGTAGATTTCCTCGCCGCCGGGGCCGGCGGCCAGGACCATGCCTTCGGAGACGCCGAACTTCATCTTGCGCGCGGCGAGGTTGGCGACGTAGAGGGTCAGGCGGCCTTCCAGCTTGCTCGGGTCGGGGTAGGCGCTCTTGATGCCGGAGAAGACGTTGCGTTTTTCGTCGCCGATGTCCAGCGACAGGCGCAGCAGCTTGTCGGCGCCCTCGACGAATTCGGCCTTCTCGATCAGGGCGATGCGCAGGTCGACCGCGGCGAAGGTGTCGAAGGTGATTTCAGCGGCAAGCGGGTCTTTCGCCAGTTCGCCGTTCCCGGCGGGCTTGGCGGTGGCTTCGGTGGCGGCGAGGTCTTCCTTGGAGGCTTCGATCATGGCGTCGATTTTCGCAGGCTCGATACGGGTCATCAGGGGGGTGAAGGCATTCAACTGGTGGTTGGCCAGCAGGGTCGCATGGTCGTCCCAGCGCAGCGGGGCGACGTTGAGGAAGGCTTCCGCGGCCTCCGCCAGTTTCGGCAGCACGGGTTTGAGGAAGATCACCAACTGACGGAACAGGTTGACGCCGAGGGCGCAGATTTCCTGCACCTCGGCCTGCTTGCCGTCCTGCTTGGCCAGGGCCCAGGGCGCCTTGTCGGCGATCCAGGCGTTGGCGCGGTCGGCCAGGGCCATGATCTCGCGCATGGCGCGGGAGAAATCGCGGGCCTCGTAGGCTTCGGCGATGCCCGGCGCGGCGTCGAGGAAGGCGTCGGTCAGTTCGGGAGCGGCATTGCCGGCCACCAGGACCCCGGCGTTGCCCTTGTGAATGAACCCGGCGCAGCGGCTGGCGATGTTGACCACCTTGCCCACCAGGTCCGAGTTGACCTTCTGCACGAAGTCTTCGAGGTTGAGGTCGAGGTCATCGACGCCGCGGCCGAGCTTGGCCGCGTAGTAGTAGCGCAGGTATTCGGGATTCAGGTGGTCCAGGTAGGTGCGCGCCTTGATGAAGGTGCCGCGCGACTTGGACATCTTCTGCCCGTTGACGGTCAGGTAGCCGTGCACGTTCACGCCGGTCGGCTTGCGATAGCCGGCGCCTTCGAGCATGGCCGGCCAGAACAGCGCGTGGAAGTTGACGATGTCCTTGCCGATGAAGTGGTACAGCTCGGCGCTGGAGTCCTTGCCCCAGAAGGCATCGAAGTCCAGGTCCGGCGTGCGGTCGCAGAGGTTCTTGAAGCTGGCCATGTAGCCGATCGGCGCATCCAGCCAGACGTAGAAGTATTTGCCCGGCTCGCCGGGAATCTCGAAGCCGAAGTAGGGGGCGTCGCGGCTGATGTCCCATTCCTGCAGGCCGCTGTCGAGCCATTCGGCGATCTTGTTGGCCACCGCCTCCTGCAGGGTGCCGCTGCGGGTCCAGCTTTTCAGCATGGCCTCGAAATCCGGCAGCTTGAAGAAGAAGTGCTGGGATTCCTTCAACACCGGCGTGGCGCCGGAGATGGCGGATTTGGGATTCTTCAGCTCGGTGGGGGCGTAAGTGGCGCCGCATTTCTCGCAGTTGTCGCCGTACTGGTCCTCGGCGCCGCATTTCGGGCAGGTGCCCTTGATGAAGCGATCGGCGAGGAACATGCCCTTTTCGGGGTCGAAATACTGGGTCACGGCACGGGTGGCGATGTGCCCGGCGTCGCGCAGCTTCAGGTAGATGGCGCTCGACAGCTCGCGGTTCTCGTCCGAGTGGGTGGAGTGGTAGTTGTCGAAGCCGACCAGGAAGTCGGCGAAGTCGGCGGTGTGCTCGGCCTTGACGTTGGCGATCAACTGCTCCGGGGTGATGCCTTCCTTTTCGGCGCGCAGCATGATCGCGGAGCCGTGGGCATCGTCGGCGCAGACATAGATGCATTGGTTGCCGCGCAGTTTCTGGAAGCGCACCCACATATCGGTCTGGATGTACTCCAGCATGTGACCCAGGTGGATCGAACCGTTGGCGTAGGGCAGGGCGCTGGTGACGAGAATCTTGCGGGCTTCGGACATGGTGATCGGCTGCACTGGTAACACGAGGGAAGTCCGCAACTATAAAGGAAGCTGCAAGCTGCAAGCCATAAGCGGCAAGCAAAAGCCTGTGAGGGCCATACTGATTCGCTTGCAGCTTGCAGCTTGCAGCTTGCAGCTTGCAGCTTGCAGCTTGCAGCTTGCAGCCGCTGTTCCTGTAGGATGGCCGTCTATCTCGCTCGGCCTATCGTTGGAGTCAGTCATGAGCACCGTTACCCGCGACGCGGTGGAAGCTGCACTGCGCCAGTACATCGACCCGCATCTCAACCAGGACCCCGTCAGCGCCGGCTGCCTGCGCGGGATCGATATCCAGGGCGACCGCGTTTCCGTGCGGCTGGAACTGGGTTACGCCGCCGGTCTGTTCAAGAACGGCCTCGCCCAGTTGCTGCAGATGGCCCTGGAAAACCTCGATGGCGTGAGCCAGGCAAGCGTCCAGGTGGATTGCGTGATCGCCCCGCACAAGGCACAGGGCCAGGTGCCGGCGTTGACCAACGTGAAGAACGTGATCGCCGTGGCTTCCGGCAAGGGCGGCGTGGGCAAGTCCACCACCGCCGCCAACCTGGCCCTGGCCCTGGCCCGCGAAGGGGCACGGGTGGGTGTGCTGGATGCGGATATCTACGGCCCCAGCCAGGGCATCATGTTCGGCATCCCGGAGGGTACACGCCCGCAGGTGAAGGAGCAGAAGTGGTTCGTGCCGCTGGAGGCCCATGGCGTGCAGGTCATGTCCATGGCCTTCCTCACCGACGACAACACCCCCATGGTCTGGCGCGGGCCGATGGTTTCCGGTGCGCTGATCCAGCTGATCACCCAGACCGCCTGGGACAATCTCGATTACCTGGTGGTGGACATGCCGCCCGGCACCGGCGACATCCAGCTGACCCTGGCGCAGAAGGTGCCGGTGGCCGGCGCGGTGATCGTGACCACGCCGCAGGACCTGGCGCTGCTCGATGCCAAGAAGGGCGTGGAGATGTTCCGCAAGGTCAACATTCCGGTCCTCGGGGTGGTGGAGAACATGGCCATCCACATCTGCTCCAACTGCGGCCATGCCGAGCACCTGTTCGGCGAAGGCGGCGGCGAGAAACTGGCCGCGCAATACGGCGTCGAGCTGCTGGCGTCGCTGCCGCTGTCCATGGCGATCCGCATGCAGGCCGACGCCGGCAAGCCGACCGCCATCGCCGATCCGGAAAGCCAGATCGCCATGATCTACCAGGCCATGGCCCGCAGTGTCGGCGCGCGCATCGCCCAGAGCGAGCAGGCGGCGCCGACGATGCCGAATATCGTGATTTCCGACGACTAAGCCCTGCCCCTGGCCCGTGCGGGGCGCCGCCGTCGCGGTGTTTCGCCGGGCCGTCCCGTGCTTTTCCTGGCGATCCCGCTGGCCCTTCGCGAATGAATTCGCCCCTACATAGCCGGTCCGGTCTTGTAGGAGCGAGCTCTGCTCGCGAATTGGACCACGCAGAAGCTTCGCCAGCAGAGCTGGCTCCTACGAAAGTCCGCGCCTGTGGGTTGTTGGGGCACAAGGGACGAATTTATTCGCCCGGCGAGGGTGGGCTGGGCGAATGAGTCCGCCCCTACCTAAGCCGCCCCAGCCTTGTGGGAACGGACTCTGCTCGCGAATCGGGCCCCACAGAAGTTTCGCCAGCAGAGCTGGCTCCTACGAAAGCCACCGCACTCCTGCCTCCTGGCCCGCTTCGCGAACTCATCCGGACCACCCTGGTCGGTATTTTTCAGTACCCCTCTCGAAATGCCGGCTCGCAGGAGCCGGCCCAACCCGCGAGGCATGCACGGCATGGAGCATCAGGCTCACTATCTGCGCAAGGATGCGATGGCCGGCGACCAGGGCATGGACGCGCACATGCGGCTGATGCAGCAGCGCCGCATCGCCACGCTCTGGTGTCATTTCGCCAATATCGGCCTGGGTTTCTGGTTGCTCGCCCAGCCATTCATCCTCGGCTATTCGAACATCGGCCCCGATGATCTCGACCTGGCGCGGGTCACCGCTGAGCGCGGCCTCCCCGACGTCGCCACCCGCGCGTTGCTGATGACCGGCTCGGACATGCTGGACGGCGCGCTGATCGTGCTGTTCTCCATCCTGTCGCTGAAACGCCTGAGCTGGGCGCAGTGGGCCAACGCAGCGCTCGGTCTCTGGCTGATGTTCGCGCCGCTGCTGTTCTGGACGCCTTCGCCGGCCAGCTACAGCGGCGGGTTGCTGGTCGGTGGGCTGGTCATCGCCTTTTCCGTGCTGGTACCGATGATGCCGGGCATGAGCATGGAGGGCATGATGCAGAAGGCCTCGCTCCCTCCCGGCTGGGATTACAACCCCTCGACCTGGCTGCAGCGCCTGCCGATCGTCGTGCTGGCACTGCTCGGCATCCTCCTGGCGCACTATCTCGCCGCTTACCAGCTTGGCCATACCGCCAATGCCTGGGACCCGTTCTTCGGCACCGAACCCAATGGCACGGAGACCATCATCACTTCGGACATGTCCAAGGCCTGGCCGGTGGCGGATGCCGGGGTAGGCGTCATGGCCTACATGATCGAGCTGCTGATGGCGGTGATGGGCGACGCGCGTCGCTGGCGGACCATGCCCTGGATGGTGGCGGCGTTCGGTGTGGTGGTGGTGCCGCTGGGAGCGGTGAGCATTTTCTTCATCATCGCCCAGCCCATCGTCATCGGTACCTGGTGCAGCCTGTGCCTGCTGCAGGCGGCCGCGATGCTGGTGATGATGCCCTATGCCCTCGACGAACTGGTGGCCATGGGGCAGTTCCTCAAGGATGCCCTGCACCGGCGCAACCCCTTCTGGCGCACCTTCTTCATGGGCGATGCCATGGAGGGTGCCCGCGCGGACGATACCCCGGAATTCGAAGGCGGCCTCGGCGACATGGGGCTCAAGGCCCTGCGCGGGGTCAATCTGCCCTGGGGGCTGGTGATCGTCTGCCTGATCGGCCTGTGGCTGATGTGCACGCGACTGATCTTCGGCAGCAGCGGGGCCATGGCCGACAGCGATCACCTGATGGGGGCGCTGCTGATCACCATCGGCGTCCTCGCCATGGCCGAAGTCGCCCGTCCGCTGCGCTGGCTCAACCTGCCCATCGGCGCGTGGCTGCTGGCGGCCCCCTGGCTGCTCGACGGCGCGGGTCCCGGTGCGCTCGTCGGCAGTCTGGCAGCGGGGGTATTGGTGATGATCGCCAGTGTGCCGCGCGGTGCGATCCGCCATCGCTACGCCGGTTGGAACGCGTTGTTGAAATGAATTCAGTGGCAACAGGGAGTTCACCATGACCCATACCTCTACCGCCGTGATCTGCGGCGCCAGCGCGGGTGTCGGCCGCGCCGCCGCCCATGCCTTCGCCCGTGCCGGTTACCGCGTCGGGCTGATCGCCCGGAGCGAGAAGGGCCTGGCCGATACCGAGGAGGAGCTACGCAAGGCCGGCGCCACGGCCTTGGCGATTGCCGCCGATGTGGCTGACGCCGGGGCACTGGAGCGGGCCGCCGATCGCTTCGAGGCGGAGCTGGGGCCGATCGAGGTCTGGGTCAATTCGGCGATGGTCACCGTGTACGCCCCGGTCAGCCAGATGACTGCGGACGAGTACCGGCGGGTCACCGAGGTCACCTACCTGGGCTTCGTACACGGTACGCTGGCGGCTTTGCGGCACATGCGGCCACGCGACCGCGGCACCATCGTCCAGGTCGGCTCGGCGCTGTCCTACCGGGCGATTCCGCTGCAATCGGCCTACTGCGCCGCCAAGTTCGCCATCCGTGGTTTCACCGACGCGCTGCGCTGCGAGCTGATCCACGACAAGAGCCATGTCCGCCTCACCATGGTGCAGTTGCCGGCGCACAACACGCCGCAATTCGATTGGGCGCGCAGCCGGATCGACAAGCGGCCGCAGCCGGTTCCGCCGATCCACACGCCGGAAGTCGCCGCCCGCGCGATCCTGCGGGCTGCCGTCGATGCGCCGCGGGAACTCTGGCTGGGCAAGGCCACCATCCAGGCCATCATCGGCAGCCAGCTGATCCCCGGCACCCTGGACCGGATGATGGCCACGCAGGCCTACAACGGCCAGTTCAGCCAGGAAGACGCCGAGCCCGGCCGCCCCGACAACCTGTTCGGCCCGGTCGACGGACTGCACCGCACCGCCGGCCGCTTCGGCGACCAGGCGCTGGACAAGGCGCTGTGCCTGAGTTCGGAAACGGTGGGCAAGCTGATCGCCGTCGGCATTGCCGGCGTGGCGCTGGTGGTCGCGCTGATTCTGCTGGCGCTGGGGTGAGCCGGGTTGGTCGCGCCGGTCAGCCGATCCCCTTTGAACCGCATCGCCGGCCCCGGTAAGATGCGCGCTTGCTTTTTACCCGCCAGCTGACTCAGGACGCCCGCCATGAGCATTAAATCGGACAAGTGGATTCGCCGCATGGCCCAGGAACACGGCATGATCGAGCCTTTCGTCGAGCGCCAGGTGCGCACCGAAGGCAACGAGCGGCTGATCTCCTACGGTGTGTCCAGCTACGGTTACGACGTGCGTTGTGCCGATGAATTCAAGGTCTTCACCAACATCAACTCGGCCACCGTGGACCCGAAGAACTTCGATGAGAAGAGCTTCGTCGACGTCAAGAGCGACGTCTGCATCATCCCGCCGAACTCCTTCGCCCTGGCGCGTACCGTCGAGTACTTCCGCATCCCGCGCAACGTCCTGACCATCTGCCTCGGCAAGAGCACCTATGCCCGTTGCGGCATCATCGTCAACGTCACGCCGCTGGAGCCCGAGTGGGAAGGGCACGTGACCCTGGAGTTCTCCAACACCACCACGCTGCCGGCGAAGATCTACGCCAACGAGGGCGTGGCGCAGATGCTGTTCCTCGAATCCGACGAGGCCTGCGAGGTGTCGTACCGTGACCGGGGCGGCAAGTACCAGGGGCAGACCGGCGTTACCCTGCCGAAGACCTGATGGCTGTTTTGCGCTGATGAGAGCCGGGCGGATGCCCGGCTCTTTCGTTTCTGGCCTACGGTGAGCAGCCGACGACGCGACGGAATTCCTTGCCGTTCCCGGACTCTATCCTCTGACAGGCCGGCCGAGAGTGAGCGGAGCGCCAGGGGACGATCCTGGGTGCCGGAGCCGGCCGAGTACCATTGGAGGTCTGCCATGATCAACGCGCCACGCATTTCCCCCGCCGAGCTGTCCTGGGGCGGTCTGCCGGTGGAGTTTCCCTTCGCCGGGATGACTCTGCCCGTCGAAGACTTCAGTGACTTTCTGCGGGCCGGCGGCATTCCCGGCCAGCCGGGCCCCGACACCCCCGAGCCGCCACCTCAACAACCGCAGCCGGGAGAGCCGGGCGAGCCCACGGTTCCGGATCAGCCGCCGCCCGCCCCGGTGGCCTGAGAGCGTTACAGCTCGCGAGTTCGTAGACAGGGTCTGAAGACAATGACTCCGCCCGGACAACCTCCGGGCGGCAATCTGCAAACGGAAAGATGCAAGCCAGGTCTCAGGCAAGGCATCCTGTCGGGGTCGATAATGCTCCGGCAAACCCATCTCGGTAAGGACACGTCATGCATCCATTTCGCCTTTTCCGCGCCTCCGTGGCGCAGTTGACCGTCGCTTGTCTGTTGCTGGCCAGCCAGGCGCTGACCGCCGCCCAGGCCGAACCCAACCGCCTCGACCGCATCCTCGAAAGCGGGGTGCTGCGGGTCGGCACCACCGGCGACTACAAACCCTTCAGCTACA
This sequence comes from Pseudomonas indica NBRC 103045, assembly GCF_002091635.1. GTDB lineage: Bacteria > Pseudomonadota > Gammaproteobacteria > Pseudomonadales > Pseudomonadaceae > Pseudomonas_M > Pseudomonas_M indica. The sequence continues at coordinate 49,082 of NZ_BDAC01000019.1, read as the reverse complement.
AGGACCCGAAGAGCGGCCAGTTCATCGGCCTCGATGTGGAAATGGGCGAGTCCCTGGCCAAGGCCCTGGGCGTGAAGCTGGAGCTGGTGCCCACCAGTTGGCCGACCCTGATGGCGGACCTGGCGGCGGACAAGTACGACGTCGCCATGAGCGGCGTCTCGGTCAGTCTGGAACGGCAGAAGGTGGCGTTCTTCTCCCAGCCCTACATGCGTGACGGCAAGACGCCGATCACCCTGTGCAGCAACAAGGACAAGTTCCAGAGCCTGGAGCAGATCGACCGCGCCGGCGTGCGCGCCATCGTCAATCCAGGCGGCACCAACGAGAAATTCGCCCGGGCCAACCTGAAGCAGGCCGAAATCGTGATGCACCCGGACAACGTCACCATTTTCGAGCAGATCGTCCAGGGCAAGGCCGACCTGATGATGACCGACGCCGTCGAGACCCGCCTGCAATCGCGCCTGCACCCCGAACTCTGCGCCCTGCATCCGGACCAGCCGTTCGACTTCTCGGAAAAGGCCTACCTGATACCGAGGGACCTGGTGTTCAAGCAGTTCGTCGACCAATGGCTGCGCCAGGACATCGAAAGCGGTACGTTCGCCAAGCGTTTCGACCAGTGGCTGAACTATCCCTGGCAGGCGGCGAACAAGCCGTAAGCTGGCGCGGCGTGGCTCTGGAGCCGTAGGGGCGAATTCATCGCCCACAGCGCTGCTAACGCTCCCGTGAGCGACTTCTCACTCACGGGCATGACACAGACAGACCGCGTGGCGCGTCGACGCCACGCGGCGTCAACAAAAGGAATGGCTTTCCGCCATCGTCAAGGAGGAATCGATGCAAGCGCTCAAAGACTATTTTCAACGCCACGGCCACGCCGCCTTCCGCTGGGGCGACGGCCGTATCAGCGGCTATCTGTCCGCCGCGCTGGGGTTGCTCAGCCTGCTCGCGGTGCTGTGCTTCCTGTTCCCGCAATGGCTGACCACCACCGAGCTGCGCCAGGTCTATACCGAGCAGTTCGCCCGCAGCACCCTGTTGCTGGGGCTGGTGGTGTCCTTCTCCCTCGGCACTCTCAACATCCTGCGTAACCGCCGGAAGCGCCTGGGCTTCACCGGACTGGTGGCATCGGGACTGGCGGTCCTGCTCGGCGGCACCAACATCCAGTTCGAGGAAATCGGCCAGACCCCGTATTCCCTGGGCCTGGACTGGTTCGTGCTGGCCCTGCTGGTCTCGGCGATCGTCTTCATTCCTCTGGAAAAGCTCTACGCCAAGGACCCCGAGCAGAACATCCTGCGTCCGCACTGGCGTACCGACCTGGCCTATTTCTTCGTCAGCCACATGCTGGTGCAGTTCATCCTGATCTTTGCCACCGCATCCTCTACGCTGGTGGTGGGCTGGGCGGTGTCCGGCGGGTTCCAGGCGAAGGTGCAGGCGCTGCCGTGGTTCGTCCAGTTCGTCCTCGCGGTGTTCGTGGCCGACCTCGGCCAGTACTGGCTGCACCGCCTGTATCACACCATTCCCTGGCTGTGGCGCTTCCATGCCGTGCACCACTCCAGCACGGCGATGGACTGGCTGGCCGGCTCGCGGATTCACTTCGTCGAAATCCTCCTGACCCGCACCGCCGTGCTGGTGCCGCTGCTGCTGATGGGCTTCTCGTCGCAGGCGCTGAATGCCTACGTGATCCTGGTGGGCATCCAGGCCGTGCTGGCCCATGCCAACGTGCGCATCGACGGCGGCTGGCTGAACTACCTGCTGGTGCTGCCGCGCTACCATCACTGGCACCACGCCAAGGACCCGGCCTACGCGTACAAGAACTACGCCATCCACCTGCCGCTGGTGGACATGCTGTTTGGCACCTTCAAGCTGCCGCCGAAGGAATGGCCGAGCCGTTACGGCGTGTTGGGCAAGGCGCTGCCGGACGGCATCCTGCGCCAGCACCTGTACGCCTTCCAGCGCCCCGTCAAAAAGGCCCAATGAGAGGCCGCAGCCGGACCGCTTAGCCGGTCCGGCTGCGTGCCAGCAGGGCGATCACTTCCTCGTCGGTGGTCTGGGCGAAGTCGGCGTAATGCTGGCCCACGGCGATGAAAGGCTCCGGCATCGCCAGGCAGACCAGTTCGTCCACTTGGCTGCGCAGGTCTTCGATCACATCCCGCGGGCCCACCGGCACGGCGAGCACCAATTGGCTCGGCCCGGCCTTGGCCAGTCCCTTCAGGACCGCCCGCACCGTGCCGCCGGTGGCAATACCGTCATCCACCACGATCACCACATGGCCGCCGACGTTCGGCGCGGGACGGTCGCCGCAGTAGAGACGGCGGCGCCGCTCCAGTTCGACCAACTGGCGCTGCATCTCCGCTTCGAACCAGCCCTCCGGCGGATGCACCTGACGCACCACTTCTTCATTGAGCACCCACTGCGGATCGGCGCCGTCGATGACTGCGCCCAGGCCCAGCTCCTCGTAGCCCGGTGCGCCGATCTTGCGTACCAAAACCAGATCCAACGGCGCCTTCAAGGTTCGGGCGATCTCATAGGCCACCGGCACGCCGCCCCGCGGCAGGGCCAGCACCAACGGATGGTCGGCGGCGTAGGGCGTCAATGCTTCGGCCAGCTCCAGACCGGCACTGCGCCGGTCGGGAAACAGATGCGGCGATCGGGCCAGGGCACGCATGACTCACTCTCCGAACGGGTAGGTTTCCGGGGTGCCGGACTTCGGCTGGCGCGGGCCGAGCGGCGTGACGGCACGGGTTTCCTCGAACCACAGCCAGGCGTCGAATTGTTCCGCCAGCACCGCGTCGAAGTAGTGGCTGGCGCGTTCGCTCTCGGGGCGATAGATGACCCCGATGGCCCGCTCCAGGCGCGGTGCGGCGAGGGCGTTGCGCAGCTCGTGGCGGTCCGCCGCGCGCCAATCGGTAAGTGATGCCGGCACGCCGGCGAGAAGGAACGCCTGTTCCCAACTGTCGCTGCGCGAGGGGCGGACCTGCTTGATCTGCATCGGGTCGTCCCAGTTGCTGGCTGCCGCCACCAGGCCCCGGTCGGTGCCCATGCCGATCAGCACCGCGTCGCTGCCCCAGGCGGTGCGGCAGAGTTCGCCGATGTTGAATTCTCCAGTCCAACCCATGGAGGTCGCCGCGGCGTTGCCGATGTGCGAGTTATGCGCCCAGACCACGGCCTTGGCCCCGGTGCCCCGGTGCTCCATCAGCGCCCGCAGGGTGTCGAACATGTGTCGGTCGCGCAGGTTCCAGGATTCCGTCGAGCCACGGTACATGATGCGGTAGTACTGCTCGGCGGAGCGCACCACGCGGGCGTTCTGCGCCGCGTCGAAGAAACTCTCGCCATCCTCGCCGAGGTAGTTCAGCCGCTGTTCGAGCAGGGCGTTGAGCTGTTCCACCACCACGTCTTCGCACGGCTCCTTCTGCCCGTAGAGCACGTTGTGGCCGTAGTAGGCCGGTTCTTCCTGCCAGGGTGTCAGGCAGCCATAGCGGCGTCGCGCGGCCTTGGCGGCTTCGGGGTCGACGCGGTCGAGGTAGCGCAGCACCGCGCTGATCGAGGCGCCCAGGCTGTACACGTCGAGCCCGCGGAATTCAACGCGTTCATCGGCGGCACGGGCCTGGTTATAGCCGTGCAGCCAATCGGTGAAGTCGCCGACCTCCTGGTTACGCCACATCCAGGTGGGAAAGCGCTCGAAGGCGTCGTGGCGCCAGGTCGGCGGCTGCTGGCCGCGTACGTAGCGGTCGATCTGCGCGGCATCCGGCCAGTCCGCCTCGGCGGCGACGATGTTGAAGCCATGCCGCTCGATCAGCCGGCGGGTGATGGCGGCGCGGGCGCGGTAGAACTCCGAGGTGCCATGGCTGGCTTCGCCGATCAGCACCACCCGGGCGTCGCCGTAGCGGTCGAACGGATCGCCGAAGGCCGGGTCGTCCAGCGCCGGCAGCGGTTCGGCGTAACGTTGCAGCAGGGTGGCCAGCTCGGCGGTGGGACGTTTGGACGGGAGGGCGGAGCGGAGCTTCTCTGAAAGCGTGCCCATGGGGTCTCCTCCTCTGCTGTCTTTTCATGGGGCGTCATAGAAGCTGACCGGGGCCGAATGCCTGGTGTTCCAGGGCCGCGACGGATGGGCCGCCGGCATGGCGCGAACTGCTCTGGTCCGGCGGGTCTAATGGGAACGCAGCGCGTCCGCGCGGCTGTGGCCTGGATAGTCTGGACAGAGAGGTGGCAAGGGCATGGCGAAGTGGATCATCACCTTCAACAAAGACGGCAATACCGCCATGATCACGACGGAATCGGCCGAGAAGCCCGGCATGGAGCAAGCGATCGAGCTGGTTCGCGAAGAGGCGGCCAAGCGTTACGAACCGCTGGAACCCACCAACCAGGACGAGGGGTTGGAGGGCCCCGCGCAGGATTTGCTGCAACGTTATGGCGTGACCATCACCGGCATTTCCGAATCCAGCGATTGAATCCCCGAAGGCCGTCTAGACCGGCCAGATCTCCCCATCGGCAACCACGAATACCCGCCGCCCCGGTGCGGCGGGCAATTCCATGCCGCCCGTGAAATCGCCGAACGCCGGCAGCAGAATGAACCCGTCTTCGACGCTGAAGCACGGCAGGCGCAGGCTCTGGCGTCCCTTGCCGGCCAGGCGGAACGTCGGGTGCAAATGACCGGCCAGCACCACGTGCTCCGCCTCGCGGACGGGCTCGTGGCACAGGGCGAACGGCCCCAGGTACAAGGGCTCACCGACCACCTCAATGTTCAGCGTGGCGGGCGGATCCCCGGCGCGGCGGTCATGGTTGCCGCGCACCAGGGTCATCGGCAGCGCGGCATGGCGCTCCCGCCATTCGCCCAGGCGGGCGAGGGTGGCCGGAGCGTGGGATTCCGGCGCATGCAGGAAATCGCCGAGAAACACCAACCGGGAACAGGCGTGACGATCCAGCAAGGCATCCAGCCGGCGCAGGTTGTTCGTGGTGGTGCCCTGCGGAACCGGCTGACCGAGGCGGCGATAGGCGGCGGCCTTGCCGAAGTGAATATCGGCGACCAGCAGGGTCCGTTGCTCCGGCCAGTAGGCCGCCTTCTCGCCAAGCAGCCAGAGTTCGGTGCCGACGAGGGGCAGGACATGGTGGCTGCTCATCGGCCGGCCGTCTTCCGTTGCCGGGGCAGGCCCGTCTTGCGCTGGCGCGGCGCGCGAGGCCGGCGGGACAGGTCATCGTCGCGTTCGAGCGACGGTTGGCCGATCTCGACGGCGCTCTCCGGCCCACCGGGTCCGGCTGCTTTCTCCAGGTCGCGGACCATGCGGGCGATGCGGTCGGCCAGTTTTTCCGTGCTCATGCCTTCGCGGAAGCGTTCGACCAGCAGAGGGAAGGCCAGCGGGGTGGGGCGCTTGATCGGGCGGATATCCAGGTGCCGTTCTTGCAGGCGGCGTAGCGCTTGCTCCAGGCGTGTCACGTCCAGCTCCTGGCGCAGCACTTCTTCCTCGGCCTGGGCGAGCAACAGGTTGTCCGGGTCGTACTGGCGGAACACTTCGAAGAACAGCCCGCTGGACGCCTGCAACTGGCGTGCGCTTTTCTGCGCACCGGGATAGCCGGAAAACACCAGCCCGGCGATCCGCGCGATTTCCCGGAAGCGCCGGCGCGCCATCTCGCCGGCATTGAGGCTGGCCAGGACATCGGCGAGCAGGTGTTCGTGGCCGAACAGGGCGGGCGTCAGCCAGCGCGCCCAGTCCACCTCGGTGGGGGAGAGCAATTCGAAGCCGTAGTCGTTGACGGCAATGGAGAACGTGACCGGTTGGCGCTGCGCGACCCGCCAGGCGAGCAGGTTGGCCAGGCCCAAGTGAACGTGGCGGCCGGCGAACGGGTAGAGGAACAGGTGCCAGCCCTCGCGGGACTTCAACACCTCGGCGAGCAGGCTGGTTGCCGTGGGCAGCGCCGACCAGGCCTGCTGTACCTCCAGCAGTGGACGTACCCGTTGCATCTCGACGTTGGCGAATTCGCCGCGTGCGGCGGCGCCGAGCTGGTCCACCAGAGCATCGGCCAGCTCGGTGGAAAGTGGCATGCGTCCGCCATTCCAGCGCGGCACGGCGGGCTTGCGGCCGCTGGCCCGGCGGACGTAGACGGTCATGTTGTCCACCCGCACCAGCTCCAGCAGGCGGCCGGCGAACAGGAAGCAATCGCCGGGGCGCAGGCGGGCGATGAAGCCTTCCTCCACCGAACCGAGGGCGCCACCGCTGCCACCCTGGCGCCAGAACTTCACGGTGAGAGCGGCATCGCTGACGATGGTGCCGATGCTCATTCGATGGCGCAGCGCCAGGCGCCGGCTCGGCACGCGCCAGACGCCGTGCTCGTCCGGCTCGACGCGCCGGTAGTCGGGGTAGGCGGTGAGGGAATGGCCGCCATGGCGGACGAAAGCCAGGGCCCAGGCCCATTTGGCTTCGCCCAGGTGGCGATAGGCCCAGGCATGGCGGACTTCGGCGAACAGGGCATCGGGCCGGAAACCGCCGCCGAGGGCCATGCTGACCAAGTGCTGGACCAGCACATCCAGCGGCTTTTCCGGCGACAGCCGCGCCTCGACCCGGCGCGCTGCCACCGCATCCCGGGCGGCAGCGGCTTCCACCAGTTCCAGGCTATGGGTCGGTACCAGGGTCACTCGCGACGGCCGCCCCGGTGCGTGGCCGGAGCGCCCGGCGCGCTGCATCAGCCGGGCCACGCCTTTCGGCGAACCGATCTGCAACACCCGCTCCACCGGCAGGAAATCCACCCCGAGGTCGAGGCTGGAGGTGCAGACCACCGCCTTGAGCCGGCCATCCTTGAGCCCGCGCTCCACCCAATCGCGGACCTCGCGGGACAGCGAACCATGGTGCAGGGCGATCAGCCCGGCCCAGTCCGGACGCGCATCGAGCAGCGCCTGGTACCACAGCTCGGCCTGGGAGCGGGTGTTAGTGAACACCAGCGAGGTGGCTGCCGTCTCCAGTTCCTCGACTACCTGGGGCAGCATGCGCAGGCCGAGATGGCCGGCCCAGGGGAAGCGTTCCAGCGTGGGCGGCAGCAGGGTATCGACCTGCAAGGTCTTGGGTGTCAGCCCCTGGACCAGTCGCCCATGGCCGGGGTGAAGCAATACCTCCAGGGCATGCGTCTGATTGCCCAGGGTGGCGGAAAGGCCCCAGACGATCAGCGTCGGATTCCATTGGCGCAGGCGTGCCAGGGCCAATTGCAATTGCACGCCGCGCTTGTTGCCGAGCAGTTCGTGCCACTCGTCCACCACCAGCATGCGCAGTCCGGCGAAGGCCTGGCGGGCATCGGCGCGGGTGAGCAGCAGGGTCAGGCTTTCCGGGGTGGTGACCAGCGCGCTCGGCAGGCGGCGCCCCTGGCGGGCGCGCTCGGCGCTGCCGGTGTCGCCGGTACGCAGGCCGATGTCCCAGGCGATGTCCAGGTCCTTCAGCGGCGCCTCCAGGGCGCGTGCGGTGTCGGCGGCGAGGGCGCGCATCGGCGTGATCCAGAGAACGGTCAAGGGCGCGCTCTGGTTCGAGGCCGTGGCGCTGCCGCCCTCGGCGAAGCGGTGCAATGCGGCGAACCAGACCGCGTAGGTCTTGCCGGCGCCGGTACTGGCATGCAGCAGGCCGGACTCGCCCTCGGCCACCGCCTGCCAGACCCGTTCCTGAAAGGCGAACGGCGACCAGCCCTGGCGGGCAAACCAGGCACCGGCGAGGTGTGGGGATGGGCTCATGGCAGCAGCGCCCGCAGGGTTTCCAGGGTGTCGGCTTCTTCCACCGGCTTGTCGTGGCGCCAGCGCAGCATGCGCGGGAAGCGCACGGCGATGCCGCTCTTATGACGGTTGCTGGCGGCGATGCCTTCGAAGCCCAGCTCGAACACCAGGGTTGGGGTAACGCTGCGCACCGGGCCGAATTTCTCCACCGTGGTGCGGCGGACGATGGCGTCCACCTGGCGCATTTCCTCGTCGGTCAACCCGGAGTAGGCCTTGGCGAACGGCACCAGCTTGCGCTCGGGATCGTCGGGCGCGCCGTCCCAGACCGCGAAGGTGAAGTCGGTGTACAGGCTGGCGCGCCGGCCATGGCCGCGCTGGGCGTAGATCAGCACGGCATCCACCGAGTAGGGGTCGATCTTCCATTTCCACCAGACGCCGACATCCTTGGTCCGGCCCACGCCGTAGCGGGAGTCGCGGGCCTTGAGCATCATCCCTTCGACCCCTCGCTCGCGGGAGGCTTCGCGCTGGCGGGCGAGGTCGTGCCAGTCGGTACCCTCCACCAGGGGCGAGAGCATCAGCACGGCGTGCTCCACCGCCGCTGCGTGCTCGTCGAGCAGGTCGGCCTGGATCGCCGCGTCCCCCGAGCAGCGGGCGACTACCTGCTCCAGACAGGCGCGGCGTTCGCCCAGCGGCCGTTGCCGCCAATCCTCGCCCTGCCATTCCAGCAGGTCGTAGGCGAGTACCGCCGCGGGTGCCTGCTCCAGCACCTTCGCGGTCAACGTCTTGCGCCCGATGCGCTGCTGCAACAGGGCGAAGGGCTGCACGCGGCCGTCCTTCCAGGCGACGATCTCGCCGTCCAGCACGCTGCCGTCGGGCAGGCAATCCGCGAGCCGCTCCAACTCCGGGAAGCGCTCGCTGACCAGTTCCTCGCCGCGCGACCAGACCCACAGGCGGCCGTCGCGCTTTACCAGTTGCGCGCGGATACCGTCCCACTTCCATTCCACCAACCAGTCGGACGGCGGGCCGAGCAGACCGGCGAAGCGCTCGATCTCGGCTTGCAGCGGATGGGCAAGAAAGAACGGATAGGGCTGGCCGCCGCGCTGGGCATGTTCGTCGTCCGACTCCGGGGCGATCAGCGCCTGGAAGCTGTCGGCGCTGGGGCGATGCGACAGGTCGGTATAGCCCACCAGGCGCTGGGCCACGCGCTTCGGGTCGATGTCGGCGACGGCGGCCAGCGCGCGGGTGACCAGGAGTTTCGACACGCCGACGCGGAACGCCCCGGTGACCAGCTTGAGGCAGAGCATCAGGCTCGGGCGGTCCAGTTGCGCCCAGAGCGGCGGCAGGCGTTCGGCCAGCTCTTCCGGCGGCAGACCGCGCAGAGGAAGCAGTTTCTCCTGCATCCACACGGCGAGGCCGTCGTCCGAGGTGTGGTGGGATTCCGGGAGCAGGAGGGAGATGGTTTCCGCCAGGTCGCCGACCGCTTGGTAGCTTTCCTCGAACAGCCAGTCGGGGAGGCCGGCGGCACGGGTGGCGGTGTCGCGCAGCAGCCGGGTCGGCACCAGTTGGCGCGGTCGCCCTCCGGCGAGGAAGTAGACCGCCCAGGCGGCGTCTTCCGCCGGCGCCTCGCGGAAGTAGTCGCGCATCGCGGCCAGCTTGGCGTTGCTCGAGGTGGTGGCGTCGAGGCGCGCGTAGAGTTCGGCGAAGGCCTTCATCCGGCGTCTCCCTCTGTGCTTTCCTGGCGGGCCACCAGGTCGGCTTCTTCCTCGTCGCCGTATTCGGTGTCGAACGCCTGGGCATCGAGCCCCTGTTCGCAGAGGTAGCGCACCAGCACCGCCACCGAACCGTGGGTGACCATCACCCGCTCGGCGCCGGTCTGCTCGATGGCCCAGAGCAGGCCCGGCCAGTCGGCGTGATCGGAAAGCACGAAGCCGCGATCGACACCGCGCCGGCGCCGAGTGCCGCGCAACATCATCCAGCCGCTGGCGAAGGCGTCGGAATAATCGCCGAAGCGACGCATCCAGGTGCTGCCGCCGGCCGAGGGCGGGGCGAGGACGATGGCCTGGCGCAGGCGCGGGTCGTTCTTCGCCAGGTCGCCGGCGTAAAGCGTATCGGGGAGGTGCACGCCGGCCTCGCGGTAGACCCGGTTGAGCGGCTCCACCGCACCGTGCACGACGATGGGTCCGATGTCGGCATCGAGTCCGTGGAGGATGCGTTGTGCCTTGCCCAGGGCGTAGCAGAACAGCACGCTGGTGCGCCCGACGGCGGCGTTGGCACGCCACCAGTCGTTTATTTCACGGAATACGGATGCCTGCGTCGGCCAGCGGTAGATCGGCAGGCCGAAGGTGGATTCGCTGATGAAGCAGTGGCAGCGTACCGGCTCGAAGGGGGTGCAGGTGCCGTCCGGTTCGACCTTGTAGTCACCGGAGGCGACCCAGACTTCGCCGCGGTATTCCAGGCGCACCTGGGCCGAACCGAGGACATGGCCGGCGGGGTGGAAGCTCAGCGTCACGCCGTTGTGGTCGAGGCTTTCGCCATAGGCCAGGGTTTGCAGCGGCAGGTCCGGGCCCAGGCGCGTCCGCAGGATGCCTTCGCTGGGCGCAGCGGCGAGATAGTGCCCCATGCCCCAGCGGGCATGATCGCCGTGGGCATGGGTGATGACGGCGCGCTCCACCGGCCGCCAGGGATCGATGTAGAAATCGCCGGGCGGGCAGTAGAGACCTTCGGGGCGGGCGATGACCAGATCCATAGTGATAGGTGTCTTGGACGGAAATACGGCGAGCCTGCGCCTGTCTGACTTCCGACTCCCGGATCGGTAAATGGTTGTATAGGCGCGAGCTTCGCCAGCAGAGCTGGCTGCTACGGGAGCCGAGGCCGGCTAGGGGCGAATTCATTCGCCCGTCGAGGGGGGGGGCGGGCGAATGGGCCCGGCTCTGCCTTTGTAGGAGCGAGCTCTGCTCGCGAAAACAGGCAGCGCAAAAACTTCGCCAGCAGAGCTGGCTCCTACGGGAGTCGAGGTCGGCGTTGGGGCGATTACAGCCCTCAGCGCCCTGCGGGCATCAGGATCAGGCGTTTGCTGCCGTACACCTTGTCCAGGTTCTGCGGCTGGAAGGGGAAGGTCACGTAGCGGCCCTTGAGCCAGGCGTCGATGCCATCGGCATAGTGCGGGCTGGCCGGGTTGCCGGACTGGCCGGAGCTGTTCACGCCCATCATCGGTTCGTTCTGGCCGAAGTCGACGACGATACGCATCGCCGGGATCAACCAGGTGTCGAAATCCTGCCCCCAGTTGTAGGCGGAGACGTTCAGCGTGCTGTGGTCGCCGCCGGCGGGATAGGGACCGCGGTCGAGGTAACCTTTCAACGCGTTGATGCCGGCGCGTTGGCTGGCGCTCATGTACGGCGCCAGGCGGGTGGTCTCGGTGGCCCAGACGTAGCGGTGCAGCTTGCCCCACTGCCAGGCCTTGCGGTCCGTGCCCAGGTGGCTCTCGACGAAGGTCACGGCGGCGGCCAGGCTGCGGGCGAGGATCGCCGGCTTGTCTTCCTGCTGCGGGGTGCGGATGTCGTCCCAGAACGGGCTGTCGAGGCGCCCGAGCAGGTGGTCGGCCTGGGCCGAGTAGGAGGTGTTGGCGGTCTGGATCAGCGCCCTCCAGGCCGGGCTGTCGTCCGGGCCGAGTTCGTCGAGAAAGATCTGCCGCGCACTTTCATGGAGGAAGGCGCCATACAGGGCGGCATCCGCCGAAGCCGGGCTGAGGCGGCCGTCGAACGCCAGCAGGCGGCTCAAGGCCTCGCGGGCCTTGTCCCGCTCGATGCCGGGCAGGGCATCGATGGCCTGCTTGAGCGGCTGGGCCATGCCGGGGTCTTCGAACACGGCTTTCAGCTTGGCGGCGAACGGCGTGGTCTGGTCGTACTGCATGGCGATCATGCTCTGCTGATCATGCTTGCCACGGCCAGCCAGCTCGGCGATGCGTTCGGCGCGTTCCGGGTAGTACCAGGAGTTGGACAGTTGCACGCCGTAGCCGGCGGGCGCGGTGCGGTGGTTGGCGGTGCCCAGCCAGCCTTGCGGCGGGTCCTGATCCATCGGATACAGCATCGGGTCGGCGAAGCTGTCCCAGCCGTAGCGGTCGTCCCAGCCGGGCGAGGGCAGCAGTCCACGGCCTTCGCGGCGGTTGGGGAAGCGCCCGGTGACCTGCCAGCCGATATGCTCGGCATCGGCAAACAGAATGTTCAGTGCCATGGCGCGCACTTCGCGGGTGGCGTCGAAGGCCTGTTCCACCGACTGGGCGCGGGACAGGTCGAAGAAGGCGTCGAGGCTGCGGTCGCCGTCCATGGACGCCTGTTTCAGCGCCAGGCCGTAGCCGCTGGCGAGCTGCAACGGTTGCAGCATGTGCTTGCGTTCGCCGAGCACGCTGTTCAGCAGCGGGCCGTTACGGGTCTCGTAGAGGGTTTCGCGGATCGGTCGCTCACCCTTGATGAAGAAGGTTTCCTGCCGTTCGCGAGCCGGGAGCCACTGTCCGTCGGCCTGGTAGTAGAGCCGGTTGCCTTCGCGCTTGAGCCTTTCCAGGAACAGGTCCTGGTTGTCGCCCATGACCATGGTCATGCCCCAGGCCAGCTTGCCGTTGAACCCGGCCACCACCGCCGGCACCCCGGCGACGGATACCCCGGCGGCCTGGAATTTCGGCGAACGGATCTGCACGAAGTTCCACACCGAGGGCATCTGCAGCGGCAGGTGGGTGTCGTTGGCCAGCAGACTCTTGCCGCTGCGGCTGTTCCGCGGGGCGATGGCCCAGTTGTTGGAAGCCGCGACCCCCAGCATGTTCAGCGCCGCCACCTGGGCGGCGGCGGAATCGACCTGGCGCAGGCCGGGAATCGTGGCGAACGCGTTGCCGGTGAGGTTCAGGCCCTTGAGTTTTTCCGCTTCGTCGAAGGGCAGGGGTTCGTCGGGATAGATCGGCATCAGCCAGGACAGCTTGTCGGCCCCCACCTTCTGCGCCAGCACCAGGGAGGCGATCTCCTCCTGCAGGTTCACCGACAGGCCGAAATTCAGCAGGCAGAACACCAATACCGAGTCTTCCGGTTTCCAGTAGGCCGGCTTGTAGCCGGATTCGGCCAGGTCCATCGGCAGCTTGTCGCGGTAGCGGAACAGGTAGGCGTTCACGCCACGGGCGTAGACCTCGAAGAACTGCTTGATGCGTGGCGAGGCGTTCTTGTAGAGCGTGTCGGCGCTTTGCTTGAGATTCACCGCGCGCATGAAGCGGTCGATCTCCAGCACGCCGGGGCCGGCCATTTCCGCCAGCCGGCCTTCGGCCATCAAGCGCATGCCGACCATCTGGCTCAGGCGGTCGCCGGCATGCACATAGCCCAGGGCGAACAGCGCATCGTGGAAAGTATTGGTCTCGATCAGCGGCATGCCCAGCGCGTTACGCCGGACCACCACGCTTTGCGCGAGGCCCTGGATGCGCACGGTACCCTGGTCCGGCGGCACGCTGTCGCGGTAGCGGCTGTCGAACAGCGACTGGCAACCGGTCAGGCCCAGCAGCCCGGAAATCAGCGCTCCCAGGGTCAGGCTGGTCAGCGGTCGGAACAGGCGCGATGGCATGCAGGGGCTCCTGGCACGTGAGAGGGCGGATGGCTCGGGGTATGGGGCGCTAAGGTAGAGAGCGCCCGTGTGGCTGGCAAGAGGCCGGCAGCTCTTCGGATAGCCGGGAGACGGCGGGTCGTTCAATCGTCGTTGGCGGGGGGCGGCAAGGCTTCTTCCAGCAGCCAGCGCGCACTGGCACGGGCGGCGGCCTTGTGCTGCAGCTCCAGCTCCATGAAGCGGGCCTCGTGGTGGCGCCGCTCGTTCCGCTCCAGCGCCTTCCAGGCGGCATGGGTGGGCACGTGGGCGGTGGCTTCGAACAACTGGTGGAAGACCTGGCAGCGCGGGTTGTTGCTCAGCGCGGTGTCGTAGTTGTCGATCAGCACCTTGATGCGGATCGCCCCTTCGATCAGCGGCAACTGCTCGTCGAGCAGGCTGCCGGCCAGGATACGCAGGTCGCTGCCGAGGCGCTCCCGGCGCGCCCGCTCCGCCTCCCTGATCGCTCGCTGGCGGGCCCAGACGCGCCGCCAGAGAAACAGCGCATACAGCGCCAGCGGAAGGATGATCAGCAGGCCGGCGAGCAGCAGGCCCAGGCTCAGCGTGTCCATGCTGCGGTCAGGCGCCGTGGCACTTCTTGAATTTCTTCTGGCTGCCGCAGGGGCAGGGGTCGTTGCGGCCGACGTCCTTCAGCGGGTTGCGCGCCGGTTCCTGGTGGGCGTGGTTGCAGTGCGGGCCGTGGACGTGGTGCTCATGGTCATGATCGTGGTTGCAGTCGGGACCATGGACATGGGGTTCTTGGTGCATGGGTGAATCACTCCGGAATGTAGTCGCCGGGAATTATCTCGCCATTCCGCGAAAGGTGCACGCTGCGGCCGAACATCAGGCCTGTCTTGACCTCGCCTTCGAGGCGATAGCGGATCGGCTGGTCGGGCTTCTCGAGCAGCTTGACGATGTACTTCATGTGCCGCCAGAGGTTGGTGCGCACCGGCACCTCGAACTCTTCGCGGCCATGGGCAGGCACGGTGAACCAGGTCCGTGCCTCGCCTTCGGCAAGCTTCACGTCGTTGAGGTGGATGTCGTAGACCAGCCCGCGCACCGGCAGGCTCATCCCGTTGGGATTGGCAATGCGGAAACGCAGCAGGAACTCCTGCTTCATCAGTTTGGCACTGACAACATCGACTTTGATGAGTTGGACGTCCGGGTCCTTGAATCCACCGGTGAGCCAAGTGGAGCATCCTGCGAGGCCTGTCGCCAGGCCGAACAACATCATTAGGCTGAGAATTCTTATCGTTTGCGCCTGATAAAACATTCGAAAACTCCGAAGGACGCCTCAGTGTAACAAGCAAGTGCTTGGCTGCAATCGGTTGAGAGCCGAAAAAAAACTGAGCCATACTGCGCGCCAATATGTACAGGAGTATGACCGTATGAGCCGCTTTGAGATCGCTTTCTCGGGCCAACTGATACCGGGCGCGCAACTGGAGCAGGTGAAGGCCAATCTGGCCAAGCTGTTCCAGGCCGATGCCCAGCGCATAGCGTTGCTGTTTTCCGGTCGCCGGATAGTGATCAAGAGCAATCTCGACGCGGCTGGCGCGGAAAAATACCGGGCTACGCTGGAGCGTGCCGGAGCCGTGGTGGAAGTCGCCGCGCTGGACGCGGAGATCGAGGAGGTCGAGCTGGCGCCTCCGCCTGTTGCGGCGGAAGCCCCGAAACCCGTCGCACCGGGCAGCGAGGTCGGGCGGCTCAAGGTGGCGCCGCGGGACGAGTACATGGCGGCGTTCGTCGAGGTCGAGGCGCCGGACTTCGGCATCGCCCCGGTAGGCACCGACCTGCAGGATGCCAAGCCGGCACCGCAGGCGCCCAAGGTGGACCTCGAACAGTTCTCCCTGGCACCGGTGGGCAGCGACATGGGGCAGGCGAAGGCGGCTCCGCCGGCCCCGGCGCCGGATGTCTCCCACCTCAAACTGGTCTGATCGAAAACGAGGCCCGCCTGTGCGGGCCTCGTGTCGTCAGGCGTCCGTCTCGCACTTGGCGGCGGCCTGTTCCGGTGTGAGATTGCGGATCGAGGTGTAGAACAGCTCGCAGGTTTGCACCTTGTCCGTGACTTGCCACTTCTGGGTGCAGGCATCCAGCGTCTTCTGCGGATCGGCGCCCGGATCGCTGCCCATGCCGGCTTGCCAGCAGGCGGCGGTGATGTCCTGGCCCATGACTTTCAATCCGGCCTGGTCGGCCTTCTCTTCGTTGTCGTCGTTGTTTTCCGGATCGGCCGCATACCAGATGTAACTGGGGTGGTTGCTGCCGAGCACCGCGACTGACTTGCCTTCCACCGGCTTGATCTGCCCCAGGCCGAGCACGTTCAGGCTGACGCCGTACTGCTGCTTGATCCAGTTGCGCACCGGGCTGCCGAACGCAACCATCGGTAGGGTCTGCTTGCCGCTGCCGGCGGTGAGCTGGGCGACCATGCTCTTCTGGTAGTCCTGGAAGTAGTCATAGACCTCTTCCAGTGTGCTGCCGGCGCTGGCCGGTGCCGCGATGGGGGCGATATCGATGATGGTCTGATAGGCAGGCGTCTGCTCCGCCGGAATGCCATTGCGGCTGAGCAGGTCGGCCCAGCGGTCGGTGGTCTTGGATTCGAGGTAGTCCTGCGCCTGGGTCAGCGAATAGTCCGGTGGGAAGTGCAGCAACTCCACGCTGCGGCGGTTCTCCAGGGCCATCCCCAGCGGCAGGAAGAAGTACCAACTGTATTGCCACTTGCCATCGCTGTTCAGGCGGCTGGCGCCCTGGTAGGCCATGTCACCGGCCTCGAGCAGCGCCTGCAACGGTGTGCCGTAGCCGTCCGGTACGCCCTGGATGGTCAGGAAGAGGCGATCGTTGTCGCGGTTCACCGCCACTTTCGCGTCCGCATAACCGTCGCGTTGCACGCTCTGGGTCATGTAGTGCTCGACGGTCTGCTCCAGCGTCCAGTTGCGGTAGCAGATGACGTGGCAATTGTTGGGATAGGCGAACAGGCGGGTGACGCGTTCGGTGCTGCCCAGGTCGAGCTGGACGTCGGCCTGCAGCGTTGCGCTGAAGGCCATGGCCGCCAGGCCGGCAGCTATTCCCTTACGTACTGGCATATGTTGCTCCTTGTTTGGCGAGAAGGCCCGGGATGGCCTCGCTCAAACACTCAAGCAACAACGGGCGATTAAAGAAAGCCGAAACAGCATTTTTTGAATTTTTGCCCACTGCCGCACGGGCAGGGATCATTGCGGCCGGCCTTCAGCGGGGCGGTGGGGTCGATGAAGTACCAGCGGCCGGCGTTCTGGACGAAGGCCGAACGCTCGCGGTGGCTGTGTTCGCCCGTGCCGTCATGCCAGCGCGCGGTGAAGGTGACGAAAGCATGCTCCGGCTGGCCGCCGAGCAATTCGGCATTCTCCACTTCCAGGCCGAGCCAGGTGCTTTGCGCGCTCCAGGCGGCGATCGCGGCACGATCCAGGGCGGCCTGCTGGGCGGGGAGAGTGGTAGCCACCAGATAATCGACCAGGCCCAGCACATAGGCGCTGTAGCGCGAGCGCATGAGGCGCTCGGCGCTGGGGGCCGGTGTGCCCGCGTGGTAGCGTCCGCAGCAGTCGCTCAGAACGGCGCCGCTGCCGCAGGGGCAACTGGGGGAGGCGGGGTCCAGGGATGGGCTCATGGTTACCACCAGTATTTGCCGAAGTTTTCCGGGTTGGCCCAAAACTTGGCGTTCAGCCAGTCCGGCACTTGCTTGTAGTCGCGCAGGTCGTAGGTGAACAGCGTCAGGGTCTGCTCGCCGCGCTGGAAGCGTTCGCTGGCCTGCATGGCCAGGGCGAAGAAGTCGGTGTCTTGCCAGCCGCAGGCCTGCAGGTCGACCAGCACGGCCAGGCGGCTCGCATTGAGGTTACGGATGCCACCGAGCAATTCCAGGCCGGTGCGCTTGGGCAGGTGTTCGAGGCAATCCACCAGCAGGGCGAGATCGAAGCGTTGAGCGGCCAGCGCATCCGGCAGGGGACCGGCCTCGGCGTGCTCCACCCGGCTTTGCGGGTGCGCGGAGCGGAATGCCTCCAGCGCCGGCAGCTGGCTGGCTCCAATCAGCAGGACGCGTTCCGGGGCGTGGCGGTCGAGCAGGCCGGCGAGTGCCTGTTGTGGCGTCAGGGAGGAGGTGGAGGCCGTCATTGAAAATCCTCGAGGTGGAAAATGAAGCCTAACGTGCGGCGACACACTGGCCTAGTGCTGGCGGAATTTAAAACCGGCGTCTTTACTCCCATGGAGTCGGTTTGGACCGATCCCAAAGAGGAGACTTCGTTTATGAGTATGACAAGGACCGCAGTACCCCTGCTTTTGGCGACCAGCGTCTTGACCGGCTGCGCCGGTCTGCAGAAGAGCGATTGGCCGACTTGTGCCGCGTTGGGCGGCTTGACCGGCGCGGCGATTGGTGCCATCGAGAGCAGCTCTTACGCAGGGTGGGGTGCCTTGGCGGCGGGTACGACCGCTGGGGCCTATTGCTGGGTGCACGGCCAGGGCGAGGAAGAAACCGTCGCCGCCGTCGAGGAACAACCCATGCCCGAACCCACGCCCATGCCGGAGGCAGCTGAGCCGGTGCGTGTCGAGCTGGACGTGAAGTTCGATTTCGACAAGTCGGTGGTCAAGCCTGAGAGCTATGACGACATCCGCAGCCTGGCCGACTTCATGAAGCAGTATCCGCAGACCTCCACCGTGGTCGAAGGCCATACCGACTCCATCGGTACCGACGCCTACAACCAGGGGCTGTCCGAGCGCCGTGCCAACGCCGTGCGCGACGTGCTGGTCAACCAGTACGGCATCGAGGGCAGCCGTGTCGATACGGTCGGTTATGGCGAGTCCCGTCCGGTGGCGGATAACGCGACCGATGCAGGCCGTGCCATCAACCGTCGCGTGGAAGCGGAAGTCGAAGCCCGTCCCTGATTCGTGGCGTAGCTCACGAAACCAGGCCAACCCGGCCGCCCCTGATACGGGCGGCCGGAAGGGCATCAGTCACCGCGTCAGTAATAACCTCTCTCCTTCGGGTAGCGGGCCGGTTGTCGGCGCCGCTTCGCTGGTCTTAACTCCTGGTACTGGCATTCCGCCAGCGACACAGGAGATCTCACCATGAGTACTGTCGCCAGGACAGTAGTCCCGATTCTTCTGGTCAGCAGTGTTCTCACCGGTTGCGTCACCACCACCAGTACGGGGGATGCGGCGCTCAACCAGGGGAACTGGCCTATCTGCAGTGCGATTGGCGGTCTGGCCGGCGGCGGCCTCGGCGCCATCGAAAGTTCAGCCTGGGCAGCGGGAGGCGCGGTGGCCGGCGCGGTCGTCGGCGGTCTGCTCTGCTATGCGCAGGACGGGGACGAAGACGGGGATGGCGTCTTCGACCGGCGCGACCGATGCTCGGGTACGCCCGAGAATACGCCGGTGCACCACAACGGTTGTCCGATCAAGGAATACCCGGCTGCGCCCAAATCCCCGGAACCCGAGCCGACGCCTGCGCCACAAAGCGAGGTAATCGTGCTCAGCGATCTGGGCGAAGTGTTGTTCGCCTTCGATTCCGCCGACCTGACCGAAGGGGCGCGTGCCCGCTTGAGGGATGTGGGCGGGCGTCTGCAGGGGGCGGACGTCATCGAGATCAAGGTGCAGGGACACACCGACAGCGTCGGCAGCGATGCCTACAACCAGGGGCTTTCGGAGCGACGGGCACGGAGCGTGGCGGATTTCCTGGTCGCTCAGGGCGTTCCGGCGAGCAAGCTGAGCACGGAAGGTTTCGGCGAGAGCCGACCGGTTGCGGACAACGCCACCGACACCGGGCGGGCGCAGAACCGGCGCGTGGAAATTCACGTCACTCGCTAGCGATGAGAGGTTGGAGGAAGCGGGGGCGTGAAGCCCCCGTGCTTTTTTCGGTTCGATGCTGGCCCGTTGCTGGCGAAGGGGTTATGGTGCGGCCAAATCAAAAAAAGCAGGGGGAGGCATGACAGTGTTTTTAGGGCTGGGCAAGGTGGCTGCCTTGCTGTTCTGGCCGCTGGTGCTGGCCAATCTGATCGATCCGTTCGCCCATCCATTCGGCCTGCTGCTCAATGCGGCCGGCGCGGTGCTTTTCTTCATCCACCTGCTCGAACTGGCCTGGTTCGGCGTGCGCCTGAAGGGCCGGCCGCGAGTCGCTCTGGAATGCCTGCAAGTGCTGGTCTTCGGTATCTTTCACCTCGGCCTGCAACGGCCTTCCGTCAAGGAGGCTCGTCATGCGTAACCTGTGCTTGCTCGCGTGCCTGTGCGCTCCGCTGGCCATGGCGGAATCCCTGGTCAAGGTAGCGCCCCACTCGCTGTTGCGCCTGCCCACCCATGCCAGCACTCTGCAACTGGATCGGCTGGAGATCGCCGACCATGCCTCCCTCTTGCTGCCGGCCAACCTCAGCGAGTTGCGGGTAGGCGAACTGCGCATGGGGCGCGACGCGCATATAGGCATCGCACCGAGCGAGACCGCTTTCCGCCTCGACGTGGCGCAGGGCGAGATTGCCGAAGGCAGCCATATCGGTGCCCGTGGCGCGCCGGGCAACTACGACCGACCGGCCAGTGCCGGCCGGACACTTGCCCTGCGCTTGGAACAGGTCCAAGTGGAGTCCCTCTCCATCGATGCCCGCGGTGGACGCGGAACGCCGGGCTACCGGGGGCTGGATGGCGCGAAAGGCCAGCCGGCGGGCTGCCTGTGGGGCGATGCCGGCCGAGGTTACGACGGACAGAACGGCGGGGATGGCCAGGATGGCGCTCCGGGCGGCAAGGTTCGCCTGGAAGTGCCGGCCGATTTCCCGGTGGAGCGTATCCAGATTCGCCTGGAGGGCGGTGCGGGTGGCCCGGCGGGCGAGCCTGGCGAAGGCGGTCCCGGTGGCGCGGCCAAGGGTTGCCTGCTTTATCGTGCCGACGGTGCGGCCAAGGGGCGTCCGGGACAACCCGGCCAGCCAGGAGCCCAGGGCGCCGAGGGGCAGCTGGAAGTGGTGCGTTTCGAATAGCTTGCAGCCATTGGCCAGTCGGCCTGTGGGCCACGGGGCAGCTTGGTAGGGGCGAATTCATTCGCCCTAGGTAGCGGAAGCGGACGAATAAAATTGCCCCTACGAACCGTGTTTTCGTAGGGGCTGTTTGTTTAAGAGAGTCTTTCTCGCGAGCGTGACCTTACAACCCCGGCCGTGCCGCCGCGATGGCCACCAGCACCAATCCCATCAGCAGATTGAAACCCACCAGTCGACGAATCTTCCCCAGCGTCGCGCCGCCAGCGGGCCAGTCCTGCGCTTCGATGGCCTTGTTCAACTGCGGCAGTTGCAGCGCCTGCACCCGCAGGAACAGCGCCAGCATCGCGATATAAAGGCCGATCATCACATGCACATAGCGGGGTGCCTGCTCGAAGCCGGCGAAGCGCAGGTGCAGCATGCCGAAGCCGGTGATCGGCAGGACCACCACCGCCGCCCAGACCCAGACGAAGAAGCGCCGGAACACATCCGCCCACAGCCGGAGTCTTTCCGGGGCTTGCAACACCGCGACGGCCGCCGGTCGCAGGACCATCCAGGCGAAGAACATGCCGCCAACCCAGACCAGGGCCGCCAGCACGTGCAGAGTGTAAACGAGGGCAAAAGGTGTCATTCGGCAATCTCCGGTGGCGGTGAACGAAACGCGCGCTATCATAGCCACCCATTCGAAATACTGAAAATTTATCCAGGCTTTCCGCTCCCCATGCTCAGTCCCGAACTCAAGGCCCAGATCCAGGGGGCCTATTCTCGTTTTCTCGAAGCCAAGGGGCTCAAGCCGCGTTACGGCCAACGGCTGATGATCGCCGAAGTGGCCAAGGTGCTCGGCGCGATCAAGCACAACGATGAAGGCCAGCGCGATGGCGAACCGGCGGTGGTGGCGGTGGAGGCGGGGACCGGTACCGGCAAGACCGTCGCCTACAGCCTGGCCACCATTCCCATCGCCAAGGCCGCTGGCAAGCGCCTGGTGATTGCCACCGCTACCGTGGCCCTGCAAGAACAGATCGTGCACAAGGACCTGCCGGACCTGATGCGCAACTCGGGCCTCAACTTCAGCTTCGCCCTGGCCAAGGGGCGTGGCCGCTATTTGTGCCTGTCCAAGCTGGACATGCTGTTGCAGGAAGGGCAGGCACAGAACGCCACGGCCCAGTTGTTCGAAGAAGAAGGCTTCAAGCTCGACGTCGACGAGCGCAGCCAGAAGCTCTTCACCCAGATGATCGAAAAGCTCGCCGGCAACCGCTGGGACGGCGACCGCGATGCCTGGCCAGAAGCACTGGAAGATGCCGACTGGGCGCGCCTGACCACCGACCACAGCCAGTGCACCAACCGTCATTGCCCGAATTTCCAGCAGTGCGCCTTCTATAAAGCCCGCGAAGGCATGACCAAGGTCGACGTGATCGTCACGAACCACGACATGGTCCTCGCCGACCTGGCGCTGGGCGGTGGCGCCGTGCTGCCCGATCCGCGCGAAACGCTCTACGTCTTCGACGAAGGCCACCACCTGCCGGACAAGGCCATCGGCCATTTCGCCCATTTCACCCGCCTGCGTTCCACGGCCGACTGGCTCGGCCAAGTGGAAAAGAACCTCACCAAGTTGCTCGCCCAGCACCCGCTGCCCGGCGAGCTGGGGCGGTTGATCGAAGGCGTGCCGGAGCTGGCGCGCGAACTGCGCACGCAACAGCAATTCATGTTCAGTGCCTGCGAGCAGGTCGCCGATTTCCGTGCCGGTGAAGACATGGAAGGCCGCGAGCGGCCACGCCATCGTTTCGTTGGCGGACTGGTGCCGGAACACCTGCGGGAAATGGGGCTGGAGCTGAAAAAGGGCTTCGCCAAGCTCACCGACCTCTTCACCCGGCTCACCGAGCTGCTCAAGGAGGCCATGGACGGTGAGGCCAGCGTTGGTGTCGCCAGTCACCAGGCGGAGGAGTGGTATCCCCTGTTCGGCAGCCTGTTGTCCCGTGCCCAGGGCACCTGGGAGCTGTGGACCGCCTTCACCGTCGAAGACCCGGAAGACAACCCGCCCATGGCCCGCTGGCTGACCCTGGCGGAGAGCGGCGCGGCCTACGACATCGAGGTCAACGCCAGCCCGATCCTCGCCGCGGAGACCCTGCGTCGCAACCTGTGGAACGTCGCCTACGGCGCCCTGGTGACCTCCGCCACCCTCACCGCGCTGAACAGTTTCGACCGCTACCGCATGCGCGCCGGCCTGCCCAAGGTGGCGGTCACCGCCGTGGTGCCCAGCCCGTTCCACCATGCCGATGCGGGGCTGCTCAAGGTGCCGGACCTGCGCGCCGACCCGCGCGACGCCGCCGCCCATACCGCCGCCATCGTCCGCGAATTGCCGGCCCTGGTGGACGGCACCCGCGGCACCTTGGTGCTGTTCTCCTCGCGCAAGCAGATGCAGGACGTCTTCGATGGCCTCGAACGCGACTGGCGCAAGCGCGTGCTCATCCAGGGCAACCTGTCCAAGCAGGAAACCCTGAACAAGCACAAGGCACGCGTCGACGATGGCGAGCCCAGCGTGCTGTTCGGCCTCGCCAGCTTCGCCGAGGGCGTCGACCTGCCGGGAGCCTATTGCGAACACGTGGTAATCGCTAAGATTCCGTTCGCCGTGCCGGATGATCCCGTCGAAGCTGCGTTGTCGGAATGGATCGAGGCGCGCGGCGGCAACCCCTTCATGGAAATCGCCGTGCCGGACGCTTCGTTGCGCCTGGTCCAGGCCTGCGGGCGGCTGCTGCGCACCGAAAGCGACCGCGGCACCATCACCCTGCTGGATCGCCGGGTGGTGACCCAGCGCTATGGCAAAGCGATTCTCAACGCGTTGCCGCCGTTCCGCCGGGAAATCGCATAAATGGTACTCATCGACAGCATCATCCGGGTAAGGCGTGGTCTATTGACTGCTCGACAGTAGAGAGGCTGTTTTTTTCATGATGCGTCGTCCGTTGTACGCCGTGGTGGCACTGATGCTGGCCACTCCGCTATTCGCTGCGCCCGAGGCCCAGCAAAACCTCTTCAACTTCGCTCGCCCGACCGACGTGGCCAAGGTGGTCACCCAGGGCAGCGCGCTCCCGTCGCTGGAGCCCGAATTCACCGACCGGGGCGAAGCGTTGCGACGCCTGGTGTTCCATGTCGGTGAGCGGCCGACCCTGCAGCTCACCCCCCAACAGGGCACCTGGGACTGGTCCCAGGCCGGCGTGCTCGGCCTGCGCATCCAGAACGCCCAGGACTGGGCCATCACCCTCGACCTGCGCATCGAAAGCAGCGACGGCAAGGCTCTTACCAGCCGTATCGCACTGCCGGCCGGCCCGGCGCAGACGTTGCTGGTCCCGCTGCACGCCACCACGCCGCGCGACCACGGTATGCGCGCCGGCCCGCCGATGCCCTTCGAACATGAAGGGCAACGCCTGCTGCTGGCTGAATTCGTCGAAGGCGAATTGAACCCGGCGCAGGTCAGCTCCATCACCCTTTCCCTGGATCGCCCCGATGCGAACCAGAACATCCTGCTCGGACGTGTGCTGGTCGAACCGGGCGAAGGCTCGCTGAAAGCGGCCTACACCGGCATCGTCGATGCCTATGGCCAGTACACCCGGGCCCGCTGGCCGGAAAAAGTGAACAGCGACGCCCAGCTCAAGCAGGCATCCGTCAAGGAAAAGGACCAGCTCAAGGGCTGGCTGGATAAACGCCCCGAGCAGGACCGCTTCGGCGGCTGGATGAAGGGCCCGTCCTTCGAAGCGCGAGGCTTCTTCCGCACCGAGAAGCATGACGGTCGCTGGTACCTGGTCACCCCCGAAGGTCATCCGTTCTATTCCCTCGGTGTGAACACCGTTACCGCCAACGGCAGCCAGACCTACGTCGAAGGACGCGAAAGCATGTTCACTGCGCTGCCGAAAGAAGGCGAGCCGCTCGCGGCGTTCTACGGCCAGGGTGACAACCGCAGCGACACCGGCGCCAACAAGGGCCGCGCCTACGCCCAGGGCCGCTGGTACGACTTCTACCGCGCCAACCTGCAACGCACCTACGGCGATCAGGTTTGCCCGCCGGATGCGCCTCAGAAGCCCGCCGGTGCCGCTCCGGAGGCTGCAGCGCCTACCACCGGGGAGCCTGCCGCTGGCTCTTCCGCTCCCGCGCAATCCACCGCGGCGGAAAAGCCCTGTGTGCCGGAAGCCGAGCGCTGGGTTAACCAGACCCTCGACCGCCTGCAGGGCTGGGGGTTCAACACCCTCGGCAACTGGAGCGACAACGCGCTCGGCGAGGCCAAGCGCATGCCTTATACGCTGCCGCTGTCAATCCAGGGCGACTACGCCACCATCAGCACCGGCCACGACTGGTGGGGCGGTATCCCCGATCCGTTCGATCCGCGCTTCGCCATGGCAGCCGAACGGGCCATCGCCATCGCCACCCGCGATCACCGCGAAGACCCCTGGCTGCTGGGCTACTTCGCCGACAACGAACTCGCCTGGGCGGGCGTCGGCACTGATCCCAAAGCCCGCTACGCCCTGGCCTACGGCACCCTGCGCCTGACCACCGATGTACCGGCCAAGCGCGCCTTCCTCAAGCAACTGCGCGACAAGTATCGCAACCAGCAGGGGCTGTCTGCGGCCTGGGGCATCGACCTGCCAGCCTGGGAGCTGCTGGAGGACCCCGGTTTCGAAGCGCCGTTGCCGAGCCCGGAACACCCGGCCATCGAGGAAGACTTCAAACGCTTCCAGAAGCTGTTCGCCGACACCTACTTCAAGACCATCTCCGACTCGCTCGACTGGCACGCTCCCAACCACCTGCTGCTTGGCGGCCGCTTCGCTGTCAGCACCCCCGAGGCGGTGGAGGCCTGCGCCCAGTATTGCGACGTGCTGAGTTTCAACTTCTATACCCGCGAGCCGCAGCAGGGCTACGACTTCGACGCCCTGCGTGCGCTGGACAAGCCGGTGCTCATCACTGAGTTCCACTTCGGCTCGCGCGATCGCGGCCCGTTCTGGGGTGGTGTCGCCGAGGTCTACAAGGAAGAAGAGCGCGGCCCGGCCTACGCCCACTTCCTGAAACAGGCCCTGACCGACCCGATGATCGTCGGCGCCCACTGGTTCCAGTATCTCGACCAGCCGGTGACCGGCCGTCTGCTCGACGGCGAGAACGGCCACCTCGGCCTGGTCGGCATTACCGATCGCCCGTTCCAGGGCTTCGTCGAAGCCGTGCGCAAGGCCAACCTCGACGTCCCCAAGACCCTCCTGGCCCCGCCGGCTCCGGTGGGTGAGAACAACAAGGGAGAAGCGAAGAAGACGATCGGCGAACAGGCCCCGCCTCAGCAGCCGGCGCAGTAAGCTCGTTCATGCGACCCCGCACCGTACGTGCCTTTCCTCGCAGGGGAAACGACTTCAAGGATGCAAAGCCGAGGGCTAGGGTGAGGGGTAAGTTCTCGGCCCTGCGCATAACGTCCGGATTTGCGAGGGTAGGGAATTGCGCTACCTGCCAGGCGAATAAATTCGCCCCTACAGGGTATTGCGCGCTCGCACGAACAACCCCCCTCTCCCCTTTGGGGAGAGGGGACGGCCTGTCGGTTCGCACATAGGTTCGGCCTACACACCTCCCCGGCAATTGAATAACCCTCCACTCCCTTCAACCATTCCCATAAACAATCCCACCTCCCGACCGGTTCACATTCCTGCGCCCGGCTGAAACAATGCGCGGCATTGCCGAACCATCCCAAGGAGCCCGCGTGCAGATTCAAGGCTTTTTCGACCTGAAATTCGAAGCGGTGAAGGACGCCTTCGCCGCCCTCTTCGAAAATCCCCAGGAACGCGGTGCGGCGCTCTGCATCAAGGTCGGCGGCGAAACCGTGGTGGATATCTGGGCCGGCGTCGCCGACAAGGACGGCACCGAGGCGTGGAACAGCGACACCATCCTCAACCTGTTCTCCTGCACCAAGACCTTCACCGCCGTCACCGCCCTGCAACTGGTCGGCGAGGGCAAGCTGGAGCTGGATGCCCCCGTCGCGCGCCTCTGGCCCGAGTTCGCTGCTGCCGGCAAAGAAAAGATCACCCTGCGCCAACTGCTCTGCCACCAGGCCGGCCTGCCTGCGCTGCATGAACTGCTCCCCGCCGAAGCCCTCTACGACTGGAATGCCATGATTCAGGCCCTGGCCGCCGAGCAGCCTTGGTGGACGCCCGGCGAAGGCCATGGCTATGCCCCGATCACCTACGGTTGGCTGGTGGGCGAACTGCTGCGACGCGCCGACGGCCGTGGCCCCGGCGAATCCATCGTCGCTCGTACCGCAAAGCCCCTGGGCCTGGACTTCCATGTCGGCCTGGACGACGCCGAATTCCCCCGCGTCGCCCACATCGCCCGGGCCAAGGGCAACCTCGGCGATGCCGCCGCCCAGCGTCTGCTCAAGTGCATGATGACCGAGCCCACCTCCATGCCGACGCGGGCCTTTACCAACCCGCCGTCCATCATGACCAGCACCAACAAACCGGAATGGCGTCGTATGCAGCAACCCGCTGCCAACGGCCACGGCAACGCCCGAGCCCTGGCCGGGCTCTATGCCGGTCTGCTGGACGGCAGCCTGCTGGAATCCGATCTGCTCAACGAACTCACCCGCGAGCATTGTCGCGGCGAAGACAAGACCCTGCTCACCAGCACCCGCTTCGGACTCGGCTGCATGCTCGACCAGCCGGACGTCGCCAACGCCACCTACGGCCTCGGCCCGAAAGCCTTCGGCCACCCCGGCGCCGGCGGTTCCAGCGGCTTCGCCGACCCCGAGCGCGACCTCGCCTTCGGCTTCGTCACCAACACCCTCGGCCCTTACGTCCTCATGGACCCCCGCGCCCAGAAGCTCGCCCGCGTCGTCGGCGAGTGCCTGTAAACTCCGATCCCGCGCGGGACGCCTCCCGGGACGCTCCGCGTCCCAAGGGCGAATGAATTCACCCCTACACGACCCTTGATCGTTCCCACGCTCCGCGTGGGAATGCTTCCCGGGACGCTCCGCGTCCCAAGGGCGAATGAATTCACCCCTACACGACCCTTGATCGTTCCCACGCTCCGCGTGGGAATGCTTCCCGGGACGCTCCGCGTCCCCCTGGTACCCAAGCCAGGCTCAACAAATTCCCAACGCTTTGCCACCGATATCCCGCGCATGCGGAAAGGCCGAGCCCACCGCATCGATATCGCCGCCGCTGACACCGGCCTCTTCGAAGTGCGTGCGCCACTCGCGCACGGCCCGCCAAATCCGCTCGATCCGGGTAACGGCCATGGAGGAGGGCAGGCCAAAACGCTCCGCCCAGGACAGTGCATTGGTCAGAGTGGCCTCGCGCCCATACTGACCCACGCCCAAGTGCAGATAACGGCTGCTTGCAACGCTCGGTCGAGGCACTACGTCATACAGCGGGCTTAGCCGCCAAGCCAGCGCCACCCGCCGTTCCGGATCCTGTGACCCCGGGCGGGGCTTCTGCCCAGGCGTCTCCTGCAGGATGAAACCGTGGTTGCGCAGGTGATCGTCGTCATTGCTGACCAGAATGTTGAACACCATGCGGTCGAACAGCTCGGCCAGATCGTCGGCCAGATGCTCGGCATTCAAGAACCGCCGCATCCGGTCCGCCAGGGCCGCATAGCTGCTTTCGATGGAAGCCATTTCGTGGATGTTCATCAGCGTCAGCGCCGTGATGTAGTGCCTCCGTCCCACGGCTTCCCCCGTACCGGCACGGTCGAAGCGTTCGATCAGCATCGCGTAACGCCCCGCACCGAGGTCTTCCAGGCGCGTTTTCGGCACTCTCAATCCGGCGGCTCGAGCCAGCTCCAGCGTTGCCCGCTCCACCGCCGGTACGTTGAAGCCACGGTCCGTCACCGAAGAGAACTTCGCCAGCCAATGGCTACCATCCGCATCCAGCAGCGTCGCCTTCGGCCGCATGCCGCCCATGCTCGAGCCAGCCTCGAAAAACGCATGCAGATTGGCCGGAACGGGGACGCCGGACTCAATGCGTTCCACCGCCTCCTGCAGGTAATGCAAGCGGCGAACATCCACCGCCTGGGCGAGCCCCTTCGGCTCCTCGCCGCGTTCGGTGATATCCAGCGCGCCGACGCGATTACCGCCTGCCTCCCGCAGATACACCGACTCCGGCAACCCATTGGCCGGTGCCCGATGTCGCGCCTCGATCACCCGCCGGCCCCAGGCATCCGGCGCCGCGTCCCGAATACCGCCGAACAGAGCCGCTCCCTCTGGGAACAATTCACGACCGGCGACCTCTTGCCCGTTGAGAAAGCCCAAATCCACCGGGTCGATCTCGATTGCCCCGGGACGCTTCAGATAGCGCAAGCCATAGCCGAATCGGGCGGCGACCACCTGCGTGTCGGATTCGGTCAGCGTCAGCAACCCGGCCGGTACCGCCACGGTGGCGCCGGGCAGGTAGGCATGCACCATCAGCTCGCGTTCAGAAGTCATAACGCTTCAGCTCCTTCTCGCCGAGCGGCCGCGACCGCTGGCGCTTACCCTGGGCCTCCATCTGAACCACGGCCGTGTCCGGCTGGCTGAGAAACGCCTGCAGCGAGACGCCTGGCCGCACGGCATCCAGGTAACGAAGAATTTGCCCGACCGCCACCCCGGCATCGCCCCGTTCGATACGCACGATGGTGTTGCGACTGACATTCGCCCTGACCGCCACCTCCGCCTGGGTGATCTTGCGAGCGATACGGCTATCCGCCAGCGCCTGACCCAACTCGGCCAATTGACTGCTCAGATGATCGGGCATCGCCGAGGCTTGTTGTCGCTTCATATTTGCACCTAAAAAAATACACTAACCGCTTAGTGATCGATTTTAGGTGCAAAAATATGAAAGGCAAACCGCGCTGTACAGACCATGCCACTGATCGTTCCCACGCTCCGCGTGGGAATGCCTCCCGTGACGCTCTGCGTCCCAAAGGGCGAATGAATTCGCCCCTACACGACCCTTGACTTGATCGTTCCCACGCTCCGCGTGGGAATGCTTCCCGGGACGCTCCGCGTCCCAAAGGGCGAATGAATTCGCCCCTACACGATCCGTTCAGCGGCGGTCCGACTGCTCCAACCGAGCCGCCCACACCTCACGACCGCCGCGCCCACAACCCCAGCAACCGCGGCCGCCGCATCTTCGCTCGCGGGTAGCCCGACTCCAGCAGGAACGGCATATCGCTGAACCGCACCCACAAACAATCCTGCCAGTGCAATAACGTCACCTCCTGCCGCTCCCAGAGCAACAGACTGCGCCGTGGCTCCGGCTTCTCCGGCTCGCCCCGCAACGCCGGCACCACCTCGCCGGTGATCCACCGGCGTAGGCTGCGGTTCTCCGGGTGGCGGTAATAAATCAGCGCCGCATAGAGGCCGGACTCGCTGATCATCAGCGTCGGCTGGGGTTCGCCAGCGGCATAGACGAGGGCGACCGAGCGCGTCTGGTCGGCATCCAGCCGGTGGACGATACGGTCCTCCAACTTGTGACCGATCAACAGAGCGAGGTCGCGGGCAACGAACCAGGGCTGATCGTCGATCAGAACGGCACGCAGGGGGCGGTTGTGGCGGAGGAAATGGGTAGGGGTGAAGACAGCATCCATCAGCGGTACTCCGAGTTCTGGTTAACCCATGCGCAACTCAACCGCAAAGCAGGAGCTATCGCGGCGTGGCAACGCAACGTGTCGAGTACTTGCGGGCTGTCAAACCCGGTCACGGAATTGGCCGTGACGGGCGAGAGGATAGGGAGGCAGGCCGGATTGCACAAGCCGGTTGCCTGACATGCTGTTGTAGAAGCGCTGAATGGGGGTATCTTTCGAGGCGGCTTGCCGGGCACGAGGCTGGTTGTTTTTTGAACGATTCCTTCGGTAAAAAATTAGAGGCCGGAATTGTCCTATGAAAACAATTGGTTACGGCAAGGGTTTTCCCCGCGGGTGCGGGGATGAACCGAGCTACGTTCCCAGTGAAGAGGAGGCCATGGCGTGTTCCCCGCAGATTCGGGGATGGCCCCTGGCTGACGTGGCGAGTCGGTCGAGTCGGGGAAGACTTACATTAGATTTGCCCCCCATGCCGATTTCGCCCTTAAGGTGGCGCCATGAATACCGATCCACTACTCGAACACCTGCGAAAACGGCTGCCCGATCTGCTGGCGGTCTATCTGTTCGGCAGTCACGCCACTGGGACGGCGGCGGCGGGCAGTGATGTCGATCTGGCAGTGCTGGTGCCCGGCCAGGTCGAGCCGCTGCGTTTGTTCGAGATTGCTGGCGAGTTGGCCTCTCGGCGTACCCCAGAGGGCGCGGGATGTCTTCGAGTTGCTGGCCAGAGGGGGATGGATCGAGGCGTCCCTGGCGGCGGGCTTGAAGAACATGGTGGGCTTCCGGAACATTGCAGTGCATGAGTACCAGACGCTGCAACTGCCGATCACGGTTGCCATCATCACCCAGCACCTGGATGAGTTTCTTGTGTTCAGCTCGACGATCCTGCGCCGCGATGCGGGGAGTCCTGGCGATTGAGTGCTGTGGCACTCATTTCGGTCGTTCGCGGATGAATTCGCCCATGTGAGCCGGTGCCCTTGTAGGCGCGAGCTGTGCTCGCGAATGGGTCTGCACGAAGGTTTCGCCAGCAGAGCTGGCTCCTACGCAGGGCATCCAGGCGCTACGGAGGGCCTATTTCTCCGTTCGTCAGTTGTTGTCTCGAAGGCCTTGCCAATTAATCACTTGCATTCACAATTCAACACTGCATCTCAAGTGAGCCGCCGCGTTCGTGGCCTTGGTTTCCAACTCGAACAAGATGGATGACCCCTTTCATGAAGTTGTTGAAGAGCGCCACCCTCATTCTGCTGTTGTCCGTTTCCGGTTGTTCGCTCTTCGGCGGTGACGAAAAGGCCCAGGCGGAAGCCAAGGCCGAGCCGGCGAAGATCGATGTCAAGGTCACCCAGGCCTGGTTGGATGAGTACGAACCGCGGCTGCGCGAGGCGCTGAAGGAAAGCAAGTTCGAGCTGGAGCGCCGTGAGAACGTGCTGGTGGTGACCGCGCCGGTGGATTACTCGTTCAACCCCGACCGTCCGAGCATGCTGATGCCGGTGACCCTCGGCCCGTTCAGCCGGGTCGCCAAGCTGGTGGAAGGCGACACGAAGACCGGCGTGCTGGTGCTCGGCCATGCCGACAGCAGTGGCGAAGCCAAGGCGAACATGACCCTGAGCGAGGACCGGGCCAAGGCCGTGGCGGCGATCTTCCGTCTCAGCGGTCTGCAGCGCGACCGGCTGATGCTCAAGGGGGTGGGCTCCGACATGCCGCGCGCCGCCAACGACAGCAAGGAAGGCCGTTCGCTGAATCGCCGCGTGGAGGTCATTCTCACTCCGCAGGAGACCCTGGTGGCGCTGGTGGCCAGGTATTCCCAGCCGGCCCCGGCAGGGGACGCGGCGCAG
Organism: Pseudomonas indica NBRC 103045; assembly: GCF_002091635.1. Taxonomy (GTDB): domain Bacteria; phylum Pseudomonadota; class Gammaproteobacteria; order Pseudomonadales; family Pseudomonadaceae; genus Pseudomonas_M; species Pseudomonas_M indica. The sequence continues at coordinate 17,427 of NZ_BDAC01000019.1, read as the reverse complement.
CCGACCAAGGTTGCGCAGGTCGTTGCCGCAGATCAAGCCAAGTAAGTCCAGGCTGGGTAAGCTAGGGGCCTCTGTCCAGAAGGAGCGCCCCTATGACCCAGACCCTGGCCGACATGCGCCGTGACTATACCCGTGACGGCCTCAGCGAAGAAAAGGCTCCCCATGAGCCTTTCGCGCTTTTCCAGCAATGGTTCGCCGATGCGGTGAAGACCGAGCAGCCGCCGGTGGAGCCGAACGCCATGTGCCTGGCGACGGTGGATGCCGAAGGCCGCCCGCATTGCCGGGTGCTGCTGTTGAAGGGGCTGGATGACCGCGGCTTCACCTTCTTTACCAACTACGACAGTGCCAAGGGCGACCAGCTCAAGGCCAATCCCTTCGCCGCGATGACGTTCTTCTGGCCGAGCCTGGAGCGCCAGGTGCGGATCGAAGGCCGGATCGAGCGGGTCAGCCCGGCTGAATCCGATGCCTATTACCAGGTGCGCCCGCTGGGCAGCCGCCTGGGCGCCTGGGCTTCGCCGCAGAGCCGGGTGATCCGTGATCGCGCCGAACTGGAGGCATTGCTGGCGGAAACGGAGCGCCGTTTCCTCAACCAGGCACCGCATTGTCCGGAGCATTGGGGCGGTTATCGGTTGCTGGCCGAGCGTATCGAGTTCTGGCAGGGCCGTCCGAGCCGTCTGCATGACCGCCTGAACTACCGCCTGCAGGCGGGGGAGTGGGTGCGGGAGCGGTTGGCGCCCTGAGTCGGGAATGGCCCCGGGTTACGCCAGGGCTTATCCGTAATGTGGTGGCACTTTCCCGTAGGGGCGAATTCATTCGCCACCCCGACGTGCGATGGCGTCAGGGAGCGCGGTAGTCGGCAGCGGCCTGTTCCAGCCATTTCGGCAAGTCCTTGCGCTTGATGCCTTGCGCACGGGCTTCTTCCAGGCGTTTCAGCATGTAGTCACGCTTGGTCGGGTCCTGTCCGGCCATGGACAGGGCCAGGTCGCGGTCCACCCAGCGCTTGATGCGCACGTACAGCCACCAGTGGAAGTACAGGCCGGCCACGGTAACGACTACGATAATGAAGTAATCCATTGGAGTCCTCTCGAACGGAGGCTCACCCTAGCCGATTCCACGACTGGCTAGAAGTGCCTCCGAGAGGGGAAAGCCTCGGGTGTCTCCGAGCGGCTTGCATGGTGGAAAAGCTGTACGAAGCTTGAATGACATGCATTTTGTGAAGAGTCCGCCGTGACAGCGGGATGAGCGGCGGGGTCTAATGGGACATCTGTCCATCTGGAGGAATTGCTATGCGTAAGTCCGTTCTGCTGGTCGCCTCGTTCACTGCGGTGACGCTGGCCTTGGGAGGCTGCGCCTCCAGTCTGACCGGCGATACCTACAGCCGTGACGAGGCGCGCACCGTGCAGACCGTGCGCATGGGTACCATCGAGTCCTTGCGGCCGGTGAAGATCGAAGGCACCAAGACGCCGATCGGCGCTGGCGCCGGTGCTGTGGTCGGTGGCGTGGCCGGCAGCGGTGTCGGTGGCGGACGCGGTAGCGCGGTGGCCGCGGTGATCGGGGCAGTGGCCGGTGGCCTGCTCGGTGCGGCGGCGGAAGAGGGCATCACCCGCACCCAGGGCGTGGAGATCACCGTGCGCGAAGACGACGGCACCATGCGCGCCTACGTACAGGAGGTGCAGCCCAATGAAGTCTTCCGGGTCGGCGAACGCGTGCGCATCCTGACCGTCAATGGCACCAGTCGCGTAGCGCATTGATCGAGAAGCCGGAGCGGTGCCGCTGCTCCGGCTTCGTCGTATCCGGGCGTCGGAATTCGCATTGATGCCCACTGATTGGCCCGCTTGCGGGCTTTCTTCGCATGAGCGGCTGACCCACCGCGGAATGCGGAGCGATATCCGCGGGACGGGGCCGTCGGTCGTCGGTGTATTGCCGGGTTGACCGACAGGGGCCGTCTCACAGTTTTAGTAATAATTCAATTCATGACGCTGCACCGATAGGTATGGATAATCGGTGAGTTCTCCTGTGCCGACAATGGCTTAGGTGAACGTGGGTGAATATGCAAAAGCGAGCCCGGTGTCATGCCGGGCCGGAAGCGGATCGATTCCGCGGATGTCTGGCGGCAGGCACCGACGGATCGCATAAGGGGTTTGCTCATGGCGCTTGCGCTGATTGTCGCCTTGCCATTTCTGGGCGTTTTCTTGCCCTTGCTCGGGGAGCGTTTCGGTCGATCGGCCTGTGCCGCGGGGGCGGCGCTGGCGCCTATGATCGGTCTGGTGCTGTTACTGTCGATGCAGCCGGAAGTGTTCGCCGGCGAAGTGCTGCGACTCCGTGTGACTTGGTTGCCGGAGCTGGGGTTGAACCTCAGCCTGCGGCTGGATGGCCTGGGCTTTCTCTTCGCGTTGCTGATTCTCGGCATCGGTCTGCTGGTCATTCTCTACGCCCGCTACTACCTGGCGAAGAAGGAGCCGATGGGGCGCTTCTTCGCCTTCCTGCTGATGTTCATGGGCGCCATGCTCGGAGTGGTGCTGTCGGAAAACCTGCTGCTGATGCTGGTGTTCTGGGAACTGACCAGCCTGTCTTCCTTCCTGCTGATCGGCTTCTGGGGCGAACGTTCGGATGCCCGCAAAGGCGCGCGGATGTCGCTGGCGATGACGGGGGGCGGCGGGTTGGCGCTGCTGGCCGGGGTGTTGCTGCTGGGTCATATCGCCGGCAGTTTCGAGCTGTCCCAGGTGCTCGCCGCGGGTTACGCGATTCGCGCCCATGAGCTGTATCCGGTCGCCCTGGTGCTGGTGCTGCTCGGGGTGTTCACCAAGTCGGCGCAGTTCCCGTTCCATTTCTGGCTGCCCCAGGCGATGGCCGCGCCCACGCCGGTTTCCGCCTATCTGCATTCGGCCACCATGGTGAAGGCCGGGGTATTTTTGCTGGCGCGGCTGTACCCGGCGCTGGCCGGTTCCGAGTGGTGGTTCTACCTGGTCAGCCTGACCGGACTCGCCACGTTGCTGGTCGGCGCCTGCATGGCCCTGTTCCAGCATGACCTCAAGGGTTTGCTGGCTTATTCGACCATCAGTCACCTCGGCCTGATCACCCTGCTGTTCGGCCTCGATTCGCCCATGGCGGCCGTGGCGGCTGTGTTCCACATCATCAACCACGCCACCTTCAAAGCGTCCTTGTTCATGGCCGCCGGGATCATCGACCACGAGACCGGCAGCCGCGACATGCGGCGTATCAACGGTATGTGGAAGTACCTGCCGCACACGGCGGTGCTGGCGATGGTGGCGTCCTCGGCGATGGCCGGCGTGCCGCTGCTGAACGGCTTCCTCAGCAAGGAGATGTTCTTCAGCGAAACCCTTCACCAGCACCTGCTGGGCAGCTTCAACTGGGTCATCCCGGCGGCGGCGACCCTGGCAGGGGTCTTCTCGGTGGCCTATTCGCTGCGCTTCATCCACGACGTGTTCTTCAACGGCGAGCCGATCAACCTGCCCAAGTTTCCGCCCCATGAGCCGCCGCGCTACATGAAGGTGCCGGTGGAAATCCTGGTGTTTCTCTGTCTGCTGGTGGGCATGCTGCCCGGCTACACCGTCGCGCCGTTGCTGGCCGCGGCGGCTTCGGCCAGCCTGGGCGGCACCTTGCCGGAGTACGACCTGGCGATCTGGCACGGCTTCAACCTGCCGCTGATGATGAGCTTCGTCGCACTGTTTGGCGGGATTCTGGTGTATGCGTGCCGGCAGCCATTGTTCCGCTGGTACGCCGGCCTGCCCGAAGTGGATTCCAAGCTGGTCTTCGAACGTGGCGTGCGAAGCCTGGTGGCGGGCTGCGTGCGGCTGACCGGCTGGCTGGAGAGCGGCTCCCTGCAGCGTTATCTGGCGTTGCTGGTTGGCTCCGGCCTGGTGGTGGTGACCCTGGCCCTCGGCCCGTTGCCGCAGTTGAGCGGGCCGCGGGAGCTGACGCCGATCGACGGGATCACCGCGCTGGGGCTGGTGCTGCTGGCGCTGTCGGCGGTGACCACGGTGGTGTTCCACCGCCAGCGGCTGGTGGCGCTGGTGATGCTCAGTGTGGTCGGCCTGTTCGTTGCCCTGGCGTTTGCCCGCTTTTCCGCACCGGACCTGGCGCTGACCCAGCTGTCGGTGGAGGTGGTGACCATCATCCTGCTGATGCTCGCGCTGTTCTTCCTGCCATCGGCGACGCCGGGGGAGTCGAGCAGCTTGCGTGGGCTGCGCGACTTCGTGCTGGCGATCGTCAGCGGCGTGGTCGTCGCGCTGCTGGCATTCGCCGTGCTCTCGCGGCCTTACGACAGCATCGGCGCGTTCTTCCTCGAGAACAGCGTGCCGGGCGGCGGTGGGGCGAACGTGGTGAACGTGATCTTGGTGGACTTCCGGGGTTTCGACACCCTGGGCGAGATTACCGTACTGGCCATTGCGGCGGTGGGCATCTACGCCATGCTCGATGGGCTGCGCCTGTTCCAGCCGGGTGAGGACGCGGAAGGCCGTAGTTGGGCCCGCGATCGCCACCCGCTGATCCTCTCGACCCTGTCGCGGGTCATGCTGCCGATGGCCCTGATGGTCTCGGTATTCATTTTCCTGCGTGGGCATAACCTGCCGGGCGGCGGTTTCATCGCCGGCCTGATCACCGCCGTGGCGCTGATCCTCCAGTACGTCGCCAGCGGGGTACAGTGGACGCAATCGCGCCTGCCGCTGAACTACACCTTCCTCGCCGGCGGCGGCGTGATGATCGCCGGCCTGACCGGCGTGGGCAGTTGGTTGTTCGGTCGGCCGTTCCTGACCTCGGCGTTCGGGCATTTCCATATCCCGCTGGTGGGCGACATCGAGTTGGCCACCGCCATGCTGTTCGACCTGGGCGTGTACCTGACGGTAGTCGGGGCGACGCTGCTGATTCTCGCCAACCTGGGCAAGTTGACCCAGGAGAGGGCGGGCAAGGAGGTGCTCTGAAATGGAGGCATTGTTCGCAATCGCCCTGGGCGTGCTGACGGCCAGCGGTGTCTACCTGCTGCTGCGGGCGCGCACCTTTCCCGTGGTGATGGGCCTGACGCTGATTTCCTACGCGGTGAACCTGTTCCTGTTCGCCATGGGCCGGCTGCAAACGGGCGCGGCGGCGGTGATCGGTAAGAGCGCCGAGCATGTCGACCCGGTGCCCCAGGCCCTGGTGCTGACCGCCATCGTGATCGGCTTCGCCATGACCGCTTTCGTCGTAGTGCTGTCCCTACGCAGCCTGGGTGAGCTGAAGAACGACCACGTGGACGGCCGGGAGCCCAGGCCATGAACCATGCGTTGATCCTGCCGGTGTTGCTGCCGATGTTCGCCGGCAGCCTGTTGCTGCTCGGGGCGCGTCTGGGTATGCCGGCCACGCGACGACTGTCGCTGCTCAGCGTGGGGCTGCAGGTGGCCGTCAGCGCCTGGCTGCTCGTCCAGGCCGGCGACGGGCAGGTACAGGTCTACGCGCTGGGCGATTGGCGCCCGCCGTTCGGCATCGTCCTGATGTTCGACCGCCTGAGTGCGTTGATGCTGTTCATCACCGCGCTGCTGGCGCTCTTCTCGCTGCTTTATGCGACACGCGGCGACGATACCCGGGGCAGCAATTTCCATGCGCTGTTCCAGTTCCAGCTGATGGGCATCAACGGCGCCTTTCTCACTGGCGACCTGTTCAATCTGTTCGTCTTCTTCGAGATCCTGCTGATCGCTTCCTATTCGTTGCTGTTGCACGGCGGCGGGCCGGAGCGGGCGAAGGCCGGGCTGCACTATGTGGTGCTTAACCTGGTGGGCTCCTCGTTCTTCCTGATCGCCCTCGGCGTGCTTTTCGGCATCGCCGGCACCCTGAACATGGCCGACCTGGCGGTGAAGGTGTCCGAGGCCAGCGCCGACCAGGCACCGCTGCTGGGTGCTGCAGGGATGCTGCTGCTGGTGGTGTTCGGCCTCAAGGCGGCCTTCCTGCCGCTGTATTTCTGGCTACCGCGCACCTACGCCTCGGCCACTGCGCCGGTGGCGGCGCTGTTCGCCATCATGACCAAGGTGGGGATTTACTCGATCCTGCGGGTCTACACGCTGATCTACGGCGCCGAGGCGGGCTCGCTGGCGAACATGGCGCTGGACTGGCTCTGGCCGCTGGCACTGCTGACCCTGGCTGTCGGCGTCATCGGTGCCCTGGCGGCGACCAGCCTGCAGGAGCTGATCGCCTACCTGGTGATCGTCTCCGTCGGCACGTTGCTGGCCGGCATTGCCATCGGCACCCCGGAAGCGTTGTCGGCGTCGCTTTATTACCTGATCCACACCACCTGGGCGACCGGTGCGCTGTTCCTCCTCGCCGATCTGATCGCCCGTCAGCGGGGCGTGAAAGGCGGGCTGCTGCTGCAAGGTCCCGCGCTCCTGCAACCGCACGTGCTGGGCGCCTTGTTCTTCATCGGCGCCATTGCGGTGGTGGGGTTGCCGCCGCTCTCCGGCTTCCTCGGCAAGGTGTTGCTGTTGCATGCCTTGCAGCCGGGGCCGCAGGCGGTGTTGCTGTGGCCGGTGATCCTGATCGGCAGCCTCGGCAGCCTGATCGCCTTCAGCCGGGCCGGCAGCACGCTGTTCTGGCGAACCGGCCTGACCGTGCTCGGCAGTGCCGAACGGGACGGCAAGGGGCTGCTGGCCTGTGTCGGCCTGTTGCTGCTCAGTCCGCTACTGGTGGCCTTCGCGCATCCCGTGCTGGAGTACCTGGAAGCCACCGCGGCGCAATTGCACGACCTCGACCTGTACCGGCAGATCCTGACTCCCGGAGGTGCGGCATGAAACCGAGTCGCTGGTTGCCTCATCCCTTGCTGAGCATCTGTCTGCTGGTGGTCTGGCTGCTGCTGATCAACGGCTTCAGCCTGGGCCATCTGCTGCTCGGTGCCTTGCTCGGCTGGCTGATTCCGCTGGTGACGCAGGTGTTCTGGATCAACCCACCGCGGATACGCAAGCCGATCAAGCTGTGCCTGTTCCTGCTGCATGTCATCTGGGACATCCTGCTCGCCAACCTGCAGGTCGCCCGCTTGATTCTCGGCCCGTCGAGCCGGTTGCGCCCGGCCTTCGTCGAAATTCCGGTGCAACTGGAAGACGAGCTGGCGCTGACCATGCTCGCCAGCGTCATTTCGCTTACGCCGGGTACGGTATCCGCCGATCTCAGCGACGACCGGAAGACTCTGCTGGTCCATACCCTGGACGTGGCCGACGAGGAGCAACTGGTCCGCGACATCAAGGCCCGTTACGAAGCGCCGTTGCTGGAGGTGTTCGCATGCTCGGCTACGTGATTCCGATCTGCCTGGCCATCATCGGTCTCGCCCTGGCGCTGACCCTGGCGCGCCTGTTCAAGGGGCCGGACCTCCCGGACCGCATCCTGGCCCTGGATACCCTGTACATCAACGCCATCGCCCTGCTGGTTCTGTTCGGCATCTGGCTGGGCTCGGACCTGTATTTCGAGGCGGCCCTGCTGATCGCGGTGATGGGCTTCGTCGGTACCGTGGCGGTGGCGAAATACCTCCTGCGCGGCGACATCATCGAGTAAGGGCACGGTCATGAATGAATGGATTGAAGGCATCGTCGCCCTGTTCCTGTTGCTCGGCAGCCTGTTCGCCCTGGTCGGCGCCCTCGGCCTGTATCGCCTGCCGGATTTCTTCATGCGCCTGCACGGGCCGACCAAGGCCACCACGCTCGGCGTAGGGGGGATGGTCATCGCTTCGATGATCTACTTCGGCGCGCGCGACCAAGGTCTCAGCCTGCATGAGCTGCTGATCACGCTGTTCCTTTTCATCACCGCCCCGGTCAGCGCCCACATGCTGGCCAAGGCCGCGTTGCAGCAGAAACTGCGCCTGCACGAGAAAACCCGCGGCCGTCCCTGGGAGCAGTAAGGTCGCCTAACATGGCGGCCCATATTCGCGAATGAATTCGCTCCCACAGAAGCGGTCCGGACTGTCTCGTGGGAGCGAATTCATTCGCGAATGGGACAGCGCAGAAGCTTCGCCAGCAGAGCTGGCTCCTACCCAAACACGTAGCTCGGAAAAGCCTCGGCGCAATCCAGGAGTGCCCACCGAACAGTTTCCCCTTCCCGCTGTGCCTGTCGTCCGCCCCGGACTCTTCGTAGACTGGAGCGCTTTACCGAGGAGGCGACATGGCGGTGCAGAACAGAGGCATGGCAATCGGCTGCCTGATCATCGCGATGGCGCTCTGGGGCAGCTCGTTCATCGCACTCAAGCTGGCCTTCGGCGAGTTGCCGCCGCTGTGGGTGATCTTCGGCCGCATGGCGTTCGGCAGCCTGGTGTTTCTGCTGGCCTGGCGCTGGCGCGGTCGTCTCGATTACCGCCCGGGTGACTGGAAATACCTGATCGGCCTGGCCGCTTGCGAACCCTGCCTGTACTTCATCTTCGAAGCCCTGGCGCTGCAACGGACCAGCGCCTCCCAGGCCGGGATGATCACCGCGCTGCTGCCGCTGCTGGTGGCCATGGGCGCGTTCCTCTTCTTGCGTGAGCGTGTCAGCCGTACCACCCTGGCCGGCTTCCTCCTGGCGGTGGTCGGGGCGGTCTGGCTGAGTCTGGCGGGGGAGGTCGACGACCATGCGCCGGCGCCGTTGCTCGGCAACTTCTTCGAGTTCCTCGCCATGCTCTGTGCGACCGGCTATACGCTGTTGCTCAAGCATCTCTCGACGCGTTACTCGGCATTCATGCTCACCGCCATGCAGGCGTTCATCGGTGCTTTGTTCTTCCTGCCGTTGGCGGCGCTGACCGAGCCGATGCCCGCGTCCATCAGTCCCCTGGGCCTGGGGGCGGTGTTCTATCTCGGCGTGGTGGTGACGGTGGGCGCCTATGGCCTGTACAACTTCGGCGTCAGCCATCTACCGGCAAGCCAGGCATCGGGGTTCATCAACCTGATTCCCGTGTTCACCCTGATCTTCGCCGTGCTGCTGCTGGGCGAAAGCCTTACCTTGGTGCAGATGCTGGCCGTCGCACTGGTGTTCGCCGGGGTTGGGCTGAGCCAGTGGCGAAGTGCACCGCCGGCACCGGCCGGCATTCTTGACTGAGAGGTTCGCAATGACAGACCTGCGCCAGTGGACACGCGAGGCGATCCGCATCATCGAAGCGGATTTCCAGCGCAGCGCCGACACACACCTGATTCCGCTCGACGTACCGGGCCTGCCGGGTGTCGATCTTTACTTCAAGGACGAATCCAGCCACCCCACCGGCAGCCTCAAACACCGCCTGGCCCGCTCGCTATTCCTCTATGCGCTGTGTAACGGTTGGCTCAAGCCGGGAGCACCGGTGATCGAAGCCTCCAGCGGCTCCACGGCGATCTCCGAAGCCTATTTCGCCCGGCTGCTGGGGCTGCCTTTCATCGCCGTGATGCCCTCGTCGACTTCGCCGGAGAAGATCGCCCAGATCGCCTTCTACGGCGGGAAAAGCCATCTGGTGGACGACCCGACGCAGATCTACGCGGAGTCCGAGCGCCTCGCCCGTGAAAGCGGCGGCCACTTCATGGACCAGTTCACCTACGCCGAACGGGCCACCGACTGGCGGGCGAACAACAACATTGCCGAATCGATCTTCCAGCAACTGCGCTTCGAACGCTGCCCGGAACCGAGCTGGCTGGTGTCGAGCCCCGGCACCGGCGGCACCACCGCGACCCTGGGGCGCTACGTGCGCTATCGCCAGCACGCCACCCGCGTGCTCTGCGCCGATGCCGAGCGTTCGGTGTTCTTCGACTACTTCCGCGACGGCGATGCCGGCCTGCGACTGGATTGCGGTTCCCGCATCGAAGGCATCGGCCGGCCGCGCGTCGAAGCGTCGTTCCTGCCCCGGGTGATCGACGCCATGTGCAAGGTGCCGGATGCCTTGTCGCTGGCAGCCATGCACTACCTGGCGCGCCGACTGGGCCGCCGCGTCGGCGGCTCCAGCGGCACCAACCTGATCGGCGCCTTGCTGGCCGCCCAGCGCATGGTTGCGGCAGGTGAACGGGGATCGGTGGTGGCGATCCTTTGCGACAGCGGCGAACGCTACGCCACGACCTACTACGATCCCACCTGGCTCGCCGCCCAGGGCTTCGTCCTGGAGCCATTGATCGAGCAAGTCGCCGCCTGTGCGGAGCGGGGCGAAGCGTTGCGGGTGGATGTGCCGATGATTGTGCGGTAAGAGAGCCGCGGGTCGGTAGCGGGTTTCCTGACCCATGCTGGGGCAATTCTGACCCCTATGTAAGCCTTTTGATATTCGTGTGCTCGGCGTGATCAGTGTCACGCCGCGTCCCGATTCTTAGTGGGGACAATAGCGGCCCTTTGCCTTGCCCGGCCAAGGCCGCTTGTTTCTGACAGGGACGCAACGATGTACACACAGGACTCAAACGCCCAGCCCACCCCGGAGCTGGACACCGGCCTCGCCTGCCTGGTGATGCTGGCGCGGTTCCACAACGTGGCCGCTTCCCCCGAACAACTCACCCACGAATTCGCCGAAGACGGCCGCCGGTTCGGCAAGGCCGAGCTGTTGCTGTCGGCGAAGAAACTCGGCCTCAAGGCCAAGCCGGCGCGCAGCACGCTGGTGCGCCTGAGCCACACGCCGTTGCCGGCGATTGCCGCCGACGGGGAAGGGCGGTTCTTCATCATCGCCCGGCTCGACGATGGCCAGGCGCTGATCCACGACCCCCGCGCCCAACGTCCCGAAGTCCTCAGCTTCGAAGACCTCCAGGCACGCTGGACCGGCGAGCTGGTCCTGATCCGCTCCGAGGCCGCGCTGGCCGGCGAGCTGTCCAAGTTCGACTTCACCTGGTTCATCCCGGCCATCGTCAAATACCGCAAGCTGCTCGGCGAAGTGCTGCTGGTGTCCTTCGTGCTGCAGATCTTCGCCCTGCTGACGCCGCTGTTCTTCCAGGTGGTGATGGACAAGGTGCTGGTGCACCGGGGCCTGTCCACCCTCGACGTGATCGCCATCGGCCTGCTCGGCATCATGCTGTTCGAGACGCTGCTTTCCGGCCTGCGCAGCTACGTGTTCGCCCACACCGCCAGCCGCATCGACGTGGAGCTGGGCTCGAAACTGTTCCGCCACCTGGTCACCCTGCCGCTGGCCTACTTCCAGGCGCGGCGGGTCGGCGACTCGGTGGCGCGGGTGCGCGAGCTGGAAAACATCCGCAGCTTCCTCACCGGCAACGCCATCACCCTGATCCTCGACGTCCTGTTCTCGGTGGTGTTCATCGCCGTGATGTTCTTCTACAGCGGCTGGCTGACCCTGGTGGTGCTGCTCTCGCTGCCGCTGTACTTCCTGCTCTCGATGTTCATCACCCCGGTCCTGCGCGCGCGCCTCAACGAGAGCTTCAGCCGCGGCGCGGAGAACCAGGCGTTCCTGGTGGAAACAGTCAACGGCATCGACACCCTCAAGGCGATGGCCGTCGAACCGCAGATCACCCGCAAGTGGGACAACCAGCTTGCCGGCTATGTGAGCGCCAGCTTCAAGACCCAGACCCTCTCCACCCTGGCCAACGAAGGCGTCGGCCTGGTCGGCAAGCTGGTCACCGTGGCCACCCTCTGGCTCGGCGCGCGACTGGTGATCGACGGCGACCTCTCGGTGGGCCAGTTGATCGCCTTCAACATGCTCGCCGGACGAGTGTCGCAGCCGATCATGCGCCTCGCCCAGCTGTGGACCAACTTCCAGCAGACCGGCGTCTCGGTACAGCGCCTGGGCGACATCCTCAACACCCGCACCGAACTGTCCCAGGCCAGCCGCAGCGCGCTGCCGCCGCTGACAGGGCAGGTCGAATTCGACCAGGTGCACTTCCGCTACCGCGCCGACGGCTCGGAAATCCTGCGCGGCATCAGCCTGAGCATCCAGCCGGGCGAAGTGATCGGCGTGGTCGGCCGCTCCGGCTCCGGCAAGAGCACCCTGACGCGCCTGCTGCAGCGGCTCTACACCCCCGAGCGGGGCCGGGTGCTGGTGGACGGCATGGACCTCGCCCTGGCCGACGTCTCCTCGCTGCGCCGGCAGATCGGCGTGGTGCTGCAGGACAACATGCTGTTCAACCGCAGCATCCGCGAAAACATCGCCCTGACCGACCCCGGCGCGCCCATCGACGCGGTGATGCAGGCGGCCCGGATGGCCGGCGCCCACGACTTCATCCTCGAACTGCCGGAAGGCTACGACACCGTGGTCGGCGAACACGGCGCCTCGCTCTCCGGCGGCCAGCGCCAACGCATCGCCATCGCCCGCGCGCTGATGGGCAACCCGCGCATCCTCATCTTCGACGAAGCCACCAGCGCCCTGGACTACGAGTCCGAACGGATCGTCCAGCAGAACATGAAAACCATCTGCCAGGGCCGCACCGTCATCATCATCGCCCACCGCCTCTCCGCCGTGCGCGACGCCAACCGCATCCTGGTCATGGACCGCGGGCAGATCGTCGAACAGGGCACCCACGCCGAACTCCTCACCCACCAGGCCGGGCACTACTCCAGGCTGCACCGTTTGCAACAGGGAGGGGCAGCGTGAAGTGGGAGGTGTGAGGAGAGAAGGGTGAGGGGCCGGACTCGGGGCCCGATTCAACGCCATTTGATATCCGGCCAAGGCTTCTCCGTCAGGAAGGCATCATCGAACAAGGGACTTCAGCAATGACCCAATCCACCAGCGCTCGCCGCGACCTGCTCAACCGCTACCGCAGCACCTGGCGCCACGCCTGGCGGCAGCGCAAGGCCATGGACGCGCCGCCGCGCCTGAGCCACGAAGTGCAATTCCTGCCCGCCGCCCTGGCCCTGCAGGAACAACCGGTACACCCGGCGCCACGCTACATCCAGTGGACCATCCTGGCCTTCGCCGTCATCGCCCTGATCTGGGCCTGCGTCGGCGAAATCGACGTGGTCGCCACCGCCAGCGGCAAGATCGTCCCCAGCGGCAAGAGCAAGATCATCCAGCCCAGCGAAGTGGCCGTGGTCAAGGCCATCCACGTCTACGACGGCGAACAGGTGAAGGCCGGCGACCTGCTGGTGGAACTGGACGCCAGCATGACCGGTGCCGACGTCGACCGCCTGAAGAGCGACCTGCTCGCCGCCCAGGTCGACAGCGCCCGCGCCCGGTCCCTGCTGGGCGCCATCGAACACGACCGCGAACCGGCGTCCCTGGCGGCCCTGCTGCCCCAGGCCACCCCCGAGCAACAGCGCGCCGCCGATACCTGGCTGCGCGGCCAATACCTGGAACTGCGCAGCGCCCTCGACCAGGGCGATGCCGAGATCGAACAGCGCCAGGCGGAAATCCAGGCGGCCAAGGCCTGGGTGGGCAAACTGCAGGAATCCCTGCCCATCACCCGCCAGCTCAGCGCCGACTACAAGCGCCTGCTGGACAAGGCCTACGTCGCCAAGCACGCCTACCTGGAAAAGGAACAGGCACGCCTCGACCAGGAGCGCGAACTGGCCATCCAGCAGGCTCGCGTCCTCGAACTCACCGCCGCCCGGAGCGCCGCCGAACGCCAGCAGCACCGCGTCATCGCCCAGACCCGCCGGGCCATGCTCGACCTCCAGCACGAAGCCGAACAACGCGCCGCCAGCCTGACCCAGGAACTCAAAAAGGCGGAACAGCGCGACCGCCTGACCCGCCTCACCACCCCGGTGGACGGCACCGTGCAACAACTCGCCATCCACACCCCCGGCGGCGTCGTCACCGAAGCCCAGCCCCTGATGGTCATCGTCCCCAGCGACCAACCGGTGGAAGTGGAGGCCATGCTGGAAAACAAGGACATCGGCTTCGTCCACCCCGGCCAGGAAGTGGAGATCAAGGTCGAGACCTTCACCTTCACCAAATACGGCGTCGTCCACGGCACCGTGCAAAGCGTCTCCAACGACGCCATCGAAGACGAAAAACTTGGCCTCGTATACAGCACACGCATCCAACTGAAGGAAAAGACCCTCCCGGTCGGCGGCAAGGAAATCGCCCTGTCGCCGGGCATGGCGGTAAGGGCGGAAGTGAAAACGGATAAGCGCAGGGTGATCGATTATTTCCTGAGTCCGTTGAAGGAGTATGTGGATGAGAGTTTGATTGAAAGATAACGGTTATGATTTTTTAATGTTTTTGATGAGTGGTGGAGGTGGACTGGTTGATTAGATTATTTTGGCGGTTTTCTTGTCTGTTGATTTTTCTTGGGAAGAAGTTAAATACTGATGACAATAAGGCTGTTGTTGTAGCTGCCGAGCACATTGCAGAGATCAAGCGTAAGACGGTTGTTTTGCGTGTAGGGCAGCAAGTATTGCTTTGTCTCATATTTTCCTTGTGCTTTACGTTGCGTTGCTGGTTTTCTGTTCAGACAGGAGGGCGTAGCGGTATGTGGTGATTATATTTTATGGTTGTTCATCTTTTCTCAATGCATACAAAACGAAAGGTATATCGCATGGTCAAGCCTGGAAGCCTAATAATATCTTGCCTGATATTTGTTTGTTTGATTATTTCAGTATGGATGTATAAAACATTCAGCATGTCACATGGAATAGAAGCCTCTACAGCAGAGATGCAAAAAGCCGTCGCATGCTTGAGGAATGGTTTTGCTTTCTGCGCCCCAGGTGACCAAGTTAGACACCTGATTAGCTATAGATTCTTATCGATAGATAAGATTTTTCTAGTCATCCTTTCCTTCCTTACTGCCACGGTGATTATTAAGTTAAGTATTGATGGGAGATTGTCGAAAGAAGGTTTTCGAGACTTATGCGTTCTTGCGTCTTTTCTGTTCGCATTATTTCTAGTAGCTCAATACGCATCCTTCGCATTGAAGCTTCATATATGGAGTTACCTACAGGGCTCTTGGAGCGATCAAGGTATGGAGATTCTCAAGGAGAACTGCATAAAGGGTATATCAGCAGCTGATTGTGGTCTGGTAAAAAAATGGCTGGATATGGCTGATTTGAAGGCCAAGACAATTCTTGTTTTATCTTTGTTTCTCCTTGGAGGAGTGTCAATGCTTGTCGGGATTTTTTCCAGAAACTTATTGCGCAAAAACAATGTGTCAAATTGATAGAAGGGGATTTTTATGATTACTAGGGAAGAAGTTATACTTGAGCATATTGATAGTAGTAATTTAAATACCAGGATCGATATTGCAAAGAGCTCCGCTATGCTTGCAAAGGAGTATGATCCGGTTTTGGATTTTCTTGGCCCAGGCGCTCAGGATATGCAAGCAGTACGAGACGATTATGATATAGAGAATGAGGCGTGGAGAAGAGAGTATGAATCACTCGACAAAAAGCTGGAAAGTTCCGGATACCCTCCACTTAGCGAACAAGAAAAAACAGACTTAAGATCTAATGCTGATCAATTTCCACCAATTGATTATAAAAGTTCTCAAGACGCCATAAAAAACGGCAGTGATGCCGCTTTTGAACTAGTTCTTTGGGCTACAGGCTCCGAGGACTTTGCAAGCTTGATCGAGAATATTTTTTCAAGTCTGTATGATGCCGTTTCGGGACAAGCTTTTGAAGATTTCCTTAACAATTTTGGCGATTGGTGGTTGAGGAATATTGTTCCGGTATTGAATCCAAATGCCGGCATTGACCCGACAGCGAACACCGACTATCAAAGCGCCCTCAACTTCATCCAACGCTACGACCCACTCACCCTGGACCTCGACGCCGACGGCATCGAAACCACTTCCGCCAATACCGGCATCACCTTCGATTTCGATGGCGATGGCTTGAGAACCGGCACCGGTTGGGTCAAGGGCGACGATGGTTTCCTGGTGCTGGACCGTAATGGCAACGGCACCATCGATACCGGCCGTGAGCTGTTCGGTGTGGATACCATCAAGAGCAACGGGCAGAAAGCGGTCAATGGCTTCGATGCCTTGAGCGATCTGGATAGCAATGCGGATGGCGTATTCGACGCCAAGGATGCCCAGTTCGCCAATGTCCGCGTCTGGCAGGACGCTAACCAGGATGGCATCAGCCAAGCCAGCGAGCTGAAGACCCTGGCCGAGCACAACATCACGGCGATCAACCTGGGTTCCACGCAAAGCAGCCAGAACTCCAATGGCAATATCGTCAGTGCGGTGGGCAGCTTCGTCCGTGGCGATGGCACGGAAGGCGAAGTCAATGCCAACCAGAGCCTGGCCGCCAACCTGGACCTGGCGTCCAATCCCTTCTATCGCCACTACACCGACAAGATCGCTCTGGATGATGCCGCCAAGGCACTTCCGAACATGCAGGGCTCCGGCGCGGTCAGGGATTTGCGCGAAGCCGCAATGCTCGACGCCGGGCTGAAAAACGTACTCACTCAATATGCCCAGGCGCAGACACGCGAGCAGCAGCTCGCCCTGCTGGACAAACTGTTGGTCGAGTGGGCCAGCAGCAGTACCTATCGGACGTTCGATCAACGCATTTCCGATATGAACAGCGAGCGGTTCGAGTTCAAGTTCGCTTATTCGTGGGAAAACACCGGGCAGGACCTGATGGGGTCCGGTTCCTCCGGTGGCAGCGGTAGCCTTTCGATGGGCGAAGAGGCTGGCCCGACGCAAGCTCAACTGGAAAAGAAAGCCCTGCTGGACAAGATCAAGCTGCTGGAAATCTTCAATGGGCAGAGCTTCTTCAACTTCAGCAGCGTAGAGACGAAGGACAGCAGTGGTAATACCCAACTCGCTCTGACATCTTCGGTTGGTGCAAACAGTGGGACCCGTTCTCTGGCTGGGATAGCAACGGGGACCATGGTCATCTACCTGACGGAAGAGGATTTGGCTCCCAACGCGGGGCAGGCGGCATTGCTCAACCAGTCTTATGCCGCACTCAAGCAGTCTATTTATGATGGGCTGCTGCTACAGACTCGGCTGAAGCCTTATATCGACGAAGTCCAGCTGAATCTGACTGCTGATGGTCTTTCTTTGGATTATTCGGGTGTAGTGGAAAAGTTCCAGTCGGTGTTCGCTACTTCTCACGCCACTGGCTTGGTCGATCTGCTCGAACTACTCGGCTCGTCGATGAACAAGTCGCTGCCCAATGAAATGACGGGGTTGGCGGAGAGCTTCATTCTTTCCTTGTCACCTGCCGAATTGACGTCTGTCCAGAGTGCTTTCCCCGGATTGATTGCCGGTAGCGATATCGGCGAAACGGTGCAGGCTATTTCCAGCAACAGCTATCTCTTCGGCCTTGCCGGCAATGATTCGTTGGTGGGCAACACAGGAAGCGATGTACTCGTGGGCGGTGCGGGGAACGATATCCTCCAAGGAAATAACGGCCATGACCTCATGAAGGGTGGGGAAGGTAACGACACACTCTACGGCGGTAACGGCAACGACATCCTCGAAGGCGGAGAAGGTAACGACTACCTCGTCGGCGACGCCGGTTCGGACGTGTACCGCTTCAACCGGGGCTGGGGCCAGGATTCGATCAACAACTACGACACCAGCGCCGGGAAGGTGGATGCCATCGCATTCGGCGAAGACATCGCCCCGGGCGACATCGTGATCAGCCGTT
>NZ_BDAC01000018.1 GCF_002091635.1 Pseudomonas indica NBRC 103045 | reverse complement strand
ATCCCACGTGCAGGGACGAATTCATTCGCCCGCTTCAGCGCCCGGAAAACCGCAACCGCGACAACCGTTTCAGGTGGCCGGGGCGGTAGTAGTCGTCGGCCCAGCTACTGTCCGGGCTGAGGGGACGGGCCTCTTTCAGCTTGAGCTTGCGGGCGTAGTAGCGGAATCGGTAGTGCTCGTAGAAGCGCAGGATTTCCAGGCCGTAGCGGTCGGCGAGGTCGGTGTCGCCGCGGATGATCAGGTAGTTTTCGTCGTTGCCGTTGCTCGCCGGCAGGCTGAGGTTGTGGCTGCCACTGATGATCACCGGGGCGTCGCTGGTGAAGTCCGCCACCACCGCCTTGAGGTGCACCAGCAGGTTGCCGCGCTGGCCGCGCAGCCCCTCCTTCACCCAGCCTTCCAAGCCCTTGGAGAGCAACGCGGTGGCGGTGAATTCGGCGGTACGGTCGGCGTGGAAGCCAGTGATGCGGCTGCCCTTGTTCTGCACGCCGTAGCGCAGCACGTCGTCGTGGGGCGCGCCGAGCAGGGCGTCAAGGATGTCGTCGGGCAAGGCGAAGGCGGTGGCGAACAACAGGTCGCGCTCCGCGCCGCGCATCACCGCGGCGAACTCGGCCAGGTCGGCGGCGCCGCTGCGCGGGGAGAAACCGGCGAACAGCGTCCGCCCCGCCTCCAGGGGGTTGTGCCGGTTGATCCAGTCGCGGGTGGCGCCGACATCGGCCGGCGCATTCCAGATCACTTCGAAGAGCTGCCTGTACTGGCTGGCCACGCCGAGGTCGTCGGTGATATGGACGACATTGGCCTGGCGGTAGATGCCGTTCTCGGTGAAGTTGGTGCTGCCGAGCAGCACGGCGCAGGGCTTGAACTCGCCACCGTCCAGGCGGCTGAGCACGGCGAATTTGTGGTGGAAGATGCGCGAGGTGACGCGCCCGCGCCGGCTCGTTTCCGGGAGAGCAGCCAGGCGGGCTTCGTTCTCCTGGGTCTGATGGTCGCCGGCCTTGGCGTGGTAGAGCACACGCAGCCGTACCCCGCGGGTCTGTGCCGCATTCACCGCCTCGACGATGGCGTCCAGTTCGTATTCGTAGATGGCGATGTCCAGCGCCCACTGGTTATCCGTCGCGCGTCCGATGAAGGCGAGAATCCGTTCCAGCAGGCCGTTCTCCAGCCAGCGGCGCGGTGCCTCCGGCCAGGCTTCGAGGGGCAGGTTGCGCACCTGCTCCAGACGGGTCACCAGTTCGGGAAAACGCCGGCCGAAGGACTGGCTGGCCGCCGCCGCACGGTTGAACAGCACCCGATGCCCTTCCGGCCGACCGTCGTCGGTGGTCACCGCCAGCGCCAGGGACTCGCCCAGTTCGATGGCGCCGGGACGGCCGTAGGCCAGGTGCACGCGGTAATGGCAGGTGGTGCCGGGTTCGATGCTGTAGTCGGCCCAGCGGAATTTCTGGATCGGCGCGATATCGCTCGGCGTGGCGTTCCAGTGCGCAATCGTATGGGCATGGCCGGGGAAGGTCAGGCTGTTGAGCAGCCATTGCCAGTTCCTGCCCTCCTCCCGCTGTTCGACGGCGAAGCCCAGCAGCCCGTCGCGCCGCGCCTCGGCCACATCGAACGCCAGCAGCACGCCGTTGGTGCCGGCGTAGGCCTTGATGCGGAAGTCGTCCTGGGGGTTGGTCTTGAGTACACGCATGGTCACGTCCCTGTGCGGAGGTTCATCGGGTCTGGTCGTGCAGTTCGAGGATCAGCTCGACCAGTTCTGCCGGCTTTTCCTGCGGCAGGTTATGCCCGGCGCCCGCCACCACGGCGTGCCGGTGCCAGCCGCTGAAGTGGCGGGCATGCGCGGCGGTGCTGCGCAGGATCACGCCGTCGTCGGCGCCATCCACGCTGAGGGCCGGCACGCTGATCGGCGGTTGGGCGGCCAGGCGCCGCTCGATGTCTTCCAGCGCCGGATCGCCGGCTGCCAGGCCGAAGCGGTGGCGATAGGAGTGGATCACCACCTCGACGAAATCCGGGTTGTCGAAGGCGGCGGCGCTGCGGGCGAAGGTCGCTTCGTCGAAATCCCAGGTCGGCGACCACAGGCGCCAGAGCAGCGCGCACAGCGCCCGCCGGTTGCGCTCCAACCCGGCACGGCCGCGCTCGTTGTGGAAGTAGTACTGGTACCAGTACGGCAGTTCGTATTCCGGCTCGTCCGGCTCCATGGCGCGGGCGATGTCCTGGATCAGGTAGCCGCCGATACTGACCAGCCCGCGCACGCGCTGCGGCCACAGCGCCGCGACGATGCAGGCGCCGCGCCCACCCCAGTCGTAACCCACCAGCAGGGCCGAGTCGATGGCCAGGACGTCCAGCAGCGCCAGGATGTCCTGGCCCATGGCCGCCTGCTGGCCCAAGCGGGGCGTGTCGGCCCGGAGAAACCGGGTGGGTCCGTAACCGCGCAGGTAGGGCACGATCACCCGCGCGCCCCGGTCGGCCAGCGCCGGCGCCACCTCGGCATAGGCGTGGATGTCGTAGGGAAAACCGTGCATCAGCAGCACCGGCCAGCCGTCCGCCGGGCCGATCTCCTCGTAGGCGATGTCCAGCACGCCCGCTTCGATGGACTTCAACATGGTGCCTCCGCACTTGCTCGAACCGGTCGAAGCATAGTCCGCCCCTAAGCAGACAGCGCACCCGCCGTCTGCCGGATGGCATCGAGCAGGGCGTGCAGCGCGGGGTTGTCGTTGTCCTCGCGCCAGATCAGGTACAGCTCGCTGCGGATGCCGGCGCCCAATTCGATCGGGCGGAAGCCCAGGTTCTCGAAACGGATGCGGCTGGCGCTGTGCGGCACCAGGGCCAGGCCCATGCCGGCGTCCACCAGGGCCAGGATCGTGAGGGTCGAGCCGAGCAGTTGGACCACGTCCGGGACGATGCCGTGGGCACGGAACAAGCCGGTCAGCAGCTCGTTGAACGGCTGCCAGGCGGAGTGTGCGTAGAGGATGAAGGGTTGGCCGTGCAGTGCCTCCACACCCAGGTCTTCCTGGTCGGCCAGGGGGTGCTGCCGGGGCAGCGCCAGGACGAAGGGCTCGCGCAGCAGGCACTCGCAGCCGATGCCGGGGTGCTGCATGGGCGCGCGGACGATGCCCAGGTCGATTCGCCGCGCACGCAGGGCCTCCTGTTGTTCGAAGGTGTTCATCTCGTGCAGGGCGATATCGATGCCGGGCAGGCCGGTGCGGGCATCGGCCACCACCTGGGGCAGGAACTCGTAGACCGCGCTGGCCACGAAGCCCAGGGTCAGTGCCCCGGCCTCGCCCCGCGCCACCCGCCGGGCCGTCAGCGCGGCCTGTTCGGCATGCGCCAGCAGGCTCTGCGCTTCGACGAGGAAAGCCCGGCCGGCCGCGGTGAGCGTCACCGAGCGGGTGCTGCGGGTGAACAGTGCGACGCCCAGTTGGTGCTCCAGCAATTGAATCTGCCGGCTCAGCGGCGGCTGGGTCATGTTGAGGCGTTCGGCGGCACGGCGGAAATTCAATTCCGCCGCCACGGTGGTGAAGCAGCGCAGTTGGGACAACTCGAACATCGATGCCTTTCCGGTATCAATCCAGTGCCTGTTTAGATTAGACGTGAATCAAACTTCGCGTCGATCATGGGTTTCCCCGCTCAGGAGGCGCCCATGTACGAACCCGACAGCATTCGCCGAATCCGTCTGCGCACCGTCGCCGTTCCCCTGCCCCATTCGGTGACCGACGCCAAGGTGCTCACCGGACGCCAGCGTCCGCTGCGCGAGGTCTCGCTGCTCGTCGCCGAAATCGACACCGAACAGGGCCACACCGGCCTGGGCTTCGGCTATTGCCTGCGGGCCGGCGCTACGGCGCAGTTCGCCCATGCCCGGGAAGTCGCCCCGTTGTTGATCGGCGAAGACCCCAATGACATCGCCCACCTGTGGAGCCGCATGACCTGGGCCGGTGCCTCGGTAGGGCGCGGCGGCGTGGCGGCGCAGGCCATCGCCGCGCTGGACACCGCGCTCTGGGACCTCAAGGCGCGCCGTGCCGGCCTGCCGCTGGCCAAGCTGCTGGGCGCCCACCGCGATGCGGTGCGCTGCTACAACACCTCCGGGGGTTATTTGCAGGCCCCGGTGGAAGAAGTGATCGACCGGGCCCGCGCCTCCCTCGAACGCGGCATCGGCGGCATCAAGCTGAAAGTGGGACAGCCTGACCATCGCACCGACCTGCAGCGGGTGGACGCCGTGCGCAAGGCACTCGGCGACCGCGTGCCGCTGATGGTGGACGCCAACCAGCAGTGGGACCGCACCACGGCCCTGCGCATGGGGCGCGCGCTGGAGCCCTACGAACTGGAGTGGATCGAGGAACCGCTCGATGCCCATGATCTGGAAGGCCACTCCGCCCTCGCCGCTCGGTTGGATACGCCGGTGGGCAGCGGCGAGATGCTGACCAGCGCCACCGAAGTCGCCGCCTTCGTGGAGCGCGGCGCGGTGGATGTGCTGATGCACGACGCCCCGCGCATCGGTGGTATCACCCCGTTCCTGCGGGTAGCGGCCATGGCCGGGCTGCGCGGCATGGCCATGGCGCCGCACTTCGTCATGGAGATTCATCTGCATCTGGCGGCGGCCTACGAGCACGCCACCTGGGTCGAGCATTTCGAATGGCTGGAACCGGCCTTCAACGAACGCCTGGAGATTCGCGACGGCTGCATGATCGTGCCGAACCGCCCCGGGCTCGGGCTCAGCCTGCACGAGCAGGCCGACGGTTGGACGATGGCGCAGGTGGAGATCGATGGGCGTGGGTGAGGAGGGTTCATGTACGGGACGCTCGCCCCTTTCGTGTGGGAGCGAATTCATTCGCGAATTGCCGACAGGCCGCTCTTCGCGGATGAATCCGCCCACAGGTTGCATGCGACCCAACCCGCACCTACAACGGCCCACCCTAGCCGGGCGAATAAATTCGCCCCTACAGCGGATTTCTCCACCCACCGGATCGGGGCTTTTCGTAGGAGCCAGCTCTGCTGGCGAAACATTGGTGGGCCCGGCTCACGAGCAAAGCCGGACTCCCGTAGGGGCGAATTCATTCGCCCAACCCACCCTCGCCGGGCGAATACGCCCCTACCCCTCAGGAGCGCAGCAGTTCCACCACACCATCCTTGCGATGACGCAGGGCATTGAACAGGTGCCAGGCCACCGAGGCGACCGCCAGCAGGATGAAGCCGCCGGCGATGGGGTTGCTGAGGAAGCCCATGAAGTTGCCGTCCGACAGCATCAGCCCGCGGCGCAGGTTGGTTTCCGCCATCGGCCCGAGGATGAAGCCGATGATGAACGGCGCGGCGGGAATGCCGCCCTTGACGAAACCGTAGCCGACCAGGCCGAACACCAGGATGGTCCAGATATCGAAGATCCGGCTGCTCAGGCCGAAAGCCCCCACCACGCAGAGCACCAGGATGATCGGCAGGAGGATGTGCTTGGGCACGGCCAGCAGCTTGATGAAGATGCGCAGCCCGTAGAACTCCAGCACCAGCATCATCAATGCGGCGAGGATCAGCGCGGCGAAGATGGTGTACACCAGGTCGCCCTGGCTCATGAACAGCATCGGACCCGGCTGGATACCGTGGATCATGAAGCCACCGAGGAGGATCGCGGTCACCGCGTCGCCGGGAATGCCCAGGGTCAGCAGCGGGATCATGGCGCCGCCGATGCCGGCGTTATTGGCGGTTTCGCTGGCGACCACGCCATCGATCACGCCGGTGCCGAATTTCTCCGGGTGCTTGGAGCGCTTCTTGGCGACGATGTAGGACACGATGTTCGAGGTGCCGGCGCCGACGCCCGGCAGGATGCCGATCCCGATGCCGATGAACGCGGAGCGGATCGAATTGGGGAGCTGCCCGAAGAACTCCTTCAGCGAGAAGCCGAAGCCCTTGATGTCCTTCATGCTCACGCTGCCGACCTGGGCCTTGCGCTCCGCACGGACGCTTTCGGCGACCTTGATGATCTCGGAGATGGCGAACACGCCGACCAGCACGGTGAGGATTTCGAAGCCGCTGTTCAGGTTGGGGATGTCGAAGGTGAAGCGGCGGATGGCATCCACCGGCGCGATGCCGACGGTGGCGAAGACGAAGCCCAGCACGCCGGAGAACAGGCCCTTGATCATCGACCCGGTGGACAGCGTGGCGATCAGCGTCAGCGAGAAGATCGCGATGGCGAAGTATTCGTGCGGGCCGAAGCGCAGCGCCACCTTGGCCAGCCAGGGTGCGATGAACATCAGCGCGGCGATGCTGGCAATCGTCCCGAGGAAGGAGAAGACGATCCCCGCGCCCAATGCCTTGACGCCCTCACCCTTCTCCATCATCGGGCCGCCGTCGAAGGTGGTGGCGATGGACGACGGCGTACCCGGAATCTTCAGCAGGATCGCCGAGATCAGGCCGCCGGACGTGGCGCCGATGTACAGCGCGACGAGCAGCGACAGGCCGGCCGCCGGCCCCATGCTGTAGGTCAGCGGCAGGCTCAGGGCGATGGCCATCACCGCGGTCAGCCCCGGCACCGCGCCGAAGATGATGCCGACCCCGACGCCCAGGGTGATGAGGATCAGGATCTGGATCGAGAAGACGGCGGAAAAGCCGTGTTGCAGAAGTTCCAACATGGCCGTGCTCCTAGATGTCGAGGAAGCCGGACGGCAACAGCAGGTCGAAGCCGTGGCGGAAGATGTAATAGATCACCAGCGACGCCACCACGGCGATCACCGCATAGCCGATGTGGTTGACCTTCTGGCCGGCCGGGGTCAGCACGATGAACTGCGCGTAGAGGTAGAGCGCCGTCATGATCGGGAAGCCGACCGTGGACAGCAGCGCGGTATAGAGCACGATCAGGCCGAGGGTCTTGAGCACCGTGGGGTAGTCGGCCGGCACCTTCTCCCCGTCGTCGGCCTCGGCGGGCTTGCCGGCGTTGGCCGGCTTGCGGCTGTTCATCAGTTGCAGGACGCCGAGCAGGCAGAGGATGAAGGCCAGTACGTAGGGCACGAAGGCCGCATCGATGAAGCCCTTGCGCGGCAGGTTCATGGTCATGACCAGGTAGACCAGGCCGGCGCAGAGCATGACCACGCCGATCAGCCGTTCTTTGCGGGTATGAGTATCCATCGGTTACATCCTGGATAGCGGGGTGGAACGCCGGGCCGCTCGCGGGCCCGGCAGGTCGCGGCTCACTTGGCCTGGCGCAGCAGGTCCTTGTACTGCATGTAGTCTTCGCGGGTTTTCTTCAGCAGCGCCTTGGCGTCCTCGGTGGCGTAGAAGCTCACCGGCTGCTTGAAGCCCTGTTCCAGGTCCTTGGCATAAGCCGGCATCTCGGTGATCTGCTTCATGACGTCGGACATCTTCTTCACAATGGCCGGGTCGGTGCCCTTGGGAAAGGCGATGATGTAGGGCTTGTCCACCACCATGTCGATGCCTTGCTGCTTGAAGGTCTTCACGTCGCCCAGCAGCGGGTTCGGCTCGTCGTTGGGCTGGGCGAGGATGTGCATGTCGCCGGTCTTGGCGTAGTCCTGTACCGCGCCGTAGCTGATCGCGCCCATGTCGATGCGGCCGCCTAGCAACGCGGTGATCTTCTCCGCCGCGCTGCCGCTGTCGACGATCTTCAGGTCCACGCCGGCCAGCTTCTCGAAGATCAGCCCCTGCAGGTGGGAGAAACCACCCAGTTCGGTACCGTAGACCACGCTGCCCGGCTTCGCCTTGGCCTTGGTCATTAGGTCGTCCAGGGTCTTGATGCCGGAAGCATCGCCGGAGACGAATACCGCACCCTTGTCCACGCCGGGAATGCAGGCGATGTCGAGGTCCTCGTAGCTGTAGTCCAGCAGTCCAGACACCTCGTTCACCAGCAGCGTGCCGGTGTGCGCGAAGAGCAGCGTGTTGCCGTCCGCCGCGGACTCCTTGACCTGGGAAGCTGCCACGGTGCCGCCGCCCCCGGCCATGTTGGTGATGACCATCGACTTGCCGGTGATCTGGGTGAAGTACTTGGCCATGGTCCGGGCGTTGAAGTCGGTGTCGCCACCGGCGGCGGCCGGGACGATGACCTGCACCGGCCGGGTCGGCCACTTGACGTCGTCGGCCTGCGCGGTGCCGGCGGCGACCGCCAGGCAGGCGGACATCAGGGTGGTGAGGAGTGCCTTTTTCATTGTTTTCTCCATTGCTGGTGGCGTATCGGTTGTGAGCGGCGCGGTTCAGCGCGCGTAGCTGGGGCGTTTCGGGTCGTAGGTCCAACCGGGGCGCAGGTAGCGCATGGCCATGGCATCGTCGCGCGCGCCGCCGGCCACCTGCTTGTAGCGCTCGTGGGCGAGCATGATCCGGTCCATGTCCGGCTCGATGCCCAGGCCGGGCTTGTCCGGCACGCGGACTTCGCCGCCGACGATGCGCAGCGGTTCGCGGGTCAGGCGCTCCTGGCCTTCCTGCCAGATCCAGTGGGTATCGATGGCGGTGATGCGCCCCGGCGCCGCGGCGGCGGCGTGGGTGAACATCGCCAGCGAGATGTCGAAGTGGTTGTTCGAATGGGAACCCCAGGTCAGGCCGAACTCTTCGCACATCTGGGCGAGCCGGACCGAGCCCTGCAGGGTCCAGAAATGCGGGTCGGCCAGCGGGATGTCCACGGCGTCGAGGCGCAGCGAATGGCCCATCTGCCGCCAGTCGGTGGCGACCATGTTGGTGGCGGTGGGGATGCCGGCGGCGCGGCGGAACTCGGCCATGATCTCGCGGCCGGAGTAACCGTTCTCCGGCCCGCACGGGTCTTCGGCGTAGGCCAGCACGTGCCCCTGTCCCTTGCACAGGGCGATGGCTTCGTCCAGCGACCAGGCGCCGTTGGGGTCGAGGGTGACGCGGGCATCGGGAAAGCGTGCCTTGATCCCGGCCACCGCAACCATCTCGTCGCTGCCGTGCATCACCCCGCCCTTCAGTTTGAAATCCCTGAAACCGTACCGGGCGGCAGCCGCCTCGGCCTGGCGCACGATGGCGTCGGCGGTGAGCGCTTCTTCATGACGGATGCGGTACCAGTCCGAACCTTCGCCGGCGAGGTATGGCAGGTCGGTGCGGGTGCGGTCGCCGATGTAGAAGAGGTAGGCCAGCATCGGTACCGCGTCGCGCTGCTGGCCGTTGCCGAGCAGTTCGGCCACCGGCACGCCGAGGTGCTGGCCGAGCAGATCGAGCAGCGCGGCCTCGACGGCGGTGATCACGTTGTCCAGGCGCAGGTTGATTTCATGGGGTTGCTTCAGCACCTCCGCCTCGGCTTCCGAGGTCACCTCGTGCGCCGTGGCGCCGCGTCCGGCGAGCATCCGGCGCAGGCCGTCGAGGGTGCGGTTGTAGCGGCCGATGGGTTGGCCGATGACCAGCGGGCGCGAACGCTCCAGGGCCTGGCGGATGCCCTCGCCGCCCGGGACTTCGCCGATCCCGCTGTGGCCGGCGCTGTCCTTGAGCAGCACCAGGTTGCGCGTGAAGAAAGGGGCATGGGCGCCGCACAGGTTCAGCAGCATGCTGTCGTGTCCCGCCACGGGGATCACCTGCATGTCCTGCACGACCGGGGTGGTCATCTGTGTATCGTCAACCAGCATTTCCGTTCTGCTCCAGTGGTTCTGCGGCCTGGCCGCTGTTGTTCGAATGTGCCTGGGCAAGGGGCCGCCCCGCCGATCAGGGCCAGCGCGCCGGGCGTTTCGGATGGGTCGGTTCGAATCGGGTGGTTCGGCGGTGTCCGCCGGACGGCAGGCACGATGGCCGGCAAGGAATGCGGTGAAGGGGAGCAAGCCTGGGCGCGGTACGGTAGGCGGTATCCGCTGTGCGTGACGACCGCGGACATCCGCCGAGCTGCGTGGCGGGCAACGCACGTGCGACCGAGGGGTGTGCCTGGAAATTCATCGCCATGGCAGGACCTGCGCTCTCTACTGTTCTTGTTATCGGACGTTGTCGTATGTCGTCATATGACATGACTCGATTATCAACAGCTCGACAGCGTTGTCAACGCAAAAGAGTCAGAAAAGTCCTACGCCTTTGCCGAGACGACTTGCCCCATCAAGCGAGGGGAATTGCTTCGCCCTCACCCCCTTCGGCTCGCTCCAACCCCGCGAGTCCGGCGTGAAAGCAGCGAGATAGAGGGCTATGAACGGCACGGCAGGCACAGCCCCCTATCGGCTGCGACAAGGCATTCCCGGCGATCCGACGTGGACCTGAAGCAGTCCATCATTCTTTGTTGTATGACGTCTTATAAGATGCGTGATTCTGTCGCAGTCGTTTTCCACGAAAAATTGACGAGAATCATTATCAGATGAGTTTCGTCTCTCTACGCTCCCTGTCCATACACGACAACGGAGACCTACCCCATGCGTATCGCCCCCCTGCCCCTCGCCCTCGTTCTGCTCGCACCGCTGGCCCAGGCCAAGGAATACCCCATCGGCGAGCCCCAGCAATGCGGCGGCCTGGAGGTCGGTGCGGTGTACCTGCAACCGATCGAGATGGAGCCGGCCGGCCTGATGCGCCCCGCCGCCGAATCGGACGTGCACTTGGAAGCCGACATCAGCGCCACCGAGAACAACCCCAACGGCTTCCAGGAAGGCAGCTTCGTGCCCAACCTGCGCATCGCCTTCGAGTTGCGCAAGGAAGGCAGCGCCGAGGCGCTGACCGGCGACTTCCACGCCATGGTCGCCAGCGACGGCCCGCACTACGGCGATAACGTCAAGCTGCTCGGCCCGGGCCGCTATACCCTGACCTACACCATCCTGCCGCCGGGCGGCGAGCACGGCATGTTCGGCCGTCATGTGGACCGCGAGACCGGCGTCGCGCCCTGGTTCGAGCGCTGCGAACTGCGCTACGAATTCACCTACGCCGGCATCGGCAAGAAAGGCGGTTACTGAGCATGCCGCGCCTCTCCGCCCTCCTGCTGCTGACGGCCCTGGCGGGTAGCGCCCAGGCGGGCCTGCCCACCTATGTGCTGAGCGTTCGCGACGGCCACTTCACCCCCGCCACGATCGAGGTGCCGGCGGGGCAGCGCTTCAAGATCGAAGTGCACAACGACGGCGAAGGCCCCATCGAGTTCGAGAGTACGCCGCTGAGGGTGGAGAAGGTGCTGTCCCCCGGCGCGCGCTCGTTCGTTGTCATCCATCCGCTCAAACCCGGTCGCTATCCGTTCTTCGACGAGTTCCACATGGACCTCCCGGAGGGCGAGATCATCGCCCGCTGACAGGAGGCTCCATGGGTCAGTCGCTGTTCATCGTCTGGCGCGAAAGCGTCGAGGCCCTGCTGGTCATCGGCATCCTCTACGCCTGGCTGCGCCGCCAGCCAGACAACCGTCGGGCACTGGTGCTGCTCTGGGGCGGGGTCGGGCTCGGGCTGGTGTTCTCCACCCTGCTCGCCCTGCTCATCCTGCGCGCCGGCGAATGGCTCGCGGGCAGCGCCGGCGAGTGGTTCCAGGCCGCCCTGGTGCTGGTCGCCAGCGGCCTGATCCTGCAGATGGTCGGCTGGATGCACCGCCACGGCCGACAACTGCGCGATAACCTGATCGCCGGCGCCAGCGCCGGCCTGAGCCAGCGTGGCGGGCTCGGTCTGCTGGTGCTGGCGCTGATCGCCGTGGGTCGTGAAGGCAGCGAAACCGTGGTGTTCCTCTACGGCATCGGCGCCCAGCAACAGGGCCTCGACCTGGGCCGCTTCGCCCTCGGTGGGCTGCTCGGGTTCGTCCTGGCGGTGGCGACCTTCGCGGCGTTGCAATTGGGCAGCCGGCTGCTGTCCTGGCGGCGCTTCTTCCAGCTCAGCGAAACCCTGCTCCTGCTGCTCGGCGCCGCCCTGCTGATGGCCGGGCTGGACCGGGTCAGCGGCCAGTTGATGGGCATGGACCTGCCGGAAGTGGCCTACAGCCTGCTCGGCGAAGCGCTGTGGGACAGCTCGGCCGTCCTGGATGACGGCTCCGGCGTGGGTGCCGTGCTGGCCGGGTTCACCGGCTACCGGGCCATGCCCTCTCCGGCTGCGGTGGGTTTGATGGCCGCGTACTGGGTGCTGGTCTGGCTCTGGTTGTGGCGGCCGCAACCGGTGCTGGCGAGGGTCAGCCCGGCATGAACGCTTCCCTGGCGCGGCTCGGCGACGCCATGCGGCGTCACGCCGGGGTCATCCGCGCCCTGCAATGGTCGGTAGTGACGTTCTACGCGGTGCTGTTGGTAATCCCCGCCCTGCTGCCGCTGCCGGCGGCGCACAGCGGGTTGCTGGACAACCTCACGCTGTTCGCCCAGTTCGTCTTCTGGGGGCTCTGGTGGCCCTTCGTGCTGCTCTCGGTGGTGCTGTTCGGTCGCCTCTGGTGCGGCGTACTCTGCCCGGAAGGCTCGCTCAGCGAATGGGCCAGCCGGCGCGGCCTCGGCCGGGGCACACCGCGCTGGATGCGCTGGGGCGGCTGGCCGACCCTGGCGTTCATCCTCACCACCGTCTATGGCCAGTTGATCAGTGTCTACGACTACGCCCAGGCTGCCCTGCTGATTCTCGGCGGCTCCACCCTCGCGGCGATGCTGGTGGGCTTCCTCTATGGGCGCGGCAAGCGCATCTGGTGCCGCTACCTGTGCCCGGTGAGCGGCGTGTTCGGCCTGCTCGCCAAGCTGGCGCCGGTGCATTTCCGCGTCGACGAGCAACGTTGGCGGGAGAATCCGCTACCCCACCTGCCACCGCCCAACTGCGCCCCTCTGCTGGACATTCGCCGCATGCGCGGCGCCTCGGATTGCCACGCCTGCGGACGCTGCAGCGGCCAGCGCGGCGCAGTGAGCCTGGCCCTGCGCTCGCCGAACCAGGAGATCATCCATGTCGAGCGCCATCGCGACGACGTTTCGTGCGGCGGTCCGTCGGAGCCCTCCCCCTGGGACGTGCGCCTGCTTCTGTTCGGAGTGATCGGCCTGGCCATGGGCGCCTTCCAGTGGACGGTCAGCCCCTGGTTCATCGACCTCAAGCAGACCCTCGCCACCTGGCTGGTGGAGCGCGACCTGTTCTGGCCGTTGGAGGCCAACGCGCCCTGGTGGCTGCTGACCCACTACCCGCAGGTCAACGACACCTTCAACTGGCTGGATGGCGCGCTCATCCTCGTCTACCTGCTCGGCATCGGGCTGCTCCTGGGCGGCGCACTGAGCCTGCTGCTGCGCGCCGCCACGACGCTGGCCGGACGGCCGACGCTGTTCCGCCAACTGGCGCTGAGCCTCACGCCCCTCGGTGCCGCCGGGCTGTTCCTCGGGCTCTCCTCCACCACCGTCAAACTGCTGCGCTTCGAAGGGGTGCCCCTGGACTGGGTGCAACCGACCCGCGCCGCCCTGCTGGCCGGCGCCATCGCCTGGAGTCTGTGGCTCGGCTGGCAGGTACTGCGCGGCGAACGCCTGCCCGCCCGGCGCACGCTGGGCGCCTTTATCTGCATGCTACCGGCGGCGGGTCTGGTCGGGTATGGGTGGTGGTTGCAGTTCTGGGGCTGGGTCTGATGAGGTACCCCGTCCGGGGAATGGAGTACCTCCCCCCTAGCCCTTAGGCTGAGAACACTCCCATCGGACCAGGCTGCGACGTGATACAGGCCCCGGAAACCCGCGAAATCATTCTTCTCCACCCACTGTTCAGGCATCTGCGTCGGGAGGACCAGGTGCGCCTGCTCGATGCTGCCCACGAGCAGCGCCACGCCAACGAGGTGATGTTGCTGCACCAGGGCCAGGAGGCCGAGCGCTTCTTCCTGGTGCTCAGCGGGCGGGTGAAGCTGTTCCGCATCTCGGCGGACGGGCAGGAAAAGGTGGTGGAGATCATCCAGGCCGGGCAGACCTTCGCCGAAGCGGTGATGTTCATGCAGCACGCGGTCTACCCGGTGTGCGCCCAGACCCTCGGCCCGGTGCACATGATCAGTTTTCCCAACCGGATGATGCTGCAGATTCTCAGCGAGCATCCGCAGACCTGCCTGCACCTGCTCGGCCACCTCAGCGTGCGCCTGCACCAGCGCCTCGGCGAGCTGGAAACGCTGACCTTGCAGAACGCCACCCAGCGCTTCGCCCTGTACCTGATCCAGCGTCTGGAAAACCGTGCGGTGGAAAGTGCCGAGATCGACCTGTTGCTGCCCAAGCGGCTGGTCGCGGCGCGGCTGTCGATGCAGCCGGAAACCCTCTCGCGGATCATGGCGCGCCTGCGCCAGGCCGGACTCATCGAGAGCCGCGGGCGACGCATCCGCATCCCCAGCGTCGGGCGGCTGCTCGACGAGTTCAGCGAAAGCCGGGAAATCAGCCTCCGCGCAGTATGAACTGAGGAAACAGCGCTTCCAGTTGCTCCCACAGCTCACGCTGTTCCAGCGGCGGTGGCGCCCAGGGCAGGCTGTCGTCGAGCATGCGCGCGGTACGCACCCATTGCACGGCGAAGCGCTCCACCCCCGTTTCACGCAGGCGCAGGGCCAGCCGCCACAGCCGGTCGGCATCGAACAGATGCCAGTGCACGGTGGTGCGGCATTCGTAATCCACGCCGCTGGCGAGCAGGTGATCCAGGCTGCGCCAGTTGGCCGCGCCGCTGCCGGCCACGCCGGTGACCCGCTCGGCGTCCTCGGGCAGCGCCTTGACGTCGAAGCCCACCCAGTCGGTCAGTTTCACGACACGGGCGAACGGCTTGGGTTTCACCCCGGCGCTGTGCAGGCCGATGCGAAAGCCCAGGGCGCGCACCTGTTCGATGGCCTCGGGCAAGGTTTTCTGCAAGGTCGGCTCACCGCCGCTGAACACCACGGCATCGAGCAACCCCTGGCGGCTGCGCAGGAAATCCAGCACCGCGTCCCAGGCATGTTCCTGCTCGCCACGCGCCGGGATCAGTTGCGGGTTGTGGCAGTAGCGGCAGCGCCAGGCGCAGCCCTGGCAGAACAGTACGCAGGCCAGGTGACCGGGGAAATCCAGGGTGGTCAGGGGGACCAGCCCCCCGACCCTCAGCATCGCCCCCACCTCAGCGCGCCAGGCCCGCCGCGCATTCGGTGAAATGCTGGCGTTCGCGATGCTCGGACTGCTTGCCCGGATTGAAGGCCGCGACCGGACGGTGATAGCCCATCACCCGGGTCCACACTTCGCAACGCTGACGCTGCTCCTGGGGCAGTTGGATGGCTTGGTTCATGGGTCTTGCTCCTTCTGTTGGTGGTGAAATCGGTTGTATTGCCGTTGGGCGGATGGGCAGCTTTTGTAGGAGCCAGCTCTGCTGGCGAACGCTTCGCGAGCAGAGCTCGCTCCTACAAGGGCACGAGTAGGGGCGAATTCATTCGCCCGAATTCAGCCTCGCCGGGCGAATAAATTCGCCCCTACACAGCACTGGCCTTTCGTGTGGGAGCGAATTCATTCGCGATGGCCGGCAGGCCTCTTCGCCCCTACAAAATGTTCACGCATTACAGGTGCTGGTCGTGCACGTCTGCTGGCGCTGCAACAAGGCCTCGTCGCACTTCGGACAGAACTCATGCTCGCCGGCCAGGTAGCCGTGCACCGGACAGATCGAGAAGGTCGGCGTCACCGTCAGGTACGGCAGGCGGAAGCGGCCGAGCGCGGTGCGCACCAGCTTCTTGCAGGCCTCCACCGAGGAAATCCGCTCGGCCATGTACAGGTGCAGCACGGTACCGCCGGTGTACTTGCATTGCAGCTCGTCCTGCAGCACCAGCGCTTCGAAGGGGTCATCGGTGAAGCCCACCGGCAGTTGCGAGGAGTTGGTGTAGTACGGTGCCTCGTCCGAGCCGGCCTGGAGGATGCCGGGGAAGCGCTTGCGGTCTTCCTTGGCGAAGCGGTAGGTGGTGCCCTCCGCCGGCGTCGCCTCCAGGTTGTAGAGGTGGCCGGTTTCCTCTTGGAAACGCACCAGGGTCGCCCGCACATGGTCCAGCAGCTCGAGGGCGAAGGCCCGGCCCGCCTCGGTGTGCATCCCCTCGCGGTCAGCGGTGAAGTTGCGCAGCATCTCGTGCAGGCCGTTCACGCCAACGGTGGAGAAATGGTTGCGCAGCGTGCCCAGGTAACGCTTGGTGTAGGGATAAAGGCCGGCGTCCATGTGGTGCTGGATCACCTTGCGCTTCACTTCCAGGCTCTGCCGGGCCATTTCCAGCAGCTCGTCCAGGCGCCGGTAGAGTCCCTTGCGGTCGCCACAGAACAGGTAGCCCAGCCGCGCGCAGTTGATCGTCACCACGCCGAGGGAGCCGGTCTGCTCCGCCGAGCCGAACAGCCCGCCGCCGCGCTTGAGCAGCTCACGCACGTCCAGTTGCAGGCGGCAGCACATGGAGCGCACCTGGTTGGGCTTCATGTCGGAATTGAGGAAGTTCTGGAAGTACGGCAGGCCGTAGCGCGCCGTCATGTCGAACAGGCGGTCGGCATTCTCGCTGTCCCAGGGGAAGTCGTGGGTGATGTTGTAGGTGGGGATCGGGAAGGTGAACACCCGGCCGAGGGAATCGCCGGTCATCATCACCTCGATGTAGGCGCGGTTGATCAGCTCCATCTCGGCTTGCAGCTCGCCATAGGCGAACGGCATTTCCTCGCCGCCGATCACCGGAATCTGCTCGCGCAGGTCTTCCGGGCAGACCCAGTCGAAGGTCAGGTTGGTGAACGGCGTCTGGGTGCCCCAGCGCGACGGCACGTTGAGGTTGTAGATGAATTCCTGCAACGCCTGGCGCACTTCCTCGTAGCCCAGGCCGTCCTTGCGCACGAAGGGCGCCAGGTAAGTATCGAAGGAGCTGAACGCCTGGGCGCCGGCCCACTCGTTCTGCAGGGTGCCGAGGAAGTTGACCATCTGCCCCAGGGCGCTGGAGAGATGCTTCGGCGGCCCGGCCTCGACCCGGCCGGGAATGCCATTGAAACCCTCGTGGAGCAGGGTGCGCAGTGACCAGCCGGCGCAGTAGCCGGCCAACATGTCCAGGTCGTGGATGTGCAGGTCCGCCTCGCGGTGCGCCTGGCCGATCTCCGGGCTGTATACCTCGTCCAGCCAGTAGTTGGCGGTGACCTTGCCGGACACGTTGAGAATCAGCCCGCCCAGCGAATAGCCCTGGTTGGCGTTGGCCCGCACCCGCCAGTCCTCGCGGGACAGGTACTCGTTCATCGACGCTGCCACGTCGACCAGCGCCTTGCGGTCGCGGCGCAGCCGGCCATGCCGTTCTCGGTAGACGATGTAGGCGCGCGCCGTGGTGTAGTAGCCCGCCTCCATCAGCACCCGCTCGACGCTGTCCTGCACCCGCTCCACATCCAGCTCGCGGCGGTCGAGCAGACGCGCCAGCACCGCCTCGGCCAGATCGCCCGCCCGCGCCCCCTCGAACTCCCCGGTCACCTCCCCGGCCGCCGCGATGGCCCGGCGGATCTTCTCCAGATCGAAGGCAACCCAGCGGCCGTCACGCTTGCGTAACGACTCGGGACGGAAGGATGGCAGGCCGGTCATATTCGTCTCCCTACACAACAGATGGTTTTACGTGATCACCAAGACCACAACATGTTGTGCAAGGTACTCGCCCAACCCCGTCCGGGAATTGACCGTGATCAAGAGGGAACGGTTGAGTTTCCGAGGCGATGGCGGCGGGTATCGTTAAGCTCCCCGACGGTCATTCGCCAACACGTTGGCTATTACGAAATCAACCCCAATCAAGAAACTTCTAATTAACGAAGCGGTATTCCCATAAATGAAACTACCGCTTCGTTCATGTCGCCAGCGAATTACCGAAACGACCGGATCGTCACCCAGTAACCGCTCATCAAGAACGCCAGAACTTTCCCCTGGGGCCAACTTCCAACTCACTGAGGCGCGGAACTTGATTACGGTTCCGCTTTTCCTCCCGAAACGAATGTTGAGGAGAATTGTATGGCTGAAGATAAAGGCAAAATGAGTGTGGACGAAGCCGGGCGCAAGGGAGGCGAAGCGACTTCCGATACTCATGGCAAAGAGTTCTACCAGGACATCGGCCAGAAAGGGGGTGAGGCGACCTCCGAGAGCCATGGCCGGGAGTTCTATCAGGAAATCGGCAGCAAGGGTGGTCAGAACAGCGGAGGCAACTTTGCCAACGACCCCGAGCGGGCCTCCGAGGCCGGCAGGAAAGGCGGCCAGGCCAGCGGCGGCAACTTCGCCAACGACCGTGAACGCGCTTCCGAAGCGGGTCGCAAAGGTGGCCAGAACAGCCGCGGCGGCGGTCGCAACAGCTGAGCCCGTGGGCGGGGGCGGAAGCCTCCGCCCATACTTGAGCGAATGTATCCCGCAAAATGTCCCGGCAACTCAGGAAAACAAAGACCTCGCTCATAAAACGCAGCGATAAAGAACGAAGCGAGATTAGACATTGCTCGGGGAGCGCATACACTGCCCAGACGGATCTGGGAAATAGGGCAGATATCGTGAAGGAACAGGGTAAACGACAGCACCCTCATCATTACCAGGGGTAGGGAACAAAAATGACTGATGCCTTGAAATTCGATATGGCCTGCCAAATCATCCAATCTTCTTTTTCCCCGTTGGGCTGTGAATGTAAAAGAACCGAAAACGAAGGTATTTGCGTACGCCTGTACGACGATTCGAATACCACCCGCTTGCTGGTAAAAAACATCGCCCCCGACAAACTCACGACCATCAGAAGCGTTTCGCAACTGGCGCTGGAAATAAAACAGGCGCTGGCGTCGTCGACCATGCGGAACAAAGTGCGCACGCGGTCCAGCGGATCGATGTGATCGCCTGCAGTTCGCTCGGTCGAATGAATTCGACCCTACAGGTGAGCAGAAACGCAGCCTTGACCTCTATGTGGGAGCGAACTCATCGCGATAGCGGTAGGCCGATTCGCGGATAAATCCGCTCCCACAGGTTGCGTACCGCACCAACCCAACGTTGAACCCGCTCTGCTGGCGAATAGTTTCACGCTTGGAACTGCTGCTTCATCAAGGTTTCGAACCCACACCGTATAACGCCCTCGCCCCTCTGGGGGGAGGGGGCTGAGTATCGATCGCACCGGGATTCTCGGAAAACACCGATGCCTGTGCAGCCAGCTCTGCTGGCGAGGCTTCTGCGAAAGCCTTTTCGCGAGCAAGCTCGCTCCTACAGCAAGGCGAAACCGGTAGAGGCGATTTCATTGGCCTGACCCACCTCCGCCGGGAGAATAAATTCTCCCCTACACAGCACTGGCCTTTCGTGTGGGAGCGAATTCATTCGCGATGGCCGGCAAGCCTCTTCGCGAGTAGCGCTCGCTCCTACAGGAGCCCGAGTAGAGACAAATTCATTCGCCCACATTCAGCCTCGCCGGGCGAATAAATTCGCCCCTACATACCGAGGTAGACGTCATCGGATTGGCGTGCATAGCTGACGGTAAGCAGTTCCCACTGATGCCCGTCCGGCTCGTTCCAGTAAACGATGCGGCCACCGTGCTCGGTGTCGATCTGCCGGTCGACCGGGCCGTGAACATGGCTGCGGTAGGCGATGCCCATGGCGTGGATACGGGCGAGGATGGCGTCGAAGTCGTCTTCGGTGACCCGGAAGCAGAAATGCAGCCGGGGAAAAAATCCGCTCCATTCGTCGAAGTCGAGGGTCAGGCCGTCGTTCAGGTAGACGGGCACGAAGGGGCCCACGCCGGTTTCCGACCAGGGCACCCCGAGCAACCCGGCCAATAGCTTCGCCGACGCCCGCTTGTCATGAGCCGGCACCATGAGGTGATCGAGGTGAATGGCCATGAACGCTTCTCTTCATCGGAGGGCTGATACTTTCAGGATAGGTGAGGACCGGTTGGGTGGTACGGCCCTGGCGGGATTCGCGTGCGATCCGACGGTTCGGTGCGACCAACGGCGCCCATGGCGTCGCCGCGGTGGTCGAATGAATCCGACCCTACCGGATTACCGCTCTTCACCAGCCCTTGGATCGCCCGAAAAAAAGCCGCCTCGCGGCGGCCAAACGTCAGGGAGAACCGCCCGGTTATCCGCCGCTGGCGTTCATGAAGCGCAGCACCTGCACTTCGCCCGCGGCGGAAAATTCGTGTCGCAGCGGCTTGCGCTGCAAGGCGCCATGGATGGCGTCGATGATCGGTGTGTCGCTGGTGGGATGGCGGCGCAGCAGGCCGCGCAGGTCGATGGAATTTTCGTGGCCGAGGCACAGCAGCAGCCGGCCTTCCACGGTCAGGCGCAAGCGGTTGCAGGTGGCGCAGAAATTGTGCGAGTGCGGCGAGATGAAGCCGACGCGGGTCTGCGGGTGTTCCAGCAGACGCACGTAGCGGGCCGGACCGCCGCTCTGTTCGGCGCTGTCGATCAGCGCGTGGCGTTCGGCGATCAGGGCGCGCACTTCGTCGCTGGAGCAGAAGCTCTCGCCCCGGTCGCGGCCGACCGCACCCAGGGGCATTTCCTCGATGAAGCTGATATCCAGGCCGTTGGCCACGGCGTAGTCCACCAGGGCCGGCACCTCGTCGGCATTGCGGCCTTTCATCACCACGCAGTTGAGTTTGATCCGCTCGAAGCCGGCTTCCCGCGCCGCGTCGATGCCGGCCAGCACCTGGCGCAGGTCGCCGGTGCGGGTGATGGCGCGGAAGCGCTCCGGGTCGAGACTGTCCAGGCTGATGTTGAGGCGCTTGAGACCGGCCTTGGCCAGCGGCCGGGCCAGTTTGCCGAGCTGCGAGCCGTTGCTGGTCATCACCAGTTCGCGCAGGCCGGACAAGCCGGCGATGCGTTCGCAGAGGCCGACGATGCCCTTGCGCACCAGCGGCTCGCCGCCGGTGAGGCGGATCTTCTTCACGCCCAGGCCGACGAAGATTCTCGCCACCCGCTCCAGCTCCTCCAGCGCCAGTACCTGCTGGCGCGGCAGGAAGGTCATGTCCTCGGCCATGCAGTAGACACAGCGGAAATCGCAGCGGTCGGTCACCGACAGGCGCAGGTAATCGATGGTGCGGCCGAAGCCATCCTGCAGTTGTGTGTCCATCATCGCTCCGATATTCGTTGCAGCTTTTCTCTTGCAGCTTGCGGCTTGTCGCTTGCCGCTGCTTTTTTATTGCAGGAGCGGCGAGTCGGCGCCCTGCAAATGGATACCTTCGATATCGGCCGCACCGATCAATCCCTTGATGTACTGGGCGACGCCGATCTGCCAGACGCGCTGGTTCAGCTCGTTGCGGATCGCCGTGGCGACCGCCTCGTAGGGCAGTTGCTCGCCTTCGATGCGCTGGTCCACCGTCACCAGGTGGAAGCCGTAGCGGCTTTCCAGCGGCTGCGGGCAGAGGCCGGCCGGCAGGCGGAACAATTGGCGTTCGAACTCGGGTACGGTCTGGCCCTTGCTGATCTGCCCCAGCGCCCCGCCCTGCTCCTTCGACGGGCAGGCCGAGTGCTGCCGGGCGAGTTCGGCGAAGCGCTGCGGCGCCTGCAGCAGTTCTTCGAGCAGACCGAGCGCCAGCTCGCGGGTCTCGCCACGGGCGTCGGCATCGTCCGCCGGGCAAGCCAGCAGGATGTGCCGCGCGGCCACCAGCGGCGCGCTGCGGAAACGCTGGCTGTTGCTGTAGTAGAACTGCCGGCAGGCGACGTCATCGGCCAGCGGCAATTGCACTTCCTGTTCGATCAGGCAGCGGGTGGCCGCCTCTTCCTCGCTTTCCCCGGCCTCGGGCCGCACCAGCAGGCCCAGCTCGCCGATGCGCTGTTGCAGCAGCTCGCGTACCACCAGCGCCTGGGTCGCCAGGTAGACCGCCTCGTCGCGGCTGTCGGCCGGGTGGTATTGCAGTTCCTGGGCGATGGCTTCCGGCGCGATAGCCACGCCGTTCACCCGTACCCGCGGCCATTCCTGTTCGCTGCTGGCGATCAGTTCCGGCCCCGCGGCGGGCGCGGCTTCTACCGCCGGCTCGGGCAGCACTTCACGCACCGCCGGCGTCTGAGCCGGGACCTCGACCGCAGGCTGATGCCCGCCACAGCCCCCCTGCCCCGCATTCGCGCCACCACATCCGCATGCCATGACCTTTACCTCTCACTGTGAATTCCTGGCCAGGTGAAGGGCATCGCCGCTTCACCTGTTTCGCCGTTACTGCTCCGAGCCCGGCTCGGTTTCCTGCGCTTCCGCTTCCTGTGCCGGCTCAGGCACCACTTCCTGTACCGCCGGGGTCTCGGTCGCTTCGCTCACGGGCTTCTGCCCGCCGCAGCCGCCCTGCCCGCCGTTTCCACCACCACATCCACATGCCATGACTGCATTCCTCTTCGTTGAAGTAATCGAGCGGGGTGGATCAGAAACGCCTCGTCCACCCCATCGTGACTCAGTTGACGCTGTCCCGTACCAGGGTCGGGGCCGGGGCGTAGCCCGGCTCGGGGCTTTCCACGCGCTCGTCGCGACGCGCCATGACCGGACGCGGCGCCACCGGGCGGGTGCCCTTCTGGCGGACGATCTGGTAGCGCCGCCCCAGGTACCACACCGGTGCGCTGACGATGTGCACCAGGCGGGTGAAGGGGAACAGCACGAACAGGGTCAGGCCGAGGAACACGTGGAGCTTGTAGACCAGGCTGACCGGCGCGATGGCGGCGGCGGCGGCCACCGGATCGAGGGTCACGGTGGACTGCGCCCAATTGGCCAGCATCACCATCACCGAGCCGTCGAGGTGGCCGGTGGAGGCGACGATGGTCAGCAGGCCGAGCACCAACTGCGCCAGCAGGACGAACAGGATCAGGATGTCGCTGGGGTTGGAGTTGGCCCGCACCCGCGCATCGCTGAGGCGGCGCTTGATCAGCATCAGCAGCCCGATCAGGCAGAGGATGCCGAAGAAGCCGCCGGAAACCATCGCCAGCAGTTGCTTGTTGGCGGTGCTGATCACCGAGTGGTACAGCGCCTCGGGGGTCAGCAGGCCGACGAAGTGGCCGGCGAGGATGAACAGCACGCCGACGTGGAACAGGTTGCTGGCGATGCGCATATAGCGCTGCTCGGCCGCCGTGCGATTGAAGATCTGGCTGGAGCCGGCCTTCCAGCTGTACTGGGACAGGTCGAAGCGCGCCCAGCTACCGATCAGGCAGATGGCCAGGGCGATATAGGGATAGACCCCGAACAGCAGGAAATTCAACTTAGACATTACGCACCTCCTGGGCCAGCGCGGCGGCCTGCCCGTCATGCTTGAAATCCACCCAGTGCAGCGGCACCGCGCTTTCCTCGCGGGCCTTGCCCGGACCCATGGCCATGGAGCCGCAACGCTCCTGCTGGCCGGCCTGGAGGAAGTTCACCTGCTCTTCTTCCCAGACCTTGTCGAGAGCCTCCAGGGAGTCGTCGCGGGTCTCCCCGGCGACCTGCTCGCGCAGTTCGGCCAGGGTTTCCTCCAACGGCTGGCCAGCGATCTGCAGCAGCGCGCGGAAGCACGCGGCGTAGGGGCTTTCGCGCTCCTCCAGGCGCACCGCCAGCAGGGCCAGCAGGTGCGCCACGTCGGCCAGGCCCTCGCGGGCCACGAGGTCGTCGCGGGTCGCCAGGTATTCCAGGTACAGCGGGATGTAGTCCGGCAGCTCGCGCACATCGATGGCGAAACCGGCCTCGGTGTACTGCGCCATCAGGTCAACCATGGCCTGGCCGCGGTCGCGGGACTCGCCGTGCACGTGTTCGAACAGCAGCAGGGACAGCGCGCGGCCCTTGTCGAACAGCTCGCTGTAGCGCTCCTGCACGTCCATCAGGTCGCCGTCGGCCAGCTCGTCGAGCAGACCGACCAGCGCAGTGCGCTGGGTCGGGCTGATCTCGCGGGCCACGGTGATGACGCCGGCCAGCTCGTCGCGGTTGTCGCGCAGCAGCTCGCCGGGGTAGTCCAGCAGCAGGGAGATGACTTTCAGGATGCGCATGCTCAGTCCTCCCACAGCTGGACGGTCTGGATGATGTCGCGGCGGTTGGCCTTCTTCGCACCGAACATGTTGGTGTCCGAGGCGCCGGAGCAGCCGCTGCCGAAGCTGAAGCCGCAGCCGGAGCGCTCGGCGAAGGCGTCGCTCATGGCCTCTTCGCGGTGCGCCGACGGAATCACGTAGCGGTCTTCGTAGTTGGCGATGGCAAGGTAGCGGTACATGTCCTCCACCTCGGCGACACTCAGGCCGACCTCGTCCAGCACCGCGAGGTCCTGGCGTCCTTCCAC
This sequence comes from Pseudomonas indica NBRC 103045, assembly GCF_002091635.1. Taxonomy (GTDB): domain Bacteria; phylum Pseudomonadota; class Gammaproteobacteria; order Pseudomonadales; family Pseudomonadaceae; genus Pseudomonas_M; species Pseudomonas_M indica. Next base: position 113,767 of record NZ_BDAC01000018.1, on the reverse strand, counting down.
CTGCTCGGCGCGCTTGTAGGCACGCATCGCCAGCATGCGCTTGAGGGCACGCTTGACCGGCTTCTCGTCGCCGGCGGTGAGCAGGTTGGCCAGGTAGCGCAGCGGGATACGCAGGCTATCCACGTCCGGCAGCACGCCATTCATGGCCACCTGGCCGGACGCTGCAGCGTTCTGGATTGGCGACAGCGGCGGCACGTACCAGACCATCGGCAGGGTGCGGTATTCCGGGTGCAGCGGCAGGGCCAGCTTCCAGTCCACCGCCATCTTGTACACCGGCGACTTCTGCGCGGCGTCGATCACCGACTGCGGCACGCCGTCGGCCAGGGCCTGGGCGATGACCTTCGGATCGTGCGGGTCGAGGAAGATCTCCAGTTGCTTCTCGTAGAGGTCCTGCTCGCTGGCGGTGCTCGCCACTTCATGGATGCGATCGGCGTCATACAGCAGCACGCCGAGGTAGCGGATGCGGCCCACGCAGGTCTCGGCACAGACGGTCGGCATGCCGGCCTCGATGCGCGGGAAGCAGAAGATGCACTTCTCGGACTTACCGCTCTTCCAGTTGAAGTAGATCTTCTTGTACGGGCAGCCGCTGATGCACATCCGCCAGCCGCGGCACTTCTCCTGGTCGATGAGGACGATGCCGTCCTCTTCGCGCTTGTAGATCGCACCGCTCGGGCAGGACGCCGCGCACGCCGGGTTGAGGCAGTGCTCGCACAGGCGCGGCAGGTACATCATGAAGGTGTTTTCGTACTCGCCGTAGATGTCCGCCTGGACCTTGTCGAAGTTCTTGTCCTTGCGCCGCTTGGCGAATTCGGTGCCGAGGATCTCCTCCCAGTTCGGGCCCCACTCGATCTTCTCCATGCGCTGGCCGGAAATCAGCGAGCGCGGCCGGGCCACCGGCTGGTGGTTACCCAGCGGCGCGGTGTGCAGGTGCTGGTAGTCGAAGTCGAACGGCTCGTAGTAGTCGTCGATCGAGGGCATGTCCGGGTTGGCGAAGATATTCGCCAGCACGCGGTACTTGCCGCCGATCTTCGGGTTGATCGAGCCGTCGGCGTTGCGCACCCAGCCGCCCTTCCACTTCTCCTGGTTCTCCCACTCCTTGGGGTAGCCGATGCCGGGCTTGGTCTCGACGTTGTTGAACCAGGCGTATTCCATGCCTTCGCGGCTGGTCCAGACGTTCTTGCAGGTGATCGAGCAGGTATGGCAGCCGATGCACTTGTCCAGGTTCAGGACCATGCCCACTTGGGAACGAATTTTCATCTCTGCTCTCCTCACTCGATCTCAGTCGGCAGCGGTTGCGGCAAGTCGTTGCCATTGGGGCCGTCGAGCCAGTCGACCTTGGCCATCTTGCGCACCACGACGAACTCGTCGCGGTTGCAGCCGACCGTGCCGTAGTAGTTGAAGCCGTAGGCCTGCTGGGCGTAGCCGCCGATCATATGGGTGGGCTTGAGCACCACGCGGGTCACCGAGTTGTGGTGGCCGCCGCGGGTCTTGGTGGTCTCGCTGCCGGGCACGTTCACGATGCGTTCCTGGGCGTGGTACATCATCACCATGCCTTCCTTGACCCGCTGGCTGACCACCGCGCGGGCGGTCAGGGCGCCGTTGGCGTTGAAGCACTCGATCCAGTCGTTGTCCTCGATGCCGGCGCGCTTGGCGTCGATCTCGCTCATCCAGACGATGGGCCCGCCGCGGCTGAGGGTGAGCATGATCAGGTTGTCGGTGTAGGTGCTGTGGATGCCCCACTTCTGGTGCGGGGTGATCCAGTTGAGGACGATCTCCGGGTTGCCGTTGGACTTCTTACCCTTCACGTAGTCGATGGTGCGGGTGTTGATCGGCGGCCGGTAGCTCATCATCTGCTCGCCGAACGCCTGCATCCAGGGGTGGTCCTGGAAGAACTGCTGGCGGCCGGTGAGGGTGCGCCACGGGATGTATTCGTGGACGTTGGTGTAGCCGGCGTTGTAGGACACATGCTCGTCTTCGAGACCCGACCAGGTCGGGCTGGAGATGATCTTGCGCGGCTGCGCCTGGATGTCGCGGAAGCGGATCGCCTCGTGCTCCTTCGGCAGCGCCAGGTGGCTGTGGTCGCGGCCGGTGAACTCGGACAGCGCGGCCCAGGCCTTCACGGCGACGTGACCATTGGTCTCCGGTGCCAGGCTAAGGATGACCTCCGCCGCATCGATGGCCGATTCGATCTTCGGCCGGCCCTCGCTAACGCCCTCCTCGCGCACCTTGTAGTTCAGCTCACCGAGGAACTCGACCTCGTGCTGGGTGTTCCAGTTGATGCCCTTGCCGCCGTTGCCGAGCTTGTCGAGCAGCGGGCCCAAGGAGGTGAACTTCTTGTAGGTGTTCGGGTAGTCGCGCTCGACCACCGTGATGTTCGGGCAGTTCTTGCCCGGCTGGGGATCGACGCCCGCGCTCTTCCAGTCGCTGCCGCCGAACGGCTGCGCCAGTTCGCCGGGGCTGTCGTGCAGCAAGGGTACGGTGACCAGATCCTGCTCCACGCCCAGGTGGCCGCGCGCCATGGCCGAGAAGGCCTTGGCGATGCCCTTGTAGATTTCCCAGTCGGAACGCGCTTCCCAGGCCGGGTCGATGGCGGCCGACAGCGGGTGGATGAAGGGGTGCATGTCCGAGGTGTTCATGTCGTCCTTCTCGTACCAGGTGGCGGTCGGCAGGACGATGTCGGAGTACACGCAGGTGGAGGACATGCGGAAGTCCAGGGTGGTGACCAGATCGAGCTTGCCGATGGCACCCTCGTCCACCCACTCGGCTTCGTTCGGCTTGAAGCCGCCGCGCTTGCCGAGGTCTTCGTTCATCACGCCGTTCTTGGTGCCCAGCAGGTACTTGAGCATGTACTCGTGGCCCTTGCCCGAGGAACCGAGCAGGTTGGAACGCCAGACGAACATGTTGCGCGGGAAGTTATCCGGGTTGTCCGGCTGCTCGCAGGCAAAGCGCAGCGAACCGTCCTTCAGCGACTTCACCACGTAGTCCACCGGCGACATCCCGGCAGCGGCGGCGTCGCGGGTGATCTGCAGCGGGTTGCGGTTCAGCTGCGGTGCGCTCGGCAACCAGCCGGCGCGCTCGGCGCGGATGTTGTAGTCGAGCATGTGCTCGGGGAACTGCGACTTGTCGGCCAGCGGCGAGAGCACTTCATGGATGCTCATCTTCTCGTGGCGCCACTGCGAGCTGTGGTTGTAGAAGAAGCTGGTGCCGTTCATCTGCCGCGACGGACGGCTCCAGTCCAGGCCGAAGGCCAGCGGCAGCCAGCCGCACTGCGGGCGCAGTTTCTCCTGGCCGACGTAGTGGGCCCAGCCGCCGCCGGTCTGGCCGACGCAACCGCAGAGCATGAGCATGTTGATCAGCCCGCGGTAGTTCATGTCCATGTGGTACCAGTGGTTCATCGCCGCGCCGACGATGATCATGGAGCGGCCATGGGTCTTGTCGGCGTTGTCGGCGAATTCGCGGGCGATCTGGATCGCCTTCTCGCGCGCCACGCCGGTGATCTTCTCCTGCCAGGCCGGGGTGCCGGGCACGCTGGCGTCATCGTAGCTCTTGGCGACGTTGGAACCGCCCAGACCACGGTCGATGGCCAGGTTGCCGGCCATCAGGTCGAACACGGTGGCGACCTTGGCGCTGCTGCCGTCGGCCAGGGTGATGGTACGGACCGGCACGCGGCGCAGCTGGATGGCCTCGCCTTCGGCGTGCTGGAAGTGCTCGTGGTGGATACCGCCGAAGTACGGGAAGGCCACCTCGGCCACTTCGCCGCCATCGATCTGGCTCAGCTTGAGATCGACCTCGCGGCCTTCACCGCCCTCCTTCGCCTCGATATTCCACTTGCCCTTCTCGCCCCAGCGGTAGCCGATGGAACCCAGCGGCGACACCAGCTCACCGCTAGCATCCACCGCGATGGTCTTCCACTCGGGGTTGTTGGCCTGGCCGAGGTTGTCGGCCAGATCCGAGGCGCGCAGGAAGCGGTCTGCGACGAAGGCACCGTCCTTCTCGACCAGGCGCACCAGCACCGGCAGGTCGGTGTAGCGCTTGGCGTAATCGGTGAAGTAGGCGCTCGGCTTCTCCAGGTGGAATTCCTTGAAGATGACGTGGGCGAAGGCCTGGGCCAGCGCCGCGTCGGTGCCCTGCTTCGGGTTGAGCCAGAGGTCGGTGAGCTTGGCCACTTCGGAGTAGTCCGGGGTGATGGCCACGGTCTTGGTGCCCTTGTAGCGCACCTCGGTGAAGAAGTGGGCGTCCGGGGTCCGCGTCTGCGGCACGTTGGAGCCCCAGGCGATGATGTAGTTGGAGTTGTACCAGTCGGCCGATTCCGGCACGTCGGTCTGCTCGCCCCAGACTTGCGGCGAGGCCGGCGGCAGATCGCAGTACCAGTCGTAGAAGGACAGGCACACGCCGCCGATCAGCGACAGGTAGCGGCTACCCGCCGCGTAGCTGACCATGGACATCGCCGGGATCGGCGAGAAGCCGACCACGCGGTCCGGGCCGTACTGCTTGACGGTGTAGACGTTGGCGGCGGCGATGATCTCGTTGACCTCGTCCCAACTGGAGCGGATGAAACCGCCCATGCCGCGCTTGCTCTTGTAGGACTCGGCCTTGGCCTTGTCCTCGACGATCCTGGCCCAGGCTTCCACCGGCGCCAGGGTGCGGCGCGCCTCGCGCCACAGCTTGAGCAGCGGCTTGCGCACCTTCGGATACTTCAGACGGTTGGCGCTGTAGATGTACCAGCTATAGCTGGCACCACGCGGGCAGCCGCGCGGTTCGTGGTTGGGCAGGTCGTTGCGGGTACGCGGGTAGTCGGTCTGCTGGGTTTCCCAGGTGATCAGGCCGTTCTTTACGTAGATCTTCCAGGAGCACGACCCGGTGCAGTTCACCCCGTGGGTGGAGCGCACGATCTTGTCGTACTGCCAGCGCGAACGGTAGACGTTCTCCCAGTCGCGGGATTCGATGCGGGTCTCGCCGTGGCCGTCGGCGAACTCGCCCTGCTTCCTCTTGAAGAAGCGCAGTTGATCGAGCAAGTGGCTCATTTTCTTCTCCTCTCGGCGCCGGTCTGGCGGCGCCCGGTTCTCATCAGGTTCGGTGGTCGGGTCCGGTGCTTGTGTCAGTGAACGCGTTCAGCCCTCATCTCGAGTTCGCGGTCCACGGAGGACACGAAGTAGTCTTCGGAAAACGCTCCCTCGGGCTCCTTCAGCCAGAAGAAGCACACGGCGAAGCTGATGAAGGCGCCGGTGGCGATGATGAAAAAGAACTGCGAGGGCGTGACGAAGGTGTACAGGGTCAGGTAGAAGACCGCGCCGACGTTGCCGTAGGCCCCCGCCATGCCGGCGATCTGCCCGGTGATGCGGCGCTTGATCGACGGCACGATGCCGAAGGTGGCACCCTCCGCGCCCTGCACGAACATCGAGCAGGCCACGGTAATGGCCACCGCCACGATCAGCGGCCAGCTCTGGTTCATCAGGCCCATCAGGGCGAAGCCGCAGCCGATGCCGAGCATGTAGGCGAGCATCACGAAGCGGCGGTTGCCGAAGCGGTCGGAGACCAGCCCGCCCATGGGCCGCGCGATCAGGTTGACGAAGGCGAAGGACGCGGCGATGAAGCCGGCGGCCGTGGGCGACAGGCTCCAGGTCTGCTCGAAGAACATCGGCAGCATGGAAACCACCGCCAGCTCCGCGCCGAAGTTGGCGAAGTAGGTGGTGTTCAGCGCGGCGACGCTGTTGAAGGGGTACTTGTCGTCCTCCGGCACGCCCTTCTTCAGGATCGGCAGGTTGACCCGCAGGATCTGCACGATCTGGTAGACCACCACCAGGGCGATCACCGCGTAGCAGGCCAGCGCGCCTTCGGCGGACAGGTAGCCGAGCCCCTGGATGCGCCAGACCAGCACGGCGAGGATGCCGATCATGGGGATGGTGAACAGGATCAGCTTGACCATGTCGCCCCAGGTGCTGACTTCCATGGCGCTGGCCTTGCGCGGCTTGCGGTGCACCGAGCCGGCCGGGCCGTCGGTGATCGCGAACCAGTAGTAGACGCCGTAGATGGCCATGATCGCGGCGGTGGTGGCAATCGCGTAGCGCCAGCCTTCCGGGCCGCCGAAGATGTGCAGGGCGATGGCCGGCAGGCTCATGGCGGCGGCGGCGGAACCGAAGTTGCCCCAACCGGCATAGAAGCCCTCGGCGAAGCCGATGTCCTTCGGCTTGAACCAGAGCGCGGTCATGTGGATGCCGACCACGAAGCTGGCGCCGATGGAGCTGAGCAGCAGGCGCGCCACCAGCAACTGGGTGCGGCTGTCACCGAAGGCGAAGGCGAAGGCCGGCAGCGCCATGACCACCATCAGCACCGAGAACACCCGGCGCGGGCCCCATTTGTCCAGGGCCATGCCCACCAGGATGCGCGCCGGGATGGTCATCGCCACGTTGGCGATGGCGAACAGGCGCAGGTCTTCGGGCTTCAGCCAGTTCACCGTCTTCAGCATGCTGGTGGCCAGCGGGGCCATGTTGAACCAGACGAAGAAGCAGATGTAGAAGGCGATCCAGGTCAGGTGCAGGGCCTTGATTTCAGGCCGCCGGTACTGGAACAGGTCGGAAACTTTCATGTTCGACTACTCCTCGAACGCAGGACGGATCACGGGCAGGCCTGGATCAGCACGGGACAGGGCGCGCGCCGGGCGAGGAAGGCACTGACGCTGCCGAAGGTCATGTAATCCAGCTCATCGACGAACAGGTTCAGCGAGCGCGTCAGCAGCCCGCCGTCCGGCTCGTGGCTGTGGCGGGCGATCACCAGCATGTCGGGCTTCTTGGTCTCGGCGGCCTTGAGCAGCATCTTCCGGGCGTCGCCTTCGGCCAGGACCACCTCGGCGTCGTAGCCGCGATGGCCGACGCGGACGGCGGCCTCGCGGAGGAACTGCTGGAACTCGGCGCGAGCGCGCTCGTAGTTCTCCTGGTTGGCGTCGCTGGCATCGCGCGGCTCTTCCACCACACCGACCAGGATCACCAGCGGCTTGAGCGGGCCGAACAGATCCAGCGTGTTCTCCAGCGCCAGCCGGGCGTTACGCGAGTTGTCGTAGGCGAGCATGATTTTCATGGCGTCTCTCCGGTCGGCGGGATCAGGGGTTGCGCACGTAGGCGTTGCGGCGCAGGTAGAACCACCAGTTGAGGACCAGGCACAGCGCGTAGAACACCGCGAAGCCGTACATCGCCACTTCCGGGGTGCCGGCCTTGATCTGGCCGCCGATCACCACCGGTGCGACGAAGCTGCCGTAGGCCGCCACCGCCGAGGTCCAGCCGAGTACCGGGCCGGCCTTCTCGCGGTCGTAGATCACGCCGATGGTGCGGAAGGTGGAACCGTTGCCGATCCCGGAGGCGGCGAACAGCACCAGGAACAGGCCAAGGAACGGGAAGAAGTACTGTTCCGGCTGGGCCGAGCCGTAGGCCTGCTGGAGCACGTAGCCGAGGGCGACGGAGGCGATCACCATCACCACCGAGATGGCCTGGGTGACGATGGAGCCGCCCACCTTGTCGGCGATCCAGCCGCCCACCGGGCGGATCAGCGCACCGATGAACGGGCCGATCCAGGCGTAGGTCAGTGCGCTCGGCGCGTTGGGGTTGAGCACGCGGGTGACGGTGCCGTCGGCGCCCACTTCGTTGACGAAGCCGAAGATCACGGTGATCGACAGCGGCAGCGCCATGGAGAAGCCGATGAAGGAGCCGAAGGTGAGGATGTACAGCACGCTCAGCGCCCAGGTGTGCTTGTCCGAGAAGATCGCGAACTGGCGCTTGATGTTCGGTTGGATGCTGCCCGGCAGCAGGCGCAGCAGGCCGAGGGTGGCGAGGATGATCAGCGCCAGCGCGGCCCACATGTTCAGCACGCCTAGGCCGAACGGCGCCGGCATGTACAGGTACAGGCCGACACCGGCGGTGAGGAAGCCGACGCCATAGAGGCCGACGATCTTGCCGAAGGCGCCCAGCGGATGCCCGGGGTTGGGGGTGATCGGTTGCAGGTTGTTCAATCCGAACCAGCCGGCGAAGGCCAGCGGGATCAGGAACACCAGCCAGATCCAGCCGGCGTTCTGGATGTAGGTCTGGGCACCGGCCGGGATGCGGCCGATCAGGGTGCCGCTGTCCTTCAGCAGGGCCATGGGCTCGCCGGCCGCGGCGCCGAACAGGCCGACGGTCATCACCAGCGGGATGAGAATCTGCATGGAGGTAACGCCGAAGTTACCCAGCCCGGCATTCAGGCCCAGGGCCAGGCCCTGCTGGTTCTTCGGGAAGAAACCGCTGATGTTGCTCATCGAGCAGGCGAAGTTGCCGCCGCCGATGCCGGAGAGGAAAGCCAGCAACTGGAACACCCAGAGCGGGGTTTCCTTGCTCTGCAGCGCCAGGCCGGCACCGGCCGCCGGGATCATCAGCAGCGCGGTGGTGAGGAAGATGGTGTTGCGCCCGCCGGCGATGCGGATCATGAACGAGGCCGGGATGCGCAGGGTAGCGCCGGTGAGGCCGGCGATGGCAGTGAGGGTGAACAGCTCGTCCGGGGCGAAGGGAAAGCCCAGGTTGAGCATCTGCACGGTGATGATTCCCCACATCGCCCAGATGGCGAAGGCCATGAGCAGGCTGGGGATGGAAATCCACAGGTTGCGGTTGGCGACCGACTTGCCGGTGGAGGCCCAGAAAGCCGGTACCTCCACTTCCCACTTGGTGATTGTGCTCATCGCGATCCTCCTCGGTACGGGAGCCGGCACCGGGTGGAACGCAACGGTGACGGCCTTTGACCGGCACCCTATGGGTCGGGGGGCGCTGCGGAATTGACTCGGGTCAAAGAAGATTCCGCGTGAAAATCAGAGACTTATCCCCCATACCCCCTTGGAGATACCCCGCTTTGAAAGAGAAAAAGCCTTTAATTTCAGAGGCTTGCGAAGGCATCCCAGCGCAGCGGCAGAACATGCCACGCTGGCGAAGCGCTTTGGGGGTATCCGTCCGGCTCTTGCAAAGCCGTCGGTTCGGCACGAGGCTGTGGTCATCGGCGACAGCGCGGAGATCCACCATGAACAGCAGCGAAGACGCCCTGCCCGCCAGCCGTCACTCCATCGTCCTGCACACCACCCTGGCCTTCGTCATCATCATCGGCGTGACCCTGGCGAGCATGCTCGGCGGGCTGTACATGGCCGACGCCATCGAGGGCGATGCCGCCGCCATCAACAAGGCCGGCAGCCTGCGCATGCAGTCCTACCGCCTGGCGCTGCTGGCCGACCTGGGCAATCCGCTGGAGCTGAGCGAGGCCGTCGACGAGTTCGAGCACACCCTGCAGGCGCCCGTGCTGTTGCAGGCCCTGCGCCGGCACCGCAACCAGCCCCTCACCGAACTGCACCAGCGCACCCTGCGCCATTGGGCGTTGCAGATGCGCCCGCTGCTCACCAGCCAGCCAGTCGACAGCGCCGGCTTTCGCCGCGAAGTGACCCCCTTCGTACAGGAGCTGAACCAGTTCGTCGGCACCTTGCAGGTGCAATCGGAAGGCAAGCTGGAAGTCATCCGCGCCCTGCAGGTGGGCACCCTGTTCGTCACCGTGCTGATCGCCTTCGTGGTGGTCTACGGCATCCACAACAACCTGGTCACGCCGCTGAAGGAACTGGTCTCCCTCGCCCGCCAGATCGGCCGCGGCCACTTCCGCGTCAAGGCCAATTACCAGGGCGACAACGAACTCGGCCTGCTTGCCGCCACCCTCAACCAGATGAGCGACGAGCTGGCCAATCTCTACGAGCACCTGGAACGCAAGGTGGACGAGAAGACCGCCGCCCTGCAGCGCAGCAACCAGTCGCTGCAACTGCTGTTCAACAGTGCCCGCGCCCTCTACACCTGTCCCGACGAACCCACCGCGCTGATCGGCAGCCTGCTCGCCGGCGTGCAGAACACCCTCAAGTCCGGCCCGGTCTCCCTGTGCCTGAACAGCGACCCGGCGTTCGGCAGCCACACGGCGATTTCCTCGGTGAACCTGCAACCGCCGGAATACTGCAGCCTGCCGGACTGCGACCAGTGCCCGGTGAAGCAGACCGGCGTGACGCCGGGCGGGGCGCAGACCCTCAGCTTCCCGCTGCGCGCCAACAACACCGAGCTGGGCAGCCTGCGCGTCGAGCAGACCGTCGGCGAACGCCTGGAAGACTGGCAGCAGCAGTTGCTGGCGACCCTCGCCGACCTGTTCGCCGCCTCCCTCGGCCTGAGCCGTCTCGGCCAGCAGCAGGCGCGCCTGGCGCTGATGGAAGAGCGCGCGGTGATCGCCCGTGAGCTGCACGACTCCCTGGCCCAGGCCCTCTCCTACCAGAAGCTGCAACTGACCCGGCTGAAGAAGCAGATCGCCAACCAGCACCCCAGCGAAGCCCTGGAAACCACCCTGGGCGAAATCCAGGGCGGCCTGAATGCCGCCTACCGGCAACTGCGCGAACTGCTCACCACCTTCCGCATCAAGATGGACGCGCCCGGCCTCGCCCCGGCGGTGCAGGCCACCATCAAGGAATTCGGCAGCCATTCCGGCGTGGAGATCGACCTGGACTACGCCCTCGGCCACTGCCCGCTGAGCCCCAACGAGGAAATCCACTGTTTGCAGATTCTCCGCGAAGCCCTGAGCAACGTGATCAAGCATGCCCAGGCGAAACATTGCCGACTGGCCCTCTACCAGGACCGCCAGGGCATCGTGCACATCCGTGTGGACGACGACGGCATCGGCATTCCCACCCTGGAAAGCCCCGGCGGCCACTATGGCCTGAGCATCCTCCACGAACGCGCCGGCAGCCTGCATGGCCGGGTCGAGGTGGGCCGCCGCCCCGAAGGCGGCACCCGGGTCCACCTCACCTTCCTGCCGGACTACCGGCGCATCAACGTAACTCCGGAGCCCGACACGGCCCCGGCCGAGCCCCTCGCGCTGCGCAGCCCGTAAGCACCCTGAGCCTGAACCTATGAGCGACGACGAAAAAACCCGCATCCTCCTGGTCGACGACCATCCCATGATGCGCCGTGGCCTGCGCGACCTGCTGGCCATGGAAGACGACCTGCTGCCGGTCGGCGAGGCCGGCAGCGGCCAGGAGGCCGTGGAGCTGGCCAGCACCCTGGATGTCGACCTGATCCTCCTCGACCTCAACATGCCCGGCATGGACGGCCTGGAAACCATCAAGCGCCTGCGCGAAGCCGGCGTCGATGCGCGGATCATCCTGTTCACCGTCTCCGACGAACACGGCAACGTGCTCGAAGCCCTGCGCAACGGCGCCGACGGCTACCTGCTCAAGGACATGGAGCCGGACGACGTCATCGACCAGATCCGCGCCGCCGCCCAGGGCAAGCTGGCCCTCAGCCCGGAGCTGACCAAGGTCCTCGCCGAAGCACTGCGCGAACGGCCCAAGCAGGGCCAGTCGGTGAGCGCCGCCAGCCTCACCAAACGCGAAAAGGACGTGCTGCGGCAGATCGCCAAGGGCCAGACCAACAAGATGATCGCGCGCAAGCTCGACATCACCGAAGGCACGGTCAAGGTCCACGTCAAACGCCTGCTCAACAAGCTCGGCATGCGCTCGCGGACCGAAGCGGCGGTGTGGGTGGTGGAGAATCATCTGCAGTGAGGGGCGATGCGGCGGCCGTGACTTGACCGTTATCAAGGCCGCCTTCGCCGCGCATCCGGACAATCGGTCCACGGTCCGCCCCGGAGAATCCCGATGCCCGACAGCGCCCTGCCCCTCGTCTACTCCTGCTCCGGCTGCTCCAACGTCGCCCAGCTCGCCAACACCCTGGCCCTGCGCCTGGACCGCGCCGGGCTGGCGGAGATGTCCTGCATCGCCGGGGTCGGCGGCGGTGTCCCCTCGCTGGTCAACAAGGCCCGCTCCGGCCGCCCCATCCTTGCCCTCGACGGCTGCCCCCTGCACTGCGTCCGCGGCTGCCTGGCCCAGCACGGCGTCGACGCCGACGTCCACCTCACCCTCAGCCACTACGGCCTGCGCAAACGCTACGGCGAAGACTGCCGCGACGAAGACGCCGACGCCCTGTTCGACGAACTCAGCCACCTGATCGCCAGCGACCACCGCTTCACCCAGCCCGCCTGAACCAGCCCCCCGCCGGGCGAATGAATTCGCCCCTACACGAAAACCGGAGGAGCCAGCTCTGCTGGCGATCCATGCCTCCGGCGAACCGCCGCTTCGCGAGCAGAGTTCGCTCCTACATAAATCAGTGCACACCGTAGGGACGAACTCATCCCTCGCCCCGACCACCCCACACCCACTATGCTTGCTGCTTTCCGTTCGCTCACAAGGAGAGTTGCCATGCGCCGTTCACTGTTCGGCCTCCTCATGTTGTTCGCCGCCGTCGCCCAGGCGGAGATCAAGACCCAGGAAATCCCCTACCAGGCCGCCGACGGCACCAAGCTGGTCGGCTACCACGCCTACGACGACGCCATCGAAGGCCCGCGCCCCGGCGTGGTGGTGGTCCACGAATGGTGGGGCCTGAACGACTACGCCAAGCGCCGCGCCCGTGACCTCGCCGCCCTCGGCTACAGCGCCCTGGCCATCGACATGTACGGCGACGGCAAGAACACCCAGCATCCCGACGACGCCATGAAGTTCATGCAGGCCGCCCTGGCCAGCAGCGAAGCCGCCCAGGCCCGCTTCCTCGCCGGCCTCGACCTGCTCAAAGCCCAGCCGCAGACCGACCCCGCCCGCCTCGGCGCCATCGGCTATTGCTTCGGCGGCAAGGTCGTCCTCGACATGGCCCGCCAGGGCGTCCCGCTGGCCGGCGTGGTCAGCTTCCACGGCAATCTCGCCACCGACACCCCGGCCAAACCCGGCGCCGTGAAGGCCAAGATTCTCGTCGAACACGGCGAGGCCGACAGCTTTATCCCGCCCAAGCAGATCGCCGCCTTCAAGGCCGAACTCGACGCCGCCGGCGCCGACTACCGCTTCGTCAGCCTCCCCGGCGCCAAGCACGGCTTCACCAACCCCGATGCCGACGCCCACAAAGGCCACGGCCTGGACATCGCCTACCAGAAGGAAGCCGACGAACGCTCCTGGGCCGACATGAAAGCCTTCTTCAAGGACGTCTTCGCTCAGTAACCGATGGCGTTCCCCGGAACGACAAAGCCCCGCCGAGATGATCGGCGGAGCTTTGTCGTGAGGAGGTCATAGAACCGATTGGGCACAGCTCTCAGCTCCCTGTTGAGCCGAACAGCCCGCCTGATCGGCTCACGGAATGAGCCGAATACGTTGTTTATTCGGCTCATCAAGGCAAGACTGCCAAGCACGACCCACTCCAGGCCTGGCAACAGCGACTGACCAAGAGCTGCCATCCCAACGAACGCCCAATAAAAAACGGGAGCCCCATTCGGGACTCCCGTACTCAAGCAGAGAAAACCGGAACCCACAGGATTCCGATAGCAACCTCACCTGCGCTCCCAAAGGAAACGCGGCGCTAGTCTGGCAAAACCCGGGACGGACCACCGTTTCCCTTTGTTGCCGCTTTGCAAAGAAATGTAAACGCCGCTCGGGGCTGGCTGGCGGAAGCGCTGCACGGCAGAATGCGCGCATGTCCGCTTTCCATCCCGCCTGTTGTTCGCCGTTCGACTCCCAGTGGCCGCTGCCCCAGGCCTTGCCTGGCGCCCGTCTGGTGGCCTGTCTTTTCCAACCCGACATGCTGATGGCGGAGGATTTTCTCCGCTGCGGCATCGAGGCGCCAGCCAGTATCCAGCGCTCCGTGGCCAAGCGGCAGGCGGAATTCCTCGCCGGGCGGCTCTGCGCGCGCGAGGCGATGCGCGGTCTAGGCGGGCCGGCCGTGGTGCCGGCGCTGGGAGAGGATCGGGCGCCGCAATGGCCGACCGGCTTCAGCGGCTCGATCACCCATGGCAAGGGTTGGGCCGCCGCAGTGGTGGCCCAGAAATCCGACTGGCGCGGGCTCGGTCTGGATGTCGAACAACTGCTCACCGAAACCCGTGCCGAGCGCCTCGCCGGAGAAATCCTCACACCGGCCGAGCTGCAGCGGCTGCGTCCAGGGCAGACGGCCCTGCAGGTCACCCTCACCTTTTCGCTCAAGGAAAGCCTGTTCAAGGCGCTCTATCCGCTGGTGGGCAAGCGCTTTTACTTCGAGGATGCCGAGCTGCTCGACTGGCAGTCCGACGGCACGGCGCGCCTGCGCCTGCTGTGCGACCTGTCGGACGACTGGTGCCGAGGCGTCGAGCTGGAGGCACAATTCGCCACCTTCGACGAGTATCTGCTGAGCCTGGTGGCGGTATCGGCGCGTCCGGGTCTTTAACCCGTGTCGTAGGGGCGAATTCATTCGCCCGGCGGGGCTTCGTGGGCGAATAAATTCGCCCCTACAAAAAACCGTATGCGCCACCGCTCTGCTCTTGTAGGAGCCAGCTCTGCTGGCGAAGCCCCATTCGCGAACAACGCTCGCTCCCACGAAGAACATCGGTCCCGGGACTGCGCGGCCCCGGCTGGCGCCGGGGCTTATCAGAACCCGCTCATCCGGTCTTGTCGCCGTCATCGGGCATGTCGGCTTCCGATTCGTCCACCGGTGGAGCCTTGGGGATGCTTGGGTCCTGGATGTCCGGGTCGGGGATCGGGGCTTCCGCGGGGTCGTCGCTGGTCTGTGCGGACACTGCGGTCGGCAGCTCGGCGATGTTGTCGCCGAGGTCGGCCGCCGGTCGCGAGGGGCCGTCGTCGAAGCCTGCGGATTGTTCGTCGTCGGGCAGGTTCGCTGCGGGATTCATATCGACCTCCGGTTCTGGTGGCTGCTCTGCATTCGAGGCCTTGGCCGCGCCCGCGTTCGTGCCTTCCGTCCGACCCTTCGTTGAGCCAGAACCCACGGGGGCGCCATGCGTCTTAGAAAAAATGATAGAAATGACCTGGCGCCGCGCACTGCTCCTGACGATTCCGCCGCTCGTGCTCGGTGCTCTGTTCTTCGGCGCCTGGTGGCTGGTCAATGCACGCCATTTCCAGCTCGCCGGTGAACTGGTGAGCCGGGTGGAAACCGAGCGCAAGTGGGTCGCGCTGACCTTCGACGACGGCCCGGAGCCCGGCTTCACCGAAGAGCTGCTCGGCATCCTCGCCCACGAGCGGGTGCCGGCGACCTTCTTCCTGGTGGGCGAGGCGGTGTCGCGCAATCCGACGCAGGCACGCGCCATCGTCGAGGCTGGACACGAGCTGGGCAACCATTCCTACAGCCACCGGCGGATGCTGTTCATGAGCCGGGAGACAGTGGCCGACGAACTGGAGCGTACCGAGCGGCTGTTGCGCGAAGCCGGTTACCGCGGGCCACTGCACTTCCGCCCACCCTACGGGAAAAAATTCTGGACGCTGCCGCGCTATCTCGCCGAGCACGGCATCCTCAGCATTACCTGGGACATCGAGCCGGACATCGGCCGGGACGGCCCGCCAACGACCGAAAGCATCATCACCGACGTGACAGCCAAGGTCCGACCGGGCTCGATCGTCCTGCTCCACGTGATGTCGCCGCAGCGCACCGCATCGATGCGGGCCGTGCCCGGGGTCATCGCGGCGCTCCACGAGCGGGGATACCGCTTCGTGCGCCTGTCGGAGCTGCTCGACGCCGGCGCGGCCGAAGAGACGGCACAGCGCCGATAGTCATTATCGAATCGAATGATTTTTGCCGATGCCACGCGGCGGATAGCCTGTGAGCACTCTTCCCCGATACGCCACAGGTGCCGCCATGATGCGCTTCGCCAGCCTCTTGTTCGCCGCCCTCGTTCTTGCCGGTTGCGCCAGCCAGCCGTCGCCGGAACAGCGCCCGTACACCGATGCCGAGATCAAGCAGTTCGCCCTGGAAATGCTCAACCGCAGCGGGCTGCCCTACGAGGATTACATGAAAATCCGCAGCGCCCTGCTCGATCCGAATCACCGGATGTCCAACGCCATCCGCGATCCGGCCGAGCTGGAGCATCTATCGGTGGGCGGCTGAGCCGATCACAGCGCCGACAGGGTGCGGTATTCATCCAGTGCCGACTGGTCCGTCATGCTGCTGACGAAGTCCTGCAGCAGGCGGCAGCGGTAGTAGAACTCCCACTGCGGACGGTTCTCGGCGGGAACCTCCAGGGCATGCAAGGCTTCGAGATAAGCCTTGATGTCCTTGTCGGCCAGGCGCTTGACCAGCAGGTGGAGATGCAGCGGCTTGCGTGCTGCCCCTTCGGCCAGTTTCTTGAATGCTTCGCTGTCCACCGCCAGGAGCGGCGCATAGAAATCCAGCAGCCCTTGGAGAATACGGAAGCCCTGCAACTCCAGGGTTTCCACCTCGCGGTGGCAGAACACCCGCTCCCGGGCAACCTCCTTGAAGGTACCTACGATGGCGCTGTAGAGGCTGTCGTCTTCCATCAGCGCACGATCCAGACGCCCGTGGTACACGGCTTCGATGTTGCCGATGAACTGCTCGGCCGCATGCTTGATCAGCGGATGGATCATGCCAACACGGAGCCAGATGAAGTATTCGCTGACCTTGTTGACCGGCTCGCGCCGGGCCCGGTCGCGGGCGTACTCGACAACCTCGCCGAACGTCTTGCGCGCTTCGGGAATGGCGTCCCCGGGCGTTTTCCATAGCGAGGCGAACTTCTCGATCAACAGGTCGCTCAGTTGCTCGATATCGAGGATGCCCTTCTCCACCGAATCCTCGATGTCCGCCAGGCAGTAGGAGATATCGTCGGCGGCTTCCATGATGTAGACCGCCGGATGACGGGTGCCGGGCTGCATCGACAGGGCCTTGCAGAGCCCCTCGACGAAATCCTTCTCGGAGAGGTAGAAGCCGGGCTTCTTGTTCAGGTAGGGATTCGCCGCGCCCTCCTTCGGCTCATAGGCCGGGCGCACGTACTTCAGCAATCCGGCCGTCTGGGTGTAGGTCAGGTTCAGGCGCAGCAGGCGAACCACCAGGCGGATGGCCTGGGCGTTGCCCTCGAAGTTCTTCAGGTCAGTGAGCATGCGCCGCTTCAACGCCGCGTCGCCCGGTTCCGGCACGGCCTGTTCGAACAGGGCATCCAGCCGGCTCTCAAACCATTGGTTGATGGCGTATTCGCCAAAATGACCGAACGGCGGGTTGCCCATGTCGTGCATCAGGCAGGACATTTCCACCAGGCTTTCCAGGGCTCCGTCGAGGCCATCGAGGCCGTATTCCGCCGCCCTGTCGCCCAGTTGCTTGAACAGCGTCTTGACGATGAAGCGCCCCGCCTGCATGACCTCCAGCGAGTGGGTCAAACGGCTGCGCACCGCCGCATTGCGC
This sequence comes from Pseudomonas indica NBRC 103045, assembly GCF_002091635.1. Taxonomy (GTDB): domain Bacteria; phylum Pseudomonadota; class Gammaproteobacteria; order Pseudomonadales; family Pseudomonadaceae; genus Pseudomonas_M; species Pseudomonas_M indica. Next base: position 96,536 of record NZ_BDAC01000018.1, on the reverse strand, counting down.
TCCAGCGGGAAGACCTGGGTCTTCTGTTGCAGACGCCGGATGGCGGCGGAGTTGAGGATGCGGCCACGGTCGCTTTCGAGCTGATCGACGAGGCGCTGCACGTCGCAATCCGGCACCTTGAAGGCCGTTTCGTTACGCGTGTGGTAGGGCCGCTGCCAACTGATCTTTTCCTTGAAATCCAACCGCTCGCCCATCGGTTCTCCTTTCAGTCGATGCCGGTCTCTCGCGCCGGGCAGGCGGCCAGACTAGCCAGATCGGCCGCGCATTGACAAGCCGAAGCCCTGTCATCCGGCGGTCACGCGCCCACCCTATCCTGCGCCTCGACACCCTGGCGGACGCCAACGGGCGAGCCCTGTAGGCGGTAGTTCGGCCATACCTTCGCAAGCCTTCAGGAAGATACCCATGGCCCGCTACATTCAGGTTGCCGCTCCGCTGCTCGCCGCCAGTCTCCTGGCCTCCACCCCGACCCTTGCCGACAGCCAGTCAGCCGACATCCACCTGCGCTACATCGGCCAGCACGTCATTCCCACCGGCACGCTGTTCGACGGCATCGAATTCGGCGGCATTTCCGGCATCGACCGTGTCGAGGACGGCAGCCGCTACGGCTCCTACTACGCAATCTCCGATGACCGCGGCGGCGAACGCGGCACGCCGCGCTTCTACCAGCTCAGCCTGGAGTACGACGGCAATGGCTTCTACGGTGCGACCCTGTACCGCCAGGTATTCATGAAGCGACCGGACGGCACGCCCTTCCCCGCCGACGCCCGCACCGTCGACCCGGAGGGCATCCGCGTGGCGCCCAACGGCAACCTGTACTGGTCCAGCGAAGGCAACTGGAACGCCGACCCGGCCCTGCGCCATCAACCTTTCATCCGCGAGATGCGCCCGGACGGCCGCTTCGTCCGTGAATTCCGTACCCCGGCGATGTTCGACTACGTGGACAACGCCACCTGGGGTGCGCGCAGCAACAAAGTCTTCGAAGCATTGGCCGTAGCACCCCGCGGGCCGTTCTGGCGGCCGGGCCACGCCAGCCACTTGCTGTTCACCGCCAACGAGGACGCCTTGATCCAGGACGGCGAACTGACCAGCCTGGAGGCCGGCAGCCGGGTACGGGTCACCGCGCTCGACCCGCTCACTGCCGATGCCCGCGCCCAATACGCCTACGAATTACCGCCGATTCCCAAGGCACCCACCGAAGCGCCCGGCTTCATGGACAACGGCCTGCCCGAACTGCTGGCCCTGTCCGACCGCGAGTTCATCGCCCTGGAGCGCGGCTTCGCCTCCGGTCCCGGCAATACCCTGCGCCTGGCCCTGGCGAGCACCGAGTGCGCCACCGACGTGCTGCGCCTGCCGAGCCTGGTCGATGCCCGCTACGTGCCGATGCGCAAGCGCTACCTGCTGGATTTCGATGAACTCAAGGCGCAGTACGGTCTCACCTTGGACAATGCCGAAGGGCTGTCTTGGGGCCATCGTCTGGCCAACGGCAACCGCACCCTGATCGTGGTCGCCGACAACAACTTCTCGACCGCCCAGGCCACCCAGTTCATCGCCTTCGAGGTGATCGCCACGCCGCGCCAGGGCAAGCCCGGCCGCCGTTGCCGCCCATATCCGGAGCGATAGATCGAAAGCCTGCAGCGCCCGGTGCGGCGACTATGCTTGAAGCAGCGCTCTCGATTTCGCAGCCGGCAGGCTCAGGCAGCCTGGGGAGGTGGTAATGGCCAAGAGTGCCTATCGATGACTCGAACCCCTACCGCAACCTCGAAGGTGATCATTATGAGCAAAGGCATGGACATCAAACGGGAGACGAAGAAGAAGCCGCAGAAGACCGCCCAGGAGAAGCGCATGGCCAAGCGCGACCGGAAATCCGGGCATACGCTGCTGGGCAGCCATTCGCAGAACCCGTGAACGAACCCGCGCCCGGTGCGGCAGTGCCGGGCACGGCCTCTCCTGCTCTGGAAAACGCCTCGATCTCTGGTGCAGACTTCCCGGCAGTTCCTTTCGACAGTCGCACCATGATCCGACATCTCTGGCTCCTCGCTCTGTTCTGTACGCCCGCCTTCGCCGACGAAGATGCCTACCACCAGTGCATCCTCACCTACCAGCGCCAGGCCAAGGAAGGACAGGCGGTCTACCTGATCGAACAGGCCTGCAACAAGCTGCACAACGAGGGCTCGTTCCTGTTCGAACGCGAAAAGGCCTACTACCGCTGCCTGCTGGAGAACCTGCCGGGGGTCGAGCACAGCTTCGCCGTGCAGAAGATCCGTAGCGCCTGTAATGAGATCAATAACTAGCCCTGCTCGCGAATTGAACCGAACCGACGCTTCGCCAGCAGAGCTGGCTCCTACAAGGGGCGTGGGCGTCGCCGCACCCGTCTGCCAATCTTCCGGCACCCGATCGCCATACCGCACGGGCCGCCAGCGAACCGCCCGTCCTGCGAGCGTTCGCGACAAAGTCAGAGTGCTACACTCAACTATCCAGAGCGCACGCCACATGCGCCTTCGCGGCCCTTTCCGGCCGCTTTCGGCAACCATCGGAACGGGGGGATTCCGTTAGACCTCGATGGAGGTGCTCATGAACCGGCACTACTACATCAGCGATGACCTGGACGAGCTGGAACAGGTCGAGCAGGAACTGGAAGCCAGCGGCATCAGCACCGAGCAGATTCATGTGCTGAGCGAGAAGGATGCCGACATGGATCAGCATCGTCTGCACAGCGTCTCCCCTTTCATGAAGACCGACGTGGTGAATTCGGGCCGGCGCGGGATTTACGTCGGCCTGGTGCTCGCCGCCGCGGTGCTGCTCGTCGCCTACTTCAGCGGCTGGACGCAGACGGTCGCCGGCTGGGTGCCCTTCGTGTTTCTCGCCCTGGTGTTGCTGGGCTTCTCAGCGTGGGAAGGCGGCTTCTTCGGTATCCAGGAACCGAATGGCTACTTCCGGCGCTTCCAGGAGCTGCTGCGGGAAGGCAAGCACGTGTTCTTCGTGGATGTCGAGCCGCCGCAGGAGCCGGTGCTGGAACAGGTCATCCGCCACCATCCCCACCTGCAGGTGGCGGGGACCGGCGCGGCCATGCCCCACTGGGTGATGAGCGGGCAACAGAAGCTGCATCGTTTCCGCAAGATGATCTGATGCCCTGGCCACCGGGTGCCATTCCGGCACCCGGCGCGCTCACTCCGACGACAGGCGCCGGGCCAGGGGATGATAGGCCGGCCCTTCGATGACGCTGCCGTCGATCTCGAAGCGGCTGCCGTGGCAGGGGCAGTCCCAGGTCCGGTCGCCGGGGTTCCAGTGCACCAGGCATTTCAGGTGCGGGCAAACCGCCGACACGGCGCTGACCTGCCCCAGCTCGTTGCGGTATACCGCCAGCTTGTCGCCCTCCAGGGCCACGATCCGTCCCTCTCCCACCGGCACATCGTCCAGGGCCTTGACCTCGGTCGGCGTCAGGTAGTCCTGGGCCAAGTGCTTGGCTACGGCGGTGTTTTCCTTGACCCACTCCTTCATTGACTTGACCGGAGTGAAGCGGGTCGCGTCGTACAGCTCGCTCCAGCGGCTGTCGTGGCCAAGGATCAGGTCGCCGAGCAGGCGCCCGGCCACCGTGCCCCAGGTCAGGCCATCGCCGGCAAAGCCCGTGGCCAGGAATACCCGCTCGCTACCATGGCGCCGGCCGATGTATGGCAGGCCGTCGGCCGAGCCGTACTGCTGGGCCGACCAGCGATAGTCGACGGAGGCCACCGGGAATTTCGAACGCAGGTAGCTTTCCATCCGCCCGTAGTAATCGACGCCCGGCTCTCCTTCGCCGGTCTTGTGCTGCTCGCCGATCATGATCAGGTAATCCTGGCCGGCATGCTGGTAGCTGCGGATGGAATGGAAGGGATCGAGCACCCAGAGAATGCCCTGGGGGTAGTCCTGGCCGGAGAGCCGGGCGGCGATGCCATATTCCCGCAAGGGCTCCATGCCGGTCTGCAGCAGGTTGATGCCCTTGGGCGTATGGGTCGCCAGGACGATGCTCTCTGCGCTGACCTTGCCGGTGGCGGTCTCGGCCCGGCAATGGTCGAAATCGATGTCCAGCACGCTGCTGTATTCGTACAGGCCAACGCCCAGCCGGCTCAGCTCGCGGGCCAATCCCTGCACGTAGCGCAGCGGATCGAACTGAGCCTGGTTGTCCAGCTTCAGGCCGCGATGGATGGGGAACGGCAAAGGCGTCTCGCTCACCAGGCTGGCTGTGAGACCGGCGCAGAGCAGCGCATCGAGTTCTTCGTCGAGGCTGTTGTTCAGGGCTGAATCGTCGTCGGTCAGGACCCGGTAGAGCGGACGGCGGTGGAAGGCACAGTCGACGCCGAGGCGCCGGGCCGTTTCTTCGATGTAATCGACCGCCTCGGTACGGGAGGCAGCGACCTGGCCAATGACGCTATCGCCCCACTTCTTGCGCAAGGTCGACAGGCCCTTGGTCACCGGCGCATACAGATTGCCGGTGGACGCCCCGGTGGTGCCGCCGCCGACCCGCAGTGCCTCGAGCACCACCACACGCTTGCCGGCTTCGGCCACTTGCAGGGCCGTGGTCAGCCCGGTGATGCCGGCGCCGATCACCAGCACGTCGGTCTCGATGTCGCCGTCCAGCGCCGGATAGGCCTGGTTGTCGTCTTTCGCCACCTGCCAGATCGCTGCCATCGCGCGCCTCTTGCCATTCGTTGCCGGGCCGAGTGTGTCCACTGCCGCTGCAGACACGCCCGAGATTCGTGCCTGGCGAGGACGATGGTGTTCTGAGAATTCGGAGTGGTTGCGCTGTGGAGAGTTCACTTCAACGGCGTCTGAAAGGCCGGCGGAAAGGTCACGGGACGAATGACCGTCCGGAAAATAAAAAAGAAAAGATTAGGTAATCGCCAGGTAGGCGCGTATGGTGGTCCCCACTGTGTTGCATGCGTCACCGAGCTGCTTAGATTTCGATCCAACGTCCATCGGTTTCACTCTCTTTGCACTCAGTCCGGCCTGGGCTTTTCCAGACCGTGTTCACTTTGTCCAAGGAGACACTCATGTCCAATCGCCAAACCGGTACCGTCAAGTGGTTCAACGATGAAAAAGGCTTCGGCTTCATCACCCCTGAGAGCGGTCCCGATCTGTTCGTTCACTACCGCTCCATCCAGAGCACCGGCTTCAAGAGCTTGCAGGAAGGCCAACAGGTTTCCTTCGTGGCCGTGAAAGGCCAGAAAGGCATGCAAGCCGATGACGTTCAGGTGATCTGACCGTCCTCCGACAAAAGAACCGGCCTCGGGGCCGGTTTTTTTATTTGGGGTTCCGCCATCCCCCCAGGCAAGGAGAAACAGCCATGCGCATCAAAGGCTCGAACAGCAAACCGAAACAGGAACCCGCCGTCGAAACCCGCGAATCCATCGAAGCGCAGGTGGCGGCCTTCCTCCAGTCGGGCGGCACGATCCAGGAGATCGCCGGCGGCGTCAGCGGCCAGGTCTGGACCGGCACCCGGCAGCTCAAGCTCGGCAAGAAGTAAGTCCCCGTCCGAACGAGCGGGCGAAGGCCGATGCCTCCGCCCGCTCGCTCCCCCTCACAGGGCGCTCGGGCAGTTCACCCCCACCTGCCGGAATGCCTGCACCACGGCGCTGGTGCCGTAGCCGCGGTTCTGCGACGACTGGATCACCCCGCAGGCCCCCCGGTCGAAGCTGCTGGTCTCGGTCCAATAGAAGCGGTTGGCATCGAGGAAAACCTCGAAGGCCTTTCGGGTATCCCAACCCGCCGTATTAGCCAGCAGATAGAAGGCTTTGTTGTACACCCCGCTGGAGTAGTGCACGTTCATGCCACTGCGGTAATCGGCGGCATGGCCGATGGAACGTCCGTCCTTAGTCGGGTCATCCATGTAGCGCAATGCCCCCGTCCCCTTGGTGATGTCGAAGCCAACCTTCCAGTCGTTGTGCCCCTTCATGTAGTACTCGGCGGTCTCCCCCGCCATGTCGGAGAACGCCTCGTTCATTCCGCCCGACTGTCCGTAGTACTGGAGGTTGGAGTTCTGCTCGGTGAAACCGTGGCTGACCTCATGAGCCACCACGTCCAGCGCGACCAACGGGTAGAAGGTCCGAGCGCCATCGCCGAAAGTCATCGACTCGCCATCCCAGAACGCGTTGTCGTAGCCCCGGCTGTAATGCACCTTCATGTACAGCTTCTGGCTGAGCGGGCGCAGGCCGAACCAGTCGTTGTACAGCCGGAACACCACGTTGCCGAAGTAATGGGCGTCGTTGAGCGGCGAGAAGGCGCCGTTGATCTGCTTGTAATCGTTGTACGAGCAGGCGAACTGGAACGGCGTGCGCTTGGCGTTGCTGGTACTGTGGTTGAGGTCCACGGTCAGCACGTCGCCGCTGTTCATGTGGCAATCGTTGGTGACTACCAGAGGCCCGTAGTCGCTGCCATACAGGTAGCGGCCAGTCTTCTCGTTGCCGCCGGGACCGCTGGCCTCGGTGCGATGGGCGAGGCCTTCCCATTGCTGGAGCACGCTGCCGTCGTTGGCATCGATGAGGAAGTGCGGGCGCGAGGGCACGTCCGGCAGGAAATAGGACACCACGTACACCAGGCGCGCCTTGTTCTGCGCATCCAGGTCGATGACCAGTTCGGTGCGTTCGTTCTCCGTCCTGCGCCCTTGCGCCTTGAGCAGCTTCGCCTGGTTCAGCGCCTGCTCCGCGCTCAGGGTCGGCCGGGTATCGGCGACCAGATCGGGGGCGATATTGGTCACGAAGTGGCCGCGGCGCACGGGAGCCGGGGTATCGATGGAGCGCTTGGTGCGCTCGCCGTCCTGTGCTCCGCTCACTTCGGTGATGGCTTCCCCACGGATTCGCACGCCGTTGTAGAACTGCTGGTAACGGGTGACCACACGGCCTTTGCCGACCGCACTCTGGCGCAGCACTTTCAACTCGTCGGGGCTGGCGCCGAGATCGGCATGCAGGCCAGCTTCGCCGGCGACGGTGCGCCGCGCTTCGACCTTGGAGACATCCACCAGATCGGCGGCGAAGGAAACGGCAGGCAGACTCAGTGCACTGAGGAACAGCGCGGGGATACGTAAAGCATGCTTCATCTAGGTTTCTCCTGAAATCGGAGGGTCGCTCCGAGATTTGCCCCGCCGCCTTTTGGACGACGGAGCCCCTTTCAGCCTCGATGACCGGCGGTAACCGCATCACCTTCGGCCGAATTGAGTTGTTATGTATAGGCAGGAGTTGGAAGAAAGTAAGAAAAAGCAGGAATTTCCTGACAAATGGCTGCACATTTGCAATGACATCATGTCAATTCGATGGAGATAGCTGCAAGCTGCCAGCAGGCCGAGAGATGAATGGAACGCATAAATTCGCCCCACCGATGGCTTTTATGTAGGAGCCAGCTCTGCTGGTGAACGGTGTTACAGGGCAGCTTCGTCAGTAGAGCTGTGGTGGTTTGAGGGAAGTGTCCGCCCCAGCCCCGCCCCCTCACCCCCGCCCTCTCCCCAGCGGGGAGAGGGAGCAGCCCGTGCATCCCGGTCACTTCCGCGTAGGGGCGAATTCATTCGCCCAAATTCCGCCCCGCCAGGCGAATAAATTCGCCCTTACAGATGCTTTTGTGTAGGAGCCAGCTCTGCTGGCGAACGGTGTTACAGGGCAAGCTTGTCAGCAGAGCTGTGGGTGGTTTAAGGGGAAATGTCCGACCCAGCTCCGCCCCCTCACCCCCGCCCTCTCCCCAGCAGGGAGAGGGGGCAATCCGTGCACCCCGTTACTCCCGCGTAAGGCGATTCATTCGCCCAAATTCCACCCCGCCAGGCGAATAAATTCGCCCAGCTCCCCTACCTTCGAATCAAAAAAAGCAGCTTCGCGGTGCGAAGCTGCCAAGTCTCAAGGAGAGATCGGATCGCTGGCCGGAAAGGTTTCCTCCAGCGCTTCGTCCAATTGGTCGTCATCGGCATCGGTAGGCGGCCGTTCGACGACCTCGTCGTCATCGCCTTGCATGGTGCGTCCTCCGTTTGGCAACACTGTTCTGTTTAGGCCCTTGCCCAACGGCAAGGTTCGCTGAAGAACCGAGGCGTCCGCCGGGTGGAGCCCATGGGAAAGCCCGGAAAAGCGGCTTTTCCGGGCTCTCGGAACTCACAGGTAGGTCGGCAGGCAGGAACGACTCTGGCTCTGCAGCGTAGTGACCGATGGCGGCGGCAGCCCGGCTTCCTGGGCCAGGTCGCGGCGGATGGCGCTGATCAGCCAGTCCACCCGCTCCGGCGCACTGAACTGCGCCGAAGGGACGGCCCGCTTCAGTTCCTTGCCGTCCTGGCGTTGCAGCACCAGCAGGAAGTACCCATCGGGTCGGGGCTGAGTGGCCAGTTTGAAATCGGGGAATGCGGCGGCAACTCTTTCGAATGCTTGTTTCATCTTTGAGCTCCGGATAGGCAGTTGAATTCCGTGCGTATCCCTAGGAGCAGGCTCCGTGCCAATTTTTCTCAAAAAATAATTCTTTAAAAATCAATCGCTTATGAAAACGCTTCGCTCTTGCCATCGTGCATTTCGCAAGACCAAGCACTCGTCGGACCGTGCAAATCGCGAGACTCATGTCACACAACAACCGCGATGCATACCGCGAGATAGAGCTGATGGCGCCGCGATCGAATCATGCCGACCCGACCGCGGGCGCCTGCGGACTACTGGATTCCACTGTGGGTCCGACCATCCTGCCGGACCCGATCGGCCACCTCCCGGCTCAGCTCCTGGCTGACCTCGCTGGCCTTGGCGTAGCCCTCCTCGGCCAGCGCCTTGGCCTTGTCGGTCAACCGGTCGCTGGTTTCGCCCAGCAGGCGATCTTCCTGGCGGGTCGGCGGCAAGGCGGCACCCAATAGCGCGCCCACAGCAATGCCGATGGCCCCCAGCGCCAACGGCTGCTCGGCGAGCATGTGCTCGACGCCATCACGGGCCCGCTCGGCCTGATGCCGCAGCGTATCGGCAGCCTGGTGGCTGGAATCGCTCAGTCGCTGCCGGGTGGAATCCCAGTTGCTGCCCAGTTCGTCACGCAGCTGGCCCGCCTTGTCCTTCAGATGCTGAGCCTGGCGTTTGGCACCGGCAGCCTGGTCCGACAGGCTGGCATGGCCCGACGCGGACGCCGAGCGGTTCTGCCCCATCATCAGCCAGGTCAGCCCTAGCGCAGTGAGCAGGGTCGGCACCGGGTTGGCCTTGACGGTCTCACCAAGATTGCCGAAGAACTCCCCGCCATTGCCCTTGGCGTAGCGCAACGCCCGGTCCAGCAGTTCGCCGGGCGACAGTTTGTTCTCCAGCTCGTGGACGATGCTGCTGATGGATTCGCGCTGCTGGTCGATTTCCCTTTCCAGGGTTTCCGGGTCCTTCTGCGCCTCGGCGGCGATTCGGCTTTGCGTACTCATCAGGCGTTCCTCCGAATGGCTTCATGGTCCTTCTGCAGGGCGTGCAGGGTTCGGTCAGGGGTGAAGGCGGACGGCTCGAGTTTCTTCTTGCCGGCCTGCACCATGGCCAGGCCGACGACCACCACCACGGCACCGACGATCAAGGCCGCCAGCCACGGCTGTACCACCAGGGAAAGCCCATAGACCGCGGCCTGCAGCAGAATGATGAAGCCGGCCAGGAGCACTGCGCCGCCGCTGGCCACGCTGGCGATTCCGGCCTTGGTGGCGTGGATGGACGAGGTGATTTCGGACTTGGCCAGCGCCAGCTCCTTGGTGAAGAGCAGAGGCACCTCCCGGCCGAGCTGGTGCAACAGGCCGGTGACGGAATGCGAATCCTCCGGGTGGCTACGGGTCGGCTGGCGAACGGCGCTATCGAATTGACGGGGTTGCGTCTGGCTCATCAGTGGGTTCCTCCGTTGCTGGTTTTTCCATCGCCCCGGTTGGGTGGGCAGCAGGATGCACTGGCAAAGGTCGAGGCGTTGTCCGAGGGGGTTGCCGGGCTGCTGTAGCCCGACGAACCGGGTGCCGGCCGACTGCCGGAAGTGGCGCCCATGGCGCTGGTGGACATGCCGGTAGCGGACATGCCGGTCTCGGACGTGCTGCTGCGCTCGTCCGTATCACGCCTGCCGGAAGCACGGGCGAAGCGCGTCAGGCCGAAACCGAGGGCGATGCTGCCGGTAATGAACAGCGCCGGGTTGTCCCGGGCCAGTTGGCTGGCCTCGCGAAACAAGGTGTCGGCGCTCTTGCCGCGCAGGTTGTCGGCCAACCGGCCGAGGCTGCCGGCGATATCGGCAACGTAGTGGGAGAGGAACGCGTCGTCCTGGCGCTCCAGTTCGGAGGCGGCGGCGCGGGCGCCCTGGGCCACCCGGTCGAGTTCGTCGGCCGCCGTCTCGCGGTATCTGTCCAACTGCTCCTTGCCCTGGACTTTCACCTCTTCCGTCGCCTGTTTCGCCTTGTCCTGCAGTTCTTCGGTCAGCGCCTCCCTCGAAGTGCCGCCACGGGTTTGGCCATCGGGACCAGGGGTCGTCTGGTTGGGGGTATGCATGGTCGGGTTCACCTCTTCGCTTGGCCGGAAACCAGGGGGTTTGGCCCCGCTGGCAAAGCCTTGTCGTTGATGGGTTGCCTCTTTCAAGGTGACAGGGTCCATTCCGACGAGTTCTAGCGAGGCGGACGCCTCGGGCGCTCTGGATCGGCCATCATCGGCGGGGGATTCATTCGCCGGCGGAAAGGTCAGAAAGAGAACCCGTTCAGGAAGGAGGAACGACCATGTCTCCACGCTTCAAGGTCGGCGACGCCGTGCGCTGGAACTCCGAGGCCGGCTGGATCGAAGGCCGGGTAACCCGGGTCCATACCCGCGAGATCGAGTTTCGCGGACGCACCCGGCATGCCAGCGAAGAGGAGCCGCAGTACGAAGTGACAAGCGACAAGACCGGCCACCTGGCCATGCACAAGGAAACCGCGCTGAAGAAGATCGAATGAGCGAGCACCCGACGACAGGACAACCGGAGCGGATCTGGACCATCGGCCACTCGACCCGCTCCCTGGAGGAATTCGTCCGCCTGCTCGCCGACTACAGCATTCGCGGGTTGGCCGACGTACGCCGCTTTCCGGGTTCGCGGCGGTTGCCGCAGTTCGCCGAAGCGGCGCTGCGTGACGGCCTGGCCGAGCACGGTATCGCCTATCGCTGGCTACCGGCGCTGGGCGGCCGCCGCCGACCGCGGCCCGACTCGCCGAACATGGTCTGGCGCAACAGCTCCTTCCGGGGCTATGCCGATCATCTGGCCAGCGCCGAATTCGCCGCCGGGCTCGACGAACTGCTGACGTTCGCCAGCGCACAACCCACCGCGATGATGTGCGCCGAGCTGCTCTGGTGGCGCTGCCACCGCTCGCTGATCGCCGACGTGCTGAAGGTGCGCGGTATCGAGGTCATACACATCCAGGACCCGCATACCGCCATCGTCCACCCCTATACCTCGGCGGCGCGGATCGAAGATGGCCGCCTCAGCTATGCCGGCGATGAGCAGGGTCAGGGGGACTTGTTCGGCGGCTGAGCGCTCAGGTCAGCTCGATACGATCCTCACGAATAACGATCAACCCCTGCTTATAGAGACCGCCGATGGCCTTCTTGAAGGTGCCCTTGCTGACGCCGAACAGCCGGCTGATGGTTTCCGGCGGACTCTTGTCGCCGAGCGGCAGGGAACCGCCATTGGTGCGCAGCTCCTGCATGATCCGCTCGCCGAGGCCGCTCACCGCCACCTGGCCGATCGGTTGCAGGCTCAGGCTGATCTTGCCGTCGGCGCGCACCTCCTTGATGAAGCCTTTCTCCTGCATGCCGCCTCGGAGGAACTTGAATACCTCGTTGCGATGGATCAGCCCCCAGTGCTTCCCTTCGATGATGGCCTTGAAGCCCATCGGCGTGGGTTCCACCACCAGCAGGTCCACCGCCTGACCGGTCTTGTAGTGAGGTGGGGTCTTGTCGAGGTAGCGATCCAGCCGGGCGGTGGCGGTAATGCGGCGAGTCCGTCGGTCCAGGTAGACGTGGACCACGCAATAATCGCCGACCTGCAACGGCCGCTTCTCTTCCGAATGCGGCAGCAGCAGGTCCTTCGGCAGCCCCCAGTCGAGGAACAGGCCGATGCGGTTGATCTCCACCACCTTCAGGCTGGCGAACCCGCCGACCTGCACCTTGGGTTTCTCGGTGGTGGCGATGGGCCGGTCGTCGCTGTCCAGGTAGACGAACACGTTCAACCAGTCGCCGATCTCGCTCGGCTGCTCCTTGGGTAGGTAGCGCTTGGGCAGAAGAATCTCGCCCTCCGCGCCGCCATCCAGGTAGAGCCCGAAATCGGTGTGCTTGACCACCTGTAGAGAATTGAACCGCCCGATCAACGCCATTCGTCATTACCTCGCCTGCGAGCCGCGCATTCTACCCGCTTGCCGGAGCGGCTGCCGCACCGGCTAGGAAGACGAAAGAGCGGCCCGGACGCTCGGCAGCGCCCGCACGACACCCAGCGCCACCAGGCAGGCGCCCAGGCCGAGCAGCAGCCCGAATGCCAGCAAGGCCGCCGGAGCGCCGTAGCGGTCAGCCAGCACACCGGTGAAGATCACCGGCACGCTGAACCCCAGGTAGGCCATCAGGAAGAACCCGGCACTGGCGCGAGGCTTCTCCGTTTCCGCCAGCAGGGTGACGGCGGACAGCCCGCCCAGGTAGACGAAGCCATAGCAGGAACTGCTCGCCGCCAGCGCTCCCAACAGCACGGCGGCGAGCGAGCCGTTCGTCGCACCCCAGGCCAACAGGGCGTAGCCGAACGGCAGGATGGCCAGTCCGAGGCAGGTCGCCTGGGCCGGATGCAGCCTGCGCGCCGCCGGTTGGAACAGCAGGCCGCAACTGATCACGGTAAAGGTGGAGAAGCCGGACCAGGCGGCCAGGCCATGCGCCGCCAACACCGAGGGCAGGATGGCGATCACCAGCCCGACCGTCGCCCAGGCGAGCAGGATGGCGAAACCGAACGGCAGGCTGCCGCCCGGAAAGCACGGCAGGCGCAGCATGGGCGTGGCCCGGCCACGGGGCGCCGGGTCCGGCAGCCGCGCCACCACGATCAAGGCGATGGCGGCAAACGCCAGGTGCAGCCAGAAGCTGCCCGGCGCCAGCGTCGGCCCGGCCAGCAGGAACAGGCTGGTCAGGGCGGCGCCCAGGCCGAAGCCCAGCGAGGTGCTGGCCGTCACCCAGTTCGCCGAGGCGCGGGCATCGCGGCTGCCCCTGAGTTCGGCCATGTAGGCGGTGCCGGTGGCCGAGGCCAGCCCGGTGCCGATCCCCAGCAGGAAACGCGCGACGCCGAGCACCTCCAGGCGCGGCCAGATCAGCATGACCAGGGTGGCAAGCATCGACAGGCACAACGCGGCGACGATCAATGGTCGCCGCCCGACCCGGTCGGCGAGTCCGCCCAACGCCAGCAGCACCGGCATCACTCCCAGCACGTAGCCGGAGAAGGCGATGGCGGTGGCCGCCGCGCCCTGCCCGGACAGTTGCGCATAGACGGTGTACAGCGGTGCCTGCAGGTTCACCGCGAAGGTGATCAGGCACAGGCCGAAGGCGAGGCAGCCGGCATGGCGCCGCGACGCGCTCATGGCCAGCACCGCACGATGGACGGGCTCGGCGAACCGTTCGGTACCACAAGACTCATGGCCATGCTGCGTTCCTCGTAATGGCGGGCCGGCGCCCGACTATCCGACGGACGTCGCACCGCTCACAAGGAACAGTCAGGTGCTATTTGCGCTCAACAGTTTCAGTGGGGCGTCAGGGGGTGGACTTATTCGTCCGGCTTAACACCCAGGCGAATAAATGCGCCTCTACAGACGAGGCCCGCCAGCAGAGCTGGCTCCTACGGATAGGCGCCGGCCGGATAAGTGTGTAGGGGCGAATTTATTCGCCCAACGAGGTTGAATTCACCGCCACAGGCCTGTCTCAAACGGGGCGAGGACGGAAAACCGACGAACAACCCTCTACGGGACGAATGGCGGTTCAGCCGAATGCCGGTAGCTGTTAAAAACGGGCCGGGGGCATGGGCGCGGGCCGCATGCCAGACGCGTCGGCACTTCCGCCGCGCCGGTTCCGGGGCCGCGTGACAGGCCACTCCTGTTTCACTGAGGGAGTGTGCGACGTGATTCGTCATGTACTTTTCATCCTTCCGCTGCTCGCCGGTTGCGCGGCGGCGGTGAACCAGCCGGTCGAGCGCGAGCTGGGCGACTACGACCTCAAGATGAGCTATGCGCCGCCGCGCAGCATGGCCCAGGGGCTGGTGCAACCGAACAGCGGAACCCTCGCCCACGGCGGGCTCGACGTGACCCACAGCAGCGGCTGGTACTTCGGCCAGTGGGCCGCCAATCTCGATCCGACCGAAGGCAAGATGATCAAGCTGGACAGCTACACCGGCTTCAAGCAGCCGCTCGACGAGCGCTTCGGCTATGAACTGGGCACGCTGCTGCACAGCTACCCGACGCTCAGCCAACGCAATGTCGAGGAGTACTACGCCGGCCTGTCGGTGTTCGGCAGCCGCCTGGGTGCGGCGTTCAGCCTCGATCCCGGCCGCTCGGACCGCACCCTGCTGGCCGACCTCGGCCTGCAGGACGATCTCGGCTTCAGCGTCACGCTCAAGTACGGCAACCACGCCCTGGACAACCCGGTGGGCGTCGGCAACGGGCGCAACGTGCGGGTCTTCAACGACTGGTCGATCAACCTGGTGCGCCCCTGGCTCGGCTTCGACCTCAACCTCAGCTATTCCGACTCCAGCCTGAACGCCCTGGAATGCTCGGCCTATTCGGGCTTCAACCGCTACTGCGACGGGGCCTTGACCTTCAAGGCGTCGAGGGCTCTGTAACGCGGGTGAGCCATTCGTCAGACAGCCAGCACTTTTCCTTTTCCGAATGCTCTCTCCAAGAGTGTTCCAACGGAAAGGAATAAGAAGATGTTGGACTTACTCATCGTATTGGCATTCGTCGTCTACTCCATCGGTTCGGGCCTGCGCGCCCGAGAGCAGGCCTCACAGAACCTCGGCGAATACTTTCTCGCCGGCAAGACGATCAAGGGATGGCAGTCGGGCTGTTCGATGGCCGCTACCCAGTTCGCCGCCGACACCCCCCTGCTGGTGACCGGCCTGGTGGCCACCGCCGGCGTCTTCGCCCTCTGGCGCCTGTGGATCTACGGTCTCGCCTTCCTGCTCCTGGCATTCGTATTCGCCGTCGGTTGGCGCCGCGCCGGCGTGCTCACCGACGCCGAGCTGACCAACGTGCGCTACAGCGGCACCGGCGTCACCCTGCTGCGCCTGCTCAAGGCGATCTACTACGGCACCGTGATCAACTGCGTGGTGCTGGCCATGGTGCTGGTGGCGGCGGTCCGCATCGCCGAAGTCTTCCTGCCCTGGCACGACTGGCTGCCCGCGGCGCTCTACGAACCGATACTCGGTTTCGTCACCGCCACCGGCCTCAAGCTGGGCGACAGCATGACCGGCCTCGATCCGCAGGTGATGACCACCAACAACCTCATTTCGATCCTGCTGATCATGCTGTTCACCGCCGCTTACTCCATCACCGGCGGCCTGCGTGCGGTGATCCGCACGGACGTGATGCAGCTCGCCGTCGCCCTGATCGGCACTCTTGCCTACGCCTGGTTCGTCATCGACGCGGCTGGCGGGCTCGGCGGGCTGAGCGATCGGGTGGTCAGCCTCTACGGCGAAGACCTAGCCGGCAAGATGCTTTCCTTCGGCCCACCGGAGAATGCCAGCGATCTGCTGCTGCCGTTCCTGATGATCATCGGCATGCAGTGGCTGTTCCAGATGAACTCCGACGGCACCGGCTATCTCGCCCAGCGCAGCATGGCCTGCAGCAGCGACCGCGACGCACGGATCGCCGGCGTGGTGTTCGCCTGGCTGCAGATATTCCTGCGCAGCCTGTTCTGGCTCGGCATCGCCATCGGTCTGCTGGTGCTTTACCCCTTCACACCGGAAGACATGAACAGCGAGGGCTTCACCGCCGCGCGGGAAATTCTCTTCGTCCAGGGCATCCAGGACCTGCTGCCACCGGGCTTTCGCGGCCTGATGCTGGTGGGTCTGCTGGCGGCCCTGGCTTCCACGGTGGACACCCACCTGAACTGGGGCGCCTCGTACTGGAGCAACGACATCTACGACGGCGTGGTCTGCCAGCGCCTGCTCAAGCGCAAACCGAAGGGCCACGAGCTGGTGCTGGTGGCGCGGTTGTCCAACGTGCTGATCATGATCATCGCCCTGGCGATCATGGCCAACCTCGGCTCGATCCAGACCGCCTGGTTCATCTCCCTGCTGTTCGGCGCCGGCATGGGCTCGGTGCTGCTGCTGCGCTGGCTGTGGGAGCGGATCAACCTGTACTCGGAACTCACCGCCATGGCCGTGTCGCTGGTCACCGCCCCGTTGCTGCTGTATTTCCTCGGCACCGACCCGGACGAGGAATGGATTCGCCTCGGCATCATGGCGCTGGTGACCACCAGTGCGGCGATCCTGGTGACCTTCTTCACCCCGGCCACCGACGACAAGACCCTGCAGCGTTTCTACAAGCGCGTCCGCCCGTTCGGCATCTGGCGCAGGAGTACCCAGGCCGTCGGCGATATGCCCAGCGCTCCGCTGTATGCGCTGGGCGAGCGCCTCGGCGCCGTGGCGGTGACCGCGGTCTCGCTGTTCGCGCTGCTCGTCGGGGTCGGCCGGCTGCTGTTTCCGCCGCCGGGTAGCGGCCCGCTGTTCACCTGGATCTGCATCGGCCTCGGCCTGGTGCTGATTCCGTTCTGGCTGCGCATGCTGCTCAACGAAGCGCCGCACGAAGAGCATCTGGAGGCGAAGCCGGCCATGGGTAAGTGATCTGCGAGGGAGTGCGATTCGCCAGCAGAGCTGGCTCCTATGAAAGAGCCAGCGGCTCCGGTAGGGGCGAATTCATTCGCCCACGAAGCCCCGCCAGGCGAATGAATTCGCCCCTACACGGAGTGACGGGATGCACGGACTGCCCCCTCTCCCCGCTGGGGAGAGGGTTGGGGGTGAGGGGGCGGAGTTGAGTCGGACACTTCCCTAAACCACCACGGCTCTACTGACGAAGCTGCTATGTAACGTCATTCGCCAGCAGAGCTGGCTCCTACGAAGAGCCATCGTCTCCGGGTAGGGGCGAATTCATTCGCCCGCTTCACCCGAATTGGGCGAACCCACCAATGCGCCCGCACGAAGCGCTCATTCACTCCCCTCCTCCAACCCAACCCGCAACAGCTTGCCGTCCGCTTCGTCGGTCAGCAGGTAGAGATAGCCATCCGGCCCCAGGCGCACGTCGCGGATGCGGCTGCCGAGGTCTGCCAGCAGGCGTTCCTCATGCACCACCCTGTCGCCGTCCAGTTGCAGGCGGATCAGCGTCTGCGCCGCCAGGGCGCCGATGAACAGGTTGTGCTGCCAGGCCGGGAAACGGTCGGCGTCGTAGAACGCCATCCCGCTGATGGCCGGCGATTTCTCCCAGACGTAGTGCGGCAGCTCGGTACCCGGCGCGGTCTTGCCCTTGGCTTCGGGAATCGGCAGCAGCGAGTAGTTGATGCCATGGGTGGCGAGCGGCCAGCCGTAGTTCTTGCCAGCCTGGGGAATGTTGATTTCGTCGCCGCCGCGCGGGCCGTGCTCGTGGGTCCAGAGCTGGCCGGTCCAGGGGTTGAGCGCGGCACCCTGCTGGTTGCGGTGGCCGTAGGACCATATCTCCGGGCGCGCGCCCTTGCGGCCGGCGAAGGGGTTGTCATCCGGCACCTTGCCGTCCGGGTAGAGGCGCACCAGCTTGCCTTGCAGCTTGTCCAGGTCCTGGGCGGTGGCCCGTTCGTTGTTCTCGCCCAGGGCAATGAACAGATGGCCTTTACCATCGAACACCAGCCGCGAGCCGAAGTGGATTCCGGTCGACAGCTTGGGTTGTTGGCGGAAGATCACCTGGAAATCGTCCAGGCGGGTGCGGTCGACGGACAGCTTGCCGCGTCCGACGGCGGTACCGGCATGCCCGCCCTCACCCGCTTCGGCGTAGGACAGGTAGACCAGGCGATCCGTGGCGAAGTCCGGCGACACCGCCACATCGAGCAAGCCGCCCTGGCTGCGGGCGAAGACCTCCGGCACACCGGCCAGCGGTCTGGACAGATTGCCGCTGCGCTCGAGCAGGCGCAGGCGCCCCGGCCGCTCGGTGATCAGCATCCCCTCGTCGCCGGGCAGGAAAGCCAGTGCCCAGGGATTCTCCAACCCGCCGACCACCTCGGTGACCATCAGCGGCCCCCGTTCGCTGTCGTGCTTCGACGTCTCCGCAGCCTGAGCGCCGCCGAGGAGAAAAAGGGCGACGGCGCAGGCCATCCACAGGGTTGTCCGGGTCATGGGGCTCTCCTCGTTCGTCATGAACGGAAAACAGTAGGCGCTGCCGGACGATTCCTGGCGGCGTCTACATCTGCGGTTACAATGACGGCCCTTCCGGCGCGCCTCAGTCACACGAGCCTCCCATGACCGACCCCATCCGCCTATCCAAACGCCTTGCCGAACTGCTGCCCTGCTCACGCCGCGAGGCCGAACTCTATATCGAGGGCGGCTGGGTCCTGGTCGACGGCCAGGTGATCGAGGAGCCGCAGTTCAAGGTGGCGGACCAGCGCATCGAACTGCTGCCCGGCGCCACGCCCGCGCCAATCGAGCCGGCGACCCTGTTGCTGCATAAGCCTGCCGGGCTGGACGAGGCAGCAGCCCTGGCGCTGCTCGCCATCAATAGCCGGGCCGACGACGACAGCTCCGGCATTCGCCCGGTAAAACGCCACTTCCGCCACCTCAGCGCGCCACTGCCACTCGATACCGATGCCAGTGGCCTGTTGGTGTTCAGCCAGCACCGCGGCGTGCTGCGCAAGTTGAGCGAGGACGCCGACCGGCTGGAACAGGAGTTCATCGTCGAGGTGAGCGGGCAGATCGCCGAGAACGGGCTCGCCCGACTCAATCATGGGCTCAGTTACCGAGGCGTCGCGCTGGCGCCGTGCAAGGTCAGTTGGCAGAGCGAGAACCGCCTGCGCTTCGCCCTCAAGGCGCCGCGCAGCGGACAGATCCGTCATATGTGCGAAAGCGTCGGGCTGCAGGTGCTGGGGCAGAAGCGCATCCGCATCGGCCGGCTGGCCATGGCCAAGCTGCCGTCAGGCATCTGGCGCTTCCTCGGCGTCCACGAACGCTTCTAAGAGCCTGTTTACGATCTGCTGCGCGTCGGCCCTACTGCGTTGAAAACAGGCTGGATCGCCAGCCCGGTCGGACTGCTCATTTACAGCTCGTAAACTCCGCGTCCTCGCCTGTTTTTGTGGGACCGCCGAGGCCTTGTAGGGCTCTAGCTCGCGAGATCGTAAACAGGCTCTAGCCTCACTCCCCGCGCTGCTTCCACAAGTTCACCAGCGCTTCCGGCGCTTCGGTTTCCGGTACGTTGAAGCTGACCCGCTCCACTTCGAGCCCCTGGAAGCTGACCTCCACACGGAAATAGCGCTGGTCGCCGCGCCCAGCCTGGCCGGGTTCGCTGGCCTTCGGCGCGGCGGTTTCGACGGCAGCGCAGGCTTGCTGGCGCTCGGCCTCGGGGCAGTTGGCCAGGTCAATGGAACAGGCCCGGACCAGGCCGGGCAGATGGGCCACCCCACCTTCGCGGGTTACCCGCAGGCCGGTGGCGGCAGCCAGAGGCGGTAGTTCGATCATGTCGTCACTCCCACACCGTCCCAACCGGCCTTCACGGCCTGCTGCTCGGTGCTGTTGGCCCCGAAAAGCTTAGCGGCGTTGTCCAGGGTCAGGCGAGCGAAGGCAGCGAAATCGGCGTTGCTGCCCAGGCGCTCGTCGCGCAGGGCGTCGTACCAGACCCGCCCGGCCTTTTCCCAGGCCGGGCCACCGAGGGCGATGGCCGCCAGGTAGAAGGCACGATTGGGTATGCCCGAGTTGATGTGGACGCCACCGTTGTCAATGTGGGTGTCGACGAAATCCTTCATGTGCCCCGGCTGCGGGTCCTTGCCCAGCACCGGGTCGTCGTAGGCGCTGCCGGGCTCGGCCATGGAGCGCAATGCGCGGGCCTTGACCGCCGAGGTGAACAGGCCGGCACCGATCAGCCAGTCGGCCTCCTCGGCGTTCTGTTTCAGGCGGTATTGCTTGACCAGGCTGCCGAACACATCGGACAGGGATTCGTTGAGCGCGCCCGCCTGGTTCTGGTAGATCAGCCCCGCCTCGTGCTCGATGACGCCGTGCGCCAGTTCATGGCCGACGATATCGACGGCGATGGTGAAGCGGTTGAAGATTTCCCCATCGCCATCGCCGAACACCATCTGCTCGCCATTCCAGAAGGCGTTCTCATAGCCCTGCCCGTAATGCACCGTGCCGATCAGCGGCAGGCCGGCGCCATCGATGGAATGCCGCTGGTAGACCTCCCAGAACAGTGCATAGGTAGCGCCCAGGTATTCGTAGGCTTCGTCCACCGCCGGATCGCCGCTGGCCGGCTGGCCTTCGCCGCGCACCAGGGTGCCGGGTAACTGGTTGCCCTGCTCGGCACTGTATACCGCGCGCTGCACCTGACCGGGCGACGAGGCGCGAGCCTGTGCCGAAATGCTGGAGACCCGTGGCATCCCGGCGCGCAGGCCCCGCATATGCTGGTCGAGCGCCAGGGTGTCGCTGGCCAGGGCGCGCAGCCGTGCATTGCCGTGGCGGGCCACCCGATCGAGCAGGTAGGGCGGCAGGACGAAAGCAGG
Organism: Pseudomonas indica NBRC 103045; assembly: GCF_002091635.1. Classification (GTDB taxonomy): domain Bacteria; phylum Pseudomonadota; class Gammaproteobacteria; order Pseudomonadales; family Pseudomonadaceae; genus Pseudomonas_M; species Pseudomonas_M indica. The sequence continues at coordinate 75,861 of NZ_BDAC01000018.1, read as the reverse complement.
CGAAAGGAACGGGCTCTGTTGGGCGGTACGGTCACGCATGGCGATCCTCCTGATGGAATGCGGTCCTTGCTGATCAGACCCCCGCCGGACCAATTCATTCGCTTCGCTCCGGCCGCCGTTCCGGTGCCGGTACTCGACTCAAGTCGGACGACAGCCGCGACGCCATGTTTTATGCTGGCCATCAGCCACTTAGGGTCATCCGTCGTGTTCCGTCCGTCGCTACAGAAGCTCCGCGCCGCCTCGGCCGTCAACGACGCGCTGCAGCCGCTCGCCAGCCAGGAAAACCTCAAGCGCCTCGCGCTGCTGGCGCTGTTCGCGGTGCCCTTCAACCTGATCCATATCCTGGTGTTCTGGACCAAGGTCCCTGCCAACCCGGAAGAAGTCCTCTGGCGCCAGGGCATCATGCTCAGCCATGCCGTACTGGCATTGCTGTTCACCAGTTTCGGCCTGCTCGCCCGCCGCCTGCGCCACGGACGTCCGCCATCCTGGGCGATCGGGATGCTGACGAGGCTGGCGATCGGTGCGGTACTCGCCTTTGCCGTGGCGATCGCCTGCATCGACCAGTGGGTCACCCCGAACATCACGCCCCTGCTGCTCGGTTGCACTTTGGCCGGCCTGGCATTCCTGATGCGTCCCGGCGAGGCCGCGGCCTTCTATGCAGCCACCCTGGCCGCCTTCGAAGCAGGCATGCAGTTCAGCCAGCCCGATCCGCAGCTGCGCCTGTCCAACCAGGTCAACGGGCTGAGCGCCTGCGGGCTCGGCATGCTGCTGTCGGTGATTCTCTGGCAGGGCTTCGCACGCATTCAGCGGCAACAAGAGGAGCTGGCGGAAAAGCACCGCCAACTGGAATACCTCGCCGGACACGATGCCCTCACCGGCCTGCTCAACCGCCGCGAGTTCGACCGCCTGATCCGTGCCGAACTGGCCCGTGCGGAACGCAGCCTGCAACCCCTCAGTCTGCTGATGGTCGATCTCGACCACTTCAAACAGGTGAACGACCGCCATGGGCACCCCGTCGGCGACAAAGTGATCCGCCAGACCGCCGACCTGCTCCTGCGCCACACCCGGGCCGGCGACAGCGTCGCCCGCTTCGGCGGCGAGGAATTCATTCTGCTGCTGCCCGACACCGACGCCACGGAAGCGGCGAAACATGCCGAAAACCTGCGCCGCCTGCTGGAAACTACGCCCGTGCCGCTCGACCACGGCGAAGTACGGCTCACCGCCAGCTTTGGCCTGACCAGCTTGCCGGCGCGACATTCGGCCAGCTACGAAGCGCTCTACGCCACCGCCGACCGGGCCCTCTACCTGGCCAAGGCGAACGGCCGCAATTGCGTGAAGGCCCTGGTACCGGAAAGCATCGCGCAGGTGCGCAAGCGCGGCTGAGCCGCTCAACGCCGCCAGGGATTGGCCTCCAGGCTGTTGTGAATGGATGTGGCCGCCTGCGCCGCCTGGCCGGTGGCGACGCTGACCTGGTTCAAGGAACTGACCACATCGCCCGCCGCGTACAGCCCCGGCACACTGGTGCACTGCGCAGCATCGACGAACAGCCGGCCCTCTTCGTCGCAACGGGCCCCCAGGGGCCGCGCCAGGTCGGAGCGAACCCGTGCGCCCAAAGCCGGGTACACCACATCGAACCAGTACTGCTCACCCTTGCGGGTACGCATGCCGACACGGCGATCGGCAGCGATCTGCAGACGCTCGACACGGTCGCCGACCAGCCGGATGCCATAGTGGCGCGCCAAGGCCAGGGCGTCCTCGCAGGCCTGCGAGTCGCCATGCGCGATCACGGTGACCCGGTCGGTGAAGGTCCGTAGGAACACCGCGTGGCGAATCGCCCGCTCCGCCGGACCGTACACCGCCACGTCATCGCCGTTCACCTCGTAGCCGTCGCAGATCGCGCACAGACGCACGCGGGTGGAGCGAATGGCCTCCGCCGCGTCGGGGATATCGGGCAACTCGTCTTCGATGCCGGTCGCCAGCAGTACCCGCCGGGCCTCCAGCTCACGCCCGTCATCGAGGGTCAGGCAGAAACCCAGCGTTTCCTGGCGCAGGGCCCGGGCCTGCGCGGCAGTGATCGTCGCCCCGAAATCCAGTGCTTGGCAGCGCAAGCGTTCGAGCAGCTCCGGGCCGGCGATGCCCGGCGGGAAACCGGGGTAGTTATGGGACATCGGAATCAGGGACGCCCGACCGGGGCCGCCGTCGATCACCTGCGACGACCGGTGAAAGCGCGCCAGATAGATGGCCGCGGTCAACCCGGCCGGGCCCGCCCCGACGATGATGCAATCCAGCATTGCCTTCCCCCCTTTGGCCCGTTCGGCCCGGATCATCTTTACTCAAGCGAAGAGCCGCGCGGCGAACGCAACGGGCGAAGGACGGTCGAACCTGCGGAGCCGACGCGCCGATCATGAGGAACGCCATGAAACGATGGACCATCTTCGCTCTGCTGCTGCCTCTCGCCGGCTGCGCTTCGCAGCCCTGCGACACGCCCTGGAGCGAAAGCCGTTGCCGTGAGGAGAGCCTGCTCTACCAGAACGACTTGTTGCAGGCCAAGCTGCTGATCGTGTCCGGCGACCCGGAAACCTATGAACTGGCCAATGTGCTGCTCAAACGTGCAGCCCCCCACGACAAAACCGGCGAAACCGAGTTCTACAAGGCGGTGATGCTGATCCGCATGGGTCCCCAGGTGGACGAAGTGCTGGAGCTGCTGCAACAGGCGGTCGACAAGGGCCATCCACACGCCACGGCGCTGATGTACAAGATCTACGCCGAACCCTACCTGCTCGAGACGCCCGACCCGCTCAAGGCGGAAACCTACCGGGCGCGCTACGCCGAACTGGACGTGGCGAAGAGCGGCTATCCCTCGTTCGAAAAGGCCCTGAGCCTGGTCGGCGCCCTGGTGGACCAACCCGCCGCCCTGGCCGGCGCCCATGCACCCGATCCTTAGAGAATCGCGCAATCAGCCCAGGTCGACGGAAAACACCGAGGATTGCGCCAGCGAGGCACGTGCTTCCTCCTCCGAGGCGTAAGGGCCAGCCATCAGCGAGCCGTCCATGACGATCGCCCAGCACACCTCCCAGGCGGGACGCCAGACATCCGGCAATTGGTCGCCCTTGAGCTGTATCACTTCGGTTTTCATGTCCACCTCCACAGTCGACGAGTTCATTCGATTGCCGCGAAGCGTCCGCCGGCCGCCCCTGGCCCCTCGAATGGCGGCCATGGCGCCCTTCGCATTGCTCTCTTCCATCCAGACCACGCCGAATGGTCCTTTGCTCACGCCAATGGTCGGCAACGCAGCGGCGGTTCCTGGAAACTCTGCGCGCCAGAGGTTTTCCTAAAGAAAACATCCGCGACGAAGAGGCCCTCATGCGCAGCATCTTTCCTCGCCTTCGCGAACGACTCCCGCTGGTGGCGGCGCTCGGCGCGCTGTTGCTGCTCGTCTCCTGTACCCGAGTCGGCCTGGTCTATCGCAACCTCGACGTGCTGATTCCCTGGTCGGTCAACGAGTACCTGAGCATGACCACGGAGCAGGAGCAGACCTTCAAGACCCGTTTGCAGGAACACCTCGCCTGGCATTGCAAGACTCAGCTGCCGGCCTATCTCGAGTGGCTGAACGAGATCAACCGCGAGGTCGAGACCGGGCAGGTCACCGAAGCCAACCTGCGTGCCCGCCTGGAGGAAGCGAAGGGCGCCATCGAGGAGATCGCCAAGGAAATCACCCCCTCCACCGTCCAGCTTCTGCGCAAGCTGACCGATGCCCAGGTGCAGGAGTTGTACGACTCGCTGGACAAGGACATGCGCCAGCGCCGCGAGAAGCTACGGGACGAATGGGACGACCGTCTGGAGGAGCGCACCGAGCGCATGGAGAAACGCCTGGGCAATTGGCTCGGCCGTCTCAGCCCGGCGCAACGCCAGCGGGTGAGCGAGTGGGCCCTGTCGCTCGGCGACCAGAATGGCCTCTGGCTGGATAACCGCGCCCGCTGGCAGGCGGAATTCCGCGACGCCCTCGCCCATCGCCAGGCCGACGACTTCCCGGCCCGCATCGCACGTCTGCTGCAACGCCGCGAGGAACTCTGGAACGAACAGTACCGACAAACCTTCGCCCGCAACGAACAGGCTGCCATTCGTTTGTTGGTGGATGTCATGGCGCTCGCCGACGACAAACAGCGCACCCGCCTGCTGAATCGCCTGGACGGCATGCATACCGACTTCGCCAGCCTGGCCTGTCTGAACGGTGGGGGTTGATCGAAAAGAAACCAGAAAATCGCTGCTAACGAAGTGAGTCTTCGTCCCTGCGCGGCTGGCTTACCGGCAACGACGGGAATATTGTCGAGAGAGCGGAGATAGCATTTTGCCAAACAGCTCGCGAGCGCTTTAACCCGGCCAATAACCGGTAGTACGCGAGTGCTTATATCGGCATGAGGCGATAGATAACATGGAAACTTGGCAGCGGAATATCCTGAAATAAAAAAGCCCCGCTACGCGGGGCTTCTTAACGGTGGGCAGATCAGGCCTGGAGCCAGCCTTCGACCTTTTCCGCACCGTACTTTTCTTTCCAGGCTTTCAGAACCTTGTGATTACCGCCTTTGGTCTCGACGACCTCACCGGTTTCCGGGTTCTTGTAGACCTTGACGGCGCGCTGGCGGCGCTGCGGACCACGGGCGGCCTTGCCCGGCTTGGCGCTGACCGGCTCCGGATCGAGGATCGCGATGATATCCCGCAAGCCCTTGTCGTAGCTTTGCATCAGCGCCAGCAGTTTTTCTTCGAACTCGAGTTCTTTCTTTAATGCCGCATCCTTTTTCAGCGATTCAAGCTGGGCCAGGTGTTCTTGAAGCGCTCTTTCGGCGGCGCGGAATTCGGCAAGCTTGGACAATCTCTTCTCTCCGAGCTAAGGGGTGGCTGACGAATGTCGGCAAACTACTGTGTCGATCCGAAAAAAACAATAGCCGGAGAAAACAAACTCCGCTCGATTCAGGATTAGCACAGGTTTAGCAAAAGAGAAAATATGTACTTTCAGTTCAAGTTCGATGAACTAAGGCTGCATGGCGATTAAGAGCGGCCATGAATAATTGGGCTTGGTCGCTCTTCGGAAATCAGGTTCGAGGGAATATAGGAAATGCGGGCTACGCCTTTCTCAGGGTGCGGATTGATGCGCCAACCCGCCCTCGCCGGGCGAATGAATTCGCCCCTACAGGGATTCGCTTCAGGCACGGTGGCTTCGTAGGAGCCAGCGCTGCTGGCGAAGCTCTTGCGGGGCCCGGTTCGCGAGCAGAGCCCTTTCCTACAAGAACGAGGCCGGCTTTTCCTTGTAGGAGCGAATTTATTCGCCTACGGAGACCAGGACTGACTCAAACGTCCTTTTCTTCGCCGAGCACGTCGGCCAGGCCTTCGATTTCGGCGCGGGCCAAGGCGCGTTGGTCGAGTTTGAGGCGTGCGGCCTCGGGAAGGTCGGTGAAGCTGATCAGCCCGCGTACCACCAGCACGCTGACCACATCCTCAAGCACGCGGATCAGGTCGAGGTCGGAACTGCGCAGCGCGTCGAGGCGCGCCTTCATTTCTTCCTTGGCGGTGATCCAGCGCTGCAGCTCTTCGCTTTCGACGGCCAGCACTTCGGTCATTTCGTCGAAGGGCTCGTGCTCGACCCGAAGAATGTGTCCGTCCGCGTCCCGTTGTACGTAAACCATGTTGCTCCTCGGTGTATCGCCCGAAACGGCGTCCTGATGCGGCGATCGCGCCCCGGAGCCCGAGCTTCTGGCATCAGGAATGGCGCGACGCGGCGTCACAAGATCGCCCAGCGCGGCCTCCTCCGTCAAACTCCGCTTGTCGCGGAACAGTATGGCGAGGACTTCCGAAAGCCCGCGAAAAGCGCCGGACTTGCCGCCGCCCTTGAAAAGATCCGTTATCGGCACGACAACACCCAAACGCTAGGAAAGCAGACTGACCACGGTGAAACGGTTGATATTGGCCTGGGCGATCACGGTCTGGGTGACCGCCGCATAGCTGGATGGACTCTGGCGCATCAGGTTGAACACCAGGCTGGCGTAATCCTGCGCCCACTGCTTCTCGTCCTGGTGGGACTGGCGGGCGAGAAACTCGCGGATTTCCTCCTGCCGATGGCTGAGCTGCTCGCGCAGCGAGGCGATCTTGTCCAGCGCGCGCACCACGTCGTCGAGCACCCGGCGCAGCTCGCGGAAGCTGTCCAGGCTGCTGTCCGCCGGCAGGCTGAGCAGTTCGTCCTCGTGGCTGTCCAGGCGGGTCGGCTTGCCCTTGGCGAACAGCTTGCCCTCGCCCTGCACCGCCAACTGCCCCTTGAGCTGCTGCCAGTCGCTCTCCTTCGCGGTGAACTTCACTGCGCCGCCCGCATCCAGCTCGGCACGGATGCCGGACTGGCCGAGGCTGGCGTTGAAGCGGCGCAGAATCTGCTGCTCGCTCATGTCCTCGTCGAGCACCACCGCCACCGGCTCGGCCAGCGCGCGTCCGCCGCTGAACAGCAGCGTCTCCTTGCCGGCACGGCGGATGGCGTCGATGGACTCCAGGCCCTCCAGGCTGAAGCGGCTGCGCACCGGCTCGTTGAGGCGCAGCTTGAAGCTGGCGTCGAGGCTGTTGCCGGAGCGCTCGGCGCGTTGCCGGAGCAGGCTGTCGGCCTGCTGCATGGCCTGCTTCACGGCTTCCCGCGCGCCGGGCTGCGAATTGCTCAGCTCGCGGCCGAGGCTGAGCTTGAGCTGGGCCAGGCGATCCGCCAGCTCGCCCAGGTAGCTGTCCGCCGACTGCATCGACGACAGTTGCTGGTTGAGCTGCAGGTTGAAATTCGCATTCTTCCCCGCGGCCCGTTCCGCCCGGTGCGTATCGACGGGATTGGCCGGAGCCTTGCGCGACACGGTCGCCGGCGCATCCGGCAGGACCGCCTGGCGCCGCTCACGGGAATCGATGGTGGCAACGGCCGGTAGCTGCTTTTCGACCTTCATGGCCTTACCTCGGCTGCTTACAACAGGCTGAACAACGACAGTTCATGAATCTTCAGGTAGGTCTTCTGTGTGGCCTGCAAGGACAACTGGTAGTTGTTCAGGTCGATGGATGCGCCGGCGTAGTCGAGCCGGGACAGTTCGCCTTCGATCTTCTGGTTGACCAGGGAGACTTCCTCGTTGCTGTCGGTGAGCAGCGTCAGGGTGTTCTGCCGCCCCCCCAGTTCGGTGATCGCGCCGAGTACGCCGGCGTGGGTCTCGTCCAGGCGCAGCAAGGTGTCGTCGATCTGCTGGCGCACCGCCGGGTCGTTCGCGTCGAGGGCCGGGTCCTGCAGGGTCTTCACCAGGGCGTGCAGCTCGTTGAGCATCGGGATGCCGGTGCCGAACACGTCCAGCGCGGTGACGTTCTCCTCGACCAGCACGCCGTTGGCCACCGCCGCCTGACGGTGCTTGCCGTTGCCGGTGATGGCGTAGGTCTCGGTGGCCGCATCGAAGGTCACCGCCGGGGTGTCGCTGAGGGTACCGGAGAACAGGTAGCGGCCCTCCTCGTCACGCACGTTGGCGAAGCTGAGCAGGGTCTTCTCGATGTTGCTCAGTTCGCCGGCGATGGCCGACAAGTCCTCGCTGGTGTTGGAGCCGTTGGCCGCCCACAGCAGCAGGTCGCGCACGTTGAGCATGGCGTCCGAGGTGGATTGCAGGTTGGCTTCCTGCACCGACAGGCTGCTGGAGACGTTGGCGATGTTGCTGCGGTACTGCGTCAGGCTGGCCTCTTCGCGCTGTACGCGGAGGATGCGCACGCTGGCGATGGGGTCGTCGGAGGGCAGCATGAGACGCTGTCCGGTGGCCATCTGCTGCATGAGTTTGCCCAGTTGCGCGGAGTTGGCGCTCATGGCGTTGTGCATCAGGGCGGTGGTCTGGGCGTTGGTGATCCGCATGGAAGTCGATCCTGTTTCCGGGGGCGCCGTCAGAACGCCGCGAGCATGTCGTCGAACATCTGGTTGGCGGTACTGATCACCTTCATGTTGGCCTGGTAGGCCTGCTGGTAGGTCATCAGGTTCACCGCCTCCTCGTCCAGGCTCACGGCGCTGACGCTGTCGCGCTGGGCCTGGGCCTGCTCGGCCACCGCCGTGGCCGATTTCAGGTCGGCCTGGTTCTGCCGGCTGGCGCTGGCCACCTGGCCGAGCAGCCCGGCATAGGCATCGTTCAGGGTGACCTGGCTGCCGCCGAGGGTGATGGTCTGCCGTTTCAGTTCGAGCAGCGCCAGCAGCACTTCGTTGTTGCCGGTTTCGCCGGCCGTGGAAGAGAACGCCAACTGCTCCGGGGCAAGCGCGTTGACGCTGAGCATCGCCGTGGTGCTGGCGGCGTTGTAGGTCAGCAAGGGCTGGCCGGGGTTGCCGGCGAGGTCGAAGCCGGTGACCAGGGTGTCGTTGAGCATCTGCGCCAGCGCCCCGGCCATGTCGTGCAGGGCCTCCAGCGCCGGGCGCAGGCTGGCGTATTCGCTGTCGTAGAGACCGCCCAGGGCGCCGCCGAAGCCGTCCTGCTTGAGCGGGAAGCTGGTGCCGGCGAAGGACAGCGCCACCACCTGTTCGCCGCTGGCGGTCGTGTTCACCTGCAACTGCCCCGCCGTGCTGCCCGCCACCAAAGGCTGGCCGTTGGCCAGGGCGACGCTGAGGGCGCCGTCCGGCGTCTCGTGGACGCGCAGGGCGGCGTACTGGCTGAGGTCCTTGACCAGGCTTTCGCGGTGGTCGCGCAGCGCCGTGCTGTCGCCGCCGACGGATTCGGTCTCGACGATCTTGCGGTTGAGCAGCGCGATGTTGCCGATCAGCCCGTTGACTTCGCCGGCCATGGCGCTGCGCTGTTCGTGCAGGGCGTTGAGTTGGGCGCCGATGTTGCTGCCCAGGCCGTTGAAGCGCTGGCTGAGGTTCTTCGCTTCGCTGAGGATCTGCTGGCGCAGGGCGATGGAGTCCGGCGAGGCGCTGGCTTCGCTCACTGCGGCGAAGAAGCGGTCGAGGCCGACGCTGATGCTCGAGCCTTCACCTGCCATCAGGCCTTCCAGCGAGGTCAGGTACTGCTGGGCGTTGCTGTAGTAGCTCAACTCGGTGTTGGCGCGCCACAGCTGCTGGTTCTGGAAGTCGTTGGCCAGCCGGCGGATGCTGGTGACCTGCACGCCGCCGCCGACGCTCAGGCCGCCCTGCCCGGCCAGCGAGCCGAACACCGGGTTGAGCCGGCTAAAGCCGGGGGTGTTGACGTTGGCGATGTTCTGGCCGGTGGTGGTCAGCGCCACCTGCGACGCCCGCACACCGCTGTAGCCGATCTGGCTCAAGATACTCACGACAAGGTCTCCTTGCGCTCGATCCGGATCGGTTGGGCAAAGGCCGCCGACAGGGATTGATGGGTGCCCGGGGCAGCGGATCGAGAGATGCTCTTCTCTTGCAAGGCGACCGGATCGACGGCGGACTTAAATCGCGCCAGCTCGATCACCGGGCCGCTGACGGACGGTAGTTCGCGTGGCGTCTCCTGTACGGCGATGCGCTTGCCCACTGCGGCGCCCAGCAGCTCGCCCTGGCGCACGCCCTCGGCCAGTTCCACCTGGGCACGGGTCTGCGCCGTCCAGCGCGGCTGCAACGGCAGGGCCTGGGCCAGCCCGCCCGGCTCCGCCCGTGGGGTTTCGGCCAGTGGCGCGTTCCGCAGGCTGCGCAGGATGCGCGTGGTGTAGTCGCGGGTTTCCTTGAACGGGATGCGCTCGATCCAGGCGCCGACGCTGATCTCGCCGCGGCGCGGGTCGCCGTTGCGCTCCAGCCACTCGTCGACCCGGCCGGGACCGGCGTTGTACGCGGCCAGGGCCAGCGCGTGCTCGCCGTCGTAACGCGCCAGCATCTTGTTCAGGTAGGCGCTGCCGAGGGTCTTGTTGTAGGCCGCGTCGCTGGTCAGGCGCGCCTCGTCGTAGGCCAGGCCGAGTTCGGCGGCCATCTCGCGGGCGGTCTCCGGCATCAGCTGCATCAGGCCGCGCGCGCCCTTGGACGACACCGCATCGATGCGCCCGGCGGATTCCTGGGCGATGACGCTCTCCACCAGCGCCTTGAAGCCGGCCGTACCGCGCTGCCAGGCTTCCGCCAGGCCATCCATGCCGCGTCGCCAGGTACTCGCCAGCGGCTCGATCAGCGAGCCGCGCGACAGTTCGGCGGAGCGTGCCGCCGCACCGGCCTGCTCGATGTCGGCGATGGAAGCGCCGTCACCGGAGAGCTGCTTCACCAGCAGGTCGGCGATGCCGGTCTGCTTCTTGCCGGCCAGGGTCTCGGCCAGCACTTCGTCGTAGAAGTCGCGCATGGTGTCCAGCTCGCGGCTGCGCATCGGGTTGTCCGCCGCCAGCACGTCGCCGGCCTTGCGCATCTGCTTGAGGATCTGCTGGAGAAACAGGGCTTCGAACTGTTCGGCGGCCTGCTGCAACTGCTCGCGCGGCGCGGCTCCGCTGCCATCGGCCTGGACGGAGGCGGAGGTATTGCGATTCAGGGAAACGATGCTCATGGGGTCCGCACTCAGATCACGATCAGCTCGGCGTTCAGGGCGCCGGCCCGCTCCAGGGATTGCAGGATGCTCATCACGTCGTCCGGCGTGGCGCCGAGGCTGTTCACCGTGTTGATGATGCTTTCCAGGCTGGCGCCTTCCGGCCACTTGAACATGGCGTTCTTGTCCTGGGTCACCGCCACGTCGGACTGCGGCACCACCGCCGTCTGGCCCTGGGAGAACGGCGCGGGCTGGCTGACCTGGGGGTTCTCGCTGATGGTCACGGTGAGGGTGCCGTGGGCCACCGCCGCCGCCTTCACGCGCACGCCCTGCCCGACCACCACGGTGCCGGTGCGGCTGTTGAAGACCACCTTCGGCCGGACTCGGCCCTCGTCCACTTCGACCGCTTCCAGCATGGCCATGAAGCCGATGCGCTGGTTGCTCGACACCGGCGCGCGCAGCGATACCTTGGTGGCGTCGAGGGCGGTGGCGGTGCCGCTGCCGAAGCGGGCGTTGACCGCCTCCACCACCTTGCTGGCGGTCTGGAAGCTGGGCTTGCGGATGTTCAGCATGACGTCATCGCGCTGGGCGAAATCGCTGGGGATCATCTGCTCGATGGTGGCGCCGTTGGGAATCAGGCCGGTGGTGGCGCTGTTGATCGCCACGCTGGAGCCGCTGGCGCCTTCCGCCTTGAGGCCGCCCACCACCAGGTTGCCTTGGGCCAGGGCGTAGGTCTCGCCGTCCACGCCTTGCAGCGGCGTCATCAGCAACAGGCCGCCGCGCAGGCTCTTGGCATCGCCCAGGGAGGACACGGTGACGTCGATGGTCTGACCGGCGCTGTAGGACGGCGGCACGTTGGCGGTGACCATCACCGCGGCGGCGTTCTTCAGCTTGGGATCGGTGTTCGGCGGCAGATTCACGCCGAACTGCTTGATCATGTTCGCCACCGACTGGCTGGTGAACTTCACCTGGTTCTTGTCGCCGGTGCCGTCGAGGCCGACCACCAGGCCGTAGCCGATCAACTGGTTGCCGCGGATGCCTTCGATGTCGACGAGGTCCATCAGCGGCACGCCATGGGCGGCCGTCTGCCAGATCAGGCCGCAGGCGGCCAGCAGGAACCGGGAAAACTGACGCATGGGCGATACCACTCAGAGGGGAAACAGGGGGTGGGTGAAGAAACGCGTCAGCCAGCCTGCCGAATTGCTGTCGTTGAGCACGCCGCGACCGGCGTAGGAGATGCGTGCGTTGGCGACGTTCTGCGAGGACACCTGGTTGAAGCGGTCGATGTCGTCCAGGCGCACCAGGCCGGTCAGGCGGATGAACTCGTCACCCTGGTTCAGGCGCAGCGATTTCTCGCCCTTCACCAGCAGCACGCCGTTGGGCAGGACCTTGTGCACGGTGACGGCGATGGAGCCGCGCAGGGTGTTCTGCTGCGAACTCTTGGCCGAGCCCTCGAAATCGCGCTCCGCCTCCGCCGAGCTTTCCAGCTTCGGGTAGGTCTTGCCGAGCACGGTGGGCACGCCGATGCCGACACTGGAGGACTTGCCGAAGCTGGTGCCGGCGCTCTTGCTCGACTGGGTGGATTCGTCCAGCACCACGGTGAGGATGTCACCCACCCGTAGCGCGCGCTTGTCCTGCAGCAGCGAGCCGGCATGGCCGGAGCGGAACAGCCCGCCGCGCGACGTCGGCGGCAGGCTGTAGTCCAGTTCCAGCGGCTCGTACTGGCTGGAGTCCTCGTCCGGGCGCATCTCGTCGAAACTCTGGCAGCCGGCGAGCAGGGCCAGCAGGACGAACAGGCTGAAGGTACGCATCATCGGCATCAAACGGTCTGGTTGAGGAACTGCTGCATGCTCGAAGAAGCGTCCAGCACCTTGGCGTTGGCCTCATAGGCGCGCTGGATGGCGATCATGTTGACCATGGCCTCGACCACCTGCACGTTGGAGCCTTCCAGCACGCCCTGTTTGAGGCTGCCGAGGCCTTCCTCGCCCGGTGCGCCTTCCACCGGCTCGCCGCTGGCCACGGTTTCCTTGTAGAGGTTGCCGCCCAGGGCCTCGAGGCCGGCCGGGTTGGCGAAGTTGACCAGGGAGATCTGGCCCAGCTCCACCGGCACGGTCTCACCGGCCAGCACGGCGGTGACGGTGCCGTCGCTGCCCACGGTGAAACGGCTGCTGCCGGCCGGCACTTCGATGGCCGGCACCAGCGGCAGGCCCTGGGCGTTGACCATCACGCCCTCGGCGTTGAGCTGGAACTGGCCGTTCTCGGTGTAGAAGATCTCCCCGGACGGCGCTTCCACCTGGAAGAAGCCGTGGCCGATGATGGCCAGGTCCATGGGCTGGCCGGTGGTCTGGATGCTGCCCTCGGTGAACACCTTCTGCGTGCCGGCGACGCGCACGCCGCTGCCCAGTTGGATGCCGGACGGCACGGTGTTGACCTGGTCGGCCTGGGCACCGGGCTGCAGTTCGATGGAATAGAACAGGTCCTCGAAAACCACCCGGTCGCTCTTGAAGCCGGTGGTGTTGACGTTGGCCAGGTTGTTGGCCACCGCCGCCATGGCGGTGTCCTGTGCCGCCAGGCCGGTCTTGCTGACCCAAAGTGCCGAACTCATTTGCGCGTACTCCCGCTTAGCTGCCGCGAATCATGCGATTGCCCGCATCGGACAAGTCCTCGGCGGCTTTCATCATCTTCACCTGGGTCTCGAACAGGCGATTGAGGCTCATGGTGCCGACCAGTTGTTCGATGGCCGAGACGTTACTGGCTTCCAGGTAGCCGGATACCAGCGCCACCTCCTCGCTGGCCTCGGCCGGCTGGCCGTCCTTGGTGCGCAGCAGGCCGCTGGCGTCCTTCACCAGGTCGGAGGCCGGCACGTCGACGCGCTTGATGCGGTCCACCTCGACCATCAGGTAATCGCCGCGCGGCATTACCGAGACCACTCCGTCGGAGCCGATGTGCAGGCTGTCGTATTCCGGCAGGACGATCGGGCCGCCCTCGCCGAGCACCGGCCGGCCGTTGACGGTCAGGCGCAGCTCGGCATCCACCTGGACGCTGCCGTGGCGGGTGTAGACCTCCTTGCCGTCGGCGCCTTCCAGGGCGATCAAGCCCTTGCCCTGGATGGCGAAGTCGAGGTCGCGGCCGGTGGCCATCAGCGCGCCCGGCGCCAGGCTCACGCCGTTGCTCTTGGCCAGCGCCATGTGCCGGCTGTCGTAGCCGTAGCCCTGGACGTCCACGGCCTTGGCCTGCTCCAGGTCGGCGCGAAAGCCGGGGGTGTTGACGTTGGCCAGGTTGTTGGCGCGCACCTGCAGCGAGGTCATGGTGCGGCTCGCGGCGGTCATCGCGGTGTATCCCAGACGGTCCATGGCTTACCTCAGATCGCGCCGAACAGCACTTGGGTGAGTTCCTTGTCGGTGGACAGCACCTTGGTGTTGGCCTGGTAGTTGCGCTGTCCTTCCATCAGCCCGACCAGTTGCTGGGTCAGGTCGACGTTGGAGCTTTCCAGGGTCCCGGCACTGAGCTCGCCGAACATGCCGACGCCCGGCGCCCCCACCAGCGGCGCGCCGGAATCGGAGGTCTCGCTCCAGGCGGTGCCGTTGACGTTGCGCAGGCCGCCGGGGTTGGTGAAGTTGGCCAGTACCACCTGGCCCTGCAGCATGCGCTGGCCGTTGCTGTAGTTGGCGTAGACCATGCCGTCCTTCTCCACCGCCAGGCCGGTCTGCTCGCCAGCCGAATAGCCGGTGGCGCGGTTGGTGGTGACGACGAAATCGGAGCCGTACTGGCTGGTGCCGCTGTAGTCGATGGCGACGCTCATCGGGTCGACCCCGGCCAGCGGGAAGCCCACGGTCACCTCGCCCACCGGCGTCGCCAGCGAGCCGTTGGTGGCGAAGGTCAGCGCCTGCGGGCCGCCCACCGAGCCGCCGTCGGCGTAGTAGTAGGCATCCCAGGTGTTGTCGGCGGTCTTGACGAAATACTGGGTCAGGGTGTGTTCCTTGCCCTGGGAGTCGAAGACCTTGGTGGTGTAGGTGGAGTTGTAGGTGTCCACGTTGGCCGGATCGAACGGCCCCACCGCCGGAACGCTCTCGTTGGAGTCCAGGTTGGCGACGAAGGCCAGCGCATCGGTGGCCTTGGCCGGCAGGTTGGCCGATTGCAGTTGCAGGTCGCCCACCGCACCCACCAGCAGGTTGCCGGCGGCGTCCACCGGGTAGCCTTGCAGGCGCTGGCCGGAGACGTTGACCAGGTAGTTGCTCTTGTCGGCGCCGAACACGCCGGCGCGGGTGTAGTTGACGTCGCCGTTGCTCGCCTTGGTGACGAAGAAGCCACCGCCGGAGATGGCCAGGTCCAGGCTGCGACCGGTGGTCACCAGGGCGCCGCCCTGGCTGATGCTCTGGGTCAGGCCGAGGACCTCCACACCCATGGCCTGGCTGTCGGCATAGATGCTGCCGAATTCGGCGCGCGACGATTTGAAGCCCGTGGTGCCGGCGTTAGCGATGTTGTTGCTGATGGCATCGAGCTGTTCGGTGACCGCGTTCAGGCCGGTCAGGGCGATGTTGAAACTCATATCGATTCTTCCTGTTAGGAGCTAGAGCAGTCCGGCCACCGGGGTCTGACCGAATTCGGTGATGTTGTAGAACGGCACGGAGCCGACGCCTTCGATTTCCAGCACCGGGCCCTCGCTGCTGACCCGTACCTGCTTCACCCGGCCGGCGACCTCCACCGTCGGGTACTCGCCGCTGTCGGTCTTCGCCTCGATGCTGTATTTGCCGGGCGCCAGGCCAAGGGCCTTCGGATCGACGACGAACTCCACCGCGCCGGCTTCCTGGGAGCCGAGCGGCACCTCGGTTTTCACGCCGTTGACATCGGTGAGCACCAGCACCGTCTTGCTCGAGGCATGCGCCTGGGTGAGCCGGCCGCTGACACTGTCGCCGTCGAGTTGCAGGCTGCTCGCCGCCACCTTCACGTCCTGGCCGACCAGGCCGGCCGCCGTGAGGGTCTGCAAGTTGTCGAGCAACACCAGGTTGCTCTTGGTGAGCGCCGTCATGTTCTCCATGCTTTTGACCTGGGACATGGCGGCGTACTGGTTGAGGAACTCGGTGCTGTCCACCGGCTTGGTCGGGTCCTGATTCTTGATCTGGGCGACCATCAGGCTGATGAAGTTGTTCTCCATCTGGGTGGCGTCGCTGACGTTCACCGCCTGGTTCTTCACCGCATCGATATCGAGCGACGCGGCATTCGACTGGCTCGTTGCGTTGACCGTGGCCATCAGGCGTCTCCCAGCTTGAGCAGGCTCTGCTGCATGCTCTTGACCCGGTTAAGCACCTCGACGCCGGTCTCGAAGCTGCGACTGGCCGACATCATGTCGGTCATTTCCTCGATCTCGTTGACGTTGGCGTAGAACACGTAGCCGTCGCGGTCGGCCAGGGGGTTGTCCGGCTCGTAGCGGCGCACCGGATCGCGACCGGCGGTGACCACGTCGAGCACCTGCACATGGGCGCCGCCGAGGCCGGCGTCGCGGGTCAGCTCGCCGTTCTCGTAGACCGCGGCGAACACCGGCTTGCGCGCCTGGTAGACATCTTCGGCGCTGGTCGCGGCCGACTCGGCATTGGCCAGGTTGCTGGCCACGGTGTTCAGGCGCACGGTCTGCGCGTTCATCGACGAACTGGCGATGCGGTAGATGGAATCGAACGACATGGCGTCAACGTCCCTCGATGGCCTGCTTGAGGCCGCGGAATTTCATGTTGAGAAAGGTCAGGCTGGTCTGGAAATCCATGACGTTCTTGGAGAACGCGCCCTGCTCGACGCTCAGCTCGACCGTGTTGCCGTCCTGCGACGGCTGGGTCGGCACGCGGTACTTCAGTTGCGGGTCGGCGCCGGCGGTGGCGACGTGCAGTTGCCGGTCGCTGTCCAGCCGCTGCATTTCGCCAGCGAAATCGATGTCCCGCGCCTGGAAGCCCGGGGTGTCCTCGTTCGCCAGGTTGGAGGCCAGAATCTCGCTGCGCTGCATCCGCAGCTCCAGCGCTCGCGCATGGACGCCCAGCGCGTCTTCAATCCGTATACTCATCACCCACACCTACCAAGGTTTCAGCATGGCCTTGCTTGAGCACAAACCATGCCCAACCTGACAAATGCGAGCATCTGATTGATTTTCCTGGACTTTTTTGGAGAAACCGAGACTCCTCGGGCCATCCTGCTTCCGCTTTCGGCGGGTCGCCGGGGCGGAAGCGGAAGCGTTCTTTCCGCCTGCCGCCGCCTGGTTTTCCTGCTCGCCGCGCTCCTGTCGCCGCTGCATGCCGTCGCCGAGGCGAGGCAGCAGATCGACGAGGCGGTGCATGCCTATCTGGCGCAACGGCTGCAGGAAGAAGCCAGCCGCCAGGGTTGGCAGGGCCTGCGTTTCACCCACGACAGCAGCCCGCTGTCCGCCACGGCGGCTCTGCCGGCCTGCTCCGTCCCGCCGCAAGTGAGCGTCAGCGGCGACAACCCGTCCCTGCTGGCGCGCCAGCGCTACAGCGTGCACTGCCCCGACCAGCCCGGCTGGACCGTCGCCGTGGTCAGCCAGGCGAACGTCTTCCTGCCCGTGGTCCATGCGCGCACGGTGATCGAGCGCGGCCAGACCATCGGCGCCGACCAGCTCAAGCGGGAAGAACTGAACATCGCCAAGGCCCCGCGCGGCTTCTTCAACGACCCGGACGACGTCATCGGCCAGGGCGCCAAGCGCCGTATCCGCGCCAACCAACTGATCACCCCCGCCCTGCTCGGCACGCCCTTGCTGGTCCGCCGCGGCCAGCGCGTGACCATCGTCGCCAACCAGGACGGCATCGCCGCCTCGGCCCAGGGCGAAGCCCTGGAAAACGGCCGCGAAGGCGCGGTGATCCGGGTGAAGAACCTCAGCAGCGAAAAAGTCATCGACGCCAAGGTGCTCGAAGCAGGGGTGGTGACCAGTACGTTTCAGTGAGGATGAGGCTTATCCGGGCGCATGCTTTTGTAGGAGCCAGCTCTGCTGGCGAAGCGTCCGAGCGGTTCCATCGCGAGCAGAGCTCGCTCCTACAAATGCCCGGGCTCCGGGAATACCGGAACGGCGATGGGGTGGGTCTTTCCAACAACACTTGATAGCCAGAACCAAAAAATTTTTCGAAGAGTCATTTAATCGGCGCCGGAAGTCGGTCGCCTTACCCCTTCAGCAGGCAAACACAGCCAGCTTCTCTCAAGCTCAAGCAGAAGGAATACCCAAATGGCTCTGTCGATCCACACCAACTACTCCTCCCTGGTAACCCAAACCAACCTGTCCAAGACCAACAACGCCCTGGGCACCAACCAGCAGCGTCTGGGCACCGGCCTGCGCATCAACTCCGCCGCCGACGACGCCGCCGGTCTGCAGATCGCCACCCGTCTGAACGCCCAGTCCCGCGGCATGGACGTCGCCATGCGCAACACCGGCGACGCCATCTCCATGCTGCAGACCGCCGAAGGCGCGTTCAACGAAATGACCGACATCCTGCAGCGCATGAAGGACCTGGCCACCCAGTCCGCCAACGGCACCAACGCCCAGGCCGACCGTGACGCCCTGCAAGCCGAGTTCGACGAACTGGGCAAAGAGCTGGCCAACATCATGACCAACACCAGCTACGCCGGCGAAAAACTGTTCGGCCTGGACGGCAGCACCGGCAAGTTCGGCGCCGCCGCCGTGGACTTCCAGATCGGCGCCACCACTGCCGAGAAGCTGACCCTGGACGTGACCACCGCTTCCGCCGCGCTGGGCACCACCCTGGACGGCCTGTCCAGCAACTACACCACTCCGGGCACCGCAGGCACTGAAATCGCTTCCGCCGCTGGCGCCAACACCATGATCGACACCATCGCTTCCGCCCTGGACGACGTCGGCTCGCTGCGCGCCCAGTTCGGCGCCAACATCAACCGCCTGAACCACACCAACAACAACCTGGCCAACATGAAGGACAACACCGACATGGCCAAGGGTCGCATCATGGACGCCGACTTCGCCAAGGAAAGCGCGAACATGACCAAGAACTCCATGCTCATGCAGTCCGGCATCTCCATGCTCAAGCAAGCCGGCCAGATGCCTGGCATGGTCATGTCCCTGCTCGGCTAAGCCGCAGCGACGCGCGGGGTGCATCCGCCACCCCGTCCCAAACGCCCCGACTGGTTCGGGGCGTTTTCGTTTGTTAGCCACTCGAAGTGGGTCTCACAGACGCTTCGCCAGCAGAGCTGGCTCCTACAAAAAACACGCGTCCATAACCCGGATAAGCCTTGGCGCAATCCGGAACCGCAGCCGCCCGGCCTGCCCTTCGCTTACCCAATCGCTTCCCCGAACCAGACAGGCTGCGTTGACGAACCCACCACTATCGTCACACTCAAACCAGTACTTGCATCACTATTTTTCTGACGTCAAAATGCCATCACTTTTATTCAGTATGTACGGCATTCCACCGTAAAACCGTCAGTCGACTACATGAACGCACCTTACGATCCTCAAGTGACCGGCGAAGCAGGGAATCTTTCTTGCCTGGTACTGAAAACAGGCAAGGACGATTGCTATGCGCGCTTCTATCCGGCCCTGTACCAGCTGGATCTGCAAGTGGATGGCAAACGGGAAAAAGTCGACCTCGGCTTCTCCGGAAGCCGGTTGCTGGAGCGCTTGTTGCTCGAGCCCGGCGAGGTGGTGTCGCGCGAAGCGCTGATGTCGCACGCCTGGTCGGACCGGGTCGTCGGCCAGGGCAGCCTGAACCAGCAGATCTATACCCTGCGCCAGGTGCTCGCCGACGAAAAGAAGCGGCAGATCATCCAGACCCTGCCGCGCCGGGGCTATCTATTCAATCCGCAGTTCCTGCTGACCCAGGTGCCAGCCAACGAACCGGTGGTCGAAGCGGAAGAAAGCGAATCACCGCCAGCCATACCCCCGGTGGCCATGAAACGCACCGCGACATGGCCGCTGCTCGCGCTCGCCCTGTTGGCCCTGTTCGGCATCAACGTGGCGCAGTACATCCACCGGATCGGCCTGCAGAGCGAACTGGCCAGGAGCCATGCCCAGGTGGGAAAGCTGCACGTCGAGTACATCGATGAAAAGGAACAGGCGCTCCCCGAACTGAGCAAGGCTACCCAGGGCCTGACCACGCGCATGGCAACCCTGGCGAAAAAACCGGTCGACGTGGTGATCGCCATGACCACCGGCTTTTTCGAAGTGTTCTGCCGTCAGCCGGACGGCGGCATGCGCACGCTGACGGTGAGCAGGAAACGGATCGACGACCTGACCGACCAGATGCTGCTGGAGTGCCTGCCATGAATCTGCCGTCTTTGACCGGCCGGGGCATCGCTACCCTGTCCGGGGTCGCGGTGCTGTTCGGCGGCGGCCTGCTGGCAACCTGGACGAATATCAATTCTGCCGCCGAACTCAGCGGCCGCTACACCTCGAGCGGACAAGTGCTGTCGAGCAAGGGCGAATTGACCGAGGTGCGCCACAGCATCCAGTTCAGCAAGGACCATTTCCACGCCATGACCCGCCAGGGCGACACCATCCTGGAGACCAGCGGCAGCGTCGAGTTCGGCTTTCTCGGCCATTACCTGCTGCGTGTGGAGAGCGGACGCATTTCCGGTCTCTGGCCGAACAACGCGCTGGACGACGACCTCCTGTTCAACCTGCTGTATGCCCGCAAGCCGGGTTCGACACTCAAGCTCGAACCGCTCCACGGCTGCCTCTACGCCCAGGAAATCCGCCAGGTCTACTGTGCGCAGTGAGCCGCTGGATGTGATCGCTCTTGGGTAGGGACGCCCCCTCGCCGGGCGAATGAATTCGCCCCTACAAACTCGTTGCACCGAACCCGCTTTTCGTAGGAGCCAGCTCTGCTGGCGAAGCTTTTGCGCGGTTCCATTCGCGAGCAAAGCTCGCTCCTACAACGAATAGGCCATACCTCGTCGTAGGGGCGAATTCATTCGCCCGCCCTACCCTCGCCAGGCGAATAAATTCGCCCCTACGCAAGCGGTGTCAGAGCGGCTGTTTTTCCGGCTGTACCGGTGCCACGTAGTCGCTGCCCTTCGGCGAGTAATGCACCTGCGCCTGGGCATCGCCGAACAGTTCGCGGTACAGCGCTTCGGCGCGGGTGGTCAGCAGCAACAGTTCGATGCGCCGGTTGGCGCCGTCTTCCGGCTCCTCCGGTCGCAGCGGCATGACATCCGCCTGCGCCGCCACCTGCAGCACGCTGGCCGACGGCAGGCCGGCATCGACCATCACGTTGCGCGCCCGCAGTGCGCGGTCGCCGGAGAGGTTCCAGTTGTTGTAGCCGGCGCGCGTCCGGTACGGTGTGGCGTCGGTGTGGCCACTGATGATCAGCTTGTTGTCCACCTTGGCCAGGATGCCGGCGAGCGCGCCGAGCAGCCCCTGGAAATGCGGGTTGAGCACCGCACTGCCGCGCTGGAACATGAAGCGCCGCTGGTCGTCCTTGATCAGGATGCGCAGGCCCTGGGGCACCACGTTGACCTCGATGTTGGCCATCGCATCGACTTCCAGCGCCATCTTTTCCATCAGCTCAGCCAGCTCGGCCATTTCCGCCGAAGAGCCGTAGCGCTTGCGCGAGGCTTCCCCTTCCGTTCGCTCGCCGTCCCGTAGCGGCTCGGCATCGGCATCGGCATCGGCGACAGGCTGGCTGTCCTGGCGCTCAGGCAGCGGTACGCCGTCGAGGTCGAGCGGGGTCTGCCTGGTTCCGTCGAACACACCCGCGCCGCCATCGACCAACGGGTTGGTCATAAGATCGGATTGTGGCGGCACAGGCGACTGGTTCTGCGGCTGGACCACCCAGAGCACCATGAACAGCGCCATCATCGCCAGGGTGAAATCGGCGAAGGCCACCTTCCAGGCGCCGCCGTGCTCCTCGTCATGCCCCTTCTTCGAGCGGCGTTTGACGATGATCTCGTGGTCCTTGTCGGAACGCTTCTTCATGCCACGTCCCTTTCATCCTCGTAGCGGTTGACCCAGGTCTCCAACTGCTTGAAGGCAGGCTTCACGTCCTGCTCGATCAGCTTGCGCCCAGCATCCACCGCCAGCAGCGTCGGCTTGCCGGCGACATGCGCCACCAGGGTGGTGCGCACGCATTCCAGGGCCGACAGCTCGGTCTTGATCCGCTGTGCCATGGCGTTGCTCAACGGGTCCATCAGGCAGTAGCAGAAGAAGATGCCGAGGAAGGTACCGACCAGCGCTGCCGCCACGTGGGTGCCGACGTCGGCGACCGAACCGCCGATGTTGCCCATGGTGATGATGATGCCCATGATCGCCGCCAGGATGCCGAATCCCGGCATGGCTTCTCCGATCTTGTGCAGCGATTTCGACGGCAGCAGCAGCGTGTGCTCCATGGCCTCCAGCTCCTGCTCGAGGAAACCTTCCAGCTCATGGGCGCTGATCTTGCCCATGGCCATCAGGCGGAAGTTGTCGGCGATGAAGGCCATCAGGTTCTTTTCCTGGCGGATCAGCGGGTACTTGGCGAACAGTTCGCTCTGCTCCGGCTCCTCGATGTGCGCGTCGAGCACCTTGAGACCGCCGACATCGACCATCTCCAGCAGTTCATAGAGCAGCATCAGCAACTGCCGCTGGAATTCCTCGCCGCGTCGCTTGTAGACGAACACGCCCTTGATCTGCGAGCACATCTCCATCAGAACCTCCTTCGGGTTGCCGACGATCAGGCTGCCCAGGGCGGCACCCAGGATGATCACCACCTCGGCCGGCTGCCAGAGCACCCGCATGTCGCCATGGGCCATGGCGTAACCGCCCAGTACACAGGCGACGATGATCAATGCACCCAATAACTTCTGCACGTTCAGGCTCTCTCGGTCAGGTAGCGGCAGGCCTTGTTCAGCGCCTGCTTGCTCAGTTGGCATACCCGGGCGTCGCTCACATCGAGGACCAGGGCGATTTCTTTCAGGCTCAGGTCGTGCTGGTAGTAGAGCGTCAGCACCAGGCGCTCGCGCTCGTCCAGCCGGCTCAGCGCCTGCGCCAGCAGACGTTCCTTGAGCACGCGTTCCTCGACGCCCTGGGCGCCGTCGGCGAAGGCTTCGTGGCCGTTCTGCAACAGCTCGTCCAGGCTCTCGATGGCCTCGCAGGACTCGGCCTGGAGGAAGGCTTGGTAATCCTTCTCGGCGAGGCCGGTGGCGGCGAGGATTTCCTCGTCGCTCGGCGTCCTGCCGAGCTGGCGCGCCAGTTGGCGGATGGCGTCGCGGATCTTGTGGGTCTGCTGGCGCACCTGGCGCGGCCGCCAGTCCTGGCGGCGCAGCTCGTCGAGGATGGCGCCGCGCACGCGCAGGGCGGCGTAGCGGCCGAAGCCCTCGTCCGGCTCGCCGTAGCGGCGCAGGCAATCGAGCAGGCCCATCAGGCCGATCTGCTCCATGTCCTCGCGGTCGAGCACCTGGTTGGCCTGCAGCGACAGTTGGCTGACGATGCGCTTGACCAGCGGCAGGTATTGCATCAGCCACTTCCGCTCGTCCTCCGGCCGCAGCAGCGCGGGCGCCGCCTGGCCAAGGGCGTAGTCGTAATCGATAGCGCAGTTCGCGTTCATGATCGGCTCTTATTGCACGATGAGTTTGCTGACCAGCACGTGGACGAAAGGCACCGCGACCTTCTTGCTGGCGAAATCGTCGAGCAGGACCTTTTCCAGGGTCCCTTGCAGCTCGGTGATCGGCAGCCCGCGCAGTTGGTCGAAGCTCAGGGTGGAGAGATGCGCCACCACCGAGTTGCGCACCATGGGGTCGACCTGTTCGAGCTTCTTGCGGTCGGTATCCAGCTCGGCCTGCAGCACCAGGTCCAGCACGAAGTAGTGCTCGCGTCCCTTGCCGGGCAGGCTGACGATGACCTTTTCGATGGGGAAGAAGGTGTATTCCGACGCTTCCTCTGCCTCGGCTTCGGTCCGCCCCTCGACCGACTCGCCGTTCGCCACACCGCCACCGGCCTGCAAGGTCTTGAGCATGCTGTAGTTGAATGCCAGCCCGCCCAGGGCGATGACCGTGTTCAGGACCAGCATCAACAGGATGATTCGCGGCATCGCCATAAACAGTTCTCGACTCACATCAAAAGAATGACTGAAAAAGCCCGACCACAGCCGACGGGCGCTTACACGGTGACCAGGACATCGTCCGACGCCGCCCGCCGGCTGCCCGACGATGAGCTCTCACGCAGGACGTTCGCCGCGATTTCATCCTCGACCGGCGCCCAGGCCCGCCCCTGCCGGGCGTGCTGCTGCCCCGACTGGCCGTCGGCGGAAACCTGCACGCTGACTTGCAGAAAGTTCTGCCCCACCAGTTCCTGGCGCAAGCGTTCGCTGGTCTGGTTGAGCAGCCGTGCGACATCGCTTTGCGCGGCGGAAATCTGCACGTTCAGGCGGCCCGACTCGTGGCTCAGGTAAATCTCCAGGCTGCCCAGTTCCGGCGGATCGAGACGGATGCAGGCGTTCTGTACGCGCTGCTGAACCTGCAACTCGACGGTGTCGCGCAAGGCATGCAGCATCTGCTCGCCCCACTTGGCCTCCGGTGCCTCCAGCTTCAGCGTGCGTTCCAGTGTCGTCGCCGGCTGCACTGCCGCCATGGGCGATGCGATCGGGTTAGCGCCGTCGATCGCCGGCGAAGCGGCCTGCGGCAGCGACGACGCCTTGCCACCGGCACGTTCCAGGGAGGCGAGCAACGCCACTTCGCCACTCTCGGCCGGTTCGGCAGAGTGAAGCGCCGGTGTCGCTTCGGGCATGACGAAGGCACCACCGACGCCCAGCGAGGGCGGCACGCTCAGCGGTTGGGTCAGCCCGTCCTGCCGCAGCGGATTCACCACCACCTGGGGAATGCTCCGCAGGGCGATGTCCATGGCTTGCCGGGCCGGTGTTTCATCGCTGTCCTGTGCCTGCACGCGGGTGGCGCGCTGGTCGAGCATGCTCAACAACCAGCGTTCGGCCCGCGATTCCGTTTCCGGCGTCACGGTCAGCTCCACCGGCAGGATATCGGCCACCTGCGGCTGCAGCTCATCCGCCCCGGATTCGGCCGACAGCGCGTCGATGGACTCGTCGCGGTCGCTCTCATTGGGCGTTCCATTCTCGGGAAGCAGCGCCGTGTCGGGCAGGATGAACGTCTCGCCGGATCGGGCGACGGCCCCCCGCGGGTCGCCACCTGGCTTCGCCATGCCCTCGGCCGATACGGCGACGACCGGCCCGCGCTGGGTTATCGAATGAAGCACGCCTTATCTCCCATACATCTCGGTCCGCATGTAGGCCGAACGTCCCTCGGCATACTCCAGGTGTGTCAGCAACAGTCGCCGCAGGCGCTCGCACTCCTCGGCGCACGCCTGGAGCGCCTGGCCGTGCAGCCGCTGCAAGGCCCGCTTGGCGCGCTGCAATTCCGGCTCCGGCTCGCGCCCGGCGAGGGCCTGCAACAGCTCGCGGATATGCGCGTCGATGGCGGCCATGCGCTCCCAGTCCTTCTTCGCCAGGGCTTCGGTCAGCTCGCCCTGCACGGCGAGCAGCCGGCGGCCGAGGTCATCCACGCTGGGCATTCACGCCATCCCAGCCTTCGCGCAGCACTTCGAGCAGATGGACCACTTCGTCCAGCCCCTCCAGCGACAGCGTCACGCTGACGTCGGAGAGCCGGTAAATGCAGTAGTCGTAGAGGCGCGCCAGGCCCTGGACCATCTCGCCGCCGTTCTCGTAGTCGAGGGCGCCGTTGAGGCCGTTGAGAATGTTCAGGCATTTCTCCAGCGACTGGCCCTTCTGCTGGTAGCGCTTGGCCTCGATGTGGCCGCGGGCGCGGGCCAGCTCGTCGAGCAGGCCGTCGAACAGGACCAGGACCAGTTCATAGGGCGACGCCGCGGCCGCGCGGGCCTCGAGGTCGACGGAGCGGTAGCTGTCGTAACTGTCGTTCAGGTGATAGGTGCTCATGAGAACATGCCGTAGGTTTGTTCCATCGCCGCCATGGTCTGCATCAAGCCGGTGTACTGCTTGAGGTAGCGACCGTAGTAGCTGTCGTATTGCTTCTGGAGGTTGTCGAACTGGTCGCCGACCCGGCGCAGCATGGCGTTGAGGGTCTCCTTGCGGCTCTTCATCACGCCGTTGACGCTGCTGGTGTAGACCGCCAGGTTCTTGTCCAGGCTGTCGATCAGATTGCCCTTGTCGGTGAACAGCTTTTCGAAGCCGTCAGGGTCGGCGGCGACGGCCTTCTCGAAGCGCTTGGCATCGAGGGTCAGCTTGCCGTTGCGGTCGGCGACGATGCCGAAATCCATCAGCGTCGCGCCGCCGTAGGAGGTCCGCAGCACCTGGTTGAGCATGCTCTCGATGGCGCGGATGCTCGAATCGCCGGCCAGCACGCCACGGGCGGTGCTTTCGTTGCCGCTGACGGTCAGCGAATCGAAGCTGCCCATCAGCGTGTTGAACGCGCTGATGAAGGCCTGCGCCTTGTCCTTGGTCGCGCTCTGGTCCTGGCCGATGTCCACGGTGAGCGGCTGGCCGCCGGCCTGGTGGGCCTGGGTGAAGGTCAGGCTGACGCCATCGATGATCTGGTCGAAGGTGTTGCTGCCGTTGGTCAGCAGCATGCCGTTCTCACCGCCGAGGCGTACCCGGGCATCCTTCGCCGCAGACAGTTCACGTGCACTGGCCAGGGCACTATCGAACGCCCCCCCGCTGGTACCGGACGCGGACAGGCTGATGGCATTGGCGGTACCGGTTTCCTCGCTGCCGAGCACCAGGGAGACCGTGCCGTTGCTGCGTACCAGGGTGGCGTTGACGCCGGTGTTGTCCGCCGCGCCGTTGATCGCCGCCGCCAGCTCGTCGAGGGAGTTGATGCCGTCGCCGTCCTTGTCCACGCCGGCCAGGTCGATGCTGAAGCTGCTGCCGCCCTGGCCGATGGTCAGGGTGCCGCTGGTGTCGACGTCGCTGTTCTGCAGGCCTTCCAGGGCGAGCTGGTGACGGGTCGCCAACTGCTCGACGAAGAACTGGTAGCTGCCGGGTACCGCAGTGGCCCCCACCGTGGCGGTGGCATAGCCGCTCTGGCTGAAGGTGGCGCTGTTGACCAGCATGCTGCCGCTGCTGCCCTTGAGCCCCTTGACCGCCGAGGCGAACGAGCGCAACGCCGTCTCCAGGGTGGTCACGGCGTTCAACTGGGCCTTGTAGGTGGCCTGGTTGCGGTTGGCCCGCGTCAGCGCCGACTGGACTTCATAGGAAGCCAGTTGGGAGGCCATCTGCTGTACGTAATCCGAATCTATCGCCATGGTGTCGAATACCCCTTTTCTGCTCTTGAGCAATAACGATGCCAATGCGTAACCCTTTGATTTAACGGGGTCATACCGCATGGGACGGTGAAAGACGGCTTCCGCTCGCGGGCCTGAGGCGGCGATGCGGAAGCCCTGTTTCCGCTTCCGCACGCCCGCGGACTCCCAGAGGGAAAAGGCGACCCATCCGCCTCCCCGCTTAAACAACCGCGAGCCGGTTCATGAAATCGCCCGAGGCTGTGCGATGCCCCACGCAGGCCGGCTGGGATGCCCCGCAAATCCCGACATTCGCGTTGAAGCGCAGTCCCGGCGGCAGGCAGTCTGCCGCGCGGATGCCAGGGAAACAGGGAGAACGGCATGGCTCGAGACAAGCGCCCGCTGGTCACGGAGTGGAAGTGGTACAAGAACGGCCAGGGCCTGCTGGTCCGCCGGGTGGTCACCGCGGAGGAACATGAGGCTCGACAACGCGCCACCGATGAAGCCCGCGCCCGCCAGGAGCGCTTCCTGGATGAGCAGGTCCGGATCGCCGACGAATTGGAACGGCGGCGGCTCGAACGGCAGGTCGCCGTCAGCCTGCGCATCGGCGTGTTCTTCGACGGCACCGGCAACAACACCGCCAACGCCGAAGAAGGCGCCGCCTGCCGCCGCTCCCGGAGCATGCCGGAAGACCAGGCCCGCGCCATCGTCGACCGCTGCGAGCCCTACAAGCTGACCGGCAGCTATGCGAACGATGTGACCAATGTGTGGCGGTTGTACGACCTATACCCGGCCTCTCGCGCGCTTCAAGGCGAAGGGCAAAAGCGCTGGGCATCCTTGAGCATCTATGTCCAAGGCATAGGCACCGTAGCCGGCCAGCCGGATCAAGTGTTCAGCTCCGCGACCGGACGCGGGGAAACGGGTATTGCCGCCCGTGTCTATGACGCTTTCAAGGCGATCCGGAGCGAAATCAAGCAGATGCTTCAGCAGAACGCCGACTTCCAGATCGAATCCATCACCTTCGATGTCTTCGGCTTCAGCCGTGGCGCAGTGGCCGCCCGGCATTTCGCCCATCAGCTCCTCTTCGTGAAGGACTGGCCGGTGTACGAACTGCTGTCCAGCCTGGGCAGGCACCTGGAAAGCCATTTCGTGCATCGCTTCGGCGAGGGTATTCGCGCCGGCGTGCTCGGCCTGTTCGACAGCGTGGCCGCCACCGCCGGCTGGACCGACTGGAGCGTGCGCAACCCAGTGGAACCGGGCCTGACGATCGCCCTGCCCCAGTCCCACTTTCCTCATGTGGTGCATCTGGTCGCCGCCGATGAACAACGGGCCAACTTCCCGCTCAGCAGCCTGGCCCCGGATCACCTGGAAATCGCCCTGCCCGGCGTGCACTCGGATATCGGCGGTGGCTACCTGGCCGAGGATCAGGAACGTGTCCTGGTCGGCCCGATGCGCGCCCAGACCGTACCCCTGCAGACGCCCATCGAAGAAACCGCCATCTATGCCGAAGTCCAGGAAGACCTGGCCCGGCAGATCGCCCAAGGCTGGCCTGCCGACGCCCTGAGCATCCACACGCCGCCCGCCGAACCACTGCCGGCCGATCCCCAGGATCGACTGGCGCCCCGCCTCAAGCGAGTTTTCGCCGGTGTGGAACTGAGCCGCCCCATGAGCGGAAAGCTGTCGCTGGTTTACTTGCGACTGATGCACAAGCTGGTCACCGAAAGAGGCGTCCCCTTGGATGTCATCGATATCCATGATCCAAAGTATGAGATCCCCGACGAATTGGCGCTCCTCTGCGAGCGCTTCCTAGCCGGCGACTACCAAGTGACCGACGCCGAGTACCGTGTGCTCCGCAGGCGCTACATTCATTGCTCGGCACACTGGACACCCATCCTCAATGGGCATTACAACCGCCTGCTCTACGTCAACACGCCCACGAACGATGGCATACGGGTCATCCATCCCCACAAGCCCCAAGGACGCCCATGAAACGATTACGGATAGCCCTGCTCGCTCTGCTCGCCGGCTGCCAAGCCGCGCCCGCACCACATCCTTCCCTAAAAGCACCTCCCGACTGGTGGCAACTGGGTTTTACCGTCCCCGACTGTATGGACGCCTGGGTGGAGTGGGCCGCTACGGAAGATATCCAGGGACAGATGTTCAACCGCATCGGCAGTGGCCTCCCCGCCTATAACTGCCCCGGCAATAACTCGACGGAAGTAGCCCGGGGATGGCAGGGTCCTGGGGTAGGCGGTCGGCAGGTTCCCGGGGCGGACCTGCCCAAGCGGATTTATGTCCGCTGGCAGTCCATCGTCGAACGAAAAACCTACAGGGCATGGATCGAAATACCTGAACAGGCACGCACCCTTATGCGAGCCAGCCAAACCCAAACCTGCCCCAACGATCCAGATTTCGGCATTCCGGGTATCTCCATCCATCTCGGTCTGGCCCCCGGTGGAGCGATAGTCGTCTGGGTGCGCGATCCTTGCTTAAAGCCAATTGAAGTCGCCCGCGACCAGGCAGAAGAAGAGCCCCTCGGACCACACCAAGGTGAATCAAAAGGACACTACTACCCACAAAAGGAAGCCTCCAAACGCTACATCGAACGCTTCGGCATTCCCTACGGCAGTTGGTGAATGCTCCTCCGGCATTCAGCACGGCTGTGGGGCGTAGAGTTGGGCGGGGTCGGTTTCGCCGAGCAACTGGTCGAGAATCTCGTGGTGCATGGCCAGTAGTTTGCCGTTGCGTTCGTTCAGGCGCTTGCACTGGGCCGCGAGTTGGCCGAGTTGTTCCCAGGATTCACGGAGCCGTGCCCGCTGGGCCGGGGGGAAATGGTCGAGCAGCTTCTGCATGCCCTCGGCGCCCTTGTCCAGGCGGAAGGCCGTGAGGATTTTGCTGCGCCGCTGCGCGCGGGCGCCCATCTGCTCCAGCATGTCGCCGATCTGCCGGTTGAGCAGGTCGATCCGCCCGCAGTCGCGCTTGAGCAACTGGTCGTACAGTTCCTGCATCAGGCCGCGCAGGCCGAGGTAATCGGCGCAGTCCTGCTGCAGGTCCTGTTCGAAGACATGCAGCAACTGGGCGGCTCGACTCACGTATCGCTACCGCTGTGGTAGGCCAGCATGCTGCCGGCGAGACTGTCGGCATCGCTGCGGATATCGCCACGCTGGAGTGCGGCCTTGATCGCGGCGACCTTGTCCAGGTCGACGTCGGGCAGGCTGCGCAGGGCATCCTGCAGCGGCTCGAGGCTCGGTTCGGCGGAAACGCGGCTGGCGGACGTGGATTTCGCCGGGCTGGTGCGGTCGTTCCGGGCCACATTCGGGGCCTCGGCCTGGGCCGTGAAGCTGGATTTGAAGTGCCGGTTGATTTCCATGGTGTGATCCAAACGCTGGGTGTCACGGGGTATAAGCGACCGTCACCCGGCAAGACTTAAATGGTTTTTAAAAAATTTCTCTCTGTATGCATTTACTGAAGCCCTTAGCCAAACCGATTATCGAGTTCAGTAGAGACTTCTTGTTTCGCCCCCCGGCGAGTTACTTCTGGCAGTCGCCCCAGAAGGTAACCAAGAGGGCTTGCCCCGACATCCAGGTTTCGCTGCGCTCGACTTCCCTCCCTCCATCGCCGTTCCGGGGGCCGACCTCGGCGGCCCCGCACGAACGGCCATCCCTGGCCAATCGCGCCTCTCGCGGCATCCATGCCGCTCGTCCCCCTACACGACGATTCCGCTCGGCCTCCTGACGGGGCGTCCGAGTTAGCCGAACCTCTTCTGCAAACCGTCTGGCATTCGCTCAACTGCCATGTGCCCGCCACCAGCTCTGGGCGGCGAGGCCATCCTGGATTTTCTGCTCCTGCCGGGCAAGGTCTTCCTGCCATTGCATCATCTTCATGTCGATCACCTGGGTGAGGATCTTCTCGTTGCGCATGGCTTGCAGCAGCTCGGCCTGGATGCGCGCCAACGCCGCTTCGGCGACGCTCAGTTCGCGGCGCTGCAGTTCGACCATCTTGTGCAGGGTCGCCTTGTATTTCTGCTGGTTGTCGCGCTGCAACGGCGTGGTCATGGGCACGGTGAATCCGCACAGGCGGCTAAGGCCGGCGATGTTGTTGCGGTAGCGCTGGCAGAGGTTCTGCTGGTAGGCGACCCGGCCGAGCATCTGCCGCACCTTGTTCTCGCGCAGGCTGGCCAGCCGCGACAGGGTTTCGATCTGCTCTTTCATCATTTCACCAGGCTCTGCAGGGTGGCGATGCTCGGCGCCAGCTCGGCGGCGTCGCCGGTCTCCTGGCGCAGGAAGCGTTCGATGGCCGGGGCCAATTGCACCGCGCGGTCGGTCTTGGCGTCCATGCCGGGGGTATAGCCGCCCAGGGGGATGAGTTCCTTGATCTTGCCGTAGGTGCTGTAGAACTCCTTGAGCTGCCGGGCCGCGCCCTGGTGCGCCGGGCTGGTGACCTGGCTCATGCAGCGGCTCACCGAGGCGGCGATATCGATCGCCGGGTAGTGGCCGACGTCCGCCAGCCGGCGCGACAGGACGATGTGGCCGTCGAGGATCGCCCGCGCGCAATCGACGATCGGGTCCTGCTGGTCGTCGCCCTCGGCGAGCACCGTGTACAGCGCGCTCAGGCTGCCCCGCTCGCTCTCGCCGTTGCCGGCGCTTTCCACCAGTTCCGGCAGCATGGCGAACACCGACGGCGGGTAGCCCTTGGTCGCCGGCGGCTCGCCGAGGGCCAGTGCGATCTCGCGCTGGGCCATGGCGTAGCGGGTCAGGGAATCCACCAGCAGCAGCACGTCCTTGCCCTGGTCGCGGAAATAGGCGGCGATGCTGTGGCACAGCTCGGTGGCCTTCAGCCGCATCAACGGCGACTCGTTGGCCGGCGCCACCACCACCACGGCCTTGCGCAGCCCTTCCGGGCCGAGGGCATGGAGGATGAACTCCTGCACTTCGCGGCCGCGCTCGCCGATCAGGCCGACCACCACCACGTCGGCCTTGGTCTGCCGGGTGATCATGCCGAGCAGCACGCTCTTGCCCACCCCGCTGCCGGCGAACAGGCCGACACGCTGACCCTTGCCTAAGGTGAGCATGGCGTTGATCGCCCGCACGCCGACGTCCAGCGGCTCGGACACCGGCTTGCGCTTGAGCGGGTTGACCGAGGGCAGCTCGCCCGGCAGCGGATCGCGCCCGCCCAGGCGGCCGAGGTCGTCCAGCGGCTCGCCGAGGCCGTTGATGACCCGTCCCAGCCAGGAATCGTCGATCTGCAGCAGGGCCTCGTCCCGCGCCGGGAACACCCGCGAGCCGGCGGTCAGGCCCATGGGCTTCTTGAATGGCATGAGGTAGGTGATGTCGCGGTTGAAGCCCACCACCTGGGCTTCCAGCATGCTGCCGTCGGCCTGCTCGACGTTGCAGCGCTGGCCGGTCATGCGGCGGCAGCCGAGGCTTTCCAGGAGCATGCCGGAAACCCGCACCAGCCGGCCGCTGACCTTGGCCAACTGGACCGACTCCAGGGAGCGCAGGGCGTCGTCGAGCTTGAAGCTTTCCAGCAGCGACATGCTCATCAGGCCTCAGCCACGTTCAGGTGTTCGGAGAGCGTGTCCATGCAGGAATCCAGGCGCTGCTGGCAGCCGATGTCGGCCTCCGCCTGGGCGGTCACCACGCGGCACTCGCCCAGGGCCAGGCGCTCGTCGGGCACCAGCCGCCAGGCCGCCGCCCGCTCGGGGGCGAGGTCCTTGATGCGAGTGCATTCTTCCGGGTTGAGGTGGATGTGCACGTCGCCCTGCTCGCCCGGCATGGCCGCCAAAGCCTCTTCGGCGAGGGTCAGCAGTTGCGTGGGATTGAGGGTCAGCTCGCAGCGGATCACCTGCTTGGAGACTTTCTTCACCAGCTCCAGCAAATCCTGGCGGCGGTTGCGTTCGAATTCGGCGAGGAAGCGGTTCAGCTCGGCGGTGATGCGGTCCAGCGGCTGGCTGGCCGCCTCGAAAGCCTGGCGACCCTGCTGGCGGCCTTCTTCACGGCCCTGGCGCAAGCCTTCCTGGCGGCCGGTTTCGAAGCCTTCGCGCTGACCGGCTTCCTGCCCTTGCAGCAAGCCCTCCTGGTAACCCTTCTCGATGCCCTGCTGGAACCCGTCGGAGATCGCCCGCTGCAGGGCCGACGGATCGCCGCTCCAGTCCGTCTGCACCGGCGCACTGCACCGCGGCGGGAAACGATAGGGCCGCCAGTTGCGGCCATCCTTGATCACCTTGACCGTCATCGCCGCGCTCCTCATTCCACCGTCTGTTCACGGAACAGCTGGACCTGCAGTTCGCCCTGGGCCGACAGCTCGCGGACCACCGCCATGATGTCCTTGCGCACCTGCTCGACGCGGCTGAGCGGCACCGGGCCCTGACGCCGGTTGATCGACTCCATCTGCTGCGCCTGGCGCTTGGGCAGCGCGCCCTGGATGGCGCGGACCAGCTCGGGCTCGGCGCCCTTGAGGGCGACCACCCACTCTTCTAGCGGGATGGCTTCAAGCAGCGTTTGCAGCACTTCCTGGTTCTGCCGGGAGAGGATGAAGAAGTCGTACATCTCGTCCTCGATCTTCTCTACCAACTCTTCGCTGTGGGCGCGCAGCAGCTCGAACATCTGGTCGCGATTGCCCTTGAAGCGGTTCATGATGTCCGCCGCCTGCTTCACCCCGCGCACTTGCGAGCCTTGGGTGGAAAGCACCGAGAGGCTGCGCTCGATGAGCTGCTCCAGTTCCTCGATCACATCGCTGTTGATCTCGGTGAGGTTGGCGATGCGGTAGAGCAGCTCGTCCTGGCGCTCGGCCGGCATGCACTCCAGCACCTCGCTGGCCATGCCCGGCGGCAGGAAAGCGAGGAACACCGCCTGCATCTGCGGGTGCTCCTTGGCGATCAGCGCGGCGAACTGCTTGGGATCGAGCCATTCCATCTTGGCCATCTTGGCGCGGATTTCCTCGCCGTAGATGCTGTCCAGCAGGCTGCGGGTGATGTCGCCGCCCAGCGCCTTGCCGAGCATGCGCGAGAGGTAGCTGCGCGAGGCGCCCTTGATGCTGCTCTGCTCCTTGAAATCCTCGAAGAAGCGGCCGATCACCTCGGAGACCATCGGCTGCTTGATGTTGCTCAGGCGCGCCATGGCCTGGCTGATGCTGACGATCTCTTCGCGAGTGAAATGGCGCAGCACGCCGGCGGAGGCGTCGTCGCCCATGCTCAGCATGAGGATCGCCGCCTGCTCGACCGAACTGAGCGGCCGGGCCTGGCTGCGCACCCTGATTTCCTTCGACGTGGACTGGCCAGCGTCAGCTTGCCGGGTTGAGGTCTCTTTCATTTCGCCCTATCCACTGCTTGATGACTTCCGAGACACGCTCGGGATCGTTCTTCGCCAGCATCTGCAAATGCTCGATCTGCATTTCCAACCCGGAATCCGGAGCCGGCAGGCGGATTTCCGAAAGTGGGCTCAATTCGCCGAGGATGTTGATGCCAGGGCTTTCCTCACCCACCTGGGCGAGCAGGCGTTCGCTGCGCTCGCTGGCCAGCGCCGCCAGGGCATCGCCCTCGGGCAGCGCCTGGGGCTCGTCGGGGCGCGCCGGGCTGGTCAGGTTGCGCACCGCCGGGCGAACCACCATCAACAGCAGGAGCAGGCTGATCAGACCGAACACACCGAGCTTGATCAGCTCATGGATGCGGCTGTTTTCCCACCAGGGCAGCGGCTCTTCCGTCACGGCTTCGTTGGCGAAGGGGAACACGCTGACGGTGAGCAGGTCGCCACGGCTCTGGTTGAAGCCCACCGCGCTCTTCACCATCGCCTCCAGCTCCGCCCGCGCCTCGGGCGTCCAACCGCCTTCCGGCGCGCTGGCGGCATTCAGCACCACCGCCACGCTCTGCTGACGCAGGGAGAACGGCGCGTGCTTGACGTGGGTGACGGTCTGGTCGTAGTCGAGCTGACGGGTCGACTCCTTGCGCAGCGACGTGGCCGCCTTGTTCTCGGTGTCCTTCTTCTGCTGCTCGTTACCGGCGTTCCCGGCGTTGCCCTGTTCGTCCTCCGGCTGCGGCACCGGGCGGTTGCTCAGGGAGCCGGGCACGCCCAGGGCCAGTTGGTCCAGGGTGCTCTCGTCGCGCAGCACCTCGTTGCGCAGGCGCGGCGCGTCGCCGTAGGCCTGGAAGGTCTCTTCCTTCTGGCTGAAATCGAAGTCGGCGGCCACGCTGACGCGGTAGTTGCCATTGCCGAGGATCGGCGCCAGCACCTCTTCCACGTTGGCCACCGCCTTCTGCTGGTAGTCATCCGCCACCTGCCAGCTCTGCGCCGGCCCGCCCCAGGCATTCAGCCCGCGCGACAGCAGTGCGCCGTGCTGGTCGACCACGCCGACGTCCTCCGGCTTGAGCTGCGGCACGCTGTTGGCCACCAGGTTGACAATAGCCGCCACCTGCTCCGGCTTGAGCCGGTAACCGGGCGCCAGTTGCACCATCACCGAGGCCTTGGCCGGGTCGCGTTTGCTGACCACGAAGGAACTGGTTTCCTCCAGCGCCAGGTGCACCCGCGCCGACTCGATGCCCTTGAGCGACATCACGGTGCGGGCCAGCTCGCCTTCCAGGCTGCGCTTGAGGCGCACGTCCTGGACGAACTGGCTGGTGCCCAGCGGCTCGTCGCGGTCGAATAGCTCATAGCCGGCCGGCACCGAGACTTTCACGCCCTTGGCGGTCAGCAGCATACGCGCGCGGGCCAAATCGTCCTCCCGTACCAGCACCTGGCCGCTCTGCGGATGGATGCGATAGGCCACCGCCTCGCCGTCCAGCACCTGCATCACTTCGGCAGCCGGATAGGCCTCGCCGGAGCCGTACAGCGGGCGGAACGCTCCCTGGTCGCGCCACAGGTAATACACCACGCCCACCGCCAGCAGGGCGGCCACCGCCGCCATCGCCAGCAGCGACAGGCGCGGGTCCAGCTTCAGCCCTTGCGCGGGCAGCTTGCTCTTGATTGTCTGCAGCACGGCTCAGCACCCACGCCCGGTCACAGCGGCATTCTCATGATTTCGTCGAAGGCATTGGTCAGCTTGTTGCGCACCTGCAGCAACGCGGAGAAGGACACGCTGGCCTTCTGGCTGTCGATCATCGCGCCCACCAGGTCCTCGCTCTTGCCGCTGTCCACCGCCGCCATCGCCGCGCTGGCCTGATGCTGCTGGGCGTCCACCGCACGCAGCACGCTGTCGAAGGCCGCCGCGGGGCCAGCCGGCCCGGCGTCTCCCTGCAGCGCGGCGGGCTTGATCGCCGCGCCCTCGGACAGTTCTCGGATCTGATTCATCCGGTCCAGCATGTCCTGCCGGACCTGAGTGATGGATGTCATGCGGTTCTCCAATCGAACTAGACGGGTATCTGGACGCCCTGCTCGCGCATGGCGTTGAGGCGATAGCGCAGGGCACGCGGGGTCATGCCGAGGCTTTCGGCGGCCTTGGTCTTGTGTCCGCCGAACTTGCGGATGGTGTCCAGCACGTGCTGGTACTCGGCCCATTTGCCGCTGGCACGCAGGGCCGCCTTGCCGCCTTCGGGCATGGCCAAGGGGCGGATTTCCTCGCGGACCGGCAGCGGCTCGGGCGTGGCCAGGCCAAGGTCGCGGGGCTGGATGAACAGGCCGTTGCGCAGCACCAGGGCGCGCTGCACGGTGTTTTCCAGCTCGCGGACATTGCCCGGCCAGTCGTGGGCCAGCAGGGCACGGCAGGCGTCTTCGGTGAGCAGGTCGTCATGCTTTTCCTGCGGCGCGTACTGGCGAATGAAGCGGCGCGCCAGGGGCAGCACGTCTTCCTTGCGCTCGCGCAGCGGGCTGATGTGCAGCGGCAGCACATCGAGGCGGAACATCAGGTCGGCGCGGAAGCGGCCTTCCGCCACTTCGGCCTGCAAGTCGCGGTTGGTGGCGGCGATGATGCGCACGTTGAGTTCGATTTCCTTGCGCCCGCCCAGGCGCTCCACCCGCTGCTCCTGGAGTACGCGCAGAAGCTTGGCCTGCAGCCCCAGAGGCAGTTCGCCGATTTCGTCGAGCAGCAGGGTGCCGCCGTTGGCCAGCTCGAACTTGCCGGGCTGGGCGGTGACCGCGCCGGTGAAGGCGCCGCGCTCGTGGCCGAAGAGAATGGACTCGAGCATCTGCTCGGGAATCGCCGCGCAGTTGACGGCGACGAAGGGTGCGTCGTCGCTCGCCGAGAAACGGTGGATATAGCGCGCCATCAGCTCCTTGCCGGTGCCGGTTTCGCCGGTGATCAGGATCGGCGCGCGGGTCAGCGCCACGCGCTGGGCCATGGCCAGCAGGCGGCGGCCGGCCTGGGAACAGGAGACGAAGCTCTCCTCGGCGGCGCAGGCGAACTCCTGACGGCGCAGCAGCGCCTCCAGTTGCGATTCGCTGAACGGCGACAGCAGGTAGTCGACGCAGCCCAGCTCCAGCAGCGCGGCGGCCTTCTCCTGGTCGGCGTACTCGACGATGGGGATCACACTGAGGCTGCGGGTCCGCCGCAACAGGGCGCCCACCTGAGCATACAAACTGTGCTCCGGCAGGCTGCTGGCGAACACGAAGACCAGCCCGGTACCGGCCAGGCTCTCGCTGTCCAGCTCGGCACAGGTGGCCGAGACGACAACCCGGCAGCCCTGGCGCACGAGGCTGTCGGCCAGCAACGAATGACTCTCTTCGCCGCTGCCGCCAACAATAACGGTCTTCTGCGCCGGCAGCTCATCATATGAATAACTCACCGATTGACTGACACGCTTCAACGTAATTCACCTGCTCGTTTATTGCCTGCCGGCAGTTTGCGCCGAGGAACATCGAGGACGTTCCGAAAGTTCTCGTGGCATTTAATCGTCTGGAACTTTGCGTCGTCTTTCCCGGGTGGTGGGAGGCGACTTTCAATGAACTCGCCTACGTTCTACAGCGTGATCGAGTTCACAGCGCGCAACCCTAACAAGCCCTCTCCGTTTCGCTTAATTACTTAGCGTCAAATCGCATCAAAAAACGCCCAGAACCTGTCAAAAACGGCTTTTGATATCTATTGATTTAATCTCCAGCCCCCTCCTCCCTAGACTGGCGACTCCCGAAAACGCCCGCCCTGCGCGGGCGCTTGCGGAATGACGGCGCACTTCCACGCCCAAGGTTCCGGAACCGGCGCCAGAAGGCCGGCAAAACAGCAAACGCCTCGCCATCGAGCCCTTATCGATGATGAACGCGAAGAACAGAGCAGCTTTCCCGAAAGAAAACAGCGATTCGATCTTCTGCCGTAACAACCAGGAACAAAGCTCAGCACATGACCGGTAATTCGAAAGTCCACCATGGCGTGCCCGCCGACAGGCTGACCCGGTTGAAGCCGCAGAAGTTGGGTCGGCATTACCACAAGATTCCGCAGTACATCCGCGAGTTGACCAGTAAACATCCGCGGATCATCAGCGATTATTTCCTGCGCAATTACCGGATCAATCTGGAATTGAACCGGGTGGATGTGCATGAACAACTTCAGCGCCCGGCCGAATGCACCTATCGCTGCCCGTTCGGCAAGGTGGGTTTCGCCATCGATCGTGCCCTGCTGACCGAGGCATTGGAGTGCTATTACGGCGGCACCTGCCTGCCCAGCCACGACGAACCGCCGATCAGCACCTCGGAACAGCGGATGCGCGAGCGACTGGGAAAGGACATCGCCAACCTGTTCGCCCGCAAGCTGCTGTCCGGCGCCACCTTCGGCGAGCTGGTCCGGCACGAGAACGCCTACGAGCAGGTGGAGTGGGAGTACGTGGCCGAGTTTTCCTACACCAGCCACCTCACCGGCAGCCAGTCGTCCATCTTCATCTTTCTCGACAACCCGCTGGTGGACGAACTCACCAGCCGCCTGACCGGCCCCGCGGCGTCGCGGCCGACCGGCAGCCCGGCGAACAACATCCGCCACCTGCCGGTGCGCCTGGATTGCGTGATCGCCGCCCTGCAGATGCCGCTGGCGCAGGTCCTCGCCCTCAAGCCCGGCGACATCCTCATGGTGCGTCTGCTGGAGCGCTGCGAGGTACAGATCAACCAGCAGAAGCTGTTCCGCGGCAGCCTTTTCGAAGAAGACGGCGCCTTGTTCCTGACCTCTCTTGAGAGCGTGAAAAACCCATGACCGCGCAATTGACCGACAACGATTTCGAAAGCCTGATCAGCGAAGGCGACCTGGGTCTCGATGCCGCCGACGAGGTGGTCAACGTCGAAGCCCCGGCGCAACTGCCGCACCAAGACCTGAGCTTCTTCGGCAAGATTCCGGTGAACGTGACCCTGGAAGTCGCCTCCACCGAGATTTCCCTCAAGGAGCTGATGGAGGTGGACACCAGCAGCGTGATCGTGCTCGACAAGCTGGCCGGCGAGCCCCTCGACGTGAAGGTCAACGGCGCCCTGTTCGCCAAGGCCGAAGTGGTGGTGATGAACGGCAATTACGGCCTGCGCATCGTCGAACTCAGCGGCACCAGCCTGAACGACCTGACCCGATGAAAAGCCTGCGTCGCCTCGCCGTCCTCGTCCTGCTGCTGATCGTCGGCCTGTGCCCTCTGGTCGCCCAGGCGGCCGGCGGGGACATCACCCTGCTCAACCTGAACGACACCGAGAACGGCCAGGAGCTGAGCGTCAAGCTGCAGATCCTGATCGTCATGACCCTGCTCGGCTTCCTGCCGGCAATGCTCATGATGATGACCTGTTTCACCCGCTTCATCGTCGTCCTGGCCATCCTGCGCCAGGCCATCGGCCTGCAGCAGAGCCCGCCGAACAACATCCTGATCGGCATCGCCCTGTGCATGACGCTGCTGGTGATGCGCCCGGTCTGGCAGGAGATCTACAGCGAGGCCTACGTGCCCTTCCAGGCCGACCAGATCACCCTGGAGCAGGGCCTGGGCAAGGCCAAGCAGACGCTGTCGCGCTTCATGCTCGCGCAGACCAACAAGAATTCCCTGGAAACCATGGTCTCCCTGGCCGGCGAAGAACTGCCGCAGAACCTCGAGGAGCTGGACTTCTCCCTGCTGCTGCCGGCCTTCGTGCTCAGCGAGCTGAAGACCGCCTTCCAGCTCGGCTTCATGATCTTCATACCGTTCCTGGTGATCGATCTGGTGGTGGCCAGCGTGCTCATGGCCATGGGCATGATGATGCTCTCGCCGATGATGATCTCGCTGCCGTTCAAGCTGATGGTGTTCGTCCTGGTCGACGGCTGGGCCCTGATGATGGGGACCCTGACCACCAGCGTGCAGCCGTTCTAGCGGGGCCGGGCGAACATGCAACCGATATCCGATCGCTCCCACGCTCCGCATGGGAATGCTGCCCCAGACGCTCCGCGTCGGCTCAGTGCCGGGCGCAATGCCTCTGCCCACGCGATTGCGCTCTTTCGCGAGCAGAGCTCGCTCCTACGAAAAGCCGCCTGGCTCCCCGATCGTACCCACGCTCCGCGTGGGAATGCAGCCCTGGACGCTCCGCGTCGGCTCAGTGCCGGGCGCAATGCCTCTGCCCACGCGATTGCGCTCTTTCGCGAGCAGAGCTCGCTCCTACGAAAAGCCGCTTGGTTTCCCGATCGCTCCCACGCTCCGCATGGGAATGCAGCCCCAGACGCTCCGCGTCGGCTCAGTGCCTGGCGCAACGCCTCTGCCAACGCGATTGCGCTCTTTCGCGAGCAGAGCTCGCTCCTACGAAAAGCCGCTTGGTTTCCCGATCGTTCCCACGCTCCGCGTGGGAATGCAGCCCTGGACGCTCAGCGTCCGCGCCACCACGAGGTAGCCCCATGCTGACCCCGGAGACCGCCGTCGCCATCGTCTCCAACGCCGTGCACATCACCGCGTTGATCGTCTGCGTGCTGGTCGTGCCCAGCCTGATCGGCGGCCTGCTGGTGAGTATTTTCCAGGCGGCGACCCAGATCAACGAGCAGATGCTGAGCTTCCTGCCGCGCCTGCTGATCACCCTGGGCATGCTGATCTTCGCCGGCAACTGGATCCTGCGGACCCTCGGCGACCTGTTCATCGAAACCTTCAAGCAGGCCGGTCGGCTGGTCGGTTGAGCGCGATGCCGTCGAGCGAGCCGATCCTCCAGGCCAGCCAGTACCTGCATCAGTTGCAGGGCTACTGGTGGCCGTTCTGCCGCATCCTGGCCCTGTTCAGCCTGGCGCCGCTGTTCAGCCACAAGGCGGTGTCGATCCGCATCCGCGTGCTGCTCGCCCTGGCCCTGACCTTCGCCCTGGCCAAGGCCCTCCCCGATCCGCCGCGCATCGACGCGCTCTCGCTGCACGGCGTGCTGGTGGCGGCCGAGCAGATCGCCTTCGGCCTGCTCATGGGCCTGGCGCTGCAACTGGTGTTCACCGTGTTCGGCCTGGTCGGCGAAGTGATTTCCACCCAGATGGGCATGAGCATGGCGCGCTACAACGACCCGGTGAACGGCGTGTCGTCGTCCTCCATCGTGTCGCAGCTGTACTTCATCCTGCTGGTGTTCCTGTTCTTCGCCACCGATGGCCATCTGCTGATCGTCAGCGTGCTCTACCAGAGCTTCGTCTACTGGCCGGTGGGTAGCGGCCTGCACTATCTCGGCTTCGAAACCCTGGTCTACTCCCTCGGTTGGGTCCTCTCGGCGGCGGTGCTGGTCACCTTGCCGGTGGTGTTCTTCATGACCCTGATGCAGTTCTGCTTCGGCCTGCTGAACCGCATCTCTCCGGCGATGAACCTGTTCTCCCTCGGCTTCCCCATGACCATCCTCGGCGGCCTGCTGTGCATCTGGCTGACCCTGCCGCACCTGCCGGAAAACTACCTGCACCTGTCGCGCGAGCTGCTCGACAACATCGGCATCCTGTTGCGGAGCGGTGGCCGTGTCTGAGCAGAACAGCGCCCAGGAAAAAACAGAAGAGGCCTCCCAGCAGAAACTGAAGAAAAGCCGGGAGGAAGGCCAAGTCGCGCGCTCCAAGGACTTGTCCACAACCCTCTCGCTGCTGGTGACCCTGTTCGCCCTCAAATTCAGCACCGGGCTGTTCCATGAGGGGTTGCAGGAGAGCTTCCGCCTCGCCTACCTCGACTTCGGCCACAGCGAGATCGGCCTGGATGACCTCAGCCTGATCCTCGGCCATAACCTGCTGATCTTCATCAAGCTGCTCGCCCCGCTGCTGATCACGCCCTTGCTGGTGGTGGTGTTTTCCCTGGTGCCGGGCGGCTGGGTGTTCTCCTCGAAGAACTTCACCCCCAAGCTGAGCAAGCTCAACCCCATCACCGGCCTGGGACGGATGTTCTCGATGCAGAACTGGAGCGAGCTGCTCAAGTCGGTGCTGAAGATCCTGGTGCTGTTCGCCATCGCCGGCTGGCTGCTGGCGGAGGCCACGCCGCAACTGATCGCCCTGCAACGCACGGACATCCGCACCGCCATCGGCAGCGCCGTCGCCCTGGCCTTCGACATGACCCTGAGCCTGTTGCTGGTGTTCGTGCTGTTCTCGCTGATCGACATTCCGCTACAGCGCTTCTTCTTCCTCAAGAAGCTGCGCATGACCAAGCAGGAGCGCAAGGAAGAACACAAGAACCAGGAAGGCCGCCCCGAGGTGAAGGCGCGCATCAAGCAGGTGCAGCGGCAACTGCTGCAACGGCAGATCAGCCGGGTGATCAAGAACGCCGACGTGGTGATCGTCAACCCGCAGCACTTCGCGGTCGCCCTCAAGTACGACCCGAAGAAGGCCCAGGCGCCCTACGTGATCGCCAAGGGGGTCGACGAAACCGCGCTGTACATCCGCAAGATGGCCCAGGCCAACCAGCTCGAAGTGCTGGAGCTGCCGCCACTGGCGCGGGCCATCTACTTCAGCACCCAGGTCAACCAGCAGATTCCGGCCCCGCTCTATACGGCGGTGGCCCACGTCCTCACCTACATCCTGCAGCTCAAGGCCTACCGCCAGGGCCGCCGGGGCCGCCCGGTACTGGCGGCCAACCTCCCCATTCCTGACAGCATGGCGAACAGGTCCCAACCATGAATGTAATGCAGCAACTCATGCCGACCCTGCGCAGCGGACGCATCGGGATTCCGGTGCTCATCCTCTCGATCCTGGCGATGATCATCCTGCCGCTGCCGCCGCAGCTGCTGGACATCCTGTTCACCTTCAACATCGCCATGGCGATCCTGGTGCTGCTGGTCAGCGTCTCGTCGAAGAGCCCGCTGGACTTCTCGCTGTTCCCCACGGTGATC
Organism: Pseudomonas indica NBRC 103045; assembly: GCF_002091635.1. Classification (GTDB taxonomy): domain Bacteria; phylum Pseudomonadota; class Gammaproteobacteria; order Pseudomonadales; family Pseudomonadaceae; genus Pseudomonas_M; species Pseudomonas_M indica. The sequence goes on along the minus strand of NZ_BDAC01000018.1, from coordinate 33,043 downwards.
CTGGTCACCACGCTGCTGCGCCTGACCCTCAACGTCGCCTCGACCCGCGTGGTGCTGCTGGAAGGCCACACCGGCACCGGTGCGGCGGGCAAGGTGATCGAGGCCTTCGGGCAGGTGGTGATCGGCGGCAACTTCATCGTCGGCCTGATCGTCTTCGTGATCCTGATGATCATCAACTTCATGGTGGTCACCAAGGGCGGCGAGCGGATCTCCGAAGTCACCGCGCGCTTCACCCTGGACGCCCTGCCCGGCAAGCAGATGGCCATCGACGCCGACCTCAACGCCGGTCTGGTCACCCAGGAAGAAGCCAAGGCGCGGCGCCAGGAAGTGGCCAAGGAAGCCGACTTCTACGGGGCCATGGACGGTGCCTCGAAGTTCGTTCGCGGCGACGCCATCGCCGGCATCCTGATCCTGCTGATCAACCTGTTCGGCGGCTTCGCCATCGGCATGTTCGTCTACAACCTGCCGGCCGCCCAGGCGTTCCAGCAGTTCGCCCTGCTCACCATCGGCGACGGCCTGGTGGCACAGATTCCGGCGCTGCTGCTGTCCACCGCGGCGGCGATCATCGTCACCCGGATCAACGAATCGGCGGAAATCACCGGCCAGGTCCGCCGCCAGCTCCTCGCCTCGCCATCGCTGCTCTACACCGTGGCCGGCATCCTCTTCGTGCTGGCGCTGGTGCCGGGCATGCCGCACTTCGCCTTCATCGCCTTCGCCGCGCTGATCGCCTTCGTCGGCTGGGCCGTGGGCCGCAACCCCTCGCCCGACGAAGCGGCCAGCCTGGAGCAGGTGGAAGCGATCAACAAGGCCATGGAGCAGGACCGCGCGCAGAACCTGGCCTGGGAAGACATCCCGCTGGTCGAGCGGCTGTCCATCTCCCTCGGCTACAAGCTGGTCGGGCTGGTCAACGAAGCCGCTGGCGCGCCCCTGGCGCAGCGGGTGCGCGGGGTACGCCAGACCCTCTCGGAGAACCTCGGCTTCCTCCTGCCGGAAGTGCAGATTCGCGACAGCCTGCGCCTGAAAGCCTCGCAGTACAGCATCTTCATCAACGGCGAACGCATCGACGGCGCGGAAATCCATGCCGACCGGCTGATGGCGATTCCCTCGCCGGAACTCTACGGCGAGATCGATGGCATCCTCGGCACCGACCCGGCCTACCGCATGCAGGTGGTGTGGATTCTGCCGACCGACAAGGCACGCGCGCTCAACCTCGGCTACCAGGTGATCGACTGCGCCAGCGTGGTGGCGACCCACCTGAACAAGGTGATCCGCGATCACCTGCCGGACATCTTCAAGCACGATGACGTCGAGCACCTGATGCAGCGCCTCGCCCTGCAGGCGCCCAAGTTGGCGGAGAACCTGAAGGGTCAGCTCAGCTACAGCCAGCAGCACCGGGTGTATCGCCAACTGCTGCAGGAGCAGGTGCCGCTGCGCGACATCGTCACCATCGCCAGCACCCTGCTGGAGTCCAGCGAGACCACCAAGGACCCGGTGCTGCTCGCCTCCGATGTGCGCTACGCGCTGCGCCGCAGCATCGTCTCGGCCATCGCCGGAGAACGCAGCGAACTGGCGGTGTTCATTCTGGAGAACGCCCTGGAAAACACCCTGCTCAGCGCCCTCAGCATCGCCCAGCAGGCCGGCCCGGTGAGCCTGGACAACATCCCGGTGGAGCCGAGCCTGCTCAATCAGTTGCAGAGCACCATGCCGGTGATGAAGGAAAAACTGCGCCAGGCCGGCCACCCGCCGGTGCTCACCGTGATCCCGCAACTGCGCCCGCTGCTGGCCCGCTACGCCCGCGTCTTCAGCCCCGGCCTGCACGTGCTGTCGCAGAACGAGATTCCGGAGCGGGTTGGCGTGAATATTCTCGGGACGTTGGGTTGAGAACAAGCCGGGAAGCTGGGCGAATAAATTCGCCCCTACAGGTTCGATGCCACTCGCCCCGCTTTTGTAGGAGCCAGCTCTGCTGGCGAAGCTTTTGTGTGCCCCCCTTCGCGAGCAAGCTCGCTCCTACAAAAGGTCAGTGTTCGGGCTTGGGTGTGGCGTAGGGGCGAATTCATTCGCCCAACCCGCCCCGCTACGCCGTCAACGCGGCCAGCGCCACCCGGCTGCGTTCGAACCACGCCAGCAGGTAATCGGCCAATACCTGGGTCCGCCTGGGCAGGCCCGCCTGGTACGGGTGGACGAGGAACACCGGCGTGCTGCGCGTCTGGTAATCGCGCAATAGCCAGCGCAAGCGACCGTCGGCCAGTTCCGCGTGCAGCATGTACGACGGCAGCCGCGCCACCCCGGCCCCGACCAGCGCGGCCTTTTTCAGCAGGCTGTAGTGATTGCTCGCCAGCGCCCCGGAGACCTTCACCCGCTCCAGCCGGTGCTGGCGGTGGTAAAGCCATTCCTCGTAGCCGCTGTAGTGCGTGTTCAGCAAGCAGCGGTGGTTGGCCAGGTCCGCGGGTGTCAGCGGTTCGCCGTACTGCTCCAGATAGGCCGGGCTGGCGCAGGTCAGCTCCTGCATGGCGAATAACGGCCGCGCCACCAGGCGCTCGTCGCCCTGGACACCGGAACGGATCGCCAGATCGAAGCCCTCGGCCACCAGATCGCGGTAACCGTTGTGCAGGTCCAGCTCCACCCGCACGTCGGGATAGCGTTGGGTGAAGTCCAGCAGCAGCGCATCGAAGAAGGTCTCGCCCAACGACACCGGCACCGTGATGCGTACCGTCCCGGCCACTTCCTCGCGCAGCCGCGCCAGCGCCTGCCGGGCGCGACTGGCCTGGGCGACCAGCGCCTGGGCCTCCGGCAGCAGCGCGGCACCCGCTGCGGTGAGCGTGAGCCGCCGGGTGGTGCGGTGCAGCAGGCTCACGCCGAACCCCTCTTCCAACAGCCGGATGCGCTTGGACAACTGCCCCTTGCTGCAACCAAGCCGCTCCGCCGCACGGGTGAAACTGCCGGCCTCCAGCAACACGGCAAAGGCGGCCAGATCGTCCATCTCGCTCACGATTGTTTCCTCAGGAAAACCAAAGGTTGCCGATTGGCTGGCTTATCGCGATGAATCATCGCCCTAGACTGGCGCTGTCGTAAACACTCACCCGCAAGGAGACACAGCATGAAGATTCTTCTGATCGGCGCCAGCGGCACCCTCGGCAAGGCCATCGACCAGGAACTGCGCGAGCGCCACGAGATCGTCCGCATCGGCCACAGCAGCGGCGATTTCCAGGTGGACATCACCGACACCGCCTCGATCCGCCACCTGTTCGAGCAGACCGGCCCCTTCGATGCGTTGATCAGCGCCACCGGCAAGGTGCACTTCGCCGACCTGGCGGACATGGGCGATGCCGAGTTCACGGTCGGTTTGCGCGACAAACTGATGGGCCAGGTGAACCTGGTGCTGATCGGCCGCGAATACGCCAACGAGGGCGCCTCCTTTACCCTCACCTCCGGCGTGCTCAGCGAAGACCCAATCCGCTACGGCAGTTCGGCGAGCATGGTGAACGCGGCCATCGAAGGCTTCGTCCGCGGCGCCGCCATCGAACTGCCGCGCGGCCTGCGCCTGAACGCAGTGAGCCCGACCATCGTGCGCGAATCGCTGCCGGCCCTGGGCGAGTACTTCCGTGGCTGGAAAGCCATCCCCGCCGCCGACGCCGCCCTCGCCTACGCGAAGAGCGCCGAGGGCCTGCAGACCGGGCAGGTCTACAAGGTCTGGTAATGCGTCAGCCCGGACCCTCGCCGGCATAACACACCGGCGAGCTGGCCTCCCCCTGGCGCTCCAGCTCGTCCTCGAGGAACTCCGCCAGCACCCGCGCGTTGTTGTGCACCTCGTCGCGGGCGGCATAGAGCAGCGTCAGGGTGCCCTGGCGAGCCTTGTCCAACAGGCCCCACCAGTGCTCCGGGTGCGCCGCCAGCTCGCCGCGATAGAGCAGGCGGAACTCGTCGAACCGCTCCGCCTCGTGGCAGAACGCCTTGCGTAACTCCGCCGAGGGCGCCAGGTCACGCAGCCAGCCATCCAGGGCCAGCGTTTCCTTGCGGCAGCCGCGGGGCCACAGCCGGTCCACCAGCACCCGGTAGCCATCCGACGCGGCTGCCGGTTCATAAACGCGTTTGCATTGGATCATTCGCTCTCCACCCTTGAGATCGTCGAGACGCCTGGGTAACGTGGCCGCACTTGCCCGGAGACCCCCGATGCCCAGCACCCGTATTCTGCTGTTTGCCCTGCTGCCCCTGTTCGCCGCCTGCCAGACGTTCAACGACAAGCCCGCCAATCCGGCCGCCGTCCAGACCCGCCTGCAAGGCGAACTGAGCGCCGAAGCCGGCCACCTGCTGTTCCGTCCGTGCCAGGAGCAACGCCGCTTCACCGTCAAGGATAGCGGCGACAGCGGCCTGACCCGCGAAGCCGCCCTGCTCTTCGCGGAAAACCCCGCCCCGCTGTTCGCCGACCTGCGCGGTACCCTCGGCGGCAGCCAGGCGGCCGGCGTCGACGGCGAACTCACCGTGAAGCGTTACTACCGCGTGCAGCACGAAGGCCACGGCTGCGACGACCCGAACTTCAAACGCCTCATCGTCCGCGCCAGCGGCCACGAACCGGAGTGGAACCTGAACGTCAGCGGCAAGGGCCTGGTCCTCGAACGGCAAGGCCAACCGCCCCTCGCCCTGCCCTACCTCGAAGAACAACTGCCGGACGGCCTGTTCAATATCACCAGCGAAGCCAATGGCCAACGCCTCCAACTCTGGATCGCCCCGCAACGCTGCGTCGACAGCATGACCGGCGCCATCACCCACCTCGCCGCCGAACTGCGCCTGGATGGGCAGGTGCAACGCGGCTGCGCCTATTACGGGGCGGCGCGGAGCGATTGAGCACGCGCCACATCGACGAATTCAATGGTGCCGGTAATGGGTGGCAGGCGGGCTCACCGGTGATGGTTCGGACGAGCACCTTTTTCGCGAATGAATTCGCTCCCACAATGCAAACCCATCTCCTTTCTGTGGGAGCGAATCCATTCGCGAAAGGACCATGAAAGCTTCGCCAGCAAGCTGGCTCCTACACAGGGTGGATCTGGCAGGGCCCGAGATGGAATGGCTGGACATACGGAAAAACAAAAGGCCCATCACCAGGATGGGCCTTTCTCTTTCCGGCGCGCTTAGTGCCAGTTAGCGGCGATCACGGTCTCCAGTTGCATCCGCTGCATATCGGGCAGCGAGGACAACCCGCCCGCTGGCGCACCGAACGCCGCCATCGCATCGACCAGGTTTTGCACCTGGCTGTCCAGCAGGGTCCGGCCATCGGCTGAGTCGAATCGCTCCACATGATGGGCGCTGCCCTTGTACCAGTCGCGGATCAGCAGGCTGTCCGTGGTGCCGGATAGCTGGATTTCCAGATCCTGGCCCGTCTGGCGGAACCAAAGCTGCTCGGGATTGATATCGGACAGAAAGCGCACAAAGTCGACGTTGTCAGGCGTTGCATCGTTCTCCACCACAGTGTCACGGCCATCGCCACGGCCGAACCTATAGGTATCGTCTCCAACGCCTCCCACCAGGGTATCGTCCCCCGCACCGCCCTCAAGCACATCGTTACCTCCACGCCCCCACAGGAGGTCCGCTCCTTCGCCACCGGTCAGGTAGTTGTCGGCATCGTTGCCCCGGATCCGGTTGTCGAGGTCGTTTCCGATACCCTGAACGGCTTTGTTCCCTACCAGAACGAGGTCCTCGAAATGCTCGCCCAGCGTCCAGCTTTCGGAGGTCATGACAGTGTCCGTCCCCCCATCGGCGTACTCAATCAGCGTATCGAGCGCATCCGCATGGTAGAGGTCGTCGCCCTTACCACCTTCCATGGTGTCAGCCCCGGCGCCGCCGACCAGCGTGTCGTTGCCAGCACCGCCATCCAACTCATCATTTCCGGTAGCCCCATGCAGTTCGTCGTCGCCGACACCACCATACAGCCGGTCGTCGCCTGGGCCTCCCGCCAGCCAGTCGTTGCCACCGTATCCGTACAGGGTGTCGTTGCCCCTCAGGCCCGACAGGGAATCGTCCCGCTCGTCCAGATAAAGCAGGTCGTCGCCCGCCGTCCCGTAGGGATACAACTGGTCGAGCCAGTCCTCGCCCCAGACCGTGCCGTCGGCGAAGACCACTTCCTTCAGGGGCTTGGCCTTCTGCAACACCCAGTTCTCGAAACGGACGCTGTCCTCTCCGCCGGCCAGTTCGAAGACAAGATCGGCACCGTGGAGGCGAGCGGTAACGTCCCCGGGAGCGATCCCTTCGCCAAACGCCAAGGTATCGCGCCCGACATAGTGAGGGTCTGCTTCCTGGAGCCAGCTCACCGGCTCATTTCGATACAGCGACTCCCTCAGATCAGCCGGCATGCCCGCCCACTCCGGCCCGCCGTATCGAAGCGTCATGTAGAGAGAAGAGGAATACCGGTCTCTATTCAGGTGATACAGATCGACGATGATGTCCTGGCCATCGCCCTTGCCGAAGCGATAGGTGTCGGCATCCTGGCTACCATAAATGGTGTCATTGCCCTGGCCGCCTTCGTAGGTGTTTCCCTGGCTGAAGTATTCCTCGAGCGTGTAACCCAGCCGGTCGTTGCCGTCTCCGCCCACCAACGTATCGGCGCCCCGGCCGCCATTGAGCGAATCGTTGCCCTCTCCACCGAACAAGGCATCGTCGCCGTCCCATCCATGCAATTCCCCGCTGCCTTTCAGCGTGTCGTTTCCCTTGCCGCCTGCAAGAGGCAGCCGTGAGCCGGAGGAACGATCATACGAACCATCGTCCTCCAGTACGCCGCCCCGTAAATAAGGGTCGGGAACCTCACTCATCCCAGCCCGCGACAACAAGTCCTCCAGGCTGATCGTGGAGCCATCGGCAAAGCGGAACAGTTCGATGCCCGAACCCTGTGGATCGTTGGCCCTGGGCATCACCACGCGCACCAGTTGATCCGTTCCCCAGGAAATATCCAAGGTGGCATACAGCATCCGTGCTCTATGGCCATATTCCGGTGGCACCCAATAGATTCGGGTGGTTTGCAGCTCATCCAGGTAGATCCCATCCATCAATTGGGTTCCCCAGTTCAGGACGAGCCGGTCCAGGCTAACCCCCTCCGGCAGCACGACTTCATCGTGCAGCTGATCCTGCGGATTCGGGTATTCCATCGTCACTGGATAGGCAAACGGGAAAGAAGTCATCTTCGGCTGCATGAAGTCCGCGATGATTTCTGCGCCCGCTTCTTCGGTAACGAGATAGGTATCCACGCCCTCACCGCCATACAGCCAATCGGTTCCGCTACCGCCGACCAGAATGTCGTCATCTTCGGAGCCACGGATCGTATCGTTCCCGGCCCCGCCGGACAGCATCACGCCCTTGACCTTTTCGAACCACTCCCGGCGATTGCGGCCAAAGATCAGATCGTCCCCCGCACCGGCATGGAAGATGTTGCCAGGATCAACATACGTCAGTCCCCCTTCGTCATGCCCGTAGGCAACCTTGTAGTCCGTGCGGGTAGTCTCCGTCCGCCAGATGTATTCCATCTCCCGGCTTGCGCCGAGCCAATCGCTACTCAGGTAGTCTTCGGGGTAGATGACGAATCCGACCAGTCCGCCGCCTCCGCCGCTCAGGTTGTACTCGATGCTGCCTTCTGCAAACCGGCTGACGTAAACCGTGATACTTCCGTCATCGTTATGCTCGAGCATTTCAGGCGTGAACGAACGGTAATCAGGCTTACCGGGCGCCAATCCGCTGCGCATGCCCGAGGGAGACAGAGTGCTGACTTGCTTGACCACGGATCGTGCCGACGACTGGCTGTCACCAGTAGCGGAGACTTTCCCATCTTCGGGCGATACCTGCACATCACTGAAGTGGGCCTCACGGATGGAAAGCGTCTCGACCACCTCCTTCCGGTATTCATTGATCGACTTCTTGGCGTAGAGACCGTCGTCCCTCAGGACATAGCCTTGTTCCACCATAAGATCGCCGAACTCGTTAAGCACTTCGCGCTTGAACAGCCGCTCGTAGTGGGCGATATCCAGGGCGGCCCGCTCCGCAGCCAGTTGCTGCCGGAACGCCTCGAGCCCCTGCACCGGGCCCTCGCCCACCTGCACACTCCACTGCGCGGTGCCGGCGAAGTAGCCTTCGATCCGCATCGCGTCGTCGCTATCGCGGTAGGCGAGGATCAGGTCGTCGCCCAGCCGTTGGCTGGTCAGCTTGCCGATATCCAGCGTGGGGTCGAATTGCAGGGTGTTGACGGAGCCCGCCTCGGCGGCCAGCCGATCGCTCTGCGAACCCTGGCGGAAGACGAACAGGTTGTTCCCCGCTCCGCCATCCAACGTATCGTTGCCAAGACCGCCGACCAGCGTATCGTCACCGCCACCACCGTGCAGGTGGTCATCACCGGCCCCGCCCTGCAGGGCATCGTTACCCGCACCGCCCAACAGCGAATCGTCCCCCGCACCGCCGCGAATCTGGTCGTCGCCGCCCTGGCCATCGATGACATCGCTGCCATTGCCCCCCGTCAGGACGTCAGCGGCATCGCTGCCAAAGAAGCGGTCACCGTTGTCGTCCGCCTGCAGATCGAGGCCGGAGAAGCCGCGTATCGCCTCGGCCAGGGACAGCGACGAACCATCGGCGAACTCGAAGCGGGAGACCGCACCGGTGAGCCCCTTGAGAATCGACACCGAGCCGTCACTGTGCTTCACCTCCAGCACCGGCGTGCCGGAAACGGTGTAGCGCTCGGCGAAGCTGAGACTGCTGCGGTCAATACCCTCACCGAAACGGACCACGTTGTCGCCCTGGTCGTCCGCCAGCATGTCGTCGCCGTCGCCGAGCTCGAACACGTAGGTATCGTTGCCCTCGCCTCCCGCGAGAACGTCCGTCCCGCCCTGGCCGGTCAGCACATCGTCGCCCTGGCCACCGCGCAGCGTGTCGCCATTGTCGGTGCCATAGAGCGTGTCGGCGCTGGCGGAACCGGCAGCCGTGATCGGTGAGGAAACGCGCTTCATCATCTGGGCGAAGCTCAGTACGCGGCCATCGGCGAAACGGAAGGTGGAACCCGCCCATTTCTGGTAGTCGTGGAGGAGCACGGTATCCCCGTTGGCAGACAGAACCATGCGTTCGTCACCATTCAGCCTGCCCACGGAAACGCTCAACGTGTCCAGGCCGATTCCCGCGCCGAACTCCACGACATTGCGTCCGCCCTTGTCGCGGATGGAATCGAAACCATAGCCCCGGTTGAAGAGGTAGTGGTCGTTGCCAATGTCCGCCTGCAACACATCGTCCCCAGCACCGCCATCCAACAGGTTGTCGCCGGCATCACCACTGAGATAGTCGATCCCATCGCCACCGCGCAGGGTGTCGTTGCCGCCATCGCCCAGCAGCGTGTCGCTGCCGAGGCCGCCTTCGAGGGAGTCCGAGCCTTGGGCCCAGTCGGGCAGGTCAGAGGAATCGCCACGCAGGAAATCATTGCCATCGCCGCCCAGAAGGGTGTCCGCGCCACCCTGCCCCCAAAGGGAGTCGTTGCCGTTGCCGCCCTGCAGCAGGTCATCGCCATGGGCAGCAGGGTCGATATCTTCGGCATCACCCGATAACTGATCGGAACCCTCGCCACCGATCAGCGTATCGTCGCCGCCTGCACCAACCAGCGTGTCGTTGCCCGAGCCGCCGTCCAACAGGTCGGCACCCTGGTACTCGGTCGGCAGGTCGGCGTAGTCGCCCCCTAGCCAGTCGTTGTCCTCGCCACCCAGCAAGGTATCGTTGCCACCGCCACCCCACAGCGAATCATTGCCTGTGCCGCCGCTCAGGTAGTCGTTGCCATGAAACTGGTAGGCGTTGCCGAAGCGCCCCTTGAGACTGGAATCGTCCCCTTTCAATTCATCGTCGCCCGCTCCACCGAACAGCACGTCGTCGCCGCTGTTGCCAGCCAGATCATCGTCGCCCTCGCCGCCGTCCAGCACATCCCTACCGTGCAACGCCGCAATCAGACTGGAATCCGGCCCTTCGGTGTCGAGGTTATCCCCGCTCAGGAAGTCATTGCCCGCACCGCCCCGCAGGGTGTCGTTACCGGCATCGCCGAAGACGACGTCGTTGTCTTGCCCGCCGTCGAGCAGATCGTTACCGCCGTTGCCTCGGAGATGGTCATTTCCGCCGCCTCCGATCAGCACATCGTCGTCACCCTCCGTGGCGTTGCTTCCCAAATCGGCACCCGTCTCCTCGGTTGTATAAATCGTGGTCCCGCCCTGTTGCTTGACGCCCAACACCGCCGACCAGTCCCGATTCACCCAGCCGGTGACCCCATCGCCATGCAGGTGATCGTCCCCCTCCCCGCCGTAGAGCGTGTCTTTCCCTTCGGCGCCGAGGAGCATGTCCACGCCATCGCTGCCGATGAGCAGGTCGTCGTCCCGGCCGCCGTCCAGCCAGTCGCCGCGTGTCGCCAGGCCTTTCTCCGGTTCGGCCTGCAAGGCTTCGGACAGGCTCTGCGATTGCCCGGCGAACAAGCGGTCATTGCCCTCGCCGGCCAGCAGGCGATCCGACCCCGTTCCGCCGATCAGGGTGTCGTCGCCCTTGTCATCGTGCAGCACGTCGTCGCCCGCGCCGCCATCCAGGCGGTCATGCCCACCGTGGGTGCCGCGCAGACTGTCATTGCCACCCAGGCCTTGCAGATGGTCGTTGCCGTCGGTGTCGAACAGCCGGTCTTCGCGATCCGCGTCCCGCGTGTCGGTCACCCGGACGTTGCCCCACTGGTCGTAGTCGACCTGCTCGCCCTCGGCGGACTCATCGAAGTCCACCGGTTTCAGGTCGCCCAGCAGAGGATTCAGCTCGGGCTCCGCAGCCGCCTCCGGCTCTTGGTAATCCTCCAGCTTCAAGCCGAACGCCTCGGCCCGGTAATCCTCGATCAGGATGCGGTCGTTCTGGCCGTACTCGATCAACAGATTGCGCGTGCCCTTGTCCGCATCGGTCAACACCAGGCGAATCCGCTCGTCCTCGCTGAGGTAGGTGTTGCTGCCAGGAGCTAATTGCCGCACGGCGGTCAGCGGCAGCCCGTCGATCACGATCTGGTTGAGGCCATGCACATCGACGATGCGGTCGAAGCCATCGCCTTTCACGAAGCCATAGGAATCCGCACCGAGCCCGCCTTCGAGGTAGTCGTTGCCCTCGCCACCCGTGAGCACATCCTCGCCGGCCATGCCGCGGAGCGTGTCGGCGCCGGCCCGGCCTTGCAGATGGTCTTGCCCGTCACCACCCTCCAGATAATCCCGACCCGACAACCCACTCAACAGGTCATCGCCGTCTCCCCCGAAGAGCGATCCACCACGCCCTTCATTCGAATAGCCCACCGTCAGCTCTTCCGAATCGTCGGTGCCGAAGCGGATAAGCGAATCTTGCGCCAGTGCGCGGTCCACCAAGGCCGCCTGGATCTGGCGGCTGAGCAGGTCGGCGCGGGCGGTCAGCCATTCGGCGGTGAGTTTTCCGGTGCCGGTAACGGGGTCGTAAAGTTCGAGTTCGCCTTGCTGGTTGTGGCGCTCATATAAGCTCTCCCGTCCCAGAACCACGAAGGGGTTGGCCTCGACCAGCGCGTAACGATAGGCGAGGCTCGAATGAGCTTGGCCGATGAGATCTTCTGCCGTCAGATTGGTAAGCGACTCGATGGTTACGGCATTGAGAAGCTGGCCGTCGCTGATCGCCGTTTCCAGCTCTTGGAGGTGCTTGTAATACGGCTCACGCTCTACGGGATCGGTTCCCGTCGTGCGACGAGTTGCAGCAAGACCTTTGCCCAGCACCAACGTGCGAAAACCATCCAGCAATTCTTCATACGAACTTCCTGGCTCCGTCGATGCAGCGCGGATCAGGTCCGACAGCGTAGCGATATCGCGATCCAACCGAGAGTCCAGCAGCGCAATGACGCGCATCAGCGCCAAGGCATCGTTACCGTTGACACTGGAGTGGTTGGTGCTGATGGCAGCTACCGCCCCCGGCTCATTTTCTTGGGCGATAGCTATCTTCGTACCCGGCCAGAAGCCCGGGGCACCTAACTCGGAGATACCATCACCATCGGCCTCCAGTCGTGTGATTTTATTATTCTCTGGCGGTGGAAAACCGAGCGTTGTCAGCAACGAGCTGTTGGTGAAAAAACCCGGTGCGTTAAGCGTCACGACTTCCCCGGTATTCTCAGGGAAGAACCGGGCGAACAGCATGGACAGGTGACCACCCAGGCTATGTCCAGCCACATTGACGACCGCATCGGGTGCAACCAAAGAAGTGCCTGCTGGTTGCCCTCCTTCAATGCCTTTATCGCCTAATAGGTCCGCCCGAAAACCCAAGTAATCGATTGCATTGGGGTCGATAGAATTCAGCCCTGAAAGCCCTCGGCTAATTGCATAAAGTTGAGAGATTTCCAGACTACTGTAATTGACCGTTTCCCCGCCTGCCGTCGTGATTTTTCGCCAGTATCGATAAAGGGATGCTGCCTGGGATTTAGCGTAGCCTTCCGGACCTATCTGAAGAATATCGGAAACAAGCAAGTCCGGAACGATATCCGAAGGAATTTCTGTACCACGGACAGCCAAATAAAGCTGTCCATCCTTTTCGCCCTTAAACAGGCTCGCACTGAACCCAACAGAGTCATTTGGTGAGTGATAAATTAATAAATAATCTTTCAAAAAATCTTTTGCCTGGATCGCAGTCATGCTGGCCTTATCTGCCAACGCTGGTAGAGGAGGGGCGGAGTCAAATAATGCGTAAGACGCAACGGAAAGCTTGGTAAATTTGTAAAGTCGACCAACCGAAAAAATTGTCATACTGATATCAATCCCTATGCTCCAAGAATGCCCTTACAAATGAAACCCCGTCATAATATTTAGGACAACTAATCACATCACTCATACCCGTCCACGTTGTCTCAGGGTTTGTCACAGTAAATACAAACCTATTGAAAACAAAAACTGCCCTCCCACTAGTAATACCTTTCAAAACTGACACCTCCTTTCGCAAACGAATACCCTCCTTTACCTTCTCAGTTTTTCTTTCCCAACGATAACCGACCTCACTATCATCACCAACTCCACCAATAACATAAGAAGTATCCCACCACGGATTCCCCCCAACATATCTAATATCGCTAAAAGACCCACTCTCTGAGCGAAATCGTACAAACGGAACTGAAGGATACTGAGAGGAAATCTCTTTAGCCTCTTCTTTACTATCAACTTCCCATCCCAACTTAGGATCAACAACACCAAACGATTTAATGCCACCTTCTTTCTGACAGATCATCCTGAATTTGTAATACCCAATGGGAATATCAGAGACCCACCACCCAAACCATGAGATACCCATGACACCTAGAACAGTGAAAACTCTAGCTTTTATTCCCATAACCCCTCCATCAGAAAAACCTCCAATCTATTCATAAATTTACCTCCTCCTTATCCAGAAGACAGTTGCACTAAACCCAAAAACATCATTTGGCGAATGATCAACCAAGCGATATTTTTCTTGAAAATCGGCAGCCTGAACTTTCGAAAAATTTTCCGTCCGAATAATGGCCTGAGATAAAGAAAGACCCTCACCAAACAGCGCATAACTTGCCAAAGCAAGCTGAACATACTCAAATGACTCCCCAACAGAAGAAACGCTCATATATCCTCCAAATGAATATAATTACAGACTTGAACGAAACGACTTAACCATCTCTTTGGCCGCAGGGCATTGAATCACCCCACTTCGACCCAGTAGAGTTTTACTTGGATCAGTCCAAGTAAAATCAAAGCTCGTATATTTAAAAACAGCCTCGCCTGTTCCAATCTCGATCAAAGCATCGATTGATCTTTTCAATCGGATAGAATCCGCCACACTCTCATAATAATGAGACAACTTATAACCAACCTTACCATCCTTCGCCGGTTGAATAAGGTATGACTCCGAACGCCATCTTCCACCTCCTTTGAATTTCACATCCAACCACTCTCCCTTTTTTGATTTTAATCTTGCAAACGGAACATTTGGAAAGCTGAAAACGATGAATTCCGCCTCCGACTCATCTTCAGCTAGCCATCCCTGCGCATGATCAACTTTCCCAAATTTGGAAAATCCTCCCTCTTTTTCACACATTTCTCTAAACTGGTAGTAACCGATAGGAATGTCGGCACCCCACCACCCGAACCATAAGAGGCCCACCCCCCCTATAGCAGCGAGAACTTTCGTCTTTATCCCCACAACTTATCCTCCCAGGTCTAACATCAAAAAAGTAACCAGGCGATCCGTCCAACGCATTATTTTGCCCCAAGGTAATTTCTTATTTGGGCCATCTCATCTAGATGACTTTGGCACTCCACCATATCGCTCATACCAAATAACGTATTCTTTGGATCAGTGAGAGTTAAAATAAAACGTGTTGAACTCAGCATTACTGCATCACTCTCCAAATCCATGAGGGTTAGAGAATTTTTTCTAATACGATATTTCTTCGAGACAGTTTCCGATTTACGATCCAACCTATATCGGACAACCCCTCCACCTACATCATCCATCCTGTAAGAACTATCTTTCCACGGTGCCCCACCCACATAAATAACGTCATGACTCACTCCATTATTCAAATGAAACCTAGCAAAAGAGACAGCTGAATAACTAGCCACAACATCTCTTGCAACCCATTCATTATTAGTCAACCATCCTGTCCCGATCTCTACCTTCCCATAAGTTTTTAACCCTCCATCCAAACGGCAAAGCTCCTTGAACTTCAAATAACCGATAAAAACATCAGACATCCACCACCCGAGCAAGGAAATACTTAAAACCCCTGCAACAGTGAAAACTCTAGCCTTTATCCCCATATAGCCCTCCACACACAACTAGAACAAACTATCAACAGCACTATCTTCCTCAGCGAAACCAGGACAACGAACCTTATCACTCCTACCCAACAAAGTACGCTCAGGATTAGTCCATGTATAAGTAAAACTAGTTGAGACGAATAACTCTTCCCCGGTAAACAAATCAACCAGAAGACTGATATCTCTACGCAACCGAATTGCACCGGAAACATTTTCACTCTCCACGAAATACTTATAATTGACACTTCGCTTCAAATCAGCCTCTTCAATAGCATAAGAACTACTCCACCAAGGATTACCACCCTTATAGAGCACATCCTTTAATTGATCATCATCCGATATGTATCTAGCAAACGGTACGAAGCGATAAGCTGCGACAACAGATTTAGCCTGAATCTCAGAAGAAACCATCCAGCCTGAGTCCTTCGCTATTATCCCTAACAGCCTAGGCCCACCCTCCCTATTGCAGCGTTCTCTAAACTCATAATATCCAATGGGAATATCAGAGCCCCACCAGCCGAACCAAACCAGCCCCAAACCTCCCAGAAGAATCATTCCCTTTTTCACAACACCGAACTTTCCCCACCGCATTATTAACTCCCTGTAATTACCCACGACTCACTCCCATCAATTTCAAATACCGCCCATTACCCACTTCAATGTCATATCCCTCCGCCGTTCTCCGGGCCTGTTTTCTTTTTTCCTGATGCCGTGCCGGGTTGTTCAGTGCATCCAGAACCGCCTCGGCCAATGCCTGGGGTTCGAAGAAGTCCACGAGTACGCCGTTTTCTCCGTGGTGGATCGCTTCGCGCACGGGAGCGGTGTCGGAAGCGACGATAAGACAGCCGCAGGCCATGGCCTCGAGGAGCGACCAGGAGAGGACGAAGGGGTAGGTCAGGTAGGTGTGTACCGCGGACACCTGCAGGGCCTGGCGGTAGGTGGCGTAGGGCACCTTGCCGAGGAAGTGCACGCGGGTGAGATCGATGGGGTTTTCCCGGAGCAGTTTGCTGCGCCAGTTTTCCGCATCGTTCGGGCGGCCGCCGTAGCTCACGTCGTCGCCGCCGATGACCACGACCTGGCAGTCCGGGTGTTCGCGGAGGATCGACGGCAGTGCGCGCATGAAGGTATGGAAACCGCGGTACGGCTCCAGGTTGCGGGCGACGTAGGTGAGCACCGGCATGCCGGCGCGCAGGACGGTTCCGTTGGGAAGTTGCAGAGTGGCGAGGGGGTTGGGCTGGAGGGCGCGAGTATCGATGCCCTCGTGCAATTGGATGAGTTTGTGCCGATAGGCCTCGGGGTGCAGGTCGAGCTGCCAGCGGGTCGGTGCGATGCCCTGGTCGCAGTGTTCCAGATTGAGCAGGTGCAAGGCATTGCGGGTGCGGATGCGTGCGGCGCCGTCGAGGTCCAGCGGGAACTCCGGGTCGAAGTTCGCGTCGGCACCGTGGGCGTGGTAGTAGAACTCGCAGAAGTGGATGAGCCGGGCAGCGGGAAAGGCGTCCTTGGCGTAGAGCGTTTCACCCCAGCCCGGGTGGGCCAGGATGATGTCCGGCCGATAGCCCTTGCGCTTGAGGTCGAGGAGCAGGCGCAGGACCTGCTGGCCATGCAGCACACCGTCCTCGAACGGGCGCAGGTAGGGGTGGAGGGTATCGCTCACCGGGCGATGCGGTTTGTAGCGCAGCAGCGGCACACCGGCGAGGCCAGGGGCGGTGTCGCGTCCGATGGCCAGCACCTCCACGCCCGGTTGCCCCAGCAGGCAACGGGCGACGTGGCGGAACTGGCCGGGGAAATTCTGGTGGATGATCAAGATGCGCATCAGGCAGCCCTCCCGGCAGCCGAAAGAAGAATGTCCAGCAGGCGCCCCAGGCTCTCCTCGGCCGAACCCAGGCACGGCGCATGGTCGGCGGCCCTGATACGGGCTCGCTCCAAGGCCTCGCCATCGATACGCAGTCGCCGCGACGCCCGGTCCTCCTCGGGCACGACGGCCACACCCAAGGCGGCCGCCGCCCGGGCGGTACGGACCTGCTCGACATGGGATGGCAGGAGCAACAGCGGCTTGCCCGCGCGCAGCGATTGGCTGACGGTGCCGAAGCCACCGTGGCAGACGACCAGATCGCAGCTTTCCAGGAGCGAGTGCATGTCCAAGGGGGCCTGGCTGATATGAATCGCGCCCAGTTTCGCCAGACGTTTCAATTCGCCCACCGGCCAGCGCGGCAGGTAGGCGAGCACGCGGTCGCCATGCCGGAGGCAGCCCTCCAACACAGGGATGGCGTGGGGGTGGTCCGGCTTCAGGTAGGCGAAGACTTTGCGCCCCATACCGTCGGGCCAAGGCAGGCGTTGGCCGGATATGTGGCCCTGGATAGCGCCCAGGTGCAGGTTGGGCGAATGTGGGCCGAAGTGGTTGAGTTCCAGCCAGGTCAGCCAATGGGTTTCCACCTCGAACAGTCGGGAGAAGCGTCCCAGCTCCGGCTTTCCCAGGCGTGCCAGGGTCTCGTCGATCACTGTCCGGACACGTGTCTCCCGCCGCTCCAGTTCGGCAAGCGGCACGGGCTCCCAACTGCGCAGCGCCGGCAGGGGGTCGCCGGGCGGCGGGACGAAGAATCCGTTATCGAGACAGACACAGCGCACACCATCGCAGCGCGCCGCCAGGGTCGCAGTCGGCGCGGCCTCGGCGATGATCAGGTCGGGCTGGAGCAGGTCGAAGAGGGAGCGCCATGCGTGCAGCAGGCCGTTCAGGGAAACAGGGTCGTGGTAACCGCTTCGCCAGAAAAGGTCGGCATGATTGAGCGGTATTTCGCCTGGATGATGGGCGGGTGGTTGGGGCGCTTGAAACCAGGGGACGCCGAGCGGGCCGAAATAGCGCGGAGCCTGGGTGACGTCCGCCAGTATCACGCTGACGCGCTGCCCCCGTTCACGCAATGCCGCAGCGATGGTGGCCATCTGGTTGACATGGCCAAGGTCCGCGCCCAGCTCCCAGCACATTACGAAATGTCGCCCCATGACTCGCTCCCTGTCCGACAGCCATGCGCGGTCACGGTCGTCGCCGCCACCCGAATACCATCATTGTCCTAAGGGAAGGGAAATCGCCGGAGCAGAACGCGTCACAAAAAAGTGTCGGATATCCAAACACTTACACGCATCGGAAAAGCCTTAGAACAGAACTCCCTAGGGCTTACCAGCCTCACTTCGACCACCGATAGACTGCTCACACCTATTCCTAGATGCCAGTCACTTTAATCCCGAGACCTTTTGCCACACTCTCGCCGAACTCCCTCCGCCAGGGCCCACCTAAGCTGAAAAGGCAGCTCACCCCGCGGAGGAATGCTCATGTTGCGTATTGCCATCAACGGTTACGGACGCATCGGCCGCGCCCTGCTTCGTTCGCTGTATGAACGCGGTCTGGAGCGGTCGATTCATCTGGAGGCGATCAACGATCTCGGTGATGCCCCCACCCTCGCCCATCTGACCCGCTTCGACTCCACCTTCGGCCGCTTCTCCGGGCGTATCGCCCAGGAGGAAGACAGCCTGGAGGTGAACGGCCAGCGCATCCGCCTGTTGCGCGAGCGCGAGCCGGGCAATCTGCCGTGGGGCGAGCTGGGTGTCGATCTGGTGCTGGAGTGCTCGGGCAAATTCAAGAAGCGGCCGCAGGCTGAGCTGCACCTGGATGCGGGCGCCCAACGGGTGCTGCTGTCGCACCCGATGGAAAGCGCTGATCTGACGGTGGTCTACGGCGTCAATCACCGCCAACTGGGCAGTCAGCAAATCGTTTCCAACGCGTCCTGCACCACCAATTGCCTGGCGCCGCTGGCGAAGGTGCTGCATGAAGCGGTGGGCATCCGCCAGGGCCTGATGACCACAGTGCACTCCTATACCAACGACCAGAACCTGCTGGACCGGCCGCATCACGATCTCTACCGCGCCCGCGCCGCCACCCAGTCGATGATCCCCACCAGTACCGGTGCGGCCAAAACCATCGGGCTGGTACTGCCGGAACTTTCCGGTCGCCTGGATGGCCTGGCCGTGCGGGTGCCGACGCCGAATGTCTCGCTGCTGGACCTGACCTTCACCGCGGAGCGCCCCACCAGCGTCGAAGCGATCAACGATGCCCTGCGCGAAGGTGCGCAACACATGCCGGCCGGGGTGATGGAGTGCAACGAGCTGCCGCTGGTATCCAGCGACTTCAATGGCTACCCGGTGTCCTGCGTGGCGGACTTGAGCCACACCCGCGTCCAGGGCGATCTGGTGAAGGTCCTGGCCTGGTACGACAACGAATGGGGCTTCGCCAACCGCATGCTGGACGTGGCGTTGGCCTGGCCGGCCGGTTGAGTCCGGCTTTTCCGGGCGCTCCGCCGGAGCGCCCGGAAAAGCCTCCTTCTTCGCCTTTCTCCGGCCTAGGGAATTCCCTACTCAATACCTCCAATCCACCTACCTGAAAATCAGTCTCATCCGATGGTGGCACAGACGTCTCAATAGGCATCATTTTGCTATCAAAAAGCCACACCGCACGCTTGCCGTGGACAGGTAGTGAGCCCGCCTTGCCGCGTTCCGGATGGAGATCCTCCTTGAAACAACCTGCCACCGCCCCGGGCCAATGCTCTGCCTGGGTGTTCCTGATGCCTCTCCTATCCGTGCTTTTTGGCAGCGGCTGCATCGTGCTGGTGGGAGGACTCCAGCGTCTACCCGTCACGCTTGCCGTCGTGCTGCTACTGCTAGGTCTCGGCATGACCGTGCTGTTGTCCTCCTTGATCCAGGCGCGGGACAAGGCCCTGCATAGCCTTGGCGAACAGATCCAGGCGGATCGGGCCACCGCGGAGAAAGCCCTGTGCCAGTGCGGCCTCGAGCCCACCTGCCGGGGCGTCCTGCCGGTCTGGTCCGGGCAGATCGACTTCGCCCGTGAGCACACCGAGGATGCCATCACCGCGCTGACCGCGCGTTTCGCCAGTCTCGCCCAGCGTGTCGAACAGGCCCTCGCCAGCAGCCGCGATGGCGGTGCGGACACGGCCCTGGTCGATCTGCTCGGCGGCAGCCAGCAGGAGCTGGATTCCGTCATCGGCGCCCTGCGCACCGCGCTGGCCAACAAATCGGCGTTGCTGCGGCAGGTGACCGAGCTGGCCAACCTGACCGAGCAACTGCGCGCGATGGCGCTGGACGTCGGCAACATCGCCAAGCAGACCAACCTGGTGGCGCTCAATGCGGCCATCGAGGCGGCCCGCGCCGGCGAGGTAGGACGTGGCTTCGCCGTGGTGGCCGACGAAATTCGCAAGCTGTCGTCGCTGTCCGGCGAAACCGGCAAGCGCATCGGCGAAACCGTGGACACGGTGAGCGCCGCCATCGCTGGCACCTTGGCGATCTCCCGCCAGTACGCCGACCAGGACGAAGCCACCGTGGACCACTCGGGCCAGGTGATCGAGCAGGTGATCCAGCGTTTCCGCGATGCCACCGACGCCCTCCTCGGCTCCTCCCGGCTGCTGCGCGAAGAAAGCGCCGCCGTGGGCCAGGAAGTCGCCGAGGTGCTGGTCGCCTTGCAGTTCCAGGATCGCGTCAGCCAGGTGCTCGTGCTGGTGCGCAACGACCTTGAGCGGCTTCACCAGCACATCGGCCAGCGGGGAAGCGACCGCGACGCCGGCCGGACTCCCCAGCCCATCGACGCCGACGCCTGGCTCGACCAGTTGGCGCGGACCTATACCGTGCCGGAACAACACGCCGTTCACCACGGCGGCGCCCACCGCACCGCCTCTTCCGAATCCGATATCACCTTCTTCTAGGACCCAGACATGGCCAAGACCATCATGATCGTCGACGACTCCGCCTCCCTGCGCCAAGTCGTCAGCATCGCCCTCAAGGGTGCCGGCTACGACACCGTCGAGGCCTGCGACGGCAAGGACGCGCTGAGCAAACTCGACGGCCGCAAGCTGCACCTGATCATCAGCGACGTGAACATGCCGAACATGGACGGCCTGTCCTTCGTCCGCGCGGCCAAGCAACTACCGGCCTACAAGTTCACCCCGGTGATCATGCTCACCACCGAAGTCAGCGACGCCAAGAAGCAGGAGGGCCAGGCCGCCGGCGCCAAAGCCTGGGTGGTCAAGCCCTTCCAGCCCGCCCAGATGCTCGCGGCGGTCTCCAAGCTGGTCCTGCCGTAATCCGAGGGAAGTAGCCATGACCCACAACCCAGCCCGGCTGCTGTCTGTCGCCGGCGAACTGACGATCTACACCGCCAGCGAGTGGAAGCCCCGGCTGCTCGCCCCCCTGCTCGAGGGAGAACACCTCGAACTGGACCTCGGCGCGGTGCAGGAGCTGGATACGGCCGGCCTGCAGCTCTTGCTGCTGGCGAAGAAGGAAGCTCGCGCACGCGGCCTGACCCTGCTGTTCTGCAACCACAGCCCGGCGGCCCTCGAGGCCATCGAGCTCTGCGGCCTGGCGGGCTTCTTCGGCGACCCTGTCCTGCTCAGCCCCACCGGGCCATGACGAGCGCACGCCCATGAACCTGGACGACGCACTGCATACCTTCATCGCCGAGAGCCTGGAGCTGCTGCAGCAGATGGAAGAGGCCCTGCTGCACATCGAACAGGCGCCCGACGACCCGGACACGATCAACGCGATCTTCCGGGCGGCGCACACCATCAAGGGTTCCGCCGGCCTGTTCGGCCTGGACGGCATCGTCGCCTTCACCCATGTGGCGGAGAGCGTGCTGGACCTCGTCCGCGCCGGCCGGCTGCACTTCACCGAAGAGCTGGCCGCGCTGTTCCTGCAGGTCTGCGATCACATCGGCGTCCTGGTGAAACGGGCGGCGGAACACAGAGAACCGGAGGACAGCGTGCGGCAAAACGGCACCCACCTGCTCGAGTGGCTGAACGGCCTGCTGGACGACGATCCTGCACGCGACGCAACCGCTCAGCCGCCGGCGACCTGCCCCGCCGAGACCACGGCCAACGTGGAGCGCGCCGCGGATACCGTCGGGACCGACCACTGGCACATTTCCCTGCGCTTCGGCCAGGACCTGCTGCGTAACGGCATGGACCCGCTGGCGTTCGTCCGCTACTTGGCTACCCTCGGCCGGGTCCAGCACATCGTCACCCTCACCGACAGCCTGCCGGGCGCGGACGACATGGACCCGGAAAGCTGCTACCTGGGCTTCGAGATCGCCTTCCGCAGCGATGCCGACAAGGCCACGCTGGAGGACGTCTTCGAGTTCGTCCGGGACGACAGTCTGATCCGCATCCTGCCGCCGCACAGCCGTACGGCCGAGTACCAGCAGCTCATCCAGGCGCTGCCCGAGGACGACATGCGCCTGGGCGAAATCCTGGTGCGCTGCGGCACGCTCACCGAAGCCGAGCTGGCCGAGGTGCTGCGCAGCCAGGCGCATGACGTTCCGGCGGCACCGGTCGGCCAACTGCTGGTGGAGCAAGGCATCGTCCACCCGCCAGTGGTCGAGGCGGCGCTGAAGAAGCAACAGCAGGCCAAGGAGAATCGCCAGGCGGCGAACAACCTGATCCGGGTCGATGCAGGCAAGCTCGACCAACTGATCGACCTGATCGGCGAGCTGATCATCGCCGGCGCCGGGGCCAGCCTGGTCGCCCAGCGCGCCGGCAACGGCGAACTGATGGAAGCCACCGCCCTGCTCTCGCGGCTGGTGGAAGAAGTCCGCGACTCGGCGCTCACCCTGCGCATGGTGCAGATCGGTTCCACCTTCAACCGCTTCCAGCGGGTGGTCCGCGACGTGGCCAAGGAGTTGGGCAAGGACATCCGCCTGGACATCAGCGGCGGCGAGACCGAGCTGGACAAGACCCTGGTGGAGAAGATCGGCGATCCCCTCACCCATCTGGTGCGCAACGCCATGGACCACGGCATCGAGCCCGCCGAGGCACGCCTCGCCCGAGGCAAGCCGGCCCAGGGCCTGCTGCGGCTGAATGCCTACCACGAGTCGGGCAGCATCGTCATCGAGGTGGCCGACGACGGCGGCGGCCTGAACCGCGAACGCATCCTGCGCAAGGCCATCGAGCGCAGCCTGGTTGCCGAAGGCGCGGCACTCAGCGATGCGGAGATTCTCAACCTGATCTTCGAACCCGGCTTCTCCACGGCGGAACAGATCAGCAACCTCTCCGGCCGCGGCGTCGGCATGGACGTGGTGAAACGCAACATCGCCGCCCTGCGCGGCAGCATCGAACTGGACAGCACCGAGGGCCTGGGCACCACGGTGCGCATCCGCCTGCCGCTGACCCTGGCGATCATCGACGGTTTCCTGGTAGGCGTCGGCAACGCGGCCTACGTGGTCCCTCAGGACTTGGTGGTGGAGTGCATCGAGCTGGACTGCGAAGGCGGCCACGACTACCTCAACCTGCGCGGCGAGGTCCTGCCGTTCATTCGCCTGCGCAACCTGTTCGACATCGAAGGCGCGCCACCGCGCCGGCAGAACGTGGTGATCGTGCAGTTCGGCGGCCTGCGCGCCGGGCTGGTGGTCGACCAGTTGATGGGCGAGTTCCAGACCGTGATCAAACCACTCGGCAAAGTCTTCGGCCGCATCCGCGGCATCGGCGGCTTCACCATTCTCGGCAGCGGCGAGGTCGCCCTGATCCTCGACGTGGCAGGGCTGATCCAGCACCTCGCCAGCCAGCGCCACGAGGCGCATCCCCACACTTTCCTGAAGGAATCGCTATGAAGAACATGCGAATCGGTATCCGCCTCGTCCTGGGTTTCGCCAGCATCCTGGTGCTGATGGCTCTCCTGGCCTGGAACGGCATCAGCCGCCTGCAACACACCCGGGAGGATCTCGACGAGATCGTCAACCTGCGCATGCAGCGGGTGATGCAGGTCGCCACCCTGCGCAACCAGATGAACATCGTCGCCCGCGCCACCCGCAACACCTTGCTCACCGACGACAGCGCGCGCATCCGCCTGGAAACCGACCGCGTCCTGGCCGCGCGGACGGAGTTCACCAAGGTGCTCGATGCCATGAGCGACAGCGTCACCACGGACGAAGCCAAGGCGCTCAGCGGCGACATCCGCACACACTTCGAGGCGGCCGTTCCGCTGGTGGACCGGGCGCTGCGGTTCAGCGAATCCGGCCGCAACACCGAGGCCGTCGACCTGCTGATGAACGAAGTGGCGCCCGTGCAGGAAAGCCTCTTCAAGGCCCTGGACGCCATGCTCGCCTACCAGCAGCGCAAGACCGGCGAAGCGGTGGCCCAGGCCGAGGCGAACCATAACGCCGGCGTGCGCATGACGCTGATCCTGCTGGGCGTCGCCGTGGCGCTGGGCTCCCTGGTCGCGGTCCTTATCACCCGCTCCATCGTGCGTCCGCTGGCCGAGTCCATGCAGGTGGCCAACCGCCTGGCCGCCGGCGACCTGGCCGCCGATATCGTCATCGACCGCCGCGACGAGACCGGCCAGCTACAAACCGCCATCCAGGGCGTGTCGGCCAGCCTGCAGTCGCTGATCGCCGAAATGAACCGGATGTCCGCCGAGCACGACCGGGGCGATATCGACGTCCGCGTCGATACCGAGCGCTTCCAGGGGGCCTACCGGGCCATGGCGGAAGGGGTCAACACCATGGTCGAAGGGCACATCGCCGTGAAAAAGAAAGCCATGGCCTGCATCGCCGCGTTCGGCGAGGGTGACTTCGACGCGCCGCTGGAGCGCTTCCCCGGCAAGAAGGCGTTCATCAACGAGGTGATCGAGCGGACCCGCCAGCAACTCAAGGACGCCGCAGCCGCCGCTGCCGTGGCCACCACCATCCGCACCACCCTGGACAACGCCTCGGTCAACGTGATGATGGCGGACAACGACGGCATCATCCGCTACATGAACAAGGCCACCGAAGCCCTGATGCGCCAGTCCGAGGCGAACTTCCGCAAGCTGCTGCCGCAGTTCCGCGCGGACCAAATCATCGGCACGAACTTCGATGCCTTCCACAAGAACCCCAGCCACCAGCGCAACCTGCTTAGCCACCTGCGCGGCACGCATGTCGCCCAGATTTCCGTCGGCGGCCTGACCTTCCGCCTCAGTGCCAGCCCCATCTACGACCTGGCCGGAACCCGGCTCGGTACCGTGCTGGAATGGATCGACCGCACCGCCGAAGTGGCCGCCGAACAGGAAATCGGCCAAGTGGTAGCCGCCGCCGCGGCCGGCGACTTCTCCGCACGGGTCGCCGAGGAGAACAAGACGGGCTTCTACCAATTGGTCGCCGAGGGCATGAACCGCATCGTCGGTACCAGCGAAAACGCACTGGCGGATG
Source organism: Pseudomonas indica NBRC 103045 (assembly GCF_002091635.1). Lineage (GTDB taxonomy): Bacteria > Pseudomonadota > Gammaproteobacteria > Pseudomonadales > Pseudomonadaceae > Pseudomonas_M > Pseudomonas_M indica. The sequence goes on along the minus strand of NZ_BDAC01000018.1, from coordinate 8,008 downwards.
TCCAGCGGGTCCTGGCCGGCCTCGAGCGCGGTGACCTGACCCAGGTGATCGAGAACGTTTACCAGGGCGCCTTCGATGGCCTCAAGCATTCGGTCAACGCCACCATCCACACATTGTCCGGGATCATCGGCGACGTGCGCGGCGCGGCGGATTCGCTGTCCAGCGCCTCGGAACAGGTCTCGGCCACCGCCCAGAGCCTGAGCCAGGCTTCCAGCGAGCAGGCGGCCAGCGTCGAAGAGACCTCCGCCTCCATGGAACAGATGTCCGCCTCGGTCGAGCAGAACACCGAGAACGCCCGGGTCACCGATGGCATGGCCTCCGGCGCTGCCCGCCAGGCGAGCGAGGGTGGCGAGGCGGTCAAGGACACCGTTGCCGCCATGAAATCCATCGCCGAGAAGATCGGCATCATCGACGACATCGCCTACCAGACCAACCTGCTCGCCCTGAACGCCGCCATCGAAGCTGCCCGCGCCGGCGAGCATGGCAAAGGCTTCGCCGTGGTCGCCGCCGAGGTGCGCAAGCTGGCCGAGCGCAGCCAGGTCGCGGCGCAGGAAATCGGTGAAGTGGCCAAGGGCAGCGTGGCCCTGGCCGAACGCGCCGGCAGCCTGCTGGACGACATGCTGCCGAGCATCGCCAAGACCTCCGACCTGGTGCAGGAAATCGCAGCCGCCTCGTCCGAGCAGTCCTCCGGTGTCGGCCAGATCAACATGGCGATGAACCAGCTCAGCCAGATCACCCAGCAAAACGCCTCTTCCTCCGAGGAACTGGCCGCCACCGCCGAGGAGATGAGCGGACAGGCCGAGCAGTTGCAGCGGTTGATGGCGTTCTTCACCCTGGACGAGCCCTCCGGCGACACACGCCGTCCGCATGCCACCGCGCCGGTTGCGGAGCGCGCCCTCGGCGGCGCAGTGCCGCGCCGCCCGGCGACGGCGATACCGGCGGGCTTTACCGTTTTCGAGGAATGATGCGGTCCAACAGAGATGAGGGCCGCGCACACGGCGGCGGCCCCTCCAGGAGACGTTCATGGGTCAACTGATCAAAGCGGACATGCGCGACCTCGCCGCGGAATCCCGCCAGTACCTCACCTTCACCCTGGGCGGCGAGCAGTTCGCCGTGGGTACACTCTGCGTCAAGGAAATCATCGAGTACGGCCAGGTCACCGCGATCCCCATGATGCCGCCCAGCATCCGTGGCGTGATCAACCTGCGCGGCGCGGTGGTCCCGGTGATCGACCTCGGTGCGCGCTTCGGCGGCCCCGTCACGGCGGTCGGTCGGCGTACCTGCATCGTCATCCTCGAAGTCCAGCACGCCGAGGGTCGGCAAGTGCTCGGCGTGGTGGTCGATGCCGTCAACGAAGTGCTGGAAATCGCCCCGGCGGACATCGAGCCGCCCCCCGCCTTCGGTACCCACATCCGCACCGACTTCATCCTCGGCATGGGCAAGGTCGGCGGGCGTTTCGTCATCCTGCTCGACATCGGCCGGGTGCTTTCCGTCGACGAACTCGCCGACCTGGCCAGCGCCGCGCAGCACGCGGACGAGCAGCCATGACCGGATACCGGCGGGGTGAGCCGGACGGGGCTCCCGGGCGCTCCGGCGAACGCGGCGCCTCGTGCCCGCCCGTGCTGAGCGACCAGGAGTTCCGGCAGTTCCGCACCCTGCTCCACGAAGTGGCCGGCATCAGCATGAGCGATGCCAAGAAGCCGTTGGTGAGCGGGCGCTTGGCCAAGCGCATCCGCCAATGCGGCCTGGGCAGCTACAGCGACTATTTCCGCCTGCTGGCGCGCGAGCAGGCCGAACTCCAGGTGGCAGTCGACCTGCTGACCACCAACGAAACCTATTTCTTCCGTGAGCCGAAGCACTTCGAGTTCCTCCGCGAACAGATCCTGCCGCCACGCCGTGGCCCGCAGAAGGTACGCATCTGGAGCGGCGCCTGTTCCAGCGGGGAAGAACCCTACAGCCTCGCCATGACCCTGGCCGACAGCCTCGGCCAGCAGCCGTGGGAGGTGGTTGCCTCGGACATCAGCACCCGTGTGCTGGAGAAGGCACGGACGGGCCTCTACCGCCTGGACGATGCACAGACCCTGCCGCGTTCGACGCTGATACGGCACTGCCTGAAGGGCGTCGGCGAACACGAGGGCTGCTTCCTGGTGAAGCCCGAGCTGCGCGAGCGCATCCGCTTCATGCAGGTCAACCTGAACGCCCCCTTGCCCGACCTGGGAGACTTCGACGTCATCTTCCTGCGCAACGTGATGATTTATTTCGACCAGGAGACCAAGCGCCGCGTCGTCCGGCGCCTGCTGCCCCGACTGCGTCCCGGCGGCTACTTCATCGTCAGCCACTCGGAAAGCCTCAACGGGGTATCGGACGAGCTGCGCCTGGTCAGCCCCTCGATCTACCGGAAGCCCCATGCGTAAGCCCGCCCCGCTCATCGAGGTTTTCCTGCAGCCGGGCGAGCTGTACTTCGGCGACCGCCACACACGCATCCGCACAGTGCTGGGTTCCTGTGTCTCCCTGGTTTGCTGGCATCCGTTCCGGCAGATCGGCGGCATGTTCCACTTCCTCCTGCCGACCCGACCGACCATGGCTGGCGGCGAACTGGACGGCCGCTACGCCGACGAGGCCCTGGAACTGATGCTGCGCGAGATCCGTACCGCCAAGGCGCGCCCCGACGAGTTCCGCATCCAGCTCTTCGGCGGCGGCAGCATGTTTCCCGATGTCATGCGTGGGAACCCGGGCCAAGTGGGACGCAAGAACGTCGAGGCCGCCCGGCGCCTGCTCGACGCCCATGGGCTCGCTTGCAGCGGCGCCCATGTCGAGGGCGTCGGCCATCGCAGCCTGATCTTCGATCTGTGGAACGGCCATGTCTCGGTCCGGCACAGCGCTCCCGAGGCTGGCCACAAGGCGGATAGACGCGCATGAAGCCGATCGCCGTGATGATCGTCGACGACTCCGCCGTGGTGCGCCAGGTGCTCTCTGCCCTGTTGGCCGAACAGCCAGACATCGAAGTGATCGGCGTCGCCGCCGACCCGTTGTTCGCCCTGGAGAAGATGCAGCGCCGCTGGCCGGACGTGGTGGTACTGGACGTGGAAATGCCGCGCATGGACGGCCTGACCTTCCTGCGCAAGCTGATGGCCGAGCGCCCGACGCCGGTGGTGATCTGCTCCACCCTCACCGAAGCCGGCGCCCAGACCACCCTGCAGGCCCTGGCTGAAGGCGCCGTCAGCATCGTGACCAAGCCGCGCATGGGCCTCCGGCAGTTTCTGATCGACAGCCGCCAGGAACTGGTCCACGCGATCCAGGGCGCGGCCCGCGCCAACCTCGGCCGGCTGACCGCGCGCCCCGCCGTATCCGCCCTGCCCGCTCTGCCGCTCTCGGGCACCCAGGCGATGCTGCACACCACGGACCGCGTGGTGGCCATCGGCACCTCGACCGGTGGAACCCAGGCGCTGGAAACGATACTCACTGTTCTGCCACGCACCTGTCCGGGCCTGGTGATCGTCCAGCACATGCCGGAACGCTTCACCAAGGCGTTCGCCGAGCGGCTCGACCGGCTCTGCCAGATCGAGATACGCGAAGCGGAGGACGGCGACCGGGTGATGCCGGGCCGGGCCCTGATCGCGCCGGGCGGCCGGCACATGCTGCTGCAGCGCAGTGGCGCGCAATACCGTGTGGAGATTCGCGACGGGCCGCCCGTCAGCCGGCACCGGCCTTCCGTGGACGTACTGTTCCGCTCCGCCGCCCGCGCTGCCGGGGCCAATGCCCTGGGCATCATCATGACCGGCATGGGCAGCGACGGCGCCCGGGGACTGAAGGAAATGCGCGACGCCGGCGCCCGCACCCTGGCCCAGGACGAAGCCACCTGCGTGGTGTTCGGCATGCCCAGGGAAGCCGTGAAGCTCGGTGCCGCGGAACAGGTCCTGCCCCTCGGCGAGATTCCCGGGGCGATCGTTGCGGCCCGGACGGGTCGGGGCTGATCGACACAAGCCACTATTCAAGGCCGGCCATGGAGTGGCCGGTGAACACAACCGAAAGCCGCGGCAACCAGCGGCCGTATCGCCAGGCCGTACGACATGAACGACTTGCTCGCCTCACCGCCAGCACCGCACCACGACAGCGCTGCCATTCAGCCTTACCTCGTGGCCTTCGCCTCCAGCCTGGATGGCATGGCGATCTACGCGCTGGACGACCAGGCCCGCTTGTACCTGCACACCAGCAACCCGGCCTGGCGTCGGTTGCTGGGCGTGGCGGAGCAGGCCCCGTCCGTGGCTCTGGACGAGTGTCTGCCGGCCGGTGCAGCACGCCAGTTGGAAGCCGACAGCCTGGCCTGTGTCGCCGCCGGCGAAGTACGCGACAGCGAAATCGAGTTGCAACTGCCCCATGGCCGCGGACAGTTCTTGCAACGCCTGGTCCCGCTGGGCTACCGCCAGGTGCTGCATATCCTCCGTGACCTCACGGCGGACAAGCATCACGAACAGCAATTGCTGAACGATACCCAGTCGTTTCGCATGCTGGCGGAACACACGCCCGACACCATCGCCCGTTACGACCGCGATTGCCTGCGGACCTACGCCAACCCCGCCTTCGCCCACCTGGCCGAGGTGCCGGTGGAAAGCCTCCTGGGCAAGAAACCCAGCCATGTCGCGACCGCCGAAATGCTGGCATACGAGGCCAAACTCCTCGACGTGCTGCACAGCGGCCAACCTGCCGAGCACGAATTGACCTGGCAGACGCCGGGAGGACGGACGGTCACCAGCCATATCCGCATCGCTCCAGAACGCACGGCCGACGGGCAGATCGTCAGCGTGCTGGCGGTAGGCCGAGATATCACGGCACAGCGTCAGGCCGAAGAGGTACTGCGGATCAAGGAGCAGGAATTCCGCACGCTGGTAGAGAACTCACCGGACGTCATCGTGCGCTTCGACCGGACGGGCCGGCGCATCTACTGCAACCCCGCGTACGAAGCCATGTTCGGTGCCAACGCGGCGGACGTGCTGGGCGCTTCGCTGCTCCAGCGCAGCTTCTACCTCCCGGAACAGGCCGCCCGCTATCACGCCGGACTGCTGGACGTGATCGCCAAGGGCACGCCGACCTCGCTGGAAGTCGAATGGGTCAAAGGCACCGGTGAACAGGTCTTCCAGCATGTCCGCGTCGTCCCCGAGTTCGACCGCCATGGCCAGGTCGCCAGCGTGCTCACCATCGCCCGAGACATTTCCTCCCTGAAGGAAACCAGCCGCCGCCTGGAGGAGGCCGAAGCACTCGCCCGCCTCGGCCATTGGCAACTGGACTTCCGCACCCGCAAGACCCGGCTCTCGGCGGAACTCTGCCGCCTGCTCGGCCAGCCACGCGGTTGGGCACCCTACCCCGAACAGGTGCTGGCGATGCTGCCCGAGGAAGAGCGCAACCGAATCGCCTCCAGCATCCAGCAGGCCTATCTGGCGCGCACCACCGAGCTGGCGATGGACTACAGCATCGACACCGGCCAACGTACGCTGCACCTGCACTCCCGGCTGCGCATCGCCTATGCCGAAGACGGCACGCCATTGCAGATGCTCGGCACCGTGCAGGACATCAGCAAGCTGAAGGCCTATCAGAAACAACTGCATACCCTCGCCTTCTTCGACTCCCTGACCGGCCTGCCCAACCGCGAGCTGTTCAATGCCAGGCTTCAACAAGCCATGCGCCAGGCCGACCACGGCGACCGGCACATCGCGGTGATGATCCTCGACCTGGACAACTTCAAGATCGTCAACGACACCCTCGGCCACGCCGCCGGCGACGATCTGCTGCAGGAAATCGCCCGCCGCCTGGGCGATGCCATACGCGATGGCGATACCGTTGCCCGCCTGGGCGGCGATGAATTCGCCCTGGTCCTGACCGGCATGCACGACGCCGCCGATCTCGAGCGAACCGGCCACGCGCTGCTCCAGTCCATCGGCGAAGTCTGCCTGATCCAGGACCGCGAGCTGTTCATCTACTCCAGCATCGGCATTTCCCGCTATCCGCACGATGGGCAAACCATCGAGGAACTGCTGCAATACGCCGACACCGCGCTCTACCACGCCAAGGAACAGGGACGGAACAATGTCCAGTTCTATACGCCGAGCCTGACCCAAAAGACCACCCAGCGTCTGGCCATCGCCGCCAGCCTGCGCCATGCCCGGCAGAACGGCGAACTGGAGCTGTACTACCAGCCGCAGATCGACCTGAGCAGTGGCCTGTTGATCGGCGCGGAAGCCCTGCTGCGCTGGAACCATCCACGGGATGGCCTGATCCAGCCCGACCACTTCATCTCCATCGCCGAAGAAACCGGCCTGATCGTCGACATCGGCGAGTGGGTCCTGCACACCGCTTGCCGCACGGCGGTGGAATGGAACCGCGACCGGCGGCGCCGTATCAAGGTCGCCGTCAACCTCTCGCCCCGCCAGTTCAAGCTGAACGACCTCCTCGCCTCGGTGTGCAATGCCCTGCAAGCCACCGGCTGCCGGCCCGCCTGGCTCGGCCTGGAAATCACCGAAGGCTTGCTGCTGGACGACAACCCGGTGGTGCGCGAAACCCTGAAGCAACTGAGCGACATGGGCTTTTCCATCGCCATCGACGACTTCGGTACCGGTTACTCGGCGCTCGGCTACCTGAATCGCTTCCCGGTGGAAACCCTGAAGATCGACCGCTCCTTCATCCGCGATATCGAGCACAACAAGCGGAGCGCCGAGCTGGTCAAGGCGATCGTCTCCATGGCCCACAGCCTGCGCCTCACCCTCATCGCCGAAGGCGTCGAAAAACCCTCCCAGGAGGCCCTGCTGCGACGCTATGGCTGCCACAACGCCCAAGGCTACTTCTACGGCCGCCCCATGCCGAAAGAAGCCTTCGAACGACTGCTCGCCGACCGATGAACCCAAGGTCGGAGAGCGAGGCAAAGAAAACGGCTGGAGAGCAAAACCAGGGAAACTAGGAAATTTCCTACCCCTCGTCCCAGCCGGCTTACCCGAAAATCAGTCGCATCCGATGGTGGTTCCCAACCCCGGAGAAGCATCATTTTGATATCAATTAGCCACTCTTCTTCATGGTGCAAAATCATGCGGAAGAAACACTTTTTGCAACGCTGAATCGCTTCGGACGGAGAGTCCACCTTGAACCAGCCCACGACCCACCCGAAGCGCCAGGCCATCGCCGCCGATCTGCGCCAGGCCCAACAGAACGGCGAATTGGAGGTGTACTACCAGCCGCAGGTCGATCTCGGCACCGGCCTGCTCATCGGCGCGGAAGCCCTGCTGCGCTGGAACCACCCCGAGAAGGGCCAGCTCACACCCGACCAATTCCTTTCCATCGCCGAAGAGAGCGGGCTGATCGTCGACATCGGCGAGTGGGTCCTGCACAACGCCTGCCGGACCGCCGTGGACTGGAACCAGGACCGGCGACGTGTCCTGACGATCGCCGTCAACCTGTCGCCGCACCAGTTCGCCCCGAACGACCTGCTCGCCTCGGTCTGCCGCACTCTCCAGATCACCGGATGCGAAGCGGAATGGCTTACCCTGGAAGTCACCGAAGCCTTGCTCCAGCACGACAACGGCGCCGCCTGCGAAACCCTCGAACAACTGCGCGACCTGGGTGTCTCCATCGCCATCGACGACTTCGGCAAGGGTGCGTCGCTGCTCAGCCCCCTGAAGCACCTCCCCGTGGATAGCCTGAAGATCGACCGATTCTTCATCCGCAACATGAAACGCGACAGCGAGAGCACGGAACTGGTCAAAGCGATCATTTCTCTTGGCCGTAGCCTGAACATGAGCCTGATGGCCGAAGGCGTCGAAGACCCCTCCCAAGAAGAAATGCTGCAACGCTACGGCTGCCACAGCGCCCAGGGCTACCTCTACGGCCGTCCCATGGCGAAGAAAACCTTCGAACAATTGCTGTTCGATACGGGTGCAGCGCTCTGAGCGCCCACCCGATCCACGGCATACGCTGGCTGAAAGAACCGCTGTAAAAGAAAAGGCCCACCGCAGGATGGTAATGC
>NZ_BDAC01000017.1 GCF_002091635.1 Pseudomonas indica NBRC 103045 | reverse complement strand
GTTGTAGCGAAGGAAAGTGAGAGGGGGTAAGGCTTCGTCCATGGTGAGGCTCCTACTAGAAATAGTTGGGAGTTCGCCACGAACGCTGTCAATCGTTAGGGTGGCGAACCGCGCGGGGTTGACAGACCGGCTAGTAGGCACCGGCAGACCCGAGGGTCTCCCCACGCGATCCGCCATGACGCTGCATGAACCTGCATACGTGCGAGGGCCTGCAAAAACATACGCCGTTTTCGCATGCACCACTGGCGCAATCGCGCCTACTAGATTCGGGCTGTCAAACCCGGCCACGGGACTAGTCGTGGCCGGCGCAGGATAGGTCGGGAAGAGGGGAAGAACAAGCGGGAGTCTCGTGCGCTCATGTTTTTCGGAACCAGTCGGAACTCGGTGCCGGAAGCGCTTCCCGGATTGCGCTGACGCTTATCCGGGCCACGGAACACCACGTGTAGGGGCGAATTTATTCGCCCCTACACGAGAATCGGGCCCGCTTTGTAGGAGCGAGCTCTGCTCGCGAACCGAGCCGCGCAGAAGCATCGCCAGCCGAGTTGGCTCCTACGAAAGCGGGCCTGTGGGGGATTCATCCGCGAAAACGGCTCTCGCCCAATCGCGAATGAATTCGCTCCACAAGGGCACGCTCAGACATACGACAAATAATCCGTAACCGGCAGGCCATGGGCCGCGCAGGAGGCGGCTACCGAACCGGAGACCGACTGCCACATCTCGCTCTGTGCCGCCGCGTAGAAATCGGCGTAGCGCTGGGCGCAGGCGACGATGCCGGCGCCTCGGGTGGCCTGGTACTGAGCGATGCGCTTGATGCCTTCCTGGCAGTAGGTCGTAATGTTCTGTCGAGTGATCGGTGGACCACCGGCGCGCAGGAAGCGCACGGCCAGCTCGGCGTGGAGCTGGTCGATCACGCGGTCCGGGCCGATGTTGATGCGCTGGGGCAGCATGCGGGTGTCGCCACAGATTTTCTTCAGGTTCTCGTAGTAATCGTTCAGGGCCGCGTCGTTCTGGCCCAGTTGCGCGAAAGCGTTCTGGTAGCGGCTGTCGATGCCCAGGTTGCAGAAGTGCGCGGCGTCCATCTTGCCGCAGGCGGTGGCGGACTGATTGACGATGTTGGGGTCGTTGTCGTCGAAGCCGTAGTAGTGCGGCTGGTTCGGCTGACGGAAGCCGCTGTCGATCTGGTGGGTGGCCTTGTGCTCGACGGCATCGTGGGCTTGGAGGTTGGCGTTGTGCAGATTATTCCCGCGCTCCGTCAGGATCTTCACGTAGAACAGGTAGATGAAGAAGGCGAAGCAGCGTTGCTCGGCATGGCGGTAGAGCGCATTACTCAATGAGCCGCTGAGGACCGGCGCATTTGGATTGCCGGCCGACATTTCCCGTGGCATCGGTTGTGTTCCTTATCGCTTGGGACCGATATCGGTCCGTCCCTGGCCGCCCCGACCGCACTGTTTCTGAAGCGGTGTGATCGCGCACCGACCCAGGCCGGCGCGTGGAGTCGAAGTGTAGGAGCCCCAACGCGAACAAGCGAAGCGGCAACGCGACAGAATCGATGACACGGTTCGCGATTCGCGAAATCAGGCAGGCAGCGCCTGTTGCAACTGGCTGCGCAGTTTCACCAGTTCGTCCTTCAGCGCCATCAGCTGTTCCGCCGATTGCCCGCTGGCTTCGACGATGCAGGCGGGGAAGGCTTGTGCCTGCTGTTGCAGTTCGCGGCCCTTGTCGGTCAGGCGCAATTCCACGACGCGCTCGTCGGCGCTGCTGCGGGTGCGGGTGATCAGCCCTTCGCCTTCCAGGCGCTTGAGCAGGGGAGTGACCGAGCCGGGGTCGGTGAGCAGGCGGGCGCTGAGTTCGCCCACGGTGATGCCGTCGCGTTCCCAGAGTACCAGCATGGCCAGGTACTGCGGGTAGGTGAGGCCGACGGCCTGCAGGATCGGCTTGTAGACCTTGGTCAGCATCAGCGACGTGGAATACAGGGCGAAACAGACCTGGTTGTCGAGCAGCAAGTCGTCACAGCGGGGGGTGTCCATGAACGATACCTCTAAATAACGATGTGCTTGAATTTAGCGCGCTGACTATTTTTTGGCCAGCCCGCTGATCGCACTGCCTAGCTGGAAGGCACCAGGCGACTCTGCAGCGCCTGATCCCACGGCGGCGGATGGCCGAAGCGCTCCTGCAGGAAGGCCAGCAGCAGGCGGGTGCGCGGACTGGCTTCACGCTCCAGGCGCAGGGCGTAGATGCTGCTCGGCTCGGGCGCAGGCAGGCCCTCTTGGCAAAACAGCGGGACCAGTTCGCCACGCAGCAGATACTCGCTGCTCAGCCAGGTCGGCAGATGGGCGATGCCGAGTCCGTCGAGTGCGCCGAACAGCAAGGCTTCGGCGTTGTTGGCGGTCATCCGCTGGCGTTGCGGCTTGTAATGCTGGAGCCGGCCAGCACGTTGGAAGCGCCAGGCATAGGGCGGGGCGAGGCTGTCCCAATCGAGGCCGTCGTGGTCGACCAGTTCGCTCGGCTCGCGCGGGGTGCCGCGGCGCTTGAGGTAGTCCGGGCTGGCGCAGGCAATGCGGACCAGGGGTGCCAGGGGAGTGGCGACCAGGCGGGTGTCGGCCAGCGGGCCGATGCGCAGCACCAGATCCACTTCGCCGAGGTGTTCGCCGTGCAGATCGATGAAGCTGTCGATCAGCCGCAACTGCACGTCCAACCCTGGATTGGCGGCGAGGAATTCGGCGATGGCCGGGGCCAGTCGGCGGCGGCCGAAAGGCGCCGGTGCGTCGATGCGGATCAGACCTTCCGGGGCGCTGCTCAGCGAGGCGGCTTCGGCGCGGGCCAGGCGCAGTTCGGCGAGTATCCGGCGGGCCCGCTCGGCGAACGCCAGCCCGGCCGGTGTGGCGCGCACGGCATGGGTGCTGCGGATGAACAGAGTGCTGCCGAGGGCGCGTTCCAGGGCGTCGATGCGTCGGGCCACGGCGGAAGGGGTCAGGGGATGGCGGCGGGCCGCGGCGGAGAAGCTGCCGGACTCCAGCACGTCGAGGAACAGGCTGAACTGGTCGGTGAGGGTATCGGGATTCATGGGGCTCGCTCTTGCGTCAAACGCATAGCCATTGTGCGTGGTTATGCGTTTCCGTGCCAGCCGCGGCTGCGTAGCATGCTCGTCGTGTTGGCTTGGAGCGATGCGATGAACCCTCTGGATATGCTGCTGAACCTGGTATTGGGCCTGGGTCTGGGAACGCTGGGTGGTCTGTTCGGCATTGGCGGCGGGTTGATCGCGATTCCCACGCTGGGCGTGCTGTTCAGCCTGGACCAGCAACTGGCCCAAGGCACGGCGCTGGTGATGGTGGTGCCCAACGTGCTGCTGGCGCTATGGCGCTATCACCAGCGTAATCGCATCGATCCGCGCCATGCCCTGGCGCTGGCGACCTCGGGGTTCTGCTTCGCCCTGCTCGGGGCGCGTTGGGCCGTGTCGCTGGATGCCGAACGGATGCGCATGGCCTTCGTCGGCTTCCTCGTGGCGTTGGCGTTCTACAACTTCGCCAAGGTGTTCCTGCGTCACGGCGGGGGCGGCACCGAGCTGCGGCACCCCTGGCCCTGGCTGGGGGCGCTGGGTAGCGGTGCGGGGTTGCTCGGCGGGCTGTTCGGGGTGGGCGGCGCCGTACTGGCGACGCCGGTACTGACCAGCGTATTCGGAACGACCCAGGTGATCGCCCAGGGCCTGTCGCTGGCATTGGCGGCACCGAGCACCGGCGTCACGCTGGCGACCTATGCACTTCACGATCATGTCGATTGGCTGCTGGGCATTCCCCTGGCGGTGGGTGGCCTGCTCAGCATCAGTTGGGGTGTGCGGCTCGCCCATTCCCTGCCGGAGCGCGTGCTGCGGGCAATGTTCTGCGGCTTCCTGCTGCTTTGCGCGGCGTCGCTGGCCCTTAAAGTTTGAAGCCTTCGGCGATGTGCTCGGCCAGGCACTCGGTAACCGGGTTCTGGCTGTGCGGGTTGCGCAGCAGCACGATGCTCGCCATCGGCATGCCTGGCAGGCCCTCGGCTTCGCCGAGGATGCGCATGTCCGGTGGAATCAGGCTCTGCAGCTGGGCGGTGATGGCCAGGCCGGCGCTGACCACCGCCATGATCGCCGAGAGGCTGGGGCTGGTGTAGGCGATGCGGTAGGGGCGTTCCAGGCTGTCCAGGGCATTACAGGCCCAGGAGCGGCAGAAGCAATCCGCATTGAACATCGCCAGCGGCAACGGGTTCTGCTCGTGTGGGGCAAAGCCGATGGCCTCGGCCCACACCACATGCTCCTGGCGCAACAACTGGCCGATTTCCTTGCCTGGTTCGCGGGTAATGATGCTGAGATCGAGGTCGCTGCGCTGGAGAAGCTGGAAGGACGAGTCGCAATGCACCTCCACCTGAACCAGCGGGTAGGCCTGGGCGAAGCGCGAGAGGATGCCGGGCAGGAAGCGCATCACATAGTCGTCCGGCGTACCGATGCGCACCGAGCCGACCATGTGCGGTTCGCGCAGGGTGGTCAGTACTTCGCCATGCAGCTTGAGGATGCGCCGTGCGTAGCCGAGCAGCACCTGGCCTTCGGGTGTGAGCCGAACCTGCCGGCCATCGCGCTCGAACAGAGCCCGTTCCAGCACTTCTTCTTCCAGCCGCTTCATCTGCATGCTGACCGCCGACTGGGTGCGGTTGACGGCTTCGGCCGCGCGGGTGAAACCGCCCGTATCGGCAATCGCAACGAAGGTGCGCAGGAGTTCCGTGTCGATACCGACGTAGCTGCTCATCCATCAATCTCCGAGATGGGTGACATAAGAAACATTCGTTGGATTGATCTTAATCCCGGCGAGACACTGACGCCAATCCTGAAGCGCTGAGTGGCAGTGCTCGGATAACCAGGATGGTTCAGATCGGAGGGCTTCGCTATGAAATTCCAACGTGGTTACGCCATTGCTTCTACATTTCCTCAGGTCCGCCACGGCTTCGGCCGCCTGCTGGCGACTGCCTGGAAGCGGCTGCAACGCTGGCTGGCGCTGGCTGAGCAGCGTCGGCAACTGGCCACTTTGAGCGACGAGGCGCTCAAGGATATCGGCCTGTCACGGGCGGATATCTATCAGGAAAGCGAGCGGCCGTTCTGGATCGATCCGCTCAAGCGCTGAGCCTCAAAAAGGAGTTGTGAATGACCCAGCATTACCATCTGGCCCAGGTGAACGTGGCCAAGGCCAGGGCACCCCTGGATGACCCGCTCATGCAGGGGTTCGTCGAGCAATTGGATCACATCAACGCCCTGGCGGAGCGCAGTCCGGGCTTCGTCTGGCGGCTCAAGGACGAGGCTGGCGATGCCACGGCGATCCGGTTGTTCGACGATCCTTCGATTATCGTGAACCTGTCGGTATGGCAATCTCTGGAGGCGCTCAAGGCGTATGTCTACCAGGGCGATCACCTGACGGTCCTGCGCGATCGCAAGCAGTGGTTCGAGAAACTGGCGATCCCGCATCTGGCGCTCTGGTGGATTCCGGGCGGGCAGGTACCGACCTTGGAGGAGGCGCGGCGGGCACTGCTCAGTCTGGATGCACATGGCCCGAGCGGGCGGGCGTTCACTTTCGCGCGGCCGTTTCCGGTGCCGGGTGAAAATGTGGCGGTGCAAGCGGTCTGAGCTAAGATCGCCGAGGATTACCGCCGCTCCGCTGCGGCTTTGGAGAAGGGATGTCCGCTGCGTTGTCGTTGTCGCTCAAGGAGGCCCGCCGTCTCGTGCTGGCGGCCCAAGGTTTTACCAGTCGCCGACCGACCGCCGCGATCCGTGCGGCACATCTGCTCAAGGTGATCGAGCGTCTCGGCGTCGTACAGATCGATTCGGTGAACGCCTTGGTGCGTTCCCATTACCTGCCGCTGTTTTCCCGTCTTGGCATCTATCCCCGCAAACTGCTCGACCAGGCCGCCTGGGGCACCGGGCGGCAGCGGGCGTTGTTCGAATACTGGGGGCACGAGGCTTCGCTGTTGCCGTTGGAGCTGTATCCCGCCATGCGCTGGCGGATGCGCCGTGCGGCGCGTGGGGAGGGCATATACCGGCAACTGGCGCGCTTCGGCGTGGAACAGCAGCCGCTGATCCAGCGCGTACTGCAAACGGTGCGGGAGCAGGGGGCGCTGGGGGCGGGCAGCCTGTCCACGCGACAGGAGCGGGCCGGCCCCTGGTGGGATTGGAGTGCGGAGAAGCACGCGCTGGAGTGGCTGTTCGCTGCCGGTGAGGTGACGGTCGCCGGCCGGCGGGGGTTCGAGCGGCTGTACGATCTGCCGGAGCGGGTCATCCCATCCGTCATCCTGGCGCAGCCCGAGCCGGAAGAGGCGGAAGCGCAGCGCCGGCTGTTGCTGCGTTCGGCGGCGGCCCTGGGTGTGGCGACGGAAAAGGACCTGCGCGATTACTACCGGCTCGACCCGACCGACAGCCGTGCGCGCGTGGCCGAGCTGGTGGAGAACGGCGACCTGTCGGTTGCCCGGGTGCAGGGTTGGGACAAGCCGGCCTACTGCCTGGGCGAGCCGAGGGTGCCGCGCAAGGTGGCGGCCAGTGCCTTGCTGTCGCCGTTCGATTCGCTGATCTGGGAGCGGGCGCGGACTGAGCGCCTGTTCGATTTCCATTACCGCCTGGAGATCTACACCCCGCCGCACAAGCGGGTGTATGGCTACTACGTGCTGCCGTTCCTCCATCATGAACGCCTTGTCGCGCGGGTCGATTTGCGCAGCGAGCGGGCCCATGGGCGCCTGGCGGTGCATGCCGTGCACGGCGAGGAGGCGGGGTTGCACGAGGAAGCGCTCGCCGCCCTGGCGGGCGAGCTGCGGGCCCTGGCCGATTGGCTCGAGCTGCCGAGCGTGGTGCTGAACTGCCGGTCCGCACTGGCGGCCCGGCTGCGGCCGTTGTTGCAGGAGTGAAGGCAGCCCTCGGTTGGGGCCCACTCTACTTGTAGGAGCCAGCTCTGCTGGCGAAGCTTCCGCACGGCCCATTTCGCGAGCAGAGCCCGCTCCTACAGGTATGTATGGGAGCGAATTCATTCGCGAATGACGGCTGTCCCTCTTCGCCGATGACTCCTTACACAGGTCTGGCGAGTATGCTCTGTGTAGGAGCCAGCTCTGCTGGCGAAACGGCCGCATGGTCCCATTTCGCGAGCAGAGCTCGCTCCTACAAGTCAGTGTGGGGCTTACCGACGAACCTGCTTCAGCGTCTCGGCGATGAGGAAGGCCAGCTCCAGCGACTGGTCGGCGTTGAGGCGCGGGTCGCAGTGGGTATGGTAGCGGTCCGACAGGCCGTCCTCGGTGATCGGACGGGCGCCGCCGATGCACTCGGTGACGTTCTGCCCGGTCATTTCGATGTGGATACCGCCGGCATAGGTGCCTTCGGCGTGGTGTACGTCGAAGAACTGCTTCACCTCGGCGAGGACGCGCTCGAAGTCGCGGGTCTTGTAGCCGCTGGACGCCTTGATGGTATTGCCGTGCATCGGGTCGGAACTCCACAGCACCTTACGACCTTCGCGCTGCACGGTGCGGATCAGCCGCGGCAGGCCGGCTTCCACCTTGTCGGCGCCCATGCGCACGATCAGATTGAGGCGGCCGGGATCGTTATCCGGGTTGAGGATGTCGATCAGGCGGATCAGGTCCTCGTCGGGCATGCTCGGGCCGACCTTGACCCCGATGGGATTGCCCACGCCGCGCAGGAATTCCACATGGGCACCGTCCGGCTGGCGGGTGCGGTCGCCGATCCAGAGCATGTGCGCGGAGCAGTCGTACCAGCCGCCGGTGAGGCTGTCGCGGCGGACGAAGGCTTGTTCGTAGTTCAGCAGCAACGCTTCGTGGGCGGTGAAGAAGCTGGTTTCGCGCAGTTGCGGTGCGGTATCCAGCCCGCAGGCGCGCATGAAGGCGAGGGTTTCGTCGATGCGGTCGGCCAGGGCGCTGTATTTCTCCGCCAGGGCGGAATTGGCGATGAAGTCCAGGTTCCACTGGTGCACTTGGTGCAGGTCGGCGAAGCCGCCTTGGGCGAAGGCGCGCAGCAGGTTGAGGCTGGCGGTGGACTGATGGTAGGCCTGGAGCAGGCGCTCGGGGTCGGGGATGCGGCTCTTCGCGTCGAAGCCGATGCCGTTGACGATGTCGCCCCGGTAGGCGGGCAGGGTGACGTCGCCTTGGGTTTCCTCGCCGGACGAGCGTGGCTTGGCGAACTGGCCGGCCATGCGGCCGACCTTCACCACCGGGCAGCCGGCGGCGAAGGTCATGACGATCGCCATCTGCAGCAGTACCTTGAAGGTGTCGCGGATCTTCGCCGCGGAGAACTCGGCGAAGCTTTCGGCGCAGTCGCCGCCCTGGAGCAGGAAGGCGCGCCCCTGGGTCACCTCGGCGAACTGCCGGCGCAGCTCGCGGGCTTCACCGGCGAATACCAGCGGCGGGAAGCCGGCCAGGGTCTGCTCGACCTGTGCCAGGTGCGCGGCGTCGGGGTATTCGGGTTGTTGCTGGATCGGCTTGGCTCTCCAGCTGTCGGGGCTCCAGGTGTCGGTCATCGTGTGCTCGTTTTCGCATGTCGCAGGTGGAACGCATGGTAACCGATCGACCAGCGGGGCGGTGATAGAGGCTATATATGGAGAATGTGCGATCGGCATTACCGGGTGGCATCCGGCGCCGTTAAGATGCGCCTCCATTTTCGCGGGTATCCCGCCCGCCGCGAGACGAGACACCCATGGAAAGAGAGGAACGCCTGCTCGCCGAAGTCCGCGACGAGTTCGGCCTGATTCGTGTACTGGAGGTGGGCGACTACCGGTTCCTCGAATTCGGTGAGTCGGTGGAGCAGAGCTGCGTATTCACCCGCGATCCAAGCTGGCTGGAGTACGACTACACCCGCGCCATGCTGCTCGGTGCGCTCTGCCACGAGGCGCCGGAGAGTGCGCTGTTCCTCGGCCTGGGGGCCGGCAGCCTGACCCAGGCGTGCCTGAAGTTCCTGCCGCTGGAGGATGTCGAGGCCATCGAGCTGCGTCCCGATGTGCCGCGCCTGGCTATGGATTACCTCGGCCTGACGGACGATCCGCGCCTGTATATCCGCGTCGGCGATGCGCTGGATCTGCTGGATACGGCGGAAAAAGCAGACCTGGTGTTCGTCGATCTCTATACCGATACCGGGCCGGGCGTTGGGCATCTGGCCTGGCGTTTTCTCGAGCGTTGCCAGCAGCAGCTCAATCCGGGCGGCTGGCTGGTGATCAACCAATGGACCAACGACGAGGGCAAGCCGCTCGGCGCGGCGCTGCTGCGCGGGCTCTATCATCGGCATTACTGGGAGTGCCCGGTGAAGGAGGGCAACGTGATCCTGCTGGTGCCGGCCGATCTCGAACAGGAACTCGATCTGGACGGCCTGGCCGCCAGGGCCGATGCGCTGGCACCCAGGCTCGGCTATTCCCTGCGGCCGTTGATCGAGGTGCTGCGTCCGGCGACCTGATGAAATTTTTCTCTCCGGCTGTCGATCCGTCGTCGCGCCGCTCGACTATGGGTTAGAGCGACCTCATGACGAGGCCCGCGACATCCCATTCGGGAAGGAGAGCATCATGTTGGTTCAAGCCTATCTATTCTTCCATGGCCGTTGCGAAGAGGCCCTGACCTTCTACCGGCAGGCGCTGGGCGCGGAGGTGTCGGAGCTACTGCGTTTCAGCGACAGCCCCGATCCGCTGCCGGAAGGCATGCTGCCACCCGGCTACGAAAGCAAGGTGATGCATTGCTGCTTCCGTATCGGTGAGACACAGGTGATGGCTTCCGACGGTTGTAGCGCGGAGCAGCCCGGCTTCAAGGGCTTTTCCCTGTCGATCACGTTGCCGAGTGCAGCCGAGGCCGACCGGATTTTCACGGCGCTGGGCGAGGGCGGCCAGGTGCAGATGCCGCTCGGCAAGACCTTCTGGTCGCCCTGCTTCGGCATCGTGATGGACCGCTTCGGTGTGTCCTGGATGCTCAATGTGATCGAATGATTTCCCTATAACGATTGATGACAGGAGTCTTGCGATGCGTTTCATGATGCTGATGATCCCAAAGGGCTACGAGAAAGCGGCAGCGGGCACCACGCCTGACCCGGAAGCGGTGGCGGCGATGATGAAGTACAACGAGTCCCTGCAGGAGGCCGGTGTGCTGCTCGCGCTGGATGGGCTGCATCCGCTGGCTTCCGGCGCGCGGGTGTCGTTCGCCGGGGGCAAGCCGACCGTGACCGATGGTCCCTACGTGGAAACCAACGAGGTACTGGGCGGCTACTGGATGATCCGGGTGAATTCGAAGGAAGAAGCCATCGAGTGGGCGAAGCGCTGCCCGGCGGGCGACAACGAAGTGATCGAGTTGCGCCAAGTGTTCGAGATGGAGGACTTTCCCGCCGATGTGCAGGAGGCGGCGTCCGGCTTCACCGAGATGCAGGCATCGGCGCAGGGCTCGCACTAGCGGCGACTCGCAAGGGCCCGAGCGGCAGGTGCCGCCCGGGCGCCCGGGATCAACGTCCCTGGAAATTTCCGGGGCGGCGTTCGAGCATGGCGCGGACGCCTTCCTGCGCGTCTTCCGTGGCCATGAGCGTGCGCACGATAGGCACCAGGCTGCGGATCGCCGCCTGCTCGCCTTCGCGTACCGCCTGGCGCGCCGAAGCCAACGTGGCCTGTACCCCAAGAGGTGCTTGCGCCGCGATCCGTTCGGCCAGCCAGAGTGCGCGTGGCAGCAGGTCTTCGCTGGCCACCACTTCCTGCACCAGGCCGAGCCGGTAGGCTTCGTGGGCATCGAATTCGTCACCGGTGAGCAGCCAGCGCATGGCGTTGCCCCAGCCCGCGTGCTGGTGCAGGCGCAGGGTGGCACCGCCGAAGGGGAAGATGCCGCGCTGCACTTCCATCTGGGCGAAGCGGGTATTGCTGGCGCAGAGGCAGATGTCCGAGGCGAGCATCAGTTCGATGCCAATGGTGAAGCAGTAGCCTTGGGCAGCGACGATCACCGGCTTGCTGACCCGATGGCCATTGAATACGCCCCAGGGATCGCAGCCGCCTTCGGGAATCTCCCAGCCTTCGGCGAACACCGGTGCGACCTTGGCCAAGTCCAGGCCGGCGGTGAAATGCTCGCCGTGGGCGAAAACCAGGGCGACCCGCGCCTCGTTGTCGTCCTCGAACTCGCCGTAGGCGAGCGCCAGGTCGTTCAGCATCTCGATATCGAAGGCATTGCGCTTGGCCACGCGATCCAGGCCGAGCAACAGGACATGGCCGCGTTTCTCGCGGCTGACGCGGCCGTTGGGGCTTTCTGCCATGACGGAATCCTTGTGCGGGAATGGAAAAGACCCGAGGGGTATAGCTGCCGGTTCGCACCTTGTCCAAGGTGGCCGGGCGCTATTGCCTCCGGTTGCGGAAGGGGCGACCGTCCGGCGGTGCGCCGGGAAAAATCCACGCACCTGCCGCTTTTTTCCGGTATAGTGCGCGCCGGCCTGAAATCAGGCTTCGTTACAGGTAGTGCAATTTCTCCGAAACCTCGCTTTCGGCTGCGTGTCCGCCCCGCGGACTATCCTTGACGTTTTATCCATTCACGCGTTCTCGCAAATTCTCGTCAGCCAGGCTGCCAGGGCGACCCCAGGGTCTTTCATGGCATGTGCAGCCTTGGACATGGGGTCTTTGCGGATGCACACGAGGCAGACCCATGACCCAGGAAACCGGCGGCTTCGCCGCGCTCGGCCTTCATCCCGCTGTACTCTCCGCAATCTCCGCGGTGGGTTACGAAGAACCTTCCCCCATTCAGGCCCAGTCGATCCCGGTGATCCTCGGCGGCCACGACATGATCGGCCAGGCCCAGACCGGCACCGGCAAGACCGCGGCCTTCGCACTGCCGCTGCTGAGCCGTCTCGACCCGTCCCGTCGCGAGCCCCAGGTGCTGATCCTGGCGCCGACCCGCGAGCTGGCCCTGCAAGTGGCCACCGCATTCGAAACCTATTCCAAGCAGATGCCCGGCGTCGGTGTCGTCGCCGTCTACGGTGGCGCGCCCATGGGGCCGCAACTCAAGGCACTGCGCCAGGGCGCGCAGATTCTGGTCGCCACGCCCGGCCGTCTGTGCGATCACCTGCGCCGCGACGAGAAGATGCTCTCGACCGTGCAGCACCTGGTGCTCGACGAGGCCGACGAGATGCTCAAGCTCGGCTTCATGGACGACCTGGAAGTGATCTTCCAGGCGTTGCCGGAAGAGCGCCAGACCGTGCTGTTCTCCGCGACCCTGCCGCATTCGATCCGCGCTATTGCCGAAAAGCATCTGCGTAACCCGCAGCACGTCAAGATCGCCGCCAAGACCCAGACCGTGGCGCGCATCGAACAGGCCCACCTGATGGTGCATGCCGACCAGAAGACCGCAGCGGTGCTGCGCCTGCTGGAGGTGGAGGAGTTCGACGCGCTGATCGCCTTCGTGCGTACCAAGCAGGCCACTCTCGACCTGGCCAGTGCGCTGGAAGCCAAGGGCTACAAGGCGGCTGCGCTGAACGGCGACATCGCGCAGAACCAGCGCGAGCGGGTGATCGACTCGCTGAAGGACGGCCGTCTGGACATCGTGGTCGCCACCGACGTGGCGGCGCGTGGTATCGACGTACCGCGCATCACCCACGTATTCAACGTCGACATGCCGTACGACCCGGAATCCTACGTGCACCGTATCGGCCGTACCGGTCGTGCCGGTCGCGATGGCCGTGCGCTGTTGCTGGTGACGCCGCGCGAGCGCCGTATGCTGCAGGTGATCGAGCGCGTCACCGGGCAGAAGGTTGCCGAGGTACGCCTGCCGAATGCCCAGCAGGTACTGGACGCCCGCATCAAGAAACTGACCGCCAGCCTGGTGCCGCTGGTTGCCGATGCCGAGGAAACCCACGGCGAGCTGCTCGACCGCCTGATCTCCGATATCGGTTGCAGCCCGCGTGCCCTGGCAGCGGCGTTGCTGCGCAAGGCCACCCATGGCCAGGCGCTCAACCTCGCCGAAGTCGAGCGCGAGCAGCCGCTGGTGCCGAGTGCGGCTCCGCGCGAGCGCAGCGAACGTTCCGGTGAGCGTGGCGAATACCGCGAGCGTCGTGCGCCCATGCCGCTGGCCGAAGGCCGTGCGCGTTGCCGTACCTCGCTGGGTGCGCGTGACGGCATCGCGGCGAAGAACCTGCTCGGCGCCATCCTCAACGAGGGCGGCCTGGCTCGCGAGGCCATCGGGCGTATCCAGATTCGCGAGACGTTCAGCCTGATCGAGCTGCCGGAAGAAGGGCTGGATCGCCTGCTCGGTAAGCTCAAGGACACCCGTGTGGCCGGCAAGCAGTTGAAGCTGCGTCGGTACCGCGAGGACTGAGTCCTGGCGTAAATGAAAAGCCCCGCTCATCAGAGCGTGTGAAAACACTCTGACGATAGGCAAATCCAACGCCCCGACTGGTTCGGGGCGTTGGCGTTTTTGATGCTTGGAAATGGAAAGCGGGATTTATCCCAACAGTCCGATCAACCGACGGGCACCAAGCACATTGATGGCGCGTTTCAGGTTGTAGGCGTTGACCGCCAGGGCCATTTCCGTACGCGCTCCCCGCAGTTGTCGGAGCAGGAAGCGGCCATTACCCAGGATCCACTGCTTCAGGTTGCCAAAGGGATGTTCGACGATGGATCGACGCCTGATTATCATCTCCGGATGTGCCTGCATCCGCTGATGCATGCGCTCGAACGCTGCCTCATGGACATGCCCATAGATGCGCTGCAGGCCATTGACCTGCTTGAACGGTAGCCATTTGCCTGCTGGGCATTGGTACTGGTCGTGGGTGGCGTCATAGATGAAAGCATCGCGCTCGAACAGCGGCGTATCGTCACCCTGATTGTTGATCCCCCGGTTTGCCGGTACATAGGCCGTGATCTTGGTATCGTCACAGGCTTGGAACTGCTCGCCATTGGAGTAGCCGGCATCTGCGGTGACCGACAGTTGCTCCTGCTCCAGGATCGCCTGGGCGGCCTTGGCCATAGGCTCCAGTTGCTGGTTATCGTTGCCGTCCTGAGTGACCGCATGATGCAGGATCAGCCCATACTCGCCAACTACCGCACTCTGCACGTTGAACGCCACCTTGGCGCCCTGGTGGGTGCGCATCAGGCGGGCCTCGTCCTCACCAACGACGAACTGATCCAGCCCCTGCACCTCCATCAGTGCCTGGGCTGTCAGGTTATCGGCATGTCGGCTCTCCAGGTGTTGCAGCGCAGCCTTGACCGCACTGCGCTCAACCACTTCAGCCGCTTCACTGCGGTCAGCCTCGTCCAGTTCCGCCAGATAACGGGCGATCTGCGCCTCCAGTTTGGCTTGTTGGCGTTTGAGCTTCGTCAGGCTCAGGTGCTTGCGTTGTGACGCCACCGCCTGGAACTTGCTGCCATCGATGGCCACGAGTTGCCCGCTGATCAGTCCCACCTGGCGGCAGAACTGCACGAAGGCGCGACAGGTCGCCTGAAAAGCCACACCGTTGTCCTTACGAAAATCGGCGATGGTCTTGAAGTCCGGCGCCAATCGACCCAGCAGCCACATCACCTCGACATTGCGCTGGCACTCGGCCTCAAGCCGGCGGGAAGAACGGATGCGCTGGAAGTAGCCGTATAGATAGAGTTTGAGCAGATCCGCCGGATCATAGCCAGGACGCCCGGTCTTGAGTGGCTCGGCTTTGCTCAAGCCCAGGGCATGCAGATCCAGACGAGTGACATAGGCCTCGATCACCCGTACCAGATGATCCTCTGGCACCAGCTCCTCCAACGTGGGTGGAAACAAGCTGCTTTGCTGACGACCTTCGCCCCTGGATGTATCCCATAAACAACAATGCCCCCATCGACCGATGGAGGCATTGTCTTCAGCTTGCACGCAGACTGCTAGGTTTTCACACAGCCTGTCATGCGGGGCTTTTTCATGGCTGTGCGATTCAGTCGAACCGATAGATGTCCATGCCCAGCGCACCCAGGGTAAAGCCCTGGTGTACCAGGCTGAACTTTTGCCCGGCACCCCGGGCGAAGTAGAGCGGCAGCAGGTGCTCGTCGTGCGGATGATTGCGTGCGGCAGAGGGCGCTTGGCGGCGGTAGTCGTGCAGCGCGGCTTCGTCGTTATCCGCCAGTTTCTCCACGATCCAGTCGCGAAAAGCCTTTGCCCATGGGGCGATCACGTCCGGTCCGGCGCGCCAGTTCAATTCGCCGAGGTTGTGCGTGATGCTGCCTGAGCCGACCAGCAGCACGCCGCACTCGCGCAGACTCGCCAAGGCGCGGCCAACACGGGTCTGGAAGGCCGGGCCCTTATGCGTCGGCAACGACAGTTGCACTACGGGGATATCGGCTTGCGGGTACATCAGCGATAGCGGAACCCAGGCGCCATGGTCGAGCGGGCGCTGCGGTTCCGGCTGGGCGGTCAGGCCCTCGGCGGCCAGCAGACGGATCACCTCAGCGGCCAGGGCAGGGTTGCCAGCGGCCGGATAGCGCACCTCGTACAGGGCTGCCGGGAAGCCGTAGAAATCGTGCCAGGTCTCCGGGTGCTCAGCCGTACCGACGCGCAGCTCGGGCGATTCCCAATGAGCGGAGACCACCAGGATCGCCATGGGGCGGGGCAGCTCGGCCGCGAGGCGCGCCAATGCGGGGCCACTGGCGCCAGGCTCCAGCGCCAGCATGGGAGAGCCATGGGAGATGAACAGGCTGGGTAGCATTCGCGATGACCTCTAGTAGGATGCTGTTCATCTTCCGGGCTGGATATATCGGAATCCAGTATAAATTCCTGTGCTTTTTGATCGAAACGGTGAATGAACATGCAGGCGGATTTCTGGCAGGCGCGCTGGCAGCGCAACGAGATCGGGTTCCATCTTTCCGAGGTGAACCCCTATCTGCTTCGGCATTGGCCGACGCTCGGGGTGTCGGCTGACAGCAGGGTGTTGGTTCCGCTGTGCGGCAAGTCGCTCGATCTGGCCTGGCTGGCAGGCCAGGGGCATGCCGTGCTGGGTGTCGAGCTGGCCGAGAAGGCCGTCGAGGATTTCTTCGCCGAGCAAGAGCTGAAGCCGGAAATCCAGTCCCATGGGGCATTCAAGGTCTATCGGGCCGGTGCACTCGAACTCTGGTGCGGTGATTTCTTCGCCCTGACGGCGGAGGATGTGGCCGGCTGCGCCGCTTTGTACGACCGGGCGGCTCTGATCGCCTTGCCTCCGGAGATGCGCCAGCGCTATGTCGCGCACCTGACCGGCATATTCCCGGCAGGTTGCGCGGGTCTGCTGGTGACGCTGGATTACGAGCAGGGGCAGATGCAGGGCCCGCCATTCTCGGTGCCGGACGATGAGGTCCGGCGTCTGCTTGGCGCGGACTGGCAACTGGAGCCGTTGGAGTGCCGTGACGTGTTGGGTGAGAACTGGCGGTTTCTCCAGCGCGGCCTGACTCGCCTGGAAGAACGGGTCTATCGATTGCAGCGCTGATCGGCGGGAATGAAAAAGGACGACCCTCGGGTCGCCCTTTTCGCGTATCGGGATCAGCCGCGCTGACGCAGCGCTTCGATACGGTCTTCCAGCGGCGGGTGGCTCATGAACAGGCCGGCGAAGGTGGTTTTCTTCGCGGCGTTGATGCCGAATGCGGTCAGGCTGTCCGGCATATGCACCGGGACGCCCTGTTCCGCCTGCAGACGCTGCAGGGCGGCAATCATCGAGCGGGTGCCGGCCAGGCGGGCGCCGGCGTCGTCGGCGCGGTATTCGCGGCGGCGCGAGAACCACATGACGATCATGCTGGCCAGGATGCCTAGGATCAGTTCGGCGAAGATGGTTGCGACATAGAAGGCGATACCGCGGCCTTCCTCGTTCTTGAAGATCACCTTGTCGACGAAGTTGCCGAAGATGCGTGCGAAGAACATCACGAAGGTGTTCACCACGCCCTGGATCAGCGCCAGGGTCACCATGTCGCCGTTGGCGACGTGGCCGATCTCGTGGGCCAGTACGGCGCGCACTTCATCGGGCGAGAAACGTTCCAGCAGGCCCTGGCTGACCGCGACGAGGGCATCGTTCCGGTTCCAGCCGGTGGCGAAGGCGTTGGCCTCGTAGGCCGGGAAGATGCCGACCTCGGGCATCTTGATACCGGCTTCGCGCGCCAGCTCCTCGACGGTTTGCAGAAGCCACTGTTCATGACGGGTACGCGGCTGGCTGATGACCTCGGTGCCGGTGCTCATCTTCGCCATCCACTTGGAGATGAACAGCGAGAACAGCGATCCGGCGAAGCCGAACACGGCGCAGAAGACGAGCAGTTGTTGCAGGTCCAGATCGACTCCGTTGGCCGCCATGAACCCATTGAAGCCGAGCAGGCTGAGGGTAATGCTGGCGATCAGGAGTACCGCCAGGTTGGTGGCCAGGAACAGCAGAATGCGCATCATGGTGTAGAGCTTCTCCTCGCGATAAAGCATGCCGGTGGCATGGTCATGCCGGGTATATAAGGGGCGCCCGGAGGCTATTCAACCGAGCGACTATTTCAAACTGTGTCGTTTGCGCCGTGCAGGTGGCTTTCGAACAGCAGCCGGGTCAGGCGCGCCAGCCGTTCGCTGTGACGGGCGGCCAGTGCTTCGCGCAATTGGTAGGCGAGGGTGGCGTGTACGCGCCGCACGCTGGGCGGCAGCGTGGTGCCATCGGGCAGCGCATGGGGGACGGCGCGGGACAGGCGCAAAAAACCTTTTTCCGTGAGCACGGCCTGGTCCAGGGCGTCGTACTGGATGGTGGAGTCGAAGCGCAGGTAGCCTTCCTCGGCCAGCCACAACAGGGCACCCAGGCAGCTCTGGTGGCGCTTGCTCGGCAGGCCGAACTCATCGGGCTCCTCGCGGCCGATCAGGTCCTCGACGTAGAGGGCGATCTTGCGCGGGAACGCCTGGTACAGCATGAGCAGGCCGGCTGCCGCGTCCTTGTAGAAATCGTCGATCTGCAGGTCCATTCAGGTCTTGGCGATGAGGAAAGTCGGAAGGTGGGGTAACAGGCGGCCGAGAATAGCCCAGGGCCAGGCCGGTACGTAAGCGCTTCTGCTCCGCTTGGTGACGTGCTTGGCGATCAGCGCTGCACCCCGCTCGACATCGATCAGGAAGGGGCGCTTACCCATGTCCCGGTTCAAGGGGGTATCGATGAAGCCCGGCAGAATGAGCGTGGTGTCGATGCCCTTGCCGAGCAGCTCCGCCTGCAGGGATTCCATGTAGGCGATGAGCCCGGCCTTGCTCGCCGAATAAGCGGCGGCATAGGGTAGGCCGCGCTTACCGGCTACCGAGGCGATGGCGACCAGATGACCGTGGCCTTGCTGGCGGAACAGTGCGGTGGCGGCATCCAGGCAGGCGATGGCGCCGGTCAGGTTGGTATCGAGGGTGCGCTGGATGCGTTCGAAGTGGCCGCCCCCTGCCTTGCCGGCCAGGGCGATGCCGGCGTTGGCAATCACCCCGTCGAGGCTGCCGAGGGTATGGGCGGCCAGGCTGACCGTGTCCTGGCAGGCGGCCGGATCGGTGACGTCCAGTGGCAATGCCGCGACCCGGTTGCCGAATTGATCGGCCAGCTCCCTGGCCAACGCTTCGAGGCGGTCCAGGTTGCGCGCGGCCAGTGCCAGGTCATAGCCCTGGGCGGCCAGTTCGCGGGCCAGGGCTTCACCGATACCGGAGCTGGCGCCGGTGATCAGGTAGTGTCGGCCCTGGCTGCGCATGGTTACTGGCGATACGACTTGAGGAAGTTGCCGATGCGTCCGATGGCCTGTTCCAGGTCGTCGACGCGGGGCAGGGTGACCACGCGGAAGTGATCCGGCCAAGGCCAGTTGAAGGCGGTGCCCTGGACGATCAGCAGTTTTTCCGAGAGCAGCAGATCGAGCACGAACTTTTCGTCATTGTGGATCGGGCAGACCTTGGGGTCGATCCGCGGGAAGGCATAGAGCGCACCCATGGGTTTCACGCAACTTACGCCGGGGATGTCATTGAGCAGTTCCCAGGCCCGGTTGCGCTGCTCCAGCAGGCGGCCATTGGGCAGAACCAGGTCGTTGATGCTCTGGTAGCCGCCCAGGGCGGTCTGGATCGCATGCTGGCTCGGCACGTTGGCGCACAGGCGCATGTTGGCCAGGATATCCAAGCCTTCGATGTAACTCTGGGCCTTGTGTTTCGGGCCGGAAATGGCGACCCAGCCGGAGCGGAAGCCGGCTACCCGGTAGGACTTGGAGAGGCCGTTGAAGGTCAGGCAGAGCACGTCCGGCGCCAGCGAGGCGGTGGAGATATGGGCGGCGGCGTCGTAGAGAATCTTGTCGTAGATCTCGTCGGAGAAAATCACCAGGTTGTGCTGGCGTGCCAGTTCGACGATGTCTTCCAGTACAGCCTTGGAGTAGACCGCGCCGGTGGGGTTGTTCGGGTTGATCAGCACCAGTGCCTTGGTATTCGGCGTAATCTTGGCCTTCATGTCGGCCAAGTCGGGGAACCAGCCGGCCTGCTCGTCGCACAGGTAGTGCACCGGCTTGCCGCCGGCCAGCGACACGGCGGCGGTCCACAGCGGGTAGTCGGGCGCGGGAATCAGCACTTCGTCGCCGTTGTTGAGCAGTGCCTGCATGGCCATGACGATCAGCTCGGAAACGCCGTTGCCGAGGTAGATGTCCTCGATGCCGACGCCTTCAACCTGCTTCTGCTGGTAGTACTGCATCACCGCCTTGCGCGCACTGAACAGGCCCTTGGAATCGCTGTAGCCCTGTGCGGTGGGGAGGTTGCGGATCACGTCCTGGAGGATTTCCTCGGGGGCTTCGAAACCGAACGGCGCCGGGTTGCCGATGTTCAGCTTGAGGATGCGGTGGCCTTCCTCTTCCAGCCGTTTGGCGTGCTTGAGCACCGGCCCGCGAATGTCGTAGCAGACGTTGGCGAGCTTGTTCGATTTGCTGACCTGCATGATGCGGAGTATCCCGAAGAAAACGCCGCGGGAGCGGCGGTAGGCATGAATTCTTTCGGTCTTGGCAGGCTGTAATGCCGCTGCCAGACTGGAGTCCAATCACTGTCCACGATGCGCGGATGCCGGTCGGGCACCTCGGCGTTGCCCGGTCGGAGCCGAAGCGCGTGGACGGTTCCAAGAGTGACGCATCATACGTGCGGCCCGATTAACCGGAAAGATCGGCATCGGGCTTTTTTCCCAGCGAGGATTCCCATGGACAAGCTCGAAAAACCCCTTGAGGCGTGGCGCGAGGAACTCTCCGACCAGCAGTTCCATGTCTGCCGTCTGGGGGGAACCGAACGCGCCTTCACCGGTGAGTATTACGCGACCAAGACGCCGGGTATCTACCACTGTGCCTGCTGCGATGCGCCGCTGTTCGATTCGGATGCCAAATACGATTCGGGGAGCGGCTGGCCGAGCTATTTCCAGCCGGTCGACGACCAGGCGATCGCCAGCAAGGACGATTTCAGCCACGGTATGCACCGTATCGAGGTGCGCTGCGTGCGCTGCGATGCCCATCTCGGGCATGTCTTCCCGGATGGGCCGGCACCCACCGGATTGCGCTATTGCATCAATTCGGTCGCGTTGAAGCTGAAGCCGAAAGCCGAGTGAGCCACAGGGCCCGTTATCAGCGGGCCTTATTTAACGCTAATTGAATTGCGTGCAATCTAATTGATCGCTATCTTTTCAGCGTTCTCTCACTTTCCTCAGGACGAATCCCATGAGCGACGCGCTTCTCAGCATTCCTTGCACCACCATCAAGGGCGAGCAGAAAACATTGGCCGATTTCGGCGGCAAGGCCTTGCTGGTGGTGAACACCGCCAGTAAATGCGGCTTCACGCCGCAATACAAAGGATTGGAAGCTCTCTGGCAGCAATACCGGGACAAGGGGCTGGTGGTGCTGGGCTTCCCCTGCAACCAGTTCGGCAAGCAGGAGCCCGGCAACGAGGAGGCGATCTCTGAATTCTGCGAGCTGAACTACGGCGTGAGTTTCCCGCTGTTCAAGAAGATCGATGTGAATGGCGCGGGTGCGCATCCATTATTCGTTAACCTGAAAAAGCGCGCGCCGGGTCTGTTGGGCAGCCAGGGTATCAAGTGGAACTTCACCAAGTTCCTGATCAGCAGGGACGGTTCCCTGATCAAGCGTTTCGCACCGACAACCAAGCCGGAAGAGCTGAGCGCCGAGATCGAAGCCCTGCTGAAATGAGTGACGCGACATCCGACAGCCTGCTGCTGGACCGGCAGTTGTGCTTCAAGCTGTACGCTGCCTCGCGTGCGGTGATTCGGGGCTACAAGCCGATGCTCGACGCCCTCGGCCTGACCTACCCGCAGTACCTGGCGATGCTGGTGCTGTGGGAATGGCAGGCCGCTCCGCCACCGCAGCCGACGGTGAAAGCCCTGGGCGAACGCCTGATGCTGGATTCCGGCACCCTCACGCCGCTGCTCAAGCGGCTCGAATCGCTGGGGTTGGTGCAGCGTCGGCGGGCGGCGAGCGACGAGCGTGAAGTGCACTTGGCGCTGACGGCGGAAGGGCTGGCGCTGCGTGATCGAGCGGGCCCGCTGAAGGCCCGCCTGCTGTGCGAAAGCGGTATGGATCTGGCGGAAATC
The DNA here is from genome assembly GCF_002091635.1 of Pseudomonas indica NBRC 103045. GTDB lineage: Bacteria > Pseudomonadota > Gammaproteobacteria > Pseudomonadales > Pseudomonadaceae > Pseudomonas_M > Pseudomonas_M indica. The sequence goes on along the minus strand of NZ_BDAC01000017.1, from coordinate 120,787 downwards.
GAAGAACTGCGCGAGCGGCTCGGTGGTTTGCTCGCTCGCCTCATGGCGTAGCGGTAGCCGGTAACCAGCTATCGAGGAGGGCGGCCAGCTCTTCGCGGCGGAAGGGCTTGGCCAGGTAGTCGCTCATTCCGGCCGCCTGGCAGCGCTCGCGTTCATCCGGCAAGGCGTTGGCAGTCAGGGCGATGATTGGCAAGTCCGGCCAGCGACCGCTCTGGCGAATCCGCCGGCTGGCTTCGTAGCCGTCCATGATCGGCATGTTGCAATCCATCAGCACCAGATCCACCGGCTCCCGTGCAAGATAGTCGAGCGCCTCGGCACCATGAGCGGCGACCGCCACGTCGCAGCCCAATTTGGCCAGCATGCCCTTGGCAACCATCTGGTTGACCGGATTGTCCTCCACGAGCAGGACGCGTGCCTGGCGGCTCTGCGGCTTGTCGCTGGCGGATTGTCGGGGCGTTTCGGTGACGCCCGGTTGCAGGATATGGCGAAGCGTCTGGTACAGCGCGGCGCGCCCCAGGGGGCGGGCCATCTGCTCCAGCGGGGCCAGGGTGCTGGCCTGCTCGTTGTCCATGAAGCGGTTGTAGGCGGTGACCAGGAGAATCGGCGAGTCGATCACCTTGCGCAGCCCCGGCAGGCATTCCGGGCAATCGCTGATGAAGGTATCGCCTTTAATGCTGGCCAACGGCGCATCGGTGTCCTGCCGTAGATAGGTCAATCCCCAACTCGGCAACAGCGTGCTGAGCAGCTCGTGGAGGCCGCTGCTGGACGGACAGAGTGCGACAACCCGCCCATGCAGCGGCGGGAGTGGCGTACCCCGGGCATGACTCGGCAGTGGGAGGCGGGCGGTGAAGCGGCTGCCGAAGCCCTCCTTGGAGACGAGGCCGAGTTCGCCGCGCATGGCTTCGCAGAGCCTGCGAGTCAGGGCCAGGCCAAGGCCGGTGCCGCCGTATTGGCGGGTAATGTCGATGCTGCCCTGGGCGAAGGGTTGGAAAATGCGCTCCTGGGCTTCTTCGGAAATGCCAATCCCGGTATCGCGAATCTCTATTTCCACACCATTCGCAACGGCCCGCACGCGCACATCTACCCGGCCGAAGCGGGTGAACTTCAGCGCATTGGACAGCAGATTACTGACGATCTGGCGAACCCGGGTCGGATCGCCGAGCACCTGGATGGGCAGCTGCGGATCGATCAGGCAGGTCAATTCCACACCTGGCGCGGCGTTCTGCGAGAGCAGGCTGGCGGTGTCTTCGACCAGCACGCCGAGGTCGAAGGGAATGCTCTCCAGTTCGAGCTGCCCGGCCTCGAACTTGGACAGGTCGAGAATATCGTTGAGCAGCTCGACCAGCACTTCGCCCGAGCCGTGGGCGATGGAGAGCTGCTGCCGTTGCTCGCTGTTCAGCGGGCCGTCCAGAGCCAGGGCGAGCATGCCGAGCAGGCCGTTCAGCGGGGTGCGAATCTCGTGGCTCATGTTGGCCAGGAATGCCGCTCTGGCCTGGGCCATCTGCAGGGCGGTGCGACGTGCTTCTTCCAGCTCCTGGTTGGACTGGGTCAGGCGGGCGTTGGTGGCCTTCAGCTCGGCGGTGCGGGCCGAGACGATGTTTTCCAGTTCGCCGAGGTACTGGGTCAGACGATCCTCGGCTTCCCGGCGCTGCTCGATCTCTTCGGCGATGTTGGCGAGCTGGCGGTTGGTGACTTCGACCAGGATGCCGATCTCGTCGCGCTCGTGCCCGGGAGGGCAGGGTATTTTCTGGCGCGCCGGCATGCGCGTATCGCGTTCGCTCAGCGCACGGATGATGCCGACCAGGGGCTTGGTCAGCATGGCGTAGAACAGCACCAGCAGGATCAGCGACAGCAGCAGGCTACGTGCGAAGCCAGTGACCAGGGTGAGCACGGCGCGCTTGAGGAAGTGACTGCCGAAGGCATAGGTATCGACTTCCAGGCGCAGGACCCCGAGGGCTTCGTGCGGTGCATGGGCGACGAACAATGGGTCTTCGAAGCGGCGCCGCTCCTGGAACAGGAAGTCGCTGAACATGCGGTAGCGGCTACGCATCGGGGGGCGGTTGACGCTGGCCAGGACCGCGCCGCTGTTGTCGACGATTTCAGCCCGTATCACGGCCGGCGAGCGGAGCAGGCCGAGCACGAGTTCTTGGGCCAGTTCGGCGTCGATGTTATAGGCGATGCGGGCCGCCGGGTTGTGGCTGATTTCGAGCAGCGAGCGAATCTCGCGGTTGATGGAGGCGTCTTCGCTGGCATAATCGATGCCCACCTGAATCAGGCTGAGCAACGTCCCCAGGATGAACGCGACCAGCACCGTCAAGCTGGCTTGTTTGAATGACAAGCGGTTGGTGAGGGATATATCCATGGGGGGTAAAAGGCCAACCTCTGTCCGTTCGCTCGCCAAGCATAGCCCATACGACCCTCGCGAAGGCAGCGCCGGAGCTTGCGGTCGATCACGGAGTGCCGCATGGATACTCGTTTGGTTGCATTTCTGGAACGGGTCGAAACCGTTCTCAATCGTCTGGAGCCCTTGCTACCGGTGGAGCGCCCTGCGCTCGACTGGAGCCGCCATCTCGCCGCCCGTTGGCAGCGCGAAGGGCAGGGCGGCTATCTGCTGCCGCTTACGGTCGATCTGGACCTCAACCTGTCCGACCTGATCGGCGTGGACAAGCAGCGTGAACAACTGGCGCGTAATACCCGCCAGTTCATCGACGGCCTGCCGGCCAATCACGCCTTGCTATGGGGCGCACGGGGGACCGGCAAGTCGTCGCTGGTCCGCGCACTACTCGCCGAACATGCGGGTGTGGGGCTGCGCCTGATCGAGATCGAGCGCGACCATCTCGCCGACCTGCCGCGTGTCGTGGAACATCTGGCCGGCCTGCCGCAGCGCTTCGTGTTGTTCTGCGATGACCTTTCCTTCGAATCGGGGGAAGGGGATTACCGGGTACTCAAGAGCGTACTGGATGGCTCGCTGGAGCGTGCCCCGGCCAACGTGTTGCTCTACGCCACTTCGAACCGTCGTCATCTGGTACCCGAGAAACAGAGCGACAACGAACATTGGCAAATGGTGGATGGCGAACTGCACCCGAACGAGGCGGTGGAGGACAAGATCGCCCTGTCCGACCGTTTCGGACTCTGGCTATCGTTCTATCCCTTCAGCCAGGAGCATTTCCTCGATGTCGTCCGGCATTGGATCGGCGTGCTTGCCGAGCAGTCGGGGCTGAAATGGGGCTGGAGCGAGGAACTCGAAAAAGCGGCAATCCGCTGGGCGCTCGGTCGTGGTAATCGCAATGGCCGTTGCGCCTATCAATTCGCCCGCGATTGGGTGGGCCTGAAACTCCTGGAGAACCCGGCATGATCGATCTGCAACGGAGCGGCGAAGGCCTGGAAGGCTACGCGTTGCTCGCCGCACAACTGGAAGCGCTGCTGGCGGACGAGCGCGATTTCGTGGTCAATGCCGCTCAGTTCGCGGCGTTCCTTTTTCACGAGCTGGAAGGGTTGAATTGGGCCGGCTTTTATCTCAACCGCGATGAGGAACTGGTGCTCGGTCCTTTCCAGGGCAAGGTTGCCTGCGTGCGGATTCCCTTTGGCAAAGGTGTCTGCGGTGCTGCCGCAGCCAGCCGCACGACGCAGCGGGTCGAGGATGTGCACGCGTTTCCAGGGCATATCGCCTGTGACAGTGCCTCCCATAGCGAACTGGTGGTGCCGTTGGTGAAAGACGGGCGCCTGATCGGCGTGCTGGACCTGGATAGCCCGCGGCAGGCACGTTTTTCCGAAGAGGATCAGGTTGGCATCGAACGACTCGCGGCCATTTTCCTGCGTCTGACCGACTGCTGAATCGGAAATAAGGGCGGGTACGTTGCGCTCAGCGTGTTGCCAGGGCGCTCAGTTTGGCGAGTGTTCGTTGTTCTCCCGGAAGGACGCTCTGCACCGAGGGGCGTCCCTTGATTCGCTGATAGAGGGCCGCGAGATTGGGCCAGCGGCCTTCGTCGAGCCGCTCGCCGCCATGCTCCATGTTGATCAATTGGCTGACGATAGCCAGGTCGGCCATGCTCAGCGTTTCGCCCGTGAAATAGGGTGCATCGCCGAGCGCTCCCTCCAGATAGTCGAAATGAGCCGGGAGCTTGTCTTGCGCATCGCGAATGGCGTCTTCGTCGCAGGCCTTGCCCATGGTCGGTTTCAGCACGCGGTTACGGAATATGCAGAAGGTGGTGAGCGGCGCCAGTTCGTAATCCGCATATTTTTCCAGCCAGCGAATGCGGGCGGTCTCGACGGGATCATTGCCGTACAGCGGTGGCAGATCGGGATAGCGATCTTCCAGGTACTGGCAGATCACGCTGGAGTCGGCGAGGGTCAGATCGTCGTCCTTGAGGGCTGGGATTCTTCGCAGGGGATTGAGTTCGTGATACCAGTCCGGTTGATCGTGCGGCACGATCATCTGCAGGTCGTACTCCAACCCTTTCTCGATCAGGCACAGGCGTAGCTTGCGTACGAACGGAGAGAGCGGAGCTCCATAGACGGTCAGGCTCATGGCATCCTCGTCGAGGCCGTCAATCGTAGATGTTCTTTTTCTTCCAGTCGTCTTCGTCTTCCAGGGACTTCAGGCCTTCGGTCAGCTCGGTGGGTTCGTCGTCCGTTGGCTTGGCTGTTTCCAGGACCAAGGCATTAGCGCGGGCCAGGAGTTGCTCGAACTGCTGTAGCTGGGCTTTGTAAGTCCCCGGATCATTCTGCTTGCGCAGGTATTGCACGCCGCGCTCGAAAGCCAGGCGCGCCTGGCGTGGCTGGTTCTGCTGAAGGGCTTGCTTGCCGACGTTGCCGAACAATTCGACGTTCGTGCGCACCAGCATCTGGCGGATTTCCTTTACCCAGTGCTTGGCGTCATTGGCCGGTAGCAGGTTCTCCTGTGCGGAGCGGACGACCAAGCCGTGCAGCCCCTCCAGTTGAAAGCGGATTTCCTTCGCCGAGGCTTCCGCCGCCACGGTTTGCGGAGCGTTGCGGACCGGAATGGATTCGCCCTGGGCGAGCAGGCCATTGAGTGCGTCGATGCGTGTCTTGAGAGTGGCGTTGCCCTTGTCCAGGGGCAGTAGGCGTTCGGCGAATTGCAGTTCCAGACGGCTGAGCAGCAGCTTGAGCGCCGGCGTCATCAACTGACCGGGAAGCGTCTCCGACAGGTCGGCGCAGCGGCGCAGGCGATCGCTTAGGTCGGCTCTCTGGCGGGCTTTCTCGAGCTTGCTGTTCTCAACCAGGTTATTGATATAAGCGATAGCGATCAGCAAAGCGATGCCGGCGACGATCAAACCTGTAATCAAGAGCGGAGACATCGGGACAACCTCTCGAACACGTGTTTTGCGCCGAGTGTAGTGCCTTAACGGGAAGGCTCATAGCGCCAGCTCAGATTCTCGCCAGAAGTCATTGATTTAGAAAAAGTTTTACTCAAGGGTTGACGGCCATCGAGTGGCTCCCTAGAATGCGCGCCACTTCCAGCGTAAAGCCTCAGGCGGAGCGAGGGAAGCCGGAAAATCTGTTGTAAGTTCCGGGCCGCGTCCCCTTCGTCTAGTGGCCTAGGACACCGCCCTTTCACGGCGGTAACAGGGGTTCGAGTCCCCTAGGGGACGCCAATGCGGGAATAGCTCAGTTGGTAGAGCACGACCTTGCCAAGGTCGGGGTCGCGAGTTCGAGTCTCGTTTCCCGCTCCAGTTTCAAAAGCGTTGCCTGTCCAGGTGTCGCTTTGATTAGAAACCGGAAGGCGTTGCAGTTCGAAAGTCTGCTGGTTTCAATGATCCGAAGGCCAGATGCCAAGGATCAGCCTCTAAAGGCATCAATGCGGGAATAGCTCAGTTGGTAGAGCACGACCTTGCCAAGGTCGGGGTCGCGAGTTCGAGTCTCGTTTCCCGCTCCAGATGTAGATCTATAGATTTCCACACAAGTCTGTAGGTCATTGAAAAAAGGGGCTTTTGCCCCTTTTTTCATTCCGGTAAGTTCCACCGAATTCCAGTTACAGCCACACTTTTTTAGTACATCGAAAAGCGGGGCTACAGCGTATCGGTTTTTGGCTGGAGTCTCTCTTGCTGTGAACCGTACATCTCTCCTCCATCAAAGAGACGGGAGATGGTGCTATGGCACTCACAGACACGGCCATTCGCATGGCCAAACCCGCCAACAAAAACTACAGCCTAAATGATGGCGATGGCCTGTCGCTGTTCGTCGGTGCCAACGGCGCCAAGCATTGGTATTTCCGCTTTTCCTGGCACGGTGGCAAGCAACTGCGCATTTCCTTCGGTACCTCCCGGACGTCAGCCTCAAACAGGCCCGCCAACTGCGTGACGAAGCGCGCGCTCTGGTTGCGTAAGGGGCGATCCCCGTCAGCACAGGCAACAGAGTCGCCGCGTGGTTAGCTTGGCAGCCGAGAACACCTTTCGGTCGTTGGGTTGAGTTCCGGCGCGATAGCCTAAAGGAAGGCCGTCAAACCACTTTGGCCCAACTGCAACGCATCTTCGATAAGGATGTGCTGCCGTTTCTCGGGAAACGCCCCATATACGACATCAAGCGCTCTGATCTCTTGGAAGTGCTGGCCCGCATCGAGAGGCGGAAGGCACTGACGATCGCCGAGAAATGCCGTGCATGGTTCAACCAGTTGTTTCGCTACGCCTTGGTCACGGTGGAGGGCTGGCGCAGAACCCAGCAATAGATTTGGACGTTGTGGCGCTGCCCAAGCCATCTGTCAACCACCATCCCTTCCTGAGTATGGCGGAGCTTCCGTCACTATTGGCCAAGTTGCGCCGGGCCACCACCGAGACGCTTTGCCCCGGTTCCGTACGAAACTGCCTATGAGGATGACGACAATACATCAACTGTTCATCCGGCAAGTGGTGAGGCAGTAATGCCAATCACCGGTCAGATTCCACTAGATAGGATCAGTGGTCTTCAATGGCTTTCCCGGTACAGCTTGCGCAGTAGTGCTAGCAGTTGTTCGCGTTCCTGCGCGTTGAGCGAGTCCGTCGACTCAAGGTCGCTCTGTGCGGCCAGTTGCTTGAGCTCCTTGAGCCGGGTTTCCCCCGCCTTGCTCAGGAAGATGCCGTAGGAGCGCTTGTCCGGCTTGCAGCGCAGGCGCATGGCCAGGCCGAGCTTCTCCAGCTTGTTGACCAGCACCACCGCCTGCGGCGGCTCGATGGCCAGGGCGCGCGCCAGGTCGGCCTGCATCAGGCCGGGGTGCTGTTCGATGATGACCAGCGCGGTGAACTGCGCCGGGCGCAGGTCGAAGGGTTCCAGGCGCGCCGAGAGGTGCTGGAACACCTTCATCTGCGCGCGGCGCAGCACGTAGCCGAGGTAGCTTTCCAGCTCGCGGTCGAGCACCGCCTGGTCGGGGAGGGTTTCGCTCGGGATGGGGGTTCTGGCCATGGTGCCTGCAGTGTCGATATGAAGTTAATACTGTTAATCATTTTGCCGGGCATGGCGCATTAGCGCCAGCGCCGATTCGGTTTCAGCCCGCTTCGCCATCGCCGTGCTTCTTCAGCCGATAGGCGAACTGGGCACGGCTCAGGCCCACCAGGCGCGCGGCGGCGGCGACGTTGCCCTCGGCGCGGCTCAATGCTTCGTCCAGCAGGCGCCGCTCCAACTGGTCGATATCCGGGGTGATCTGCAACTCCTGCAGGCGGTCGAGCAGCGAGGTTTCGGGGCTGGCTGCGGGCGGCTCGACCGTGCTGGTCAGGGTGCCGCCCTGGCCGATGGAGTACAGCTGCGGCGGCAGCGGCTCGTTGTGGAACAGGTGCACCAGGTCGATGGGCCGGCCCTCGTCGCTGGCGATCAGGCCGCGCTCGATCAGGTTCTGTAGTTCCCGCACGTTGCCGGGGAAGTCGTACAGCAATAGCGCCTTGAGCGCGCGCATGGTCAGCCCGGCCGGGGTGCGGCCGTAGTCCTGGCAGTAGCGCAGGAGGAAGGCGTTGACCAGCAACGGGATGTCGTCGCGGCGCTCGCGCAGCGGCGGCAGGCTGATGGGGTAGACATTCAGCCGGTAGAACAGGTCCTCGCGGAATTCGCCGGCCTTCACCGCCTGGCGCAGGTCGATGTTGGTCGCGGCCACCACCCGCACGTCGACGGCGATCGCCTGGCTGCCGCCGACCCGCTCGATCTCGCGTTCCTGCAGGGCGCGCAGCAGCTTGCCCTGGCCCGGCAGGCTGAGGCAGGCGATCTCGTCGAGAAACAGGGTGCCGCCGTGGGCGCGTTCGAAGCGCCCGGCGCGCGAGTGGCTGGCGCCGGTATAGGCGCCGCGCTCGACGCCGAACAGCTCGGCCTCGATCAGGTTCTCCGGAATCGCCGCGCAGTTCAGCGCGACGAAGGGGCCGCCGTGGCGTGGGCTCAGGCGGTGCAGCTCGCGGGCGAAGAGTTCCTTGCCCGCGCCGGACTCGCCGCTGATCAGCACCGTCGCCGGGGTCGGCGCCACCCGCCGTAGCGCGTGGGTGGCGGCGTTGAAGGCGGCGCTGGCGCCGATCGGCTGCTGCTCGCCGGGCAGCGGCGTCTCGGCGTAGTTGGCCGTTACCGCGGTGGCAGCCGGGCGCGGCGCGCTGCCGGCGCTGAGGTAGCGCAGATCGTCCTCGACGTCGCCCCATTGCTCGGCGGTCTTGCCGATCACCCGACAGACCTTGTGGCCCATGGCGCGGCATTCCACCTCGCGGAAGATCACCAGGCGGCCGAACAGTCCGCTGACGTAGCCGATGGCGTAGCCCAGTTCGGTCCAGCAGGCCGGGTCCTGGCCGATGCCGTGAGCGGCGATGTGCTCGTCGGCCTCGCAGGAGTGGTGCCAGAGGAACTCGCCGTCATAGAAGCCGCTGTCGGCATCGAACTTGAAATGCAGGGTCTCCACCTTGGTCATGCCTTCGAGGGTATGCAGGCGGGTGCCGGCGTAGAACACCGAGGCGGCGTCGGCCTGCGGCCAGCGCGTGCGGATCAGTCGTGCATCGCGCGCGCCGGACAGATAGCCGGTGCGGGTGAACAGGCCGCGCGCCTGCTCCAGGCCCTGGCTATCGATGATCTCGCGGCGCAGGGCGCCGAAGGAGGAGCTGTGCAACAGCAGCATGCGCTGGTCGTTGAGCCAGATGCGCCCGTCCTCGGGGGAGAAGAACAGGCATTCGGCGAGCTCGGCCAGGGTTGGCGACTGGCTGTCCTGCAGTTGCGAGGCGTCGCCGCGCAGGTCGTCCAGGGCCTCGCCCTGGAACAGATCGACAAAGGGGAGCTTGGGGCTGTCCATCGATCGCCTCGCTGCGATTGCTCAAATGATCAACTGATAAATAGTTATTTAGCATAACTTTGATTTTTTCAGCATCTCCTTTTGTCCCCGCCGCTGGGCGAAGGTCCCCGCGCATGCCGCCTTCATCGCCAGAAGCCCCATTGCAGAGCCTTCGGAAGATCTCCCTCGAATAAGCGGCATGGCGCTTGCTCCTACCCCTGCAAGCACGAGCCGGCTGAGCAAATGGCGAAGCCGGGCGGGCAGGGCAATGACAATCACAAGAGCCAGGAGTGCGAGATGCCGGCAACCAACCACAACAGCTTTCTGCGCGAGACGCAGTGGCGCGAACAGATCTTCAACGGCGCCTGGATACGCCCGCTGGGCGGGGTCAACCCGGTGCGCGAGCCGGCCACCGGCGACGCGCTGACCAGCACCGGCATGGCCGATGCCGCCGACATGGCCAGCGCCTGCCTGGCTGCCGCCCGCGCCCAGCCGGCCTGGGCCGCACTCGAGCCGCGGGCCAAGGCGCAGATCTTCCGCGCTGCCGCCGGCCATGCCGAGGCCAACTTCGACGAGCTGGCGACCTTCGTCGCCCGCGAAACCGGCGGCAGCCTGCTCAAGGGCAGCCACGAGGTGCGCGAGGCCATCGTCCTGCTGCATCAGGCCGCCGGCCTGTTGGCGCAACCGCACGGCCTGGTGCTGCCCAGCGGCGCCGGCCGTCTGTCCTATGCGCGGCGCGTGCCGCACGGGGTGGTCGGGGTGATTTCGCCGTTCAACTTCCCGCTGGTGCTGTCGCTGCGCTCGGTGGCGCCGGCGCTGGCCGCCGGCAACGCGGTGGTGCTCAAGCCCGATCCGCAGACGCCGGTCAGCGGCGGCTTCCTGATCGCCCGCCTGTTCGAGGCCGCCGGTCTGCCCAAGGGCCTGCTGCAGGTGCTGCCCGGCGGTGTCGAGGCGGGCGAGGCGCTGTGCCGCGACAGCCACGTCGGCATGATCGCCTTCACCGGTTCCACCGCGGCCGGGCGCAAGGTCGCCGAAGCTGCCGGACGCACGCTGAAGAAGGTGGCGCTGGAGCTGGGCGGCAAGAACTCGCTGATCGTGCTCGAGGATGCCGACCTGGAGCTGGCGGCGAGCAACGCCGCTTGGGGCGCCTGGCTGCACCAGGGACAGATCTGCATGGCCACCGGGCGCATCCTCGCGCATTCCTCCATCGCCGCCGAGCTGACCCGCCTGCTGGTGCAGAAGGCCAAGGCCCTGCGCGTCGGCAATGCCGCGCGCGGCGAGGCCGAGATCGGCCCGCTGATCAACGAACGCCAGCGCCAGCGCGTGGTGGACATCGTCGAGGCCAGCGTGGCCGCCGGCGCCCGTCTGGAGGCCGGCGGCCCGGGCGACGGGCTGTTCTACCTGCCGACCGTGCTGTCCGGGGTGCGTCCGGGTATGGCCGCCTTCGAGCAGGAGATCTTCGGCCCGGTGGCCTGCGTGGTCGCCTTCGACGACGACGACGAGGCCGTGCAGCTGGCCAACCAGACCGAGTACGGCCTGTCGGCGGCGGTCATCTCGCCCTCGGTCGGGCGTGCCATGGCCATCGGCGAGCGGCTCAAGTGCGGCCTGCTGCACATCAACGACCAGACCGTGGCCGACGAATGCAGCAACCCCTTCGGCGGTCGCGGCGACTCGGGCAACGGCGGCAGCGTCGGCGGCCCGGCCGACTGGGACGAATACACCCAATGGCAGTGGGTGACGGTCAAGGACGCGCCGCCGCGCTACCCCTTCTGATCCTGACCGGCCCTGACGTGAACCCATAAGAGCCTGTTCAAAGGTTCGCGAGCTAGAGCAATGCAAGGCAAACACAGGCGAGGAAGCGGAGTTTACGAGCTGTAAATGAGCATTACTCGCTTCGCTCGCCCTACGGGCCGCGCTGAAGCGCGTTAGCCGCAAGCGGCTTGCCGAGCCTGTTTTTAACGCAGCAGTGCCGACGCGCAGCAGCCTTTGAGCAGGCTCTAAGAACAAGAGGACACACTATGAACCTGAGTGGCAAAACTCTGGCGGTGACCGGGGTCTCCTCCGGAATCGGCGCCGAGACCGCGCGCCTGCTGCGCTTTCACGGCGCGCGGGTGATCGGCCTCGATCGCAACCCGCCACACCTGACGCTGGACGGTTTCGTCCAGCTCGACCTGGCCTCGCCGCAGGCCATCGACCAGGCGCTGGCGCAGCTGCCGGCGCGCCTGGACGGCCTGTGCAACATCGCCGGGGTGCCCGGCACCGCCGCGCCGGAGCTGGTGGCGCGGGTCAACTACCTCGGCCTGCGTCACCTGTGCGGCGCCTTGCTGCCACGGATCGAGGCCGGCGGCAGCATCGTCAACGTCGCCTCGATTCTCGGCGCCGAATGGCCGCTGCGCCTGGAGCAGCACAAGGCCCTGGCCGCCACCACGAGCTTCGCCGACGGCGAGGCCTGGCTGGCGGCCAACCCGCCGGCCGCCGGCCAGGCCTACCAGTATTTCAAGGAAGCCTTGATCGTCTGGAGTATCACTCAGGCCCAGCCCTGGTTCCTGGAGCACTCGGTACGGATGAATTGCGTGGCGCCGGGGCCGGTATTCACCCCGATTCTCGACGACTTCGTCGCCATGCTCGGCGCCGAGCGCACCAGCGCCGACGCGCACCGCATCAAGCGCCCGGCCTATGCCGACGAGGTGGCGGCGGCGATCGCTTTCCTCTGCGCCGACGAGTCGCGCTGGATCAACGGCGTCAACCTGCCGGTCGATGGCGGGCTGGCCTCCACCTACCTCTGACCGGAGCCACCACCGAACCCCTCACCAATCCATGGCCGCGCTAGGGCGCGGTCGAGTCCGCCGAGAATAAAAACAATGAGGAAGACCATGAACAAGCAACCTTGCCGCACTGGTTTCACCCGCTCCACCCTGGCCTTGGCCGTCTGCCTGGCCGCTACCCAGGCCCAGGCGATGCAGATCGACCTTGGCGACAGCGACTGGCAGCTGCGCTGGGACAACACCTTCAAGTACAGCCAGGCCTGGCGCCTGCACCGCGCCGACGAGCGCCTGACCAACGCGCCCACGGCCGGCGGTCTGTACCCCTCGATCCAGAGTCAGGGCGACGAGAACTTCAGCCGCGGGCTGGTCTCCAACCGCCTGGACATCCTCTCCGAAGTGGATCTCAGCCACCGCAACTACGGCCTGCGCGTGAGCGGCGCGGCCTGGTACGACCGCGTCTACAACGAGGACACCGATAGCAGCGAGCATCCGCGCTTCCTGTCCGATACTCGCGAGCTGCATGGCCGCGACGCCGAGCTGCTGGACGCCTTCGTCTACTTGCGCGGCGAGCTGGGCGAGAGCTCCCAGGGCGTGCTGCGCCTCGGCCGCCACAGCCTGGTCTATGGCGAGAGCCTGTTCTACGGCGGCAACGGTATCGGCAACGCCCAGGGGCCGATCGACGTGGTCAAGCTGCTCAGCGTGCCCGGCACCCAGTTCAAGGAGATCCTGCGGCCGGTCAACCAGATCTCCGGACAGTTGCAGATCAACCCGCGCCTGTCGGTGGGGGCCTACTACCAGTTCGAATGGGAGCGCTCCAGCCTGCCCGGCGCCGGCAGCTACCTGAGCGATATCGACGCCATCGGCGAGGGTTCCGGTTCGCTGATCGACATCACCGGCGGCGCCACGGTGCATGCCAGCGATCTCGAGGCCAGGAACAGCGGCCAGGGCGGTGTGCAGCTGCGCTACAAGCCCGAGGGCACCGAGCTGGAGCTGGGCCTGTACGCCGCCAAGTACCACGACAAGGCGCCCAGTGGCCTGTACGGCTACGTCAATACGGCCGGGCCGTCGCCGGTCCTGGCGTCCTACCGCCAGGTGTTCGCCGAGGACATCAAGACGGTCGGCGCCAGCTTCTCCACCGCCTATGGCGACTTCAACTTCGCCGGCGAGGCCTCGCTGCGCTGGGATGCGCCGCTGGTCAGCAACCTGCAGGTGGTGCTGCCGGGCATGCTCGCCGACAACGCAGACGATGCCCTGTACGCCAAGGGCCGCACCGCCCACGTCAACCTCTCGACCATCTACCTGCTGCCGCCCTCGGCGTTCTGGGATGGCGGTTCGGTGATCGCCGAACTGGCCTGGAACCGCACCCTGAGCGTCACCGACAACCGCGCCGCGCTGGACAGCAACACCACCCGCGACGCCACCGCGCTGCGTGTGCTGGCCGAGCCGGCCTACTTCCAGATCGCCGACGGCCTGGACCTCAGCGTGCCGATCGGTGTCGGCGTGGTGCTCGACGGGCGTTCCTCGGCGGTGAGCAAGTCCGGCTTCGGCAACAGCCACGCCGGCGACTGGAGCGTGGGGCTCAAGGCCACCTACCTGCAGCGCTGGGAGATGGGGGTGAACTACGTGAACTTCTTCGGCGCACCGGGCGCCGGCCTGCGCGAGGACGGCAACTTCAGCTACCAGCAATCGCTGGCCGACCGCGACTTCGTCTCGCTCTACGTGAAAACGACTTTCTAATAACAACAAGGTGAATTCGCCATGCACGCATCCAAGTTTCTCTCTCTGTCTCTGCTGAGCCTCGCCCTGGCGAGCACCTCCCTGGCCCAGGCGGCGGTCAGCGCCGACCAGGCCGAACGCCTCAAGGGCGAGCTGACCCCCCTGGGCGGTGAGCGCGCCGGCAACGCCGACGGCAGCATCCCGGCCTGGGACGGCGGTTACACCCAGGCGCCGGCCGGCTACAAGAGCGGCGACAAGCGCCCCGACCCCTTCGCCGGCGAGAAGCCGCTGTACAGCGTCAGCGCCGCCAACATGGGCCAGTACGCCGAGCTGCTGGCTGAAGGCACCAAGGGCCTGCTGAGCAAGTACCCCGACTATCGCCTGGGCGTCTACCCGACCCATCGCAGCGCCGCGGCGCCGCAGTGGGTCTACGACAACACCCTGGCCAACGCCACCCGCGCCCAGCTCGACGTGGCCACGGAAAAGGTCAGCGGCGCCTATGGCGGCATTCCCTTCCCGATTCCGCAGAACGGCGCCGAGGTGCTGTGGAACTACCGCCTGTCCTGGCAGGGCGGCGATACCCTCAACGCGCCGTTCGACACCTGGCTGATGACCGCCGGCGGCAAGAAGGTGCAGGCCACCCGTGCGCAGTTCAGCTACCAGTTCCCCTACTACTTCGAGGAGGGCAGCCTGGAGAGCTTCGGCGGCAAGTACCAGTGGGGCAAGCTGTACACCGAGCTGCCGTCGTCCAAGGCCGGCGAGGGCCTGATGACCCACTGGGACGTCGACCCCTCGGCGCGCGCCGCCTGGCAGTACCTGGTGGGCCAGCGCCGGGTGCGCCGCGCGCCGAACATCGCCTACGACACGCCTGACTTCGTCACCTCCGGCGTCGGCCTGTTCGACGAGGCCTTCATGATCTTCGGCCCGACCGATCGGCATGAGCTGAAGCTGGTGGGCAAGAAGGAACTGCTGGTGCCCTACAACAACAACCGCGCGGCGCTGGCCAAGAGCGACGAGCTGGTGCAGCCGCGTTTCCTCAACCCGGACCTGGTGCGCTGGGAGAAGCACCGCGTGTGGGTCGTCGAGGCCACCCTCAAGGCCGGCAAGCGCCATGTGGTGCCGCGCCGCACCTACTACGTCGACGAGGACTCCTGGCAGGTGCTGCTGATCGACGGCTACGACGCCCAGGGGCGCCTGGGCCGGCAGATCTACAGCCTGACCCTGCTGGCGCCGGACATGCCGGTACTCACCTCGCAGGTGATGTGGGGCAGCTACAACCTCGACACCGGCGCCTACTTCCTCAACGCCTCGAGCAACGACCTGAACGTGCAGTACCACACGATGGCGCGGCCTTCGGCCTCGTTCTACACCCCCGACGCCATGGCCAACTCCAGCGCGCGCTGAGGTGAAACGGCGGGGCGGCGCGGCCGCCCCGCCTGCGAGGAGACGAGCATGAAAAGCAAACTCAATGGGTTGGCCGGCCTCGCCCTGTTGCTGTGCGTCGGCGTGGCGCCGCACCTGTGCGCGGCGCCTACGGTGCTGGAGCGCGCAGCGCTGCCCAGCGCCAAGGCCGAGCGCGCGGTGCTGCTGGGCCTGACCCGCGCCGGCCAGCGTCTGGTTGCGGTCGGCGAGCGCGGCATCGTGCTGCTCTCGGATGACGACGGCCAGCGCTGGCGCCAGGCCCAGGTGCCGGTCAGTGTCAGTCTCACCGCGGTGCAGTTCGTCGACGATCGGCGCGGCTGGGCGGTGGGCCACCTCGGCGTGGTGCTGCACAGCAGCGACGGCGGCGAGACCTGGCACAAGCAGCTCGACGGCATCGCGGCCGCCGAGCTGGCCCTGCGTGCGGCCGAGGCCAGCGGCGACACCAAGGCCATCGAGCAGGCGCAGTATCTGCTCGCCGACGGCCCGGACAAACCCTTTCTCGACCTGTATTTCCAGGACGCGCGCACCGGCTACGTGGTTGGCGCCTACAACCTGATCCTGCGTACCGAGGACGGCGGCGTCAGCTGGCAGCCCTGGATGCAGCATCTGGACAACCCGCAGGCGCTGAACCTCTACGGCATCCGCGCCTGGGACGGCGAGCTGTTCATCGCTGGCGAGCGCGGCCTGCTGCTGCGTTCGGGCGACGGCGGCCAGCACTTCGAGGCGCTGGAGTCGCCCTACGAGGGCAGCTTCTTCGGCCTGCTCGCCGCCCGCGATGGCCTGCTGGCCTACGGTCTGCGCGGCAACGCCTGGTGGTCGAGCGACCGCGGTGCCACCTGGCAGGAGCTGCAGACCGGTGTGGAGTCGGCCCTGGCCGCGGCCCTGGAGCTGGCGGACGGTCGCCTGCTGCTGGCCGGGCAGGGCGGCGAGCTGCTGTTCGCCGAGCCGCAGGGTGGTCGCGCGCAGAGCGCGCCGCTGCGCCTGGCGCCCGGCCTGGCCGCACTGGCCGAGGCCGCCGACGGCAGCCTGACCAGCGCCGGCCTGAGCGGCCTGGCAGCCCGTCAAACCCCGAAATAGCCCCGGTGCCTGCGCGGCCTGTGCCGCGCCCTAGGAGTTCGCAAGTGAAGTTCGAGAATCCAGCCAATGCGGTACCCGGCATGACCGGCAGCCTGAGCGACTTCGACCGGCGTTCGGGCAATGCCATCGAACGCGCCATCTTCAACCATCGCCTGGCGGTGATCCTGCTCTGCCTGCTGGCGACCCTGCTGCTGGGCTGGCAGGCCAGAAGCATCGGCATCAACGCCAGCTTCGAGAAGACCATTCCCACCCAGCACCCCTACATCGCCAACTTCCTCGCCGAGCGCGGCGAGCTGAGCGGCGTCGGCAACGCCCTGCGCATCGCCGTGGCGGCGCAGCAGGGCGACATCTTCGACGCCGCCTACCTGGACACCCTGGCCCGGCTCAACGACGAGCTGTACCTGCTGCCCGGCGTCGACCGGCCCTACATGAAGTCGCTGTGGACGCCGACCACGCGCTGGACCGCGGTCACCGAGGAAGGCCTGGACGGCGGCACGGTGATTCCCGACAGCTACGACGGCTCGCCCGCCAGCCTGGAAGAGGTGCGCGCCAACGTCGCGCGCTCCGGCGAGGTCGGCCAACTGGTGGCCGGCGACATGCGTTCCAGCGTGATCTTCCTGCCGCTGCTCGAGCGCAACCCGCAGACCGGCGCGCCGCTGGACTACGCTGAGCTGTCGCGGCAGTTGGAGACGCTGCGCGAGAAGTACCAGGGCGAGGGCGTGAGCATCCATATCACCGGCTTCACCAAGATCGTCGGCGACCTGCTTGAAGGCCTCAGCCAGATGGCGCTGTTCTTCGTCGTCGCGGTGCTGGTCAGCGTGATCATGCTGCTGGCCTACACCCGCTGCCTGCGCAGCACCTTGGTGGTGGTTGCCTGCTCGCTGGTCGGCGTGCTCTGGCAGGTGGGCTTGCTGGCATCGCTGGGCTACGCGCTGGATCCCTACTCGATCCTGGTGCCCTTTCTGGTGTTCGCCATCGGCATGAGCCACGGCTCGCAGAAGATGAACGGCATCATGCAGGACATCGGCCGTGGCCTGCCGCGCCTGGTGGCCGCGCGGATGACCTTCCGCCGCCTGTTCCTCGCCGGGCTGACGGCGCTGATCAGCGACGCGGTGGGCTTCGCCGTGCTCTGGGTGATCGACATTCAGGTCATCCGCGATCTGGCCGTCACCGCCAGCATCGGCGTGGCGGTGCTGGTGCTGACCAACCTGGTGCTGCTGCCGGTGCTGCTCAGCTACACCGGGGTCAGCGCCAATGCCGCGCGGCGCAGCCTGCGCGATCAGAGCGACGCGCAGCTGCCGCATCCGCTGTGGCGCACCCTGGCGCGTTTCGCCACGCCGCGCTGGGCCATCGCCGCGCTGCTGGTTGGTGCCGCGCTGGCGCTGCTGGGCAAGTCGGTCGGCAGCCAGCTGCAGATCGGCGACCTCGACCCCGGCGCCCCCGAGCTGCGCGCCGACTCGCGCTACAACCGCGACGTGCAGTTCATGAACGCGCATTACGCGGCCAGCTCCGACATCTTCGTGATCATGGTGCGCACCGGCGAGGACCAGTGCACCCGCTACAGCACCCTGGCGGCGGTGGACGAGCTGGCCTGGCGCCTGGAACAACTGCCCGGCGTGGAGTCGACCAACTCCATGGCGGCGTTGAGCAAGATGGCCAGCGCCGGCTACAACGAGGGCAACTTCAAGTGGTACGAGCTGACGCCCAACGAAGGGGCCCTCGGCGCCGTGCAGACCCGCGCCCCGCGTGAGCTGTTCAATCAGGGTTGCTCGCTGCTGTCGCTGTACGTCTACCTCGCCGACCACAAGGCCGCGACCCTGGCGCGGGTGGTGGCCGAGAGCGAGGCGTTCATCGCCGACCAGTCGCTGCCGGAGGTGAAGTTCATGCTCGCCGCCGGCAGCGCCGGGATCGAGGCGGCGACCAATATCGTGGTCGAGAAGGCCATGCGCGAGATGCTCTACTGGGTCTACGGCGCGGTGATCCTGCTGTGCTGGCTGACCTTCCGCAGCTGGCGCGCGGTGCTCGCGGCGATCCTGCCGCTGATGCTCACCTCGCTGCTCGCCGAGGCGCTGATGGTGGGCCTGGGCATGGGAGTGAAGGTCGCCACCCTGCCGGTGATCGCCCTCGGCGTGGGCATCGGCATCGACTACGCGCTCTACGTGCTGAGCGTGATCCTGGCGCGGATGAAGGCCGGCGACGACCTGGCGCAGGCCTATTACGGCGCCCTGTTGGCGACCGGCAAGGTGGTGCTGCTGACCGGCCTGACCCTGGCCATCGCCGTGGCCACCTGGGTGTTCTCGCCGATCAAGTTCCAGGCCGACATGGGCGTCCTGCTGGCCTTCATGTTCCTGGTGAACATGCTCGGCGCGCTGATCCTGCTGCCGGCGCTGGCCTGGCTGCTGCTGCCGCGTGCGGCGCGCAAGGCGGTGCCCTGATGACGCGCGCGGCACTGGTCATGGCGCTGCTGTGTCTGGCGCCGCTGTGCTGGGCCGAGCCGTCGCTGCATACCCAGGCGCTGCTGCTGACGGCCAACGCCCTGGTGTACTTCGACGCCGACCCGCGCGCGCGTCCCGACGAGCGCCACCTGGTCCGCATGCAGCAGGCCGGGGAGGGTGTGCGTCGTCAGCTTGACGCCAGGCCCTGGCCGGCCGAACTGCGCCAGGCCGGCGAGGCGCTGCTGGCGCGCCAGATCGCGCTGGCCGCAGTGCCACGCGAGCAGGCGCCGCGCTATCCGCAGCTGCTGGTGGCGCTGCTCGATGCGCGCCTGCAACTGGAGGCGCAGCTGCGCCAGCATGCCGAGGCCGCGACAGCGCCGCGCCAACTGCTGCAGCGCCTGAACCGGGCCATGGGCGAGCTGCTGCTGCACGCCCAGGCGCGCAGCGCGCGGGTGTTGGGCGATCACTCGCTCAGCCTCGATCAGGACGGCTTCGCTGCCCTGGACCAGCAGATCGAGGCGGATTTCGCCGAGGCCATCGAACTGCTGCCGGCGCAGGCCGAGGCGCTGCACAAACAGCGCCTGGTCTATCGCTTCGTCCGCAAACGCCTGCTCGATCCCGACCCCGGCCAGGTCGACGGCAGCCTGGAACGCTACGTCGGTGGCGTGCTGCTGAGCCTCGATGCGCTGGCCGCCGACCCCATGCTCGATCCCTTGCCATGAGAATTCCGCGATGAAACTACTGCAGACCCTCGCCGCCAAACTGCTGCGCGCCTTCGCCAAACGCATGAAGGCCAGCTTCGTCTACGACAGTGCGCAGTACCCGCTGCGCGCTCGCGAGACCCGCCATATCGACACGCCGCAGGGGCGCGCTCGGGCGTTGTTCTATTGGCCGCTGACGCAGGGCGACGCGCCGCTGCCGGTTTACCTCAACCTGCACGGCGGCGGCTTCCTCGCCGGTGTGCCGGAACACGACGACAGCTACTGCCAACGCCTGGCGCACAACCTCGGCTGCCTGGTGGTCAACCTCGACTATGTGCTGGCGCCCGAGCATCCCTTCCCGGCCGGTCTGCGCCAGTGCTTCGCCGTGCTGGAATGGCTGGCCGAGCAGGCGCCCGAGCTGGGCATCGACCCCTGGCGCATGGCGGTGGGCGGGCACAGCGCCGGCGGCAACCTGGCCACCGGCGTCGCCGCCCTGGCGCGCGGCCATCGGCTCCTGCGGGTGGTGCATCAGGTGATCGACTACGCCGCGCTGGATCTGGCGGCGCCGGCCGAGGGCAAGACCTCGGCCCTGGCCAAGCCGTTGCTGCGGCCCGGGCTGATGAACTTCTTCATGAGCTGCTACTTCCGCGACCCGGCGCAGGCGCAGGACCCGCTCGCCTCGCCGGCGCTGGCCGGGGTCGAGCAACTGCGCGGCCTGCCGCCGGCGACCCTGATCACCGCCGAGTACGACGTGCTGCGCGACGAAGGCCAGGCCTACGCGGCCAAGCTGCGCCAGGCCGGCGTGACGGTGCACGAACGCACTTTCGCCGGCTGCGACCATATGTTCACCCACCTGGGCCCGGATGAGTCCGCCGAGCAGGCCTGGCAACTGATCGAAGACGGCCTGCGCGAAGCCTTCGCCGATCAATCCTCATCGCAGTCCGGCGAACTGTCGGTCAAGCTGCACACCCAACCCGCACGCACTCTGTAGCCCGGCTGCAATCCGGGGCGTGTGGACGCATGCTTCCGGATTGCATTCGGGGCTACGACGGCGCCGCGAGTGGGGCGCTGTCTTTTACAAATCCACTACCAGACAAGCACTACGCGCCCGCGAACAACAAGGCGTGAACTGGTCGTTGCGCGCGCGTTCCTCGTCGCTGAGGAACAGGTCGCGGTGCTCCGGCTGACCGTCCAGCACCCGGGTCACGCAGGTGCCGCAGATGCCCTGGCCGCAGGACACCGGGATATCGAAGCCGGCGTCCTCCAGCACCTCCAACGCCGTGCGATCCTCCGGCACCTGCAGCTCCTGGCCACTGCTGGCGATGCGCAGGGTAAAGGCGCCACCACCGCCTTCACCTTGCGGCGCGGCGAAGTATTCGCGGTGCAGGCGCTCTTCCGCCCAGCCCAGGGCGCGAGCGGTGTCCAGCACGTACTCCATGAATCCATTGGGGCCGCAGACATACAGCTGGCTGCCGGGCGGCTCGGCGGCGAGCAGGGCGGGCAGGTCGAGCTTCTGCTCGGCGCTACCGTCGTCGTAGTGCAGATGGGTGTGCGCGGCGAAGGGCGCAATGGCCAGGCGTTCGGCGAAGGCGGCGAGCCTGCCTGAGCGTACGCACTGGTGCAGATCGAAGTCCGCGCCGAGGGCATACAGCCGCCAGGCCATCGCCAGCAGCGGGGTGATGCCGATGCCGCCTGCCAGCAGCAGGCTGCGCGGCGCCTGTTCGTCGAGGGCGAACAGGTTGCGCGGCGCGCCGATGCTCAGCCGCTGGCCGATGCGCAGCAGCTCGTGCACGGCCTGCGAGCCGCCGCGCGAGGCGGCGTCGCGCAGCACGGCGATGCGGTAGCGGTGGCGTTCGCGCGGGTCGTTGCACAGCGAATACTGGCGGACCAGTCCGTTCGGCAGGTGCAGGTCGATATGCGCGCCGGCTTCGAAGGGCGGAAGCGGCGCGCCGTCGGCAGCCACCAGCTCCAGGCCGAGGATGCCCTCGGCCTCCAGGCGCAGGGCGCGGATGATGACCTCGATCATAGGGCGCTCCTTGCCAGCACCTGATCGCTGGCCTGCTCGGCCTTGACCAGGCGCTCGATGATGCGCCGCGCCTGCACGCCGCCGGCGTCGATATTGAGCTTGAGCAGGTTGCGCTCGGGGTAACGCAGCAGGTTGCGCTGCTGGCGTTCGAGCATCTCCAGGTCTTCGCTGAAAATCTTGCCCTGACCTTCGCGGATACGGTCGGTGAGCTCGCTGTCGTCCACCTTGAAGCGCCGCGCCATGCCCCAGAAATACCAGATGGAGGTTTCGTTCTCCGGGGTGATGAAGTCGACCACGATGCTGCTGGCCTTGTACTGCTCGGGCGCGTCATAGCCGCCATGCCCGGCATGGGCCACGCCGACCTCGATCAGCACGTGGCTGGGCGGGGTAAAGCGGCAGATCTGCCAGCGATCCACCGGCGCATCTTCGTCCAGGCCGTTGGCCCTTAGTGCCGCGCGCCAGAAGGGCGGGGCGGAGATGTTCTCCATAAAGCGGCTGGTGATCACCTCGCTGCCCTCGACGCGGGTGTTGACCGGCGCCTCGTCGATCTCCTTTTGGCCGATGCTGCTGGCGTGCACGTAGGTTTCGTGGGTCAGATCCATCAGGTTGTCGACCATCAGCCGGTAGTCGCAGGCGATATGGTACAGACCGCCGCCATAGGCCCACTCGGGGCTCTCCGCCCACTGCAGATGTGGCAGTTGCGCCGGATCGGCCAGCGCCTCGTCACCGGGCCAGACCCAGATAAAACCGTAGCGCTCCACCACCGGGTAACGCTTGATGCAGGGAAAGTGCTGCACGCGCTGGTTGGGCATGGCGGCGGTCTTGCCGTCGCAGCCCATGGCCAGGCCGTGGTAGCCGCAGACCAGCAGGCCGTCCTCGACATAACCCAGCGACAGCGGCGCGCCGCGGTGCGGGCAGAAGTCTTCGAGGGCCACGGCACGGTTTTCCGCGCCGCGGTAGAACACCATCGATTCGCCGCAGATGGTGCGGCCCAGTGGCTTGGCGTCGATCTCGTCGGGTGTACAGGCAACGTACCAGGCGTTCTTCGGAAACATGGGGCCTCCTCGAGGCTGCTTGTTGTTATTGGATCCAATGGTCTGCTCCTTGGCTGTTGTTGACCATCCATTTGGCGCTTTATGGATCCATTTTTGGTCGATAATCGCCCGTTATATGCAGTTGACCTGGCTTTCGGCTGCCGTAGACTGGCGCCATTGGATCCAATGAGGAGTGATCATGAGCGGACCGGGGCAACGGGTGCTGGCGCTGCTGCGGCAGATGATCGCCGAGGGCAGCCTGGCGGCTGGCGAGCGCATCGCCGAGATCCCCACGGCCGAGCGCCTGGGGGTGTCGCGCATGCCGGTGCGCATGGCCTTTCGCGTGCTGGAGCAGGAAGGCCTGCTGATCCGCCATGGCGCGCGCGGCTACGCGGTGCGCCAGCTGGGTGAGGAGGAACTGGCCGGCGCGGTGGAGGTGCGCGGCGTGCTGGAAGGCCTGGCGGCGCGCCAGGCGGCCGAGCGCGGGGTGTCCGCAGAGGTTCGCGCGGTGCTGCTGGAGTGCCTGGAACGGGGCGATCGGCTGTTCGAGAAGGGCTATCTATGCGAGGAAGACCTGGCCAGCTATCACGACCTCAACCTGCGCTTTCATCAGACCCTGGTGGAGGCCAGCGGCAACCCGGCCATCGCCGCGGCGCTGGCGCGCAACGACCACCTGCCGTTCGCCTCGGTGAGCGCCCTGGTGGTCGACCGCGAGCATCTGGAACGGGAATACCGGCGTTTCAACTTCGCCCACCTGCAGCACCACGCCGCGGTCGACGCGGTGCTGGCCGGGCAGGGCGCCCGCGCCGAGGGAATCATGCGCGAGCACGCCAATGCGACGCTGCGTTACGCCCGTCTGTTCGGCACGGAAGAAGGTGACAGCGTTGGGCGTACGGTGATCCAGCGCGGCAGTCAAAAGCCGGGCTAGCAAGAGCCCCTTGTGCACTGGCACGGCAATCTAGCCGCTTCTGAACCGCCTGCCGCGTAGCCCGGATGCATCCGGGAGGCATGTCTGAAGCAGAGCCACGTTCCATGGGCGCCACAGCAAGCCGCGGTAGAGCGCTGGGTTGTGTGGCCCTATTTTTCGATCAGGCGACCGACTTGATAACAGTGGCAGGTCGAGGCTGTATTTTTATCCAGTCGTAATGCTGGAGCTAAAAGAGGAGGTCAAGCGAATACGCTGGATGGGTAGAGTGATTTCGGTAAGCCTGTGATTTATAAAGAGTTTTTGCGACTGTCACAGCGGAGTGGTGCGGAGTTATACGGAACGCTCTACTATCGGATTAGTAACGCCTTCCATCTAATCACTGTTATGCCAGAAAAAATTCGGGAGTGTGCGTTGATCAAGTATTTATATGGAAAGAAATCAATTCTGACACCACTAATTGAAGGGGAAGCCGGATTTAGATTTAGCGACCTTTCACATTACGCCAGAATGGAAAACGAGCTAATGAGAGATGATGAAATGTCAAAGACATTTATCATCGACAGATTCTCTGGCGAATTAAGCGTGAACGGCAGAGTAATCAGCCCCGAAGATATGACTCAAGATCCGAAGTTAACCGTACCAACAAGGCATTGCTACTGCCTTTGCTTGAGTAATCGCAAGAACTGCGACGAATTATTTAATAAATTTAAAGCTGACATATGCATTGAAGTCAATGTTGAGCTACTTGTAGAATTCCTCAAAGATTTCTTCACTCACAAATTTCAAGGCATGCAGGTTATTGCCAGAAACATAACGTATTACAGCAAAGGCCATCTCCCCAAGACACACGAAGCAAGTGATTTGGTATTTTATAAACCAGATGCATTTAGCCATGAAGCCGAATTTAGAATTGCGCTATTCTACCCACTGAACAAGCCGGGTTTTAAAGCAACTGATGGGGAAACACTCCCCTTTAAAGACGACAATGAATCAATGCACATGACTTTTGCATATCCGGACAAAGAATTTCTAAAGCAGTTCATCGGCAATACATTTGAGCGCAAAGCATAACAACTGGTTCAAATCGTTCGCTTCGCTCACTGGGACGGGCTAAAGCCCGCCCCTTAACCAAACGTTAGCAAGGAGGCAGGATAGTGCCAGAAAGACTCAGATTGACTAAAAATGCACAATTTTACAGAGTCAATGATCCTGTAGAGGATGAGTTGGTTAGAAGTATCCTCGACACTGCCTCTGATAATATGAATCCCGATAGTGGATTTGTAATTGATCAATTTAGGCAGGAAAGGAATGTAAATGAACTAAATTTAAGTTTCGTCTATTCGGTCAGGGTATTTCCTTCTAATCGGCCAGTTTACTTCTTGGACGATGATTTCGAAGACAAGGTTTATGCATTTATATTGATCATTGAGACTGGCAACTACCTTGCTGTTCTAAAGAAGAGCTGTGCCAACATATTCGACCTGATGGATGAAAACTTTACGCTTGTCGGCAGTAAGGAATTTTCATCTTCATTCTCTGATGATGATGTGGAATTTCAGAGATTAGCGCTTAGAAATATGACGGTGTCAGATCGCGCAATGAGATCCAGATCGTATGAGGCGGCTGACTTAAAAGGATTGCTTTCCACACATTCGGCGGGTAGGTCGATTCCCTATTACTTTAAGCTCCGACAAGGAGCCAAGACCAGATCTATATCAGGAACTGGTCGTGTTGTTGAATCGTCCAGCAGAGAAACGATCGACAATATCGCTGCATGGGTTTCCGAGCAGATCAATCTTATAGAATCTCCCGGCAATACAAACTTCTTAGATGCTTTCGCAAGTAAAGTGGAGCTAAATGAAGTCTTAGCGAGTTGCTCGCCTAATGCCATCCTTCTAGAAAGTTCCTCCTTGTTTGATCGTCTGAGGAAGGACGGTGTCCAAGTAAAATATAAAACAAAGAAGGGCAAGGTCATCAGCGTTTCCAGTCGCGTCTACAAAATCCTAGAGTCTGCACTAGAGAAAGTATACGAGATAGATTCAGATTTGAACGTCATCGGTGTTAATGACGGTTCTCGGATTCGAGCCAACAAGAAAAGCCTGACTTTATATTCAAAATATCTTGCAAGGTTCCGTGTGCATGAAAACGGGAAGTTAATAACCCTTCAAAAGTATATTGTTAAGCATGGGTTCTATAGTGTTACTTTTGACGATCCCAAATACATGTACTTTATGGGTGCGTGCTTCGAAGATTCTTCTGGAGTTTCCGAGATCGACAATATCCTCGAGATTTTTCAACCAATAGGGCTAATGCCTGACGTCAAATCGGAAAAAGGCAGTTTTACTGTAGAAAGCGAAAATTTCACAGACGATTCGATGTTTGATGCCGTTGAAAAAATACATGCTGAAGATGATTATATATTCTGTGACGATTTAGGTGATGAGTGGGCTGACCATATTACCTTTAATAAGGAGAACTCAAACATATGCTTTATTCACTCGAAATATGGTGATCCCAGCACATCAGCTAGCAACTTGCATGATGTCGTAGGTCAAGGGATTAAGAATCTTGGAAACATGTATTTTGATGCAAGTGCTATGCTGTCGAAATTAGATAAAACATTTAAGAAGCATTACAAGTCAGTAAAAGGTGTTCAGACAAAAATACCGAGGATACGAAAGGGTGATATCGATGATTTAGAGGGGTATCTGGCGAACTTGCTTAAGGATTACAAACTCAATCGTAGCTGCGTCTTATGCTGTTCGTTTCTTTCGATTTCAGGTGTTACAGAGGAATTTAATAAAATAAAAGAAGGAAAGCCTGTGAGAGGAAATATTATCCAGCTATTATGGATTATTTCCTCCTTCGCGCATGCGGTCAAAGATATGAACGCAAGGCCAATAATATACTGCGCTGAGTAACATTGCTAACAAGGCGCTGCTGTCGGACAAATTTTTCGCTGCGCTACAAATTTGCCGCAGAGCGCAGCGTTAGATTTTCAAGGAGTACATATCGAGTGTTGGCATTTTTTCTAGGTGCAGGAGCGTCAGTAGAGTGTGGGATGCCGCTTGTCTGGCCATTTACAGCCACATTTAGGGAGAATGTTTTAAAGAGGATTGATACACAGCTATTCAATTTTTCAGGCAATGACGAAATTAAAGAGCGATTTGTAGTAATCATAAATAATACGGATATGCACTATGAGCAAATGGTAAGCGAGCTAGAGAAATGGAGCCTATCTTCGGTTGGAAAAGAGCGCGAAATTGTTGGTGGGCTAATTAAGCAAACCACAGAATGCATCCAGTTATTGCTCTTGGAGCTGCAAGAGAAATGCAATCCTAGAATGCAGTTGAGATTTGATCACTATTTTGGTCTGAAAGCGATCATCAAAAAATTTGGCTGTTTAGATATCTATTCACTGAATCATGACTTAATCGTAGAGGAGCTATGTGCATTTTATAAAATTCCGTTGAAAGATGGTTTTTATGCTGATCGTGAACATGGATATAGTCGATTGGGCTCTTTCAAAGTTGTTACGAAAGAGGAGCTTCAGCAGCACCGCTTAGATTTCTTTGATCAAAATGAGTCTGGCGTTAATCTTGTCAAGCTACACGGATCTTTTGATATTTTTGCAATAGAAGATAAAGGTAAATACCTGAAGTCTGTCGGAGGCAGTGAGTTTGGGTCTTACGTTAGGGCGGTTAGAAATATCGAAAGACTTAGCTTGGAGGAATGCCGAAAGTCGGGCGTTCGAGGGGTTAATGAGCTTTTTGTTAATGATGATTCCGGTGAACTGCAATTTCTAAGGCGATCTTTACTTTCAGGTGGACACAAGTTTTCAGATAAATTTGAACAGATTGCACCTAGGGAGTTATTTGAAGAATTTAAAACTAGAATTATGTCTGCTCGTGAACTTGTTGTCATTGGCTATGGTTTCGGAGATGAGCATGTAAATGTGGTCTTTTGTGATTGGTTGAAGATACCAGGTACAAAGTTAATAGTCTGCGACCCATATAGAACCGAAGTTCCAGGCTTTTTATCAAGCAATGCTAATCAGATAGAAATTAGAAATTTGGGATTTACAGACTTGCTTCTATCATTTGATCCCGAGGGTGACAGTGATGATAAAAAGCAAGAAAGAATGCTTATTCAGCGTCTTGAGTCATTGTCTAAGTCAGAGATTGGAAATCTAACAAGTTTGTTAAAAGGACGCTCCTGACGTCACGCCTTTTACAAAAGCGTTATGCACCTTCGGAGTAAAACCGTGAAAATCCTGAAGGAACAGACCATCTGCGAATGGAAGAATGTTACCCCTCAGAAACCCGAGAGCGGGTCAAAACTTGGAATCGCCTTAAGCACAATTGGGCAGTTACCCATTAACGGGCTTAGGCATAAACCAGAAAAGGGTACTAATGGCTGGTACATCTGGTGTGGCACAGAGCTGTCCGACGCTGTCGATTTCTTCTCTCCGTTGCATATAGAGCACATCGGCAGCTACCTTCCAGAGGTGGCAAGCTACCTTGATCTACCTGCCGGCTACCGCTTTCTTATCGACGGCAATGATTTTGAAGATGTATGGTTTGATTCCGAGTTGCTCAATGCATAACAACTGGTATATGGACTCTCCCCACAAGTAGTGAGCAATAACTTTTCGATCCCATCGTCAGCGCGGTTGCATTCGAATCAACAAAATAGTTCTAAGCAAAATACTGAATATCAAGGGTAAAAATGAGTGTATTTGAGAATTTCAAGTTATTAAAAGCGGATATGATTGCAAAGGGTTGGGTCATAGACGCATTCCCTTTCAATTACAAAGGCCGTGATTACATTGTGTTGGCTAAATTGTACGGAGATGGAGAGAAAAAACCGAAATACGCTCTGATGAAAGTAGAGATATTGAAAAGTGAAAATGTTAGTGAGCGACTGGTTTTAGCTGTAAACGCAAATGGGTTCCTTGTCGAGGCTAAACTTTTAAGAGCGTTTTTCAATATAGAGTATGGTGAAAACCTTGGGGATTTATTGAGTCAGTTTAATGAGTACTTTGCTCAATTTATTCCAGCTCAAGTAACTTTGGGTAAACCGCCACAAATTGAGGAGGCAATGGTTGCATCTTTATCAATGAGTGACAGTCAAGATCCCAATAAGCGATACTGTTATGCGGTTAGGAGAAATCCAGATGGGCAACAGAGAACTTCATTTAATGACAACAAAACTAGGCTGCTAAGACCTACCTTGTACCCAGAGTTCAGCGGTGATCAGTCGATAAGCTTTTGCTACTCAATCGATGCTAACGATCAGAATTCTGATGCAGTGATAATTCAAAATTTTTCTAACAGATGAACTGGTGGGAGTGACGGTAGATAGCTTTTTCAGACTTTCCGTAGCCGCCGGCTAGCGAGCGATCATGCCCTGCAGGATCAGCCCGCTGGTCTGGCGTACCTGGCGGCGGTGCTGTTCGAGGTCCATCGGCTCGCTGCTGACCAGGCGCAGGATCTGCAGGTGCGAGTAGTCGTTGAGCAGGAAGGCGGCCAGTTCCACGTCCAGGTCCGCGCGCAGCTTGCCGCGCTGCTGCAGGTCGCGCAGCAGGCTGGCGATGGCGTGCTGCAGGCTTTCGTTGAGACGCTTGTACTTTTCCGGCAGCTCGCTCTGGTCGCCGCCGAGCACGTGCAGCAGCAGTTCGCGCCAGATCGGCGCGGGCAGCATGCTCAGGGCATGGTCCACCAGCACCTGCTCCAGATAGCACAGCGCGTCGAGCGGGTCGTCCAGCTCGGCCATGTGTGCGCGGGCCTCCTGCAGCGCCGTTTCGTCGGCCTTCTGCAGCATCTCCAGGATGATTTCCTGCTTCGAGCCGAAGTACTTGAACACCGTTGGCGCGGAAACGCCCGCCTCCCTGGCGATCTGCTCGATGGTGGTGTTGTCGAACCCCTGCCGCTCGAACAGGGCCACACCCGCCTCGCTGATCGCCTTGCGGCGCATGGCTTTCTGATGTTCGCGCAGACCGCTCACAGTCCCACTCCTTATCCCTATCGCTGGCGGCGAGCATAACGGATGTTCGTTTTCAGGTGAAAATATTTTATTGACTAAAGTTTTTTATTGGAGCAATTATTCTGTCACATCTGCCGCGCGCAGAGCATTCGCAGAACAAAGGACAGAGCTTCCATGGCTGCCTCCACAAACCCTTCCATCCCCAACCAGCTGGCGCGTCTGTACGCCGATGCCCATGAGGCCCTGCTCCAGGCCCGGGAGCCGCAGCGCTTGATGACCGGCTTTCCGCCCGCGGCCGAGCATCTGGTGACCTGGCACAACTGGATGAGCCCGCCCTTCAACAAGTGGGGCTTCCGCCACCTGGGCCGCCTGCGTCCCAGCATCAGCGTGCCCTGCGGTCAGGCCATGCAGCCGCTGCCCGAGGCGCGGCTGGATCTCGATGGCTTCAGCTTCACCAGCGAGTGCGGGTTGAACGTGCGCCTCGACGAGCACCTGCTGGCCAGCCATGCCGACGGCTTTATCGTGCTCAAGGCGGGGCGGGTGGTGTACGAGCGCTACTTCAACGGTCACGGCGCCAACGACCGCCACGTCATGTTCTCGGTGACCAAGTCGCTGATCGGCACCCTCGCCGAGCAGTTGATCTGCGAGGGCAGGCTCGATCCCGAGCGCCTGGCCGGCGACTACGTGCCGGAGTTCGCCGGCAGCGCCTACTTCGATGCCAGCGTGCGCCAGCTGCTGGATATGGCGGTGGGCATCGATTACACCGAGCGCTACGACGACCCGGCTTCGGAAAGCTCGCAGTTCGGCTACGCCTGCGGCTTCCAGCCGGCGCCGGCCGCGTACGCCCGGTACGCCTCGCTCTACCAGTTCCTGCCGTCGCTGCGCAAACGCGGCGAACATGGTGGACTGTTCCATTACGTCACCGCCACCACCGAGGCGCTGGCCTGGGTGATGGAGCGGGCCTGCGGTGAAGCCTGCCATGAACTGTTGGCGCGGATCTGGACGGCGATCGGCTGCCAGCGCGACGGCTACTTCATGGCCGACCCCTGGGGCCGTGGCGTCTCCGGCGCCGGTTTCAACGCGACGCTGCGCGACATGGCGCGCTTCGGCCTGCTGCTGGCAGGCCGTGGTCAGCATCAGGGCCAGACCCTGATCGATGCGCGCGCCATCGATGCCATCGTCGCCGGCAGCGACCCGCGGATCTACGCCCAGGACGAGGAATTCGCCCAGTGGATGCCCGGCGCGTCCTACCGCAGCCAGTGGTACGTGTTCAACGACCACAGCCGCGCCATCGCCGCCGGCGGCATCCATGGCCAGTACCTGTTCGTCGACTTCGAGGCCGACGTGGTGATCGTCAAGCAGTCCTCGCTGCCCGAGGCGGTAGGCATCTTCGACGTCGATAACGTGCGCGCGCTGCGCACGCTGGCCGCTCATCTACGCGACTGAGCCAGACCCCCCAAGGAACAAGAAAGATCTGGCGGCCCGCGCTGGCGGGCCTGCCGGTTTGCAGCCGGCTGCTTGCCGAGCTGCTTTGCAACTGCCCTGTGACACAACAACAACTTACCCAGGAGCATTTCATGATTCGCCTACCCTTCACGCCCACGCTGCTCGCCGTGGCGCTGCTGAGCAGTGCCAGCGCCATGGCCGGCTACAGCTTCGAGTCCGGCGGACTCGAAGGCGAGGTCAGCCTGACCGCCTCCGCCGCTGCCCTGTTCTCGCGCAACAGCAACTTCGGTCTCGGTCGGCTCGATACCCGCACCGGCGAGATCGGCGACAAGCACGCCAACTGGCAGGAGCTGGCGATCAAGCCGGCGCTCACCTTGCAATACCACCTGGGCCCCGATTTCGATCTGCTGGCCGGCGGCTCGGTGGTCGGCGCCAGCACCTTCGGCGACGGCGATGCCGGCGGCTTCACCCGCAGTTCCGATGGCCGGACCAGCGTCGAGGAGGCCTACGCCGGTTTCCGCGCCGGGCAATGGCGCTTCACCGCCGGTCGCCAGGACTACATGATCGGCCAGGGTTTCATCGTCATGGATGGCAACCTCGACATGCATAACGACGGCGCCTATTGGCTGGGCCCGCGCACCGCCTTCCGCGACAGCGCCGTGCTGGGTTGGAGCGGCGAAGCGCTGTCGGCGCAGGCGTTCACCCTGCGCAGCGACGATCATCTCGGCGACTACCGCATGAGCGGCCTCAACGCCGACTACCAGCTCGGCGAACTGGCCACGCTCGGCGCCATGGCGATGAAGCTCGACTCCGAGGAGCGTTCGTCCAACCTGGCGGCGCCGCGCGAGGGCATGAAGGTCTACAACCTGCGCGCCCTCAACGTCGTGCTGCCGGGCCTCAGCGATCTGACCCTGAACGGCGAGTACGCCGTGCAGCGCGGCAGCGGCGAGGGCACCGAGTTCGACGCCAAGGCCTGGTACCTGGGCGGCGAGTACCGCTTCAGTCAGCTGCCGTTGCAACCGCGGCTGGGCTATCGCTACGCCTACTTCTCCGGCGACGACGATCTGGGCGACAACCGGCAGAAGGCCTGGGACGCGCTGAGCAAGGGCTATATCGACTGGGGCACCTGGCTGATCGGCGACATCACCGGCAACTACCTGCTCAACAACAGCAATCAGAAGGTCCACACTTGGTCGCTGAAGTCCGAGGTCGCGCCGGGCGTCACGCTGGGCACCCTCTATCACCGCTTCTCCCTGGACGAGCAGAATCTGTTCGGCGCGCCGCTGAGCAGCACGCGCTTCGCCGACGAGCATGCGCTGTTCGTCGACTGGAGCCCCAGCGCCAGCCTGTCCACCTCGCTTTCCTACAACTGGGTCAAGGCCAAATCCGCCGCCAAGGAGTTCTTCGGCAACGACCGGGATTTCTCCGCATTGCAGCTGTACGTCACTTATCGCTATTGATCTGGCACGCGGCCGAGCGGCCGCGTAGGGAGTCGAAAATGAAGATGTGCAAACGTGGCGCGCTGGCCCTGCTGGCGGCAACCCTGATCAGCCTGCCGGCGCTGGCCGAACAGCGCAGCGTGCGGGTCTACAACTGGATCGAGTACCTGCCGGGCGAGGTTCTCAAGGACTTCGAGGCCGACACCGGCATTCGTCCGATCTACGACGTGTTCGACAGCGCCGAGACCCTGGAGTCCAAGCTGCTCACCGGCAATTCCGGCTACGACGTGGCCTTTCCCAGCAGCTCCTCGCTGGCGACCTTCATCGCCGCCGGCACCTTCGAGAAGATCGACCGCAGCAAGCTGAGCAACTGGCAGCGCCTGGACGAGTCGTTCATGGCCGAGCTGGAGAAGACCGGCGACGTCGGCAACCAGTACGCCGTGCCCTACATGTGGGGCACCACCCTGATCGGCTACAACGTCGACAAGGTGCGCGCTGCGCTGGGGCCGGACGTACCGCTGGACAGCTGGGACCTGATCTTCAACCCCGAGTACCTGTCGAAGCTGGCCTCCTGCGGTGTCGGCTTCCTCGATTCGCCGAGCGAGATCCTGCCCATCGCCCTACATCATCTGGGCCTGTCGCCGCACTCGCAGGACCCCGGCGACTACCGCAAGGCGCAGGAGCTGATGATGAGCATCCGCCCGCACATCACCTACTTCAACTCCTCGCGCTACGGCTACGACCTGGCCAACGGCGAGATCTGCATCGCCGTCGGCTGGTCGGGCGGCGTCGAGCTGGCGCGGAAGATGGCGGTGGCTGCGGGCAAGGGCGTGCGCATCGACATGATCCTGCCCAAGGAAGGCGCGCCGCTGTGGTCCGACGTGATGGTGATCCCCAAGGGCGCCGGCAACCTCGACGAGGCGCACGCCTTCATCGACTACCTGATGCGCCCGGAGGTGATCGCCAAGATCAGTACCGCTCTCGGCTACCCCAACGCCAACAAGGACGCCACCGCGCTGGTCGATCCGAGCGTGCGCGACAACCCCAAGATGTATATCCCCGCCGAGCAGATGGACAGCCTGTTCGCCCTCAAGGCCTTGCCGCTGAAGGTGGAGCGCGTGCGCATGCGCACCTGGAACAGCATCCGTACCGGCAAGTAAGGCGCGTCGGCGCCTCGGGCCAAGGTTCGGGGCGTCGGTTGGCGTTTGTCACGACGCCGTCTCCGTGGGGGCGCCGCGCGCACCATCAGCAGCGCCGGATCCGGTCCGTGGCAACGAGGCAGCCCCGGTGCGCATGGCGCACCCTACGGTCGTTATCTCGACTAATTACCTATTTGTTAAGCACCTTTAATACGGTGCGGTAACCGAACATCTTTGCCATATTAGTTAATTGACATAACTAAATGCACGACCTACCTTGAGCACATCTACCCAACACATGCAGGACACGAACATGAGCAAGTACGAAGCGCGCTGGCAAACCGTGAAGGTCGAAGTGGAGGAGGGCATCGGCTGGGTCATCCTCAACCGTCCGGAAAAGCGCAACGCCATGAGCCCGACCCTCAACCGCGAGATGGTCGAGGTGCTGGAAACCCTGGAGCAGGATGCCGAGGTCGGCGTGCTGGTGCTGACCGGCGCCGGCGAGTCCTGGACCGCCGGGATGGACCTGAAGGAATACTTCCGCGAGGTCGACGCCGGCCCGGAAATCCTCCAGGAGAAGATTCGCCGCGAGGCCTCGACCTGGCAGTGGAAGCTGCTGCGCATGTACGCCAAGCCGACCATCGCCATGGTCAACGGCTGGTGCTTCGGTGGCGGCTTCAGCCCGCTGGTGGCCTGCGACCTGGCCATCTGCGCCGACGAGGCGACCTTCGGCCTGTCCGAGATCAACTGGGGCATCCCGCCGGGCAACCTGGTGAGCAAGGCCATGGCCGACACCGTGGGCCATCGCCAGTCGCTGTACTACATCATGACCGGCAAGACCTTCGGCGGGCAGAAGGCCGCCGAGATGGGCCTGGTCAACGAGAGCGTGCCGCTGGCGCAACTGCGCGAGACCACCATCGAACTGGCGCGCAACCTGCTGGAGAAGAACCCGGTGGTGATGCGTGCGGCCAAGATCGGCTTCAAGCGCTGTCGCGAACTGACCTGGGAGCAGAACGAGGACTACCTGTACGCCAAGCTCGACCAGTCGCGCCTGCTGGACAAGGAAGGCGGCCGCGAGCAGGGCATGAAGCAGTTCCTCGACGACAAGAGCATCAAGCCCGGCTTGCAGGCCTACAAGCGCTGAAGCGTGCCGGCCCGTAGGGTGCGCCATGCGCACCAAGCATCGGGTTGCCAGTGGTGCGCATGGCGCACCCTACACCTGATGGGGGCGTCGAGCGCGTTTCCAGAACAAGCACAATAAGAGGAATTGCCCCATGTACGAGGTGCCTTTGCTGATCGCCGGCAAGTCGGTCGCCGCGGCCGATGGCCGGACGTTCGAGCGCTGCCATCCGGTGACCGGCCAGCCGGTGTCGCGCGTCGCCGCCGCCACCCTGGCCGATGCCGACGCCGCCGTGGCGGCCGCCCAGGCCGCGTTTCCACAGTGGGCGGCGCTGGGGCCGGGCGAGCGCCGTGCGCGCCTGCTCAAGGCCGCCGAGTTGCTGGAAGACCGTACCGGCGACTTCATCGCCGTGGCCGGCGAGACCGGCGCCACCGGTGCCTGGTACGGCTTCAACGTGCATCTGGCCGCCGCCATGCTGCGCGAGGCGGCGAGCATGACCACGCAGATCAAGGGCGAAGTGATTCCCTCCGACGTGCCCGGCAGCTTCGCCATGGCCCTGCGTCAGCCCTGTGGCGTGGTGCTCGGCATCGCGCCGTGGAACGCCCCGGTGATCCTCGGCACGCGCGCCGTGGCCATGCCGCTGGCCTGCGGCAATACCGTGGTGCTCAAGGCCTCGGAGCTGAGTCCGGCGGCGCACCGGCTGATCGGCCAGGTGCTGCAGGAAGCCGGCCTCGGCGATGGCGTGGTCAACGTGATCAGCAACGCCCCCGAGGATGCCCCGGCCCTCGTCGAACGGCTGATCGCCAATCCGGCGGTGCGCCGGGTCAACTTCACCGGTTCCACCCATGTCGGGCGGATCATCGGCGAACTGGCGGCGCGGCACCTGAAACCGGCGGTGCTGGAGCTGGGCGGCAAGGCGCCGCTGCTGGTGCTCGACGATGCCGAGCTGGACGCCGCGGTGGCCGCCGCCGCGTTCGGCGCCTACTTCAACCAGGGGCAGATCTGCATGTCCACCGAGCGGCTGATCGTCGACGCCAAGGTGGCCGATGCCTTCGTCGACAAGCTGGCGCAGAAGGTCGCCAGCCTGCGCGCGGCGGACCCGCAAAGCGGCGCCGCGCCGCTCGGTTCGCTGATCGGCGCCGCCGCTGGCCAGCGCATCCAGGCGCTGGTCGACGATGCATTGAGCAAGGGTGCGCGCCTGCTCGCCGGTGGTGGTCTGGACGGCAGCATCATGCAGGCCACGCTGCTCGATGGGGTCACTGCCGACATGCGCCTGTATCGCGAGGAGTCCTTCGGCCCGGTGGCCGTGGTGCTCAGGGGCGATGGCGACGAGGAACTGCTGGCGCTGGCCAACGATTCCGAGTTCGGCCTGTCGGCGGCGATCTTCAGCCGCGACGTGTCGCGCGCCCTGCAACTGGCGCAGCGCATCGAATCGGGCATCTGCCACATCAACGGGCCGACGGTGCACGACGAGGCGCAGATGCCCTTCGGCGGGGTCAAGGCCAGCGGCTACGGCAGCTTCGGCGGCCAGGCGGCGGTGGAGGCCTTCACCCAGTTACGCTGGGTGACGGTGCAGAACGCGCCGCGGCATTACCCGATTTAGTGAGCAGTCCCGCCGGCTGGCCCCGTGCGCACCATGCTGCTGGCGTTGCGCACGGCCTAGCATCGTAGGGTGGATCACGCTTCATCGATCCACCAGAAGGGCGCCGCAACGGTGGATGAAAAGAGCGTCATCCACCCTACAGTTGTCCGACATTTGCTGTATGTCGCGACACCAGAGGGCCGCGGATCCTCGCTCGACAATAACAATCAGGACGCCACGCGCCGCTTGCGCAGGGCTCCAGGCTAAAAGAGGACGTGCATCGTGAGTTCCGCTTCTATCAAGGCGCCGGGAGCCGAGCCGGTCTACCGCCCCGTATCGATCAGCCGCGCGCCGGTCGAATTCAGTCGCGACGCAGACGGTGTGCTGCGCCTGCGTTCCTGCGAGCCGCTGCAGACGCCGGCCCGGCACCTGCTCGAACGCCTGGAATACTGGGCGCGGCAGGCCCCCGAGCGCACCTGCATGGCGGCGCGCGAGGCGGACGGCAGCTGGCGCCGCATCAGCTACGCGCAGATGCTCGCCAACGTGCGCGTGATCGGCGCGCACCTGCTGCCGTTCGGATTGTCGCCGCAGCGCCCGCTGCTGATTCTCTCCGGCAACGATCTGGAGCATATCCAGTTGGCCTTCGCCGCGATGTACGTCGGCGTGCCGTACTGCCCGGTGTCGCCGGCCTATTCGCTGCTGTCGCAGGACCTCGGCAAGCTGCGCCACATCGTCGAGCTGTTGCAGCCCGGTCTGGTGTTCGCCAGCCAGGTGCAGGGCTATGCGCGGGCCATCGACGGCCTGCTGCCGGCCAGCGTGCCGGCGATCTTCACCGAGGGCGCGCTGGCCGGGCGGCAGAGCCTGACCTTCGCCGATCTGCTGCAGCCCATCGACACCGCGCCGGCGCAGCGGGCCTTCGCCGCCAGCGGGCCGCAGACCCTGGCCAAGTTCCTCTTCACCTCCGGCTCCACCAGCCTGCCGAAGGCGGTGCCGACCACCCAGCAGATGCTCTGCGCCAACCAGCAGATGCTGCTGCAGACCTTCCCGGTGCTCGGCGAGGAGCCGCCGGTGCTGGTCGATTGGCTGCCGTGGAACCACACTTTCGGCGGCAGCCACAACGTCGGCATCACCCTGTACAACGGCGGCAGCTTCTACCTGGACGCGGGCAAGCCCACCGCCCAGGGCTTCGCCGAGACGCTGCGCAACCTCAAGGAGATTTCCCCCACCGCCTACCTGACGGTGCCCAAGGGCTGGGAGGAACTGGTCGGCGCGCTGGAGCGGGACGCCGAGCTGCGCGAGTCGTTCTTCGCCCGCATGAAGCTGTTCTTCTTCGCCGCCGCCGGCCTGTCCCAGGCGATCTGGGACCGCCTCGACCGCGTCGCCGAGGCCCATTGCGGCGAGCGCATCCGCATGATGGCGGGCCTGGGCATGACCGAGGCCTCGCCGTCGTGCACCTTCACCACCGGGCCGCTATCCGTGGCCGGCTATGTCGGACTGCCGGCACCGGGTTGCGAGGTCAAACTGGTACCGGTCGACGGCAAGCTGGAAGGGCGCTTCCGCGGCCCGCACATCATGGCCGGCTACTGGCGCGCGCCCGAGCAGAACGCCAAGGTGTTCGACGAGGAAGGCTATTACTGCTCCGGCGACGCGCTGAAGCTGGCCGACCCGCAGGCGCCCGAGGTGGGGCTGATGTTCGACGGCCGCATCGCCGAAGACTTCAAGCTGTCCTCCGGGGTATTCGTCAGCGTCGGGCCGATGCGCACCCGCGCCGTGCTCGAAGGCGCGCCGCTGGTGCAGGACGTGGTGGTGGCGGCGCCGGACCGCGAGGAACTCGGCCTGCTGGTCTTCCCCCGTCTCGATCAGTGCCGGGTATTGGCCGGCATGGCCGACGACGTCGAGGATGAGGCTGTGCTGGCTAGCGAGCCGGTGCGGGCCTGGTTCAGCCAGTGGCTGGCGCGTTTCAACCGCGATGCCACCGGCAGCGCCTCGCGCATCCAGTGGCTGCTGCTGATGGCGCAGCCGCCGTCGCTGGAGCTGGGGGAAATCACCGACAAGGGCTCGCTCAACCAGCGCGCGGTGCTGGCGCAGCGCGCCGCGCTGATCGACGCCGCCTACCAGGGTAGCGCCCCCGGCCTGTTGCGTCGGGAGGCGCGCTGATCCGCCACGCCGCCCGCTCTGCGATCTGCCCCGGCGCCTTGCCGCGCCGGGGCAGGGCCGTTATTCCACCGCCTCGTAAGGCAGGCCGACGTAGTTCTCCGCAATGGTGCGGCGCCCGGCCTCGGAGCCGACGTAGTAGTCCAGCTCGGTCTGCTGCATGCGCTGGCTGAAGGCGTCGGTGTCGGGGAAGCGGTGCAGCATCGAGGTCATCCACCAGGAGAAGCGCTCGGCCTTCCAGATTCGCCGCAGGCAGATCGACGAATACTTTTCCAGCAGGTCGTTACGGCCTTCCTGATGCACCTTGAGCAGGATGCGATACAGCGTGCTGACGTCGCTGGCGGCCAGGTTCAGGCCCTTGGCGCCGGTCGGCGGAACGATATGCGCGGCGTCGCCGACCAGGAACAGGTGGCCGTACTGCATCGGCTCGACCACGAAGCTGCGCAGCGGCGCGATGCTCTTCTCGATGGACGGGCCGGTCACCAGCTTGGCGGCTGTCTGCTCGGGCAGGCGGCGCTTGAGTTCGTCCCAGAAGCGCTCGTCCGACCAGTCCTCGACCTTTTCCTCGGCCCCGACCTGCACGTAATAGCGGGTGCGCGTCGGCGAGCGCATGCTGCACAGGGCGAAGCCGCGCTCGTGGTTGGCGTAGATCAGCTCGTCGTTGACCGGCGGCGTATCGGCCAGCACGCCGAGCCAGCCGAACGGGTAGACCCGCTCGAATTCGCTGAGCACCCCGGCCGGGATGGACTTGCGCGACACGCCGTGGAAGCCGTCGCAACCGGCGATCTGCTGGCAGTCCAGGCGCATCCGCTGGCCCTGGTGGAGGAAGGTGACATGGGGGTTCTCGCCCTTGAGCTCGTGCAGTTCGACCTCGCTGGCCTCGTAGAAGCAGGGCGCGCCGCTGGCCGCGCGGGCCTCCATCAGGTCGCGGGTGACCTCGGTCTGGCCGTAAACCATGACGGTCTTGCCGCCGGTCAGCGTGCGCAGGTCGATGCGCTCCAGGCGGCCGTCGAAGGCCAGCTCGAAGCCGTCGTGGACCAGCCCTTCGCGGTCCATCCGCTGGCCGACGCCGGCCTCGCGCAGCAGGTCGACCATGCCCTGTTCGAGCACCCCGGCGCGGATGCGGCCGAGCACGTAGTCCGGGCTCTGGCGTTCGATGATGACGTTGTCGATGCCGGCCTTGTGCAGCAGCTGGCCGAGCAGCAGGCCGGAAGGGCCGGCCCCGATGATGGCGACTTGGGTTTTCATTGTTGTTGTCCTGGTTGTGGCTGCCCCGTGCAAGGCGGCTGAACCTGTATTTTTTATGTACCTGCGCGCTGCTTGAAGGCAATATCTGCTGCATTGGTTGGACTTTTCGAGGATTACCATGCCTGGTCAGATTCCGGTGTTCAAACTCTACGGCGAGCAGCGGGCATGGCCGACGCCGGACCTGATCCATTGCGAATTGATCGCCGAGCGCAGTCGCCTGCACGGCTGGGAAATCCGCGCCCATTTGCACGGCGATCTGCTGCAGGTGCTGTATATCCAGAGCGGGCGTGCCGAGGTGGAGATCGACGGCCAGCGGCGGGTGCTCGAGCGCTCGGCGGTGCAACTGGTGCCGGCGCTGTGCGTGCACGCCTTTCGCTTTTCCGAGGATATCCAGGGCCATGTGCTGACCCTGGCGCAGCCGCTGGTCGAACACCTCGGTGCGGCGCTGGAGCAGCAGCCCTTGAGCCGCGCCGCCTGCTATCCGGCCGACGATCATCGCGGGCGCCTGGACGTATTGTTCGAGACCCTGGCGCACGAGTACGGCCGTCACGAGCCGGGGCGCGAGCTGATGCTGCAGTCGCTGATCAGCGCGCTGCTGGTCTGGCTGGCGCGCCAGGCGCTGGCCGACGAGCGTGCCCAGGCGCTGCTCAGCGATCGCGGCCGGACTCATCTGCGGCGCTTCCAGGCGCTGGTCGAGCAGCACTACCGCGAGCATCGCCCGCTGGACTGGTACGCCTCGCAGCTGGGGCTGAGCGTGGCGCACCTCAACAGCCTGTGCCGGCGCCTGGCCGGGCAGTCGGGCTTGCAGCTGCTCCACCAGCGCCTGCTGCTGGAGGCCAAGCGCAACCTGGTCTACACCTCGATGACCATCGCCCAGGTCGCCGACAGCCTCGGCTTCTCCGAGGCGGCCTATTTCTCCCGTTCCTTCAGGCGCTGGACGGGCGTGTCACCCAAGGATTTCCGGAGCCAGCGATGAACATCGACACCCGTATCAAATTCCGCCACCTGCTGTGCTTTCTCGAGATCGCCCGTCAGCGCAGTTTCGCCAAGGCCGCCGATGTGCTGGCCGTGAGCCAGCCGGCAATCTCCAAGACGCTCAAGGAGCTGGAGGAAATTCTCGACGCCAGTCTGTTCGAGCGCGGCAAGCAAGGCGTCAGCCTGACCGCCTCGGGTGTCGCCTTCATGCGCTACGCCGGGCCCTGCGTGCAGGCGCTGCGCGATGGGGTCGACAGCCTGCGCAGTGGCGAACACGAGGCCGGGCAGGTGCGCGTCGGCGTGCTGTCCACCGTCGAGAGCCTGCTGATTCCCGAGGTGGTGCGGCGCCTGCACGAGCGCCATGCGGCACTGGTGGTCAGCGTCGCCACCGGGCCGGGCGCCTATCTGCTCGGCCAGTTGCGCGTCGGCGAGCTGGACCTGGTGATCGGCCGCATGACCGACAGCCCGGATATCCAGGGCCTGACCTTCGAGCACCTGTACAGCGAGTCCATGACCCTGGTGGTGCGTCCCGGCCATCCGCTGCTGGCTGCGGGCAGCGCCGCGCTGGGCAGGCTCGGCGATTACCCGCTGGTATTGCCGACCGTCGGCACCACCATCCGCAAGCATGCCGACAGCCTGTTCGTGCAATGCGGCGTGACCCCGTCGCGGCAGCGCCTGGAGACCCTGTCGCCGGCGCTCAGCCGACGTTACGTGCAAACCAGCGATGCGCTATGGGTGGCGCCGCAAGACGCGGTCTGCCTGGACGTGCAGCGCGGTGAGCTGGTCGAGTTGCAGTTGGGTGTGCAGGAGCCAGGCGGTTCGGTGGGCATCTGCCGCAACGGCGCGCTGGGCCTGTCGCTGGCTGCCGAGGGCTTCTGCGGGGTGCTGCGCGAGGTGGCGCAGGCCTACCGTGAGAGCGTCTTCCCATAACCAATTGGTTATGAATTGGCGGCGTCTTTTCAATGTTCACCGGGGTGGCTTTGGCCGAGACTGCGCTCACTTCCCCGAGGTGTCCGCACCGCGGGGCGACTCCACAATAGCCATAACAGGAGCGCGCCATGCCTGCCGAGGACAACCGTCGTTTCGCCATTCGCGACCGCAACTGGCATCCGAAGGCCTTCACTCCCGACTACAAGACCTCCATCGCCCGCTCGCCGCGCCAGGCGCTGGTGAGCATCCCGCAGTCGATTTCCGAAACCAGCGGGCCGGATTTCTCCCACCTGAAAATGGGCCGCCACGACAACGACCTGCTGCTCAACTTCAACAACGGCGGCCTGCCGGTGGGCGAGCGGATCATTGTCTCCGGCAAGGTGATGGACCAGTATGGCAAGCCGATCCCGCATACCTTGGTAGAGATGTGGCAGGCCAATGCCGGCGGACGCTACCGGCACAAGAACGACCGCTATCTGGCACCGCTCGACCCGAATTTCGGCGGTGTCGGTCGCACCCTGACCGATGGCGACGGCAACTATTACTTCCGCACCATCAAGCCGGGCCCGTACCCCTGGCGCAACGGTCCGAACGACTGGCGGCCGGCGCACATCCACTTTTCCATTACCGGTCCGTCGATCTCGACGCGGCTGATCACCCAGCTCTACTTCGAAGGGGATCCGTTGATTCCGAAGTGTCCCATCGTCAAGTCCATCGCCAACCCGGATGCGGTGCAGACGCTGATCGCCCGCCTGGACATGAGCATGGCCAACCCGATGGACTGCCTGGCCTACCGCTTCGACATCGTGCTGCGCGGCCAGCGCAAGACCTTCTTCGAGAACCAGTGAGGTGCCGACCATGAACTTCGACCTGCTGCCGGAAACCCCCTCGCAGACCGCCGGCCCCTACGTGCACATCGGCCTGGCCCTGGCCGCTGCCGGCAACCCGACCCGCGACCAGGAAATCTGGAACCGCATGGCCAAGGCGGACGCTCCGGGCGAGCACATCCTGCTCATCGGCCAGGTGTTCGACGGCAATGGCCACCTGGTGCGCGACTCCTTCCTCGAGTTCTGGCAGGCCGATCACCTGGGCCGCTACGAAGAGGCCTACGACCTGGAAAAGCCGTTCAACTGCTTCGGCCGCACCGCCACCACCTTCGATGCCGGCGAGTGGACGTTGCACACGGTGAAGCCGGGCGTGGCGAACAACGCCGCCGGTGTTCCCATGGCGCCGCACATCAACGTGGCGCTGTTCGCCCGGGGCATCAACATTCACTTGCAGACGCGGATCTATTTCGACGATGAGGCCACGGCCAACGCCGCCGATCCGGTGCTCAACCTGATCGAGCAGCCGCAACGGCGCGAGACGCTGGTAGCCCGGCGCTGCGAGACGGACGGCAAGACCGCCTACCGCTTCGATATCCGCATCCAGGGGGAAGGGGAAACCGTCTTCTTTGACTTCTAGGACTGAAGAGCCCGGCCGGGACGGACTCGTCGAACCCGTCCCGCAACGTATCCGGCGGCACTTCGAAGTGGCGCTGGAGGCGCGCGGCTACCGGGCCGATGGTGCGCAACAGGCTGCCATCGATCACCTCGGCAGTTGGCTGGAGTCCCATCTCGCCGGTCATCGCGGCTGGTTGCGGCGGGTACCCGCCGGGGTCTACCTGTGGGGCGGGGTGGGGCGCGGCAAGAGCTTCCTGATGGACGCCTTCTTCGCCGCCGCGCCAGTGCAGGCCAAGCGGCGCGTGCATTT
This sequence comes from Pseudomonas indica NBRC 103045, assembly GCF_002091635.1. GTDB lineage: Bacteria > Pseudomonadota > Gammaproteobacteria > Pseudomonadales > Pseudomonadaceae > Pseudomonas_M > Pseudomonas_M indica. The sequence continues at coordinate 77,693 of NZ_BDAC01000017.1, read as the reverse complement.
CCATGCGTTCCTGCAGGAGTTGCAGGCACGCATGCTGGCGTTCAGCGGCCAGGCCGATCCGCTGACCAAGGCCGCCAGGGCGCTCGCCGCCGAGCTTCGGTTGCTCTGCTTCGACGAATTCCACGTGCATGACATCGGCGACGCCATGCTGCTCGGCCGTCTGCTCGCCGTGCTAGTGGAGGAGGGCGTCGGGCTGGTCTGCACTTCCAACTACCACCCCGACGGGCTGTGCCCGAACCCGCTCTACCGCGAGCGTTTCGAGCCGGCCATCCGCCTGCTCGAAAAGCGCTTCGACGTGCTCTCCGTGGACGGCGGCGAAGACTACCGGCAGCGTTCCACCGCGCTGGAAGCCTGGGGCAGCTATGGTTGGCCGCTGGCAGCCGGGGACGACTGGCCGGGACGGCAACTGGAGCTGACGACCGCTGCGGAGCGGGATCTCACCCTGGAGGTCAACTACCATCCGTTGCAGGTGATGGCACGCGAGGATGACCGCGCCTGGCTGGAGTTCGATGCGCTGTTCCGCCAGCCGCATTCCAGCGCCGATTTCCTCTGGCTGTGCCAGCGCTTCCGCCGCATCGCCATCGGCACCGTGCCCTGGCTGGACGGCGAGGGCATCGACGTGCAGCAACGCTTCCTCAGCTTCATCGACATCGCCTACGACAGCGGCGTCCGGTTGGTGCTGGGGTGTGCGGCGGACCTCGATACGCTGTGCGCCGGCAAGGCACCTCAGGACTACGCCCGTACCCGCAGCCGGCTGCGCCAGCTTCAGCCGGTCAACCTGTCTCCCGACCCTTGAGCCTCGCATGCTGCAAATCCTGGGTATCACCGCGCCCATCTTCATCCTGATCGCCATCGGCTTCGGCTCGTCCCGTGCGCGGCTGGTGAGCCGCGAGCAGATCGCCGGCATGGGCACCTTCGTCATCACCTTCGCCCTGCCGGCGCTGGTGCTGAAGGCGCTAATCGAGCGGCCGCTGGGCGAGGTGTTCAACGGCACCTACCTGCTGGCCTATGGCCTGGCTTCGCAGGCGGTGTTCTGGCTGGGCTTCCTGTATTCGCGGCGGATACGCAAGGACAGCCTCAGCGGCAGCGCACTGAACGCCCTCGGCATGTCGGTTTCCAACAGCGGCTTCATTGGATATCCCATCGTGGCCATGGTGGTGGGACCGACCGGCGCGGTCGCCCTGGCCCTCGGCATGATGGTGGAGAACCTGCTGATGATCCCGCTGGCCCTGGCGCTGGCCGAACTGGGCCGGCAGAGCGGCGAAGGCCTGCGTGGGGCGCTGATCGGGACCTTCCGTCGCCTGCTGCGCCACCCGATCATCCTGGCCATTTCCCTCGGGCTGTTGCTGTCGCTGTTCGAGGTGCGCCTGCCAGCAATGCTGGGGAAGGTCGTCGAGATGCTGGCGATGGCCTCGGCGCCGGTGGCGCTGTTCGTCATCGGTGGCAGCCTGGATGGTCTGAGGGCGCGCGGACTCTTGGCCGACGTGGCGCAGCTCGGCCTGGGCAAGCTGATCCTCCACCCGTTGGCTGTGTTGCTGTGCTTCGCGCTGCTGCCGGCCGTCGATCCGGCGTTGCGCACGGCGGCCGTCCTGTTCGCCTGCGCGCCGATGATGAGCATCTTCCCCATCCTCGGCCAGCGCTACGGTTTGGAGGGCCGCTGTGCCGCGGCGCTGGTGGTCTGTACCGTGCTGTCGTTTCTCACGATCAGCGTCTTCGTCGGTCTGTTGCGGTAACGGACACTCTGCCGAGGGGTGGTGAGGCGGCCTGTTGCGATTATCGAACCTCGGTTCGATAATCGGCCCAGCCCTTGCCACCGGGATTACCCCATGCACGACGATTCCCGCCCCAGCCCGTCCACCCTGGCGCCGCCGATCATCGCGTCGCCGGCCAAGCGCATCGAGGCCTTCACCGGCGATCCCAATTTCATGACCTCCCTGGCCCGGGGCCTGGCGGTGATCCATGCGTTCCAGGAGCGCAAGCGCCACCTGACCATCGCGCAGATCAGCCACCGCACCGAAATCCCCCGCGCTGCCGTGCGCCGCTGCCTGCACACGCTGATGAAGCTGGGCTACGTCACCACCGACGGGCGCACCTATTCGCTGCTGCCCAAGGTGCTCACCCTTGGCCACGCCTACCTGTCCTCGACCCCGCTGGCGGTCACCGCCCAGCCGATCCTCGACCGCCTCAGCGAGCAACTTCACGAAGCCTTCTCCATGGCCACCCTGGAGGGTGATGAGATTCTCTACATCGCCCGTTCGGCGACGCCGCAGCGGCTGATCTCGGTAGACCTCAGCGTCGGCAGCCGGTTGCCGGCCTACTGCACGTCCATGGGCCGCATCCTGCTGGCGGCGCTGGACGATGCCGCCCTGGACGACTACCTCAGCCATGCCGACCTGCAGGTGAAGACCAGCCGCACCCTGCACACCCCCGAGGCGCTGCGCGCCAGCATCGAGGAGATCCGCCGACAGGGCTGGGTGATCATCGACCAGGAACTGGAAGTCGGCCTGCGCTCACTGGCGGTGCCGGTGCGCGACTCTTCCGGACAGGTGCTGGCGGCTCTGAACGTCGGCACCCATGCCGGCCGGGTCAGCCGGCAGGAGCTGGAAAACCGCTTCCTCCCGGCATTGCTGGTGGCCAGCCGCGAATTGAGCACGCGGCTCTATGCCTGATCCTTCAGGTAATCCCTGAATCGCCAAAGTGTTCGCTGATCGAACGCTTTGGCGATTATCGAATTGAACTCTCCGTTGCCTCTTCGTAGTGTCTGGGACGGCCGTTTCCGTCCGCGCGCCTGCTGCGGTGACGCGCGGCATGACCACAACAAGAACAACGAGAGTCAGCATGACCACACCCTCACGCGGAATCGCCCTGCGGCCGCCAGGCTTCACACCCGTTCCTGTCGCTTTCGCTGACACCGCTGCCGGTCGTCCGCGTTTCCCTCGCCCACCACAGGAATCGAACGCATGAACAGCCCCGCCGACATGCCGGCTGCCGTCCATCTGGACGTGCAGGACTTCATCAATACCCAGCCACTTTCCGCCTATCAGTGGCGGATCGTGGTGCTGTGCTTCCTGATCGTGTTTCTCGATGGCCTGGATACCGCGGCCATGGGTTTCATCGCTCCGGCGCTGACCCAGGATTGGGGCATCGATCGCGCCAACCTCGGCCCGGTGATGAGCGCCGCGCTGGGTGGCATGGTGTTCGGTTCGCTTGGCTCCGGGCCCCTGGCCGACCGCTTCGGGCGCAAGCTGGTGCTGATCGGCGCGGTGTTCCTGTTCGGTGTGTTCAGCCTGCTGGCGACCTTCAGTGCCAACATCGAACAGCTGATCGTGCTGCGTTTCCTCACCGGGCTCGGTCTCGGCGCGGCGATGCCCAACGCCGGCACGCTGGTCTCCGAATACACCCCGGAGCGCCTCAAGTCGTTGCTGGTCACCGGTATGTTCTGCGGGTTCAACCTAGGCATGGCCTCTGGCGGTTTCATCTCCGCCGCGCTGATCCCGACCTTCGGCTGGCAGAGCCTGTTGTTCGTCGGTGGCGTGCTGCCGCTGGTGCTGGTCGCCGCGCTGCTGCTCTGGCTGCCGGAGTCGGCGCGCTATCTGGTGGTGCGCAACCATGACGCGGAGCGGATTCGCCGGACCCTGGCACCCATCGCGCCGGCCGAGGTCTCCATGGCCGGCAGCTTCAGCGTGCCCGAGCAGAAAACCGTACAGAGCCGCAACATGTTCCGGGTGATCTTCTCCGGTACCTACAGCGCCGGCACGCTGCTGCTCTGGATGACCTACTTCATGGGGCTGGTGATCATCTACCTGCTCACCAGTTGGCTGCCGACCCTGATGCGCGACAGCGGTGCGAGCATGGAACAGGCGGCGCTCATTGGCGCGCTGTTCCAGTTCGGCGGTGTGCTCAGCGCGGTGGGGGTGGGCTGGGCGATGGACCGGATCGACCCGCACAAGGTGGTCGGCGTCTTCTACCTGATGGCCGGGGTATTCGCCTACTGCGTCGGCCAGAGCCTCGGCGAAGTGGCGCTGCTGGCCACCCTGGTGCTGTTGGCGGGCATGTGCATCAACGGTGCGCAATCGGCCATGCCGTCGCTGGCGGCGCGCTTCTACCCGACCCAGGGGCGGGCCACGGGGGTGTCTTGGATGATCGGTATCGGCCGCTTCGGCGCCATCCTCGGTGCCTGGATCGGCGCCACCCTGCTGGGGCTGGGCTGGAGCTTCGAACAGGTGCTCACGGCGCTGGTGGTGCCTGCGGCTCTGGCGACCCTGGCGGTGTTGGTGAAGGGAATGGTGAGCCACGCCGACGCCACTTGAGCGCCTGTCAATGCCTGCTGCGCGTCGTTAGAGCCGCAGGAAAGACGCCCCGGCGTGCCGGGGCGTCGTCGTTTCAGGACACTGGCGAATCTTAAGAAGTGTTCGATATTCGCACGTATAGTCGATTATCGGATTGTTTGCTCGAGTCGCTCCGCCTAGTGTTTGTCTCAACCCGGTTCTGTCGCGCCGGATAGCACAAGAGATCGACCATGGCTGAGTTACTCACCCTCCGCGAAGCGGTCGGACGCTTCGTCCACGACGGCGATACCGTCGCCCTCGAAGGTTTCACCCACCTGATTCCCACCGCCGCCTCCCACGAGCTGATTCGCCAGGGCAAGAAAGACCTGACCCTGGTGCGCATGACTCCCGACCTGGTCTATGACCTGCTGATCGGCGCCGGTTGTGCGAAGAAACTGATCTTCTCCTGGGGCGGCAACCCCGGCGTCGGGTCGCTGCACCGTCTGCGCGACGCGGTGGAGAAGGGCTGGCCGCAGCCGCTGGAGATCGAGGAGCACAGTCACGCCGACCTGGCCAACGCCTACGTCGCCGGTGCCTCGGGCCTGCCGTTCGCGGTGCTGCGCGCCTATGCCGGTTCCGACCTGCCGAAGGTCAACCCGATGTTGAAGACCGTTACCTGCCCGTTCACCGGCGAGGTGCTGGCGGCGGTGCCGAGCGTGCGTCCGGACGTTACCGTGATCCACGCGCAGAAGGCCGACCGCAAGGGCAACGTGCTGCTCTGGGGCATCCTCGGCGTGCAGAAGGAAGCGGCCCTGGCGGCCAAGCGCTGCATCGTCACCGTGGAAGAGATCGTCGATGACCTGAACGCGCCGATGAACGCCTGTGTGCTGCCGACCTGGGCGCTCAGCGCCGTCTGCCACGTGCCGGGCGGTGCCCGTCCGTCCTACGCCCATGGCTATTACGAGCGCGACAACCGCTTCTACCAGGCCTGGGACCCGATCGCCCGCAGCCGCGAAAGCTTCAGTGCCTGGATCGACGAATACATCCGCGGCACCGCCGACTACGCCGAGTACCTGAACAAGCTGGCCGCGCAGCAGGAGGCCCCGTGATGAGCACGCTCTCCACCAGTGACTACAGCACCAACGAAATGATGACCGTGGCTGCCGCCCGCCGCCTGAAGAACGGCGCGGTCTGCTTCGTCGGCATCGGCCTGCCGTCCAAGGCGGCCAACCTGGCGCGCCTGACCTCGTCGCCGGATGTGGTGCTGATCTACGAATCCGGTCCCATCGGCGCCAAGCCATCGGTGCTGCCGCTGTCCATCGGCGACGGCGAGCTGGCCGAGACCGCCGACACCGTGGTGCCCACCGGCGAGATCTTCCGCTACTGGCTGCAGGGCGGGCGTATCGACGTGGGTTTCCTCGGCGCCGCCCAGGTGGACAGGTACGGCAACATCAACACCACCGTGATCGGCGACTACCGGCAACCCAAGGTACGCCTGCCGGGCGCCGGCGGTGCGCCGGAGATTGCCGGTTCGGCCAAGGAGGTGCTGATCATCCTCAAGCAGTCGCACCGCACCTTCGTCGACAAGTTGGCCTTCGTCACCTCGGTCGGCCATGGCGAGGGCGGCGACCATCGCCGGCAGCTCGGCCTGCCGGGCAAGGGGCCGGTGGCAATCATCACCGACCTCTGCATCATGGAACCGGAAGCCGGCACCAACGAATTCATCGTCACCGCGCTGCACCCCGGTGTGACCCGCGAACAGGTGATCGAAGCCACCGGCTGGCCGATCCGCTTCGCCCCCGTTGTCGCCGAGACGCCTGCGCCCGACGAGACCGAGCTGAGCGCTCTGCGCGCCCTGGAAGCCCGCACGGCAGCCGCGCACGGTCAGCAAGGGGGTGAGGAATGAGCCGCGAGGTGTTCATTTGCGACGCGGTGCGCACGCCCATCGGCCGCTTCGGCGGTGCTCTCTCGGCGGTGCGCGCCGACGATCTGGCAGCCATCCCGCTGAGAGCCTTGCTGGAGCGCAACCCGCGCCTCGACCCGGCGGCCATCGACGAAGTGTTCATGGGCTGCGCCAACCAGGCCGGCGAGGACAACCGCAACGTGGCGCGCATGGCATTGCTGCTGGCCGGGCTGCCGGAAAGCGTGCCGGGTGTCACCCTGAACCGCCTCTGCGCCTCGGGCATGGACGCGGTGGGCACCGCCTTCCGCGCCATCGCCGCCGGCGAGATGGAACTGGCCCTGGCCGGGGGCGTGGAGTCCATGTCCCGCGCGCCCTTCGTCATGGGCAAGGCGGATGCCGCTTTCTCGCGCAATATGAAGATCGAGGACACCACTATCGGCTGGCGTTTCGTCAATCCGCTGATGAAGCAGCAGTACGGCGTCGATTCCATGCCGGAGACCGCCGACAACGTGGCCGATGAGTACGGCATCTCCCGCTCCGACCAGGACGCCTTCGCCCTGCGCAGCCAGCAGCGTGCGGCGGCGGCCCAGGAGGCGGGGTTTTTCGCCGAAGAGATCGTGCCGGTGCGGATCGTCCACAAGAAGGGCGAGACGCTGGTCGAGCACGACGAACATCCGCGTGCCGACACCAGGCTGGAGGCCTTGGCCAGGCTCAAGCCGGTCAACGGTGCGGACAAGACGGTCACCGCCGGCAATGCCTCGGGCGTCAACGACGGCGCGGCGGCGATGATCCTGGCCTCGGCCGAAGCGGTGGAAAAGCATGGCCTGCGGCCGCGCGCCCGGGTGCTCGGCATGGCCAGCGCCGGCGTCGCGCCGCGCATCATGGGCTACGGCCCGGTGCCGGCGGTACGCAAGCTGATGGCGCGCCTCGACCTGCAGATCGCCGACTTCGACGTCATCGAACTCAACGAGGCCTTCGCCAGCCAAGGCCTGGCCGTGCTGCGCGATCTCGGCCTGGCCGACGACGCCCCGCAGGTCAACCCCAACGGCGGCGCCATCGCCCTCGGCCATCCGCTGGGTATGAGCGGCGCGCGTCTGGTCCTGACCGCGTTGCACCAATTGGAAAAATCCGGTGGCCGCCGTGGCCTGGCCACCATGTGCGTGGGGGTAGGGCAGGGCCTGGCCCTGGCCATCGAACGGGTATGACGGTTTGGCCGGTCCGGGCCGATGGAAAGGCTACGGGGCTCGGGCCGGCCTTCTGATGATCGTGATTTCGCCTTGATGGGCGAATGAATACGCCCCACGGGGAGTGCGGCGAGACCTTGGCGATCCGGGCGCCGTTTTTGTGGGAGCGAATTCGTTCGCGATGCAGCCCCCTGGCCCTTGGCTCGAACGATCTCACCAACCGGTGGATTCGCCGCCGCCGTGCTGCGAACCTAGGCTGAATGGCGAACACCTGTGGAAATTCCAACGTGACCAATCAACTCTTCGATGCCTATTTCACCGCCCCGGCCATGCGCACGGTGTTTTCCGACGCCGGTCGCTTGCAGGGCATGCTCGATTTCGAGGCCGCCCTGGCGCGGGCGGAGGCGCGTTGCGGGGTGATTCCGGCCGCAGCCGTGGCGCCCATCGAGGCCGCCTGCAAAGCCGATCTCTATGACCCTACCAACCTGGCCGACGCCATCGTCAGCGCGGGCAACTCGGCGATCCCGCTGGTCAAGGCGCTGGGCAAGCGCATCGCCGCAAGCGACGCCGACGCCGAGCGTTACGTTCACCTCGGTGCCACCAGCCAGGACGCCATGGACACCGGCCTGGTGCTGCAACTGCGCCGGGCCCTTGGCCTGCTGAACGGCGATCTGGCGCGACTGGCCGAGGCGCTGGCCGAACAGGCCGAGCGCCATGCCGATACCGTGCTCAGCGGGCGCACTTGGCTGCAGCACGCCACTCCGGTGACCTTGGGCATGAAGCTCGCCGGCCTGCTCGGTGCCGTCACCCGGCATCGCCAGCGTCTCGCCGAAATCGAACCGCGCCTGCTCTGCCTGCAATTCGGCGGCGCCTCCGGTTCCCTCGCCGCGCTGGGCGAACAGGCTTGGCCGGTGAGCCAGGCCCTGGCCCGCGAACTGGGCCTGAACCTGCCGGACCAACCCTGGCACACCCAGCGCGACCGTCTTGCCGAGGTCGCCGCGCTGCTCGGCCTGATCGCCGGTACGTTGGGCAAGCTCGGCCGCGACCTCAGCCTGCTCATGCAGACCGACGTGGGCGAGGCCTTCGAGCCTTCCGCGCCGGGCAAGGGCGGCTCGTCGACCATGCCGCACAAGCGCAATCCAGTGGGTGCCGCCGTGCTGATCGGCGCCGCCACCCGCGCGCCGGGGCTGGTTGCGACCCTGCTGGCCGCCTTGCCGCAGGAGCACGAGCGCAGCCTCGGGCTCTGGCACGCGGAATGGGAAACCCTGCCTGAACTCTGCTGCCTGGTATCCGGCGCCCTGCAGCATGCCCTGGTCATCGTCCCCGACCTGGAGGTGGATGCCACGCGGATGCGCGACAACCTCGAACTGACCCGGGGCTTGGTGCTGGCCGAGGCGGCAAGCATCGCCCTGGCCCAGCGCATCGGTCGCGAGACAGCTCATCAACTGGTCGAGCGCTGCTGCCGCCAGGCCGTCGCCGAACAGCGCCATCTGCGTGCGGTGCTCGGCGACAGCCCCGAAGTCACCGCACAGCTTTCCGCCGCTGAGCTGGATCGCCTGCTCGATCCGGCCCACTACCTGGGCCAGGCGCGCCGCTGGGTCGAGCGCGCCCTGGCCGAACACCAAGCCTTGTCCCGTTGAGGAGCGTTTCGTGGCTGATCTCCACCTCGCCGATGGCGACCTGAACTACCAGTTGGAAGGCCCGGCCGGCGCGCCGGTGCTGGTGCTGTCCAACTCCCTGGGCACCGATCTGCATATGTGGGACGTGCAAATGCCGGCCTTCACCGAGCATTTCCGCGTGCTCCGCTACGACACCCGTGGCCATGGCGCATCGCTGGTGACGCCGGGGCCGTACACCATCGAACAGCTCGGCCGCGACGTGCTGGCCCTGCTGGATGCGCTGGATATTCCCCGAGCGCATTTCTGCGGCCTGTCCATGGGCGGGCTGATCGGCCAGTGGCTGGGCATCCATGCCGGCGAGCGCTTGAGCAAGCTGGTGCTGTGCAACACGGCGGCGAAGATCGCCAACGACGAGGTCTGGAACACCCGTATCGAGACCGTTCTCAAGGGCGGCCAGCAGGCCATGCGCGATCTGCGCGATGCCTCCATCGCCCGCTGGTTCACCCCGGCCTTCGTCGAGGCACAGCCGGCCCAGGCCGCGCACATCACCGCGATGCTCGCCGCCACCTCGCCGGAAGGCTACGCCGCCAACTGCGCCGCCGTGCGCGATGCGGACTTCCGCGAGGCGCTGGGTGCGATCGCCGCGCCGACGCTGATCGTCTGCGGCAGCCAGGACCCGGTCACCACCACCGAGAACGGCCGCTTCATGCAGGCGCACATCGCGGGTGCCGACTTGGCTGAATTCACCGCCGCGCACCTTTCCAATGTCGAGGCGGGCGACCGGTTCACCCGTCGCGTGCTGGATTTCCTGCTGGGTTGATCTGTAGGGGCGAATTCATTCGCCCGCTTCTGCACCGTTGGGCGAATGAATTCGCCCCTACATGGGATTGGAACGATGGACGAAAAAGAACGCTACGAAGCCGGCATGCAGGTCCGCCGCGCGGTGCTGGGCGATGCTCATGTCGACCGCAGCCTGAAGAACCTGACGCCGTTCAACCAGGAATTCCAGGAGATGATCACCCGTCATGCCTGGGGCGATATCTGGACCCGTCCGGGCCTGCCGCGCCACACCCGCAGCCTGATCACCATCGCCATGCTGATCGGCATGAACCGCGAGGGCGAGTTGCGCCTGCACCTGCGCGCGGCGAAGAACAACGGCGTGACCCGCGACGAGATCAAGGAAGTGCTGATGCAGAGTGCGATCTACTGCGGCATCCCGGCGGCCAACGCCACCTTCCACATGGCCGAGGAAGTCTGGGACGAACTGGGCGTCGAATCCCTGCAGGACTGAAAGGTTTCACTCCAGGACGGTTTCGTAGGCACGCACGCCGGCGATGTGGCGGGCGGCGACGTAGCCGAAGGTCAGCGCCGGGCCCAGATTGATGCCACCGGACGGGTAGTGGCCGCCCATCACGCTGGCCATGTCGCTGCCGGTTGCGTACAGGCCGGGGATCGGGCGGTCATCGACATCCAGCACTTGGGCCTGGCCGTTGGTCTTGAGGCCAGCGAAGGTGGCGAAGCTGCCGGGCTCCACCTGCACCGCATAGAAGGGGCCGCGCTCGATGGGGGCGACGCAGGGGTTGGGGCCGGGATGGTTGGCGTCACCGCTGCGCCGGTTGAAGGGCGAGGTGCCGCGCCCGAAGGCCGGGTCCTCGCCCAGGCGCGCATGGCGGTTGTATTCGCTCACCGTTTGCGCCAGGCCGGGCGGGTCGATGCCGCACTGGCGGGCCAGCTCTTCGATACTGGCGCCGCGCTTGAGATAACCGCTGCGCAGCACTGACCACAGCGGCACCGGCGCGGGCCGGGCGATACCCAGGCCGTAGCGACGGATGAAGCGATGGTCGCAGATCAGCCAGGAGCAGACCTCTTCACCCTCCGGCACCGTCTCGACCATGGCGGCGGTGTAAGCGTAGTAGCCGTCCGCTTCGTTGACGAAGCGTTTGCCGTTCTTCAGTACGGCGATCAGCCCCGGCTTGCCACGGTCGATGATGTGTGGGAAATGGCCAACGCTGCCGTCTGCATAGGGCACGCGTGACACCGGCGCCCAGGCCACCGGTGACTTGAGTTCGGTGTTCAGTGCCGCACCCACCGCCTCGCCCAGGCGCAGGCCGTCGCCGTTGCAGGCCGGTGGCGGCAGTGCCAAATGCTCATGGCCGGTGGGCGTGCGCGGGAACAGCTCGCGGCGCCGCGGAATGTCGTTGGCGAATCCGCCGGCAGCCAGCACCACGCCTTTGCGCGCCCGGATCGTCTGTTCGCCGTCGCCCCGTTGCACCACCGCGCCACAGATACGTCCGTGTTCGCTGAGCAGGCGTTTGGCCGGGGCGGCTTCGATCAACTGCACGCCCAGCTCCTCGGCCGACTTGGCCAGCCGCGCCACCAGCGCCACGCCGTTGACCAAGTGCATGGCACGGCCATGACGTACCAAGTGCCAAAGATGGGTAGTGACGCGCCTGGCCACGTACAGCGCGGCTTTGCCCGAGCGGGTCAGGTTGAGGAAGGCGGACAGGTCGGCCCCGGCCATGATCGGCATGCCCAGGAAGGACGTCTCCCGCATGGTCTTGCGCAGGCGAGCCAGCAACGAACCCACTTCGCGCGCGTCGTAGGGGGCGGCGATCACCTGATGCCCACCGGTGGCGGCACCCGGCGCGTCGCCGTACATATCGGGGATGGCGTTGCCGTCGGCGAATTGCAGGTGGCTGTGTCGTTCGAAGAACCCGACCATGTACGGGCAGGCTTCGAGGAAGGCGTCCACCCGTTCCGCGTCGTAATGCTCGCCGAGGCAGTGGCGCAGGTAAGTGCGCGGTTGCTCGATGTCTTCGACGATGCCGGCGCGGCGGGCCAGCGGATTGCGCGGCACCCACATCCAGCCCCCGGACCAGGCCGTGGCGCCGCCGAACACCGGGTCCTTTTCCACCAGGATGACTTTCTGTCCATGCCAGGCGGCGGTAACCGCCGCGGCCAGCCCGGCGGCGCCCGAGCCGACGACGAGTACGTCGCAGTCGAGTCGGGGAAGTTCGGCGTGGACCATGGTGGTGTCTCCTCGTTTTTTGTTTTTTGTTTTTTGGAACTTGGTTCTGGAATTTTATTGTTCTTGCTCGTGGACGCCAAGTGCGGGCGTCGGAATTTCTCGGCTCGGGCGTGAAAAGGCTCTGTCTGTGTGGATACGGCACTCCTCCCCACTAAAAGTGAGGGCCAGATATCACGACGCCTTGTCATTGCCGAAGGGCTGGAATGGGGCTGCACAAAGGCATCGCCAGCAGAGCTGGCTTCTACGAAAAGCAGGCCCGTTGTAGAGGCGAATTCATTCGCCCGACGACTCGCCGGGGGGGAAGGCGAAACAAGAGGTCTCTACTGAACTCAGTAATCGGTTTGACTCAGGACCTTCCAGCAGCACAAGCAAAAAAAGCCCGTCACAAGGACGGGCCGAAGTGCCGTAAACACAGGAGCAAGACGTAGAGCGTGTCGAGACGCGCCTCAGAGCAGCGAGAACGGGTAGTTGATGATCAACCGGTTCTCGTGCAGGTCGGCACCGACGTCGCGGCGTACGTCGGAGTTGCGCCAGCGGATGCTGAGGTTCTTCAGGCTGCCGTCCTGGATGGTGTAGGCCAGCTCCGACTCGCGGCCCCATTCCTCGGCATCCGTGCGGCCGCCGGTGTGGATGTGGTCGCCGTTGACGTAGCGGTTCATCAGGGTCAGGCCGGGGATGCCGAGGCCGGCGAAGTTGTAGTCGTGGCGCAACTGCCAGGAGCGCTCGTTGGGGTTGTCGTAGCTGTTGGTGAAGCCGTCGTTGACCAGTGAGCCGCCGCTGGTGCCGTCCACGCGCATGAACTTGGTGTCACCGCCGAGTTTCTGGTAGGCCACGGTAAAGGTGTTGTTGCCGGTCTTGGCGGAGAAGCTGCCCTGGTAGACCTTGTTGTCCAGCTCGCCGGCCTTGGCCGAGCCGTTGTCCTTGCCGTTGAAGTAGCCGAGGTTGGCGCTCAGCACCCAGTCGCCGACCGGCTGGCTGTGGGTCAGTTGCAGGTAGTTCTGCTCATAGATGTCCTCCAGCTCGGCGCGCCACAGGCCGACCAGGGTGCGATCGTCGTTGAAGCGGTATTCGCCGCCGACGAAGTTGAAGCGGTCGGATTCGAAGCCGCTGTAGGACATGTCTTCGCGGCTGGCATCGTTACGCTGGCTGTTCTTGCGGAACTGGCCGCCGTACAGGCTCAGGCCGTCGATCTCGTTGGAGGTGATCTGCGCGCCCTGGAAGGTCTGCGGCAGCGAGCGGCCGTCGTCGGCGCGCAGGATCGGCAGGACGGCGAACCATTCGCCCACTTTCAGTTCCGTCTTGGAGACCTTCGCCTTGGCGGCGACGGCGATGCGGCCGAAATCGTCCGGGGCGTGGCGGTCGTTGCCGGTGCCATGGACCGGCAGCAGTTGGCTGCCGATGGTGCCGCGCCCGCCGTCGAGCTTCAACGAGTATAGGCCCAGGGCATCGAGACCGAAGCCCACGGTGCCTTCGGTGAAGCCGGAGCGGGCGTCGAGGATGAAGCTTTGCGTCCACTCGGCGGCCTGGCCCTGGTCGTCGCCCTGGACGCTGGGGCCGGAGTGGTTGAGAAAGTTGCGGTTGAAGTAGTAGTTGCGCAGGTTCAGCGAGACCTTGGCGTCTTCGACGAAGCCGGCGGCCTGGGCGCCGACCGGCAGCGCGGCGGCGACGGACAGGGCCAGAGCGGTGGGTAGCAGACGGGTGACGGTGGTTTTCATTGTTGTCGTTTCCTCGTATGGCAGATGTCAGGACGCACGATCCCCTCCGCCCGAGCGGATGCGAAAAGAGGAGGGGAGTCAGACCGCCGACGTTTGCCGGCGGGTTCGTTTCAGAGCCGGATCAGGGCTTGGCGATGCCGACCGAGTCGGGCGCGATGTCGATGGCCTTGGCCTTGTACATCGACCAGGTGGTGACCGACTGCCAGCGCTTGAGGAACGCCTCGGCCTCGGCGCCGGTGAGGTTCAGGCTGTGCGCGCCGAAGTTCTTCAGGAAGCCCTGGAACTCGTCGTTGGCCACGGCCTTGGCGTAGGCGTCGACCAGCTTCTGCTTGACGTCGTCCGGCGTGTCCTTGCGCACGAAGGCGCCCCAGAACGGACCCCACGGCAGGTATTCGGAAATTGCCGGCAGGGCCTTGGTGATCGGCTCGACGCCCGGCAGCTCGGGTACTTCCTCGGTGGTCAGCACGGCCAGGGCCTTGAGCTTGCCGGTGCGCACCAGTTCCTTGGCGGCGGCCAGGCTCAGCGGCATGAAGTCGATGTGCTTGCCCATCAGCGCGGTGATGCCGGGGCCGTCGCCGCCGAAGGTCACTTCACGCACCTTCAGTTCGTCCACCGCGTTGATCATCGCATGTACGGTGCTCGGCAGGCCGCCGGCGCCGGTGGTGCCCATGCGCAGGGTGTCCGGGTTGGCCTTGGCGGCGGCCAGCAGTTCGGCCATGGTGCTGAACGGCGCGTCGGCGGGGGCGGCGATTACCACCACGTTCTGGCCGATGATGTTGATCGGGTAGAAATCGCTGTAGTCGAACGTGGCCAGCTTCAGCACCGGGTAGAGCTGTGGATTTTCGGCGCCGAGCAGGATGGTGTAGCCGTCGGGGCGCTGCTGCATGACGTAGGTGCTGCCGATCACGGCGGTGCCGCCCGGGCGGTTGTTGAGGATGAACTTGCCGCCCAGTTCCTTCTCCACGTAGGGAGTCAGGCTGCGCATCACGTTGTCGGTGGCACCGCCGGCACCCCAGGGGATCACCGCCTGGATGCTGCGCTCGGGATAGTCGGCGTGGGCCGGCAGGGCCAGGGTCAGCGCGCTGAGACCGAGAGCGGCGCCGGTCAGTAAGGCTTTGAGCATGTGGAGTTTCTCCATTGTTGTTGTGGAGCCCCTATGGGCCGGGGCGTGCCTTCGGGTGAAGTCGTTCAGCCGCGAGCCATGGCGGCCTTGCATTTGCACTTGAGTTTCTTCAGCAGCGAGGTGTTGCCCAGCAGGATCAGCACCACGGCGCTGGTGAGGATCAGCGACAGCGGGCTGGTGACCAGCTCGCGCAGCAGCTCCACAGGGTTGTCGCCCACCGAGGACATGGCCTGGCGGTACGAGGTGTCCATCAGCGGGCCGAGGATGGCGCCGAGGATGATCGGGCCCATCTGGAAGCCGAAGATCTTCAGCAGATAGCCGAGCAGGCCGAAACCGAGCATCCAGTACACTTCGGTCATGCTGCTGTTGATCGAGTAGGTGCCGACCACGCAGAGCACCAGGATCAGCGGGATCAGCACGGCCTTGGGCATCTCGACGAACTTGGCGAACAGCTTGATGCCCATCAGGCCGAAGACCAGCAGGAAGATGTTGGCCAGGGCCAGGTTGCCGACGGTGAACCAGAAGATGTGCGGGTTCTCCACCATCAGCATCGGGCCGGGGTTGAGGCCGTGGATCACCAGCGCGCCGATGATCACCGCAGTCACCGCGTCGCCTGGCATGCCCAGGGTCAGCATGGGTACGTAGGCTCCGCCAACCGCCGCGCTGTTGGCGGTTTCCGGCGCCACCAGGCCCTCGTAGGCCCCCTTGCCGAACGGCTTGGTGGGGTTCTTCACGGTGCGCTTGGCATGGTCGTAGGCCATCAGCGCGGCGATGTCGCCGCCGACGCCCGGCAGCACGCCGACCACCACGCCGATGAGCGAGGTGCGCACCGACAGCGGCAGGAACTTCAGCACCATAGCGAGGGAAGGGATGATCTTGTCCACCTTCTGCCGCACTGGCGGCGTGTCGAGGTTGTGCAACTGATAGAAGGCCTCGGCCACGCCGAACAGACCGATCATCAGTACCACATAGTGAATACCGCCCATCAGCTCGACCTGCCCCAGGGTGAAACGCCCCTGGGCGGTCACCGGGTCCATGCCGACCAGGCCGATGATGGCGCCCAGCGCGGCGGCGAAGATGCCCTTGGCCAGCGAGCCTTCGGCTAGGCTGCCGACCAGCAGCAGGCCGATGGCAGCGACCAGGAAGTAATCACGCGGAGCGAAACGCAAGGCCAGGTCGCCGATCACCGGCGCGGCGCTGGCCAGGACCAGCGTGCCGACCAGCCCGCCGATCACCGACATCACCGTGCTCAGGCCGATGGCGCGTCCCGCTTCGCCTTGCTGGGCCAGCGGATAACCGTCGAAGGCTGTCGCCACGGAAGACGGTGCGCCGGGAATGTTCAGCAGGATGGCGCTGCGCGAGCCGCCGTAGACGCCGCCGATGAAGATGCCGACGATCAGTGCGAGGGCATCGTTGACCTCCCAGGAGAAGGTGAAGGACACCAGGATCGACACCGCCATGGTCACCGACAGGCCCGGGATGGCGCCGATATAGATGCCGGCGAAGGTCCCCAGGGCGGTCAGCAGCAACAGCTGCGGGTCGCTCCAGGCCATCAGCAGGTAGGAAAGGGTCTCGGTCATCTCGGGTGCCTCGTTATGGCAGGTAAACGCTGAACGCCAGGGTGAACAGCAGGTAGATCAATAACAACAACAGGGCGGCGACCAGCAGGGCACCGGCTATCCGGCCACCGCGCAGGTAGACGATCGACAACACCAGGAAGCAGAAGGTACTGGCGTAGAAGCTGATCCACTGGATGGCTGCCAGATACGCCACGGCCAGGGCGGCGAAGATCAGCGTGCGCTTGGGGAAATGCTGGCGGCGGAACTGCTGCATGGCGTCGAGCCAGCCGTTGCAGTCGGGTCTGGCCTTGCCGATCAGGTCGACGCAAATCTTCGCCGCCGAGATGATCATTACCAGCGCGACGCCGAGCGGGAAGGCGCCCGGTGAGTTGATCGAGGAGAAGCCGGCGATCTGGTACGCCAGATAGAGGATGACCAGGCTGAAGGCCAGCAGCAGGACGCAGAAGGTGCGTTCGCCGACCAGCATCTTGTCTGTCTTGTTCATGCTATCGCTCCGACAGGGTAGGGGACCGGTGCGGATGGGGTTCAGGCCGCGCGGACGGGCGGATGCAGTCGGGTGCTTCGGCGGCTGCGACTACGGTCGGGAACGGACATGGACGGGGATGATGACCGGCCATCGAGCGGAAGGCTGGGCGCGGGACGAGCGGCGACCGTGGTCGCTGGAGTCGCCGGGGCACGCAAGTGCAGGGGCTGTGGCATGGCGATGACCTTTTTATATTTATTGGTGACTGAATGGCGAAGCCGTAGGCACGAGGCAGAAGCGGCTGCGCTTCAGGGTGTGGTCGGAATAGTGAGCCGCACCCCTGGCCATTTCAATTCACTGAACCGGGTTTTGTTCGATAACCGAACAAGAACGAACCAGTTAGTACATTCGTAACGGCGCCCCGCAGTATCGCGCGTCTCGGTCGCTGCATCCAGAGGCGGCGCCGTTGACGACGCACGGCCTGCTAGAATCGCGGCACATTCAACAGAGGTCTCCCATGGCCGGAAGTCAGATCGAACGCGCCCTCAGTCTTCTCGAAAGCCTCACCCGCGACGCCCGTGGCCTGCCCATGCAGAGCCTGGCCGACGAACTGGGAATTCCCAAGAGCGCCACCCACCGCATGCTCGCCGATCTTGTGCGCCTGGGCTATGTGCGTCAGGACCCGCAGACCAGCCGCTATCGCCTTTCCACCAAGCTGGTGGCGTTGGGCTTCCGCTATCTGGCCAGCAGCGGCGCCGATGTGGTGCAACCGATCCTCGATCGCCTTGCCGAAGCCAGCGGCGAGCTGGTGCGCCTGGGAGTGATCGATGGAGATCGGCAGACCTGGATCGCCAAGAGCCAGGGGGCCCGCTCTGGCTTGCGCTACGACCCGGACATGGGGCGCGACGCGCCGCTGTTCTATACCGCGTCCGGCCACGCCTGGCTGGCCAGCATGAGCGACGCCGAGGCTCTGGCGCTGGTGGAGCGGCAGGGCATCGCCGATCCGGCCGAGTTCGGCCCCAATGCGCCGCGCAGCAGGGATGAGTTGCTCGAACGCCTGGCTTTGGCCCGCCGGCAGGGCTATGCCTGGGTGATGGAAAGCGCCGCCCTGGGCACCGCCGCGCTGGCCGCGGTGATCCGCCATCCCTTGGAAGGACGGGTCATCGGCGTGCTCAGCATCGCCGGGCCCAGCGCCCGCTTGCCGCTGACGCGCCTGCACGAGCTGGCGCCGCAGTTGCTGGCCGCCGCCGAGGAACTCTCCGCCGCCAGCCCAGCCTCCGAACTGTTCGCCTGACCGGCTATAGCGGCTGACGGTAGCCCTGATGCAGTCCGGGAAAGGGTGCTCGGGTTCTTCCCGGGCCTTGTCTCCTCGTGTCTTCCTCGTTTTTTGCGACTGGAGTGGGTGTTATTTTCGTCTTGCGTAAATTTTGGAACTGGGTTCTAAATCAAAAAAGAGGTCGCGCCTGACCTCCCGTTCCAACGACGACGAGAGGATCACCCGTGTGACTTCCCCCCTGCGTATCGCTCTTATCGGCGCCGGTGTCATGGGCCAGCAACACCAGCAGCACATGCAGAGCCTGGCCGAGGCCGAACTGTGCGCGGTTGCCGACCCTGGTCCCCAGGCCGCCGCGTTCGCCACCGCCTGCGGCGTGCCGTACTTCGCCGACCACCGCCAGATGCTCGCTGAGATGCGCCCCGAAGCGGCCATCGTGGCCAACCCCAATGCCCTGCATGTTGCCACTGCATTGGATTGCCTCGCCGCTGATGTGCCGGTGCTGCTGGAGAAGCCGGTGGGCGTGCGCCTGGACGAAGTGCGCGGGCTGGTGGCCTGCAGCCAGGCGAGCGGCGTGCCGGTACTCGTCGGCCATCATCGGCGGCACAACCCGCTGATCGCCCGCGCCCGCGAGCTGATCGAGCAAGGCGCGCTCGGCCGGCTGACCACCGTCACGGCGCTGTGGCAGTTGCAGAAGCCCGACAGCTATTTCGACATCCCCTGGCGCCGCAAGGCCGGGGCCGGGATGTTGCTGACCAACCTGATCCACGACCTCGACTTGCTGCGTCACCTGTGCGGCGAGGTGCGTCAGGTCCAGGCCATCACCCATAACGGCGTGCGCGGCTTCGCCAACGAGGACAGCGCCGCCATCCTGCTGCAATTCGAGGGCGGCGCCCTGGGTAGCCTGACCGGTTCCGACGCGGTCGCCGCGCCCTGGAGCTGGGAACTGGATTCCGGCGAGAACCCCGTCTACCCGCTCCAGGCGGACCAGCCTTGCTACCTGTTGGCCGGGACCCGCGGCGCGCTGAGCCTTCCGCAGCTCAAACGCTGGCACTACGCCGAGGACGGCGCCGGCTGGCACCAGCCCTTGCAGCAGGTACAGGAAACCGTGGACGGCGAAGCGGCGCTGCGCCGCCAGTTGCGGCATTTCGTCCAGGTCGCCCGTGGCCGGGCACAGCCACTAGTCAGCGCCCGGGACGCCGGGCGTACCCTGGCCTTGGTCGAGGCCATCCGCCAGGCCGCCGAAACCGGGCGCGCCTGTGCCCCGCAGATCATCTGAAGCGAGAACAGCATGAACGACCCGATCCTCTCCCTCGCCGCCCTGACCGTGCTCGAACTGTCGCCACCGCAGATGGTCGAGGTGGCTGCCCGTGCCGGCTACAGCCATGTCGGCCTGCGTCTGGTCCCAGCGACGCCGGAAGAGCAGCACTTTCCGCTGGTCGCCGATGCCGGCTTGCGTCGGCAGACCTTGCAACGCCTGCGCGATACCGGCCTGCGCGTGCTCGATGTGGAAATCCTGCGCCTGAAGCCGGAAACCTGCGTGGCCGAATTCGACGCCGTGCTTGCGGCCAGCGCCGAATTGGGAGCCAGCGAACTGCTGGTGGCCGGCAACGACCCGGACGAAGCGCGTCTGATCGCCAACTTCGCCGCCCTCTGCGATCTGGCCGCGGGCTATGGCCTGCATCCGCACTTGGAGTTCATGCCCTGGACCGACGTGCGCGACCTGCCCCAGGCGATGCGTATCGTCGCTGCCGCCGGGCGCGACAACGGTTGCGTGTTGGTCGACGCCTTCCATTTCGACCGCTCCGCCTCGTGCCTGCGGGACCTGGCCGCCTTGCCGCCCGAACGCCTTCGCTATGCCCAACTATGCGACGTGGCCGGCCCGCCGCCGGACGACATGGACGAGATCCTGCGCCAGGCGCGCAACGAGCGGCGCTTTCCTGGCGATGGCGATTGCGACCTGCTCGGCCTGCTGCGCACGTTGCCGACGGGTATCCCGCTGAGCTTGGAAATTCCCACCCGACAGTTGCTGGAGCAGGGCGTCAGTGCGTTGGAACGGGCGCAGAGGGCGCTGGACAAGGCACGCACGC
Organism: Pseudomonas indica NBRC 103045; assembly: GCF_002091635.1. Lineage (GTDB taxonomy): Bacteria > Pseudomonadota > Gammaproteobacteria > Pseudomonadales > Pseudomonadaceae > Pseudomonas_M > Pseudomonas_M indica. The sequence goes on along the minus strand of NZ_BDAC01000017.1, from coordinate 57,447 downwards.
TGCTGGCGCGTCTCTGATCGGCGTTGTGCTTTGTTCGATTATCGAACGGAAAACTAACCGGTTCGTCCATTTCGCATTGCCGGCTTCCGGATCGCTGCCAATAATCGCTTCGAACAATCATGAGCACTGGCTACACGGTGCCGTTCCTTGCCGGAGTCGAACATGCAGCGTTCCATCGCCACCGTATCCCTGAGCGGCACCCTGCCGGAAAAACTCGAAGCCATCGCTGCCGCCGGTTTCGACGGCGTGGAAATCTTCGAGAACGACCTGCTCTATTACGACGGCAGCCCCACCGAGATTCGCAAGCGCTGCGCTGATCTCGGCCTGGCCATTACCTTGTTCCAGCCGTTCCGCGACTTCGAGGGTTGCCGCCGTGACCGCCTGCCGCGCAACCTCGACCGCGCCGAGCGCAAGTTCGATCTGATGCAGGAGCTGGGGACCGACCTGGTGCTGGTGTGCAGCAATGTTGCCGCCGACGCGCTGGGCGACGAGGAAATCCTGGTCGACGACCTCCGCCTGCTGGCCGAGCGTGCCGGTGCGCGCGGCCTGCGCATCGGCTACGAGGCTCTGGCCTGGGGTCGCCACGTCAACACTTGGCAGCAGGTATGGAAGCTGGTGAGCCAGGCCGACCATCCGGCCCTGGGGATGATCCTCGACAGTTTCCACACCCTGTCGATCAAGGGCGATCCGAGCGCCATCGCCGAGATTCCCGGCGACAGGATCTTCTTCGTGCAGATGGCCGACGCGCCGATCCTGGCCATGGACGTGCTGGAGTGGAGCCGGCATTTCCGTTGTTTCCCGGGGCAGGGCGAGTTCGACCTGGCCGGCTTTCTCGCGCCGATCCTGCGCACCGGCTACCGTGGGCCGCTGTCACTGGAAGTCTTCAATGACGGCTTCCGTGCCGCGCCACCCCGGCAGAATGCCGCCGATGGCCTGCGTTCGCTGCTCTACCTGGAGGAGAAGACGGCCAAGCACCTGGAGAAAGAGGGCGCGGCGATCGAACCCGGCGTGCTATTCACCCCGCCGGCGGCCAGCCGCTACGACGGCATCGAATTCCTCGAGTTCGCCGTCGACGAAGCGGTCGGCGCGCGCCTGGCCGGCTGGCTGGAACGCCTGGGCTTCGCCCGCGCCGGCCAGCATCGCTCCAAGGACGTCAGCTTGCTGCGCCAAGGCGATATCAACATCGTGCTCAACGCCGAACCCTATTCCTTCGCCCACAACTTCTTCGAAGCCCATGGCCCGTCGCTGTGCGCCACCGCGCTGCGGGTGAAGAACGAGACCGCCGCATTGCAGCGCGCCTGCGACTACCGCGGCCAGCCCTATCGTGGTCTGGTCGGCCCCAACGAACGGGAAATCCCCGCCGTGCGTGCCCCGGATGGCAGTCTGATCTACTTGGTGGAGCGGGCTGGCGAAGGCCAGACCATCTACGACATCGACTTCAGCCTGGACAAGGAGGCCGAGGCCAAGGGCGGCCTGCAGCGCATCGACCATATGGCCCTGGCCCTGCCGGCCGAGTCGCTGGACAGCTGGGTGCTGTTCTACAAGAGCCTGCTGGACTTCGAGGCCGACGACGAGGTGGTGCTGCCCGACCCCTACGGGCTGGTCAAGAGCCGAGCGCTGCGCAGCCGCTGCAGCTCGGTGCGCCTGCCGCTGAACATCTCGGAAAACCGCAACACCGCCATCGCCCATGCTCTGTCCAGCTACCGCGGCTCTGGCGTGCACCATATTGCCTTCTCCTGCGACGACATCTTCGCCGAGGTGGCGCGGGCCAAGGAGGCGGGCGTGCCGCTGCTGGAAATCCCGCTGAACTATTATGACGACCTGGCCGCGCGCTTCGATTTCGACGACGAATTCCTCAGCGAACTGGCCTACTACAACGTGCTTTACGACCGCGACGCCCAGGGCGGAGAGTTGTTCCACGTGTACACCGAGCCGTTCGAGGAGCGCTTCTTCTTCGAGATTATCCAGCGCAAGAACGGTTATGTCGGTTACGGCGCGGCCAACGTCGCGGTACGCCTGGCGGCCATGGCCAAGGCGCGCAGCGGTGCGATCCGGCGTCCATGGCTGTGAGCCGGCGATGGCTTCCCCGTGCCGGCCGCCGCGCGGATAATCCGCCCACTCCAACATGAGCCCCAGAACCCGTATGAGCGATACCGCAGAGAGCCTCGCACCCGCCAGTGAAGTGGCGCGCAAGGGACGCAAGAACAACCCGGAAAGGACCCGCGAGAGCATCCTGCGCGCGGCCATCGACGAGTTCGTCCGACATGGCCTGTCCGGCGCGCGGGTGGACGCCATCGCCGAGCGTACCCACACCTCCAAGCGGATGATCTACTACTACTTCTCCAGCAAGGAGCAGCTTTACCTGGCGGTGCTGGAGAAACTCTACGGCGACATCCGCAGCACCGAATCCAAGCTGCACCTGGGCGAGCTGACACCGCCCGAGGCGATTCGCCGGCTGATCGAATTCACTTTCGATCACCACGACCGCAACGTCGATTTCGTGCGCATCGTCAGCATCGAGAACATCCATCACGGCGAGCACATCACCCGTTCCGAAGTGATCCCGACCCTGAACAACTCGGTACTCGAAGCCATCGCCGACATCCTCCGCCGCGGCGAGGCCGAGGGCCTCTTCCGCAGCGGCTTGAACCCGCTGGACATCCACATGCTGATCAGCTCGTTCTGCTTCTACCGGGTGTCCAACCGCCACACCTTCGGCACTATCTTCCAGATCGACTTGTCCGCTGAGAGCATCAAGCAGCGGCACAAAGAGGTGATCTGTGAGTCGGTGTTGCGGTATATGCAGGCTTGAGCCTGCCTCTTACGGTTGCTGGAAGGTTCTGAGCCAAACCGATTACCGAGTTCAGTAGAGACTTCTTGTTTCGCCCCCCCCCCCGCGAGTTACTTCTGGCAGTCGCCCCAGAAGGTAACCAAGAGGGCTTGCCCCGGCATCCGGAACTAGGCGTCCCCGTCATGCTTCGCGAGACTCCCCTCCCTCCATCGCCGTTCCGGGGGTCCGACCTCGGCGGCCCCCTGCGAAGGGTCATCCCTGGCCAATCACGGCTCTCGCGGCATCCAGGCCGCTCAACCCCCTACACGACGATTCCGCTCGGCCTCCTGACGGGGCGTCGGAGTTGGCCCCACCTCTTCTGTACGCCTTCTGGCAAAGACAAAGCATCAGGGTTATTTCGCTATGCCGGGCAACATTAATCTCCCCTCTCCATTTCAGGGGAGAGGGGTTGGTTACGCACACAGCTAAATATCACCCTCTTCAAAAACTGGCGAAATGCGCCAGCATCCGCTGGGCATCGGCCTCCCGGCCGCTGAACATCTCGAACGCCTTGACCGCCTGGAACACCGCCATGTTGCCGCCGTCCAGCGTCCGGCAGCCAAGGGCGCGGGCATCGCGCAGCAGCTCGGTCTCCAATGGGAAATAGACGATCTCGGCGACCCACAACGCCGGGCGCAGCAATGCCTTCGGTACCGGCGTGCCGGGAAGCTTGGCCATACCCATGGGGGTGGTGTTGACCAGACCGTCGGCCACGGCCATGGCTGAGGGCAGATCCGCGCCGACCAGCACGCGGCCCGCGCCGAAGTGCTGGTTGAGATTGGCCGCCAGGGCCTGGGCGCGCGGCGGCTCGACGTCGAACAGGCTCAGCTGTTCGACGCCCTCGCTGAGTAAGGCATGGCCCACCGCGGCCCCGGCGCCTCCGGCTCCCATCTGTACCACCCGTTGCCGCGCCACGCCCGGCAGGCCGCGTCGGAAGCCCTCGGCGAAACCCAGGCAGTCGGTGTTGTGACCGACGCGCTTTCCATCCTTGAAGACCACGGTGTTCACCGCGCCAATACTGCGCGCCTCGTCCGACAGTTCGTCGAGCAGCGGAATGACTGCCTGTTTGCATGGGAAGGTGATGTTCAGCCCGGTGAAGCCCATGTACTGCGCGGCGTCGAGCAGGTGGGGCAGGGCGCTGGCGTCGAGGCCGAGTGCGTCCAGGTCGATCAGCCGGTAGAGGTAGCGCAGCTCCTGGGCATCGCCCTCGCGTTCGTGCAGGGCCGGCGTGCGCGAAGCCTGGATGCCGGCACCGATCAGGCCGGCTAGGATGCTGGGTTGGGCAGCGGACATGGTGTCATCCCTTGAGCAGTTGACTGAAGTACTGCAGCCCCAGGCGATAGCCCTGGCTGCCGAGACCGCAGATCACCCCGACGGCGATCGGCGAGACGAAGGAGTGATGGCGGAAGGGCTCGCGCTTGTGCACGTTGGACAGGTGCACTTCGAGCACCGGCAGTTCGCTGGCCACCAGCGCGTCGCGGATGGCCACCGAGGTATGGGTCCAGGCTGCCGGATTGATCAGGATGCCGGCGCAGCGCCCGCGTGCGCCGTGAATCCAGTCGAGCAGCTCGCCTTCGTGATTGGTCTGGCGGAACTCGATGCTCAGTCCGCACTCGGCCGCGGTGTCGGCGCACAGGCGGGAGATATCGGCGAGCGTCTCATGACCATAGGTGGCCGGTTCGCGGGCTCCGAGTAGGTTCAGATTGGGGCCGTTGAGCACCAGGATGCAGGGCGTCATAGGGGTCTCTTGTTGTTATCAGGGACGCCATGAAAATGTACTAACTGGTTAATCCAGTCAATCTGCTTCGACGGCGTCCCTCGACCCATTCCAGATATACAGTAGGGGTTAAAAACCAGGATTGACGGGGGGTTCGAGTAGCACGGCTGGTGCGCTCGGCATGCCGATAAAGCGTGCGATTATCGACTGCCTCTGGATAAATTACGCCCAGCGCGCCGTTAACGACCGATTCGTGGCCGCCACAGACGCAGATAGGCTTCCACTTGGCTGGTGCCGAGTTCGATGCTGGTGTTCTCGCTCTCGCGCAACACTTGCGCAGTGATCAGCAAGGGTTGGCCGACGAAGCCACTGGGTGGTTGGCCGGATAAGACGCGGTTGAGTTCGTCCACCAGTAATATTGTTTTGTTATAATGTTGCATATCTGCCAGCCAAGTTTCGGCCCGCTTCGATGATAAGTCGGGCTCCCTGGGCCCTATCTTGCGACCGTCGAATGAACACGCCCGTTACTGTTATTCCTACCGTCACCACTCGCCTGCGCTCCATCGACGCACTCCGTGGTTTGGTGATTCTCTTTATGCTGCTCGACCATGTGCGCGAGACCTTTTTCCTGCATCGACAGGTGCTGGACCCAATGGATGTCGGCAATACCAGCCCGGATCTGTTCGTCAGTCGGACGTTGGCGCATCTGTGTGCTCCGGTATTTGTTTTCCTCACCGGGTTGTCCGCGTTTCTCTATGGTGAGAAGCACAGCGGCCGCGCTGGCGTTTCGGCATTCCTGTTCAAGCGGGGGCTGTTCCTGGTCGTACTGGAGGTGACGCTCGTCAACTTCGCCTGGACGTTCCAATTTCCACCTCACGTCATTTATCTGCAGGTCATCTGGGCGATAGGGCTCAGCATGCTGGCGCTGTCCGCGCTGGTCTGGCTGCCGCGGGTGGCGTTGATCGTCCTGGGAATGGTGATCGTCGCCGGGCATAACCTGTTGGACCCGCTGCATTTCGAGACGGGCTCCTTGCTTCATGTGCCTTGGGCGATCCTGCACGACCGTGGTTGGCTGGTGTTCTCGGAAGCGTTGCGGTTGCGCACGTCCTACCCTTTGCTGCCGTGGATCGGGGTAATCGCGCTCGGGTACGCGGTGGGCCCCTGGTTCGCCGGTGACGTGGCGCCAGCGGTGCGGCAGAGGCGGCTGCTGGCCTGGGGTGTCGCTGCGCTAGTGGGGTTCGTGCTGGTTCGTCTGGCCAATGGTTATGGGGAAAAGCCCTGGGTCGAAGGCGAGACGGCCGTTGTCACGCTGATGAGTTTCTTCAACGTCACCAAGTATCCGCCGTCGCTGTTGTTCCTGGCCCTGACGCTGGGTGTCGGCCTGTCACTGCTGCGCTGGTTCGAGCGGCGGGAGGGGAGTCGTTGGCTGGTGCCGCTGGTGGTCTTCGGCGGTGCCCCGATGTTTTTCTATCTGTTGCACCTGTACGTGCTGAAGGTGCTGTACCTGTCGGCTGTACAGGTCTGGAGCCTGAACCAGGGCGATTATTTCGGGTTCGATTCGGTGGGGGCGGTCTGGCTGTGTGCGGTTGTGCTGGCGGTAGTACTGTATCCCGCCGTGCGCTGGTTTGCCGCGGTGAAGGCGCGCAGGCGTGATATCGCCTGGCTGAAATACTTCTGATGGAGGCCCGCCGGCATAGCCGGGCGGGCCTTCCGGTCAGTGCTTGCTGCTTTCCTGCGGCAGTGCGAGAAGCTGCTTTTCCTGGTTCCAGTCGAAGGGCAGGCCATTCTGCTCGGCTTCGTAGCGGCGCTCGTCGAGCTCCTGGAACAGGGCGATTTCATCGTCAGGCATGAAGTGCAGGCAATCGCCACCGAAGAACCACAGCAGGTCGCGCGGCACCAGGTGGGCGATCTGCGGGTAGCGGTGGAAGACCTGGCAGATCAGGTCCTGGCCGAGGTGCCGGTCCTCAGGGATATTCGGCAGGCTCATGAGCAGTTCGTCGAAGCGTTCGAGGAACAGCGCGTGGCTTTCGTCGGAGATCTGTTCGGCTTCGCCCATGGCGAGCAGGATGCCGCGCAGGTGGGCGAGCAGGGCCAGATGATGATCGAGATGCGGATTGGCCATGGGATACCTGTAGCTGTAAGGGCGCGGGATTATAGGCTGGCCCGCGCACGGTTGTCGTCTTGCCGGCGGTTCAGCGAACCTTGCCGGCCTCCAGTTGCAAGTCCTCCTTGGCATAATCGTCGACATCGATCACCGCCCGTCGCGCCTGTTCCGCTTCATGCAGACGTTGCGCTTCGCCTGGCTCCAGAGCACCGGTGGCGAGGGCGGCATCGATGGGGTTTTCCCCGGCTTTCGGAACCACGCGGCCATCCTTGAGCGCATGCTGGAGCTTTCTGGCGGTGTCGCGGCTGGCCTGCAGCAGGTTATAGGCATGTCGCAGGGCGCCTACCGCATCCTGCGGGTCCTGCGGGCGGTAGCAGCCCTCGACGAGTTGCTCCAGGGCCGGATCGCCATCGGGGCGACCGAGGACCTCCGCGACCTGCTCGTCCAGCGCATCCGAAGGCCCCTTGTGTCGACGACCGAAGGGGAACACCAGCACGCGCAGGGCGCAGCCGAGCACGCGGTTCGGGAAGTTACCGAGAATGCCCTCCAGCGCTTTCTCCGCTTCCGCCAGGGACTCCTCCAGCGACCAGCGCAGTAGCGCTTCCTGGGATTCCGGATAGCCGAGGTCGTGATAGCGCTTGAGCGCCGCCGAGCCGAGGTAGAGGTAGCTGAGCACGTCGCCGAGGCGCGCCGACAGTCGTTCGCGGCGTTTCAGGTCGCCGCCGAGCAGCATCATGCTGAGGTCCGCGAGCAGGGCGAAGGCGGCCGCGAGACGGTTCAGCTTGCGGAAGTAGCCGGGCAGAAGCCCTCGGCCCGGCGCCTGGCCCAGTAGGCCGAACGTCAGGCTCAGCACCAGGGTGCTCGCGGCGTTGCCCACGGCGAATCCGATGTGCCGCAGGAGCAGCCCATCGAACGCCAGGCGTGCGGCGTCCTGGTTCTGCGCGCTGGCCAGTTCCATTTCCTTGAGCACGTAGGGATGGCAGCGGATGGCACCCTGGCCGAAGATCATCAGGTTACGCGAAAGGATATTCGCCCCCTCCACGGTGATGAAGATCGGCGCCGCCTGCCAGGAGCGCGCGAGGTAGTTCTTCGGTCCCATGATGATGCCTTTGCCGCCGTGGATATCCATGGCGTGAGCGATGCATTCGCGACCTCGCTCGGTGAGGTGGTACTTGAGCACGGCGGACAGGACCGAGGGTTTTTCCCCCAGGTCGACGGCGTTGGCGGTGAGTACCCGGGCGCTATCCATCAGCCAGGCGTTACCGGCGATACGCGCCAGGGCTTCCTGGATGCCTTCGAAGGCGGCCAGCGGCACGTTGAACTGTTCGCGGACCTGCGCATAGCGCCCACTGGCGTAGCCGGTGGCCTTGGCCGCGCTGGTACCGACCGCCGGCAGCGAGATGGAGCGGCCGACCGAGAGGCAATTCATCAGCATCATCCAGCCTTTGCCGATCATGTCCTGGCCGCCGATGATGAAGCCCAACGGCACGAACACATCCTTGCCGGAATTGGGGCCGTTCATGAAGGCGGCGCCGAGGGGAATGTGACGCCGGCCGATCTCGACGCCGGGCAGGTCGGTGGGGATCAGCGCCAGCGAGATGCCCAGTTCTTCACGCTCGCCGAGCAGGTGGTCGGGGTCGTAGGTCTTGAAGGCCAGGCCGAGGAGAGTGGCCACCGGGCCGAGGGTGATATAGCGCTTTTCCCAGTTGAGACGCAGGCCGAGCACCTCTTCGCCCTGCCACTGGCCGCGGCAGATGATGCCGGTGTCGTGCATGGCTCCGGCATCGGAGCCGGCGTAGGGGCCGGTCAGGGCGAAACAGGGGATTTCCTCGCCGCTGGCCAGTCGCGGCAGGTAGCGGTTGCGCTGGTCCTCGGTGCCGTAATGCAGCAGCAGCTCGGCCGGGCCGAGGGAGTTGGGCACCATCACGGTGGATGCCAGGTCGCCGCTGCGGGTCGCCAGCTTCATCACGATTTGCGAGTGGGCATAGGCGGAGAAACCCTTGCCGCCGTATTCCTTCGGGATGATCAGGGCGAAGAAGCCTTGCTCCTTGATATAGGCCCAGACCTCTTCCGGCAGGTCCATGCGCTGGCCGACCTGCCAATCGTCGACCATGGCACAAAGTCGTTCGGTCGGTCCGTCGAGGAAGGCGCGCTCTTCTTCGGTGAGCCTGGCCGGTGGATAGGCGAGGAGCTTGTCCCAATCGGGGCGACCGCTGAACAGCTCGCCGTCCCACCAGACGGTGCCGGCATCGATGGCCTCGCGCTCGGTGTCCGAGATAGGCGGCAGAATCTTGCGGAACCAGTCGAACATCGGCCCGGTGATCAACGTGCGACGGAGTTCCGGGATCAGCAGCGGCAGGGCGACCGCCAGCCAGAGCAGCCAGAGGATCAGCATCAGCCAGCCGGGAACCTCGTCGGCGCTTCCCATGACGACGAGGTAGAGCGCGACCAGCGCCAGGGACGGCAGGGGCGCCAGACGCCAGTGAGCGAGGCAGGCGATGCCCAGTAGCAGAATCAATATCCAGACGAGCGACATCCATTTTCTCCAGGTGCGGCAGCCATCGGCGGCGGTGTGCCTTCAGCTTAGTCGGCCGATCTGGCGGCATGGGCGGAGAGGCTGGCCGAATCGTCGTGACGCGGGCGGCGATCGCCCGGATAGACTGGCGGCAGCCATATGGGAGAACCGCCATGCAGCCATTCCTTCGACCCGGCCGCTTCGTGGATAGTGACCACCCCCTGGTAGTGGAGTTCGCCGAACGTGCCTGCGGGACGAGCCGAGACCCGCTGGAGCAGGCAATCGCTCTCTATTACGCGGTGCGCGACGGCATCCGCTACAACCCTTACTCGTTCAGCCGCGATCCGGATACCTTGAAGGCCAGCCATGCCCTGGTCTCCGGCGAAAGCTATTGCGTGCCGAAGGCGATTCTGCTGGCCGCTTGCGCCCGGCATTGCGGCATCCCGGCACGGATCGGCCTGGCCGACGTACGCAACCATCTGTCCACGCCGCGCCTGCTGGAATTGCTGCGGAGCGAGGTGTTCGCCATGCATGGCTACACCGAGCTGTATCTGGATGGACGATGGGTCAAGGCGACACCTGCGTTCAACCTGGCCCTGTGCCGTCTGTTTGACGTGGAGCCGTTGGAGTTCGACGGCCGGCAGGACAGCGTTTTTCATCCATTCAACCGCCAGGGGCAGCGTTACATGGAGTATCTGGTCGACCATGGCCAGTTCGACGATCTGCCGGAATCGCTGTTCTTCGGCCATCTGGAGCGATGCTACCCGCACTTGTTCGCCGCCGATGCGCCACCCCTGTTGGGTGACATGCATCGGGAAGCCAGCGGCAGCGAGAGCGGCTAGACTGCTCGGCGACACGATGGTGGAGAGCGGAAATGCTGAAGATCTGGGGGCGGAAGAATTCCAACAACGTGCGCAAGGTGCTCTGGTGTGCCGAGGAACTCGGCCTGCCGTACGAGCGGATCGATGCCGGTGGCGCGTTCGGTGTGGTGAACGACCCGGCGTTCCGGGCGAAGAATCCGAACGGTCTGGTGCCTTTGATCGAGGACGGCGATTTCCTGCTCTGGGAATCCAATGCCATCGTCCGCTACCTCTGTGCTCGCCATGGCGAAGGCTCGTTGCTGCCGGACTTGTTGACGCAGCGGGCCAGTGCCGACCGCTGGATGGACTGGATGAGCACGTCCTTTGTCGATCCCTTCCGGACCGTGTTCTGGGGGCTGGTGCGTACATCCGAGGCGGAGCGCGACCTGCCCGCCATCCAGGCGGCCGTCGCCCGCTGCAACGAGCTGCTGGCCATCCCCGCGCGGGCTCTGGAGACACAGCCGTTCCTGTCCGGCGAGCGCCTGGGCATGGGCGATATCCCGCTGGGCAGCTTTATCTACGGCTGGTTCGAAATGCCCATCGAGCGGCAGCCGCGGCCGGCGCTGGAAGCCTGGTACGAGCGCTTGAAGCAACGGCGGGCCTATCGGGATGGGGTGATGACCGAGTTGACCTGAGTCGCCTTATAACTGTGAATGAGGTCAAACGGTTGCAATTGGCCGTTCCAGCCCTTATCTAGCTTCTTCCTTTCTCTGCACGTGCATCCGACATGAGTTCCGCCCTGTCCATCCGGCAGTTGACCAAGACCTACGGCAACGGATTCCAGGCCCTCAAGGGCATCGATCTGGACGTGGCCGAAGGCGATTTCTTCGCCTTGCTCGGCCCCAACGGTGCCGGCAAGTCCACCACTATCGGCATCCTCTCCACCCTGGTGAACAAGACCAGCGGCACGGTGAACGTGTTCGGTCACGACCTGGACAAGGAGCCCTATGCGCTGAAGCGTTGCCTCGGCGTGGTGCCCCAGGAATTCAACTTCAACCAGTTCGAGAAGGTTTTCGACATTGTCGTGACCCAGGCCGGCTATTACGGGATTCCGAGCAAGCTGGCGAAGGAGCGCGCCGAGGAGTATCTGAACCAGCTCGGCCTGTGGGACAAGCGCAATTCCGCGTCCCGCGAGCTGTCCGGCGGCATGAAGCGGCGCCTGATGATCGCCCGGGCGCTGGTCCATCGGCCGCGCCTGCTGATCCTCGACGAGCCGACCGCCGGGGTGGACATCGAGCTGCGTCGCTCGATGTGGAGTTTCCTCACCGAGCTGAACCAGAAAGGCATCACCATCATCCTCACCACGCACTATCTGGAAGAGGCCGAGCAGCTCTGCCGCAACATCGGCATCATCGACCACGGGCGCATCGTCGAGAACACCAGCATGCGCGAGCTGTTGAAGAAGCTGCACGTGGAAACCTTCGTGCTCGACCTCAAGGAGTCGCTGTTGATCGAGCCGCAACTGGAGGGCTACCCGGCTCGCCTGCTGGATTCCCATACCCTGGAAGTGCAGGTGGAGAAGCACCTCGGCATCACCGAGCTGTTCCGCCAATTGGCGGCGCAGCACATCGAGGTCTTCAGCCTGCGCAACAAGACCAACCGCCTCGAGGAGCTGTTCGTCTCCCTGGTGGAACAGAACCTGGCGAAGGTGGCGAAATGAGCAGTGAACTGCGCCCGAACCTGATTGCCCTGCAGACCATCGTCGTGCGCGAGGTGCGCCGCTTCCTGCGCATCTGGCCGCAGACCCTGCTGCCGCCGGCGATCACCATGGTGCTGTACTTCGTCATCTTCGGCCGGTTGATCGGTTCGCGCATCGGCGAGATGGACGGCTTTACCTACATGGAATTCATCGTGCCGGGCCTGATCATGATGTCGGTGATCACCAACGCCTACGGCAACGTGGTGTCCAGTTTCTTCGGCAGCAAGTTCCAGCGCTCCATCGAAGAGCTGCTGGTCTCGCCGGTTTCGGCCCACATCATCCTCATCGGCTACGTGGTCGGCGGCATCCTGCGCGGTCTTGCGGTGGCGGCCATCGTGACGATGCTGTCGCTGTTTTTCACCGACCTGTCTGTGCACCACCTGGGGGTGACGGTGCTGGTGATCGCCCTGGCGGCGACGATCTTTTCCCTCGGCGGCTTCATCAATGCCGTCTATGCGCGCAACTTCGATGACATTTCGATCATTCCTACCTTCGTGCTGACGCCGTTGACTTACCTGGGCGGGGTGTTCTATTCGATCCACCTGCTGCCGGGCTTCTGGCAGGCGCTGTCGATGGCCAACCCGATCCTGCACATGGTCAATGCGTTCCGCTACGGCATTCTCGGGGTGTCGGACATCAACATCGGCACCGCCATCGCCTTCATGCTGGCGGCCACGGCGGTGCTGTATGTCTATTGCATCCGTCTGTTGGTCAGCGGGCGTGGCATGCGCCAGTGAGGCGGTTCGCCGGTCTGGTTCGCAGTGCTGGCAGAAAAATATCGCGATACATCTTCAACGGCTGAGTTGAGCGGGCTTCGCCGGTAGACTCAGCCTCTTCAAGAAGAAGAGGTTGTCTATGTCCACCCGTGCGTATTCCCTGGTTGTGGCCGCGGCCTTGCTGTGGTCGGGTTTCGCTCTTGGACAGGAGCCGCAAGGGCCCCTGGTCGAAGTGGTACAGCCACAGCGGACGCTGGTGCGCGATGAGCTGATTACCTTCGGCTCGCTGCGATCCGACGAGTCGGTGACGATCCGGCCGGAAATCGAAGGCCGGGTGAGCCGGCTGCATTTTCGCGAAGGGCAGGCGGTGAGTGGCGGCGATCTGCTGGTTAGCCTGGACGATGCCATTGCCCGTGCTGAACTGGCCCAGGCCCGGGCCAATCTCGATCTCGCGGAAAAGAACTACCAGCGCGCCCAGATGCTCTTCAAACGCGGCGCCAGCAACGCCCAGGCGCTGGACGAGGCACAGTCCCAGCAGCAGGCGGCGCGCGCCAGCCTGGCGTTGTCCCAGGCACGACTGGAGAAAACACAGATTCGCGCGCCCTACGATGGCGTGCTCGGTCTGCGCCAGATCAGCGTCGGCGACTATGTCGAGGCGGGCCAGGATATCGTCAACCTGGAAGTGCTCGACCCGCTCAAGGTGGATTTCCGTGTGCCGCAGAAGGCGGTGGGGCAGATCGAACTCGGCCAGGTGGTCGAGCTCAGCCTCGATGCCTATCCGGGCGAGGTGTTCCGTGGCGAGATCGTCGCCCTCAACCCTCGCCTGGACGAAGTGGGCCGTAGCCAGGCGGTGCGTGCCCAGGTCGGCAATGGCGACCACCGCCTCAAGCCGGGGCAGTTCGTGAAGGTTTCGGTGATTCTTGCCGAACGTCCGCAGGCACTGGTGATTCCCGAGGAAGCGGTGATGCCGCTGGGGAGCAAGCTGCTGGTCAACCTGGTGGTCGACGGCAAGGTGGAGCTGCGCGAAATCCAGGTCGGCCGCCGCGACCGCGGACGGGTCGAGGTGAACGCAGGATTAAGCGGCGACGAAACCCTGATCAGCGCCGGCTGGCAGAAGGTCAAGCCGGGCATGGCGGTCCGCAGCAAACCGGCCGGGGAGGGCGCATGACGCTCTCCGACGTCTGCATCCGCCGCCCGGTATTCGCCACCGTCCTGTCGCTGATCATCGTCCTGCTCGGGCTGATGGCCTACCAGCGGCTGTCGGTGCGCGAGTATCCGAATATCGACGTGCCAATCGTCACGGTCAACGTCACCTATCCCGGCGCCAGCCCGGAGATCATGGAGTCGCAGGTGGCGCAGCCGATCGAGGACGTGCTGTCGGGCATCGAGGGACTGGATTTCGTCAGCTCCATCAGTCGTTCGGAAAACACCCAGATCACCGCGCAATTCCGCCTCGGCAGCAATTCCGACGAAGCCGCCAACGATGTGCGCGACCGTCTCGGACGCGTGCGCGGCCTGTTGCCCGAGGAAATCGACGAACCCATCGTGCAGAAGGTCGAGGCCGACGCCCAGCCGGTCATCTGGATGGCGTTCTTCAGCGAGCGCTATTCGGCGATGGAAATCACCGATGTGCTGGAGCGGGTGATCCAGGATCGCCTGCAGACCATCCCTGGTGTCTCCGAGGTACAGATTCGCGGCGCGCGAACCTTCGCCATGCGCATCTGGCTAGACCCGGAGAAGCTGGCCGCCCACGGGCTCACCGTACAGGACGTGGAAGATGCGCTGCGCCGGCAGAACGTGGAAATCCCGGCCGGCCGCATCGAGTCGCAGCAACGCGAGTTCACCGTGCTGTCGGAGACTGACCTGAGGACACCGGACGAATTCAACGACCTGATTCTCGACGACTCGCGCGGCTACCTGCTGCGCCTCTCGGATGTGGGACGGGCGGAGATCGGCCCGGCGGATGTGCGCAGCGTGGTGCGCTACAAGGGCCGGCCGGCCGTGGTGATCGGCATGGTCAAGCAGGCGACGGCCAACCCGCTGGAGATATCCGACGGCCTTGCCGAGGCGATGCCGGCGATCCGCGACCTGTTGCCCGACGGCATGGAAATGGCCGTGGCCAACGACAATTCGCTGTTCATCCGCGAGTCGATCAACAACGTCTACGCCACCATCTGGGAAGCGGTGGCACTGGTCATCCTGATCATCTTCCTGTTCCTCCGCTCGTTGCGCGCCACGCTGATCCCGCTGGTGACCATCCCGGTCTCGCTGATCGGTGCCTTCGCCCTGATGTCGCTGATGGGCTTCACCATCAACACCCTGACCTTGCTGGCCATGGTCCTGGCCATCGGTCTGGTGGTGGACGATGCCATCGTCATGCTGGAGAACATCCACCGGCACATCGAGGAGGGCACGCAGCCATTGCAGGCGGCGCTCAAGGGTAGTCGCGAGATCGCCTTCGCGGTGATCGCCATGACCCTGACCCTGGCGGCCGTCTATGCGCCTATCGGCTTCATGCAGGGCACCACCGGCAAGTTGTTCACCGAGTTCGCCTGGACTCTCGCCGGTGCGGTGCTGGTGTCCGGCTTCGTCGCACTGACCCTGTCGCCGATGATGTGTGGCCACCTGCTCAAACCGCAACGGGCCAATGAACGGCATAGCCGGGTGTACAACCTGATCGAAGGCTTCCTCAATGGCGTGACCTATCGCTACAAGCACCTGCTGCAGTGGGTGCTGAGCGCCTGGGTGATGGTCGTGGCGGTGCTGCTGGCGGTGCTGCTGGTCTGCGTCTGGCTGTTTCTCGGGCTGCGTTCGGAGCTGGCGCCGACCGAGGACACCGGCACCATCATCGGTGTGATCAACGGCCCGGACGGCGCCACCATCGGCTACACCAGCCGCTATGCGCGGCAACTGGAGCAGGCCTACGCGAGCGTTCCCGAGACCAACCGCTACCTGGTGGTCGCCGGTTTCCCCACGGTGACCCAGGGCATTTCCTTCATGAAGCTGGAGGATTGGGATAAGCGCGAGCGCAGCCAGTTCGAGATTCGCCAGGAACTGCTGCCCAAGCTGCAGGACATCACCGGCGTGCGCGCCTTCCCGGTGAACCGCCCGCCGCTCGGGCAGAGCGCGCGCAACCAGCCGGTGAACTTCGTCATCCGCTCCTCGCTGGAATACGCCGAACTGGAGACCTACGTGGATCAGTTGCTGGCGAAGATACGCAACTATCCCGGCCTGGAAAGCGTGGACAGCGACCTCAAGCTGAACACCCCGCAATTGAAGGTCCAGGTGAACCGCGAGCAGGCCGTGGCGGTGGGCACCGATGTCGCCACCATTGGCCGCAGCCTGGAAAGCCTGTTCGGCAGCCGCCAAGTGACTCGCTTCAAGCAGAACGGCGAGCAGTACGACGTGCTGGTGCAACTGGCGGACGTCGACCGCAGCAACCCGGCGGACCTCGACCGGGTCTACGTGCGCGCCGGCGACGGTTCCATGGTGCAGCTATCGAACCTGATCGATGTGAAGGAAACCGTCGCGCCCCGCGAGCTCAACCACTTCAACCAGTTGCGGGCGGTGACCATCACCGCCAACGTCGGCGCCGGCTACACCCTCGGCGAGGCGCTGGAGCACCTGGAAGCCGAGGCCCGGCAGATCTTCCCGGAGGACACCCAGTTCGATTACACCGGTACCTCGCGGGACTTCAAGGAATCCAGCTCGGGTATCGCACTGATCTTCGTACTCGCCCTGGCCTTCATTTACCTGGTGCTGGCGGCGCAGTTCGAGAGCTTCTTCGATCCGCTGATCATCCTGTTCAGCGTGCCCTTGTCCATGGCGGGTGCGCTGTTGGCGCTCAAGCTGTTCGGCGGCACCCTGAACATCTACTCCCAGGTGGGGCTGGTGACGCTGATCGGCCTGATTACCAAGCACGGCATCCTGATCGTCGAGTTCGCCAACCATCTGCTGCGCGAAGGGCATGAGCTGCGCAGCGCGGTGCTGGACGCCTCGGTGCAGCGCTTGCGGCCGATCCTGATGACTACCGGCGCCATGGTGCTCGGTTCGTTGCCGTTGGCCATCGCCTCCGGGGCCGGTGCGGAAAGCCGCCAGCAGATCGGCATGGTGATCGTCGGTGGGTTGCTGGTGGGAACCTTCTTCACCCTGTTCGTGATCCCGACGCTCTATTTGTTGTTACGCCGTTGGCGGCCGTTGCGTCAGGAAATCCCGGAGCCGTCGCTGGCTTGAGTCAGGCGGGGAATTCGAGGATGAATCGGGTCAGGCCATCGCTCGATTCGCACTGGATACGCCCACCGTGGGCCTCCATCAGCGAGCGGGTGATGGCCAACCCAAGGCCGGCATGCTCGCTGCCGTTCGTTGCGCCGGTCGGGGCACCGCGGGCGAAGCGGTCGAACAGACGCGGCAGCAGCTCGCCGGGGATTTCCGTGCCGGGGTTTTCCACCACCAGTTGCAGGCCGCCAGCGTGGGCCAGTATCTGGATGAGGATCTGGCCGCCCGGTGGGGTATGGCGCAAGGCGTTTTCCAGCAGATTGCCGAGCATGCGGCGTAGCAGGCTGCGGTCGGCGTAGAGCGTGCCGTCTCCCTCCAGGGCAAAGCGGACCTCCGCTTCCTCGGCCACCGGTTCGTAGAATTCCAGCAGACCGCCGATTTCCTCGCTCAGCGACAGCGGTTCGCGATGGGGGGCGAGCAACCCATGCTCGGCCTTGGCCAGCAGAAGCATGTCGTTGACCATCTGGGTCAGTTGTTCGAGCGCATCCAGATTGTCGTGCAGGGCCTCCCGGTACTCGTCCTGGCTGCGTGGCTGCGACAGCACCACCTGGGTCCGGGTCAGCAGAGCGGTGAGCGGCGTCCGCAGTTCGTGGGCGATGTCCGCGGAAAACGCCGAGAGCCGTTTGAAGGCTTCTTCGAGGCGCGCCAGCATGGCGTTCAGCGCTTGTACCAGTCCGCGCAACTCGACTGGAACCGATTGCTCGTCCAGGCGCACCGTCAACGACTGCGCCGACACGCCGGCAGCGATTTCCGACATCTCACGCAGCGGCCGCAGCCCCCGGCGCGCAGCCCAGCCTCCCAGCAGCGCGGTGGCCAGGGCGGCGAGGGCCATGGTCGCCCAGATCGCCCGCTGTACCCCCTCGAGGAAGTGCTGGTGATGAGTGATATCCAGCAACAGCGTCAGCTTGGGG
This sequence comes from Pseudomonas indica NBRC 103045, assembly GCF_002091635.1. Taxonomy (GTDB): domain Bacteria; phylum Pseudomonadota; class Gammaproteobacteria; order Pseudomonadales; family Pseudomonadaceae; genus Pseudomonas_M; species Pseudomonas_M indica. The sequence goes on along the minus strand of NZ_BDAC01000017.1, from coordinate 39,820 downwards.
CCGAGGGTGAAACGCGGAAGCAGCGGGGCGTGCAGTACCCGGTAGAGGCTGTCTTCGAGCTGCCAGTCGTGGAATCGCCCGGGCGCAGGCAGCATCAGGTCCTCGCGGGACAGGCGGGCGGGGTAGGCGAACCACAGTTTGCCGTCCGGGCCGTGCAGGCGCAGCCCGAGGTCGGGTTGGTGGATCAGCTCCAGTTCCAGCTCCTCGCGCCTGGTTTCCAGCGCCGCCTGCGTATCGACGCCCTGCAGCAGCGTGCGGAAGTGTTCCAGACGGGCGTCCATGAGTTGCCGGTCCAGATCGACGAAGTGCGCCTCGCTGGCACGGCTGAACAGCACGCCGGCAAGCAGCGAGACGCTGGCGGTACAGGCCGCGAACAACAGCGCCAGGCGCGATGCGAGAGAAAGGCGGGCGATCATGCGTCCTGGTCCTCCAGCACGTAGCCCATGCCGCGAACGGTATGGATGAGCTTGCGCGGATAGTTGTCGTCGACTTTGGCGCGCAGGCGGCGGATGGCGACTTCGATGACATTGGTGTCGCTGTCGAAATTCATGTCCCACACCTGGGAAGCGATCAGGGATTTCGGCAGCACTTCGCCCTGGCGGCGCATCAGCAGTTCGAGCAGGGAGAACTCTTTGGCGGTGAGGTCGATCCGCTGGCCGTCACGCTGGACACGGCGGCGCAGCAGGTCGAGTTCCAGGTCGGCGATGGCCAGGCGGGTTTCTTGCGGGCTAACGGTGCCGCGCCGCAGCAGGCTGCGCACCCGGGCCAACAGCTCGGCGAAGGCGAACGGTTTGACCAGGTAATCGTCGGCGCCGCTTTCCAGGCCATGTACGCGGTCCTCGACGCTATCGCGGGCGGTGAGAAAGAGCACCGGTGTGGAGCGGTCCTTCTCGCGCAGCTTGCGGACGATCTGCCAGCCATCGCGGCCAGGCAGCATCACATCCAGCAACAGCAGATCGTAATCGCCGGACAGGGCCAACTGTTCGCCTTCCAGGCCGTCGTTCACCCAGTCGACTGCATAGCCGGCTTCGCCGAGACCCTGGCGCAGATAGCGGCCGATGTTGGGTTCGTCTTCGACGATCAATAGCTTCACCGGCGAAGTCCTCGTTCGGGCTGACAAAAACGTAAGAGAGACGTCAGCCAGCCGACAGCGGTGCGTCCGCAAACTCTTGCCAAGGGCACCAGAGCGCCCGAACTCATCCGGAGAACCATGACCATGCGAATCTTTTCCCTTTCCATCCTGTTGCTGGCCCTGTTTCAAACCATGCCGGCCTCTGCCGAAGGTGGCGGTGACCGTGTGATCGCCCGCATCGAGCAGCAAACCAAGACGCCTCAGGTCGCTCATCAGGGCAGCGAGACGTCGGGCGGACGGCACTGCTGACGATTGCTCCGCAGCGGAGGACCCTGCCGCTGCCTTGCCCGTCGTGATGCGCGGCGGGCTTTTTATAACCTGTCATCCTTTAGAAAAGACCAAACTGACGAAGATGTAATCTTCTCGTCAGGCGGGAAATGCCTGCGGCTGAAACAGCCGGGGAAACTGTATACACTTGCCGCGTTCCATCAGTCAGGTCCTGTTGTCATGCATCCCTCCGCCGAGCATTCGCCCCTGGGCAAGTCCAGCGAATACATTGCCGTCTATACCCCCGAGCTGCTGTTCCCCATTCCTCGTGCGCCCAAGTGGGCCGAGCTGGGGCTGAGTGCACAGGCGCTTCCTTACCAAGGCGTGGATATCTGGACCTGCTATGAGCTGTCCTGGCTGGCGCCCTCCGGCAAGCCCTGCGTGGCCATCGGCGAATTCGCCATCCCGGCCGACTCGCCGAATATCATCGAGTCCAAGTCGTTCAAGTTGTATCTCAACTCGCTGAACCAGACGGTCTTTGCCGACCGCGTCGAGTTGCAGGCAACGCTGGAAAGGGACCTGTCCTCGGCAGCCGGCAAGTCGGTGGCGGTGCGGGTGCGCAATTTGGACGAGGTTGCAGCGGAGGGTGTGGCACTGCTGCCGGGGCGCTGCATCGACGATCTGGACGTGACGATCTCCCGCTACGACCACCCACAGCCGGACCTGCTGCGATGCGATCCGGAGCGGCAGGTCGAGGAGTGCCTGTACAGCCATCTGCTGAAGTCCAACTGCCCGGTCACCGGGCAGCCCGACTGGGGCAGTGTGGTGGTGGATTACCGTGGCCCGGCCCTGGACCCGGCCAGCCTGCTGGCCTACCTGGTGAGCTTCCGCCAGCATGCGGATTTCCATGAGCAGTGCGTCGAGCGGGTCTACCTGGATCTGCTGCGTCTGCTACGGCCGGAACGGCTGACGGTCTATGCGCGCTATGTGCGCCGTGGCGGCCTGGACATCAATCCGTACCGCAGCACGGATGCCGTACAGCCGGACAATCGCCGGCTGGTGCGGCAGTAGCCCGACTGTGTTCTAGATGCCCATGTTGGCCAGGCTCTGCAGGATATTGCGCAGGGTGCCGGCCAGCGTGGGATGGCTGACCTCGAAGCGTTCGACGGCCAGGTTGACTCCGTCCACCAGGGTCGGGTCCGGTTCGTCGGAGGTCTGCCGTTCCAGCTCCACTTCGATATCCCGCATCAAGGCCAGCAACGAGGCGCGCTCCTCGTCGCTCAGGGGCGTGCCCCGAGCCAGTTGATCGCGCAGGTCCTCCAGTTGTTGCTGCAGGTCGCGTGTGGCCATGTACTTCTCCCTCTCTTCAAGTCAGTCACCGACATGGACCCTGGCGGGCGGCCAAAGGTCCCTGCTCATGCTTCAAGGGTAATCCAGTGAGGCGGTGCCTGCCTGATTCGAGTCAACGAACTTAGGGCTTTTCCCCTTTCTGCCGGCGGACCGCCAAGTCTTCCAGGCAGGTGGCGAGATCGCCCAGGTGATCGATCACCGAGTGGGCACCCAGGCGATACAGCTCAAGCGTGGCCTGGGCGCGAAGACGATCGCGTTCCAGCGGGGCGAGTGCCTGCCAATCGGCGGGAGCCAGGCCACAAAGGGGGCCGCAGGCGGCCAGGCCCACGGTCCAAACGCCGGCGTTCAGGCCAGAGCGGAGCAGGCGTGGATCGCCGCTGACCAAGACGCAATGGCGCGGATCATCGGCCTCGACCGCCATCAACGCCTGCCAGCAGGCGTCCGGCGCCGGCCAGGGGCGAGAGGGCGAAGCGGCGACGCCGACCAGTCCGTCCGGCAGCACGCTGGCCAACGCCTGGTTGGTATCGCTTGGCAGTTCGTCCAGCCAGGTACAGCGCACGTCCCGGCGGAAGAGATCGGCCAGCAGCTCCCGGCATCCAGGGGTGAGTTCGGCGTGTTCGACGGCCGCTTGTGTCAACGCCCGGGTGAGAGTATGTCGATCCGCCTCGTCTGGAACGCGTTCGAGCCAGGCACGCAGGGCTGTTTCGGGGTGGCGCTCGGCGCTGTCGAGAACTTGGTGACGAGGAAAGGCGTATTGCAGGGCAACGGGCAGGGTGCGAGCGCCAAAATCCACCAGGCAGCCGGACAGGCCGAAGAGCACGGCGGAGAAGGCGGGGGGCTCGATGGTGGTGGCGGGCATCCTCTTTGCTCCGGTAAAAGGTTCAATCCAACCTAGCCGGTGCAAGTGACGTCTGGATGAAGGATTTGTGACGGATGGTGAGGGCCTGTCCCGCGCTATTCGATGTAGGCCTCTTCGAACACCGCCCGAAGATCGTCCGGTACAGGGACCGGTCGGTCGTTGCCGTGGTCGATCCAGACCAGCTTGCAGTGGCCTTCGCCGTAGCAATGGTCGGGGTCTTCCAGTGTGGAAAGCCGGTGTTCCACCACCATGCTGGTGCGTCCGAGCGCGCCGGCGAAGAGTTCGACCACCACCGTGGCGGGATGTACCACCGGCTTGAGGTAGGTATGGAGGGTCTGGAGAACCACGGGCCCCTGCGGGACGTTGTTCATGGCGATGCCAAGCTGCTCGAACCAGGCGACCCGCGCCTCTTCCAGGTACTGCATATAAAGGGTGTTGTTGACATGGCCATAGGAGTCCATGTCGCCCCAGCGTACCGGGATATGCGCAATATGGAGCAATCGTTTTTTCTGCATGTCCGGAACCGTCCCACTGCCCAACCCAGCGGCCGAAGCCTTATACTGCGCGGCCTGTGATGGCCGTGGGCCGTCACACTACTCATCTCAAGGAGAGACTGCAAATGCGTGAGTCCGGTGCGAACTGGGTCGGTCGTCTGGGCCGGCTGCTGGCCTGTGCCAGCCTGGTGCTATTGCCGGTCGCGGTACAGGCCGCCGAGGAAGACCCCTGGGAGGGCTTCAATCGCGCTGTCTTCCGCTTCAACGATACCCTCGATACCTACGCCTTGAAGCCGCTGGCTCAGGGCTATCAGAAGGTCACCCCGCAATTTCTCGAGGACGGTGTCCATAACGTCTTCGGTAACCTGGGCGATGTCGGCAACCTGGCGAACGATCTGCTCCAGGCCAAGTTCCACGACGCGGGCGTCGATACCGGACGATTGATCTTCAACACCACCTTCGGCGTGCTCGGTTTCTTCGACGTGGCGACTCATATGGGGTTGCAGCGCAACGACGAAGACTTCGGCCAGACGCTCGGCGCCTGGGGGCTGGGCAGCGGCCCGTACCTGGTGCTGCCGCTGTTGGGGCCGAGCTCCGTGCGCGATGCCGGTGGGCGAATCCCGGACAGTTTCCTGGAGCCATACCCTTACATCGATCATGTCCCGACCCGCAATGTCACCCGTGCGGTCGATGTGATCGATACCCGGGCAAGCCTGTTGTCGGCGGAAAAGATGATCAGCGGCGACAAGTACATCTTCATCCGCAACGCGTACCTGCAGAATCGCGAATTCCGCGTGAAGGACGGCGAAGTCGAAGACGACTTCTGATCCGGCGGATAGCACGAAGGCGACCATTTGGCCGCCTTCGTCATTTGGGGCTGGTTCAGCGCATCGCCAGGATCGACAGGCCCACGGATTGTCGTCCACCCTCGAGGTCGCTGACGCGCACCACTTCGGCTTCGGCTTCCAGACCCTTGAGTTGGCTGTGATCCGACGATATCCGGACCTTGACCTTATCGCCGACGTTCAGGGAACACTCGGCTTCCAGCTGCATGCCGGTGCTCGACAGGTCGATGCACAGGGCGGGTAGCTCCCGTCCGGCGTACTGCAGGATCACCGGCGCTTCCAGGCGCATCCGGATGTAGTCGCGCTTCTCGCTGTAGGCTCGATCGCTCAGACTCATTGGACCTTGTCCTCTTGTTTTCGGAAGTTCCACCGAAGTTCTTATAACCCTCGCCGATTTCGAGTGTAAAGGCGGCCGGCGACGACCGGACGATGGCTTGAATCGACGATCGGATGAGAGTACCGTCTGCGCCTTGAAGCGAACCCAGTACGCGTCAGGGCCAAGGCCTGGCGCTAAAGCCAACCTCCTGGCGCCGTTTTGCCTGGTATCCCATGCACAATCCCAGTGCCACGCTGCTGATTATCGATGACGATGAGGTTGTACGCGCTAGCCTCGCGGCCTACCTGGAAGACAGTGGTTTCAGCGTTCTTCAAGCGAGCAACGGCCTGCAAGGGCTGGAAGTGTTCGAACGCGCGAAGCCCGATCTGGTCATCTGCGACCTGCGTATGCCGCAGGTAGACGGCCTCGAACTGATCCGCAGGATCAGCGAGCAGGAGGTCGACACCCCGGTGATCGTCGTTTCCGGTGCCGGCGTGATGAGCGATGCGGTGGAAGCGTTGCGCCTCGGTGCTGCCGATTACCTGATCAAACCCCTGGAAGACCTGGCCGTGCTCGAGCACTCGGTACGCCGGGCTCTCGATCGTTCGCGCCTGCGCCTGGAAAATCGCCGCTACCGGGAAAAGCTGGAAGCAGCCAACCGGGAACTGCAGGCCAGCCTCAACCTGCTGCAGGAAGACCAGAACGCTGGGCGCCAGGTGCAGATGAACATGCTGCCGGCCACGCCCTGGGTGGTGGATGGCAACCTGCAGTTCGCTCATCAGATCATCCCGTCGCTCTACCTTTCCGGCGACTTCGTCGATTATTTCCGTGTCGATGAGCGCCGGGTCGCGTTCTACCTGGCCGACGTCTCCGGGCACGGGGCATCGTCCGCTTTCGTCACCGTCCTGCTGAAGTTCATGACCACGCGGTTACTGTTCGAGTCTCGCCGCAATGGCACCTTGCCGGAGTTCAAGCCGTCCGAGGTGTTGGGGCATATCAACCGCGGCCTGATCAACTGCAAGCTGGGCAAACACGTGACCATGCTCGGTGGGGTGATCGATGAGCAGACCGGCCGTCTGACCTACAGCATCGGTGGGCATCTGCCGTTGCCAGTGCTCTATAGTCAGGGTGAAGCGCGCTATCTGGAGGGTCGCGGCTTGCCGGTGGGGTTGTTCGAAGAGGCGGTCTATGCCGACTACGAACTGGAATTGCCTGAGTCCTTCAGCCTGACCTTGCTATCGGATGGCATCCTGGACCTTTTGCCGGGCGAAACGCTCAAAGAAAAGGAGGCCGTCTTGCCGCAACTGGTGAGTACGGCGGGCGGCAGTCTGGATGGTCTGCGTCAGGTGTTCGGGTTGGCCAAATTGGGCGAGATGCCGGATGATATCGCCTTGCTGGTGTTGAGCAGGAACCTTGCATGAGTACTGGTAAAATCCAGTTTGCCGAGCAGGAAGGCACCTTCGTTCTCAAGTTCGTCGGTGAAATCCGCCTGACGCTGTGTTCGGCGCTGGATGCGACCATCGAGAAAATCTTCAGTGCGCTGAACTTCTCGGCGATCATCATCGATCTCACCGAGACGCGCAGCATCGACAGCACGACCCTGGGCTTGCTGGCGAAGCTGTCGATCCTGTCGCGCCAGAAGGTCGGTCTGCTGCCTACCGTGGTGACCACTCACCCGGACATCACTCGTCTATTGCAGTCGATGGGCTTCGATCAGGTGTTCAACATCGTCGATCGGCCGTTGCCGCGTCCGGAATGCCTGTCCGACTTGCCGTCGCAAGATCAGTCCGAGGAAGTGGTGAAGGCCAAGGTGCTGGAAGCGCACCGGATTCTCATGGGCTTGAACGAGTCCAACCGCGAAGCCTTCCACGATCTAGTCAGCGCGCTCGAGCGCCACTGATCCTTCCCGTTCTGAAAACGGGCGATACCTCTACGGGTATCGCCCGTTTTGCATATCAGGCTTTGCTTTTCAGCAGGGTTTCGAGCTTTTCTTGGTCGCGGGCGAACAGGCGGATGCCTTCGGCCAGCTTTTCGGTGGCCATCGGGTCTTCGTTCAAGGCCCAGCGGAAGCTGCTTTCATCCAGGTTCTGACGGGGTTCGCCCGTGCCTTTGCCGGCCAACATGCGAGTCAGCGAGCCCTGGTCGTCGGCCAGTTGCTGGAGCAGCTCGGGGCTGATGGTCAGTCGGTCGCAGCCGGCCAGTTGTTCGATCTGGCCGATGTTGCGGAAGCTGGCGCCCATCACCACGGTGTCGTAGCCGTTGGCCTTGTAGTAGTGATAGATGCGGGTCACCGATTGCACGCCAGGGTCTTCGGCACCGACGAAATCGCGACCTTCAACTTTCTTGTACCAGTCGTAGATTCGCCCAACGAATGGGGAAATCAGAAAGACGCCGGCATCGGCGCAGGCAGCGGCCTGGGCGAAGGAGAACAGCAGGGTGAGGTTGGTCTGGATGCCGGCCTTTTCCAATTGTTCCGCGGCACGGATGCCTTCCCACGTGGAGGCGATCTTGATCAGTACACGTTCCGGGCCGATCCCTGCCTTCTCGTAGAGGCCGATCAGGCGTTCCGCGCGGCGCAGCGTGGCCTGGGTGTCGAAGGACAGGCGCGCATCCACCTCGGTGGAAATACGCCCCGGAATCTCCCTGAGGATTTCCTGGCCGACGGAGACGGCGAAACGGTCGCAGGCCAGGCCCAGGTCGCCGTCGCAACCGTTCACGGCATCGTTCAGTAACTGGGCGTAGCGCGGCAGCGCGGCGGCCTTGAACAGCAGGGAAGGGTTGGTGGTGGCATCGACCGGTTTGAGACGGGCGATGGCGTCCAGGTCGCCGGTATCGGCGACTACCGTGGTGTACTGCTTGAGTTGTTCCAGCTTGGATGTCATGGAGGCTCTGTCCTGTGGATTTGCTATGACCTTACCCGAGCGCTTTCGCAGGCTCAACGGGGCAGCACTATCGAACCGGACCGGGCAGGGCGTGGTGAAAACAGAGCTTTGATCGTCGGAGGCGGCTGTCGTTCCGCCGCCTTCAGCGCCCTTCGAGAAGTGCGCTGGCCTGGTCGAGCAGGGCGAGCGGGTCGGTCGCCTTGTGGACGTCCACCGAGAGCAACTGGCGGAAGCGCCGTGCGCCGGGAAAGCCTTGGGCCAGACCGAGGATATGACGGGTGACGTGATGCATGGCGCCGCCTTCGGCGAGGTGCGCTTCGATGTATGGAAGCAGGCGGCGCAATACCTCGGCACGACCGATCACGGGTGTATCGGTGCCGAACAGCGCGTTGTCCACTTGGGCGAGCAGGTAGGGGTTGTGATAGGCCTCACGGCCGAGCATCACGCCATCGAAGGTCTGTAGATGCGTCTGGCACTCATCCAGCGTCTTGATCCCACCGTTGAGAATGATCTCCAGGTCCGGGAAGTCCCGCTTGAGCTGCGCCGCGACCTCATAGCGCAACGGCGGGATCTCGCGGTTCTCCTTTGGCGACAGGCCGGCAAGAATCGCGATGCGGGCATGGACGGTGAAGCTGCGGCAACCGGCTTCGCGTACTTGCCCAACGAAGTCGCACAGCTCGGCGTAGCTGTCGCGGCCATCGATCCCGATGCGGTGTTTGACCGTGATCGGGATCGACACGGCATCGCGCATGGCTTTCACGCAATCGGCGACCAGCGACGGATGCGCCATCAGACAGGCACCGATCATGTTGTGCTGGACCCGGTCGCTGGGGCAGCCGACGTTCAGGTTGACTTCGTCATAGCCGGCCGTTTCCGCCATTCGAGCACAGGCCGCCAGTTCCTCCGGCACGCTGCCGCCCAGTTGCAAGGCCAACGGGTGCTCGGCTTCGTCATGGCACAGGAAACGTTCTCGGTCGCCGTGCAGCAAGGCGCCGGTGGTGACCATCTCGGTATAGAGCAGCGCGTGCCGCGATAACTGACGCAGGAAGAAGCGGCAGTGACGATCCGTCCAATCCATCATCGGGGCCACCGAGAAGCGGCGGGATGGCTCGCAGGACTGGGTGAGCGATGGGAGGAGGGGCAGGGCGGTCATCTGTTCTGTCGACATTCGTTTGATTCAGGCAGCGGCATGCTATCGGTGCCGCCGAGGGCGCGCAGTCTACCGCAATGGGACTGAAGGGGAAGACCGGAGGGACGATCGGGGCGATGTATGTCGGTGTCCCGCCGATAGGGCGGCCACCTTATTTCGCAGATACCCAGATGGCGGCTCCCCGATGCACAGGTACTGGCAGGCCGAGTTGGCATAGGCAATGAGCGGTGGTTGGTGGAATTGTGGATGAATCTCCTGGCTCGGACGGTGTTGCGGCGTTTTGCCCGTCTTCTCACAGCGCGTCGCACTGGTCTGACAAAAGATGGCGCGCAGCGTGCCTTCGGCATTGCTTTCTGTCATCCGGTCTGAAGTCTGCCCATACGGGCGGAGGCCAGGCACAGAATAAGAGGATACCCATGAACTCATCATCCCCGACACTTCGGCACCGGCTGCTGTGCGGCTCTTTCATACTGGCGTGCTGTATTTCCGCATCGCATATCCAGGCTGCTCCGGCGAAGTTCGTTCATCCTGGACTCCTGCATTCCGGCATGGACTTCGAGCGCATGCGGACCAAGGTCCGTGAAGGCGCGCAGCCTTGGGCTGCCGGCTTCGAGCGCCTGACCAGGAATCCCCATGCGTCCACGGGATGGAAGCCGAGGCCTGTGGAAATCGTCTATCGCGGCAATGATGGCGTGCATGGTCAGAATTATCCGCTGATTTTCCGTGACGCCGTGGCGGCATATGCCAATGCGTTACGTTGGAAGATTACTGGCGATAACCGTCATGCCGATAAGGCGGTGGAAATTCTCAATGCCTGGTCGGGAGCGCTCACAAAAGGCATGGACTCCATGCAGGGGACGTCGGATCGATTCTTGGTGGCGGGAGTTCAGGGTTATCAGCTCGCCAATGCTGCCGAGATCATGCGCACCTACCCGGGGTGGGCATCGAAAGACTTTGAACGCTTCAAAAAGATGCTGCTTGATGTTTTCTATCCATGGAATCAGCGAATGCTGACAGTCCATAACGGGACCAGGCCGGAACATTATTGGGCTAACTGGGACCTTGCCAGCATGGCATCGATGATTGCTATCGGTGTATTGACCGATAGACGCGATATCTACGACGAAGCTGTCGAGTATTTCAAGCATGGGGATGGGAATGGAGCGGTCAAGAATGCCATCTGGTACATCCATCCCAATGGTTTGGGCCAATGGCAGGAGTCTGGCCGGGATCAGGGGCACTCGGTGATGGGTATCGGCCTGATGGCGGCCATTTGCGAAATGGCCTGGAACCAGGGCGACGACCTGTATGGCTACGACGATAACCGTTTCCTCAAGGGCGCCGAGTATGTGGCGGCCTACAACCTTTTGAAGAGTGTTCCGTTTAAGCCTTACTACAATCGCAGCCATGGCCTGCAGACGGACGTCTCTGCGGTGGCGCGTGGCCAAGAGCGCCCCGTTTGGGCAGCGGTTTACAACCATTACGTGAAGCGCATGGGGCTCAAAGCGCCCAACGTCACTGAAATGGCGGCCAAGATCGGTATAGAGGGCGGAGGAGGTGACTATGGCAACAGCTCCGGCGGTTACGACCAGTTGGGCTTCGGTACTCTGACATACACCGTTACCGGCCCGGTAGAAAATGGCGTCTACGGTGTCGCTTCTCTAAACAGTGGCTTATTGATGGATGCTGCGCAGGGCGAGATCGATAATGGCACGTCGATCATCCAGTGGAAGTTCAATCGAGGCGAGAATCAGAAGTGGCGTTTCCAGCACTTGGGCGATGATCGCTATCGGATCACTGGGGTACCCAGCGGCCGGGCTCTGGATGTATCCGATGGGGCCGTGAGCGATGGTGCCAAGGTTCATTTGTGGAACTACTTCGGTGGCAAGAACCAGATCTGGCGGGTGACCTCGGTGAACAGTCGATCTGTCCGGCTCTGCCCAGTGCATGCGCCGGGTTCCTGCCTCGCAGTCAAGGGCGCCTCGAAGGCGAACGGGGCGCCGGTGCAGCTCTGGAAATATGCTGGCAAGAGCAATCAGCAATGGTCTCTCATTCCGCGTTGATGCTCGGGTAGGGCGGGGGCAGGGATGCCGTCCCGAGTCGTCTGGGCACGGCGTCGGCCTTATGGTTGCTGCCGATGGGACTGTTCCTTGCCATCCAGGCTGGGATGTACTGCCATCACTGCCGCCGTTGTGGGTGTCATCCTGAACCTCGCCGTGTTCTTTCGGTTACCACGTGCTGTGGCCAGAGGGTTTCGCTGGAATATTCGATTAGCCCTCGGCAGTGATTACCTTGGGCGTTGCGGTAGCTCTGTTTCGCTACAGGCGGACGGTTATCGAGGTGTTGCTGTCTGTGCGGCCGTCGGCCTGGATGTGCGTCTTCTGTTGTGCTGAGGCGCTTGACGCAGAGGGCTCTGGCCAGGAACTTAGCCGCAGCGGAGTCGTCTATTCTTAGGAGGCCCTGCTGGCATTTCGGGGTCAAAAGACCATCAAAAAGAAAAACAGGAGTACCCCTATGATTTCCTCCTCGCTCCTACGTCGTTGGGCTGCCGTCCTGGCCGCCCTACATTTCCTGTTCGTGGTACAGGTACCCGTCGCGCAAGCGGCCATGATCGGCACTCCCGAGGTATTGGCCGAGCAGCAGTTGCAAGTCGATCGCCAGCAGCTTCTGACCATGCTGGACGACCAGGATGTGAAGAAGAAGCTCGAGTCTCTTGGTATCCAAAAGGAACAAGTCGAGCAGCGCATCAACAGCCTGACGCCTGCCGAATTGGCTCAGTTCAACCAACAGCTTGACCAGGCGCCCGCTGGTGCCGGTGTGGTGGGCATCATCGTGCTGTTCCTGGTGATCTTCATCATCACCGACCTGCTCTGCGCGACCGACATCTTCAGCTTCGTGAAGTGCATCAACCGGTGAGATACGGACATTTCCTCCTTCTGTTGTTGATAGCACTCCTGGGTGCATGTGCGAGGTCTCCGGTGTTACCGCCGGAGGCTTCGCGGCTGCCCGAGCGGGTCGAACTGACCGACGTACCGTTCTTCCCGCAGAGCGCTTACCAATGTGGGCCGGCGGCATTGGCCACCATGTTGAATCAGCGCGGCATCGTGACCAGTCCGGGCCTGCTGAAGGACAAGGTCTACATTCCCGGTCGCGAAGGTAGCCTGCAAATCGAGATGGTGGCGGCGGCGCGTGCTCACGACCTGCTCGTCTACCCGGTCGAGCCCCGCCTGGAAAATCTGTTGGCAGAAGTTGCGGCTGGGAATCCTGTGCTGGTGTTCCAGAACCTGGCCTACGACTGGTGGCCACAATGGCATTTCGCGGTGCTGGTGGGGTATGACCGCCGTGAAAAGACTCTGACCTTGCGATCCGGCACCACGCGGCGCTGGATCACCAGTTTCAGGAGTTTCGATAGCACCTGGGCTCGAGGTGGTCGTTGGGCGGTACTGACATTACCGCCGGATCGGTTGCCGGCGACCGCCGAATTGCGCCCATGGCTGAAGGCGGCCAGCGATCTGGAAGAGACTGGCCGTCGCCAGATGGCCTTGAAGGCTTATCGGACGGCTGTCGAGCGCTGGCCGGACGAATCGGTCGGCTGGTTCGCCCTGGCCAATGGGCTGCATGCGGGTGGCGATCGCTATGGTGCAGAGCAGGCATTGCGCGAGAGCGTCAAGCGGGCGCCCGATTTCGCCGCCGGCTGGTTCAACCTCTCCGAGGTACTGGCGGAGCGTGGCTGCCAGTCGGATGCCCAGCTCTCGCGGGCCTGTGCACAACGTCTGGCTCCTCAAGACCCGCGCTTTTCGGCGGCCCTTGGTCATTCGCTCGAAACGGGTGCCCAGTGTGCGGTGCCGCCGCCTTGTCCCGGTTCCTGACGAAAGAACAGCGGCGCCGGAAGGCGCCGTTTTCCCAAGTCATACTCCCAGGCGGTCACGCAGGCTGTAGTACCAGGCGCCAAGTGCGGTGAAGGGCACTCGGAATAGTTGGCCGCCAGGGAAGGGATAGTGGGGCAGGCTGGCGAAGGCATCGAACCGTTCGGCCTGGCCTTTCAGGCTTTCCGCCAGCACCTTACCGGCCAGGTGGGTGTAGGTCACGCCATGGCCGCTGCAGCCTTGCGAGTAGTAGATGTTGTCGCCCAGCCGTCCTACCTGGGGTAGGCGAGACAGGGTGAGTAGGAAATTGCCGGTCCAGGCGAATTCGATCTTCACATCCTTCAATTGCGGGAACGTCTTCAGCATCTTCGGACGGATGATCGCTTCGATGTTGGCCGGATCGCGCGCTCCATAGACCACTCCGCCTCCATAGATCAGGCGTTTATCGCCGGAGAGGCGGTAGTAATCCAACAGGTAATTGCAGTCTTCCACGCAGTAGTCCTGGGGCAGAAGACTGTGGGCCAGGTCTTCACCAAGTGGTTCGGTGGTGATGACCTGCGTTCCGCAAGGCATGGACTTGGCTGCCAGTTCGGGAATCAGGTTTCCGAGATAGGCATTGCCCGCTACCACGACGAACTTGGCCTTGACCCTTCCTTGTGGAGTGTGGACGATCGGGTTGGTGCCGCGCTCGATGCGGACCGCCGGCGACTGTTCGTAGATGATGCCGCCGAGCGATTCCACGGCAGCCGCTTCACCCAGTGCCAGATTGAGCGGGTGAATATGCCCGCCGCTCAGGTCCAGCATCCCACCAACGTAATTGTCGGTTGCGACGACATCGCGGATGCCCTTGGCATCCAGCAGCTCCAACTGGTTGTGACCATAGCGTTCCCAGAGTTTTTTCTGGGCTTCCAGGTGTCCCATCTGTTTGGCGGTGAATGCAGCGAATACACCACCGTCCTTCAAGTCGCATTGAATGTTGTACTTGGCGATGCGCTCGCGAATGATCCGGCCGCCTTCGAAGGCCATTTGGCCCAGCAGTTGGGCTTGACGGGCGCCGACGCTGCGCTCGATGACATCGATGTCCCGGCTATAGCTGTTGACGATCTGTCCGCCATTCCGACCTGAAGCCCCGAAGCCCACCTTGGCTGCTTCGACGATGCAAACCTTGAAGCCGCTTTCGAGAAGGAAGAGGGCCGTGGAGAGTCCTGTGTAGCCAGCGCCAATGATGCAGATATCAGTATCGCGCTCGCCTTCGAGTGCCGGGCGGGTCGGGGCTGGACTGGCTGAGGCGGCATAGTAGGAAAGGGGGTAGGGTGTGTGCGCCATCTTGCAACCTATGTTTTTTATTTTTTACGGACGAAGCGATCCTACCCGAGTTGGAAATGTCCGGCTAGGGGGGGGTGTGCAAAATTATTGACGCTAGTCTGAACATTAAAAAATCCACTTTTTCAGTCAGTTAGCGAAAAAAGTGTTGACAGTGGTTCAGGCTTCCGTAAAATGCGCGGCCAACAGCAGGCACATAGCTCAGTTGGTTAGAGCACCACCTTGACATGGTGGGGGTCGTTGGTTCGAGTCCAATTGTGCCTACCAAATCGAAAAGGGTCGCAGTAGCGACCCTTTTTTATTGGGCTGCTTGTCAGGGGCGAGGCTTTCTGAAAGCATCCCGGCTTCGAAACTTCCAGTGACTCTGGTCTGGTCTGGTTGGCCTTCGGGCTCTGCCGCTGTGAGGCAGATAAACCGCCGGATCGCTTACTGGCTCATCCCAACCCACGTGGCCTTTGGTAGGGGTCACCACTAGGAGAGGAGGCGCCATGCCCATCATTACTCTTCCCGACGGCAGTCAGCGTTCGTTCGATCAACCGGTATCCGTGCTCGAAGTGGCGCAGTCCATTGGGGCTGGTCTTGCCAAGGCTACGTTGGCTGGCAGGGTCAATGGTCGTCTGGTCGATGCCTGCGATTTGATCGATACCGATGCGACGCTGCAAATCATCACGCCGAAGGACGAAGAAGGGCTGGAGATCATTCGCCACTCCTGTGCTCACCTGATCGGTCATGCGGTCAAGCAGTTGTACCCGACCGCGAAAATGGTGATCGGGCCGGTAATCGAGGAAGGCTTCTACTACGACATCGCCTACGAGCGTCCTTTTACGCCTGAGGATGTTGCTGCCATTGAGCAGCGCATGCGTGAGTTGATCGACAAGGACTACGACGTCATCAAAAAGATGACGCCCCGAGATCAGGTCATCGATGTGTTCAAGTCGCGTGGCGAGGAATACAAGCTACGTCTGATCGACGACATGCCCGATGAACGGGCGATGGGTCTTTACTATCACGAAGAATACGTCGACATGTGCCGCGGGCCGCACGTGCCGAACACGCGTTTCCTGAAGGCATTCAAGCTGACCAAGATCTCTGGCGCCTACTGGCGTGGGGATTCGAAGAACGAGCAGTTGCAGCGCATCTATGGCACTGCCTGGGCGGACAAGAAGCAACTGGCTGCCTATATCCAGCGTATTGAAGAGGCCGAAAAGCGCGATCACCGTAAGATCGGCAAGCGCCTGGATCTTTTCCATACCCAGGAAGAGGCTCCTGGCATGGTGTTCTGGCATCCCAACGGCTGGACGCTCTACCAGGTGCTCGAGCAATACATGCGCGGCATTCAGCGCGAGAATGGCTATCTGGAGATCAAGACGCCCCAGGTTGTTGATCGCAGTCTCTGGGAAAAGTCGGGCCACTGGGCCAACTACGCCGAGAACATGTTCACCACTGAGTCGGAAAGTCGTGACTACGCGATCAAGCCGATGAACTGCCCATGTCATGTGCAGGTATTCAATCAGGGCTTGAAGAGCTATCGCGAGTTGCCGATGCGTCTGGCCGAGTTCGGTGCCTGTCATCGTAACGAGCCGTCCGGTGCCTTGCACGGCATCATGCGGGTGCGTGCCTTTACCCAGGATGATGCGCATATCTTCTGCACCGAGGAGCAGATGCAGGATGAGGCGGCCGCCTTCATCAAGCTGACCCTGGATGTGTACGCCGATTTCGGCTTCCAGGATATCCAGCTGAAACTGTCGACGCGTCCGGAAAAGCGTGTCGGTTCCGATGAGCTGTGGGATCGGGCTGAGTCGGCTTTGGCGGCTGCCCTGGAGAGTGCCGGTCTGCCGTACGATCTGCAGCCGGGGGAAGGTGCCTTCTATGGTCCGAAGATCGAGTTCTCGCTGAAGGATTGTCTGGGGCGGGTCTGGCAGTGCGGCACCTTGCAGTTGGACTTCAACCTGCCGGTGCGTCTGGGTGCCGAATACGTTAGCGAGAACAACGATCGCAAGCACCCGGTAATGCTGCATCGCGCTATCCTGGGCTCCTTCGAGCGTTTCATAGGCATGTTGATCGAGCACTATGAGGGCGCGTTCCCGGCATGGCTCGCGCCGACTCAGGCGGTGATCATGAATATCACCGACAAGCAGGCCGACTTTGCCCTCGAGGTCGAGAAAGCGCTGAACCAAAGCGGTTTTCGTGCCAAGTCCGACTTGAGAAACGAGAAGATCGGCTTTAAAATCCGCGAGCATACCTTGCTCAAGATTCCTTATCTCTTGGTTATTGGAGATCGGGAAGTCGAGACTAGATCCGTTGCTGTGCGTACCCGCGAAGGCGTCGACCTGGGCTCCATGCCCGTCGACGAATTCGTCAGTCAGCTCGCGCAGGCGGTTTCCCGGCGTGGTCGCCAAGATTTGGAGTAATCATTATTAAGCGTGAAATGAGACAAGATAAACGAGCTCAACCGAAAGCCCCGATCAACGAGAATATCTCGGCACGCGAGGTTCGGTTAATTGGTGCGGACGGCGAGCAGATTGGCATCGTCTCGATTGATGAAGCGCTTCGTGTAGCTGAAGAAGCCAAGCTGGATCTGGTGGAGATTTCCGCCGATGCGGTGCCGCCCGTGTGCCGGATCATGGATTACGGCAAGCACCTATTCGAAAAGAAGAAGCAGGTCGCTGCGGCGAAGAAGAACCAGAAGCAGGTTCAGATCAAGGAAATCAAGTTTCGTCCAGGGACGGAGGAAGGGGATTATCAGGTAAAACTACGCAACCTGATACGTTTCCTTAATGATGGGGACAAGGCCAAGGTATCCCTGCGATTCCGTGGTCGTGAGATGGCTCACCAGGAGCTGGGCATGGAGCTGTTGAAGCGGGTCGAGAACGACCTCGCGGAATACGGCAGTGTCGAGCAATTTCCTAAGCTGGAAGGACGCCAGCTGATGATGGTCATCGCCCCCAAAAAGCGAAAATAACCTCCAGGGCACTGGCAGGCCTTGTGGTTATGTGTATTGACTGAATGCGGAGTATCCGAACATGCCAAAAATGAAAACCAAGAGCGGTGCTGCGAAGCGTTTCAAGAAGACCGCTTCCGGCTTCAAGCACAAACACGCTTTCAAGAGCCACATCCTGACCAAGATGACCACCAAGCGTAAGCGTCAGTTGCGCGGTTGCACTCAGGTGCACCCGTCCGACGTTGCCAAGGTGGAGCGCATGCTGCGCGTTCGTTGATCGTCAAGACTTAGAGGAATTTACTCATGGCTCGTGTTAAGCGTGGCGTCATCGCTCGTCGCCGTCACAAAAAGATTCTGAAACTCGCCAAGGGCTATTACGGTGCGCGTTCGCGCGTATTCCGCGTCGCCAAGCAGGCTGTGATCAAGGCTGGCCAGTACGCCTACCGTGACCGCCGTCAGCGCAAGCGTCAGTTCCGTGCCCTGTGGATCGCCCGTATCAATGCTGGTGCTCGTGTCAACGGTCTGTCCTACAGCCGTCTGATCGCCGGTCTGAAGAAGGCGGCCATCGAGATCGACCGTAAGGTTCTGGCCGATCTGGCAGTGAACGAAAAAGCGGCGTTTGCTGCGATTGTCGAGAAAGCGAAAGCCGTTCTGGCTTAACTCCTTGACAATCACCGGGCTCGCCCGGTGCTAAACGTCACCAATAGGGGAAGAGCCTTGTGCTCTTCCCCTATTTCGTATCTGGAGCCTGTACATGGAAAACCTGGATGCGCTGGTCACTCAAGCTCTTGAGGCCGTGCAGCACACCGACGATATCAATGCCCTGGAACAGATCCGGGTTCACTACCTTGGCAAGAAGGGCGAGCTGACCCAGGTGATGAAGACCCTGGGCGACCTGCCTGCGGAAGAACGCCCGAAGGTCGGCGCGTTGATCAATGCCGCCAAGGAGCGTGTTCAAGACGCGCTCAATCTCCGCAAGGAGTCCCTGGAACGGGCGGCGCTGAGTGCCCGGCTCGCAGCGGAACGAATCGATGTGACTCTGCCTGGGCGGGGTCAGGTTTCCGGTGGCCTGCATCCGGTCACCCGCACGCTCGAACGAGTGGAGCAGTTCTTCACCCACATCGGCTATGGCATCGCTGAAGGCCCTGAGGTCGAAGACGACTATCACAACTTCGAGGCGCTCAACATTCCGGGACACCACCCGGCACGGGCGATGCACGATACCTTCTATTTCAATGCGAACATGTTGCTGCGCACCCATACCTCTCCGGTTCAGGTGCGCACCATGGAGTCCCAGCAGCCCCCGATCCGTATCGTATGCCCGGGTCGTGTCTATCGCTGCGATTCCGATATCACCCACTCGCCGATGTTCCATCAGGTGGAAGGGCTGCTTGTCGACGAAGGCATCAGCTTCGCCGATCTCAAGGGCACCATCGAAGAATTCCTGCGAGTCTTCTTCGAGAAGGACCTGGGCGTTCGTTTCCGTCCCTCGTTCTTCCCGTTCACCGAGCCGTCCGCCGAAGTCGACATGCAGTGCGTAATGTGCAGCGGTAAGGGTTGCCGCGTCTGCAAGCAAACCGGCTGGTTGGAAGTGATGGGCTGCGGCATGGTGCACCCGAATGTACTGCGCATGTCTGGCATCGATCCTGAGAAGTATCAGGGCTTTGCCTTCGGCATGGGGGTCGAGCGCCTGGCGATGTTGCGTTATGGCGTGAATGACCTGCGCCTGTTCTTCGATAACGACCTGCGATTCCTGGCTCAATTTCGCTAGGGCGCACGACCGTAACCGATTTGCTTTAGGAGAGCAGGATGAAATTCAGTGAACAGTGGCTGCGGAGCTGGGTAAATCCCCAAGTGTCCCGTGATGAGCTTGTCGCTCGCCTGTCGATGGTCGGGCTTGAAGTCGACAGCGTCAGCCCGGTTGCCGGTGTATTTTCCGGTGTGGTGGTCGGTGAGGTGCTGAGTACCGAGCAGCACCCCGATGCCGACAAGCTGCGAGTCTGCCAGGTCAGCGATGGCCAGACGCAATTTCAGGTCGTCTGTGGTGCTCCGAACGTACGGCCTGGGCTCAAGGTCCCGTTCGCCATGATCGGTGCCGAGCTTCCGGGCGATTTCAAAATCAAGAAGGCCAAGCTGCGTGGCGTGGAGTCCAACGGCATGCTGTGCTCGGCTTCCGAGCTGCAGATCAGCGATGATGACAGCGGGCTCTTGGAGTTGCCTGTAGATGCTCCGGTGGGTGAAGACATTCGTGCCTATCTCAACCTGGACGATGCCAGCATCGAGCTGGGGCTGACGCCGAACCGCGGCGATTGCCTCTCTCTGGTCGGCCTGGCCCGGGAAGTGGGTGCGATCTACGGAGCAACCGTCACTCCGATCGCCATCGAGCCGGTTTCCCCGGCCCATGATGAGATTCGCCCTGTCGATGTGCTGGCACCTAAGGCGTGCCCGCGTTACCTCGGCCGTGTCATTCGCAATGTCGACCTGTCTAGACCGACGCCGACCTGGATGGTGGAGCGACTGCGTCGTTCCGATATCCGCAGCATCGACGCGGCGGTGGATATCACCAACTACGTCATGCTTGAACTCGGCCAGCCGATGCATGCTTTTGATCTCGCAGAAATCAATGGCGGCATTCGCGTGCGGATGGCGGAGGAGGGCGAGAAGCTGGTCCTACTGGATGGACAGGAAGTCGCGTTGCGTGCCGATACTCTAGTAATCGCCGACTATCAGCGCGCCCTGGCAATTGCAGGTGTCATGGGAGGCGAGCACAGTGGTGTCAGCGCCAAGACCCGTGACCTTTTCCTCGAAAGTGCCTTCTTCGACACTATCGCCCTTGCCGGTAAGGCGCGTTCCTATGGTCTGCATACCGACTCGTCGCACCGCTTCGAGCGCGGTGTTGACTCGCAGCTCGCCCGTCGCGCGATGGAG
Source organism: Pseudomonas indica NBRC 103045 (assembly GCF_002091635.1). Lineage (GTDB taxonomy): Bacteria > Pseudomonadota > Gammaproteobacteria > Pseudomonadales > Pseudomonadaceae > Pseudomonas_M > Pseudomonas_M indica. The sequence continues at coordinate 19,527 of NZ_BDAC01000017.1, read as the reverse complement.
CGGGCGACTGCATTGATTCTGGATATCGTCGGTGGTGAGCCGGGGCCGATCATCGAGGCGGTCAGCGAGGCTGATCTACCGCGCGTGCCAGCGATCACCCTGCGTGCCGAGCGCATCAGCCAGATGCTCGGGCTGGAGCTGGATGCAGGCGATGTCGAGCGCCTGCTCAGTGCGCTTGGCCTGGGTATTTCGTCCGCCGGTTCTGGTGTGTGGCAGGTCGAGGCGCCGAGCCATCGCTTCGATATCAGTCTGGAAATCGATCTGATCGAAGAGCTCGGCCGGCTATATGGCTACAATCGCCTGCCGGTCCGCTATCCGCAGGCTCGCCTGGCGCCGAAGGCGCGTTCCGAAGCGCGGGCGGAGCTGCCTGCGTTGCGTCGTCTCCTGGTCGCTCGCGGCTACCAGGAAGCGATCACCTACAGCTTCATCGATCCTCGCCTGTTCGAGCAGTTCAACCCTGGCGTCGAACCGCTGATGCTCGCCAACCCCATCTCCGCCGACATGGCTGCCATGCGTTCGTCGCTGTGGCCGGGGCTGGTGAAGGCTGTGCTACACAACCTGAACCGTCAGCAATCGCGCGTTCGCCTGTTTGAAAGTGGTCTGCGTTTCGTGGGGCAGCTCGAAGGGCTCAAGCAGGAAGCCATGCTGGCGGGCGTCATCACCGGTGGCCGGTTGCCGGAGGCTTGGGCGCATGGTCGGGAAAACGTGGATTTCTATGACCTCAAGGCTGACGTCGAGGCGCTGCTTGGTTATGCCGGCGACACTGCTGCCTTCAGCTTCCACCCGGGTGAGCATCCGGCTCTGCACCCGGGCCAGACGGCACGCATCGAGCGGGATGGTCGCTTGGTCGGCTTCTTGGGGGCTATCCACCCGCAACTGGCGACAGAGCTGGACCTGATCCAGCCGCTGTACCTGTTCGAGCTGGTGTTGGCCGAGGTGGTGCAGGGACGCTTGCCGCAGTTCCGTGAGCTGTCGCGTTTCCCCGAGGTGCGTCGCGACTTGGCCATCCTGGTGGATCGGAACGTGGAGGCCAATGCCGTTCTCGCTTCGATTCGAGAAGCGGCGGGGGAATGGCTGACCGACCTCAGGCTGTTTGACGTTTATCATGGTAAAGGCATTGATCCGCATAGAAAAAGCCTGGCCGTTGGCTTGACCTGGCAGCATCCATCGCGCACTCTTAACGACGATGAGGTGAACACCACAACGCAGAACATCCTCACCTCGCTGGAAGAAAGGTTCAACGCCACGTTAAGGAAGTAGCGTATGGGGGCTCTGACGAAAGCTGAGATGGCGGAACGTCTGTATGAAGAGCTTGGCCTGAATAAGCGGGAAGCCAAGGAATTGGTGGAGCTGTTCTTTGAGGAAATCCGGCATGCGCTGGAGCTGAACGAGCAGGTCAAGTTGTCGGGTTTTGGCAATTTCGATTTGCGCGATAAGCGCCAGCGCCCTGGTCGCAATCCCAAGACCGGGGAGGAAATCCCTATTACGGCGCGCCGTGTGGTCACCTTTCGTCCAGGGCAGAAATTGAAAGCCAGAGTCGAGGCTTATGCTGGAACCAAGTCATAACGACGAGTTACCGGCAATCCCCGGTAAGCGCTACTTCACCATTGGTGAGGTCAGTGAACTCTGCGCCGTCAAACCCCACGTGTTGAGATATTGGGAGCAGGAGTTCCCACAACTCAATCCGGTGAAGCGCCGGGGTAACCGGCGCTACTACCAGCGCCAAGATGTGCTGATGATCCGGCAAATCCGAGCGCTGCTCTATGATCAAGGTTTTACCATCGGCGGAGCCCGTCAGCGCCTCTCGGGGGACGAAGCCAAGGAAGACACAACCCAATACAAGCAACTCATCCGGCAGATGATTGCCGAGTTAGAAGATGTCTTGCTTGTATTGCGCAAATAGCCTTGAAGAAAAACTTCCACATTTCAGAAACTTAGGGTATAGTGCGACCCGCTTCCGTAGTAGTAGAAAGCGGATCGCATCGTCGGGGCGTAGCGCAGCCTGGTAGCGCACTTGCATGGGGTGCAAGGGGTCGAGTGTTCGAATCACTCCGTCCCGACCAAAAAACCCTAGAAAATCCAGTCACTTAGCGGTGACTGGATTTTTTTATGCTTGATGTTTTCTGCTTTATCTATGCTTCGATGCGTTCTGGTTGCCAATTGGTTGCCAATTGAGATTGGCTTCGTCAGCCTGCGAGATTAGGATCCAGAGTGAGGTAGATGCCTCAGCCGAGGCGACGCCACGTCCTGAATAGCTCCAGTCATAGCAGTTTCACATAACAACTGACTTCCAGTCGTGCGCGAAAACAGGGAAGACGCTACTCATGACCAAATCCGAAGCACAAACCCGGTCTGAGTTGATTGACGATCAACTCGCCCTGGCTGGCTGGAACGTCAAAGACCCCACTCAGGTTGTCGAGGAATTCGACATCCTCACCGAGTTGCCCGATGGTGTGGCCGAGCCTCGCACGCTCTACGAGGGTCGCCAGTTCAGCGACTACGTCTTGCTGGGAAAAGACGGCAAGCCGCTGGCAGTGATCGAGGCCAAAAAGACAAGTCGCGATGCCGCCATTGGCCGTGAGCAGGCCAAGCAGTACTGCTACAACATCCAGAAGCAGCTGGGCGTTGATCTGCCGTTCTGCTTCTACACCAACGGCCATGATCTGTATTTCTGGGATTTGGAGAACGCCCCACCGCGCAAGGTGGTCGGCTTTCCCACCCGCGACGACCTGGAGCGCTTTGCCTACATCCGTCGTAATCGCAAGCCGTTGACGCAGGAGTTCATAAACACCTCGATCGCCGGGCGCGATTACCAGATCCGAGCGATACGCTCGGTGCTTGATGGTATCGAGCAGAAGAAGCGTGATTTCCTGTTGGTGATGGCCACCGGCACCGGTAAGACGCGCACCTGCATTGCCATGGTCGATGCCTTGATGCGCGCCGGGCACGCAGAAAAAGTGCTATTCCTCGTGGACCGCATCGCGTTACGCGAGCAAGCGCTGGCTGCCTTCAAGGAGCACATGCCCAACGAGCCGCGTTGGCCCAATGTGGGCGAAAAGCTGATTGCCACGGACCGCCGTGTGTACGTCGCCACCTACCCGACGATGCTGAACATCATCCGTGACGACGCGCAGCACCTGTCGCCGCACTTCTTCGACTTCATCGTGGTCGATGAGAGCCACCGCTCCATCTACAACACCTTCGGCGAGGTCCTCGGCTACTTCAAGGCCATCACGCTGGGCCTGACAGCCACACCGACCGACATCATCGACCACAACACCTTCCAGCTTTTCCATTGCGAAGACGGTATTCCCACGTTTGCCTACACCTATGAAGAAGCCGTAAACAACGTGCCTCCCTACCTCTGCAACTTTCAGGTCATGAAGATTCAGACCAAGTTCCAGATGGAAGGCATCAGCAAGCGTACCATTTCGCTCGAAGACCAGAAGAAGCTGATCTTGCAGGGCAAGGAAGTTGAAGACATCAACTTCGAGGGCACCCAGCTCGAAAAGCAGGTGATCAACAAGGGCACCAACACCCTGATCGTCCGCGAATTCATGGAGGAAGCCATCAAGGACGCTAACGGTGTGCTGCCAGGCAAGACCATCTTCTTCTGCGCCACCAAGGCCCATGCCCGGCGCATGGAAGAGATCTTCGACAAACTCTACCCGCAGTACCACGGTGAGCTTGCAAAGGTGCTGGTGTCGGATGACCCGCGCGTCTATGGCAAAGGTGGGCTGCTCGATCAATTCACCAACAACGACATGCCTCGCATCGCCATAAGCGTGGACATGCTCGATACCGGCATCGACGTGCGCGAAATCGTCAACCTCGTGTTCGCCAAGCCGGTCTACTCCTACACCAAGTTCTGGCAGATGGTCGGGCGCGGCACACGCCTGCTGGAAACCAGCAAGCCCAAGCCCTGGTGCCTTGAGAAGGATGTTTTCCTGATCCTCGACTGCTGGGACAACTTCGAATACTTCAAGCTCAACCCCAAGGGCAAGGAGCTTAAACCGCATTTACCGCTCCCGGTGCGGCTGGTGGGCCTGCGCCTCGACAAGATCGAAAAGGCCAATGACAGCGGTCATGCCGACATTGCCACGAGTGAAGTCGCCAAGCTCCGCCTGCAGATTGCGGCGCTACCTAAAGAGTCGGTGGTGATCAAGGAAGCCGCCGCCGCGCTGGCGCGGCTGGACGACGACAACTTCTGGATCAGACTCAGCCACGACCGGCTGGAGTTTCTGCGCGCAGAAATCAAGCCGCTGTTCCGCACCGTGTCCGAGGCCGACTTCAAGGCCATGCGCTTCGAGCGCGACCTGCTAGAGTACTCGCTGGCCGTCTTGAGCGAAGAAAAGGAACAGGCCGACACCCTCAAGGACGGTATCATCGAGCAGATTAGCGAACTGCCGCTCTCCGTCAGCTTCGTCAAGCAGGAAGAGGCCCTGATCTGCGCCGCGCAAACCAGCCACTACTGGGCCAAGGCGGATGAAGACGCCTTCGACGAACTGATCGCCAAACTCGGCCCGCTGATGAAATTCCGCGAGCAATCCACGGGCCAGCCACAAACCCACCTCGATCTGGCCGATGAACTGCACAAAAAGGAATGGGTGGAGTTTGGCCCACAGCACGAGGCGGTCAGCATCACCCGCTACCGCGAAATGGTGGAATGCCTCATTGCCGAACTCACCGCGCACAACCTGGTGCTGCAGAAGATCAAGAACGGCGAGGCAGTGAGCAGCGAAGAGGCCACTGAACTGGCCGAACTGCTGCACGAAGAGCACCCGCACATCACCGAAGACCTGCTGCGTCAGGTCTACAAGAACCGCAAGGCGCGCTTCATCCAGTTCATCCGCCACATCCTGGGTATCGAAGTGCTCAGGAGCTTCCCGGACGAGGTCAGCGCCGCCTTTGACCAGTTCATCCGCGCCCACACCACGCTCAGCAGCCGGCAGATGGAATTCCTCCACCTGTTGAAGAACTTCATCATCGAGCGCGAAAAGGTAGAGAAAAAAGATCTGATCAACGCCCCCTTCACGGTCATCCATCCGCAAGGCATCCGTGGCGTGTTCAGCCCACTTGAAATCAACGAGATCCTGCAGCTGACCGAACGGTTGGCAGCCTAAATATCAGAGCACACCATGCTGCAAAACAACCCCGAACTCAAAAGCAAGATCGACCAGCTCTGGAACAAGTTCTGGAGCGGCGGCATCAGCAACCCGCTCACCGCCATCGAGCAGATCACCTACCTGCTGTTCATGAAACGGCTGGATGAGCTGGACCAGAAGCGCCAGGCCGATGCCGAATGGACCGGCGAGAACTACATCTCCAAGTTCACGGGCACGTGGATTCCTCCCGAATACCGCAGCCAGCCGGGGCCCGAGAAGTTCGCCATCGACAAGCGAAGCCTGCGCTGGAGCGAATTCAAGCGCATGCAGGCCGAAGAGATGCTGCAGCACGTGCAGGGCAAGGTATTCCCTTTTCTCAAGGACCTGAACGGCGCCGAATCCAACTTCACCCACCACATGAAGAACGCGGTCTTCATCATTCCCAAGTCTGCCCTGCTGGTGGAAGCGGTGAAGACCATCGACGACATCTTCGAGGTGATGGAGAGGGACTCGAAGGAGAAAGGCCAGGCCTTCCAGGACATCCAGGGCGATGTCTACGAGTTCCTGCTGTCCGAGATCGCCACCGCCGGCAAGAACGGCCAGTTCCGCACGCCGCGCCACATTATCAAGCTGATGGCCGATCTGGTGCAGCCGCAACTGGGCCATAAGATTGCCGACCCGGCCTGCGGTTCAGGCGGATTTCTGCTCGGCGCGTATCAGTACATCGTCACCGAATTGGCGAAAAAAGCCGGCGCCCACGACCTCGCGCCCGATGAAGACGGCTTCACCCGCACATCGGTCGCGGCGGCGCTCACCGAAAAGGCGCAGGCCATCCTTTCCAGCTCGCTGTGGGGCTACGACATCGATCAGACCATGGTGCGCCTGGGGCTGATGAACCTGATGATGCACGGCATCGACGAGCCGCACATCGACTACAAGGACACCCTTAGCAAAAGCTACACCGAGGAAGCCGAATACGACATCGTGATGGCCAACCCGCCCTTCACCGGCAGCATCGACAAGGGGGACATCAATGAAAACCTGCAACTGGCCACCACCAAGACCGAGCTGCTGTTTGTCGAGAACATCTACCGTCTGCTCAAGAAGGGCGGCACCGCCTGCGTGATCGTGCCGCAGGGCGTGTTGTTCGGCTCCGGCGGGGCCTTCAAAACGCTGCGCCAGATGCTGGTGGAGCGTTGCGACCTCAAGGCCGTGATCACCCTGCCCAGCGGCGTGTTCAAACCCTATGCCGGGGTCAGCACCGCCATTCTGCTGTTCACCAAGGTCTGGGGGCCGAAAGACAAGGTGAGCAAAGCCGCTACCGAACACGTCTGGTTTTACGAAATGGTCGCCGACGGCTATTCGCTGGACGACAAGCGCAGCAAGCAGGACGGCCATGGCGACTTGCAAGACATCATTGGTAGATATTACGCCCGCGATGCCGCCACTGACACCGACCGAACCGCTAAGTGCTTCATGGTGCCGCGCAGCGAGATTGCCGATGAGAAGAACAACTACGACCTCTCGCTCTCACGCTACAAGCAGGATGTCTTCGAGGAAGTGCACTACGACGCGCCGGTCGTGATTCTGGATCGGTTGATTCAGGCCGAGGTCGGGGGTGTGGATGAAGCGGAGCTGGGCAAAGTAAAGAGCGGCATCGTGCGCGAGTTGCTGGAGTTGAAGGGGATGGTGGGATGACTACGTTCAAACCTCTTCGCGAGCTGGTTACTTTTAGGGGCGGTGGCACTCCGTCAAAACAAGTTCCAGAGTATTGGGATGGCGACATTCCCTGGGCGAGCGTCAAGGATTTTACCTCTACTTCATTGTCCGAAACCCAAGACTTCATCACGCAGGAAGGACTTAGGAACAGCTCTGCTAACCTGATACCCAAAGGGCACGTCATTATCCCCACGAGAATGTCCTTGGGGAAAGCCGCGATCAACGCCGTCGATTTGGCGATAAACCAAGACCTGCGAGCGTTGATTCCAAAGGTTCCTTTAGATGCGAAATTCCTGCTGCACGCAGTTTTGTCATTGAAAGAAGAGATCGTCAAAAAGGGATCTGGCGCGACTGTCAAGGGCATTACGCAGGAAGAACTGTACAAACTTGAAATCCCCATCCCCGAAGAATTCGAAGGCCAAATCCGAATTGCCCATCTGCTCGGCAAAATCGAAGGGCTGATCGCCCAGCGCAAACAACACCTGCAACAACTCGACGACCTGCTCAAGAGCGTGTTTCTGGAGATGTTTGGTGACCCGGTGCGGAATGAGAGCGGTTGGGATAAAACTCAGTTTTCAGAGCTGCTCGCAGATATCGAAAGCGGAAAAAGCCCTAAGTGTGAAGCCCGGCAAGCCGAGCCCGACGAATGGGGCGTACTCAAGCTAGGAGCGGTAACACGCTGCAAATTCGATGAGGCCGAAAACAAGGCATTGCCGAAGGACGTGTCTCCATCTGTGCGCGATGAAGTCAAAGCTGGTGACTTGCTGTTCAGCAGAAAGAACACCTACGAATTAGTGGCTGCCTGCGCCTACGTATTTCAGACCCGGCCAAAGCTCCTGATGCCCGATCTTATTTTCCGATTTGTTTTCAAGCAAGGCGCGGAGATAAATCCAATCTTTATCTGGAAGCTACTCACTTGCGATTCGCAGCGCAAGGCAATCCAGTCATTGGCGGCTGGAGCCGCAGGTTCCATGCCGAACATCTCGAAGGCGAACCTCAAGACAGTCCGCTTAATAACCCCGCCAGTACAGCTGCAGAATGAATTCGCATCCATCGTCGGAAAAGTCGAAGACATCAAATCCCTCTACCAACAGAGCCTCATCGACCTCGAAGCCCTCTACGGCGCCCTGAGCCAGCAGGCATTCAAGGGCGAGTTGGATTTGTCGCGGGTAGCCTTGCCTGCCGCCCCTATTGAAGGAGAAAAGCCCGTGGCCGCTGCCGTGCCTGCGCCCATCACCGTGCCGGTGATCGAGCTGCCCGAAACCGATTTGCTGCCGCCCGCACTGCAAGACCGCACACGGCTTGCGCCGCTGCTGCGCTTCTGGCTGGAGGCCTATCGCACGCAGTTGGGCAGTGTGGCTTTCTTCCTTGAACGCTTCATCGCCGCCGCGCAAGCCCGGCTGGCGGAACTGCACCCGGACAATGATTTTGCATGGACTGCCAGCGACTACGAGTCCATCAAGACCTGGGTGTTCGAAGCCTTGGCCGCGGGTGCCCTGACGCAGGCGTTTGACGACGACGGCAACCGCATCGAGCTCAAAGCCGTCGCCGAGCACAGCCTGGCATGAAGCTGCTGCGCCTCAAGATCACCGACCCCAAAGGCTTTCGCAGCCTGTCCTACGGATTTGAGCACCACTTCCGCACCGAGTGGAGCTTGCAAGACGAGCTGGCGCAAGCGAACGACTTTGCGCCCTTCGTCTGCGCCGGGCCGAATGGCAGCGGTAAATCCAACCTGCTCGAAGTGCTGGCGGCGATCTTCTACCAGCTGGAAGTGCTGCGCGTGCGCCGCAGTTTTCTTCCTGAGGCGTTGCAGGACGAGGCGCCAGATGTTTCGCCCGTCGCCTATGAACTCGAATACTTGATCAAGCTGCCAAAGGACTACAGAACCTCAGGCAGCCCGACGTTCGCCCACGTAGTGGTGATCAAGGAAGCGGGACGGTCGCCCTGGCTACGCTGGGAAAACAACGATACATTCCCTTCCGAGGGTTTTGCCTCTAGTCGTTTGACCGATGAAGAGCGCGATCTCCTGCTGCCGCAATATGTGCTGGGCTACTCTTCGGGCGAGAACGAGATCCTCAGCCTGCCATTCTTTAAGATGCGTTTCGTGCAGTTCGACGAGTACTGGCATGCATTGACCCGGCAACTGAGCTACCCCGGCCATCCGGAGACACGGCTGGCCTATCTGGACAGCGGATTCAGCCAGGCCATCCTGCTGTGCAACCTGCTGTTTCAGGACGAGGCCACACTGCAGCCCTTCCGCGAGGATGTGGGCATCGAGGCCTTGCGGGAGTTCCGAATTATCCTGCGCCGCCGAATTCCCATCGACGCAGTGCAGCTCGAAGCCTTCGATCTCGCTGATGAAGATCAGAAGCGCGAGCGACGAAATCGAATACAGGCGGAAGCTCGAGCGCGCGGACTCTCAGAGTCTGAGAACAGCCAATCAGTTGATGAGTGGGTTCGCCGCGAGATCATCAAAGGCAATCCCGCGCTTTCGGAAACTGATGAGCCAGGAGGTAGCCGCTATCGTCTGAACTTGCTGCAGCTGCTGGAGGGTGACGACAAGTCCTCGCTGGTGGTGAGCGCGCTCAAGCGTTGCGCCACGCTCAGTTACATCGACGACGCCAGCGATACGCTGGTGCTCGACTACTGGGTTAATGAGGCGACCCGGCAAGCATTTCGCGAGAACTTCGATGGTTCGGCGCTGGTACTGTTCCAGGCGTTTCAGGTGCTGTTGACGCTCAACCTGTATGCTGTCAACGAGGTTCTGAAGACCGATCTCTACACCTCCACCAGCCACTACGTCAGCGAGACGGTGCCAACCTTGGCGTCCGACCAGCGCATCATGCGCTTCAAGTTCGCGCGCTTCACCAAGCAGGGCGTGGCCGAGCCAATGATGCTCAAGGAATTATCGGACGGCGAGCACCAGTTGCTGCACAGCCTTGGGCTGTGCCTGCTATTCCGCGAGACCAACAGCCTGTTCTTGCTCGACGAGCCCGAAACGCACTTCAACCCCGACTGGCGCGCCAACTTCATCAGCCGCTTGCGCCAGTGCCTGCCCGGCAACGATGAGTACGCGCAGGAGATGCTGATCACTACCCACACGCCCTTCCTGATTTCCGATAGCAAGCCGGAGAAGGTGTTGGTGTTTGCCAAGGACAAAACCACCGGATCGGTCAGCATCCGCCACCCGGACTACAACACACTGGGCGCGTCGATTAACAAAATCACCATGAACACCTTCGGCAAACGCGAAACCATCGGCGGCCATGCGCAGGCCTTGTTGGGCGCGTTGCGGGCCCGCTTCGAACAGGGGGGCGAAGACAGAGAAACGTTGATTGCGGAGATTCACCAGCAACTCGGCGACTCGGTGGAGAAGATGCTGCTGATCAAGGCCATCCTCGATGGCGATCAACCCAGCAATGGGGAGACTCTGGGCTGATGCTCTTTCCGTACACGTACGTGCCGCACCAGATGGAAAAGATGCAGGCTTTCATCGACTTCATATTTCATGATGTATGGTGCAAGGCGCCGACAAGTGGCGATTACAGTTTGGATTTATTTATTGCAAATCCTGATCTTCACGAAGTGATGACTGCACTTCACTACGATGACGGTAAAGCCGCAATGTTCTTTGCTGGTCATGTGGAGCGAATCTACGGCCTGTTTTCAGCTCTGACCGCCGCGCAGATTAGCGAGTTTCAGCAATGGTACCGCAGTAATAATGATCTGGAGAAAGCTTGCGCCAATGATCCGGTAGTGCCACTCGCGAGATACAAAGACGTTATTTCTGTATATCCGGTTCTTGGTAAGCGGCTGGCGGAGTTCTTTCGTGGGCTTTACGATAATTCGATTCTTGGGTTGTCCGCGATTAAGGGGAAAATTGGCGATATTAATGATCATAATAAAAAAATTCTTTGAGGCAAATAAAATTGGCAAATGTCCGTTCTGTGGAATTAATGACTTGAGAGGTATTCATCATACTCGTAGGGAAGCGTATGATCATTATCTTCCCAAGTATCGTTACCCATTTAATTCCATTAATTTCAAGAACTTGGCTCCTGCTTGTCAAGAGTGCAATAGTGTCTATAAGTTGAGTAAGGATCCTGCGCACAAAGAGTCCGGACGGCATAAGGCGTTCTATCCGTATGTTGCTGGTCCAGCCATCGAAATTCAGGTGGCTTTGCAGCATTCAGGAGTCGCTGATCTCACTCCAGCAGATATAAAGCTGGAGTTTGGACCTGCAAGCATCTCTGAGAAAATTGAAACCTGGAAGGATGTTTATGGTATCGAAGAGCGCTACAAGGCAAAGCTTTGCAGCGCCGACGCAATTGACTGGGTTGAGCAGTTCAGGATTCTGAATCGGCGGCAGGCATACAGTGCAGGCGATTACATCGAAGACATTTCTAAATCAGACCCATTTGCAAATATCAATTTTCTCAAGCGAGCGTTTATGCAAGCCTGCCAGGACATAGGACTACTGGCGACGATAGAAAAATATTGTTGACTCTGAGATCGTTGCTCAATTAGGAAACTAGGATTGGTTTCTTGTTTTTTGCGTATCTCTTCAAGCTCGGGCACTGCCCCGCATGTTCTTTTCCGATCAGTTGAGCTACCCACTCAAATTGATGCTCTCTAACTTGCATTCTCGCTCGCTGTAGTGACCGAAGTATTGCGGTCCTGAGTGCCTCATTCCCCAGCGACTCATGAACAGGTGGAGCCGCTAGGATATCGACGGTTGTGACGAGCTTCAGCATTTGAAAGCGCTCAGCAGCGATCCGGGTAGCTTTCTTCTCGTCAATGGCAGCAGAGAGATCATTCCTATATGCGAGGGCTAGAGTAGCCGCCTCGCCGTCACCAAGTGAGCTTGACGTATGTCCGGATACCAGCCCAAAGAAATCCTCCAAGGCGGTTCCTGTTAGCTCCTTGACTATCAAGATTTGATTGCTGATTAGTTCATCCAGTAACGCCGGTTCCGGGCGGCCATTTACTACACCTTGCGCAATCTCGCGCACGACGTAGTCGGTTACATAGAGAGGGACAGCTAATGCTTGCAGGATAGTGTTCGCATGACCAGTCGCCAGCAAATTTATGATTACGCTAGCATCGAGGACGATGGCGTTTCTCTGGTTATTGAGACAGCTTGAAAAGGTCATCTACCTCGTCCTCTTCTGCCTCATCAAGCAGTTCACGCACTTGCGCGCGATCAAGTTTCAGCATCTCTGACATCTGGCCTTCGCTGATTAGATCTTTCTTCCATGCTTCGATCGCTAGCAAGAAGAGTCGTGACGATTGCGTCACATCAGCAGGGACCGAGTCAAATACAGTATCTCCCAGGACCTGACGGGCTTGCTCATCGGTAATGCCGCCATTATCCATGAACCAGTCCCAGGTTCCTTTTTTAGTCAGGCTCAGCTCTTCAAGGCGCATCACCATCGCTTGGCGGGATACGCCAAAAAAGCTTGAAAGCAGGATGATGTGTCTGCGAGTGAGATGGGTTGAGCCAATGGTCAACTCCTTGAATTTCTCCATGACGGCCCGGGCTGGCGTAAGAAATGCACTCGCGAATGCATTCGCGTACCGCTCCTCGCGGGAGTTTTCATATTTTTCGTCTTGATAGATCTCTGGCCGGCGACGGGTCGCAATAAAGTGACCAAGCTCATGAGCACTGGTTTGGGCTCGACGATCTTTTCGGTGACTGGCATTGATTAGTATGCAAGCACCAACGGCGTCGTCATAAGCAAACAGTCCAGATACTCTTGGGGCGAGTCTTCGGCTATAGACTCGCACGCCTAGCTGTAGCTCCAAAAGCGCAAATATGTCTTGAATTGGTCCTTCGCCGAGTCCCAGCCAGTTTCGCAGGCTTTGTGCATCGTGCTCCGCCTGCTTGCGGACATCACCAGGAAGGATAGTTTTCTCTGCAGGGTAGTTATGTGCTCTCTGAATACCGAGCACATTTTCAAGCTCAACCTCAGCTCTGACGAGATCGTTCAGCATCCGCGCAGCTTGCTCGACACCTACCTCATTGGTATCCGGAAGCGAGCGGAAGCGTGGAACAAGATCCACATGAATGGCTTCCTGTCGCAGCAGCGAGTTGGCAGATACGCCATAGCAGCGGCTAAGTGCCTGGATTTCATCGAGCCGAGCAGTACGTTGCCCTTTCTCAATGGCCACAAGCGTGGTGCGCGCAACGCCTACTGCCTTAGCGGCAGCATCTTGGGTGATGTTCGCGGTTTCCCGCGCAACCTTCAGTCGTTCACCTAGCTCTACTGGGCTGAGTTCGTAATTTGGTTTGGTCATGATGCGTAATCTATCCATTTTCTCACGAACGACTCTGGTCCCAGGTCGTTCGTAAACGCTGACCATTCAATGGCATGTTGTTGCAAGAGCCGGTCAAAATTCTCCGCCACCGTTTGTGGCGTTTCAGCCAAAGCACGAGCTAGCTCGTTCGTCCTGAGGCGTTTGATCAGTTCGTACTGCGTGGATTCCCTAATAGAAGAAAGGTGCTCGAAATGGAGCACCCCTGCGATGGCATATTCTCGCAAGGCTTGAGTTTGTCTGCTGAAGTCTTTTGCTGCTCCAGCTTCAAAGTCCGTTGCACTCAACGATTCCCACACGTAGGTCTCCGGCGCTTCATTCAAGCCAGCGGCATGTACGCTTAGGCGACGGAGGATGCACGCAGCACAAATGCCACATTGTCGCCGTGAGCCTAGAACGGCAGTTTGTCGCGACTGCTGCCAACAAGATCTGGTAGTTGCCCAGCCAGCTCCATCTCCGCAGGTTTCGACAAACTCGCGCAGGGTTTCGCCTTTCGTTTTCCATAGACGAGGGAATTGGAATTGGATCGGATAGTCGAGTAGCGCGTTAACAAATCGCTCCATCAGCTTGGTGAAGACCGGATGGTTTCGGTAGTCCTCGTATCCATGACCAACTGGAAGGAGGGCCGGTGCGAGTGCGCCTTGGCCGCTTTCAGGAACGATGGTTGCTGGTGCATCAACTAGGTATGCCGCCATTGCAGATACGACAGCAAATTTGAATCCGCGGCTTCGGGCGCTAGTTTCAGTATTTTTGCGCTCATCAAGCTTCACTGAATAGGGGAGTGCCGTGAACGGGATTTTGAGACGTTCCTTCCTGGAGATATCGTGCTGCTTGCTGCCTACTCTCACGCGAACCAAGCGTTTTCCTAAGCGCTTGCTTTCCAGCTCGGCTACCGCACGGGAGTCCATGCCATCGCTATAGGCAATGACCGCTTCCGCGTTGGATGGGAACTGCATGTGATCTTGAACTGGTGGTTCTGCGGGAGCTTTTCGAGCGTGAAACTCGAAATGCCAGGCATCTCCGGTAAGAAGGTTCAGTGCCTCCACTAGTGCTCTGGTAACTGCATTTTCTGACCATTTTTCGTGGTCATGAACTGGAATGCGTACAACAAAACGCCGCCCCCAGTTCATTGTGCTGCGGGTAAGAGTGCGATCACAAAACTCAACGGCAGCGGCCACGACTAGGGCGTCATAGACCCTGGGTTGCCATTTTTGCGAGGAGAAGGATGCGAGAGCTTCTAGATCGAAATTGATGTTCTGTCCGAGATGGCATGGCAGCACGCCTTTTCGTGGGCGTACGCCGGATTCGACCACATCAACAGCCATCTCCTTCAGCGGTGAGAATTTTTTCAAAGCGATACTCCTGCGTCCAAGCCGGTCATTTTTCTTGAGCGCAGAGAGACCGGTGCTGGGCCCAACAGAATCAAGCCCAGTTGGTTTTCTGAGAGTCCGCAGATTGCGTCGGAGATACGCGTGCTCACATGGTCCGCTCGCCTGTGGTTGGACTCTCTCAGGTAGTGCTCTTCAACAGAGCGCACGGTTGCTAGTCCACGCATTTTGGCAGCAAGGCCTACAGCTTCATGAAACGCATCTGAACCGAATTTGCCTTCATGGATGAGCTCAATGCTGCATGCCACGACATTTCTTCCAAACACTGATCCAGCAGCAAGAGCGTTTGCATCATTTAGCTGAGCAAGCGCAATCTCAGGGAGCATGAGGGAATTGTCACGACCGGAAAAAATGGATTTCAGCTCTTGGGTCAGTTCCCAGGAAACCTCCATCTTGAAATCGCTGGCGAGGGCTTTGGTTGCGGCCTCTGCTACTTCACTGGCGCTGTAGGCGGCCTTGTCGCCGCGCATGGCCAGATCTTTCCAAGGCTTTCGCATCGGCAAGCTTCTGTGTGGTCCGTCGCTCATCGTCCAGCCTCCGGTGATCACCGTTTCTGACAATGTCAGTAATTTCATGTAAAAATATGACATTGTCAAGATTGATAGCAGGAGGTGAGAAATTGAGAATCATTCGCTTGAAATAGGTAATCAGTTCTACCGGATTGGCCAGATCCACTATCTATAAGCTGATAGGGTCAGGCATGTTTCCACAGTCTGTGCCCTTGACGGGGCGAAGCGTTGGTTGGATTGAAAACGAGGTCACTGCTTGGATTCAATCGAGGATTGAGGCGCGCAACACGGCCTAAATTGTTCCTGGCGGGTGTTCTGCAGGGTTGCAGTGGGTGGGTGAAATAAAGAAGTTACCCACCTGCTCAACATCGACTGCAACCAAACCCATGCTGCCCATTACCGTACTGCTTGGTCGCTGCTTTGCAAATATAACTGGCTCTCCTGAAGAAGCGCTTCTGGCTTTCCCTGTCATCAATGTCTATCCGATAGGTTGCGTTTTTAGGTATGTGCACCAAACCAGTAGCTTTTTCAGCGGGTATCTTGAGTGCGCTGGCCCAAGATTCAACAAGGCGGTTGTAGTTGTTTCTTCTACCTAGCTCGAAGGTTCCAAGGCTATTATAAGCATCATGGTTGAGGAAAACTATTCCGTGATAGTGTTGCTGTTCTTGGCTTGCAATTTCTTTTGTCCAGGCATATAGAATGTTGCTGTCATGAGCTCTACTGTTAGCGGATTTAGCTCGTTTACGATCAATCTGTATTTTATTTTTGTAAGAGGCGTAGAATCGTTGAATTACGTTATTCGTTAATGCATCGATGGGGCGTGCTGACTTATCTTCGGGTAGGCGTAGATCAAATCGTATAGCGTAAATCCTGTGGTGACGGGTGAGAGCACTTAGCATGAGGTGTTGTAGTTGAAAGAGATGATTAACTACGAAGGGGCCTTTGCCTACCATGACTGGTAGGCCTTGGTAAGTATTGTTGTAGTGAAGTGATAAGTTAGTGTTTGTCTTATGTCTTTTCATCTGCTGATCATTCTGTGTGTATGGGTATGTAAAGCATAAAACTATTTACCGAGCACTTGGTGTGATTCTTTTCTAGTTGGGGGTCTTGCTATTGGTGGCTTTGATATTTTCATTTGTTTATTATTTTGGTCTTGAGAAATATCACTAATAGATAGCGGTGGGTATGTTGTTTTTTACAAAAAACTCAACAACCACCGACTGAAGTCGGTGGGTTAGTGACTTACGGACTGAAAGTCCGGATACGCGTCGACTGAACGACGCGTCGCATCAGTCCGACTCCATCCTGAAATTGTCATCCGGGTTCGGCTCAAAATGATGCTCCAGATACTGCTTGATCATCTCTTCCGTCATCTGCCCTACCGTCGCACAGAAGTAACCGCGCGCCCAAAAATGCTGACCCCAATAGCGCTTCTTCAAATGGGGAAACTCCTCGAAAAGCTTGCTCGCCGTACGCCCCTTGATCCGCCTCATAATCTCGCTCGGCGCCAAATTCGGCGGACTGCTCACTAGAATGTGCACGTGATCCTTGCTCACCACACCCTTCACAATCCGGATTTCAAACGCCTCGCACGTCTGCCTCACCAGCTCGCGTAATCGCTCGGCCACCTCACCGCTAAGCACCTTGTATCGATACTTCGTCACCCAAACAAAGTGATACTCAATCTGGTAAACCGTATGGCTTCCATATCTGTAGTCCATGCGTTAGCCCTCCACCTACGTATCGTGGCGCTAAAGCTGACCGGCTGAAAGCCGGTGGTTTTAACCTTGTGATGGAAAATAAATAGGTGCGGGAAGCGACCGCACCCCGTTTTTTATATGGCTCAGGTGTGGATTTATATTTGATTGAGTTCGGCGAGCGATACGCAGCCTTCAGCCCCCACAATGATGTGGTCGAGCGTGCGCACGCCCACCATCTCGAGTGCTTGCTTGAGTCTGCTGGTCAGGACACGGTCTGCATGGCTTGGCTCCGGATCACCGGAAGGGTGGTTATGCACTAACACCATGGCTGCTGCATTGTGTTCCAACGCTACTTTGACGACTTCGCGGGGATAGACGCTGGCTCCGTCCAGGGTGCCGCGAAACAGCTCCTCGAATCGAATGACACGGTGTTTGCTGTCCAGCAGTAGCAGTGCAAATACCTCGTGTTCATAGCCCTGTAGCAGGAGCTGCAGGTAGCTAAAGACCTCCTTGGGTTGATGCAAGGCCTGGCCTTTACGCAGCCGCTTGCTGGCCAGATGTTGAGCCATTTCCACGATATCGGCTTCGGTCACCGGTGCATCGGCGATGTAGGTGCCAGCGGACTCGCCGGCCTTGAATTTGGCAGTCATAGGACCTCCATATGGCTGTGTTTGTAGGGGCATAAAAAAACCGCCGGACCATCGAGTGATCTGGCGGTTTGAGGGGGATCAGCTGTACCCGTATTTCAGGTCAGCTGTGTCAGTGGGGCATCAGGGCAGGCGGCCTTCGCTGCACCATTGCTGCCATTCGGTGATCTGGTCGTAGGATGATCGCGACTTCGTCTCCTTCATCTTGGCGATAGGCAGCGATCCAGGCATCCAGGCACACTTCGGCATCCATTGCGGAGGGGGCTGGATCTGCTTTCATTCGACTCAGTTGAAGCAGCCGGCCCTGGAACTGATATTCAACGCAAGCGTAGTTCTGGCAGTTGGTCTGGACGCTCTGCTCCCAAACGTGTTGCTCCTCCTGAACACGCTGCTTGGTTGCTTCGCTGTAGTTAGGACTGTTTATGATTTTATTGAAGCCCTTGTCGACAGCTCGTTTGAGCGCCGTCAGGGATTGCCGATAGCAGGTCTCAACCTCTTGAGCAGATCGCCTGGAATCACAGTAGGCATTGGCCTGGACGTTGATCGAGGTCGCCAGCAGCAATATCGGAACAAGTGCGGTCAGTCGCTTCATGAGGCACCTACAGTAGCGGCGCTTTTTGGCGTAGGTCGGAATAGGTCTTCACGTTATTGCGGTAGACGTCCTGAAGGCTGCCGAGCCGATTGATGTGGCCAAACCTCTTGATCTGCCCGTCGCCGTAGGTGCCTTCCAGCCCCGACCAGACGAGTTCGATTTCCTCACCCTTGACGACCCACTCAAAGACCTCGGCTACTGACTCTATGGTGGCTGCACCGTCGAACTGCTTCAGCTTGGCGGCGTGCTGGGCATCCAGTTCCTCAAGCTTGGCAGCAACGGAGTTCTGCAGGTTTTCATAGAGCTCCGTTGCCCGGTTCAGGCGCTGCTGAGCGTGAGCCACCGATTCTTGCCCGCGAGCATTCTGGACTTCGCTCAAGCGAGCCCGCTCCTCTGCAATCTGGGCTTGAAGCTTTTCGCGTTCAGCCGCCATGGTCCGAAGCAGCTCCTGTTCGTTTTGCTTGTGCGCGGCGAACTGAGGGGAGGCCGGGTCTCGCACATAGCTCAAGAAGTAACGCTGCGCAGCTGCCGCAACCTCTGGGCTGCCGGAATAGTTCTGAAGCGAGCGTGAGGGGGCGCTTTCGGAGAGCAGATCCTCCCGGGCCAGCAGGTCTGTGAGCCGGTCGCTGTCCAAGGTATCAGTGTTGGCGGGCCGCGGTTTATTCAGCGCGTTCTCGGCGGCTTCCATCTCCATGCGTGCCGGTTCCAGATGGACTTGGGCAGCCCGCTTTTCCAAGTCGAAGCCGCTGAGCAAGTTCTCTCGTATGCGTTGCTTTTCCTGTGCGTAGTACGACTCGATGCCGGTGATATGGCACTTGTACTGAACAAGCTCTCTGTTTCTGTCATCGGTGATGACGTCCCACTCGACGCTGTCGCAAATGCTTCGATTGCTGAACGCCTGGTCGACGGTGTATTGCTCGTTGATTTTCATTCGACCGTTCTTGACGGTATCGATGGCGTCGTTGCAGCCGGCCAAGGCCAGGGGCAGAAGCGGCACGAGAATGATCGTTCGCAGGTTCATGTGATCCTCGAATGCTTTGAAAATGAAAGGGAAGGTTTTGAAGCTGGCTGCATCCTGCAGGGAGATTCCTGAGTGTTTAGGTTGTCTGTGGACGTTAAAGGTTGAGGTTCAACTTTTTGAGTCCTTCATGTCAATAAGTGGTTAGCCAACCATCCAGGTCGAGATGGGAGGCAACATGTCCGAGATTGATCAGAAGCACCTGGCCGAAGCTGTAGGCCGAGCGATTGCCAAGCAGCGTGTCCGCGTCGGTATGACGCAAGAGCATGTGGCGGAGCGGCTTGGCATTGGCAGCGAGGCGATTTCCCGCATCGAGCGGGGTATCGTTATCCCCAACATTTCTCGGTTGCTGGAGTTCGCTGCCATCTTTGAGTGCGAGGCCGCGGACCTGCTGACAGAAGCAAGCCCGCGAACCGACGATCAGGCGCAACGGATCAGTCGTATGCTGGCTACGGTCTCACCGGAGGATCGCCAGTTGATCCTGGGGCTGGTCGAGCAGTTGGCGGATCGCCTGGCTGAGGCGTAAGGGTGTCG
>NZ_BDAC01000016.1 GCF_002091635.1 Pseudomonas indica NBRC 103045 | reverse complement strand
TTCATTCGCCCTGCGTGACGCGGAACGTCACGGGAGGCATTCCCACGCGGAGCGTGGGAACGATCAAGTCCTGAGCGGGCTAGTTGGGGACGTGTAGGGGCGAATTTATTCGCCCTTGTGACGCGGAGCGTCCCGGGAGGCATTCCCACGCGGAGCGTGGGAACGATCAATGAGAGGCGGGCCCAATTCTGGCGGCATGCATGTGGAGAGCGCTGGCGGTGCTTTGGTAAGGTCCGACCTCCCCTCAACTTACGAAAGGAACTCGTATGGCAAAGCCCGCTGCTCGTGCTTCTGATCCCACAAGCTGCCCTGTTCCTGGGCATGGTACCAATCCGATAGCTGTAGGCTCTCCCAATGTCCTCTTCGATGGGCTTCCAGCGGCGCGTCAAGGTGATGTGAGTGGCTGCGGTAGCCCGCTGGTTTCCGGACTGTCCTCCACTGTTTTCATTAACGGCATGCCGGCCGCTACCGTGGGCAGTAGTGGCTCGCATGGGAATGTGGTGATTGCTGGCTCTGGCACGGTACTTATCGGCGACAGTTTTTCGCCTGCCCCTTTCACTCCTCCCACGCCTCTTGCCCTTAGCAAGACCTACGCCCGAGTGTTCGCTGTTACGGACAGCGAAACCGGTGCTTGTCTTGCCTATCGAGAATTCCTTGCGGTAGTGGACGGGCGCGAAGAGCGCGGGGTGACGGATGGCAACGGCGTGGCCCATATCCAAGCGCCTTCGGAGTCGTCGACCATCGCGCTGCACGTCCTGTTCAAATCCCCGGCGCACATGCTTACTGAGCTATCGGGGGACGACCAATGACTGAGGGCATGTTCAAGACAACAGTCAAGGCGCAGGAGGTCAAGCCTGGGCAACCGCCTGTTCCAGTCGCGATTACTGTCAACGACAGGGCGGCAACACGTGAGGCGATCATTCGCAAAGTTCGCTCGCTCAAGCATCAGTTCGTAGAGCGTTCGCAGTGGGGAGCCCATAAGGCCAAAGGATCAATGGTCGACGATTGGGACTACACCATGATTGCGCTGCACCATGCTGGTCGGAGCTATTCGTGTGGCAGTGGTACCGAGCAGATGCTTGCAACCCAGGAAGATCACTTGGATGGTCGGTATGATGACATTGGCTATCACTTCGGGATCGATTGTTCAGGAATCATTTACGAAGGCCGTGATATCCGTTTCAAAGGGTCCAGCGTTCTTGAGTACAACACCGGCGTCATTGGTGTAGTCCTGCTGAACAACCTGACTACTGCCGAAGAGGGGGACGACTTGGTCGCGTTTGGTCGCGAAGCGCTGGAGTCAATCGGAGTCAACACAACCAACCGAATTCCCGCTCCGCAGGTCGATGCGGTAGTGACCTTGGTCTCCGCATTGAAGAGCGTCTTTGTCATCAAGCACTTTGGTGGACACAGGGAGTACCCAGGTCAGCGTGCTGAAGGAAAGGTATGTCCCGGTAATGTCGGAATGGAGCTGGTAAAGGCCATTCGAAGCAAGACTCAACTATTGCCTCCACCCACATCATGAAAAAACTCATCATCCCTGCCGTGTTGGCCCTCCTCGCCGTGCTGTTCATCGGGTACTACAAAGCCATTGATGATGCGGAACTCAACACCGTGTTCTTCATCAAGAAATACCCCACATTTCAAATGAAGTTTGAAAACCTCTTCGCCAACGATGCCGATAACAAGAAGCTGCACGAACTGAATGATGAGGAGCGTCAGCTTGTTATCGACTATTGCAAGTACCGTCTGGGAATAGAGACCGAGCTGAGAACCCAGGGAGAGCTGGAGGCTTGTAAGCAGCGGTAGGGCTGCCCCCATTTGCACTCTTCTCGGCGAACTGTAGGGGCGAATTCATTCGCCCTGCGTGACGCGGAGCGTCACGGGAGGCGTTCCCACGCGGAGCGTGGGAACGATCAACGAATGCACTCGCCCCCTGCGGATGGCATAGCGCCATAACCCAGGGTTTTAAGCTGCTCCCAAACGGCATAACCGGCCGTTCCGCTTCGTCTATCGTCACGGGTATATCGCCGATTTTTCTCCTCGTTCGCTTGTTTTACCCCCGCGCCGGCCGTATCGCAGCGGGCGGGTCGGGTTCCCGGAGGGTGGGCGTTTCCGCTCGCCTTACAGGAGGTTCGCGTTGCCGCCGGGAGGGCTTTCCGGGTTGCCTCGGTTGCGGTGGCGTATCGGCCCGGCGTTGCTCAAGCCAACAGAAGGAGATTGTGATGACTACTCCCAAGAAAGCCGCGTTGCTGGCCTTGCTTGGCGCCTCGTTCGTGACGGCCGGCGCCTGGGCGGCGGAGCCCGCCTTCATTGCCGCCAAATCGTCCGAGCTGAACTGGGTTCCCGCACCGTCGGTGGGGCCCGGGGCGATGCTCGCTGTGATCGAAGGCGATCCCAAGACCGGCGACCCTTTCACCATGCGCCTGAAGCTGCCGGCGAACACCCGGATCGGCGTACATACCCATCCGGTGACCGAGCGTGTCACGGTGATATCGGGCACGTTCTACTTCGCCACCGGCGACAAGTTCGACGATGCCCAGGCTGCTGCCTATCAGGCGGGTGACATGTTGGTCATTCCGGCCGGCATGCCGATGTTCGCCGGCACCAAAGAGGGGGAGGCCGAGTTGCAGTTGCACGGTGCGGGCCCTTGGGGCATCAGCTATCTCGATCCGGCGGACGATCCCAGGAAGCAATGACGCGGCAGCACGCCCTCGCCCTGGCGGAAGCCTGCCGTCGGGGCGGGTGTTGTGCGTGTCTGTCTGGCATGAGGGACCGAAGAGTGCTGGAGTGCGAGGGGAGCCCAAGGCTTGCTGGAGTCGGCTGCCGTTTCGACGATAGCGACAAAATATGGCGCCACGCACAATGGCAACCCGAACGAACCGCCTCTATCTCACCGAGACCACCATGCCCACGATCCCCGCTGCTTTTTCCCGTCGCCCGTCCCGCTGCGAGCCCAGGCCGTGAGCGGGGCCATGGTCGAGTGGGTGCGGACCGGCCCGGAGCAGGCCGAGCTGATCCGTAACCTGTACCAGTTCTACGCCTACGAGTCCTCGGACTGGGAGCAGGAGGACGTAGAGCTGGATGGCCGTTTCTATATCCATGAGGCGCATCTGGCACGTTATTGGCGGGAGCCGGGCTGGAGCGCCAATCTGATCCTGGTGGATGGTTTCATTGCCGGTTTTTTGCTGATCGAGCGTAGCGAGTTGCCGGATGTGGAGGCCCTGGAACTGGCGGATCTGTTCGTCTTGAAGAAATATCGGCGGCAGGGGATCGGCCGGGCGCTGGCCGTGCAGGTGCTGTCGAGCGGCGAGAGCGATTGGCTGGTGCGCTTCTACCGCCAGGACGAAACGGCGCTGGCCTTCTGGCGCGCGGTGCTGGCCGAGTTGCCCAGGCCGGTGCATACCCTCGAGCCGGATGACGACCCGCAGCTGCTGACGTTCCTGATTCCCCGGACGACCCACTGAGCTGTCCGGCCTGGGTACGGCGCATGTTGTGCGACAGGATCATTCCTTTGTCATTTTCGATCATTGAGCCGGTCTGGTCCGGGTCGTATCGTCCGTTCACACCGCACGGACGGCGTATCGGTCCGGGGCGGGCCTCCACAAGAACAACGATCGAGAGGAAGACACGATGTCCGAATTGAACCTGCACCCCCAGGCCGCCGCTTCGTTGCAACACTGGCACGGAATGATCGACCGGCACGACCTATCGTCACTGCCCGAGCTGCTGGCGGAGAGCGTGGTGTTCCGTTCGCCCATGGCGCATACGCCATACCCGGGGGCGCCGGTGGTTTCGACCATCCTCAATACGGTGCTCCAGGTCTTCGAGGATTTCCGCTACCACCGCCAGTTGGCCACGGCCGATGGCCTGAGCGTGGTGCTGGAGTTCAGTGCCCGGGTCAACGGGCGTGAATTGAAGGGCATCGACATGGTCCGTTTCGACGAGCAGGGAAAGATCGTCGAGTTCGAAGTCATGGTCCGTCCCATGAGCGGCTTGCAGGCGCTCGGCGAGGAGATGGGGCGGCGGTTGGGGGCCTACTTGGCGGCGGCCAAGGGCTAATGGCCCCGCCCGCCGAACAGGAGCTGCAAATGCCGCAGCACCTTGCGTTCGAAGTTCTCCGTTGTATCCGCTGACGGCGGGCTGCCTGGGCCGAGGATGCGATAGTCCGGGCCCTGCCATTTGGCGAAGTGGTTGATGTCGCGTTTGACGAACTCCTTGTAGGCGCGCCACTTGTTCTCGTTTTCCGGCGGGATGCTGCTGCCGGAGACTTCGCCGCTGGCGGCCTTGATCATCCGTTCCGAACCGCTGAAGCCGACGCTGTTGCGTTTCGCTTCGCTGCCGTTGAAGGTGTAGCTGCTGGGATAGACGTTCTCGATTCCTTGTTTCGTTTGGTCCAGGAAACGATTGGTGTTCCTGTCGAAGTCGGCGCCGGGTTGGCCGATCACGTGAGCCCAGTTGTTCCAGGCTTTCCTCGCGTCGTGCTTGATGTGATGGAAGGCCGCCAGCACGTTGACGAACCCCACCAGGCCCCGGCCGGTCTCGGCGGCGGCGCTGCCCACCAGCACGCACAACAGCGAGAGCGGATGCCAGCGCACCGGGAGGACGGTGCGGCGGGGCGAGAGGATCAGGTCGACGTTGTTGCAGATGTTGGCGATGCAGTCGATGTCGTCGCGGGTGTGCTTCTGCTTCATCACGCGGATGGCCACGGTGAGCAGGCTGTCGATGAAGTCCGGCGTGTATTGCATCAGTTGGCGGCCGATGTCTTCGTAGCGTGCGTCGGCGTGGCAATCGCCACCGTCGGCGCGCAGCGAGGGGTAGCAGTACGGGTGCAGGGGAAACTCCCGGGACGGCGAGCGCAAGACGGCGTAGCGGGTTTCGCCGACGAGGAAGTCGACGCTGCCGTCGGCGGTGAACTTCTGTCGGGCGAAGCTGAAGAGGTACTTGAACACCTGCTGATCGTAGAGGTCGACCTCGCCGCCAGTCTTGTGCTTGTCGGTGACCGGGGCGTGCAGATCGCGCAGATCGGCGATCGCACTGACGAGGGCATAGAGCGGGGCGGTTGGGCGGTCGGTGCTGGCGTGGCTGGCCAGACCCGCGGCACATCCGGGATGCCCGCAGACCGCCAGGCGCTCGGCATCGGGCCCCCGCAGGCGTTCGTCGGTCACCGACCAGTGGCCGTTGGCGCAGCGGTAATAGAACGGGCCGCTGGTGCGATGCTGTGCGGCCAGTGCCGGGCCAGGCGCGATTTCGTACACGGGGCCGGCCAATGGGCCACGGCAATTGCGGTCGCCGCAGACGTAGTAGCCCAGGCTGGCGGGTGGCGTCGGGATGCGGTTCCAGTGTCCGGCAATGCACAGTTGGAATTGCATGGATGGCCTCGTGGATGGTCGGAACCGGGGCAGGGCGATGACGCCGGGGCCGCCAGATTGAGGCGGGCCCTTTTCCTGATAGTCGCTGGTGCGCGATGTGTCGAGGCGCAGGGACGTAAAGATTTGCCATCGATCCCGTCTGTAGGGGCGAATTCATTCGCCCGGCAGAGTTGGGTTGGGCGAATGAATTCGCCCCTACAGTGTGAGTTTTGGATCGAGGCCCAGATAAGCCAGGGTGCAATCCGGGAGCACGGTCCCTATGTAGGAGCGAGCTCTGCTCGCGATTGGGGCCTCGCAGGAGCTTCGCCAGCAGAGCTGGCTCCTACGGAAAAGCATGGTCCGTTGTAGGGGCGAATGAATTCGCCCTACAGGTCTGGCTTGGGTGTCGCTTTGTTCCAGCGCCGCTCGATGACGCCTGACGAGGCAGCCTTGAGCAGGCGCTTGAAGGTCGGGCATTCCAGGTGACTGGGAGCAGGGCAGGCCGCCGCGTGCCGTAGCCCTTTGCTCATGGCTTCGAGGCGTTTGATGAGGGCGTCGATCTCGTCGGCTTTCGTCGCCAGCAGTTGCCGGTCGATGTTCGGCGTACCGTCGGGGCTGAACATCGAGCGAATCTCATCCAGCGATAACCCGGCCGCCTGGCCCAAGGAAATCAGGGCCAACTGATCGAGAATGCCGGGCCCGAACCAGCGCCGGGTCCCTTGCTGGCTGAGGGAGACGATCAGGCCCTTCTTTTCGTAGAAACGCAGTGTCGATGCCGGTATTCCGCTGCGTTTGGCGACTTCGGCGATGTCCATCCGTACCCTCTTGACTTGAAGTTGACTTCAACTTCTACAGTGAGCTCCGACACCTCCACTCGTCAACGACCAAGGGGCTTATATGACGCTACTGCATGACATCATCCAGATCGCCCTCATCGGCATCGGCGCTACCGCCGTCATGGATATCTGGCTCAGCCTGCTCAAGCGCCTGGGCGTTCAGACACTCAACATCGCATTCATCGGACGCTGGGTCGGCCACCTGTTCCGGGGGCGCTTCGCCCACGCTGCCATCGCCAAGGCGCAACCCATTCCCGCTGAATGGGCCCTGGGCTGGCTGGCCCACTATGTCATTGGCATCGCCTTCGCGGGCTTGCTGGTGGCGGTCTTCGGAATGAACTGGGTGGCCAACCCGACCCTGCTGCCTGCCGTGCTGGTCGGGATGGGGACCGTGGTTGCGCCGCTGTTCCTGATGCAGCCCGCCATGGGGGCCGGCTTTGCCGCCTCGAGAACACCGACGCCCTTGAAGAACTGCCTGCGCAGCCTGGCCAACCACACGGTCTTCGGCCTGGGGCTTTTCATCGCCGCGCTGCTGATCGACTGGATCGCTCGATAGCTCGAATAACTGACCCAAGGAACCTAACGCCATGAAGAAACTCGCCGTCATCTACCACAGCGGCCACGGCCACACCGAACACATCGCCCGGCAGATTTACGCAGGCGCCCAGGGCGTGCCGGACACCGAGGTCCATCTGCTCAAGGCCGAGGACCTGGGCAGGACGCCGGACGACCTGCTCGGATTCGATGGCTATATCCTCGGCTCGCCCACCTATTTCGGTGGCGTGTCCGGTCCCTTCAAGAACTTCATGGACACCACCGGGCCGCTCTGGCGTGCGCAGAAGCTCAAGGGACGGCTCGCGGCCGGGTTCACCGTGTCGTCGCTGCCGGCGGGGGACAAGCAGTCGACGCTCCTGTCGCTGTTCGCGTTCTGCATGCAGCACGGGATGCTCTGGGTGGGCAATCCGATCCTGCCTGAGCAGCATGCGGGCGTGCCTTATGAGGAA
Organism: Pseudomonas indica NBRC 103045; assembly: GCF_002091635.1. Classification (GTDB taxonomy): domain Bacteria; phylum Pseudomonadota; class Gammaproteobacteria; order Pseudomonadales; family Pseudomonadaceae; genus Pseudomonas_M; species Pseudomonas_M indica. Next base: position 90,294 of record NZ_BDAC01000016.1, on the reverse strand, counting down.
GCGGCCAACCGGCTCGGCTCCTGGTCGGGGTTGATGGCCCAGTCCAGCCACTCCGCTCCGGCCGATGCCTTCGCGCCGGGGGATATCAAGACCGCGCGGATATTCGGCCGGCAGTTTTCCGAAACCCTGCACCGGCTCGCCGGCCTCGCCTGAGTGGAGGTGTCCATGCTTCCCAAGCGCTTCGCTCCGTTGCTGTTCAGCCTGATTCTCTCCGGCCTCATGTCACTGCTGGTGTCCGGCATTTCCACCTACCGGGCTGCCGGGCTGGGGCCGGGTTTCCCCAGCCTGTGGTGCGGTGCCTGGCTGATGGCCTGGCTCTTTGCCTTTCCGGCGGTACTGTTGGTCACGCCGGTGGCGCGGTCGCTGGTCGGGTGGCTGGTCAGGGCGGAATAAAGGTAGCCAGCCAAGCGATGAGTGAGATCGACAGGATCGTTCAAGAAATTCGCAGAATCGTGCAAGCGCCGGAGCGGGGCGATCCGGCAACCTGCGTTGTATCGGCCGACAAGGCCCTGGCTTTCGTATGGAGACATTCATGGCCACAACGCTCGTGCTCAATGGCAAGAACATCACCCTCGATGCAGACCCCAGCATGCCGCTGCTCTGGGCGATCCGCGAAGTCGCCGGGCTGACCGGCACCAAGTTCGGTTGCGGCATGGCGCAATGCGGCGCCTGTACGGTGCATATGGACGGGCAGGCGGTGCGCTCCTGCGTGTTGCCGCTGTCCGCCGTCGCGGGTAAGCACATCACCACCATCGAGGGTCTGGAAAGCAAGCCCGCGAAGGCGGTCCAGGCCGCTTGGGTGAAATTGCAGGTGCCGCAGTGCGGCTACTGCCAGTCCGGGCAGATCATGTCGGCGACGGCGCTGCTCGAACGCAACGCCGCGCCGAGCGATGCCGACATCGACGCCGCGATGAACGGCAACATCTGCCGTTGCGCCACCTATGCGCGCATTCGCGATGCCATCCACGAAGCTGCCGACACGCTGAAGGCCTGAGCCCATGACCACTCGACTCGATCTCCCGGAATTGCAGCAACCGTCCCGCCGGACCTTCCTGAAATCCGCCGGTGTCGCGGCCGCCGGCCTGCTGATCGGCTTCCAGTGGATCGGTAGCGGAGGGCGCGCCATGGCCGCCGATCCGGCCGAGGGCACCTTCGCACCGAACGCCTTCCTGCGCATCGGCCCCGACGACAGCGTTACGGTCATCGCCAAGCACGTCGAGATGGGCCAGGGTGCCTATACCGGCATTGCCACCATCCTCGCCGAGGAGTTGGACGCGGACTGGCGCAAGGTGCGCGTGGAAAGCGCGCCGGCCGACGCGGAGCGCTACGCCAACCTCGCCTGGGGAAAGATGCAGGGCACGGGCGGCAGCTCGGCGATGGCCAATTCCTGGATGCAGTTGCGCGAGGCCGGCGCCAAGGCGCGGGCGATGCTGATCGCGGCGGCGGCTGCCGCGTGGAACGTGCCGGTCTCCGAGCTGACCACCCGTGAGGGCGTGGTCCATCACGCGGCCAGCGGTCGCCAGGCCAGCTACGGTTCGCTCGCGGCTGCGGCATCGAAGCTGCCGGTGCCGGAGAACGTCACGCTGAAGTCGCCCGAGGAGTTCCGCCTGGTCGGCCGGCAGGCGCCGCGGGTCGATGCCGCGGCGAAGTCCGACGGTACCGCGCAGTTCACCCTCGACGTGACGATGCCCGGCATGCTGGTGGCGCTGTTGCAGCGGCCGCCGCAGTTCGGTGCGACGGTGAAATCGTTCGATGCCTCGGCGGCCAAGGCGGTGCCGGGCGTGGTGTCGGTGGTGCAGGTTCCGCGTGGCGTGGCGGTGGTCGCCCAGGGCTTCTGGGCGGCCAAGCAGGGGCGCGATGCACTCAAGGTCGAGTGGGACGATTCCAAGGCGGAGAAGCGCAGCAGCGATGCAATGCTCGCCGAGTACCGCCAGCTCGCCGAGAAGCCCGGCCTGCCGGCGCGGGTGGAGGGCGATGCGGCCACTGCGTTGGCCGGAGCGGCGAAGACGGTGTCGGCCAGCTATGAATTCCCCTACCTGGCGCATGCGCCGATGGAGCCGCTGGATGCGGTAGTCAAGCTGACGGCGGACCGCTGCGAAATCTGGACCGGCGCACAATTCCAGACTATCGACCAGGCGAACGCGGCGAAAACGGCCGGGCTCGAACCGCAGCAGGTGACGATCCACACCCTGTACGCCGGCGGCAGCTTCGGCCGTCGCGCCAATCCGGGCTCGGATTACATCGTCGAGGCAGTGTCGATTGCCAAGGCGCTGGGTGCCAACGGTACGCCGGTGAAGCTGCAATGGACCCGCGAGGACGACATCCACGGCGGGCTTTATCGGCCGATGTACGTGCACAAGCTGGAAGCGGGCCTGGATGCCGAAGGCAAGCTCATCGGCTGGCGGCACCGCATCGTCGGCCAGTCGATTCTCGCCGGCACGCCGTTCGAGCAAATGATGGTCAAGGATGGCGTCGATCACACCTCGGTGGAGGGGGCGGCGAACCTGCCCTATGCGATCCCGAACATGTCTGTGGAGTTGACCACCACCCAGGCCGGCGTGCCGGTGCTCTGGTGGCGGGTGGTCGGCAGCTCGCATACCGCATTTGCGGTCGAGGCGTTCATCGACGAGGCCGCGCAGGCGGCGGGACAGGACCCGCTCGCTTTTCGCCGTGCGCTGCTCGCGAAGCAGCCGCGCCTGCTCGGTGTGCTCGAACTGGCCGCCGAGAAAGCCGGCTGGGACCCGGCCAAGCCGCTGCCGAAGGGCCGTGGGCGTGGGATCGCGGTGGCCGAGGCGTTCAACACCTATGTCGCCCAGGTCGCGGAAGTGACGGTGGATGAGAAGGGCCAGGTCAAGGTGGATCGCGTGGTCTGCGCCGTGGACTGCGGCACGCCGATCAACCCGGACATCATCGCCGCGCAGATGGAGGGCGGCATCGGCTTCGGCCTTGGCGCGGTGATGCACAGTGCGATCACGCTGAAGGACGGCAAGGTCGAGCAGAACAACTTCGACGGCTACCAGGTACTGCGGATCGCCGAAATGCCCAAGGTCGAGGTGCACATCGTGCCCTCCGGCGAGGCGCCCACCGGCGTCGGCGAGCCGGGTGTGGCCCCGGTCGGCCCGGCGGTGGCGAATGCGATCTTCGCCGCCACCGGCAAGCGCGTGCATACGCTGCCGTTCCTGTCCCAGGGACGCCTGGCCTGATGGCGGGAGAGCTGCGATGACGGGTACCAGTGCATTGCTCGAGGCGATCCAGCGTGCCGAGCGGGCCGGCGAAGAGTCGGTCCTGGCCACGGTGGTCAAGGTCGAGGGCTCGGCCTATCGGCGGCCGGGCGCGCGGATGCTCATTCCGCTCTATGGCGGCACGGTCGGCACCGTCAGCGGCGGTTGCCTGGAGGCCGAGCTGGCGAAGAAGGCTTGGTGGTTCACCGAGGCCGGTGTGCCCAGGGTGCGGCGCTATAGCACCGGCACCGACGAGTCGGACGACGAGCAGGAGCGTTCGCTGACCTTCGGTCTGGGCTGCAACGGCACCGTGCATGTGCTGCTGGAGCGCTTGGCGCCGGCGTCTTCGTCGCCAGTGGTGGAGTTGCTGCAGCAGGTACGCCGGAGCCAACTGCCCGGCGCTCTGGCCACGGTGATCTCCACCTACCGCAATGCCCGTGTCCAGGTCGGCGACCGGCTGGTGCTGGAGCCGTCCTGGCGCTTCGCCGGGCGGTTGTGGCATGCGGAGCTGGAGGAAGCGATCCGTCGCGACCTGGCCGAGGTGCTGTCCCGGCAGCGCTCCGAGTTGCGTGTCTACAGCGACGCGCGGGGCGACATCGAGGTGTTCCTCGAATACGTGGCGCCGCAGGTTCGCCTGGTGGTCTTCGGCTGCGGTCACGACGCCCAGCCGCTGGTGCGCATGGCGAAGATGCTCGATTGGCACGTCACTGTGATGGACGGCCGCACGCATTTCGCCCGCCCGGAACGCTTTCCCGAAGCCGATGCGGTGATCTGCGCCACACCCGGCGAGGCGCCGCTGTCGCTCGACGGCGCCGTCGTGCTGGTGATGACCCACAGCTACAGCCAGGATCTCCGCTGGCTGCATCAGGCGTTGCAGTCCTCGCCCGTCTACATTGGCCAATTGGGCCCGCGCGACCGCACCCAGCGTCTGCTGGCGGAAATCGATCCGCAGGGCACGAGCTTGCCGGGACTCGATAATCTGCATTACCCCATGGGCCTCGACCTCGGCGGCGACACGCCGGAAAGCGTCGCGCTGGCGGCGCTGGGGGAAATCACCGCCGTGCTCAACCGGCGCGAAGGCGGCATGCTGAAACACCGGCGCGCGGCGATTCACCCGATCGAGGCGGCCATGGTGCGGACGCTGGACGCACCCCAGGCGGAGAAGCTGGCCGACCAGGGTTGAGCCGCGGATACAGGGCCGCCATGCGGTCAGGGTTTTACCTCCCGTCGACGTTTCCTTTCCGGTGCCGAGCGGCCTGTAACAACAGGCCGCCTCGTTCATCCATTGAACGGGGGACGCATCCGAGGAGGTGTCAGATGAAACCGATACTGAGTGTGCTGATGGCGTTGGCCATGACGGGCACGACAATGGTGTGGGCCGAAGACGGTGGCGAGCGGCTGGGCGAATGGCGGATGAAGCAGCAGATGCTGACCGGTCAGCGGATGGCCATCGACCACTCCGAGCGTTTCGCACAGTTGCTGGAAGAACAGCCTACCGCGGCAGGGCCGATGACGGAGATGTCCATGCCTCCGGCCGCGCCGCGCTACCGCTCGCCGATCCTGGAAGACCGGGCACGCTACGGCAGCACGAAGTGACGAACCGGGGAGGGGACGCCAACCATGCCGGCGTTCCCCATCCGAGGCACACGGACGTGCCGCCTATCCCGATTGCGTTCAGACCGCCAGGAGGCGATCCCGCAGTTTCTGAATTTCGTCGCGTACCTGTGCCGCAGCTTCGAATTCGAGGTCGCGGGCCAACTGGTACATCTTTTCTTCCAATTGGCGAATGCGCTTGTTGATCTCGCTGGGCGAGCGCAGTTCGTTCTCGTAGCGGGCGCTTTCTTCCGCCGCCTTGGCCATCCCACGCCGCTTGTTGCTTCGCGAGCCGGGGACGGTGGCGCCTTCGAGGATGTCCTGCACATCCTTCTTGACGCCCTTCGGCACGATGCCGTGGGCTTCATTGAAAGCGATCTGCTTGGCCCGCCGCCGCTCGGTCTCGTCGATGGCGCGTTGCATCGAGCCGGTGACGTTGTCGGCATAGAGGATGGCCTTGCCGTGCAGGTTGCGCGCCGCCCGGCCGATGGTCTGGATCAGTGAGCGTTCGGAGCGCAGGAAGCCTTCCTTGTCCGCGTCCAGCACCGCCACGAGGGAGACTTCCGGCATATCCAGACCTTCGCGCAGCAGGTTGATGCCGACCAGCACATCGAAGGCGCCGGTGCGCAGGTCGCGGATGATTTCCACCCGTTCGACGGTGTCGATGTCCGAGTGCAGGTAGCGTACCCGTACATCGTGGTCGGCCAGGTAGTCGGTCAGGTCCTCGGCCATGCGTTTGGTCAGGGTGGTGACCAGCACCCGCTGGTCCACCGCGACGCGCTTGCGGATCTCGGACAGCAGGTCGTCCACCTGGGTGGTGGCCTTGCGGACTTCGATCTCCGGGTCGACCAGGCCGGTCGGGCGGACCACCTGCTCGATCACCCGGCCGGCATGCTCGGCTTCGTAGGGGCCGGGCGTCGCCGAGACGAAGATGGTCTGCGGGCTGATCGCCTCCCATTCGTCGAAGCGCAGCGGACGGTTGTCCAGTGCCGAGGGCAGGCGGAAGCCGTATTCCACCAGGGTTTCCTTGCGCGAGCGGTCGCCTTTGAACATGGCGCCGACCTGCGGCACCGTGACGTGGGATTCATCGATCACCAGCAGCGCATTAGCCGGCAGGTAGTCGTAGAGGGTCGGCGGCGGCTCGCCCGGCGCGCGACCGGAGAGATAGCGCGAGTAGTTCTCGATGCCGTTGCAGTAGCCCAGCTCGAGGATCATCTCCAGGTCGAAGCGGGTACGTTGTTCCAGGCGCTGCGCCTCCACCAGCTTGTTCTGGTTGCGCAGGTGCTCGAGGCGGTCGCGCAGCTCCGCCTTGATCTGGTCGACGGCCTCCAGCAGGGTCTCGCGGGGTGTGGCGTAGTGGGTCTTCGGGTAGAAGGTGAAGCGCGGCAGCTTGCGGATCACTTCGCCGGTCAGCGGATCGAAGGCGGCCAGGCTTTCCACTTCGTCGTCGAACAGCTCGACGCGGATCGCCTCCAGGTCGGATTCCGCCGGGAAGATGTCGATCACGTCGCCGCGCACGCGGAAGGTGGCGCGGGCGAAATCCATGTCGTTGCGGGTGTACTGCAGCTCGGCCAGCCGGCGGAGCAGGGCGCGCTGGTCCATTTTGTCGCCCCGGTCGATGTGCAGCACCATCTTCAGGTAGGCATCGGGGCTGCCCAGGCCGTAGATCGAGGAGACGGTGGCGACGATGATCGCGTCCGGCCGCTCCAGCAGCGCCTTGGTCGCCGACAGGCGCATCTGCTCGATGTGGTCGTTGATCGAGGCGTCCTTCTCGATGTAGGTGTCCGAGGAGGGAACGTAGGCTTCCGGCTGGTAGTAGTCGTAATAGGAAACGAAGTACTCCACCGCGTTGTTCGGGAAGAAGGACTTGAACTCGCCGTAGAGCTGCGCCGCCAGGGTCTTGTTCGGCGCCAGCACCAGGGTCGGCCGCTGCACCTGGGCGATGACGTTGGCGATGCTGAAGGTCTTGCCGGAGCCGGTCACGCCCAGCAGCGTCTGGTGCGAGAGCCCGGCTTCCAGCCCCTCGACCATCTGGCGGATGGCTTCCGGCTGGTCGCCGGCCGGCTTGTAGCGGGTGACGAGTTGGAGCTCGGACATGACGGACCTCGAAGATTTGACCATGCGGGCAGGTTTGCAATGGTTGGCGACCGCTGATCGCGCATTGCTCCGCTGAGGCTGAAAAGCCAGGAAAACTCCCGACAGCATATCGCAGCCAGGACGCATGGCCGCTATAATACGGCCCCGTTTGCGCAACGCTCCAGCGCTCATCCGCGGGAGTGTTGCATGGCCTCCCACCTCTCTCTTCGAGCTTCCCCGACATGAGTTTGTTCTCCGCCGTAGAAATGGCTCCTCGCGACCCCATTCTGGGCCTCAATGAAGCATTCAATGCCGATACCCGTGCCACCAAGGTCAACCTGGGCGTGGGCGTGTACTACAACGAAGAGGGCAGGATTCCGCTGTTGCGCGCGGTAGCGGAGGCTGAGAAAGCCCGTATCGCTGCCCACGCGCCGCGCGGCTACCTGCCGATCGAAGGCATCGCGGCTTATGACCAGGCCGTGCAGACCCTGCTGTTCGGTGCCGGCTCGGCGCTGCAGAGCGAAGGTCGCGTGGTCACGGCCCAGGCCCTGGGCGGTACTGGTGCCCTCAAGGTCGGTGCGGATTTTCTCAAGCGCCTGCTGCCGGAATCGGTCGTCGCCATCAGCGACCCGAGCTGGGAAAACCACCGTGCGCTGTTCGAGTCCGCCGGCTTCCCGGTGCAGAACTACCGCTACTACGACGGCGCCACCCACGGCGTGAACCGTGCCGGCATGCTGGACGACCTGAAGGCGCTACCCGCGCGTTCCGTCGTGGTGCTGCATGCCTGCTGCCACAACCCGACCGGCGTTGACCTCGGCCTTGACGACTGGAAAGCCGTGCTCGAAGTACTGCGCGAGCGGGAGCACGTACCGTTCCTCGACATCGCCTACCAGGGCTTCGGCGACGGCATCGAGGAAGACGCCGCGGCGGTGCGCCTGTTCGCCGAATCCGGCCTGCCGTTCTTCGTGTCCAGCTCGTTCTCCAAATCCTTCTCGCTGTACGGCGAGCGGGTCGGCGCGCTGTCCATCGTCACCGGCTCCAAGGATGAAGCCACGCGCGTGCTGTCGCAGCTCAAGCGCGTCATTCGCACCAACTACTCCAACCCGCCGACCCACGGCGCCACCGTGGTCGCCAGCGTGCTGAACAGCGCGGAACTGCGTGCCTTGTGGGAAGAAGAGTTGGGTGAGATGCGCGAACGCATCCGTGGCATGCGCATGGCCATGGTCGAGCAACTGGCCGCCCTGGGCGCCAAGCGCGACTTCAGCTTCGTCGCCCGCCAGCGCGGCATGTTCTCCTACTCCGGCCTGAGCGCCGAGCAGGTGGAGCGCCTGAAAAGCGAGTTCGGCATCTACGCCGTCAGCACCGGCCGCATCTGCGTCGCCGCCCTGAACCGCAGTAACCTGGAAAGCGTCACCCGGGCGATCGCCCAGGTTCTCTGAAAAATGCAGGGGAAGTCTCGCTGTCACGCTTGACTTCCCCTTTTTAATCAGTAGGATACGCCCCGTTGTTCCGCGATAGCTCAGTCGGTAGAGCAAATGACTGTTAATCATTGGGTCCCTGGTTCGAGTCCAGGTCGCGGAGCCAAATTCAAAAGCCCTGGGTGAAAACCTGGGGCTTTTTCTTTTGGCCTTGAAGCGTCCGGGGCTTGGTCCCGGATTATTCGGGCTGCGGCAGGTGAGCCTGAGCGGCATCCGCAGCTTCATATTGGGATGGTCGTCTGCATCGACTCGCGAGCCGCGAACGTTTCTTGAAACTTCGCGAGTCCAGGGTGGGTTTCCCGCCAGGCAATCTCGGCGAAACGAAAGTCCAGGTATCCCAGCGCACAAGCCACGGTAATGTGCGCAATGTTCAACGGGCCTTGCAGTTGTCCGGCATGCGCTTCCAGTGCCGTCAGTGCACGACACACCTTGCCGAGTTGACCTTCGGCCCAGTCATCCCACTGGTGCTCGGACGGGCGCACGGCCCGCTCGTAGCGCACGAGGAGCGCTGCTTCCATGAGGCCGTCAGCCAGGGCCGCCAGGCGGAGGGCGGGCCAGCGTACGGCAGGTTCGGAAGGGAATAGTCGAGGGCGGTCGTGCAGGCTGTCGAGGTACTCGCAGATCACTCGGCTATCGAACAGCGCTTCGCCGTCATCGGTCAGCAGCACCGGAATCTTGCCAAGTGGATTGAGGCGGTTGATCTGTTCGTTGAGGGTAACCGGCAGCACGGCGGTGCCGATCAGCTCAATGCCGGGCAGCAGTCCTGTTTCACTGGCCAGGACACGGACTTTCCGAGCAAAGGGCGATGCCGCCGCATAGATGAGTTGCATGATTTCGACTCGCTGTGGGAGTTATCTGGTTGTTCCGCAGAGGCGGAAGCGCTTACGCTTCGCCGCAATTCAGTCGGGTGAGGGCACCATGGTCATAGAGAAGAAGATCAATACGGCCTCCGTGCGCATGAAGTCGCTGGACCCGCTCGATCATTCCCTTGAGCTGTTGCACTTCGGTTTTCGTGGGTTGACGGTCGAGGCGGACAGGTTTCTCGAGACCCAGGGCCTGTCTCGTGTCCATCACCGCATCCTGTATGTCATCGCCCGCGCCGACGAGATCAACATCGGCGACTTGGCGTCCACGCTGGGCGTGAGCAAGCAGGCGGCACACCGGCCGCTGACCCATCTGTTCGAGCGTGACCTGGTTTGCTACACCCGCGAGCCGGGGCGCCACCGCTTCAAACTGCTGGCACTCACCGAGCGCGGGCAGGCGTTGGAGCAGGCAGTCTCCGAGCTGGAGCGGCAGGCCTTGCGTGACGCGTTTGCCCGCACCGATGTGCAGGGGAAGGAGGCCTGGATGAAGGTGATGATGGCCTTGGCCGAGCGCCTGAACTGAAGGCATCATGTAATGCGCTCGCGCACCACGATGCACTTGGCCAGTGGCTGGACCAATGCTTCGGTTGCCTCTTCGCACGTCACTACGGTCGGGCTCACCAGCAACGGGTTGCAACGCCCGCTGCCCACCAGATCGAATACTTTGGGAATGTGGGGGCGTACGTTGCAGACACCCACCGACAGGGTAACGTCGCGCAGGTACATGCCGAACAAGGGAATCTTCGGGTCATCGAAGATGATGCCTATGCATGAGCAGTGTCCCCCAGGCGCCAGTGCCAGCAGTCCCCGGTACAGCGCCTGCGGGTCGCGCGTGGCGGAGACGACCACGTCGTAGCGCTCGTCGAGCGTCTGTCCTAGTTCGACATTGGCGCCACTGCGCAGGGCCAGGTCGCGGCGGTAGTCGCTGTCGTCCAGGTAGTCGACGCTGGCCGCCCCCGCCGCAACCGCCATTTGCACCGCCAACACCCCGAGGCTCTCCGTGCCACCGACCACCAGCACGCGTGCGTCGCGGCGCGTGGCGATGGGGCGGCTGGTGGCTACCCAGGCGTCGGTCAGGTTGTCGCTGGCGCTGGCTACCGCGAGCGGGTTGAGTCCAGGCGGCAAGGGCACCAGCATGGCGTCGGCGAACGGTACATGGACCACTTCCGAGAACAACCCGCCCCAGTGGCCGCCAGCGGGCACACCGTAGGCGGCATGGCGCGGCACCGACGTACAGGCGGTGGCCCGTCCCGCATGGCATTGAGGGCACTCGCCGCAGGCAATCTTCCATGGCACCGACACCAGGTCGCCACGTCGCACGGTCCCTACCTCGTCACCCACTTCCAGCACTTCGGCGACACATTCATGGCCCAGCGCGAAGGGTGGTTTGAAGGGCGTGACGCCGGCGATCAACCGGCGGTCGAGATCGCAGGATGCGGAGGCGATGGGCCGCACCAGTGCACTATGCGCGCTGGCTAGGGGAGGCGAGGGTACTTCTTCCCAGGCCAACTCACCGGGGCCATGGACGATCAGCGCTTTCATCGCTAGCTCCTGATGACGAACGTGGTGGTGGCCTTGGCGTAGAGTTTGCCGGCCGCATCGGTCACTTGGGCGTCGCAGATCGCCAGGCTTCGTGTACGCTCCACGACCCACCCCTTGACCTGGTAGGTCTCGCCGGCATGAAGGGGCCGTACATATTTGACGTTGAGGTCCACGGTGGAATGGGCGGTAGTGGTTTCCAGCGTCGAGAACAGTGCCAGTGCGGCGGCGCCGTCCAGGCAGGTCGCGGCGAAACCGCCATGCACGGCACCCGCCGGGTTGAGGTGGCGTCCGTCGGGACGGGCCTCCAGTGTGATCCGCCCCGGCTGCACGTCCACGGCGGTCAGGCCCATGGTCTCGCCGATGGAGGGCGCGGGAAGCTCGCCACGAATCAACGCACGCAGGGCGTGCAGGCCTGAAGTCTGATCAGTCACGGCTATTTCCTCTCCTGAGGCTGCGCCCTGCAGGGCCGGGGGATTGACGGCCAGTTGTGCCGAGGTGTTGGGACCTCGCAACGTAGCGACGCACGGGCGAAGAATGCCGCTAAGGTATACGTGGCTCGCTTGTAAGGTCAATATTGTTGATATGACAAAAGAAAGGCCATCAGCGCCGCTTTAAGGGTGTCATCGAAAGGAGGCCTTATCCGCTGGGCGTCGGGCTGGCCCACTGGGCGATGAAGTCACCGATTCTTTCCGCGATGCGGCTCTCGACCGTGCGTAGACGCAGAATGGGAATGCCGCTTTTCGCTAGGACGCCATTCTTTAAGGCGTCGCGTACTGCCTGGTCGGGCCGGTTGTGGGAGCCGCCATCGACCTCGATTACACCCACCGGGATCTTGCCTACTTTGAAATAGACTACGAAATCGCAACTGGCGCGCGCCATGAAGGCTCGCTCGCGGTCGGTCCAATCCAGGTTGCTTGGCGATGCGATCTGATCCAGCTTGATCTGCGAGTGGTACATCAATGACTGGTACGCCGGCGCGGACAGCGCCTCGCGCAGCAGTTGCGCCACGATCTGCTCGGATTTGTAGCGTGAATCGCCAGGTCGCAGGCGAGCGTCCAAGCGGGCCAGGGACGAGTCAAACTCCCGATACAGCAAGTCGAAGGCCGATACCACGGGGGCGCGCACGATCTGCTCGTCCTGCGCGTAATAGGTGATGTAGCGTATCAGGGCCGCGATGTGGCCGTTGTTGCCGGTGAACACCTCGTCGCCCGTCACAAGGGTGAAGCGGTGCTTGGCCCGCGACACCGCCACGTTGATCATGCGTGGGTCGTCGACGAAATCCAGGCGTTTACGCTCTTGGTTGTAGCGCTTCTTGTCCAGCACGGTGGAGAAAACGATCTCGTCGCACTCTCGGCCCTGGAACTTATGTACGGTGTCCCTGACGAAATCCGGAGGCAGGTGCTTGCCGGAGAGGTTTACCTGTGCCCGGAACGGCGCGATGAAGCCGCGACCCTCTCCGTCCAGCCCAACCGGCTCCCCTTCGTTCTCGAGTAGCTTGAGCAGAGAGTCCAGCTCGCGCAGGTTGACGTTCTGGCGGGTGTGATTACCCTTGGCCGTCACCACCAGGCGCAGTGGCGCTTCGCCCTTGTCCTCGGTCATCGGTACCAGCGCGTTGTTATAGAACTGCTGGTTACAGAACTGAATGATCCTGGGGTGGCAGCGGTAATGCTCTTTCAGCAGGGTTCGGGGAAGCGCCTCCTTGAACACGCCAATGCACGAATCGAGCAGGCTGTAGCGCTCGCAATCGTAGGCCTCGGCGGGCGCCTGCAGGCCTAGTATCACGGGGATGTGCGCCAACTGACGGTTGTCGCCGACGACGATCAGATTCCTCGCGCAGCCCAGCGCTAGAATGCCCGGCACGATGTTCTGCAGCGAGGCTTCGTCGATGATCACGTAGTCGAGGATTGCCCCCGGCGCGATTGAATTGACGATGGAGTGTGTGCCGCTGCCCAGGATCGGAAAGCGCTGCACGAAGGCATCGAACTGTTGACGGTACGTGTTGGCATCGAAGCTGTCCGATCGCGGCGCCTGGCGTTGTAATTGCTGCTTCAGATGACGCATCGATGCCGTTTTCAACTCGTCTAGCAACGCTGTGAAGTTTCCGCGTACCAGCGATTCGCGGCACGCTTGCAGCTCCGCTTCCGTGTCTTGCAACGCCTTGTCGTAATAGTGCATCTGCAGGGCATGAAAGACGGACAGGCGCGCATCGCCCTGAGCGAATGGCTTGGTACGAAAAATCCTGAAGTTGAACAGCAGCTCGACGCGATCCTTGAGGCGGATGCGCTGCTCACCGAGATGGGCCAGATATGCCATCAGGTCTGCGGTCTTGCGCGGCGACAGTCTGTACTTATCCAGCGAGTTGGCGGCCCGTATGCCGCTGTCTGCCTGCCACTGCTGTAGGTGGCGTCGCTCGATAGTTAGCTCATCGAGCTCGACCTGCAGTTGCGCCGCCCGATTGTGGTCGTGCAAGTGCTGCTTCAAACGGGACAGCAAGACTTGAATCTCATCCAGCGTCGGTGCGGGCTCGGGCTCGCTCGATGGCCAAGGCGGCAGGTCAGCGAAGAAACTCTTTCGGTTGTCCTGGTTGCCGAGTTTGGCAATCAGATGGCCCAGGCCGCACTTCTCCAGTTTCTCGTAGACGTTCTCCACTGCCGCATTGTTGTTGGACAGCACAGCAACCGTCTGTCTACGCAGCAGGATATTGGCGAGGATGTTGAGGATAGTCTGGGTCTTGCCGGTCCCCGGTGGGCCCTCGATCACGCTGACCTGCGCGCGGAAGGCTTGCTCGACCGCTGCGAGCTGGCTCTCGTTCAGTCCGAACGGATAGATCAGCCCCTGGCCCGGCCTCAGCGTGCCGTTGCGCCCAGAACAATAGGCGTGCAAGGCGGTGTCGGCACTCGCGGGCAGTTTTCCCAGTTGGCGCACGACATTGGCGGCGATTTCACGGTCAGCCTCCGACTCGGCGTGGTCCTGACGGGCATTCGCCACGGCTGAGAAATAATGAAAGACTGGCGAGTCTTTTATCGCCGTTGGCGTGGCAAGGCTGATGCCGTCCATTTTGTAGACATAGGGTTTGTCGGCGTCCGGATAGTGCACGACGGCATATCGCTCGCCGTAGATCGTAGCTTTGACAATGGGCTTGACTATCGTGCTGCCGGGCTTGGTCAGCAACATCTCTCCCAGCTCGCGGGTGGGGGAAACCCGGCAGTCACTGAGCGGACGCGTGTAAGTTTTCTTGGAGGGGTAGTAACAGGTCAGTTGCAGGGCTTCGTACTTGTCGCTCCAGTAAATCGACCAGTCGCTAATCTTCGCAGTCTTGTCCTCACCACCCATCTGAATCGAAACCATAATCCCTTATTCATATGCGTACGGCGTCCGGCTGCGCCTCACGGCGAACATCGAATGCCATCAATTCTCCAGTGGACATCATATTGACATCGTTGTGTGCAGAGCCGATAGCCGGCTAATGACGTTGATTATCGGCCAATTCTTCAGCGTTTGCGTGAAGACGGAATGCTGTTCGACTTTGGCCCGTGAGTGATTCAGATCGTCAAATGCCTACGGTCTCTAGCCCGACGTTATAGGCCTGGAACAGAAAGTCGCCAAGCTCAAAAACTCAAATGAAAGCACTCAGGTGATTGAGGCCCAGCTCAACGAAGCCGAAAAGGAGACAGATTTGTTTCCTCTATACGTCCGCTTCTGGCCCGTTAGTCGCCACTAGCACCGCTGTGCGATGTTCACTCTTAGTCGGCCTTGAAGATGAGATGGCGAAGGGGCTGCGTACCTTGGCAACGGAGCCCTGCCTTCGAACCGGAGGGGGACTTGACAGCCCTGGGATACTGAAAGCAGCACCGCGGCCAGCGTGGTGCATTCCGTCACGACGCAAAGGAGGGTGCCCATGCGCAATGAAGAACTCAAAGCCTTGTTCGACCAGCAGGCCGCCGGTTATGACAAGCAATGGGCGGGAATGGCGCCCATTCGCGACGCCCTGTATTTCCTGCTCGACTCCCTCTTCGTAGGCTTACCGGAAAATGCCCGGATACTTTGTGTCGGCGTGGGAACCGGTGCGGAGCTGGCTCACTTGGCGGAGCGTTTCCCCGGCTGGCAATTCACGGCCGTCGATCCCTCGGGCGCCATGCTCGAGATCTGCCGTCAGCGGGCCACACAGGGCGGCTTCCTCCCGCGTTGCCGTTTTCACGAAGGCTATCTCGACACGCTGCCCGCCGAAGCCAACCACGACGGTGCTACCTGTTTTCTGGTGTCGCAATTTTTGCTCGAACCGCAAGCGCGCATTGCCTTCTTCCATGAGATCGCCCGTCGGCTGTCACCGGGCGGAGTGCTGGCAAATGCCGATCTCGCCTCTGATACCGAATCTCCTGCCTATGAGGCGCTGCTACGCAACTGGATGGCGCTGATGTCCTCAGCCGGGGTGCAACCGGAGATGCTGGAACGGGTGCGGGCCGCCTATGCCCGCGATGTGGCAATCCTGCCGGCGCCGCAGGTCGCCGGCATTATCGAGGCGGCGGGGTTCGAGGCGCCGGTGCAGTTCTTTCAGGCCGGACTGATGCATGGGTGGTTCGGTGCGCGAAAGGCAGACATCGAGGTGCGTTAGCTATGGGAGCGTGCAACTGAAAGCCACCCGGTTCTGCGCATTGGTGAGGAGCGCCTGGCGCCACTATCAAGCTGGATGGAGAAAGGCCGCGGACCAGGAATTCCCGACTAGTGGTCGCGGGGGCGAGGGCTCGGGCGGAGCCCTCGTCACGCCGGGATCTACAGCATCCGCTGGGCAATCACGCCCGCCAGGACGACCAATACCAGGCCACCCAGCAGCAGGCCCAGGCGCGAGCCGGATTTCTTCGCGCTGGCTGCCGATGCGGGCGGTTTGGGTGCCGCGCCGCTCGCTGAGGCCGTGCGTAGGGGGTTGGGTG
The DNA here is from genome assembly GCF_002091635.1 of Pseudomonas indica NBRC 103045. Taxonomy (GTDB): domain Bacteria; phylum Pseudomonadota; class Gammaproteobacteria; order Pseudomonadales; family Pseudomonadaceae; genus Pseudomonas_M; species Pseudomonas_M indica. The sequence goes on along the minus strand of NZ_BDAC01000016.1, from coordinate 74,593 downwards.
TGGCCGGGCGGGGCGGTGTCGGCTGGGCGGCGACGGCAGCGGGCAGGTCGGCGGCGCGCATGAACACCGTGGCGTCCTCATCGACGGTTTCCGGCACGGCCACCTTGGGGCCGATGACCAGCAGACGGGTGTTGCCCAGTTGCACCAAGTCGCCCGGTTGCAGCACGGCGGCGATGACTTTCTGGCGGTTCACCTGGATGCCATTGGCCGAGGCCAGGTCCTTCACTTCCAGGTTGTCGCCCTTGAGGTAGAACTCGGCGTGCCGGCGCGACAGCTCCGGGTCGCTGAAGCACAACTCGCACTTGACCGAGCGGCCGAAGGTCATCGAGCCGGTGATGTGGTACTTGTGGCCCTGGTTTTCGCCTTCCACCACCTGCAGCAGCCAGCGCGGCGCGTTGGCCACCTTGGGGCCGGTCCGGGCCGGGTCGTCGATGGTCAGCTCCAGCGTGCCCAGGCGCACGCGGTCGCCGGAGCGGATCTGGTAGTGCTCGCCGATCTTCTCGCCGTTGACGTAGGTGCCGCCGGGCGTGCCCAGGTCGGTCAGGTAGTAGAAGCGGTTTTCCTGGCGCAGCTCGGCGTGGAAGGCGCCGACGCCGGGGGCGTCGAGCACCAGGTTGTTGCGGCTGTCCGCACCGAGGGTGAAGTGTTCATCGGCAAGCCAGACGGGGCCCTGGCGGTTGTCAACGAAGTGAATCCTGAGCATGTCTGCCTCTACCTTGGGCTGGCGAGGCGGATGGCCTCGCATCGGGTGTTCACTGGAAGATTCGGTTCCACAGGCGCTTGATCGGATTGCTCTGCTCCTGCGCCGGCTGGCTGGCGGGGCGCGTGCTGCGTGTGGATGACGGAGCCGGCGCCCGTGTCGCCAATTGGTTCGCGCGGGCTTGCGCCTGGGCCTGGGCAACGCGCCGGGCGTGGTCATCGCGCAGCGCGAGCAGGGTCTGGTTGTCGGGTTCGACGTCGAGCCCTTGCTGGATATGCTCCAGCGCCTGGGCGTATTCGCGCTGTTGGTAGGCGGCTTCGCTGAGGTCGACATAGCGCTGGGCGATGCGATGGATGCCGTCGAGGGCGCCGGCATGGTCCGGCACCCAGCCGAGTACCTGGCGGTAGTAATAGAGCGCGCTGTCCTCCACCGGCTCGATCAACCGGCCCTCGGCGAGACGCGTCTCGGCCAGCTCCAGATAACCGGCGATGCGTGCCTCCAGAACCCGCTTCAGGCCATCGATGGCCTGGGTATTCTCGGCATCCAGGCGCAAGGCCTGGCGGAACCAATAGTCGGCGTTGTCCTGGGCCGGTGTCACCAGCCTGCCGCTGACCAGGCTCTGCTCGGCGCGGGCCAGGTAGTCATGGATGCGATGCTGCTGGTACCACTTGAAGCCGCCGATACCCAATGCCGCCGCCAGCAGCAGCGTGGCGACCGTGGCGGTCAGCCAGCGTCGCACGGGGCGACGGGCGCGCGGGCTGGCGACCGGTGGCTTGAGGGCCACGGCCGGCGCGATCCGGGTCATGTCCATGTCCGGCTCGGTGGCTTCTTCGATGGCCTCCAGCAGTTCCCGGCAGTTGGCGAAGCGCTCGTCCGGCTGTTTGGCCAGCATGCGCTCGAGCAGCGGCTGATACGCGGCCAGAGCCGGCGGCAACCGCGGCGGCGGCATCTGCATGTGGTTGAGCACGGTCTGCGGATAGCTGCCGGCACGGAACGGATTGGTCCCGGTGAGCATCTCGGCGAGGATGACGCCGAGGCTATAGATGTCGCTGCGCCCGTCGAGCGGTTCGCAGCGCGCTTGTTCCGGGCTGCTGTAGGCCGGGCTGCCGACCGCGACGCCGAAGTGTGTGAGTTCGTTGTCCAGTTCCACGGCCTTGGCCACGCCGAAATCGGTGAGCACCACGCTGCCGTCGTTGCGGAACAGGATGTTGGCGGGTTTCACATCGCGGTGGACCAAGCCGTTGTCGTGCACCACCGCCAGGCCACCGGCCAACTGGCGGACGATATCCAGCGCCCGCGAGGGGGAGAGCACGGTGCCGCGGTACTGCACCAGGTCGCCGCCGCCGACGTATTCCATCGCCAGGTAGTGGCGGCCGTCGCCGATCTGGCCGATGTCATAGATGGTGATGATGGCAGGGTGGTGCAGGGAGGCGATGATGTGCCCCTCCTGGATGAAGCGCTCGGTGAAGGCTTCGTCCTCGGTGTTCAGCAGTACCTTGATGGCCACTTCCCGGTCCAGCGATAACTGGGTCGCCAGGTAGACCTCCGCCATGCCGCCCTTGCCCAGGCGTTTGTGCAGGCGATAACCGGGTATTTGCAGCGTCCTCTCCATGCCTCGTTCCTACGACTTGAAAGGTTTCAACAGCTTGTGGAAGAGCCCGTTCCGGGGTGGTTCGGCCGACGGCGGCGGCAGGCTGTGTCCGAGCACGATGCAGGAAATGTTGTCGCGGCCGCCATGCGCGTTGGCCTGTCCGATCAATTGCTCGACCATGTCTTCCAGCGTCTCGGCGGCGGTGCACTGGGCATGGATCTGCGCTTCGCTGAGTTCGCCGGTCAGGCCGTCGCTGCACAGCAGCAATACCTCGCCGGCCTGCAGGGTGCCGCTCAGGACACCCACGTCGAGCGCCTGGTCGCGGCCCAGGCATTGCAGGATGACGTTGCGCCAGCGGTGCGTCTGGGCTTCGGCAGGGTCCAGCTCGCCGGCGTCGATCATCGTCTGCACCCAGCTGTGGTCGCGGCTGAGGGGAACGATGCTGTCGGCGGTGACGCGGTAGGCGCGGCTGTCGCCGACCCAGGCGAGTTCGAAGTCGATGCCCTCGAAACGAACGGCGACGATGGTGGTGCCCATGCCGTCCTGTGCCGCTTCGAGCACGGCTCGGTTGGCGCTGTGGACCGCGGCCTCCAGTCGTTCGCCACGCCCGACCGCCTGCTCCAGCGCCTGCAGCGCCAGGGCGCTGGCGACCTCGCCGCACTGGTGGCCACCCATGCCATCGGCCACCGCCCACAGGCCGAGCGCCGGGCAGCACAGCAGGGAATCTTCATTGTGCTCGCGCATCTGGCCGGGCGAGGTGAGCCCGGCGAAATCCAGCAACGAGGAAGAGGCGATACGAAGCATGCAGGACGGTTCCTTGCTCCGGGGGCAGGACAATCGGAAAGGTGCGCAACATGATGCGGTCGGTCCGTGCCACTGTCATCGCTCCATGCCTGATGAGATGGCAAACTGTTAACCAGTTGGCTTTTGGGGCGAAGAAGAATTGGGGGCAGCAGGAGAACCGTCATCACGGCCACTCGGGATGCGTGACGGTGCGGAGCATAAGTTCGCCCGGAGTGGATACTCGGGACTGCTTCGTCGATCGAATGATCGCGCGGCAGCCCGGTATCCGAGGAGGAGCCGGTGCGGAGTGTGCCGCGCCTTCGATCAATCACGCTCCCAATGAATGCTGAGATGCGTCTCGTCGTCGCTGTACTGGTAGCGGGAATGGCCTTTGTAGGCTGCGCCCAGGGCATGCCCGATGCGGTTCGCCAGGTGCAGCCCGGTCGTGGTGACTTCGACGGTATCCTTGTCTTCGTTGATCCCGATGATCCGCTCGAGGGCGTGCTCGGCCTTCTCCAACTGCTCGGTGTTTCTGATCAGGTTGATGATGTCCTGCCGGTGAGCGCCGAGGAAGGCGCCGGACAGGTTCAGGGTTCCGGCGGGTCTGTTCTCGGCCACACGCCGGCAGGCAGGGCAGATAACCATTTCCGTCTCGGCCGGGATCGTGGCGGACCAGGCCCAGTGCCCGGTGCGATAGAGCGCGCCGCAGTGCGGACAAAGAGCGGGGCCGGCGCTGTGTTCCGCGAGATAGGGATCATGAGTCTTCGATTTGAAGAGTTTGTCTTTATGGCTCTGCTGGTATTTGTCCATGATCGTCTCCGGCTGGTTGCAATGAGGCTTCTTGGATATGCGCCTGTTTGCCCGGAGCGGCATTGATTTGCATCAAACAGGAGAGGCCCTGCGAGAGGGGGCGTCAGTCATGGCGCAATATGTCGATGCGAAAGGTGCTTTCGTAAGGCGGAACATTGCACTCGACGATATCACCGGGCGCGACCTGCAGGCGGATGCCGATGATGTCCGCCCGGATCGGCTGGCGGCTGACGCAACGGTCCACCAGGACCGCCGTGCGCACTTCGCGAGCGCCGAGACGTGTCAGGTAGGCGCAGGTGCGTAGGAGCGAGTGCCCCTCGTAAAGCACGTCGTCCACGACCAGCAGCGAGGTGTCGGCCAGGTTCATCCCGGCGAGTTCGGGGTTCTCGGTCAGCGCGGTTTCGGGATGCAACAGGCTGAGGTCGTCCGCGTAGCGCTTCACCTTCAGCGAATAGAGGGGCACTTCCGGCGTTCCCGTGAGCCGGGCCAGGCGTTGCTGGAGCATACGGGCGAGGGGGGCGCCCCGGCGCAAGACGCCGACCAGGGCATAACGGTTGGCAGGCAGGAGCAGGGCGGCGTGACCTGCCATGGCGTCGAGGACGCCGTCGAGTTCGTCGCTGTCGTACAGGCAGATGCGTTGGTCGGCGGATGCCGAAGACATGGCCGGTTCCTCCAGGGATCGTCTTGCTCTAACGATAGCCGGTGGTCGGGCTTCAGGCCGCGCCGATGTGGCTACAGGGCTTCGGAGTTCACCAATCGGGAACTGGTAGCCGTCGGGAGGGGCTTTGCTCGGAGGGAGTGGCGATGCCATTGATCGGCTTCTAAGCCGGCTGAGAGTGGCATGCTTGATCTGCATCAGCACGGCGCTTCCTATGACTCTCAGACTGGAGTTGTCGCTCGATACTGAGGTATTTTCCATGCCTTTCGAACATGCCTATCTGGTGCCAACCGGCGCCTTGCCAATCGATCTCAACGGATCGCTCTGCAAGGTTGCTTCGAGGCGGGTGGCTCAGTAGAGATTCCCTCCTGTGCCCCCGCACAAACGGATGCCGGAGCCTGACAGAGCCCTGTGGAACGGCTGGCTGGACGAGGGCGAAGGCATGGCTCGACCGGCCCTGACGTGACGGCCTTATCCATGCCGCCAGGGTGCCGTGCCGAGGCGGTATCGAGTTTCCGGTGCCAAAGGCGGGCAGGCTGATCGGTGGATGCGAAGGCTCGGGGACCACTCTGGCGATAGCCGGTGACCGGCGTTCAGGCAACACCGAGATGGCACAGCGCGGCGGGGTTCAGCAGATGGATTTCGCGTCCATCGATGTTCAGCAAGCCCTGCTGGCGATAGCGGGTGAACAGGCGGCTGATGGTTTCCGTAGTCAGGCTCAGGTAGTTGCCGATCTCGCCGCGGCTCATCGGTAGGATGAAGTCGGTCGCCGACAGGCCGCGCCGGGCATAACGGGCCGACAGGTTGAGCAGGAACGCGGCCAGGCGCTGTTCGGCAGTTTCCCGGTTATGGGTGAAATGCTCCTGCTCATCGTGGATTTCCCGGCTGAGGGCTCGCAACAGGTGTTTGCGTAGGTGGGGAATGGTTCCCGCCAGCTCTTCCAGCTGAGTGAGGGACACGGCGCAGACCAGGGTGGTCTCCAGCGCGGCGGCACAGGTGGGGTAGGTGCCGGTGCCGAAACCGTCCAGGCCGATCAGTTCGCCGGGGAGGTAGAAACCCGTGATCTGCTCGGAGCCGTCGGCATTCAGCAGATAGCACTTCAGCGAACCGGAGCGCAGAGCATAGACATGCTGCATGCGGTCGCCGGCACGGAACAGGTGTTCGTGACGCTGCAAGGGGCGATTGCGCTTGATGATGTTGTCTAGCCGCACGATTTCGTCGTCGCCCAGGCTGAAGGGAAAGCACAGCTTTCTGATGGAGCAGCTCTGGCAGTGAACATGAGCTTCGAATGTGCGGCCGGCTCGCGGATGGTTTTCCATGCGGATAAGCGTCAAGAAATCCATTGGAATTAGCAGATTAGCCCCATTAGATGCAGTGGCTATTGGCCATTTGTCGGTTTTTTGGCTGCCTGGTGACGAACGGAGAATAGAGCCCTGTTTCGGTGCGTTTGGCTGGTATGCGGGCCTTTGGCGGGGTGCTTGATATGAATCAAAACGGGTCATTACTGGCGAGCCGACTCTGTCGAGTATCGAAATGGAGAACACGCCATGGCTCATACCCGGATTCTGTTCCGTAGCGAGGCTCGGGAGAAGGTGCTGCGCGGTGCCACTCAGTTGGCTGATGCGATACGCGTGACCCTCGGGCCGAAGTCCAAGTCAGTCCTGATCAAGAAAAACTGGGGAACGCCAATGGTCTGCAACGATGGTGTGACCATTGCCAAGGAAGTGGTGCTCGAAGATCCCGAGGAAAATCTCGGCGCGCAGATGTTGCGCCAGGCGGCGGAGCAGACGGGCGAAGCGGTGGGGGATGGCACCAGCACGGCAACCGTCCTGGCGCACGCCATCTTTGCCGACGGCGTGCGCAACGTGGTGGCCGGGGCAAGTGCCATCGACATCAAGCGTGGCCTCGATCGGGGCCTGCAAGTGGCCGTCGCATCGCTCAAGACGCAATCCCGGACGGTACGTAGCCGCAAGGAGAAAGCCCAGGTAGCCACCATTTCGGCACACAACGATGGTGTGATCGGTGAGTTGGTCGCCGATGCCATGGAAAAGGTCGGTGGAGAAGGCGTCATCACGGTGGAGGAGTCCAAGACCATCGAGACGGTGGTGGAAGTGGTCGAAGGCATGCGCTTCGACCGTGGCTACGTCTCGCCGTACTTCATCACCGATACGGAAAAGATGCAGGCGGTGCTGGAGGATGCCTACTTGCTCATCTGCGATGAAAAGATCGGCCTGCTGAAGGATCTCATCCCCCTGCTGGAGCAGGTCGCCAGGAGCGGACGGCCGCTGGTATTCATCGCCGAAGACATTGAGGGCGAAGCGCTGGCGACACTGATCGTCAACCAGATGCGCGGCATCCTCCGGGCCGTGGCGGTGAAGGCGCCGGGGTACGGTGATCGGCGCAAGGAGCTGCTCCAGGACATTTCCATCCTGACTGGAGCCCAGGTTATTTCCCGCGACGTCGGCATTCGCCTGGAACAGGTGGAGCTGTCGCAGCTCGGCCGGGCGCGGAGGGTGGTGGCGGACCGCGACAGCACCACGCTGATCGGCGGAGCCGGCGAGCGCGAGGCCATCGATGCGCGTATCCAGCAGATTCGCACGCAAATGGAAAAGACCAGCAGCAATTACGACCTTGAGAAACTGCAGGAGCGTCTCGCCAAATTGTCCGGCGGCGTTGCGGTGATCCGTGTCGGCGCCCCCACCGAAGCGGAGATGAAAACCCGCAAGGACGCTCTGGACGATGCCATCTCGGCGACAAAGGCTGCCATCGCCGAAGGCATTGTGCCGGGGGGTGGCCTGGCCCTGTTGCGTACCGTCAAGGCGGTGACCGAAGAGGAGGGCCGTTGCGAAGGCGACGAGAGAACGGGCCTGCAGATCCTTCGGCGCGCCCTGGAGGCCCCGGCCCGTATCATTGCGGAGAACTCTGCGGTGGACGCGGGTTTGGTGGTGGCGCGGATGCTCGCCGAAGCCGGCGATATCGGTTTTGACGCCTCGACCAACCGCTACGTGGATATGTACGGGGCCGGGATCGTCGACCCGACCAAGGTCGTCCGCGTCGCCCTGGAGAATGCGGTTTCGGTGGCGAGCGTCCTGTTGCTCACCGAAGCGACCCTCACCGAGCTGCCGGACAAGGAACCCCGGGAAACCGAGCCACCGTTGCCAGGCTGACGCGTCTGTTCAATGGCGCGCCTCTCGCCAGACGAGGCGGAATAAATCATTGGCGGTCGGTATAACCGAGCAGCCGAAGCGTGCGCATTCCCGCTGCAGGGTGTCGAGCAGCCAAACCCGGTCGGAGTCCTCCGCGGCCTGGATGCTCAGACGGCACTGATGCGTCGGATAGAGCAGGAGCGAGAGGAGGTTGCCCTTGGCATCCAGCGAGGGGAAATACAGCAGGCCCAGGTCGCTGCGATAGGAGGCATAACCGTCGATGCCTTCGTAGTCGTCCAGCAGGTCGCCGCAACCGTAGAGGATCAGTCGGCGGTGATAGACCTCGATGCCTTTGACGTGATGCGAGGAGTGCCCATGCACGAGGTCGACGCCGGCCTCGTCGATCAGCCCATGGGCGAACCGGACCTGTTCCGTCGGGATGGAAAAGTCCCAGTTGCCACCCCAGTGCAGCGATACCAGCACGCGGTCGCCAGGACGTTTCAGGGCGCGGATGCGAGTGGCGATCCGGTTCAGGCTGCGCGGCGACAGCTCGCTCAGCCAAGCCACGCCGGGTTGCCGGTCATCGGCCGACCATTCCGATGGCACGCCGCAATCGGGCGTCGCGAAAGCGAACACCAGCAAGCGCCGTCCACCGACGACGGGCAGCACGGCCGGCGCCGTCGCGCTGCGTCGGTCGACACCGGCCCCGGCGTGACCCAGGCCCAGGTGGTCGAGGGCCGCCAGGGTGTCGAGGAGGCCCGCTTCGCCCCAGTCGAGCACATGATTGTTGGCCAGGCTGCAGCAGTCGAGTTTCACCGCGCCGAGCACCGGCAGGTTGTTCGGCTCCATGCGGTAGTTGATGCCCTTGGGCTGGGGCCAGCCCCCGCGCGTCACCGCCGTTTCCAGATTGACCAGGCTGACGTCCGGCCTGTGTCTGGCCAGGACCTGGGGCACCACGCCCCAGACGTAGGCGAAATCCACCGGCCGGGGGATCGGGCCGTTGCGCCGCTCGGCCAGCGCCACGTAGTCCCCGGCGTGGGTGACATAGGCTTCGTGCAGGAGGGGATCGCCGGGGTTCGGGAGGATTTGGTCGATACCCCTCGCAGTCATAAGGTCACCGCCGAGAAAGAGGCGCAGGTGCGGGCGGACGTCGGGCATGGCCGGACCCTCTTCGTTGGCCTTGCGAACCATGGTGGCGCTTCGGACCATCGGCATCTTGATCGATATCAGCACTTCATTGTGCCACCCGACGGCAAACTGCCTGTGTCGCCGTAGCCACGACGGGAGGACTGCGAGATGACGCAGAAGCGACCTCACCTGGCCGATGCCGGGGTGCTGCTCACCGATCTGTACCAGTTGACCATGCTCCAGGGTTACTTCGAGCGTGACATGTTCGACACGGCGGTGTTCGAGTTCTTCGCCCGCAAGCTGCCGGGTTGCCGGAACTTCTACTTGGCTGCGGGGTTGGAGCAGGCGCTGGACTACCTCGAACAACTGCGCTTCTCGGACATCGAGCTGGAGTGGCTGGCGACGCAGAGGATGTTCAGGCCGGCGTTCATCGATTACCTGGCCGGCCTGCGTTTTACCGGCGATGTGCATGCGATGCCCGAGGGTACGCCGTTCTTTCCCGACGAGCCGATCCTGCGGGTTACCGCGCCGCTGCCGGAGGCGCAGCTGGTGGAGTCCCGCCTGATCAATCTGCTGCATTTCCAGACCCTGATCGCCAGCAAGGCCGCCCGCGTCGTGTTGCAGGCACCGGGCAAGCGCCTGGTGGATTTTGGCTTGCGCCGTGCCCATGGCGCCGAGGCCGGCGTGCTGGCCGCTCGTGCCAGTTATCTGGTCGGATTCTCCGCCACGGCCACGGTGCTGGCCGGCGCGCAGTTCGGCATTCCGCTCGCCGGGACCATGGCACACTCGTTCATCCAGGCACATGCCAACGAAGCCGAGGCATTCGAGCACTTCGCCCACAGCCTGCCGGCGTCGGTAGTCCTGTTGATCGACACCTACGACACTGAGGCTGGGGCCGCCAAGGTGGTGGGGCTGGCGCCGCGCCTGGCGTCCGCCGGCATCGCGGTGCAGGGCGTGCGCCTTGACAGCGGCGACCTCGGCGAGCACGCGCGCAAGGTCCGCGCGATCCTCGATGAGGGCGGCCTGGACAAGGTCACGGTATTCGCCAGCGGCAGCGTGGACGAGTACCTGATCGGCGATCTGCTGGCCCAGGGCGCGCCCATCGATGGCTTCGGCATCGGCACGCGGCTCGATACCTCCAGCGATGCGCCGGCGCTGGATTGTGCCTACAAACTGCAGGAGTACGCCGGGCTTCCCCGTCGCAAACGCTCGGAGGGCAAGGCCACCTGGCCGGGGCGCAAGCAGGTGTATCGCCGCTATGACAGCGCGGGCCTTTGCAGCGGCGACACCCTGACGCTAGAGGGCGATGCGACAAGGGGCGCTGCACTGATCCAGCCGGTGATGCGCCAGGGGCGGCGACTCCGGCCGTCGCCCTCTCTGGAGGAGGTGCGCCGCTACACGCAACGGCAACTGGCGAGCCTGCCCATGGCGCTGCGGGGATTGGAACCCGCCGTCTACCCCGTGCACGTATCCGACACCTTGCGCGCCCTGGCGGCGGAAGCGGATCGCCTTATTACCGGTGGCCGCGGTGCGGCACCGCCGTCCTGATTGGCGGCTGGGTTGACGACGAGCCCCGTCAGGCCGTCTGCCATATGTCGATGCCGGCCCCGCGCATGGCTTGCAAGGCTTTTGCCACCGAGCCCTCGATATCCAGGCCCCGGCAGGCTTCCTCCAACAGTACCGCCTGGAAGCGTTCCCGGCGGGCATCGAGGGCTGAATAGAGCACGCAGTAATCGGTTGCCAGCCCGGCGAGGAACAGACGCCTGATTCCTCGTTCCTTCAGATACCCGCTAAGCCCGGTCGGGGTGCTCCGGTCGTTCTCGTAGAAGGCCGAGTACGAATCGATGCCGCTGCGGTAGCCCTTGCGCAGGATCAGTTCGGCCCGTGACAGGCGCAGGCCCGGATGGAAGTCCGCGCCCCGGCTGCCTTGCACACAGTGGCTGGGCCATAGCGCCTGGGCACCATAGGCGAGGTGGATGGTGTCGAACGGACGACGGCCGGGGTGGTTGTCGGCGAAGTTCCAATGGTCTGCGGGGCGCCAATCCTGAGTCAGGACGATGTGTGCGAAACACTGGGCGAGGCGGTTGATCGGCGCTACCACGGCGTCCGCACTGGGGATAGCCAGGGCACCGCCGGCACAGAAGTCGTTCTGTACGTCGATCACCAGAAGCAGGTCGTGGGCGTCGGGACAGAGAACGGTTTTCATGGCGATGTCTTCCGGGACAGGCCGTACTCTTCGGCGAGCGACGCTGCGACCATGGCCGTGGTATCGAGGATTTCCAGCCGTTGGGCGCAGCGCTCGGACTCCAGCCGGAAAGGTGGGACGCTGTCGCATACGAGGAGGCGCTCGAACAGCGGGCTGTCCAGCAGCCCGGTGCCGCCGGTGAACAGGCCGTGGGTCGCGGCGGCGAAGATCCGCATGGCGCCGGCCGCCCGGCAGGCCTCGCCTGCTCGCAACAGGGTTCCTCCGGTGCTGATGAGATCATCGATAATGATCGCCACCGCATCGCGTACCTCGCCGACCAGCAGGGTGCCGGTAACGATGTCATTGCTGCGGAATTTTTCCATGTAGGCGCTGGCCACCGGTCGCCCCAGGTTCCGCTCCAGGGCCTGGCGGAACCGCTCGGCCCGTTTGGTGCCGCCCGCATCGGGGGATACCGCGACCACGCGGCCTTCGGCGGCAAGAGCCGCGAATCGATCGGCGAACAGCTCGGCGCTCTCCAAATGGCGGGTGGGGATGCGGAAGGCATTGTCGAAGGCTGCGGGGTTATGCACGTCCAGGGCGCTCAGGCGATCCACGCCGCTGGTTTCGAACAGCGCCGCAACGTAGCGGCTGATGATCGGGTCCTGGAGCTGTGTCCGCCGCTCCTTGCGGGCGTAACACAGGTAGGGTGCCACCACATGGACCCGGGCGGCCCCGGCGTCCTTCAGTGCGCCACAGAAGAACAGCAGGCGGCAGAGCTTGTCATTGACACTGTGCCGGGTGTCCCCGTAGAGCGCATGGAGGACGATGGCCGGCTTGCCGACGACCGGCTCCAGAGGGCGGCTCTTGTGTTCGCCGTCTTCGAACTCCCGCTCTTCCAGCGGCGCCAGGGGCAGGCCCAGGCGAGTCGCAACCCGGCGCCCGTAGTCCTCGCTGCCATGCAAAGCGAACAACAGGGGAGGCGATCGATTCATGGTCCACTCCTGGCTGCCGGGGGCGCCACGCAGGGTCGCCGGCCTTGGGCGGTGGTTTCCTTCAGAAAGAGTTCGGCCAGGCGCAGGAGTGCCCGTGCCCGCCGGGCCTTGTCGTGTGCGGCTGTCGGTTTCTCTTGCCGGCCGGCACTGCAGGCCAGGGTGAAGCTGCGGGTCGCTGCTCGCAACGACAGGAACAAGGGTAGCGGGCGGCAGTCTTCGAGCGCGTCGCTGTGGCACAAATAGCTCCGGAGCAGGCGATCTTCCAACGGGGCGAGGCCATGGTGGTCGAGATCCATGAGCACGAAGGCTAGATCGAAGAGCACGTCGATGCAGGAGAGGGGGTCGCTGAACTCGATACCATCGAATAGTGTCGGCCGGCCATCCAGCAGGCAGATGTTGGCCAGGCGCATATCGCCGTGGCATCGCCGCACACGGCCCTCCAGCCGTCGTCGGTCGAGCAGGGAGGCGAGTTCGTCGAGCCTGCCGAGCGAAGCATCGTGCAGCCGGTATAGCGCCCGAACGTCGAGCACCGCGGGGTAGCGGCAGAGTTCGCGGTGGTTGTCTTCGATGACCTGGCGGATGCCATCGGCTCCGCCGAAGCCCGGAGTGATTTCGGCCAGTGCATGGAAGCGCGCAATCTCTTCGCCCAGTTTGTCCATCAGGTCGACAGTGAGGCGACCGTCGGACGCCATGCGCTCGAACAGCGCGCCCTGAGGAAAGCGACGCATCACCACGACCCAATCCAGCGCAGCTGATCCGCCACCGTCGAATATCAGGCTACCATCGGCGGTGCGGTCGATCGAGCGCACTGCCAGGTAGAGATCGGGTGCCGTCCGACGATTCAATACCAGTTCCGCACGACAGGCCCGTTCACGGCTTTCGCGGGTCAGGAAGTCCAGTGCGGCATAGGCGACGGCTCGTTTGAGCTTGTAGGCGTATCGGCCATGCAGGAAAACCACCGAGCCATGGGGCTCGATGCGCTCGACCGTACCGGCCGGATCGCCGTAGCTATCCGGGCGGGAGAGAAAAGCGATGACTTCATCCTGGCTGTCCATTCGGTTCTCACCAGGGATACGGAGTGACCCAACGCCCCGCCGCCGATCAGTGGCGGGGCCCAGAGGGCATGTTCAACTCGCCTTGATCGGAATCACCTTCTCCGGCTTGATGGCTTCCGGTTTCTTCGGCAGGTTGATGGTCAGTACGCCCTTGCTGAAGTGGGCGTCGATCTTGTCCGGATCGACGCCCTTGGGCAGGTTGAAGATGCGCTCGAAGGAACCATAGTGGCGCTCGGAAAGGTAGTAATCCTTCTTCTTCTCCTCGGCCTCTTCTCGCTTCTCACCGCGAATGATCATGTTGCCGTTGGACAGCTTGATCTCGATGTTCTTCTCATCCATGCCCGGCAGTTCGGCCGTGATTTCGAACGCTTTCTCCTTCTCGGCGATGTCCACGGCCGGGAGGCCATGGGCGAAGACATCGCGACGCCAGAACGGCTCGATTTCGAACGCACTGCTGCGTGAGAACGGAAAGCGCAGGGGCATGCGGTTGAAATCTTCGAACAGGTGGTCGATTTGCCGGCGCAGGTTGTCCAGCGGATGCCAAGGCTCAGACAGGGCGGGGGCCTTGCTGGTCTTTTCCTCGGTGGTCACTGGAACCTTTTTTGCGGTATTGGCCATCTTGAATCCCTCCATTCGGGTAGTCCGACAGCGGACGGAAAGATATTGCGATCGAGGTAACCGACCGACGTTGATTTCGATCAATCGCCAGCCGTGGTGCGGCCTCGATTCGTTGATCCGGATCAAACTCGATGCGGGGGGCGGGGCCTAGCCTGATTCCAGATCGGCGGGAGGTCTCGTGATGAACGTGGTACCGAGCGTATGCACCTTTTGTGGCGTGGGCTGTGGCATCGGCCTGCGGGTCGAGAACGATCGGGTGGTTGGCGTCGAACCGCAGCCCGGCCACCCGGTCAGTCAGGGGCAGCTCTGCGCCAAGGGCTGGTCCACCAGTTTCGCCATTGATGCCGGGCATCGTTTGACCCGGCCGCTGATCAAGGAGCACGGGCGGTTCCGCCCGGCGTCCTGGGACGAAGCGCTGGAGCGGGTCGCCAACGAGTTCGGCGTGGCGCGGGATGCCGCTGGCCCCACGGCGGTGGGCGTGATCAGCTGTGCCCGCGCAACCAACGAGGATAACTACGCTGCGCAGAAGTTCGCTCGGGCCGTGCTCGGGACCCACAACATCGATCACTGCGCGCGGATCTGCCACAGCCCCTCGGTGGCCGGCCTGGTACGCACCCTGGGCTCCGGGGCGATGACCAACGGCATCGCCGACATCGACCTGGCCGACGTCATCCTGGTGATCGGCGCCGACGTGACCGAAAACCACGCCATGATCGGCGCCCGCATGCTGCGCGCCCAGGCGCGGGGGGCGCGGCTGATCGTGATCGACCCGCGCCGGACGCGCCTGGCCCGGCTGGCGGACATCCACCTGCAACCGCGCCTGGGCACCAATATCGCGCTGCTCAATGGCCTGTTGCAGATCATCCTGGCCAACGGCTGGGAGAACAGCGCGTTCCTGGCCTCCCGCTGCGAGGATACCGGCCCTCTGCGGCATCATTTGTCCGACGTGACGCCGGAGCGAACGAGCGCCAAGACCGGTATCGCGGTCGCCGATCTGGAGGAGGTGGCCCGTCTCTACAGTCAGGCCAGGGCCGCGTATCTCGCCTATGGCATGGGCATCACCCAGTTCCAGAGCGGTACCAACAACGTGATTGCGGTTTCCAACCTGGCCCTGGCCTGCGGCCAGGTCGGGCGGCCGGGAACCGGCATCAATCCCCTGCGTGGCCAGAACAACGTGCAGGGTGCTTGCGACATGGGCTGCCTGCCCAACGTCTATCCCGGCTATCAGGATGCCTCGGCCCTGGCGGTGCAGGCCCGGTTCGGCGAAGCCTGGAGCGTGACCTCGCCGGTGACGCCCGGCCTGACGTCCCTGGGCATGACCCGTGCGGCCCGCGATGGCGCCCTGCGAGCCCTGATGATCATCGGCGAAGATCCGGTGCTCACCGATCCGGACCAGAACCAGGTGGCCCACGCGCTCGGCGCACTGGATTTCCTTGTGGTGCTGGAGCTGAGCATGACCGAAACGGCGCGGCTCGCCGACGTGGTGCTGCCGGCTGCCTCCTTCGCCGAGAAGGACGGCACCTTCACCAACTGCGAGCGCCGTGTGCAGCGTGTGCGCCGCGCGGTGACGCCACCGGGCGAGGCGAAGGCGGACTGGAAGATCCTCGCTGAGCTGGCGGTGCGCATGGGGTATCCCGGCATGGACTGGGAAGATGCCGAGGCGGTGTTCGACGAGATGGCCCTGCTGACGCCGATCTTCTCGGCCATGACCTACGCACGGTTGGACGAGCACCATGGCCTGCAATGGCCCTGCGATGCCGCGCGACCGCAGGGGTCTCCTTTCCTGCACGAGGAACGCTTCCCCCTGGGCAAGGGCCGGCTGCTACCGGTCACCAACGTGGCGCCCGACGAATGCCCCGATGCGGAATATCCGTTCTTCCTGACCACTCATCGGCTCCATTTCCAGTACGGCGGCGGATCGATGACACGGCATTCGCCGCTGCTCGAGCGGGAGATTCCTGCCGGCCTGCTATCGATGCATCCCGACGACGGCGGCGCCCTAGGATTGCATGACCGCCAGGCGGTGCGTGTGCGCTCCCGGCGCGGCGAACTGGAAACCCGGGTCCGCCTCACCGACGAGGTGCCGCGGGGCACCGTGGCCATGCCGTACCATTTCCGGGAAGCCCCCTGCAATCGCCTGACCAACGATGCCCAGGATCCCATCACCCACATGCCGGAGTTGAAAGCCTGTGCGGTCGCGGTCGAAGGCTTGCCGGCCGGGGAAGCGCCGAATGCCGAAGCGGGCGCGGCCGAGGTGATTCGCCATGTCCACTCATGAGCTGGCCGAGGTGGAACGTCTGCGCAGGCACCTGGCGCAGTCCCGGCGCCTGTACGAGGTGCGCGACGATGGGCAGGGCGGACGGCATTGGCAGGAGGTCGGGCCGAAGGACTTCACCCCACTCGAACCGGAGGGCGATCCGCCGCCGTTCTCGGCGAAGCTGTTTTTCTTCGCCGAGCGGGAACTGTTGTTCCGCTTCGATGGCGGCCAGTTCTATTCGTCCCTGCCCGAGGTCAGGCCGCAGGCGATCTTCGGCCTGCATGCCTGCGACCTGCAGGCCATTGCCTACCAGGACCGCTTCTTCGCCCAAGACCCGCATTATCAGGCGCGCCGTCACGCCACCCTGCTGGTGGGAGTGGAGTGTCGGGAAAGTTGCAGCAACGGGTTCTGCAGCCTGGTGGAGAGCGGGCCGCTGGTGGGCGACGGTCTCGCCGACCTGGTTCTGGTGCGGCGCGACGATGCGCGGGGCTGGTGGCTGCGCGTCGGTTCCGCCGCGGGGGCCGAGGCCATTCGCGAGCTGCGTCTGCCGACGAACCTGGACGGCTGCCAGGCGACCCGGGAATCCAACGCCGCGCGGGTGGCGCTGGCTCAACTGCACGACCGGGAGTTGCTCGACGGCGTGGCGGCGCTGAACGCCGGGCAGGTATCGGCGGACACCTGGGAAACGCTGGGGACACACTGCTTCGGGTGTTCCGGCTGCACCCAGGTATGCCCGACCTGTTCCTGTTTCGCGCCGTTGGAGCAGGTCGGCGCGAGCGGCGAAGTCCAGCATGAACGGGTCTGGGATTCCTGCCTGTACGAAGGTTTCCAGGCCGAAGCGAGCGGGCACAACCCCAGTGCCTCCCCGGGTCAGCGTGTCCAGCGATTCTGGTTGCACAAGTTCGGCGAGCCATTCCGCGAGCAGTTCGGCCATTACGGTTGCGTAGGCTGCGGGCGTTGCGACCGGGTATGCCCCGGCGGCATCGGCGTTCACGGGGTGATAGGGGAGGTGGGGCGGCCATGATTGACCTGACTCCGCGCAAGTTGCACTTGCTGGACAGCTACGAGGATGGACGGGACGCCCGGCATTTCAGCTTTCGTATCGATTTCCCCCAGGCGCACGACCTGGCCACGATGCCTGGGCAGTTCTTCATGCTGGCGGTGCCGGGTGTCGGCGAGGCGCCGTTCACCTATGTCAGTCCGCCGAACCTGTATGGCCATTTCAATGCGCTGATACGGCGGATGGGCAACCTGACCGATGCGCTCTTCGCGCTTCGCCCCGGCGACACCCTTGGCTATCGTGGTCCGTTCGGCAAAGGCTGGCCGCTGTTCTTCAGCCCGCGCCGTGTGCTGGTAGTCGCCGGAGGTTGTGGTTTGGCGCCGTTGGCAGGCCTGATCGACGAGGCGTCCAGGGAGCATCTGTCGTCGCGCCTGAGCGTTGTCTATGGGGCTCGTCGCGACGAGGACCAGATCCTCGCTCGGGAGCGTTTGCGCTGGAAGTTGGCGATACCGTTCATCGAGACATTGGACGATGCCGCGGCGGGTCAGCGGCGGGGCACGCCCCTCGATCATTTCGACGAAGTCTTCGCCACGGTGCAGCCGGATACCCTGCTGTGCTGCGGGCCCGAGTCGCTGATGCTGGGTGCCGCCCGTGCAAGCGTCGAGCATGGCATCCAACCCAGCCGCATCTGGGTGTCCCTGGAGCGTCGTATGCACTGCGGTGTCGGCTTGTGTGGCCATTGCTACATCGGGGCGAGCTACGCCTGTCTGGACGGCCCGACCTATCGCTATGACCGTTTCCTGGCGCTGACCGGTGCCACGGACTCTTGTGCGGCACCGGCGCTGCAGCGCTGCTGAGATCGGAGGAAGGACAATGCGACCGGCTCTCATCGAAAAGAACCCAGAGGCCATGCGGGTGGAGCCCAATTGGTCGGCATGTCCCGAAACGCAGGCCGCCTTCAGTTGGCAGGCAGCGGCGCGAGAGCTGGCGGGGCTGCCCGGAGGGGGCATGAATCTGGCACACGAGGCCGTCGACCGCCATGCCCTGAATGGGCTACGTCGGCATGTCGCCCTGCGCATCCTGGAGCGGAGCGGCGGCCGGAGGGACGTCACCTATGGTCAGTTGAGCAGCCTGACCAATCGATTCGCCAATGTCCTGACGATGCTCGGCATGTCGGTCGGGGATCATCTATTCGTCCTGTGCGAACGGAGTCTCGAGCTGTACCTCGGGGTGCTGGGCGGCCTGAAGAATGGTTGTGTGGTATCGCCATTGTTTTCTGCCTTCGGCCCGGAGCCTCTGGAAACCCGCCTGCGCTTGGGCGAATGTCGAATGTTGCTGACCAGCGAGGCACTCTACCGGCGCAAGGTGGCCGCGTTGCGGGAGCGTCTGCCGGCTCTCGAACAGGTGTTGGTCTATAACGAGAACGGGGGGCCGTCGAGTACGGAGGGGGGCTCGATCTGCATGAACTGCTGGCCGAGGCAGCGGACGATTTCGAGGTGGTGCATACGACCGAAGACACGCCGTCGTTGCTGCATTTCACCAGTGGTACCACCGGTACGCCGAAAGGGGCCCTGCATGTGCATGGCGCGGCATTGACCCACTATGTCACCGGCAAGTTCGCACTGGATCTGCACCCCAACGACATTTACTGGTGTACCGCGGACCCCGGTTGGGTAACCGGTACCTCCTACGGCATCCTTGCTCCGTTGATGCAGGGTGTGACCTGTATCGTCGATAGCGGCGATTTCGATGCGGCGCGCTGGTACGAGATCCTGGAGCGCGAGCGGGTTACCGTCTGGTACACCGCGCCGACGGCGATCCGGATGCTGATGAAGGCGGGGCCGGAGCTGGCGTGCCAGCACTATTTCCCGCAGTTGCGTTTCGTCGCCAGTGTGGGCGAACCACTCAATCCTGAGGCCGTATGGTGGGGGCAGGACGTGCTCGGCCTGCCCATCCATGACAATTGGTGGCAGACGGAAACCGGCGGCATCATGATCGCCAACACCCTGGCCATGCCGATCAAGCCCGGCTCCATGGGCAAGCCGTTGCCGGGTGTCGAGGCTGCCGTTGTCCATTTGCACGACGACGGTACGTTGGAAATGCTAGGCGACGAGCAGATTGGCGAGCTGGCCCTCAGGCAACCCTGGCCAGGCATGTTCCGTACCTATCTTGGCCAGGAAGCGCGCTACCGCCGTTGTTTCGCCGGCGGCTGGTACCTCAGCGGCGATCTGGCACGCCGCGATGGCGATGGCTATTACTGGTTCGTCGGCCGTAGTGATGACGTGATCAAGTCCGCCGGCCACCTGATCGGTCCGTTCGAAGTGGAAAGCGCGTTGATGGAGCACCCGGCGGTGGCCGAGGTGGCGGTGATCGGCAAACCGGACGACCTGCTCGGTGAGCGGGTCAAGGCGTTCGTTTCGTTGAAGGGCGGCCGTCATGCCAGCGATGGCCTGCGTGACGAACTACTTGGTCACGCCCGCGTACGCCTGGGGGCCGCGGTGGCGCCGAAGGAGCTGGAGTTTGTCATCAGCCTGCCGCATACCCGCAGCGGCAAGCTCATGCGCCGGTTGCTCAAGGCCCGCGAGCTGGGGTTGCCGGAGGGCGATACCTCGACGCTGGAGAATCCGGCATGAACGGGCACCCCTCGATCGACTCATCGGCCGCCGTAGGCCTGCTGTTCGACATGCTGCGCATCCGTCGGCTCGAAGAGCGTTCCGCAGAGCTGTATGGCCAGGGCCGGATTCGCGGCTTCCTGCATCTCTACATCGGCGAGGAGGCCGTGGCGGTCGGCGCCGTGCACGCACTGGCACCGGACGACGCGGTAGTGGCGACCTATCGCGAGCATGGCCATGCCTTGCTCAAGGGCGTGCCGATGACGGCAATCATGGCGGAGATGCTTGGCTACCAGGAGGGATGTTCGCGTGGGCGTGGCGGTTCCATGCATTTGTTCGATGCGGCAACTCGCTTCTTCGGCGGCAACGCCATTGTTGGCGGTGGGCTGCCGTTGGCGGCGGGCCTGGCGCTGGCCGAACAAATGCAGGGCAGCACACGCTTGGTGGCCTGCTTCTTCGGCGAGGGAGCGATGGCGGAAGGCGCCTTTCACGAAGCGATCAACTTGGCGGCGCTCTGGCAACTGCCGGTGCTGTTCTGCTGCGAGAACAACCTTTATGCGATGGGCACCGCACTGGAGCGCTCCCAGTCGCAAACCGACCTGTGCGCCAAAGCCGCGGCCTACAAGGTGGCGGCACAGGCGGTGGACGGCATGGACGTGGTCGCGGTGCACGATGCCACGCGCCAGGCGGTCGAGCGGGTACGGGCCGGTCTGGGACCTTACTTTCTCGAGTTCAAGACCTACCGTTTCCGTGCCCACTCGATGTTCGATCCCGAGCTGTACCGCGACAAGGCCGAGGTGGAGCGCTGGAAAGCACGCGACCCGATCCCCGCCTACCGTGCCCGGCTGCTTGCCGGGAAAGTGCTGGACGACGACGGCGTCGCCGCGTTGCTCGCCGAGGTGGAACGTGAAGTCGAGGCCGCTGTCGCCTTCGCCGAGGCGGGCACCCTCGAACCGCTGGAAACGCTGTGCCTCGACGTCTACACCGGGGAGGGCTCGGCATGACCCGCATCACCTATCGCGAAGCCTTGCGCCAGGCCCTGCGGGACGCTCTGCTGCGGGACCCGCGCGTGTTCCTGATGGGGGAGGACGTCGGGCGTTATGGCGGCACCTATGCGGTATCCAAGGGTTTGCTCGACGAGTTCGGCGCCGAGCGCATCCGCGACACGCCGCTGTCCGAGCTGGCGTTCGTCGGGGCGGGCATCGGCGCGGCGCTGGGCGGCATGCGGCCGATCGTCGAGGTGATGACGGTGAACTTCAGCCTCCTGGCGCTGGACCCGCTGGTGAACACGGCGGCGACCCTGCGGCATATGTCCGGTGGGCAGTTCTCCGTGCCCCTGGTGCTGCGCATGGCCACCGGGGCGGGCCGGCAACTGGCTGCCCAGCATTCGCACAGCCTCGAGGGTTGGTTCGCCCATGTGCCGGGCTTGAAGATCCTCGCGCCGGCCACCCTGGAAGATGCGCGCGGCATGCTTTGGCCGGCATTGGAGGATCCTGACCCGGTACTGATCTTCGAGCATGCCCAGCTCTACAACCTGGAGGGCGAACTCGACGACAGCGCGCCGCTGGACATCCGCTCGGCACGGATTCGCCGTGAGGGCACCGACCTGACCCTGATCGCCTATGGCGGCACCCTCGGCAAGGCGCTGGCCGCGGCCGAAAGCCTGGCCGCAGAGGGCCTCTCCGCCGAGGTCATCGACCTGCGCGTGCTGCGCCCGCTGGACGACGCCACCCTGCTGGCTTCGGTGTGCAAGACCCGCCGGGCCCTGGTAGTGGACGAGGGCTGGCGCAGCGGCAGCCTGGCCGCCGAAATCATCGCCCGCATCGTCGAGCAGGGCTTCTACGAACTGGATGCGCCGCCCGCTCGGGTATGCAGCGCGGAGGTCCCCATGCCTTATGCCAAGCATCTTGAGGAGGCGGCCTTGCCGCAGGTTGCCGGCATCGTCGCGGCGGCGAGGGGGTTGCTCGGATGATCGAATTCCCGCTGCCCTCGCTGGGCGCCGACATGGACGAGGGCCGGTTGCTGGAGTGGAAGGTACAGCCCGGCGAAAAGGTCCACCGCGGCCAGGTGATTGCCGTGGTCGACACCGCCAAGGCGGCGGTGGATGTGGAGTGCTGGCAGGAGGGCGAGGTCTTCGAGCTGCTGGTCGAACCGGGCGTCAAGGTGCCGGTCGGCACGCCGATCGCGACCCTGCTCGAAGCTGGGGAAACGCCAGCGACCGCGCAGCACAGGGTCAAGGCTGCCGTCGCCGCACCGGAGCCGCTGGCATCTCCTGTCGCCCCCGTCATGCCCCTGGGCAGTCGGCCACGCATTTCTCCGGCCGCACGCAAGCGGGCCGCCGAGCTGGGTATCGACGCCGAGCGTCTGCATGGCACCGGTCCGCATGGCGTGGTCACCTTGGACGATGTCGAAGGGGCGGGCTGGCCGGCGGCCCCGGTCGATCGCAATGCCGCCATGCGTCAGGCCATCGCCGCCGCGATGAGCCGTTCCAAGCGCGAGATTCCGCATTACTACCTGGCAGAAGCCCTCGACCTCGGTCCGATGCTGAGCTGGCTGCAAACGTACAACGCGCCGCTGGCGCCGGAAGCCCGCCTGCTGCCCGCCGTCCTGCTGTTCAAGGCCGTGGCACTGGCGCTGCGCGAGTACCCGCAACTCAACGGTTACTGGCACGATGGGAGCTTCCAGCCGGCCAGCGGCGTCCACCTGGGCGTGGCCGTCTCCCTGCGCCAGGGCGGATTGGTCGCCCCGGCCCTGCATGACGTGGCGGACAAACCCGTGCAAGCGCTGATGGACGAATTCACCGACCTGGTGCAGCGCGCCCGCAGCGGCTCCCTGCGCAGTTCCGAACTGAGCGGTGCGGGGCTGACCGTCACGCTGCTCGGCGACCAGGGTACGGACAGCGTATTCGGCGTCATCTATCCGCCACAGGTAGCCCTGGTGGGCTTCGGCCGTATCGTCGAGCGGCCCTGGGTCGAGAACGGCGCGTTGTGCGTCAGGCCGGTGGTGAATGCCACCCTGGCGGCCGACCACCGGGCCAGCGACGGTCACTACGGCGGCCGTTTTCTCGGCGAGATTCGCCGGTTGCTTCTGCTACCCGACCAGCTGTGAGGAGATGGAAATGGACGAGGCGGCGATCCGCAACGAAGTGCTGCAGGCCCTGAAGAGCGTTGCGCCGGAAGTCGAGCCCGAGCGGCTGCGTTGCGACCGCCCGCTGCGCGAAGAGGTGGACCTGGACTCGATGGATTGGCTGCGCTTCATGGCCAGCCTGCATCGACGCCTGGGCGTCAGCATTCCCGAGGAGGACTACCGGCGCCTCGACCGGATCGACGTCCTGGTGGACTACCTGCGGCGAAGATTGGCGTGACTCGTTCGGACGAAAGGAAAGCCACGTGCCGGCCCGTTTGATTTGCATCAAACCTGCGACAGCCAGCTGCCGTTAGGTTGGGTTGCAATTGCCCATGGAGCCGCTCGCGCAGCGGAGGAGGCCATGCCGATGTACCCGTTCAGTTCCCCGTCCTTCGCCGGAAGAGCGGCCGATAACGAACTGTCTGTGTGTCCGGGTTCCGGATTCGGTCGTGTGGTCGCCTGCATCGGCTCCAGCGAGCCGGTCGGCAAGGTCATCCAGCATGCGGCCGCGATGTCCAGGGCATTGAATGTGCCGCTTGTGCTGTTGAAAGTGCTCGAGACTCGCGCGGAGGGAAACAGGCGGCTGGACCCGGTGGATTGGGATATCTGCTGCCGGGAGGCCCAGGCTCGGATGGAGGCCCTGGCCCGCAGCTACCGCGAACTGTGTCCGGTGGTCGAGACCGAAATCATCGAGGGGCAACCAGCGGAACAGATCAGCCTGCACGCGATAAGTCATCCGACCGACCTGACGGTGCTGGGTACGCACGGCGAGTGGCGGGCGTCGCACTGGGTCCTGGGCGACACGGCGCGGGAAGTGGTCGAGCGTTCACCGGGGTCGTTGCTACTCGTGCCCTGCGAAGCCGAAACCGTAACTGCCGAGGGCTACCGTCGTGTGTTGGTTCCGGTCGACGGCTCATGCCGCGCGGAAAGCGTCCTGCCGTTCGCGATGCGCCTGGCCAAAGTCCAGAACGCGGAACTGGTGCTTGCCCACATCGTCCCTCCGTCGGCATTGACCGAGGTCGGCCCGCCCGAAAGCGAAGATATCGAACTCTGCCAGCAGCTGTTGCGGCGCAACGAGCGCGTCGCCCGGCAGTATCTGGATCAATTGCAGGCCCGTGCCTCGGAGAACGGTGTCGTCGCCCGGACGCTGGTGCAATGCGCCGATGTACGCAGCAGCCTGGCGCGTCTGGTCGCCGACGAAACCGTCGACATCGTGGTGCTGTCCGCCCAAGGGCACAGCGGGCGTCTGGATGTCCCTTACGGCAGCGTGGCTGGATTTCTGATGACTCACGCCAGCAAGCCGCTGCTGATCATGCGCCAGCAACCGGCCTCGATGACGCAGACCTGCACGGGCGGCAGGGGCGCGGGGGTACATTCCCCATTGCGGGGAGCGTGGTGACGGCGGTTGCTCCCGAAGGGGAGCGTAGTCCGGTCGAACAGGCGGCGTGCGAGCTGTGCAAACGCCATAGCTACAGCTCCCGCAGGCCGGAGCCGTTGCCGATATGGGCCCGGATCGAGGCGCTGGAAGGCTGGCTGGAGCGGGCCCGGACCTTGTGCCTGGACCCGCCGCCGGAAGTCACCAAGGCCGCCGAGTGGCTGCTGGACAACGACTATCAGGTGCAGCGGGCGGTGCGGCAGGTCGTCCGCGACCTGCCGGCGGCGTTCTACGAGCGCTTGCCCTGCCTGACCAATCCGGGCGAGGAGGGGGTGCCGAGGGTATTCGCCGTGGCCCAGTGGTACCTGCATGCCTCGCGCCTGCAATTGTCCCTGTCGAGCGTCGTGCAGTTCGTCCGTACCTACCAGGGCGAAGCCCCCCTGAGCATCGCCGAACTCTGGGCGTTCCCGACCATGCTGCGCCTGACCTGCCTGGAGGTGCTGGTCTGTGCGCTGGGCCGGTTGCTGCCCGCCTTGGAGAGCCCGTTCCCGCTCAGCAGACACTGTGCCGATGCCGGTGTCTTCGAAGACACCGAGTGCGTCGCGCGGGCGCTGGCGAACCTGGCGATCATCGCCTCGACACCCTGGAAGGATTTCTTCGAGCGTTGCAGCCTGGTGGAGGAACGGTTGACCCGCGACCCCGCCGGGGTCTATGCGCACATGGATTTCGAAACCCGCGACCGCTACCGCAAGGCGCTCGAAGAGCTGGCCCGGGGCGCGGAGCGCGACGAAATCGAGGTGGCCGAGCAGGTGCTGCGTCGCGCGGCCGAAGGCGACAGGCGGGCGTCCAGCGGCCACGTCGGTTATTGGCTTATCGGTCCGGGCCGGGAGGTCTGCGAAACTGCCCTGGGCTATCGGCCGACCTGGCTGGCGGGCTGGCGCCGCCTGCTGTATCGCCGGGCAGGGACGATCTACGCGGGCAGCCTGATGCTCGCCGGGGTGGCCGCCCTGGTCCTGCCCGGTGGGTATCTGGCCGTTGCCGGGGCGACGCCGGGGCTCTGGTTCGCCGGACTGCTGCTCGCGCTGATTCCGGCCTCGGTGCTCAGCGTCACGGTGGTCAACTGGTGGGTCACGCTGAATGTGCCGCCCCGGCTGCTGCCCAAGCTGGATTTCAGCCAGGGCATCGATCCGGCGTGCGCCACCGCGATCGCAGTGCCGGTGCTGCTCGATGGGGTGGACGAAACGCGGGCGGTGCTGGAGCGCCTGGAATTGCATTACCTGGCCAACCCTGACCCGGCGTTGCGTTTCGTTCTGCTCAGCGATCATCTCGAAGCGCCTGCCGAAAGCCTGCCCACCGACGGGGCGGTGGAGAACGCCCTGGTCCAGGGGTTGAGGCGACTCAACGAACGCTATGGAAAGGACGGTGGCAGACCTTTCCACCTTCTGCATCGGCCGCGCCGCTACAACCCCGGCGAACGCTGCTGGATGGGTCGGGAACGCAAGCGCGGCAAGCTGGAGGACTTCAATCGCTACCTGCTCGACGGAGACGACTGCGCGTTCTGCCTGCGCGAAGGCGATGCCGCAGCCCTGCGCGGTATCCGCTTCGTGATCACGGTCGACGCGGATACCGCCTTGCCGTCCGGCTGCGCCGCTCGGCTGGTGGGTACCCTGGCGCATCCGCTCAACCGCGCCGAATTCGATCCCGACAGCGGACGTGTGCTGCGCGGCTATACCGTGTTGCAGCCGCGCGTGGAAATCGCCCCGGAGCAGGGCGAGCGCTCGTTGTTCGCCCGTCTCTATACCGGCGACACGGCCATCGACATCTATACGCGCGCGGTATCCGACGTCTATCAGGATCTGTTCGGCAGCGGCATCTTCGTCGGCAAGGGCATTTACGAGGTAGCCAGTTTCCAGCGCAGCCTGGAGGGCCGGGTGCGGGAAAACAGCCTGGTCAGCCATGACCTGTTCGAAGGCATCCACGGCCGGGCGGGGCTGGTCAGCGATATCGTGCTCTACGAGAACTTTCCCCGCAGCTACCTCGACTATGCGCGCCGCCAGCATCGCTGGGTGCGCGGCGACTGGCAGTTGCTGCCGTGGCTGTGGCGCTCCGTTTCCGGCAGCGACGGCATGCGGTTGAAGAACCGGCTGTCGGCGCTGGATCGCTGGAAACTGATCGACAACCTGCGGCGCAGTGTGGTCCCCCTGGCCCTGGTCGTCCTGGCCGCCGCCGGCTGGCTGTGGCTGCCCGGCTCGCCCTGGGTGTGGACGCTGCTGACCGTGGCGGCGCCGGGCGCCTACCTGTTCACCGACCTGATCACCGGGCTCGCCCATGGCCGGCGGCGCGGTGCGGTGCGCGGCCTGTTGCGCCGCCTGCTCGATCACGTCGGGCGCTGGTTTCTCGCCCTGGTATTCCTGGTCAACGATGCTGCCATCGCTCTCGATGCGCTGGTTCGTACCCTGTGGCGGCTCGGCGTATCGCGCCGTCACCTGCTGGAGTGGACCACGGCCGCGCACCAGGCCTCGTTCCTCGCGCGGCGGGGCTCGCATGGCTATGTCTGGAGGCAGATGTGGCCCTCGCCGATGCTGGCCGTGACCCTGGCCATTGTCCTGTGGCGGGTCCATCCGGCCGCGTTCTGGCCTGCCGCGCCCTTACTGCTGGTGTGGCTGCTGGCACCGGGGGTCGCCCTGTTCATCAGCCTGCCGCGCCGCGAGGCGACTGATGAGCCGAGTGGTGAACAGCATGTCTTTCTCCGGCGGCTGGCGCGGCGCACCTGGCTGTTCTTCGAGACCTTCGTCGGCCCCGACGACAATTGGCTTCCACCGGACAACTACCAGGAGGAGCCCTATTCGGAGATCGCCCACCGTACCTCTCCCACCAATATCGGCATGCTGTTCGTATCGTCCCTCGGCGCTGCCGACCTAGGGTACGTAGGGCTGTCCGATTTCGCGGCACGCATCCGCCGGGGGCTGGATACCCTCGAACGGATGGAGCGCTATCGCGGGCACTGGCTCAACTGGTACGACACCCGCCTGCTGCTTCCGCTGGAGCCTCGGTACATCTCGACGGTGGACAGCGGCAACCTCGCCGTCTGCCTGCTGACCCTGCAACAGGGATGCCTGGAGATCGCGGCGGGCCCCGCGTTGCCGACCAGCCTGTGGGATGGCCTGGAGGATACTTTCGAGCTGCTCCGGGAAGCGCTGATGCCGGTGGGCGACCATGAGCTGGAAGAGCGCCTCGCCGCTTTCGCTATCCAGGTCTCGCGGTGCCGCGAGCATCCCGCCGGACTCGATGCGCTCGATGAGTGCGAGAAGGCGCTGCGCGATGCCGTGGGGCGGATGATCGCCCGTGAGCAGGGGCTGGCGATCCAGCAGCTGAAGGAGGTACAGACCTGGCTGGAGCGGCTGCACCACCATCTGCGGGAGATCCGCCGCGACCGCGAGCGGCTGATGCCTTGGTTCTCCCCCTTGCGGGACGCGCTGCCGCCGGTGGCGAAGCTGGCCCGGCAGATTGAGCAATGCCTGCCGGTCGATTTGCCCATGAGCGGAATCGGTCCGGCGGTCGTCCAGGCCCGTACCTTGCTCGGCCGCTTCGCCGGCGTGAACGGCGAGACGAAGGTCTGGCTCGGCAAGCTGGATGCAGCGCTGGAGCAGGGCCTGGAGGAGCAGTCGGCCTTGCGCCGGGATTTGCTCGACGACGCGACGCGAGCTGGGGACATGGCGTTCTCGATGGATTTCCGTCCTCTCTACGACGCGGAAAAGCGCTTGTTCCACATTGGCCACAACCTGAGCGCGGACCGCATCGACAGCCACCACTACGACCTGCTGGCGACCGAGGCGCGACTGGCCAGCTACTTCGCCATCATGAAAGGCGACGTGCCCCTCGAACACTGGTTTTATCTGGGGCGGCCGTTGTCCCGTCTCGCCGGCCGCCTGTCCCTGGTGTCGTGGAACGGCTCGATGTTCGAATACCTGATGCCGCCCCTGCTGCTGCCGAGCCACGCCGGCTCGTTGCTCGGCCAGAGCGAGCGCGCGGCAGTGGCCGTGCAACGCGAATACGCGAGGACGCAGGATGTTCCCTGGGGCATCTCGGAATCGGCGTTCGCCTCGCGCGATCCCGAGCATCGCTACCGCTACCGCGCGTTCGGCGTTCCGGAGCTGGGGTTGCGTCGCGACTTGGCGCAGGACTTGGTCATCACACCCTATGCGTCGGCCCTGGCGCTCGCGGTCAGCCCCAGGGCGGCGGTGGAGAACCTGATCGAGTTGCAACGGCTCGGGCTGGTGGGCAGCTATGGGCTCTACGAGGCGGCGGATTTCACCGCCGACCGAGTACCCAGCGGGCGTCGCTTTTCCACCGTCCGGGCCTACATGGCCCACCACCAGGGCATGATCTTCGCTGCGCTGAACAACGCCTTGTGTGGCAATGCCCTGGTCCGCCGCTTCGGCAGCGTGCCGCGCGTCAAGGTCATGGAGTTGCTGTTGCACGAGCGCGTACCCCTGGAGTTACCGGCCGATCCCCGGCGCAGCGAGTCGCTGGAGCGGCCGGCACCCGACTGGAGCGGCGTGGCGCCGCCCCAGGCCTGGACGCCAACGGGCGACGAGTGGTTTCCGCAGGCGCATCTGCTGGGCAACGGGCGGCTCCACAGCTGGATATCCCGTGCCGGGGCCGGTGGCTTGAGCTGGCACCGGCATGCGCTGACGCGCTGGCGGCCGGATGCGACCCGCGATCACCACGGACTCTGGGTCTACGTCCGGGACGAGGAGAGCGGCGATCTCTGGTCGGCTGGCCGGCAGCCGACCGGTGCCGTGTCCGCGCAGGAGCGGGTTGTCTTCCATCCTCATATGGCGGAGTTTCACCGGCACGACCATGGCATCGGTCTGCGTATGGAGGTGACGGTCGCGACGGCGGAGGACATGGAAATCCGCCGGCTCACCCTGACCAACGAATCCGACCGGCCGCGCACGCTCAGCCTGACCAGCTATGCCGAGGTGGCGCTGGCCCCGCCGCTGGACGATGAACGGCATCCGGCCTTCGGCAAGCTGTTCGTGGGCAGCGAATACCTGCCCGGGTTGCGGGCCCTGCTCTTCACGCGGCGGCCCCGCCACGCCGATGAAAAGCCGGCGCTGCTGTTGCACCGGCTGGTCGTCGACGAAACGGATTCCCTGGCGGTCGCTTTCGAAAGCGACCGCGAGGCGTTTCTCGGACGCCATGGCGACGAGCGTCGTCCCATCGGGATTCTGAACGGGCTGCAAGGACGCACCGGCTGGACACTCGACCCGGTCATGGCGCTGCAGGCGCGGATCGGGCTGGCTCCTGGGGAACGCCGGCAGTTGGCCTTCCTGACCCTGGCCGGAGGATCGCGAGAGTCGATCCTCGAGTTGGCCGAACGCTATGCCTCCCTGGCGTCGCTGGACTGGACCTTCGCCGATGCCGCCAGCGAGGCGAGCCGGGAAACGCGCAAGCTCGGGCTGGAGCCGGAGCGGTTGCCGGAGCTGCAGATGCTTGCGTCGCTGCTGCTGTACCCGCACCCGACGCTGCGTACCGGGCCGGAAACGCTGGCGGCCAACCGCTTCGGCCAGCCGCGCCTGTGGGGTATGAGCCTGTCGGGCGACCATCCGATCCTGCTCCTGCGTGTTGCCACCCAACAGGACAGCGGCCTGCTCGCTACCCTGGTGCGTGCCTGCAAGTTCTGGCGGCGGCGCGGCCTGCTGGTCGATCTGGTGATTCTGCGCACGGGCGCCTCGGGCTATGCCGAACCCCTGCGGGAGCAGGTGTTCGCCTTGCTGCGCGAGAGCGGCGTCCAGGACGAACTGGCCAGCCGCGGTGGCGATGTGCATCTGCTGTTCGCCGACCAGTTGCACGATGACGATATCCGCCTGCTGGAGAGCACCGCCCGCATTGTTCTCGACGAGAGCGCCGGACCGCTGGCCCGGCAGCTCGCCGCCGCCATGCCGATGCCGCCGCCGATGCCGCGTTTCGACGGCTCCGGTGCGCCACCGGGCGAATGCATCGACACGCCGTTGGAGCGCCCCGGCGATTTGCTGTTCGACAACGGCCTGGGCGGTTTCAGCCCGGATGGCCGCGAGTACGTCATTCATCTCGAGCCGGGCCGGCACACGCCGGCGCCCTGGTGCAACGTACTGGCCAACGAAGTATTCGGCAGCCTCGTCAGCGAGTCGGGCAACTGCTGCAGTTGGGCGGTGAACAGCGGCGAGAATCGCCTGACGCCCTGGTCCAACGATCCGCTTGGCGACGCGCCCGGAGAAGCGCTCTACCTGCGCGACGAGGAGAGCGCCGAGGTGTGGACGCCCACACCGTTGCCCGCCGGGGAGGCCTGTACCTGCCAGATCCGTCATGGCACGGGTTATACCCTCTGGCGGCAGCACAGCCACGGCCTGGAGCAGGAGTTGCTGGTATGCGTGCCGCCGACGGCGCCGGTGAAGGTGCTGCGTCTGCGCCTGCGCGACGTCAGCGGCCGGTCCCGGCGGATCACCGCGACCTGCTATGTCGAATGGCTGCTCGGCGCCCTGGCGAGCATGGCCAGGCCGCATGTCGTCTGCGATTACGACGCCGAATGCCATGCCTTGCTCGCCCGAAACCCCTGGAACCCCGATTTCGCCGAGCGCGTGGCATTCCTCACCGCCAACAAACCGCCCCACAGCCTGAGCACCGATCGCCAGGACTTTCTTGGCCGTGAGGGACATCCCGCGCTGCCCGCGGCATTGACCCGGTGGGCGCTGGGCGGCCGCGTCGAGGTGGGCGGCGACCCCTGCGCGGCGTTTCAGGTTCACCTGGACTTCGCGCGGGGAGGCAGCGAGGAACTGGTCTTCGTGCTTGGCCAGGGGCAGGATCGTGAGCACGCGAAGAGCCTGGCCGGATTCTGGCAGCAGGCGGGCAGGGCGGAGCAGGGATTGGCCGAGGTCCGGACGTTCTGGGATCACCTGTTGAGTGGGGTTCGCATCAGCACGCCGGCCCCGGCATTCGATGTCATGGTCAATCGCTGGCTGCAATACCAGACGATCGCGTCGCGTCTGTTCGCGCGTGCCGGCTTCTACCAAGCCGGCGGCGCCATCGGTTTTCGCGACCAGTTGCAAGACGTGCTGGCGCTGTTGCACACCGACCCACGGCGCGCGCGGGAGCACATCCTGCTCTGTGCCGCACACCAGTTCGAGGAAGGCGATGTGTTGCACTGGTGGCATCCGCCGTCGGACCGGGGCGTTCGTACCCGTTGCTCGGATGACCTGCTCTGGCTGCCGTTCGCCACCAGCCAGTACGTCGAGGCGACGGGCGACGAATCCATCCTCGGCGAGGCGGTGCCGTTTCTGCAGGCGCCACCGCTGGCCAACGACGAACATGACCGCTATGCCCGCTTCCCGGCTACCGGTCAGGCCTTCAGTCTGTTCGAGCACTGCAAGCGGGCATTGCAACGCGGCGTGACCCGGGGCCAGCACGGACTGCCGCTGATGGGGGCGGGGGACTGGAACGATGGCATGGACCGTGTCGGCCGGGAGGGGCGTGGGGAGAGCGTCTGGCTGGGTTGGTTCGCCATCGCGGCGATGAAGGGCTTCGCGGGGCTGGCCAGGCGCCAGTCCTTCTACGACGTGGAAATCCACTGGACGAAATGCGCCCAGGCCCTGGCCGAGCGGCTGGATCAGGCGGCCTGGGACGGCGCCTGGTACCTGCGCGCGATCGACGATGACGGTCGGCCGTTGGGAAGCCATGCGGACGATGAATGCCGTATCGACTCCATCTCCCAATCCTGGTCGCTCCTCTGCGGGGCGGATGGGGAAGCGCGTGCGCGGATCGCCATGGACAGCGCCGGGCGCCATCTGGTCAGGGATGAGGAACGGCTGGTCCGCCTGCTGTGGCCGCCCTTCGCCGACACGCCCCGTGAGCCCGGCTATATCAAGGCCTATCCGCCCGGTATTCGCGAGAACGGGGGCCAGTACAGCCATGCCGCAGCCTGGTTGGGCATGGCTTTCGCCGGCCTTGGCGATGCGAAGAACGGCTGGCGGATCTTCGATCTGCTGAACCCGGTGAACCAGGCCCGCGAAGCGGGACAATTGGCGACCTACCGGGTCGAGCCCTACGTGCTGGCGGCGGATATCGGCAGTGTCGCCCCCTGGGTCGGACGCGGCGGTTGGACCTGGTACAGCGGCTCGGCGGCCTGGACCTGGCGCCTGGCGGTGGAATCCATCCTGGGGCTGCATCTGCAAGACGGGCGGCTGCGGATCGAGCCTTGCTTACCGCCCGGATGGACGCATTTCAGTGCCGAGGTTCGCGGAGCGAGCGGGACGCTGGCGATCCGGGTGGAGCGGGACGAGGGCCTGCCATGCGGAAGCTACCGGATGACCGTCGATGGCCAGGCGCAAACGGAGCGGCTGGTGGCGTTCCCCAGGGACGGGACGATTGTCCATGTGCGGCTCTGGATACCTTGAACATCCCGCGTTTCAGGCGCTTACCCCAACGGCCATATCCCAATGGATAACCCGCTTCAGGCCGGCTCGGTGCGGAGCGCATTCAACCGCTGCCAGCGCTTCGGCGTGATGCCGACCAGCTTGCTGAAGGTGCGGTTGAAATGCGACTGGTCGGCGAATCCGCAATCCTGGGCGACCTGTGCAACGGACATCGCGCGGTCGCCGAGCAATTCCTTGGCGCGGCGGATGCGCACGTCCAGCGACCATTCTTGGGGCGACATGCCGGTGGCTTTCTTGAAGGCGCGGGAGAAGTGGCTGCGCGACATGGCGCATTGTCGTGCCACGTCGGCGATGGACAGCCGGGCGGTGAGGCTGCGCGCCAGGATTTCCTTGGCCCGGTGTTCTTGCCAGGGGGCGAGGGCGGAGCGTCCCGGGGTGTCTCCGGTGTGTCGTCGGTGGTGTTCGAGCAGATGTTCGCACAGGCGCCTGCTTATCTCCGTGAGTCTGTCGAGCCTGCTTTGCGGCGCATCGAGCGCCTCCTTCAGCGAGAGTGTGAGCTGATAGGTTTCGAGATCCAGGGTGGCCGTGGGTGGAATGGCATGGGCGTTCATGGCGTCTCTCCTGCTTGGGTCGAGACAGCCTGTTCCGGCGCGGGTGGGCGAGTCCTTTGCGAACCCTGAAAAGTTCTGAATACGGGCTTCAGCCCGACGGATGCGCGGGCAGGGTGAAATAGAACAGGTTTTCGCCTTTCCGGCCCTGGCTGATGCCGAGGGTGCCGCCATGGGCCGAAACGATCGAGGTGCAGATGGCCAGCCCCATCCCCATGCCGGTCGCCTTGGTGCTGTAGAACGCCTGGAAGATCCTGTCGAGCTTGTCGGGCGGTACGCCGGGGCCGCTGTCCTCGACGATGACCAGCCACTCGCCGCCCACCGGTTGGATTTCCAGGGCCAGGCGCCGGCCGCCGGGTGGCAGCGCCTGCATGGCTTCGACCGCGTTGACGATGAGGTTGCGCATGACCTGCTGGAGCTGGATCGAGTCGCCGTGGACCAGGGGCGAGTGCGGCGTTTTCAGGGTCACGCTGACATGCTTGTCGTCCAGGTCCGCCCGGGTGATGGCGAGGACATGGCGGGCTACCCGGTCCAGGGCGATGGTTTGGCGTTCCGGTGGTGCCTGGCGGGCCAGGTCGCGCATGGCGCGGACAATGGCGGCGGCGCGTTGCGCCTCGCTGAGGATGTCGCGAACGCTGTCGATGGCTTCGCCGATCTCCGGTTGCGGGCGCTCCAGCCAACGGACACTGGCACCGGCATTGGACAGGATGGCGGCCAGCGGCTGGTTGATTTCATGGGCGATCGAGGCGGCCAGTTCGCCGAGCATCGTAGCCTGCGAGGTGCGATCGAGCGTGCTGCGGGCTGCCCGCAGGGCGATTTCCGTCTGGCGGCGCTCGGTGATGTCCGACACCACGCCGATGAAGGCGTCTCTGCCGTCGGGCTCGCCGGCCAACTCGAGATAGCGCGGGCTGCCTTCGAGCGAAAGGGTGCGGAATTCCAGGCGGAAAGATTCCCGGCGTCCGGTGGCGTCCTTCAGGTATTCGACGAAGCGTCGGCGATCGTCGGCATGAACCAGTACGGCGGGGTCCTTCAGGTAGGTGTCGTCGGTGGGGACGGGCAGATCCAGTTCGCCGAGCAGGCGCGACGACCAGAACGAGCGCTCGGACGGGTATTTCCAGACGAAGGTCCCGTAGCGGCTGATCTCCTGGCCGATCGCCAACAGCGCCTGGGTACGTCGCAGCGTGCCTTCGCTCTCGCACCGGCGGCGGTTCTCCGCCAGCAGGTCGGTATACAGCCGGGCAGTGCTGAGGGAGATGGCCGCCTGGGCGGCAAGCAGCTCCAGCACATCCACCCGCGTCGGCTCGAACGCACCCTGGGTCAGGCTGTTTTCCAGGTAGAGCGTGCCGATGATGTCGTTCTGCTTGAGCAGCGGCAGGCACATCAGCGAGCCGTCCTCGACGTGGGCCAGGTAGGGATCGTCGTCGAAACGCCGGAGCGCTTCGGTGCTGTCGATGACCTGGGCCTTGCGCGTGTGCATCACCTGGAAGACCAGGCGCAGCGGTATGGCGTCCGCGGCATTCGACGAGGGTTGCAGATGGATGGCGATATCGTCGCCGTTCGCCTGGCCCGTCGCCTCGACGCGCAGGACCCCGTCGTTCGACAGGAGCAGGGCGGTATAGGTGGCGCCGGCATGCATGACGGCGTTGGTCAACAGGGTCTCGATCAGGGCAGTGGGTTCGATTTCTCGGGACAGCGCCTGGCAGGCGCGTGTGATGGCCAGCAGGTCCAGTTGCGGAGCGGCGGGCAGGGGGCGGGTCGTCGCGGCCACGCCTTCCCGGAGGAACGGATGTTCCGCTTCCAGTTGCTCCGCCAGGGTCACCGCTCCCCAGCGCCGCCAGGCCTCCCGTGCCTTCTGCAGATGGGCGCGGTCGCCGGCCCGCAGGCCGAGGCTCCGATGGCAGCGGCTGGCCATCTCGTGCGCCAGCCCTTGTATATGAATGGCGCCGCAGTTTTCCGCTTTGTCGATGGCTTCTTCGTAACGGCGCAGCGCTTCCAGGCCGCGCCCCTCGATACGCAGCAGTTCCGCTTCGGCCAGTGCCAGGCGGTCGGCGAAATAGCGGGGGTTGAGGTTGGCCCAGAGGCGCAGGCGCTGCATCGGTGGCTCGAAGTCCTGCGGCCGGCCGGTGGCGGTCTGCAGGGCGGCGCGGTTGAGCACGCTGAACATCGCCAGATCGATCAGGTGGATGTGTGCGGGTGCCGACCAGGCCAGCGACCACGCCTCGTCGAGATGGGTGGCGGCCTGTTCGAAGGCGCCTTCGAGGAACGACAGCAGGCCTTCGAACAGCGCCCACCAGAAGCGCAGCGGGCCCATGCTGCTCTGGCTGACCCGCTCCGCCACGGTGTGGCTGTCCGGGATGGGGATGGTGCCGGCGGCTTGACCGGCCAGGCGGCGGATATAGCGTGCCTGGATGTAGAGGATGCTTTGCGCATCGATGAACTCCAGGTTCCGCGCCAGGGCCAGGCCGACGTCGATCTGCCGCAGCATGCGTTCGATGGGAGCGCCCAGCACCAGCAGGTCGGAGACGATGTGGTTGTTGGCATAGCAGGCGAAGCTGGGCGAGCCTTGCGAGAGCCCGGCTTGGTAGGCCGCCTCTGCGCACTCCAGGGAGAACAGCAGGGGTCTGGTCCAGACGCTGACCTGATCCAGGGCGACCAGGACGGAGACCTTGCTGGCCGTGTGGCGAGGCTGCTCGGCCAGGGTCTTCGCCGTCATCGCGTAGTCGAAGCCCAGGGCGTAGGCGTCGAAGCGGTGGGCGCTGGCCACGCCCAGCCAGGCGAGGGCGTGGACGGCCGCGGCGCTCATGCCGTGGCCCAGGGTCAGGGTGGCGATCCGGCAGGTGGCGACCAGCATCAGGTTGGGTTGGATGAACGAGCCCGGGATCACCAGCGTGGCCAGCAATTCGAGAGTGGCCTGGATGCCTGGATTCTCGATCTGCGGCAGCGTGGCGAAGATCGCCGGTGTGCGCGCTCCGAGCGCTTCCTGCAGTGCCTGCCAGGCTTCTTCGGCCTGCCGGTCGGTGGGGGCGGGCGGAAAGCTGACGCCGAGCGCCGCCAGCCCATCGACCGCGGTGCGGACGGCACCGTCGTAGTCGCCGCGCAGGGAGCGGATTTCGCAGCGCAGCCGGTAGAGTTCGGCGCGCGCCAGGGGCTCGTTGGTGCGCTCGAGCAGCCTGGAGATGTGCTCGTCGGCGGCGCGATAGTCGGCGTTGAGTATCAGGCTGTTGGCGATCAGCAGGGCGACCGAGCGGGCGAGCGCGTCATCGGCGGTCGCCGTTCCGGCGAGCAGACAATCGGCCCGGGCCAGGTAGTCCAGCGCCGTGGATGCCGCGGCGGCGACCATGGCCAGGCGGGCCGCGCGGATCAGCAGTTCGACGAAGGCGCTGCGTTGGTGGGGGGCGAGCCTGGTGTCATCGGCCCGCATGACCAGTGCGGTAACGCGAAACACCTCCTCCGTGTCGGCGTCGGCGTCGAGCCTGTCCAGCAGGGTCAAGGCGAACTCCATGCACATGGCCCGTTGCAGGCTGCCGTCGATCCGGGCGCGGGTCGATTCCCAGACCGCGTCGTGGGTAAACGACAGACCCTCCCGGTATTCACCGACCAGGCCGGCGTCGAAGGCCGGATGCATGACCTTGAGAAGTTGGGCCACCGTGGTGCCGCCAACGGCTGCCAGGATGTCCAGCGGCGTGTGATTGCCCAGGATCGCCAGTACCGCGAGGGCGCCGCGGGTACGCTCCGGCAGGCGCTCCAGGCGGGAGTTCATCAGGGCCGCGATGTCGTCCAGCAACGGCGGAAGGTCCAGAACAGGACCCTGGCCGCCGGACTCTCGCAGCATGGCGACGAACTGGGCGATGTACATCGGGTTGCCGTTGCCGTGCTGGCTGAGGCGGGCGACGAGCAGGGCGTGTTCGTCCGAGTGCAGCGCAAGTTCGCTGCCGAGCAGGTCGCCGATCTCGGCGGCGGCCAGCGGGCGCAAGACGATTTCCACGGTGCGCGCGCCGAGACCGCGGCAATGTTCGATCAGCCGGCGCAGGCAGGGGCTGGGTTCGTCTTCCCGGTCACGGTAGGCCGCGATGAGCAGCAGATGATCGAAACCGGAGGGCGGCAGTTCGCCGAGGAACGTCTGGGTTTCCTCGTCGATCCATTGCACGTCGTCGAGAAACAGGACCAGCGGTTGATCCGGGCCAGCGAGCGCCGCCAGCAGGCGCTGGAGCATTCCGTGCAGGTGTCGTCGTGCCTCGCTGATGGGCGGTGGGTTGGCGCCGACGGGCAGTGGGCCGGTCAGGCACTCCAGCTCCGGTATCAGCCGCACGAGCAGGCCGCCGTTCTCGCCGACCGCCTCGCGCAGCCGCTTGCCCCAGTGCCGGACGTCGTCCGGCGATTCGCCCGCCAGCCGGGCGAACAGCGATGCCAGCGCGGCGGACAGGGCGGCATAGGGCAGCCGATGGCGCGACAGCTCGCACTTGCCATTGGCGAACAGGCACCGCTCGCTCCACTGGCTGCGTCGCAACAGGCGGACCAGCGAGGTCTTGCCGATGCCCGCTTCGCCGCCGATCAGCACGGCACCGCCCAATCCCTGTTCGAGCCGCCTGATGGCGTTGCGCAGGGTATCGAGTTCCCGGTCCCTGCCGACCAAAGTCCCGGCGGTCCTGGCCGGCGCTTGCGAAGGGGAACGGCGAATGCTGCCGACCTCCCGCCACTCGTTGAGACAGCGCCGCAGCTCCGCTTCGAGGGCATGGGCCGATTCGGGGCGCTTTTCCGGCTGCTTGGCCAATAGGCAGGCCAACAGGTCGTCCAGTGCAGGGGGCAGGCCGGGCCGCCGGGTCGAAACGGCCGGTGCCGGCATGGCCCTGTGCTGGTGCAGCCATTGCACGGGGTCGTCGGCCTGGAACGGCGGGTGGCCGGTCAGCAACCGGAAGAAGGTGGCGCCCAGGGCATAGAGGTCGGCCTGGGGCGAGGCGGCCTGTTCCGGCGCCAGGTAGGCCAGGCTGCTGTCGGCGAGCGGGAGGGCGCTGTCGGTTGAGGCGTCGGCGGCTGTGGCGAAGGCGAAGCCGGTCAGGCGGACGCTGCCGTCGCAGCCCAGGATCAGGTTTTCTGGACGGATGTCGCGGTGCAGGATGCCGCTGCGGTGCAGCTGGTCCAGGGCGGCGGCCGAGGCGATGCCCAGACGGAGAAAGCGTTCCACCGAGAGCGGGGCGCCAACCAGGCTGGAAAGCGGCCGGCCGCCATCGTCATCGAGCACCAGCAGCGGCCCGTCCGACGTGTTCAACCGGGCTGCCGGCATTACCGCCCAGGCTGCGTCCAGGCTGGGGCCATGGGCATATTCGCGGTCCAGCCGGGCAAGCTCCCACAAGGAGGCGTGCGGGCTGGTCCGCACCACCAACCAGTGGCGGCCCGACTGGGTGTCCAGCACGAGCCAGCGGCTCAGCTCGCCGGATCGGTCGATTTCACTCCAGCGGAGCCGGTCCAGCCAGGACTCGTCGAAGCGGGGCGTTCCGTCCGGGCTTTCGGGGGGCGTGTCTGTCTGCGTGGCCATGGACGGCTCGGTACGGTGATCAGGCCGATTGGGCGTGGCGGGGGATATCCGGAAGCAGGCCGAGCATCCGTCCCAGCTGCAGCAGGTCCACCAGGGTTTTGGCGTCCAGCTTGGTCATCAGGTTTTTCTTGTGGACCTTGACCGTTACTTCCTGCAAGCCGAGTTCGGCCGCGATCTCCTTGTTCAGGTGGCCACGCAGCAGGCGCTCGAACACCTGGCGTTCGCGGGCGCTCAACCCGGCGTAGCGGGCCCGGGCGGCGGAGCGCAGGGTATTTTCGGCGTGGCGTATCCTGGCCTGTTCCGTCGCCTCGCGGATCGCCGCCAGCAATTGGCGCTCGTCCACCGGCTTGGTCAGGAAGCCTTCGGCCCCGGCCTTCATGGCGCGTACCGACATGTCGATGGTGCCGAAACCGGTGATGAATACGATGGGGAAGGGCGCCTGGCGCCGGGCGAGTTCGTCCAGCAGGTCGAAGCCGCTGCCATCGTGCAGCCGCACGTCCAGCAGCAGGCAGCCCGGCGCGTCGAAGGCGCAGTAGGCGAGGAACGCCTCGGCGGACGCGTAGCCCGTCGCTGCGATGCCCATCGAACGCAGTTGCCGGACCAGCCCGGTCCGCACGGCGGGTTCATCATCGACCACATACACGTTGGCCAGCCGCGTCCAGGCATCGGCGTCCGCTTCCGGGCGCGGCGGTTCGGGGACGAGTGAGGGGCAGCCCGTCGGGCCGGGCGGCAGCGGGAGGTTCAGCCGGTAACCGCGGCGGGGGACGGTCTCGAGCAGGTTGCGGTCCAGCTCCAGTGCCTTGCGCAGCGTCGATATCTGGACCTGCAGGTTGTTTTCTTCGACGACCGTCCCCGGCCAGATGGTGCTGATGAGTTCGTCCTTGGTCACCAGGCGGTTCGGCGACGCCAGCAGGACTTCGAGAATGTCGAAGGCACGGCTCCCGAGCCGAACGGGAGTCCCTTCTCTGAAGGCCTCGCGTCGTTCCAGCGAGACCCAGGCGCCGCCTAGCCGAATCATGTCGTTACTCATTGTTTTTACAGGGAATTCGCGTGCCGCTCGGAGGCGACTTCTTTTCACCCTAGTGGATAAGAACCGGCACCTCAACCACTGGCTGGCGAAGTGGGAAATCCGCACAAATATTCAAGCGCAAGGGGGCAAGGCCTGCTGAAATGACAGGTGTAGCCGCATAACCGGATGGTGGTTGATGAACAGAAACGACCTGCGTCACCTCGACATGAACCTGCTGGTGGTCTTCGAGGCATTGATGATCGAGCGGAACCTGACCCGTGTCGGCGAGAAGCTGTTCGTCACCCAGTCCACCGTGAGCGCCGCGTTGAGCCGGTTGCGCGATCTGTTCGACGATCCGCTGCTGATCCGCAACGGCCGGCAAATGGAACCGACCGCTCGGGCATTGCAGATCCTCGACGAGCTGCGTCCGGCCATGGACGTGATTTCCGCGGCCGTCAGCCGGGCCAAGGCATTCGATCCAGCCA
This sequence comes from Pseudomonas indica NBRC 103045, assembly GCF_002091635.1. Taxonomy (GTDB): domain Bacteria; phylum Pseudomonadota; class Gammaproteobacteria; order Pseudomonadales; family Pseudomonadaceae; genus Pseudomonas_M; species Pseudomonas_M indica. Next base: position 34,508 of record NZ_BDAC01000016.1, on the reverse strand, counting down.
CCAGCACCAATGTCTTTCGCCTGGGTCTTTCCGACGATGCCGAGTTCGGCCTGTTTCCCAGGCTGCTCCAGGTGCTCCAGCAGGAAGCACCCAACACCGTGGTGGTGGTCCGGCGGGCCAATTTCCTGCTGATGCCTGCCTTGCTGTCGTCCGGCGAAATCTCGGTGGGCGTCAGCTACACCACCGACCTGCCGGCCAATGCCAAGCGCAAGAAGCTGCGCAACATCGGCGTCAAGGTCCTGCGCGGCGACCGGCGACCTGGGCCGCTGAGCCTGGACGAGTACTGCTCCCGGCCGCACGTGATGGTGTCGTTCTCCGGCGACCTGTCCGGCAACATCGACCTGGACCTGGCGCGTATCGGCCGCTCGCGCCGGGTGGTGCTGGCCGTACCGCAGTTCGGCAGTCTGCGGGCCTTGCTGCGTAATACCGAGATGATCGCGACGGTGCCGGATTACGCCGCCTGTATCCTGGCGGACGACGGCAGCCTGCGCGCGGACGACGCGCCGTTCCCGATCAATGAGGCCGAGCTGTCGATGGTGTGGGGCGGCGCCTACGACAGCGATCCCGCCGAAACCTGGCTGCGCGAGCGGATCTGGCAGTGCATGGCGACGCCGGTTTGATGGGCGAATGAATTCGCCCTAGCGGTGTTCCGTCCTGCGCTTTTGTAGGAACGAGCTCTGCTCGCGAATGGGCTTCAGAAACATCGCCAGCAGAGCTGGCTCCTACGGAAGTGGGGCTGGGGGCGTCTGAAGCTCCGGCGCTTTTGTAGGCGAATTCATTTGCCCGGCAAGAACGTCCGGTGAGGTGCAGGCCGGTTCGCCCGCATTGTCGCGATGTGCTGTGCCTGCCGCCGGTTCTTCCTCAAGTGGCCGGGTTCTCAGGGCCCAAACCCTCTCCGCAAACGAGCACATCCGTGCAATCCGCCGCGCCGGCAACCCTGGATAGTGAAGCTACCCGAACCCCACGGGCTCTCTCATGTACGGCCGGTTTCGGCTGCATTGGGAGTCCATCACGCAAGGAGCTTCCCATGACGACTTTCACGACGCGCGACGGCACCGAGATCTACTTCAAGGACTGGGGGACCGGCAAGCCGGTGCTGTTCAGCCATGGCTGGCCGCTGGATGCGGACATGTGGGAATACCAGATGGAGTATCTGAGCAGCCGCGGCTATCGCACCATCGCCTTCGACCGTCGTGGTTTCGGCCGCTCCAGCCAGCCGTGGAGCGGCTATGACTACGACACCTTCGCCGACGACATCGCGCAGCTGATCGAGCACCTCGATCTGTATGAGGTGACCCTGGTGGGCTTCTCCATGGGCGGCGGCGACGTTACCCGCTATGTCGCGCGGCACGGCAGCACGCGAGTGGCCAAGCTGGTGCTGCTGGGTGCCGTCACACCGATCTTCGGCCAGGCCGCCGATCATCCCGAGGGCGTCGAAAAGGCGGTTTTCGACGGCATCAAGGCTGGCCTGCGCAAGGACCGCGCGCAGTTCATCACCGACTTCGCCCCGGCGTTCTATGGCACCAATCATGGCCAGAATGTCTCCCAGGGCGTACTGACCCAGACCCTGAACATTGCTCTGCTGGCGTCGCTCAAGGGCACCCTGGACTGCGTGACGGCCTTTTCCGAAACCGACTTCCGCCCCGACATGGCGAAGATCGACGTACCGACCCTGGTGATCCATGGCGACGACGACCAGATCGTCCCGCTCGAGACCACCGGCAAGCAGGCGGCGCGGATGATCGAAGGTGCCCGGCTGAAGGTCTATGAAGGGGCTCCCCATGGCTTCGTCGCCGCGACCCATGCGCAAGCGTTGAACGAGGACCTGCTGGCCTTCCTTGCAGGTTGAGCGAGCCCATGGAAACTCTGCAGAAGGTCGCGGCCTCGCCCTGGCAGCCGCTGCGGGTAAGGGTATTCCGCTGGCTCTGGTTGGCGAGCATCGCCTCGAACATAGGTACCTGGATGCACGAGGTGGGTGCCGGCTGGCTGATGACCTCGCTGTCTGCCAGCCCGCTGGCGGTGGCGCTGGTGCAGGTGGCCAGCGCGCTGCCGATCTTCCTTCTGGCGCTGCCGGCCGGGGCGCTGGCCGACATCGTCGACAAGCGCCGCTACCTACTGGCGGTACAGCTGTGGATGGCGGCCACCGCCCTGATCCTCGCGATTCTCACGCTGAACGGGCAGATGTCGGTGATCCTGCTGTTGCTGCTGACCTTCGCTATGGGCATCGGCACCGCCTTGATGATGCCCGCGTGGGCGGCCCTGGCGCCGGAAATCGTCGAACGCGACGCCTTGCCGGCTGCGGTGGCGCTGTCCAGCCTCGGCGTCAACGTGGCCCGTGCCATCGGCCCGGCGATCGCCGGCGTGCTGGTGAGCTTGAGCGGTCCCTGGCTGACCTTCGCGCTGAACGCGGTCTCGTTCCTGGCGGTAATCGGGGCGCTGCTGGCCTGGCGGCGCAGCCCTCGGGAAACGGTATTACCGGCGGAGCGGCTGTTCGGCGCGCTGCGTGCCGGAGTGCGCTATGCCCGCAGTGCGCAGCCGTTGCAGGCGGTGCTGGTGCGTACCGCAGCCTTCTTCACCGGTGCGTCGGCCGGCATGGCGTTGCTGCCGCTGCTGGTGCGTCGCGAACTGGCCGGCACGGCCATGGACTACGGCATCCTGCTGGGGTGTATTGGTATCGGCGCGATTGTCGGCGCGATGTACCTGCCTCGGCTGCGGGCGCGCTACAGCGGCGACGTCATCGTCATGGTCGCCAGCTTGGCCTATGCCGGTGTGCTGCTGGGCCTGGCCGGGATTCGTTCGTTTCCGCTGCTGGCGGCCCTGATGCTGCTGAGCGGCATGGCCTGGATCGCCGTGCTGTCGAGCCTGCAACTGGCGGCACAGACCTCTGTGCCGTCCTGGGTGCGTGCCCGCGCATTGGCCGTCTACATCCTGGTGTTTTTCGGCTGTTCCGCCCTGGGCGGCATCGCCTGGGGCGCGTTGGCCAGCCATCTGTCATTGAGCGCTGCCTTCGCCGGTGGCGGCGTGTTGCTGGTGCTCGGTATCACCGCGCGCTGGCGTTTTTCCCTGCCGACGACCGCGGCGGACGACCTGGCACCGTCGCTGCACTGGCCGGCGCCGCTGCTCGACGAGGCACTGGACCGCGAGCGCGGCCCGGTGATGGTCACCCTCGAATACCGCATTGCGCCGGAGCACATACCGGACTTCCGCCAGGCCATGGAGGCGGTCTGCCGGATGCGCCGACGCAATGGCGCCTTCTCCTGGGGCCTGGTGCAGGACAGCGAAGACCCTCGGCTCTGGCAGGAGTTCTTCTTCGACGAATCCTGGCTCGAACATTTGCGCCACCACGGCCGGGTCACCCGCGCCGAGCAGCGCATCGAGGCCAATGCGCGGCGTTACCAGCAGCAGGGGGTGCCGATCCGCATTCGCCACCTGCTCGCCGCCCCCCGTGTTTGACGTTCATCCCACGAAAAGAAAGGAGTGTCCGAAATGACTGTTCCCTACAAGCGCCTGAACAAGGACGATGCCGTCGTCCTGCTGATCGACCACCAGTCCGGTCTGATCTCGCTGGTGCAGGACTTCACCCCCAGCGACTTTAAGAACAACGTCCTGGCCCTGGGGGCCGTGGCTAAGTTCTTCAACCTGCCGACCATTCTCACCACCAGCTTCGAGCAGGGTCCGAACGGCCCGCTGGTGCCGGAGCTGAAGGAGCTGTTCCCTGGCGCGCCCTACATCGCCCGTCCGGGCCAGATCAATGCCTGGGACAACGAAGATTTCGTCGCGGCGATCAAGAGTACCGGCCGCAAGCAATTGATCTTGGCTGGCGTGGTCACTGACGTGTGCGTGGCGTTCCCGGCGCTGTCGGCGATTGCCGAGGGCTTCGACGTGTTCGTCGTCACCGACGCCTCCGGCACCTTCGACAAGACCGTGCAGCAGGCCGCTTGGTCGCGCATGAGCGCCGCCGGCGTGCAACTGATGAACTGGTTCAGCGTGGCCTGCGAGCTGCATCGCGACTGGCGCAACGATATCGAGGGACTGGGCAATCTGCTGTCCAACCACATCCCGAACTATCGCAATCTGATGACTAGCTACTTCACCCTGATCGGCAAGTAGCGCCGGACGGGCATCGCTCTCGGGCGATGCCCTTGCCGCGCAGGAGGCCGAGCCGCCAGCGGCTCGGCGACAGGCCCACCAGCCGGGTGAACACTCGCGAAAAGTGGGCCTGGTCGGCGAACCCGCAATCCTGGGCGATCCGGGTGATCAGCAGGTCGTCCAGCAACAGCCGCTTGGCGTGTTCGATGCGCTGCCGGGTCAGCCACTGGTGAGGCGAAACGCCGGTGCTGCCGTGGAAGGCGCGGGAAAAATGGCTGCGCGACAGGCTGCATTCGCGGGCCAGCCGGGCGATGGATAAGCCGCTGCCCAGATGGGCCGCGATCAACTCCTTGGCCCGTCGTTCCTGCCAGGCGGACAGGCGTATTGCTTGCCGGGAAGACGTCGCGGGCGCTTCCTCCCGGTCTTCCGTTCGTTCGAGAAGCGGGTCGAAGTCGGCGTGACCCCGTGTCGAATATCGTCCGCTCATCCGGCGCGTCTCCCTGGTGCTGAGATGGCGCTACGGGCCCTCGCACCGAGTGGGGATCCGGGTGCCGTCAAGGGCACCGTAGAGGATCACCCGACCGACTGGCTGGCTTGGCGACTCCGAAGCATGAGGAGAATCATCGCGTCACGCTGCCGTCCGGCAAACGTGCGTGTGGGGACCTGGGCTGCCAAGTTGGGGACGGATTCGGACACTCAGCCAAACTGATGGCGGTATTGCGCCGGGCTCAGCCCGAGCCGTTCGCTGAACAGGATGCGCATGCAGCGCACGCTGCGAAAGCCGCTGCGGTAGGCCACCGTCTTCAGCGGCAGGTCGGTGGTTTCCAGCAGGTTGCGGGCACGGTCGATACGGGCGGCATGGACGAACTCCATTGGCGTCTTGCCGGTGTCGCGGGCGAACAGGCGGGAAAAGTGCCGGGCACTCATGCCGGCCACCTCGGCCAGGACATCGACGCTGAGTTCCTCTTCGAGGCGGTCGAAGATGTACTGCTGGGCCCGGGCGATGGGCGAGTCTTCCCTGGCCACTTCCGCCAGCATGGGGCTGAATTGGGCCTGGCCGCCCTGGCGTTTCATGGCCACCAGCAGCACCTTGGCCACGTCCACCGCCAGCTTCTTGCCATGGTCGTCCGCCAGGATCGCCAGGGCCATGTCGATGCCGGCAGTGATCCCGCCCGAGGTGATCAGCTCGCCATCTGCAATGAATATCCGGTCGGTGATGACCCGGGCGGCGGGAAAGCGGCGGGCTAGCCGCTCGGTGTAGTTCCAGTGGGTGGTGACCTGGCGGCCGTCCAGCAGGCCGGCCTCGCCGAGAATGAAGGCGCCAGTGCAGATCGAACCGTAGCGTCGCGAGGCCTGGGTGGCTCGCCGCAGCCAGGGCAGCAGCGCCGGGTGCGATTCGTTGTAGGCGTTGGGGCCGCCGGGAACCAGAAGCAGATCGAACGCTTCGGGTGCGTCGGCCAGCACATGGTCCGTCAGCAGGCGCAGGCCATTGGACGCGCGCACGCCTGGCTCGGCGATGCTGATGGTACTGATCCGGTAGTGATCGGCAGGGGCGAGGTAGCGGTTGGCGATCGAGAACACTTCGATCGGTCCGGCCACGTCCAGCATCAGGACATCGGGAAAAAGAAGGATTGCCACGCTCTTCATGGTTTGCGGTCGCACCGGCTCGCTGTGTTGGGAGAGGATAGCAAGTCTCTCTTACAGCGGAGCCGCGTGCCAGAGCCCGCGCGCCAGGGGCGTTGCCCGGCGCGCGTCGCTTTCAGAAGGCGAAGCAGGAGCAGCCGAAGGCGCCCCAGAAACCCTGGAAGTCGCTGACCGGCACCGACGCCAGACGCGCTCGCTCATGGCTGTGGGCATGCACGACGCAGGCGCCGACGCACTGGTGCACGCTGGCTGTTAGCGGCGCACTGGGCTTCCAGTGGCCGGGTACCCGCGTCACCGGCGACCAGTCGGGCAGCACCGGCAAGTGCGGCGGGCCGAGCTTGTCGAACTCGGCGGCGGCGTGGACCACCTTACCGTCGACCACCGTCAGCACCGATTCGAGCCACTTGATCTGCTCTTCCTCGACACTGAAGTAGTTCGCCGACAGGGCCACCAGATCGGCGAGCTGGCCGACCTTGATCTGGCCTTTCTTGCCCTGTTCGCTGGAGAACCAGGCACTGCCGTGGGTAAACAGCTGCAGTGCCATGTCCCGTGGCAAGCCTTGCGGATAAAGCTCCAGGCCGCCGACGGTCTTACCGCTGACCAGCCAATACAGCGAGGTCCAGGGGTTGTAGCTGGAAACCCGGGTGGCGTCGGTTCCGGCGCCCACCGGCACGCCTTCGGCCAGCATGCGCTGGATCGGCGGCGTGGCTTCGGCGGCCTTGGCGCCGTAGCGATCGACGAAGTACTCGCCCTGGAAGGCCATGCGGTCCTGGATGGCGATGCCGCCGCCAAGGGCCCGGACCCGTTCGATGTTGCGGGGGCTGATGGTCTCGGCATGGTCGAAGAACCAGGGCAGGCCGTTGAACGGGATGTCGCGGTCGACTTTCTCGAATACCTCGAGCATGCGCGAGATGGATTCGTCATAGGTGGCGTGCAGGCGGAACGGCCAGCGGTTTTCCACCAGATGGCGAACCACCGGCTCCAGGTCGCTTTCCATGCTGGCTGCCAGGTCGGGGCGCGGTTCGAGGAAGTCCTCGAAGTCGGCGGCGGAGAACACCAGCATCTCGCCAGCGCCGTTGTGGCGGAAAAAGTCGTTGCCCTGGCCGTATTGCACCGAGCCGGTCCAGCGCTTGAAGTCGGCCAGCTCTTCCTTGGGCTTCTGGGTGAACAGGTTGTAGGCGATGCGCACGGTCAGCTGGCCCTCCCTGGCCAAGTGCTCGATCACCTCGTAGTCGTCCGGGTAGTTCTGGAAACCGCCGCCGGCATCGATGGCGCTGGTCACGCCCAAGCGGTTCAACTCGCGCATGAACTGGCGGGTGGAGTTGATCTGGTACTCCAGCGGCAGCTTCGGCCCCTTGGCCAGGGTCGAGTAGAGGATCATTGCGTTCGGCCGCGCCACCAGCATGCCGGTGGGTTCGCCGTTGGCGTCGCGGACGATCTCGCCGCCCGGTGGGTTGGGCGTGTTGCGGTCGTAGCCGACCACGCGCAGCGCGGCGCGGTTGAGCAGGGCGCGGTCGTAGAGGTGGAGGATGAACACCGGGGTGTCCGGCGCGGCGCGGTTGATCTCTTCCAGCGTAGGCATGCGCTTCTCGGCGAACTGGAATTCGTTCCAGCCACCGACTACTCGCACCCACTGCGGCGCCGGGGTGCGTTCGGCCTGCTCCTTGAGCATGCGCAGGGCGTCGGCCAGCGAGGGCACGCCTTCCCAGCGCAGCTCCAGGTTGTAGTTGAGGCCGCCACGGATCAGGTGCAGGTGCGAATCGTTGAGACCGGGAATCACCGTGCGCCGCTGCAGGTCGATAACGCGGGTGGCGGCGCCGCGCAATGGCATGACCTCGGTGTCGTCGCCAACCGCGACGAACCGGCCGTCCTTGATGGCCACGGCGGTGGCGCTGGGTTTTTCGCGGTCGACCGTGTGGATGCGGCCGTTGTGCAGGATCAGATCGGGATTCATGGGATCTCCTTGGGCGTCGGCGGCGAAGAGCGGCAGGGCCGGCCAGAGCGCGCCGGTGGCACCGATGATGGACGAGGCGGCGAGGAAGCGCCGCCGGCTGTCGTTGGCAGGGGCTTGGGACATGGGTTTCTCCGAATCAGGGCGCGTCGAGCCAGTGCGCCAGCCAGCGGGTCACCCGTGGCATGAACAGGTACACCACCAGCAGGACGATGGTCAGGGTGATCAAAGCGTTGCTTGGCAGGTAGCCACCCAGCCAGGGCAGCGCCTCGAATGCCGGTTGCCACAGGCGCGGGACCAGCAGGCTCAGCGGCAGGATCACCAGAAAGGTGACGCAAGCCTGCTTCCAGCGTGGCGGCTTGCGGCTGCCGGCCGTGGTCGGGGTGAACCAGAACTCGCGGGTCGGGTTGAGTTCCTGCTCGTCGCCGGTGGCCAGCAGCGGGCTGACTTCCTCGACCAGCCGCTTGCGGTCGTCCGAGCCCATCCAGTCCTGCAACTGGCCGGCGCTGGCGAAGCGCAGCACGCAGGTGAACAGGTGCAAGTCGCCGTCGCGGCTGCGGATGACGTCGATACCGAGGTGACCGGGGTAGCCATGGGCCGTCCTGACGATGCGGCGCAGCCAGTCCTCGTAGGCCTCGTCCTCGCCGGGACGGACGCGGTGGCGGATCAGCAGCGTGACCACGCCGTCGGATTGTTCCAGTGTCATCGCGCGACCTCTTCGGGGCGGTTCTCGCAGGAGCGCCGGGCGCTCCCCAATGGATCAATGGCCTTCGGAGGCGTTGAACATGGTCTTGGCATAGATCAGGCCGAGGCCGTAGGCGCCGCCATGCTTGATGGAGGTCTTCACGGTCTGGTCGTAGGTCTCGCCGCGTGCCCAGTCGCGTTGCAGTTCGAGCAGGTACTGCAGCGACGTCATCGGCCGTGCGCCGAGCTGGATCATGCGCTGCAGGGCCATTTCATGGGCTTCGGTGGACACGTCGCCGCAGGCATCGGCGATCACGTAGACCTCAAAGCCCTGGTCCAGGGCGGAGAGCGCCGGGCCGACGATGCACACCGAGGTCCACAGCCCGGCGAGGACGATCTTGTTCTTGCCGAACCTGTTCACCTCCACGGCGATGCGCGGGTCTTCCCAGGTGTTCATGGTGGTGCGGTCGATGACGGTGTGATCGGGGAACACCGACTTGATCTCGTCGAAGATCGGGCCGGAGAAGCTCTTCTCGGCGACGGTGGTAAGGATCGTGGAGACGCCGAACTCACGGGCGGCCTTGGACACCAGCGCCGCGTTGTTGCGCAAGGTGACGGCGTCGATGGACTTGGTCGCGAAGGACATCTGCGACTGGTGGTCGATCAGGATCAGGGTGTGGTCCAGCGGGTTCAGCAGGGTTTTGCCGGGTGCTGCGGATGCGGTTGCCATGGAGGGCTCCTGGACTGGGTCTTATGAGATGTCCAGTGTCGGTCCGCCATGGCGGGCTGGCTTGAAACGTTGTGCCTGAGTTGAACGGATGTGCGCTTTTGTTCGAGAGTCTCTGCGCGACGACAGGGCTGATTTCGCTAGCACCGATGATGGCGAATAGCTGTACTATGGGTCAGGAATATTTCTCATTGCTGTTTGCATTGGTTTCGCATGCCTGATTCCGCCTCTTTCGCCGCCCGTATCCTTGCCGTCGAGGATGATCTCGTGTTCGCCCACCACCTGCTCGATCACCTGCGGGGCACCGGCTATGCCGTCACCCACAGCCAGGACGGCAGCGAGGGGCTGCGTCTGGCCGAGACGCAAGACTTCGACCTGATTCTCATGGATATCCTGCTGCCGGGGACCAACGGCCTGGACGCGTTGCAGCGCTTGCGCCGCCGCCGGGGCGTGCCGGTGATCCTGATGTCGGCGCTGGGTGGCGAGCAGGACCGCATCGCCGGGTTCAGCCAGGGCACCGACGACTACCTGCCGAAACCCTTCAGCCTGGGTGAGCTGGAGGTGCGCATCGAGGCGATTCTGCGCCGCGTCGCCTACGAGCGGCGCAGCCATGCGCCGGTTGTCGACGGCGACGGGTTGCAATTCGACGAGGGCCGCCAGGATGTGGCGCTGAACGGACGCTGGGCCGGGCTGACGCCCAGCGAGTACCGCGTGCTGGAGTTGCTCTGGCGGCACTCGGACGAGACGCTGAGCAAGCCCTTTCTCTATCAGCAGGCGCTGTGCCGCGCCTATGCCGTTCATGACCGCAGCCTGGACATGCACGTCAGCCATGTTCGCCGCAAGTTGCAGACGGTGGGATACACCCAGGGACGCCTGGCCACTGTCTGGGGCAAAGGCTATGTGATGACCCGGTGTGAGCGATGAAGCTGCCGGGCGGCCATTCGTTGTTCTGGCGTCTGGCGCTGCTGCAGGTCGGCTTCTGCGTATCGATCATCTGGCTCACCCACTCCTGGGCCGAATACGTTGACCAGCGCAGCTATTTCCTGTCGCCTGCCGCGCGCGAGCAGTTGTCCCGCTACGCCGAAGAGGCGGAGCGAGCCTGGCGCTCCGGCGGGCGGGCAGGGATCGACCGTTGGCTGGCGGAACTCGGCCGGCACGAGCCGAGTTGGGCGGCGGTGGTCGGGCCCGACCTGCGCTCCCTGGGCAGCCGGCCTCTGCTGGACAGCGAGTACGCCAATCTGACCTTCATGCGCCGCATCGACTGGCCGATGAGCCGGCGCATGACGGACCTGCCCCATGTCAGCCTGCCGTTTCCCGAAAACCCGGAGCAGGGACGCCTGGTGGTGCAGCTTCCCGAACGCTTCCTGCCCAGCGGCTCCGATCTGCGCATCCAGTTGTTCATCAACGTGCTGGTGCCCGGCCTGCTGGCCCTGTTGCTCTGTGGCTTGATCTACCGCCAGTTGAGCCGGCCGCTGGCACATCTGCGAGCCCAGGCCAACGCCCTGCGTGGCGACCGCCTGGACGCGCGGGTCGCCGCCGAGGTGAGTGCCCGCCGCGATGAGCTGGGCGAGCTGGCGCGCGCGTTCGATCACATGGCCGGCCGCCTGGAGGGCACGGTGGCCTTCCAGCGCCAGTTGCTGCGCGATCTGTCCCACGAGCTGCGCACGCCGCTCAGCCGCCTGCGGGTCGCGGCCGAGCGCGAGGCAGACACCGCCGATCTGCGCCAGCGGCTGGAGCACGAAGTGACAGGCATGGAGAAACTGGTGGGCGACACCCTCGAGCTGGTCTGGCTGGATACCGAGCGTCCGGTGCTGCCGCTCGAGGACGTGCAGGTCGCGGCGCTCTGGGAGGTACTGCGCGAAAATGCCTGCTTCGAAACCGGCTGGAGCCCCGTACAACTGCCTTGCGCACTGGGGCCGGAGTGCCGGGTGCGCGGGCACCTCAACGGCCTCGCCCAGGCCCTGGAGAACATCCTGCGCAACGCCATCCGCCACTCGCCGCCCGGAGGCATGGTGCGCCTCGACGGACATCGTGAGGAGGGCCACTGGCACCTGTGGGTGGAAGACCAGGGGCCGGGTGTCGAGCCGGATCAGCTGGAGATGATCTTCCAACCCTTCACCCGCCTCAGCGCGGCTCGACCGGGCAACGACGGCTTCGGTCTCGGCCTGGCCATCGCGCGCAGCATGGTGCGTCTGCAAGGCGGCGAGCTGTGGGCGGAGAATGCCTCTCCCGGTTTGCGCCTGCACCTGCGGCTGGCAATTGTATAGTTCGTAAATGAACTTTACTCTCAAATGATAGTTAATATCATTTGGCGCGTTCCCGGCTGGCGACGGCGGGGCGCTGCCGGGGTTTCCTGCCGTTCGCAACGCTCCCGATCCTCCCGCCATGCCAGTCCTTTCGATCTGCGGGAGATACGAGATGCAGCCGCGCTTCACATTCAGCTCACTGACCCTGGCCATGCTGGTCGCCACGTCACCCTTGGCTCTGGCCGACGAGGCGGCGGACGAGGGCGTCCTCAAGCTGAATGACGCCTGGGTGCTGGGCACGGCCGAGGAAGAGCTGAAGCAGGCACCCGGCGTATCCATCATCACGGCGGAAGATATCGCCAGGCAACCGCCGACCAACGACCTCTCCGAGATCATCCGCCGCCAGCCGGGCGTCAACCTGACCGGCAACAGCACCAGCGGCAACCGGGGCAACAACCGCCAGATCGACCTGCGCGGCATGGGGCCGGAAAACACCCTGATCCTCATCGACGGCAAGCCGTCCGCCTCGCGCAACGCGGTGCGCTACGGCTGGAACGGCGACCGCGATACCCGTGGCGAGACCAACTGGGTGCCAGCCGAGCAGGTCGAGCGCATCGAGATTCTTCGCGGCCCGGCCGCGGCGCGCTATGGCTCCGGCGCCATGGGCGGGGTGATCAACATCATCACCAAGCGCCCGTCGGACAAGCTGAGCGGTTCGCTGACCGCCTACACCTCGCTGCCGGAAGACGACGCCGAAGGCATGACCAGGCGCACCAACTTCAGTCTCAGCGGACCGCTCGGCGAGCCGTTCGCCTTCCGCGTCTACGGCGGTTTCAGCAAGACCGACGCCGACGACGCCGACATCAACGCCTCGCACCAGGCCAGCGACGGCACCCTGGTAGCCGGCCGCGAAGGCGTGCGCAACAAGGACATCGACGGCCTGCTCGGTTGGCAGCTCAGCCCCGAGCACAGCCTCGAACTGGAGGCCGGCTACAGCCGCCAGGGCAATATCTATTCGGGCGACACCATGCTCAACAACGGGGGCGGCAACATCCCCTTCATCGACAGCCTGTATGGCCAGGAAACCAACGTCCTGCAACGTACCCACTACGCGCTGACCCACACCGGCCTGTTCGACTGGGGCAGTTCCAAGGCCTCGCTGAGCTACGACTACACCCGCAACTGGCGCCTCAACGAGGGCTTGGCCGGCGGCCCGGAAGGCGCGCCCAGCGAAGGGGCGGGGGCCTTCACCTCGCGGCTGCGCAACACCCGCGCCAGCGCCGAGGTCAACCTGCCGCTGAGTGCTGGCTTCGAGCAGGTGCTCACCCTCGGCGGCGAATACCTCTACGAGTCGCTCAACGACCCGGGCTCGCTGCGGGCGCAGAGCTGGGACACCGACGCCATCGAGGGCTTCAGCCGGGGCGATACCAAGACCACTGCGCGCAGCTACGCGCTGTTCGCCGAGGACAACATCGAAGTGGACGACAGGACCACCGTCACCCCCGGCCTGCGCTTCGACGACCATGAAGAGTTCGGCGGCAACTGGAGCCCGAGCCTCAACGCCTCGCACGAACTGACCGACGAGCTGACCCTGAAAGGCGGCATCGCCCGCGCCTACAAGACGCCGAACCTCTATCAGTCCAACCCCAACTATTTGCTATACAGCCGCGGCAACGGCTGCAATGCCGGCGAGACCAACAGCGGCGGCTGCTACCTGGTGGGCAATGCGAACCTGGAACCGGAAACCAGCGTGAACAAGGAAATCGGCCTGGCGCTGGACAAGGGCACCTGGCGAACCAGCGCGACCTACTTCCGCAACGACTACCGCAACAAGATCGTCGCCAGCAACGAGTACCTCTATCGCTTGGGCAACGGTCGCCGCGTACTGCAATGGACCAATACCGACGAGGCGGTGGTGGAGGGTATCGAGGGCAACCTGTTCGTCGAACTGACTCCGCAGCTCGACTGGAACACTAACCTCACCTACATGATCAAGTCCGAGGACAAGGAAACCGGCGAGCCGCTCAGCATCATCCCCGAGTACACCGTCAACACCACGCTGGACTGGCAGGCCAGCGAGCAGCTCTCGTTCCAGGTCAACGCCACCTATTACGGCAAGCAGGAGGCGCCGTCGCTCAACCTGCGCACCGGCCAGGAATACGACGACGAGGCGCAGAAGGACGTCGATCCCTACGGCCTGGTGGGTGTCAGCGCTGGCTATGCGTTCAGCAAGAACCTCAGCCTGCGGGTCGGCGTGAACAACCTGTTCGACAAGCGAATCTATCGCGAAGGCAATGCCAGCGACGCCGGCGCCTACACCTACAACGAGCCGGGGCGTGCCTATTTCGCCTCCATCACCACCTCGTTCTGACCGCTTGCCCGGTACCGACGGCGTCACGGGAGTCCGCTTCCGTGGCGCCGTTTCATGAGGGATGCCCATGACTCCACCCTATCTGCGTTGCCTGGCCTGGCTCGGCCTGCTGCTGGCTTCGACGGCCTCGGCGCGGCCCGACTCCGATGCCGTCCTCGGCGAAACACTGGTTGAGCGCGGCTCGGCGTTCTACCGCTTCGAACACTTCGAGCTGGACTCGCGCGATAGCCAGCGCCACTACCGGGTCCGTCTGGCGATACCGCGTCGTCCGCCGCCCGCCGATGGTTATCCGGCCCTCTACCTGCTCGACGGCAACGCCGCCTTGCAGGCCCTGCGCGAGGACTGGCTGGCCGAGCTGGATGCCGCCGAACCGCCGCTGCTGGTGTTGATCGGCCCGGCGAGCGACCGCCGCCTGGACCTGCCGGCACGGACGCGCGATTACACGCCGGGCTGGCCGGACGGCCGTCCGTTGCAGCGCTACGGCGAGCATGACGGCGGCGGTTCGTCGGCCTTCCGTGAGCTGCTGGAGCAACGCATCCGACCGGCCGTGGCGGCGCGCCAACCGCTGGATGCGTCGCGCCAGGCGATCTGGGGACACTCCTTCGGCGGGCTGTTCGTCCTCGACACGCTGTTCGCTGCACCCACGAGTTTCCAGACTTACATCGCCGCCAGCCCGTCGCTGTGGTGGCAGCCCGGTCTGCTCGCCGAGCTGGAGCGGAGCTATCGCGGAGGTGCCCAGGCGAACCTGCTGTTGCTCAGGGGGAGCGAGGAGGGGACGGCGACGCGGGACGCGGCTGGGGATTCGTCGCGTGCGCGTGCCATGGCCACGCTGTCGGACGATGCACTCCAGCGCCTGGCCGAACGTCTGGGTGGGCACGACGGGCTGGAGGTCACCTACCGAGAGTTGCCCGGCCTCGGCCATGGCCCGATGCTGGCGGCCTCGCTGCATCTGGCGCTGCGTCTGGCGGCCGGGTTGCCGATCCGGGATTGATGCACCCGCTTGGGAACTCAGTGCGCCGCGCCGCCCTGCATGCCCTTGGGGAGCGGCCGGGTCAGCAGCACGGCGAGCATGCTGATGCCCAGGGCGATGCCGATGAAGTGGAAGGCATCGTTGTAGGCCATGATCGTCGCCTGCTGGTGGACGATCTCGCTCAGCTTGCCCAGCGCCGCCTGCTCGCTGCCGAGGGTGTTGGTGAGTTGGCTCAGGCGTTCGGCCACCTGGGGATTGGTCGGCACGATGGATTCGCGCAGGTAGTCGAAATAGATCTTGGCGCGGGCATCCAGCAGGGTGGCGAGGAGGGCGATGCCGATGGCGCCGCCCAGGTTGCGCAGGATGTTGAACAGGCTGGAGGCCGATCCGGCGTCCTGGGGCAGGATGTAGGCGGTGGCGATCAGTGAAATGGTCACCATCACCAGCGGCTGGCCCAGCGCGCGGATGATCTGGATGTGCTGGAACTGCGGCCCGGCGAAGTCCGGGTTGAGCACGCCGGAGGCGAAGCTGGCGAGCCCGAACAGACCGAAGCCGAGCCCGCAGAGCAGCTTGGGCGAGATCACTTTCATCAGCTTGGGCACCAGCGGGATGAGAAACAGCTGGGGGATACCCATCCACATGATCACTTCGCCGATCTGCAGCGCGTTGTAGCCTTGGATCTGGGCGAGGTAGAGCGGCAACACGTAGATCGAGCCGTAGAGACCCATGCCCAGGCCGATGCTGGAAATGCTCGATAGGCCGAAATTGCGGTTGCGCAGGATGCCCAGGTTGATCAGCGGATTGGGCCGCGATACTTGCAGGATGACGAAGAGGATCAGGCTGACCAGGGCGATGCTGCCGAGGCTGACGATCAGGTTGGATTCCAGCCAGTCCTTGCGGTGGCCTTCTTCGAGGAAGACTTGCAGGCAGCCGAGGCCCAGGCCGAGGGTGACGATGCCGGCGTAGTCGGTACTTTTCAGCAATTCCCAGTGCGGTGCCTTCTTTTCCAGCCCGTAGAGCAGGCCGGCGATCATTAGCAGGCCCGGCGGCACGTTGATATAGAAGATGTATTCCCAGCCGAAGTTTTCCGTCAGCCAACCGCCCAGGGTCGGGCCGATGGACGGGGCGAAGGTGGCGGTGATGGCGAACAGCGCCATGCCCTTGGCGCGGTGATGTTCCGGCAGCTTGATCAGGGTGAGGGTAAAGGCCAGGGGGATCAGCGCGCCGCCGGTGAAGCCCTGCAGGGCGCGGAACACGATCATGCTCTCCAGGCTCCAGGCCAGGGAGCAGAGCAGCGATGAAGCGAGGAACCCCAGGGAAACCCAGAGCGCCAGGCGGCGGGCCGAGAGCAGCTGCACCAGCCAGGCGGTGAGCGGGATCATGATGATCTCGGCCACCAGGTAGGAGGTGGAAATCCAGGAGCCTTCCTCCAGGGTGGCGGACAGCGCGCCCTGGATGTCCTTGAGCGACGAGTTGGTGATCTGGATGTCCAGCACTGCCATGAAGGCGCCGAGCATGGCGCTCATCACGGCGATCCAGTCGCGGCGACTGGGCTCGTTGGTGGGACGTATCAGCGCGTCAGCTGCCACGCTGCTCGTCCTTCAATTCCACCTTCACTTCCACCGACATGCCGGGGCGGATCTTACCTTTCAGCGGGTTGTCGGCAGCGAAGGTCAGCTTGACCGGGATGCGCTGCACCACCTTGGTGAAGTTGCCGGTGGCGTTGTCCGGCGGCAGCAGGCTGAACTGGGCGCCGGAGGCGGCGAACAGGCTCTGCACGGTGCCTTCGATGGGCGTGTCGGGGAAGCTGTCGAAGAGCAGCTCGGCCTTCTGGCCCGGCTGCATCCGGCCAATCTGGGTTTCCTTGAAGTTGGCCTGGACCCAGATGTCGTCGTCCGGCACCAGCGACAGCAGGTGGGCGCCGACCTGTACGTACTGGCCCGAGCGCGCGGCACGCTGGCCGACCAGGCCGCCGACCGGGGCGCGGATTTCTGTGCGGGTCAGGTTCAATTCAGCCTGGGCCACGTCGGCACGGGCATTGGCGATCTGCGCCTCCAGCCGGCGGATGTCGGCGTTCAGGGCTTCGATCTGCTGGCGTTGGGCCTTGAGGTCGGCTTCCGCCTTGGCCAGCTGCGAGCGGGCGACGCGTGCGTCGGCGGACAGGGTGGTGACGCGCTCTTCGGAGACATAGCCGGGCTTGCGCAGGGTCTGGGCGCGCGACAGGTCGATCTGGGTGCGGCCGAGGGTCGCCTGGTTGGCGGCCACGTCCGCCTCGCTGGCGGCGATCAGGCTGGCCTGCTGCTCGAGCTTGCTGCGCGCCTGCGCCAGTTCCGCCTCGCGCGTCGCCAGGGTGGCGCGGGCTCGCTCGACGGCCAGTCGGAAGTCCTCCGCTTCCAGTACCACCAGCAGGTCGCCCTGGTTCACGTGCTGGTTGTCTTCCACCAGGACCTTTTCGATACGTGCGCCGAGTTGGCTGGAAATGCGTGTGATCTCGCCCTGCACATAAGCGTTGTCGGTGGTTTCGACGAACCGGCCGACGAACAGCCAGTGCAGGAAGAAGGCCCCGGCGACCAGCGCCAGGACGAGCAGGAAAACGAACAGGCGTCGTTGCAGTTGGGCAGGCATGGAAATGCTCATGAGCGGGGCAGAATTTCGGAAATCTAGCAGTGTTCCCTACTCGCTTATAGCCGGTACACTTCAGAAACTTTGTTGCTTATGGGGAACAATAATGGGGTTGGATGACGCGCTGATCTTTACCCGGGTGGTGGAGTGCCACAGCTTTACCCAGGCGGCGCAAAGCCTGGGCATGCAGAAGTCCACGGTGAGCCGGCGCATCGCCTTGCTGGAAGAACGCCTGGGGGTGCGCTTGCTCAACCGCACCACGCGCAAGCTGCGTCTGACCGAGGTCGGCCAGGCCTATTACGACCGCTGCCGGCAGATCATGCTGGATTTCGCCGAGGCCGAGCAGGCGGTCATGCAGTTGCAGCAGGAACCGTCGGGCCTGCTGCGGATCACCGCGCCGATCGAGTTCGGCCAGTTGCTGCTGGGGCGGGTCCTGGGCGAGTTCATGCGCCAATACCCGCAGATCACTGCCGAGGTGGAGCTGACCTCGCGCTACGTCGATCCGGTGGAGGAGGGCGTGGATATAGCCATCATGGTCGGCCAGCCGCAGGATTCCACGCTGATCGGCCGCAAGCTGTTCGAGACCGCCCGGCGCCTGTGCGCCAGTCCCGGCTATCTGGCCGCCCACGGTACGCCGCGCACGGTACAGGACCTGGCCAACCACCGGGCGATCCTGCTGCCCCACGACTCGCCGCGTTACTGGCCGGTGCAGGGGGAGAGCGTCCCCTGCCAGCGCGTGCTCTCCTGCAACAACATCACCTTTGCCCGGGAGGCCGCGATGGCCGGGGCGGGGATCGCGGGGTTGCCGTTGCTGATCACCGAACAGGCGGTGCGCAGCGGGCGTCTGGTGGAGCTGCTGCCCGAGGCGCGGCTGCCGGTCGGCGAGCTGTACGCGGTCTATCCGTCACGGCGTTTCCAGGCCATGAAGGTGAAGGCGTTCCTCGATTTCCTCATGGGCAACCTGCGGATCGAAGGCGGCCACTACGCTGGAGCCCACGGCAGTGCCCCTGTTAACATCGCCGCTTTGATCGATCCCTCTGTTCGAGAGCTTCCATGACCACCGTTCGTACCCGCATCGCGCCGTCGCCCACCGGCGACCCGCACGTCGGCACCGCCTATATCGCCCTGTTCAACCTCTGCTTCGCCCGTCAGCACGGTGGCCAGTTCATCCTGCGCATCGAAGACACCGATCAGTTGCGTTCGACCCGCGAGTCCGAACAGCAGATCTTCGATGCGTTGCGCTGGCTCGGCATCGAGTGGGACGAAGGCCCGGACGTCGGCGGCCCGCATGGTCCCTACCGGCAGAGCGAGCGGGGCGAGATTTACCAGAAGTACTCGAAGGAGTTGGTGGAGAAGGGCCATGCCTTCCACTGCTTCTGCACCCCCGAGCGCCTCGATGCGCTGCGCGCCGAGCAGATGGAGCGCAAGGAAACCCCGCGCTACGACGGCCATTGCATGCACCTGTCCGCCGAGGAGGTGAACCGCCGCCTGGCGGCCGGCGAGTCCAACGTGGTGCGCATGAAAGTCCCGACCGAGGGCGTCTGCGTGGTGCCGGACATGCTCCGCGGCGACGTGGAGATCCCGTGGGACCGCATGGATATGCAGGTGCTGATGAAGGCCGATGGCCTGCCGACCTACTTCCTGGCCAACGTGGTGGACGACCACCTGATGGGGATCACCCATGTGTTGCGCGGCGAGGAATGGCTGCCTTCGGCACCGAAGCTGATCAAGCTCTACGAATACTTCGGCTGGGAGCAGCCCAAGCTCTGCTACATGCCGCTGCTGCGTAATCCGGACAAGAGCAAGCTGTCCAAGCGCAAGAACCCGACTTCGATCACTTTCTACGAGCGCATGGGCTTCCTGCCCCAGGCGATGCTCAACTACCTGGGCCGGATGGGCTGGTCGATGCCGGACGAGCGCGAGAAGTTCAGCCTCGCCGAGATGATCGAGCATTTCGATATCCAGCGGGTTTCCCTGGGCGGGCCGATCTTCGACCTGGAGAAACTGTCCTGGTTGAACGGTCAGTGGCTGCGTGAGCTGAGCGTCGAGGATTTCGCCGCCGAAGTGCAGAAGTGGGCGTTGAACCCCGAGTATCTGATGAAGATCGCTCCGCACGTCCAGGGGCGGGTGGAGACCTTCAGCCATATCGCCCCGCTGGCCAGCTTCTTCTTCGCCGGCAGCGTGCCGCTGGATGCCCGGCTGTTCGAGCACAAGAAGCTGTCGCCCGACCAGGTGCGCCAGGTGATGCAGTTGATCCTCTGGAAGCTGGAAGCCCTGCGCCAGTGGGAGAAGGACCGGATCACCAGCTGCATCCAGGCGGTGGTCGAGCACCTCGAGCTGAAGCTGCGCGACGCCATGCCGCTGATGTTCGCTGCCATTACCGGGCAGGCCAGTTCCGTTTCGGTGCTGGATGCGATGGAAATCCTTGGGCCGGACCTGACCCGCTTCCGCCTGCGCCAGGCCATCGAACTGCTCGGTGGTGTGTCGAAGAAAGAGAACAAGGAGTGGGAGAAGCTGTTGGCTGCCATCGGCTGATGCCACGGTAGACCGCAGTCACCGATGGAAGGAGAGGGCGGAGCTGACTCTTTTTCCGTCGGTGCTCTTAAGTAATTGTTCTAATGGCAAAAAATTTTCGGGATCGGAAAAAAATCTGTTGACAGCCCAGGGGAGCCCCCCTAATATGCGCCCCGTCCTCGAGACGGGGCTATAGCTCAGCTGGGAGAGCGCTTGCATGGCATGCAAGAGGTCGACGGTTCGATCCCGTCTAGCTCCACCACTTTCCTTCGGGAGAGTGCCACGGTCAGCCTGAAGGTTGATTGGTTTTGAAGGTTTCGTCCCCTTCGTCTAGTGGCCTAGGACACCGCCCTTTCACGGCGGTAACAGGGGTTCGAGTCCCCTAGGGGACGCCATATTCCAGCAGTGTTGCTACGGTAGCGCGAGTCGCGAGACGTTAAATTCGGGGCTATAGCTCAGCTGGGAGAGCGCTTGCATGGCATGCAAGAGGTCGACGGTTCGATCCCGTCTAGCTCCACCAATCCACGGCAAGGCCGACTGATTATGCCGGTCTTGTTCATCGAAGGTTTCGTCCCCTTCGTCTAGTGGCCTAGGACACCGCCCTTTCACGGCGGTAACAGGGGTTCGAGTCCCCTAGGGGACGCCACTTTTCCAACCCGCAATGCGGGCTTTTAAAGGGTCATCCGGTCAGGGTGGCCCTTTTGTTTTTTCTCCTGTTTTATCCGGCGACGAATGGCGTTCCCCAAAGGCTTGCTAAAATTTATTACGAGCATAATATTTCAGGTGTAATATTTTGGAGCCTCACCCATGAACGACAAAAAAGCCCAGACCCGCGAACGCATCCTGTCCGCCGCCAGTGCCGCGCTTACTCGGCGTGGCCCGGCCGAACCCAGCGTAGGGGACGTGATGGGCGCGGCCGGTTTGACCGTCGGTGGCTTCTACGCGCACTTCGAAAGCAAGGATGCGCTGATGCTGGAGGCCTTCAGCCAGACGCTCCGGCGGCGGCGTGCCCTGATGGGTGAGCTGGACCGGAGCTTGCCGGCATCCGAGCGGCGTGCCCTGGCGGCGGCGTTCTATCTCTCACGCAAGCACCGCGATGCGGAAACCGGTGAGGCGTGTCCGCTTCCCAGTTCGCTGGCCGAGTTGGCGCATATGCCGGAAGGCTTTCGCGCCGTATTGGCCGAGCATCTGGAGTTGGTCATGGCGGAACTCGCCGACAGCCCGGAGGAGGCCGACAAGGTCCTGGCGGACATGGCGTTGATGGTGGGTGGTTTGGTGCTGGCACGGGCGCTGGGGCGGGGCGAGATGTCCGACCGGGTACTGCGGGCCGCGAAATCGGCAGTGATTTGAGCCCGGGAAGGCTCGGTTTCATACCGGGTGCCCGCTGGGCGCCCATCCAGGCGGTAGCGCTGTCCGCCGTTAATCGATGAGGGTCTTGTGATGAGCAGCTTGAACTGGGTTCGCGGTATCAACGCCACCTTGGGTTGGGTGGCTCCGCATGCGGTGGCGAGCAAAATGCGTCGCGAGTTCATGACGCCCCGCGATCTGCCTCCGCGGAGTTGGGAGCTGCCGCTGCTGGGCAGTGCGGAACGCATAACGCTGCGCTTTGGCCTGTCCGCGCTGCGCTGGGGAAGCGGGCCCGCCGTCTTGCTGATGCATGGCTGGGAAGGGCGGCCGACGCAGTTCGCCGCGCTGATCGAGGCGCTGATCCGGGCCGGTTACGCCGTGGTTGCGCTGGATGGACCGGCCCATGGACGCTCGCCGGGGCAGGAGGCCAGTGTGGTCCTGTTCGCTCGCGCTGTGCTCGAAGCGGCCGGGGAGCTGCCGCCGCTGAAAGCGGTGATCGGGCATTCCATGGGTGGTGCCAGTGTGCTGCTCGCAACCCAGCTGGGGTTGCGTAGCGAGGCGGTGGTGACCATCGGGACGCCTAGCCGGATATTGACCGTGCTGCGCCAGTTCGCCCGCTTCATGGCTCTGCCGCCCTTGGCTCGGGCGCACTTCGTCCGGCTGGTCGAGCAACACGCCGGTATGCCGGCCGCGCACTTGGACGTGACGCGCTATCAGTTGGATATGCGAGGCCTGGTGATCCATGCGGCCGACGACACCATGGTGCCGGCGAGCGAAGCGGAGCGAATCCACGAAAACTGGTTCGACAGTCGTCTGCTGTTGCTGGAGTCGGGTGGGCATCACCGGGTTCTTGGCGATCCCCGCGTAGTGAGCGCGGTCATGGAGCTGCTGGAAGAGCAAGCTGGTGCTCGAGGGACGGCGCTGCGTCAGGATGCGTTCTTCCAGGCGAGGTAAACGTGTCGCCGGACTCAGCTGCGATCGCCTCGGCGAGATGGTCCACGAACCCCCGGGTCTTCATCGGCAGGAAGCGTGCGTGCGGATAGACGGCGAAGACCCCGCTTTCCGCCACTGACCACTCGGGTAGCACTTGGACCAGTCGGCCGGCCTGCAGGTCGTCGTCGCTTGGTCTCGGGCGCGGCAAGCGCCTAGAATGGCCGGCCGAACCCGGGAGTGCCTGTTCCAGCGGTGCGCTCCCCGGCCATAGCCACCAGCCGGAGCGGTGAAATGAACTGGGATCTTGCTAACCCCTTCGTGATCGATATCCGTGTCGAAACGGACGACATCGATGGCCTCGGACATGCCAATAACGCGGTCTACGTCAGTTGGCTGGAGCGTTGCGCATGGCGTCATTCCCAGAGCCTGGGGCTGGACCTGAGCGAATATCGCCGATTGGATCGCGCCATGGCGGTGGTGCGCCATGAGATCGACTACCTGGCCGCCGCCTACGAAGGGGACGAGCTGCAACTGGCCACCTGGATCGTCGAGTCGGACCAGCGCGTGAAGATGCAGCGGCGTTTCCAGTTGGTGCGGCCGGCCGATGCGGCGACTCTGCTGCGCGCATCGACCACCTTCGTTTGCATCGAACTGTCCAGTGGCAAGCCCAAGCGCATGCCGGTGGAGTTCGTCGAGGGTTATGGACAGGCGTTGATCCAGCCATATCCGTTGGAACTCTAAGGCTCATTCGGAAGCCGGAGAGAGAAACAGACCGGAGGCATCTTGCATGATCCGGTACGCCCGGGTTTGTCCCGGTGCGAACAGGGCGGACTGTGGGCGGCTGGGCGAAGCTGCCTCGAGACAGGGGCCGGAGCTGGCCTGAGTGACCGCCAGCGAGACTTCTCCCGCTGCGACCTGCAGTACCGCCCGCTCTCCGGGGCCTAGCTGGGCGGCCAGCCTGTTCTGCACATACAGCTCGATGTCGCAGGCATTTGCTGACGAGCTGTCGCGTTCGACGATCAGCCGTGCGCTGCTGTCCGGAGTAATGGATTCGCCGCCGGCAATGCCGGTGGTGAACAGGGGCAGTATCAGGGCGGCGAAGGATGCGATAGCTCTCATGACGTGTTTCCGTAGCCTTTTATGAGCAGACCGCGTCGACTCGGTGAAGCTCCGCAGCCATCCCGCCGGCCGGGATTTGCGCGTCCCGGCGATCGCCGTAAACTACGCGCCTTTTTCTTCCGAGAAGCCTGAATGCAGATCGCTCTGGCGCCCATGGAGGGGCTGGTCGACGAGATTCTTCGCGATGTCCTGACCCGTGTCGGCGGCATCGATTGGTGCGTGACCGAATTCATCCGAGTCTGCGACCGCCTGCTGCCTGCCGCCCATTTCCATAAGCTGGCTCCGGAGCTGGCGGTCGGATCGCGCACCCGTGCCGGCACGCCCATGCGCGTGCAACTGCTCGGCTCCGATCCGGTGTGCCTGGCTGAAAACGCCGCCTTTGCCTGCGAGCTGGGCGCGCCGGTGATAGACCTCAATTTCGGCTGCCCGGCAAAGACGGTGAACCGCTCGCGGGGTGGGGCAGTGCTGCTCAAGGAGCCCGAGCTGCTCCATGCGATTATCTCCGAGGTCCGGCGAGCGGTGCCGCGGGAGTTTCCGGTCACGGCGAAGATGCGCCTGGGTTTCGACAGCCCGGACGGGGCGCTGGACTGCGCGCGGGCCCTGGCTGATGGCGGCGCGGCGCAGATCGTGGTGCACGCCCGGACCAAGGCGGAGGGCTACCGGCCGCCGGCCCACTGGGAGTGGGTGGCGCGGGTCCAGGAAGCGGTCAAGGTGCCGGTGTTCGCCAACGGCGAAATCTGGAGCCTGGACGACTGGCGGCGTTGCCGTGAGGTGAGCGGCGTCGATGACGTCATGCTCGGCCGGGGCCTGGTATCCCGCCCGGACCTGGCCCGGCAGATCGCTGCCGTACGAGCAGGGCAGGTGCCCTGGGAAATGACCTGGGGCGAATTGCTGCCGTTGTTGCGTGACTTCTGGCTGCAGGCCCGGCGCAAGCTGTCGCCACGCTACGCGCCGGGGCGCCTGAAGCAGTGGTTGGCCATGCTGACCCGCAGCTACCCGGAGGCGGTGGTGCTGTTCGCCGAAGTTCGCCGGGAAAGCGATTGTGCGCGCATCGATGCCTTGCTGGGCATCTCCGATCCGCTCGCAGGCCTGGCGACGGCGGTGTGACCCTCAGCGGCCTCCGCTGACGTCGAGCAGGGTGCCGGTGGTATAGGACGCCTCGTCGCCAGCCAGCCAGAGAATGGCCCGGGCCACCTCCTCGGGATCGCCGCCGCGCCCCAGCGGCACGCTGGACTTGAGCCGCTCGATGCGTCCCGGTTCGCCGCCGCTGGCATGGATATCGGTGTGGATGAGGCCGGGGCGCACCCCGTTCACCCGGATGCCCTCCGCCGCGACCTCCTTGGCCAGGCCGATGGTCAGGCTGTCGATGGCGCCCTTGGCGGCGGCGTAGTCGATGTACTCGTTGGGCGCACCGAGACGGGCAGCCATCGAGGAGAGATTGACGATGGCGCCGCCCTGGCCGCCATGGCGGGTGGACATGCGCTTTACCGCCTCGCGGGCGCAGAGGAAGCTGCCGATCACGTTGGCGCCGAAGACACGCTGCAGGCGCGCGGCGTCCATCTGCTCCAGCCGTGCCTGGGGCTCCAGCAGGCCGGCATTGTTGACCAGCACGTCCAGGCGGCCGAAGGCCTGGTCCAGGCGCTCGAAGAGACGCATCACCTGTTCCTCGTCCGCGACATCGGCGGCCACGGCAATCGCCTCGGTCCCCGAGGCTTCGAGCTGGCGCAGCAGCGCCTCGGCCGCTTCGCGGCGTTCCCGGTAATTGAGGCACAGCGCATAGCCCTGTGCGGCGGCGAGGCGGGCGGTGGCGGCGCCGATGCCCCGGCTCGCCCCTGTGATCAGCATGACTTTCGACATAAACCCCTCGTTGTGCGGATGCCCTTGAAATCCATTCGGCTGTCCCTATCTAGGACCATGCGGGATGCCGCTAGCGGGTCCCGCAAGTAACCACTCGCTGAAATCAGGAGATTAGTTATGAGCACTGCATTTTCCATGGCTCCGTTGTTCCGTCAGTCCATCGGTTTCGACCGGTTCAACGATCTGTTCGAAGCGGCCCTGCGCAATGACGCGGGCAGTTCGTACCCGCCCTACAACATCGAAAAGCACGGTAATGACGAGTACCGCATCGTCGTCGCGGCTGCCGGCTTCCAGGAAGCCGATCTGGAGTTGCAGGTCGAGCGCGGCGTGCTGACGGTCAGTGGCGGCAAGCGCGATCGCAGCGACGAGAACGTCACCTATCTGCACCAGGGCATCGCCCAGCGCGCGTTCAAGCTGTCGTTCCGTCTGGCCGACCACATCGAAGTCAAGAGGGCAGCGCTGGTCAACGGCCTGCTGAACATCGATCTGGTGCGCAATGTGCCCGAAGAAGCCAAGCCGAAGCGCATCCCGATCGGCGGCGAATTGCCGGCTCTGGAACACTGATATTCACCTGTCAAAGGGGCGCCAGCGATGGCGCCCTTTTTCGTTCAGGCTTGCACCGATTGTTCCGGTTTGCGAACCAGCAGGGCGCGGAATTCATTGAGGGGCAAGGGCTTGCTGAACAGGTAGCCCTGGTAGAGATGGCAGCCCTGCTGCTGGAGAAAGTCCAACTGGTCGGCTTGCTCGACGCCTTCGGCGATCATTTCCAGCCCCAGGCTGCGCGCCATGGCCACGATGGCGCGGATGATCTCGGCATCGTTGGGGTCCGTGGTGGCATCGCGGACGAATGACTGGTCGATCTTCAGCACGTCCACCGGCAGCCGTTTGAGGTAGGTCAGCGAGGAATAACCGGTGCCGAAGTCGTCCATCGCGAAGCTGACACCCTGGCGCTTGAGGCGATGCATCTTGGCGATGGTGTCCTCGAGGTTCTGAATCACGATGCCTTCGGTGATTTCCAGGGTCACCATCTGCTTGGGCACGCCACTGCGGGTCAGACAGGTTTCCACCCGCTCGACGAAGTCGTTGTGGCGGAACTGGCGCGGACTGATGTTGATGCAGAGGCTGAAGTCGTCCTCGTCCACCAAGCCATCCTGGAGCAGTTGGGCGCAGATCTGGCTGGCTTCGCTGAGGATCCAGGCGCCGACCTCCAGGATGAGTCCGCTTTCCTCCAGTAGCTGGATGAACAGGGCCGGCGACTGCTGGCCAAGGCTCGGGTGCTGCCAGCGAATCAGGGCTTCGGCGCCGACGATGGCGTTGCTGCGGGCGTCCACCTGCGGTTGGAAATACAGCTCGAATTCGCCACGGGTGACCGCCAGGCGCAGATCGTTCTCCAGGCGCAGCCGCTCGCTGACGGCTTCCTGCATGGTGGTGCGGAACAGCTGAATGGCGTTCCTGCCGGAATCCTTGGCGCGGTAGAGGGCGATGTCGGCGCGCTTGAGCAGGTCTGCGGGCGTCTTGCCGTGGTCGGGAATGAGAGCGATGCCGATGCTTGGCGTGACCTGCAGGCGCTGGCCGTCGAGCAGCATGGGTTCGGCCAGCAGCTTGCGCAGCTTGTCGGCGATCTGGCGCACGTGCCGCGTCACTTCGGAGCGTTTGCCTTCGAGGCCGGAAAGCAGTACGACGAACTCATCGCCTCCCAGCCGGGCCACCGTATCTTCCAGGCGTACGCTGGCTTCCAGTCGCGCCGTGACCATCTTCAGCACGGCATCGCCGACCGGGTGGCCCAGCGAGTCGTTGATGTGCTTGAAGTGATCCAGATCGAGGAACAGCAGGGCACCCCGCAGGTCGTGGCGCTTCAGCAGCGAGATCTGCTGGGTCAGGCGGTCGATCAGCAGGGCTCGGTTGGGCAGGTTGGTCAGCGAGTCGTGATAGGCCAGGTGATGGATCTGCGCCTGCGCGTTTTTCAGTTCGCTGATGTCGCGGGCGGTGAGAAGCAGGCAGTCGGTGCCTTCCAGGTTGATCGGTTCGACCGATACCTCCACGACCCGGACGCTGCCGTCACGGTGCTGGCCGTGCATCTCCAAGTGGTGCACGCGGCCGTCGCGCTGCAGTTTTTCCAGCAGCAAGGCGCGTTCAGTCGGGTCGGCCCAGACATTCATCTCGTAGGCGGTGCGGCCGATCACTTCTTCCGGCCGGTAGCCGGTCAGGCGGGAAAAACCCTCGTTGACCTCGATATAGCGGGCCGTGTCCCGCTCGGTGATGGTGATCGCGTCCGGGCTGGAGTGGAACGCCTTGGCGAATTTCTCTTCGCTGGCCTTGAGCGCGGCTTCGGCGCGCTGATGCTCGGTGATATCGCGAAAGGTGGTGGTGATGCAGGGCTGACGCTCCACGTGGATGAAGCGGGTGGAGACCATGCAGGTCAGCTCGCGGCCATCCTTGGTGCGAAAGCGCGCCTCGACGTTATCCAGGCCCTGCTGCCGGTGCAGTCGTTCGTAGAGCGCGCGGCGCTGCTCCAGGTCGACCCAGAAGCCGATCTCGGGCGCGTTGCGGCCGACGATGTCCTCCGGCTGCCAGCCGAAGGTTTCGCTGAAGCTGGGGTTGATCTCGATGAATTCGCCGTTGCTGAGGCGGGTGACGCAAATGGGTTCCGGGCTGGCCTGGAAGAGGGTGACGAATTTCTCCTCCGAGGCTGCCAGGCGCTGTTCGCGCAGCACCCGTTCGGTGATGTCGATGATGATGCCGGCCATGCGCAGCGGCTGCCCGGCCTCGTCGCGGTAGAGGCGGGCGGTGCTCTCCAGGTGATGCACATCGCCGGCGCTCAGGTTCATCCGGTAGGTGATCTGGTATTCCTGGCGCTTGCCCGCCAGGAGTTCCTTGTAGACCTGGCGCATGAACTCACGGTCTTCCTCCGGAACATGCCGGAAGAACTGGTTGAAGTCGCCGTGGTAGGGCTCCGCCGGTAATCCGTGCAGGTTCGCCGCGCGAGCGGAGCCGTAGAGCATGCCGCTGGGAATGTGCCAGTCCCAGGTGCCCAGGTCGGCGGACTCCAGCGCCAGGGTCAGGCGCTCCTGGCTTTCTTCCAGCGCACTCTCCTGGGCCCGCTGCAGGGTAATGTCGCGGATCACGCCGATCATCATCGGGCGATCACTTTCCGGCTGCAGGCGGCCGCTGATTTCCAGCCAGTGCAGGCTGCCGTCCGGCCAGCGAATACGGTGGCGTAGCGAGTGGGTTTCCGGGGCACCGGTCAGCACCGCCTGGAAGGAGCGCATCACCGCGGCGCGGTCTTCTTCGGGGATCAGGTCGATGTAGTCGACCCGCTGGCTCAATGGGCGCCGCGGGTCCAGCCCGAACAGCGCCTGGGCGCCGCGCGACCAACTGACCTGCCCGTTTTCGATGTCCCACGACCAGGCCCCCAACCGGGCACCGTTCAGTGCGGCGAGCAGGCGTGGCGCGTCTTGCCAGGTCTGTTCGAACTCCGCAGGGTCGAGTGCCGGAATGTAGGGGAGTGGAGGCGTGCGGTCAGTGGGTTTGGCCATCGGTGGCCCATCTGCTGTTCATAGGTATGGCGGCCGATCTGAAACGCTCCGGTCGCCAGCTCGTTCGTCCTGGCTTCACGTTAGCCGTTGCCACTATTCCCATGCAAGGCCGCTGCGCTGCTCATCGAGCAGGGCCATGAAGGCTTTGGCAGCGTTCGACAGGGTCCGTTCCGTGTGCAGGATATAGCCGAGCCGCCGGCTGAGCTGGATGCCCGGCAACGGCAGGCGTGCCACCTGATCGTCCAGCATGGTGCGCGGCAGCACACTCCAGGCCAGTCCGATGGACACCATCATCTTGATGGTCTCCAGGTAGTTGGTGCTCATGGCGATGTTCGGCGTCAGGCCTTCGGCCTCGAACAGCCGCCGTACGATGTGATGGGTGAAGGTGTTGCCGCCGGGAAAGACTGCCGGATGCCGGGCGATATCCGGTAGTCCAATGGCCGAGTTCCGGGCCAGGGGATGTTCCGGCGCCGCGACGAAGTCGAGAGGATCGTCCCAGACCGGCACCGCCTTGACCGTGGCGTGGGTTTCCGGCGCCAGGGTGATCACCGCCAGCTCGGCGCGGCCATGCAGGACTTCTTCATAAGCCACTTCGGAATCGAGGAACTGGATATCCAGGGCCACCTGAGGGTGTGCCCGGGTAAAGGCACGGAGCAGGGGCGGCAGGCGGTGAAGGCCGATGTGGTGACTGGTAGCCAGCGTCAGACGGCCGCCGATCTCGCCGTTCAGGTTGGAAAGCGCCCGGCGGGTGTCGTCCAGTACGCCGAGAATCTGGTAGGCGCGTGGTTGGAGTGCGCGTCCGGCCTCGGTGAGGCTTACCTGGCGGCCGAGGCGGTCGAACAGGCGGACGCCGAGTTGCTGTTCCAACGCCGCGATGCGTTTGCTGACGGCCGGCTGGGTCAGGTGCAGCCGTTCGCCCGCCTCCGAGAAGCTGCCCGTCTCGGCAATGGCGATAAAGGCGTTGAGGCTGGCGAGATCCATGGATGCTCCGGGAGACACAGGTTGAAGGGTATGTGGTGTATTCCGCATGGGAATGCTTTGAATGAAAAATATGAATTTGAGTTATTCAATGCAAGTCCTTAGGATCATCCCCACAAGCCCTGAGGGCATAGAAACACGCTGATGAGGGATAGGCTGATGGCTGGCAAAACGCTCTACGACAAGCTCTGGGACATGCATGAGGTGAAGCGGCGCGACGATGGCTCATCGCTGATCTACATCGATCGCCACATTCTCCATGAGGTGACTTCTCCGCAGGCGTTCGAAGGGCTGCGACTGGCCGGGCGCAAGCCGTGGCGGATCGACGCCAACATCGCCACGCCGGATCACAACGTGCCGACCACCCAGGCGGAGCGCAAGGGTGGCCTCGACGCCATCGCTGACGAAGTCTCGCGCATCCAGGTCCAGACCCTGGACGAGAATTGCGACGATTTCGGCATCCTCGAATTCAAGATGAACGACGTGCGCCAGGGCATCGTCCATGTGGTCGGGCCGGAGCAGGGCGCCACGCTGCCGGGCATGACCGTGGTATGCGGCGACTCGCATACCTCCACGCATGGCGCCTTCGGTGCCCTGGCCCATGGCATCGGCACTTCCGAGGTCGAGCATGTGCTGGCTACCCAGTGCCTGGTGGCGAAGAAGATGAAGAACATGCAGGTGCGCGTCGAGGGCAAGCTGCCGCTCGGCGTCACCGCCAAGGATATCGTCCTGGCCGTTATCGGTCGGATCGGTACCGCCGGTGGCAACGGTCATGCCCTGGAGTTTGCCGGCAGTGCCATCCGTGACCTGTCCATGGAAGGCCGCATGACCATCTGCAACATGGCCATCGAAGCCGGTGCTCGTGTGGGGCTGGTGGCGGTGGACGAGAAGACCATCGCCTACGTCGAAGGTCGTCCCTTCGCGCCCAAGGGGGCGCTCTGGGAACAGGCCGTGGCGCAGTGGCGCGGACTGGTATCCGATCCGGACGCGCATTTCGATACCGTGGTCGAGTTGCGTGCGGAAGACATCAAACCGCAGGTCAGCTGGGGGACGTCGCCGGAAATGGTGGTCGCGGTCGATCAGCGCGTGCCCGACCCCGCTGCCGAGGCCGATCCGGTCAAGCGCGATTCGATTGTCCGTGCCCTGAAATACATGGGCCTGGCGGCCAATCAGCCGATCACCGACATCACGCTGGATCGCGTTTTCATCGGCTCCTGCACCAACTCGCGTATCGAAGACCTGCGTGCCGCGGCGGAAGTCGCCAAGGGCCGCAAGGTCGCTCCGACTGTCAAGCAGGCGCTGGTGGTGCCGGGCTCCGGTCTGGTCAAGGCGCAGGCCGAACAGGAAGGGCTGGACAAGATCTTCATCGAGGCCGGTTTCGAATGGCGTGAGCCGGGCTGCTCGATGTGCCTGGCGATGAACCCGGATCGCCTGGAGAGCGGCGAGCATTGCGCCTCCACCTCCAACCGCAACTTCGAAGGCCGCCAGGGCGCCGGTGGCCGGACCCACCTGGTGAGCCCGGCGATGGCCGCCGCTGCCGCGGTGGCTGGGCATTTCGTCGATGTGCGTGAATTGATGCAGGCCTGAGGAGACCGACATGAAAGCCTTTACCCAACACACTGGTCTCGTCGCACCGCTCGATCGCGCCAACGTCGATACCGATCAGATCATTCCCAAGCAGTTCCTGAAGTCGATCAAGCGCACCGGGTTCGGTCCGAACCTGTTCGACGAATGGCGTTACCTGGATGTCGGCCAGCCCAACCAGGACAACTCCAAGCGTCCGATCAACCCGGACTTCGTGCTGAATTTTCCGCGCTACCAGGGTGCCAGCGTGTTGCTCGCCCGCGAGAACTTCGGCTGTGGTTCGTCCCGTGAGCATGCGCCTTGGGCCCTGGACGAGTACGGCTTCCGCGCGATCATCGCGCCGAGCTTCGCCGACATCTTCTATAACAACAGCTTCAAGAACGGCCTGCTGCCGATCATCCTCGCCGAGAGCGACGTGGACGAGCTGTTCCAGCAATGCGAGGCCACAGAGGGCTATCGGTTGACCGTGGACCTCGCGGCGC
Organism: Pseudomonas indica NBRC 103045; assembly: GCF_002091635.1. Classification (GTDB taxonomy): domain Bacteria; phylum Pseudomonadota; class Gammaproteobacteria; order Pseudomonadales; family Pseudomonadaceae; genus Pseudomonas_M; species Pseudomonas_M indica. The sequence goes on along the minus strand of NZ_BDAC01000016.1, from coordinate 2,854 downwards.
AGACCGTGACGCGCCCGGACGGCAAGCAGTACGCCTTCGAGGTCGACGCTTTCCGCAAACACTGCCTGCTCAATGGTCTGGACGATATCGGCCTTACCTTGCAGGATGCCGATGCGATCAAGGGCTTCGAGGAAAGTTACCGGCAACGCAGCCCCTGGCTGTTTCGCGAAGCCTGAGGCGAACACCATGAGGCGCTTCCATATTGCGCTGGCGGTGGCCGATCTCGACGCGTCCATCGCCGATTACGATCGTCGCCTTGGCCAGCCCGCGACTGTGGTGGTGCCGGGTAAATACGCCATGTGGCGTACCGGGATACTTAACTTCTCGATCAACCAGATGCCCGAGCGCGCTGGAATGCTGCGCCATGTAGGGTTCGAGGACGACGACGCGGAAGGCTTTACCAGTACGCCGGACGTCAATGGCATCGAGTGGGAACACTTTTCCGCCTGCGAGCAGGATGAGCGCATCGCGGCAATCTATGGAGAGCGGATCGGCGCCTGAGCGTCGGTCCGACCATCAATCGAGAGGATTCAATGAGCAAGCAGATTCTGATTCTTCCCGGCGACGGCATCGGCCCGGAGATCATGGCCGAAGCGGTGAAGGTACTGGAGCTGACCAACGACAAGTTCCAGCTCGGCTTCGAACTGAGCCATGACGTGATTGGCGGCGCCGCTATCGACAAGCACGGCGTACCGTTGGCTGACGAGACGCTGGCCCGTGCCAAGGCGGCCGACGCCGTATTGCTCGGTGCAGTCGGCGGGCCCAAATGGGACAAGCTAGAGCGCGATATCCGTCCTGAGCGCGGCCTGCTGAAGATTCGCTCGGCGCTGGGGCTGTTCGCCAACCTGCGGCCGGCCATTCTCTATCCTCAACTGGCGGAGGCTTCGACGCTCAAGCCGGAAGTGGTTGCGGGCCTGGATATCCTCATCGTCCGCGAGCTGACCGGCGGCATCTATTTTGGCCAGCCGCGCGAAACCCGCGTGCTGGAGAACGGCGAGCGTCAGGCTTTCGATACCTTGCCGTACAGCGAGAGCGAAATTCGCCGCATCGCCCGGGTCGGTTTCGACATGGCGCGTGTGCGCGGCAAGAAACTGTGCTCGGTGGACAAGGCCAACGTATTGGCTTCCAGCCAGTTGTGGCGCGAGGTCGTAGAGGAAGTGGCCAAGGATTATCCGGACGTCGAGTTGAGCCACATGTACGTGGACAACGCCGCCATGCAACTGGTGCGCGCGCCGAAGCAGTTCGACGTGGTGGTCACCGACAACATGTTCGGCGACATTCTGTCGGATGAGGCTTCCATGCTCACCGGTTCTATCGGCATGCTGCCTTCGGCTTCGCTGGATGCGAACAACAAGGGCATGTACGAGCCGTGCCACGGTTCTGCTCCCGACATCGCGGGGCAGGGTATCGCCAACCCGTTGGCGACCATTCTGTCGGTCTCGATGATGCTGCGTTACAGCTTCAGCCAGAGCGATGCAGCCGATGCCATTGAACGTGCGGTCAGCGTGGTGTTGGATCAAGGGCTGCGTACCGGCGACATCTACTCCGAGGGCACCACCAAGGTCGGTACCGTCGGGATGGGCGATGCGGTAGTCGCGGCGCTGCGGAATCTGTAATCTCTTGGGCCCGCCGGTAAGCCGGCGGCCCACTTTTTCTTGAAAGGTGTAGTCGTCATGAAGCGTGTAGGTCTGATCGGTTGGCGCGGCATGGTCGGTTCCGTGCTCATGCAGCGGATGCTGGAAGAGCGGGATTTCGACCTGATCGAGCCGGTGTTCTTTACCACCTCCAACGTCGGTGGGCAGGGGCCTGCCGTGGGCAAGGATATTGCCCCGTTGAAGGATGCCTACAGCATCGATGAGCTGAAAACCCTGGATGTGATCCTGACCTGCCAGGGTGGCGACTACACCAACGAGGTTTTCCCCAAGCTGCGCGAGGCCGGCTGGCAGGGCTATTGGATCGATGCGGCGTCCAGCCTGCGCATGCAGGACGACGCGGTGATCGTCCTCGATCCGGTCAACCGCAAGGTGATCGACCAGTCGCTGAACGACGGCGTGAAGAACTACATCGGGGGCAACTGCACCGTCAGTCTGATGCTGATGGCGCTCGGCGGTCTGTTCGAGGCCGGGCTGGTCGAATGGATGAGTGCCATGACCTACCAGGCGGCATCCGGTGCCGGCGCGCAGAACATGCGCGAGCTGATCAAGCAGATGGGCGCGATCAACGGCTCGGTGGCCGATGACCTGGCCAACCCGGCCAGTGCCATCCTGGATATCGATCGTAAAGTGGCGGAGGCCATGCGCGGCGAAGCGTTCCCTGCCGAGCACTTTGGCGTGCCGCTGGCCGGCAGCCTGATTCCCTGGATCGACAAGGAACTGCCGAACGGCCAGAGCCGCGAAGAGTGGAAAGGCCAGGCCGAAACCAACAAGATTCTCGGCCGCTTCAAGAGCCCGATCCCGGTGGACGGTATCTGCGTCCGTATCGGCGCGATGCGTTGCCACAGCCAGGCGCTGACCATCAAGTTGAACAAGGATGTGCCGATTGCCGACATCGAAGGCATGATCAGCCAGCACAACCCTTGGGTGAAACTGGTGCCGAACCAGCGCGAGATTAGCATGCGCGAACTGACCCCGACTGCTGTAACCGGCACTCTGAGTGTTCCCGTAGGCCGGTTGCGCAAACTGAACATGGGCTCCCAATATCTGGGCGCCTTCACGGTGGGCGACCAGTTGCTCTGGGGTGCGGCGGAACCGCTGCGCCGCATGCTGCGCATCCTGCTGGAGCGGTAATAGATCGCTGAAGCTGCCGGCTGCAAGCGGCTTGACGTTGCAGGGGTGACCCAAGACGCTTGCAGCTT
>NZ_BDAC01000015.1 GCF_002091635.1 Pseudomonas indica NBRC 103045 | reverse complement strand
TTTCGCTGCCGCCCTTTCCTCTATAAAGTGCCTCTCCGTTTTATCTCTCAGAGGCAGACCATGAGCCAGTCCTTCGATATTGCCGTGATCGGCGCCACCGGCACTGTCGGCGAAGCCCTCGTTCAGCTCCTCGAAGAGCGCGATTTCCCGGTTTCCACCTTGCACCTGCTCGCCAGTGGCGACTCCGCAGGCCAATCCGTGCCCTTCAGGGGTAAGAACCTGCGCGTGCGTGCCCTCGACGGGTTCGATTTTTCCCAGGTTCGTCTGGCCTTCTTCGCGGGTAGCCCGGCCGTTACACGAGAGTACGCCTCGCGTGCTTCTGAGGCGGGCTGCTCTTTCATCGATCTGTCCGGTGCCTTATCGCTCGACGATGCGATCCGGGTGGTACCGGAAGTCAATGCCGACGTCCTGGCGGGGCTCAAAGCGCCGTATCGTCTGACCAGCCCTTGCGCTCCTGTGGTCGCCCTGGCAACGGCGTTGGCTCCGTTGCACCCTTTGCTCGATCTGCGCCAGGTCTGTGCCATGGCTTGTCTGTCGGTTTCCACCTTGGGGCGTGAGGGGGTAAATGAACTTGCGCGTCAGACGGCCGAATTGTTGAATGCCCGCCCGCTGGAGCCGCGCTTCTTCGATCGGCAGGCTGCCTTCAATCTATTGGCTCAGGTGGGTGAAGTGGATTCGGAAGGCCATGCGCTTCTTGAAAAACGCATGGTGTCCGAGTTGAAGCAGATGTTTCGAATTTCTGCGCTGGACGTTTCGGCTACTTGCGTGCAGGCTCCGGTCTTCTTCGGCGATAGCTTGAGTGTGATGCTGCGTAGCGAAAAAGTGATCGACTTGCAGGCAATCTGTGCGGCACTCGATGACGCTCAAGGCATCGAGCGGGTAGAGTCTCCGGACTATCCGACGGTGGTCGGAGATGCTGTCGGCCAGGATGTCGTCTATGTCGGAAGGCTGCGTTGCGGGCTAGGCAATCCCCATGAACTCAATTTGTGGATTGCGTCTGATAACGTACGAAAAGGCGCCGCTCTGAATGCAGTGCAGTTGGGTGAGTTATTGATAAAAGACTATCTGTCAAAGATACTTACCTGAAATTTGAAGAACTATTCTAGGTTGGCAATACTGGCTTAGCTGTTCGCTGGCGGGGAACGTCCGTGAGGATGGCAGGCGGCGACTATTAAGACCCTCTCGAATATCGAGAAAAAAGTTAAAACAAGGGATAACGCTATGGTTCGGGTTCGCAAACTGGTGCTGGCAATTGCAGCTGCTTCGGCGCTGTCCTCCGGTATGGCGCATGCGCTGGGGCTAGGGGAAGTGACCCTGCAGTCCGCGCTGAACCAGCCATTGGTCGCGGAAATCGAGTTGTTGGAAGTTCGGGATCTGAGCACCAATGAAGTGATTCCCAACCTGGCCTCTCCTGAGGAATTCAACAAGGCTGGTGTCGATCGCCAGTATTTCCTGACCGACCTCAAATTCACGCCGGTGCTTAAGCCGAACGGCAAGAGCGTTATCCGGGTGACCTCCAGCAAACCGGTTCGCGAGCCCTACCTGAATTTCCTGGTCGAAGTGCTCTGGCCGAACGGTCGTCTTCTGCGCGAATACACACTGTTGCTGGACCCGCCGCTGTACGCACCGTCGACACCAGCCGTCGCTCCGCAATTGCCGGTTGCCTCTTCTGCACCGCGTCCTGCCGCGACGCCTGCTCCGCGCCCGGCAGCACCGGCTACGCAGTCGTCCGGCGCCAGTCGTCCGGCACCTGCTTCGCTGAGTGGCAACGAATACCGGACCAGCTCCAACGACACCCTCTGGGATATCGCCCAGCGTGTACCGGGCGGTTCCGTCCACCAGGCCATGCTGGCCATCCAGGATCTCAACCCGGATGCCTTCGTTGGCGGCAATATCAACCGTCTCAAGAGCGGCCAGGTCCTTCGCTTGCCCGATGAGCAGCAGGTTCGCAGCCGTTCGCAGAGCGAGGCGATTGCGCAGGTCGCTGCGCAAAATACCGCATGGCGCGAAGGGCGAAGTGTCGTTGCGGGAACCCGGCAGCTCGATGCCACCAAGCGTGATACTGCCGGTGCTGCGCCGGCTCGGGTAGAAAGCAAGGACAGTCTGCGCTTGGTCTCGGGTGATACCGGTAAAGCAGCCGCCAAAGGTGACAAAGGTACTGGTGGCGATAGCAAGGCCCTTGCCGATAAGTTGGCGGTAACTCAGGAGAGCCTGGATTCCACGCGGCGTGAGAATGAAGAACTGAAGAGCCGGATGGAGGATCTTCAGAGCCAACTGGAAAAACTGCAGCGACTGATCCAGTTGAAGGATGACCAACTCGCGAAAATGCAAGCCGACTTGGCTAACCAGGGCAAGGCCGGGGCCGGAGGGGCGGACGAGCCCAAGCCCGAGGCGGCAGCACCTGCTTCGCCGGAGCAATCGGCTCCACCTGCGGCTGAGGCACCGGCGACTCCGCCGACCCCTGCGGCTCCTGACTACAACTACAGTGAGGAGCCGGCCGCCGAACCCGGCGCGGCTCCTCAGACCAACGTACAGCAGCCGGCCAGTGAGCCGGCTGATGCCGTTAAGCCGCCGGCATCGGCTCCCTCTGCCCAGCCGGCCAAGCCGACTCCTGCAGCCCCGGCTCCGAAGCCGGTTGTAGAAGAGCCTCAGCCCACGAGCTTCATCGATGATCTTCTGGGCAATCCTATGCTGCTCGGCATCATTGGTGGTGGCGCGTTACTGCTGCTCCTGGTCGGCTTGATGGTGTTGTCGCGGCGCAACGCCATGAAGGAGGCTGAGCTGCAGAACAGTCTTTCCCTGAATGAGGATGGCGATAATGCGTTCGATAGCGAGTCGGAGCTTCCCGAGAACAGTTTCGCGGATCTGGAAGCCGACCTCGAGCGTTCCCCGGTCGCGCAGGCTCAGCAGGAAGAGCGCGTAACGGCGCAAACCAGCGATGCGCTGGGTGAGGCTGACATTTATATCGCCTATGGTCGTTTCAATCAGGCGGCTGAGCTTCTGCAGAACGCAATCAATGACGAGCCTCATCGCAAGGACCTTCGCCTCAAGCTCATGGAGGTCTATGCGGAACTGGGCGATCGTGAAGGTTTCGCTCGTCAGGAAAACGAACTGCGCGAGATCGGCGGGGCGGGCCAGGAAGTCGAACAGCTTAAGGCCAAGTACCCAGCAATGGTCGCTCTGGCAGGCGGCATGGCCGCTGCTGCGGCGGCAGACGATTTCGACAGCTTCGATCTGGATGATCTCACGCTGGACGAGCCGGCACAGGCCGCGGCCCCCGCTACTCAGGGGAATCTGGACGATGCTTTCGATCTCAGCCTGGATGACCTTGAGGCGGACCTTGAGCGTGATCTGAAAAGCTCGGCTGCACCTGCACCGGTTTCCGATGATCTCGGTCTCGATGACCTGAGCCTGGATTCCGATCTCGACTTCGGGCTCGATACTGCGCCAGCCGCTTCGACCTCCCATGAAAGCCTCGATTTCGGCCTGGACTTTGCGGATGAGCCGGCGAGCGGAACTGCCTTGGGGCTCGGTGACGATCTGGCGGACTTCAGCCTGGACCTGGACGAGGAAAGCAAGGCCCCGGCAATCGAAGAAGATGATTTCCTGCTCTCCCTGGACGACGAGCCTGCCGTTGCCAGTGCAGGGCCGTCTGTCGAGCTGCCGACGCTGGAACTGCCGGAAGAGAAAGCGGCGAGTGAGTTCGATCTTCCTGCCGACTTCGATCTGTCAGTAGCCGATGAAGCTCCTGCCGCTGCCAAGCCGGAGGCTGATGATTTCGCGGCTCAGCTCGATGAGGTCAACGCCGAGCTCGAAGCGTTTGCCGACAGCCTCGAACCGCAGGCGGATGTTGGGGAGCCGGTTAAGCCGGCGGCCAGCACGCCGAATGTGGCCGATCTGGATGCGGATGATGATTTCGATTTCCTTGCCGGAACCGACGAAACCGCCACTAAGCTCGACTTGGCGCGCGCTTATATCGATATGGGCGATGCCGAAGGGGCTCGTGACATTCTCGACGAAGTGATTTCGGAGGGTAGCGACATCCAGCAGCAGGAAGCGCGCGAATTGCTCGCCCGTCTTGCCTGATTCATGACTGAGGTACTTCCCGCAGCGGCAGCCGAAATGGCTGCCGCTGGCGTTTCCAGGATTGCACTGGGCATCGAGTACAAGGGTGCCCGTTACCGCGGATGGCAGCGTCAGGAGGCTGGTGTTCCGTCTGTTCAGGAGGCGCTGGAACGCGCGCTATCGAAAGTGGCGGCTGAGCCGGTTTCAGTCGTTTGTGCAGGCCGAACCGATGCTGGCGTGCATGCCAGTGGCCAAGTGGTGCATTTCGACACAACCGTCGAGCGCCCATTGAAGGCGTGGGTCATGGGGGGGAATGCCAATCTCCCCCCGGATATCAGTGTGACCTGGGCCCAGCCGATGCCGAGTCACTTCCATGCGCGTTTCAAGGCATTTGCTCGGCGCTATCGGTATGTGATCTACAACGATCAGATCCGCCCGGCCCACATGGCGGAGGAGGTCACCTGGAATCATCGCCCGCTGGACGTGCAACGTGTGCGCGATGCCGCCCAGTGTCTGATTGGTACGCATGACTTCACGTCCTTCCGTGCGGTTCAGTGCCAGGCGAAGTCGCCGGTCAAGACGGTTCATCATCTGCATGTCCTGCAGCAGGGATGTTTCATCGTTCTGGATATACGCGCCAATGCTTTCCTGCATCACATGGTGCGCAATATCGCAGGGGTTCTCATGACCATCGGGGCGGGAGAGCGGCCTGTCGGGTGGGTGCGTGAGGTTCTCGATGCTCGTGATCGACGGGCTGGCGGCGTAACCGCCCATCCTTATGGGCTTTATCTCGTACAGGTGGAATATCCCGAAGAGTTCGATCTGCCGGAGCGTTACATCGGGCCACATTTCCTCTCGGGATTGCCTCTGCTGGCGGGCTGACGCATAGAAGGGCATTTGTTACCATCGAGCCTTTCTTTTGAGGTGGCAACACGTTGACAGCCGTTCGCAGCAAAATTTGTGGAATTACCCGGGTCGAGGATGCGCTGGTCGCTGCCGAGGCGGGCGCCGATGCCATTGGCTTGGTTTTCTATCCGCAAAGTCCGCGCGTGGTAACGATTCAGCAGGCCCGGGCCATTATCGCTGCGATACCTCCTTTCGTGACGACGGTAGGCTTGTTTGTCAATGCCTCCCGGCGCGAGTTGAACGAGATTCTCGATGCCGTGCCGCTGGACCTTCTGCAATTTCATGGTGACGAGTCCCCGTCGGATTGCGAAGGGTTCCATCGCCCCTTCATCAAGGCGCTGAGAGTGAAGCCTGGCGATGATATCGCTGCTGCCGTTGCGTGTTATGGAAAGGCGTCCGGCATCCTCCTCGATACCTACGTGCCCGGAGTGCCGGGGGGGACAGGTGAAGCATTCGACTGGTCTCTTGTGCCGGCCGGTTTGTCCAGGCCGGTGATTCTGGCCGGGGGGCTGACGGCCGGGAATGTCGGCGCAGCCATCGCCCAGGTCCGTCCGTATGCCGTCGATGTCAGTGGTGGGGTCGAGTCGAGTCGGGGGGTGAAGGACCCCGAGAGGATTCGTGCTTTTGTCGCGGCTGTCCGGAATTGCCGGTAGCGAAGCGTCTCAGTTTAATTTTCGCGGCGGTTTCGAGTAGCCGCGGTGGCATGTGACGGCTTTGGTTTCGCAGCCGTCCACTAGCGTGATGCCATCTCGGGCTTCGGTGGTTGTCGTTGTCGATGGTTCAACGCTGTTGGGGCATCGAGTTTTTTGGTTTCGTGCCATTGCGACCGTGCAGTCGCTCAGGTGGCCGATGTTGGCGGTAGGCGTCGCTGTGGCGAGTCGTTGCAGATTTGCCGGGCCGGCCCTGACATTGGCCGCAATCATGAATTTGCTCTGGGACGCATTCAGGAATTGTCGCGTCCGGGCGTGAAAGCTGTGGAGAAGAAAGCATGAGCAACTGGTTGGTAGACAAGCTGATCCCTTCGATCATGCGTTCCGAAGTGAAGAAAAGCTCTGTGCCGGAAGGGCTCTGGCACAAGTGCCCTTCCTGCGATGCCGTGCTTTATAAGCCGGAGCTGGAAAAGACGCTCGATGTCTGCCCGAAGTGCAACCACCACATGCGCATCGATGCACGGACCCGATTGGACATCTTTCTGGATGCCGAGGGGCGTGAGGAGCTGGGGGGGGAGCTCGAACCGGTCGACCGTCTCAAGTTTCGCGATAGCAAGAAATACAAGGATCGTCTGACTGCCGCGCAGAAGCAGACCGGCGAAAAGGATGCACTCGTGTCCATGCGCGGTACGTTGCAAGGCATGCCCGTCGTGGCTTGTGCCTTCGAGTTCAATTTCATGGGCGGTTCCATGGGGGCCATCGTAGGCGAGCGCTTCGTTCGCGCCGCCAATGTCGCTCTGGAACAGCGTTGCCCGCTGGTGTGCTTCTCTGCTTCCGGCGGTGCGCGTATGCAGGAAGCACTGATCTCTCTGATGCAGATGGCCAAGACGTCCGCCGTGCTGGCGCGACTGAGGGAGGAGGGGATTCCCTTCGTCTCGGTGCTGACCGATCCGGTCTACGGTGGCGTGTCTGCCAGTCTGGCGATGCTGGGTGACGTGATTGTCGCCGAGCCCAAGGCGCTGATCGGTTTTGCCGGTCCGCGGGTCATCGAGCAGACAGTGCGGGAGAAGCTGCCTGAGGGCTTCCAGCGCAGTGAGTTCCTGCTGGATCATGGCGCCATCGATTTGATCATTCCTCGCGCCGAGCTTCGTCCGCGCCTGGCTGCGCTGCTTGCCCAGTTCATGGGGATGCCGAGTCCGGCCCGTCTCCCGGCCACGGCATGACAGCACGTTCTCTGGCCGAATGGCTCGCTTACCTGGAGCAACTGCATCCGTCAGCCATCGATATGGGGTTGGAGCGGTCGCGTGAAGTGGCTCTCCGGCTCGGGTTGGGTAAGCCAGCGCCGCTGGTGATCACGGTGACCGGCACGAACGGCAAAGGCTCCACCTGTGCCTTTCTTGCGGCTTTGCTCAAGGAGCAGGGGTTCAAGGTCGGGGTTTACAGTTCGCCGCATCTGCTGCGCTACAACGAAAGAGTGCAGATTGATGGTTTGGAGGCAACGGATGCGGCGCTTTGCGAGGCTTTTGCCGCTGTCGAGGCGGCGCGGGGCGAAATCAGCCTGACTTACTTCGAAATGGGAACGCTGGCGGCCTTCTGGCTGTTCCAGCGTTCCGGTCTCGATGCTGCTGTGCTTGAAGTCGGTCTCGGTGGTCGGTTGGATGCGGTCAATCTGGTCGATCCCGACTTGGCGCTGGTTACCAGCATTGGCCTGGATCATGCCGAGTGGCTGGGAGACACGCGCGAGAGCGTTGCAATCGAGAAGGCAGGCATCTTCCGTGCCGGGAAGCCGGCTTTGTGTGGCGATTTCGATCCACCGACGCCGCTGCTTGAGCGGGTGTTCGAGCTGGATTCGCCGTTTTTCCTGCGTGGCCGCGATTTTGATCTGGCAATCGATGATCGTGCCTGGCACTGGCGTGGGTTGACCAAGGAAGGCGAAGTCTTGGAACTCCACGATATGCCCCTGCTCGATTTGCCGATGGAAAATGCCGCTTTGGCCTTGCAGGCCTATGCCTTGCTGGATTTGCCATGGCAATCGGAACAGATTGCCGCAGCGTTGCAGCAGGCTCGGGTGGTCGGGCGCCTGGATCGCCGTCGGATCGATTGGAGCGGTAAGCCGCTCACGCTGCTGCTCGATGTTGGGCATAATCCCCATGCTGCCGATTATCTTGCTCGGCGCTTGGCCAATCGTCCCGTCTCGGGTGTTCGCCTGGCGGTATTCGGCTTGTTGGCCGACAAGGACCTGCCAGGCGTAATCCGACCACTGCTTGGCGAGATCGCCAACTGGGCAGTGGTGCCGTTGCCGACGATGCGGACTCGTCCGGCGGCAGAGCTCGAAGCTGCCTTGCTGAACCATGGCGTGAGCGTGGCGGCTTATGGCAGTGTCGAGGCCGCATTGGAAGCTCAATGCGCAAGGGCGGCAGCGGGTGATGAGATCCTGGTGTTCGGGTCGTTTTACTGTGTGGCCGAGGCTCTCGACTGGTTGGCCCGGCGCGCTTAAGGGGAAGCGGGAATGGCTTTGCTGGATAAAGGGCTCAAGCAACGCATGGTGGGGGCCTTGGTGCTTATTGCACTGGCCGTAATTTTCCTGCCGATGCTGTTTTCTCGCGAGGATGAACTGCGTCAAGTGGCGGTAGACGCTCCCTCCATGCCGCAGATGCCGTCGCCCCCTCAAATCGAGATGGAGCAGACGGTGGTGCCTGAGCCGCAACAATTGCCGGATGAACCGATTCCGAGCGAAGTGACGCCGCCCGAATCGCAGCCCGTCGCTTCGCTTCCGAATGAGCAGACCGCCCCTGTCACGCCTGCCGAAGCGCCGAAAGAGGAGGCCACCAAGCCGGCTGCCTCGCCGACGGCCAGCGTGCCGGCGAAGGCGTCGGAAAGCCGCCTTGATGTCAATGGCCTGCCAGTCAGTTGGTCGGTCCAGTTGGCCAGCCTGTCCAATCGCGCCAGCGCTGAAAATCTGCAGAAAACGCTGCGCAGTCAGGGCTATAACGCTTATATCCGCAGTGCCGATGGCATGAACCGGGTATTCGTCGGGCCGGTGATCGAGCGCGCGGAGGCCGATCGCCTGCGCGATCAGTTGAGCCGTCAGCAGAAACTGAACGGCTTTGTCGTGCGCTTCCAGCCTGAGAAGGGGTGAGCTGCGGCTTACCCCAGACCCGGCGCTCTGCTAAAATGCAGCGCCTTTTCCGTTCGTAGGCTGCACCGTGGCATTCACCTGGGTCGATTGGGCGATCATCGCCGTCATCGCCGTTTCCAGTCTGATCAGCTTGAAGCGTGGCTTCGTCAAGGAAGCGTTGTCGCTGCTCACCTGGATCATCGCAGGCGTGATTGCCTGGATGTTCGGTGGTGCCTTGTCGCAGCATCTGAGCGAATTCATCGAAACACCTTCTGCGCGCGTGATCGCTGCATGTGCCATTCTCTTCGTCGCTACCCTGCTGGTGGGGGCGTTGGTCAATTTCCTGATCGGTGAGCTGATCCGGGTAACCGGTCTGTCCGGAACCGACCGTTTCCTGGGTATGGTTTTCGGCGCCGCCCGTGGTGGCTTGCTGGTCGTCGTGCTGGTTGGGCTGCTCAGCCTGGCGCCGGTACACCAGGACCCGTGGTGGCAGCAGTCGACGCTGCTGCCGCATTTTCTGATGGTTGCGGACTGGTCCAAGAACCTCATTCTGGGCCTTTCCAGTCAATGGATCGCCGGCGGCCTCGGCTCGCAGAGCTGAAGTCGCCGATAAAGGGCATGCAACGCTCCGGCGTCATGACCAGAATTAGCCTGAACTACTAGCAGGGGTTGCGTCACATGTGCGGCATCGTTGGTATCGTCGGTAAGTCGAACGTCAATCAGGCGCTGTATGACGCGCTTACCGTCCTTCAGCATCGCGGCCAGGACGCTGCCGGTATCGTGACCAGTCATGAGGGGCGTTTGTTCCTGCGCAAGGACAACGGCCTGGTGCGCGACGTCTTTCAGCAGCGCCACATGCAGCGTCTGGTCGGTCACATGGGCATCGGTCATGTGCGCTATCCCACCGCTGGCAGCTCCAGTTCCGCCGAGGCGCAGCCGTTCTACGTCAACTCGCCCTATGGCATCACCCTGGCACACAACGGCAATCTGACCAATGTCGAGCAGTTGTCGCGGGAGATCTACGAATCCGACCTGCGGCACGTCAACACCAACTCCGACTCCGAAGTGTTGCTCAACGTCTTTGCCCATGAGCTGGCGGTGCGGGGCAAGTTGCAGCCGACCGAGGAAGATGTGTTCGCGGCGGTTTCCGGCGTGCATGAGCGCTGCCGGGGCGGTTATGCGGTGGTGGCGATGATTACCGGCTACGGTATCGTCGGCTTCCGCGATCCGAACGCCATTCGCCCGATCGTCTTCGGCCAGCGCCACACTGACGAAGGTGTGGAGTACATGATCGCCTCGGAAAGCGTTTCCCTGGATGTGCTCGGCTTCAGCCTGATCCGCGACCTGGCGCCGGGCGAGGCTGTCTACATCACTGAAGACGGCAAGCTTTACACCCGTCAGTGCGCGAAGGCTCCGCAATATGCACCCTGTATCTTCGAGCATGTCTATCTGGCTCGCCCGGACTCCATCATGGATGGCATTTCCGTGTACAAGGCGCGCCTGCGGATGGGCGAAAAGCTGGCCGAGAAAATCCTTCGCGAGCGTCCGGAACATGACATCGACGTGATCATCCCGATTCCGGACACCAGCCGTACCTCGGCGCTGGAACTGGCCAACCGCCTGGGCGTGAAGTTCCGTGAGGGCTTCGTCAAGAACCGTTATATCGGTCGTACCTTCATCATGCCGGGGCAGGCTGCACGGAAGAAATCCGTGCGACAAAAGCTCAATGCCATCGAGCTGGAGTTCCGCGGCAAGAATGTGATGCTGGTGGATGACTCCATCGTGCGCGGCACCACCTGCAAGCAGATCATCCAGATGGCGCGTGAGGCCGGTGCGAAGAACGTTTACTTCTGTTCGGCGGCACCGGCGGTGCGTTACCCGAACGTCTATGGCATCGACATGCCCAGCGCCCACGAGTTGATCGCCCATGGGCGTACCACCGAGGAGGTCTGCGAGCTGATCGGAGCCGACTGGCTGGTCTACCAGGACCTAGAGGACCTCAAGGAAGCCGTGCAGGAAGGCAATCCGGAAGTGAAGGCGTTCGATTGCGCTGTGTTCGATGGCCAATACATCACCGGTGACGTCAACGAGGCCTACCTGAACAAGATCGAACAGGCGCGCAACGATGCGTCGAAGGCCAAGGCTCACGCAGTGAGTGCGATCATCGATCTGTACAACAACTGACCGACGGCTCCAGCGCGGTGGGCGCTGAGCCGGGTTCAAGGTGAATGACATGACGCAAGAATGGGATGCGGGACGGCTGGATAGCGATCTGGAGGGGGTGGCGTTCGATACGCTGGCGGTGCGTGCCGGCCAGCATCGCTCTCCGGAAGCAGAGCATGGCGAGCCACTGTTCTTCACCTCCAGCTATGTGTTCCGTAGCGCTGCGGATGCTGCGGCCTGTTTCGCCGGCCAGGTGCCCGGCAACGTCTACTCGCGTTATACCAACCCCACCGTGCGCGCTTTCGAAGAGCGTATCGCGGCCCTGGAAGGTGCCGAGCAGGCGGTTGCGACGGCATCCGGCATGTCCGCCATCCTCGCCGCGGTGATGAGCCTGTGTGGCGCGGGCGATCATATCCTTGTCTCGCGTAGCGTATTCGGCGCGACCGTCACGCTGTTCGAGAAGTATTTCAAGCGCTTCGGCGTGCAGGTCGATTACGTGCCCCTGGCTGATCTCGATGCCTGGCAGGCGGCGTTCAAACCCAATACGCGCCTGCTGTTCGTCGAGTCGCCGTCCAACCCGCTGGCCGAGCTGGTGGACATCGCCGCCCTGGCCGATCTGGCCCATGCCCGCGGTGCGATGCTGGTAGTGGATAACTGCTTCTGTACGCCGGTGCTGCAACAGCCGCTGGCCCTGGGCGCAGATATCGTCATCCACTCGGCGACCAAGTTTATCGACGGGCAGGGACGTTGCCTGGGCGGCGTGGTCGCCGGCAAGGCCGAACAGATGAAAGAGGTGGTTGGCTTCCTGCGTACAGCAGGGCCGACCCTCAGCCCGTTCAACGCCTGGGTTTTCCTCAAGGGCCTGGAAACCCTGCGTCTGCGCATGCTGGCCCATTGCGCCAATGCCCAGGCGCTGGCCGAGTGGCTGGAAGCCCAGGTGGGTGTGGAGAAGGTCTACTATGCGGGGCTGCCGAGCCATCCGCAGCACGAGCTGGCCAAGCGTCAGCAGAAGGGCTTCGGCGCGGTACTCGCCTTCGAGGTGAGCGGCGGCAAGGATGGCGCCTGGCGTTTCATCGATGCGACCCGGTTGGTGTCGATCACGGCGAACCTCGGTGATACCAAGACCACCATTACCCATCCCGCTACCACGACTCATGGGCGTCTCACGCCGGAAGACCGGGCTGCGGCAGGAATCAAGGATTCGCTGGTCCGCATCGCCGTGGGCCTGGAAGATGTCGCCGATCTCAAGGCCGACTTGGCGCGTGGCCTTGCCGCCTTATGATGGAGTGGTCGGGAGAGCACGCGGCTCCGACCAATGGCAAGGTTGCTCTGGTCACCGGAGCCGCGCGCGGCATCGGCTTGGGAATCGCTGCCTGGCTGATCGCGGAAGGGTGGCAGGTCGTGCTGGCCGATGTGGACCGCGAGCGCGGTTCGACGGTGACCAAAGCCTTGGGTGTCAACGCTTGGTTCGTGGCGATGGATGTGGCCCATGAGAGCCAAGTGGCGGTCGGCGTCGCCGAGGTGCTCGGACAATTCGGCCGTTTGGACGCACTGGTATGCAATGCCGCGATTGCCGAACCCTACAACCCTCCGCTGGAAAGCCTTCAGTTATCGCATTGGAACCGTGTTCTGGCGGTCAATCTGACGGGTCCCATGCTGTTGGCCAAACATGCGGCCCCCTACCTGCGCGCTCACAACGGCTCCATCGTCAACGTGGCATCGACCCGTGCACATCAGTCCGAGGCGGACAGCGAAGCCTATGCCGCCAGCAAGGGTGGGTTGCTGGCGCTGACTCATGCGTTGGCGTTGAGCCTGGGGCCGGACATTCGCGTCAACGCGGTCAGCCCCGGTTGGATCGATGCCCGCGATCCCTCTGCGCGCCATGAGGCGCCGCTGAGCGAGTCCGACCATGTTCAGCATCCGGCTGGGCGGGTCGGCAGCGTCGAGGACGTTGCCTCGCTGGTGGCATGGCTGCTGTCGGATAATGCGGGTTTCGTGACTGGCCAGGAGTTCATCGTCGACGGTGGCATGACCCGCAAGATGATCTACCGGGACTGAGCTGCCACCGCCGAATCCATATCCTGCGGTATCGTGGCGCTGTCGTGAATGCGGCGGCCCCGAGGCCGCTGCTTCCTTGGTCGTCTTACGGCTTCTGATCGTGCGGGCGCACGTCGATAGCCGGTTCGCCCTGGCCGCCGTCGAACAGCTGAGTAGGGTTTCTCGGCAGGATGCTGGGCCTGTTGCGGCTGGCATCGTCGTCCAGCACGCGTATATCTCCATATTTCTTCCCGGATAGCGCCGCGAGCCCTGCTGCGTCGCGAATCACGGTGGGGCGGAGGAAAACCATCAGGTTGCGTTTGACGTGCTGATCCTTGGTGGAGCGGAACAGCCGGCCCAGGAAGGGAATGTCACCCAGCAGCGGGACCTTGGAGTCGGTGCGGGTGACGTCGTCCTGAATCAGGCCGCCCAGCACGATGACCTGGCCGTCTTCGGCGAGGATGGTGCTCTTGATCGAGCGCTTGTTGGTCACCAGGTCCACGGCCTGCGCATTCAGCGAGGTGCTGGGGGCGATGGAGGAGATTTCCTGTTCGAGTTCGAGGCGCAGGGTGGCGCCCTCGTTGATATGGGGCGTGACCTTGAGGGTAACGCCGATATCCTTGCGCTCGATGGTGGTGAACGGGTTGCTCGAGCCGGACGAATCGGTGGTATAGGAGCCGGTTTGGAAGGGGACGTTCTGGCCGACCAGGATCTCCGCCTTCTGGTTATCCAGCGTCAGCAGGCTCGGGGTCGAGAGCAGGTTGCTCTTGCTGTTGGACGACAGGGCGGTGATCAGCGCGCCGAAATGGTCGGTGCCGATACCCACGATGGCGCCATCGGGCAGTGTCAGGTCGTCCGGTATCTCGCCACTCTGGATCGCGCTCAGCACGGTTCCTACCGATAAGCCCGTATTGCCAAAATTGACACCGCCGAGGCCGCCGGTCTTGCCGCGGGCGTCCACGGCCCACTGCACACCGAGTGCGTCGGAGATATCGCCGGAAATCTCGACGATGGCGGCCTCGACCATCACCTGGGCACGCGGTACGTCGAGCTGACGCACGATGTCCTCCAGGGGCGCCAGCAGGTCCGGGTCGGCAAGCAGGACGAGGGCGTTGAGGCTTTCATCTGCGCGTATCAGGATGTTCTGGGGCTTTCCTGCGGCCTCTCCGCCACCGCCTTCCGGTGTCTTCAGGCCTTCGGATATCTGTCCGAGGGTTTCGGCCAGGGCCTTGGCATCGTTGTGTCGGAGACGGATCACCCGGGTATTGGCTGAGCGGGTCGTCGGGGTGTCCAGGGAGCGGGCCAGCTCCGCAAGCTTGGCGCGTGCGGCCGGCGGACCGAGCAGAACCAGGCGATTGGTGCGGGAGTCGGCGATGACCTGCGTGCCGGTACCGCCCTTGGCCTGGCCGCGGTTGGCCGTGTTGTTCAGTACTTCGGCGATGTCCATCACCCAGGCGTACTGGAGATTGATGACGCTGTAATCGTCCGAGCCTTTCTGGTCGAGCTGACGGACAAGATCCTCGATGCGGGCGATGTTGGCGCTGCGGTCGCTAATGATGAGCGCGTTGGCCGAAGTCACGGCCGCCAGGTGGCCATACTGCGGAACCAGAGGGCGGATCAGCGGAATCAATTCGGCCGCTGTGCCGTGCTGGACTTGGATGACGCGGGTTTCCAGCTTGTCGGGAGCGCCCTGGCCGCCAATACCGCCTTCGGCCTTGGCTTCGGCGTTGGGCACGATACGCGCCTGATCGCCCTGGGTAATGACGCTGAACCCATGGGTGGCCATGACCGAGAGGAACAGTTGATAGACCTCGCTCAGCGATAGCGGGGCCTTCGATATGACACTGACCTGACCTTTCACCCGTGGGTCGATGACGAAGGTTTCGCCGGTAATGTCCGCAATCTGATCGACGAACGCACGGATATCGGCATCCTTGAGGTTGATCGTCCAGCGCTCGTCGTTCTGCGTGATGCCGCTGGGGGCGGCTTGCGGGGCGGCCAGCAGCGGCTGCGACACAGCGCTCACGCCGGCCATGAAGAGAGCTAAGGTCAGACGGGAAAAAGTCAGAGGCATCGGTTCAGTCGCTTTCCATGGGCTGTTCGGTGTCGGAGTCGCTCGGCATATCCTCTGGCGGCGATGTCTCCTCCGGGTGATCCTCGGGCGCGCTACCGGCCGCCTCCATTTGTTCGCGCAGTGCTTCCATCCGTTCGCGCAGCAGTTCGGCGTCCTCTTGCTCCAGCATGTCCATTTGCCCGGTATGGTCGAACGACTCTTCCATCAGGTAGTTGGTGGGGCCGGACCCCGATCGTGCGGCGGGAAATGGCAGCGTTTCCAATCGCCCGTTGCGCTCGATCTCGACGCGATCACGATAGACCGCATGCAAGCGTATGCTGCCTTCCAGTTCGGCGCCCACTCGGTAACGCTGCGGCTTGCCTCCTTCGCTCTGGATGATTGCACTGGACCGTTTCGGGTCGGCATGCACGAAGCTGCCATGCAAAGTGAGGCGCAGGTTGGTCGCGGGCGGTGGTGCATTGCCGGCAACTGCGTTGCTAGGACCGAACAAAGGCTCCAATCGTTCCAGCACGGGCGCGCTATGAATGACAGGGGTATCGGTGGTGACAGTCTGGGTGGGGGCGCGCATTAGCCGTATCCATCCGGCGGTCTGCCAGGCGAGGCTGACGCACATGGCGAATATCAATGCCGCACCGACCAGCTTGGGCGCATGTTGCTGCAGCCAGCGCGGGGCACCTGCAAAGGGCAAAGGAATCACTCCGACAAACGTTGTAGTTATGTTGGATCGCGTATCGATCATAACAGCTCGTGCGCCTCGAGCAGCACCCCGTCCGGGTGCTTGACGCGACACATAGAGTAGCGGGTGTCATGCGCCGGCTCGCGGCGAGACAGCACATATTGGATGCCCGGCTCGGGCTGGCGCTCGTTTCGGCAAGGCCGTGATACGTGTTGGTTGTTACGGTTTCAAGTCGTGCCTGTTTCGACAGACATCGTCCAGAGCATGGGGCAGGGCGGGGCCGGTGATCACGATTGGGGCTTGGGTATCTTGGCTGCGCCAATCCGGTGCGCTGGAAAATACAGAATGTGCTGTCGAGCGTGCGTGTCGATCGAGTGCCTGGTTTCCGAGCTTCTCAAGAAAAAATTCAAGCAGGGTGTTGACTTACCTTCGGTGCCTGCGTAAATTGCGCGCCTCGCAAGGCGATCGGCTGATTAGCTCAGCTGGGAGAGCACCTGCATCACACGCAGGGGGTCGGCGGTTCGATCCCGTCATCAGCCACCAAGGCCTTGCGAAACGGACGAAAGTCCAGCCGACGCGCAGCGGTAGTTCAGTCGGTTAGAATACCGGCCTGTCACGCCGGGGGTCGCGGGTTCGAGTCCCGTCCGCTGCGCCATATCGAAAGCCCTCAGGTAGCGATACCTGGGGGCTTTTTCTTTGCCTTGCATTCTTTCCTTCATTTTTTGTTCATCCGGGCACCTTAGCCTGTTGGCATGGTCTTTGTTTTCTGAATTCCAACAGCACAGGAGAAAGCCCTATGGACGACTATCAAGAAGAGCTCCTCGAATACCACGCTTTCGAGCAAGATCCTGTCGAGCCGGCGGACGACGCCACCGAGCTCTGATCATCCCGCCTGACGCTGAGCGCGGCGGAATTCGCCAGGCGTCTGTCCGCTCCAGCGCTTGAAGGCGCGCTGGAATGCTTCGGCAGAGGCGAAGCCGAGCAAATAGGCTATTTCGCCGAAGGCAAGCTCCGTATCGCGAATGTAGGTCATCGCCAGGTCGCGACGAGTATCGTTGAGGATGCTGCGGAACTGGGTGCCTTCCTCGGCCAGCTTGCGACGAAGCGTCCAGGTCGGCAGTTGCAGGCGTGCAGCTACTTCTTCGAGGTCTGGCTCGCGTCCGTTGAGCAGCGGACCGAGCAATTGAATGATGCGTTCGCGCAGGCTTCGAGTGCGGGTCTGTTGCTCCAGTTCTCTTTCGCAGATCTCCAGCAATTGGCGCCAGGTGCTCGGGCAGTGCTCCGGGTTACGCAGCGCCAGGCTCGCCTGATCCAGGCGCAGCTGGTTTTCCTTGGCGCCGAATTCCGGCACGCAGCCAAGCAGTTCGATGTACCGCTCGGCATAGCCTGGGGCGGGAAATTCGATCTCGATTTTTTCCACGCGAAGGGGCTGCTGGGCCAGGAGGCCGAGTTGGAAAATCCAACTGGACAGCACCGAGTCCACCACGAAGCGGTTGTAGTTGTTGTACGGGCTAATGGAATAGAAGCGAAGCCAGGCGCCCCCGGTATCCTCGTGAAAGCTGGAGCGGCCACGGTAATTCGAGGCATAGAGCGGTTCGAAGCGGATAAGTGCACGTGCCGCTTCGCGAACCGTGGGAGCCAGCGCCGCGGTTACGCCGGCCAGGCCGACTTGGCTGAGCCGGCTCAGCCGCCCCATCGAGAGGCCGATTGCAGCATCGCCGGTCAATTGTATCGTCGCGTGGCCGAGCCGCATGTAGCGTGGAATCGATAGCCGTGCCCGGGATTCCCCCAGGCGCATCGGGTCCAGTCCGTATTGCTCCAAAAGAGGCGCTGGATCGATCCCGTGTTCTTGAACGACATCGGCCAGGCTATGAACGAAGCCCACCGAGAGATCGCCGAGGCGGACCCGCTGCGCCTTCATCGAGGCCCTATCCAGGTATTGAGCAGATGGCTGCCCGGCGCAGTGCTCATTTGGGGGGCGGCGCTGGGGGTAAGTTCGATGTTGCGGGAGGCGCCGCCGATTGGCCAGCTCAGCTTCCCGCGAAGGAACAGCGGGGCGCCTGCCGGTTCGCCATCCGGCCCGCGTAAGGCGGTCTGCGGGTAGCCGGGGCTCCAGTCCCGCTCGACGCTGAGATGGTGCTCGCCCAGCTGCACCTGCTGCGTGTGACCGCTGTCCGGGCGCCAGGGCCAGGGCTCCTTATAGAGATCGCCGAGAATTTCACCGTCAGGGCCGAATACCAGGCTGAGATTGCGCAGGGGGCCGTTGCCGCTGTGCAGTCGGCCGCCCTGCAAGTAGGGCTCGGGTAGCAGCATAGAACCGGCCAACAGCGTGATGCGGTAGTCGCGGGCGAGGTCGGAGAACAATTGCTGGTAGTCCGCAGCCATCTGCTCGGCTTTCATTCTCAGAAGAGCTTCGTCCAGGCGGTCGGCGTCGAGGTTCAGCATCAGGGCCTTGACCGCCAACAGGGGATTGCCGAGAAGCAGCCAGTCGCGGACTTCCTGGCGGCTTCGGGCGCGATAGAACTCGACCTTTTCGTCTCGTGCCAGCAGCCAGGTGCCGATATGGTCGGGGAGTGCCACCAATGTGTTGGCGTCGAGGAGTCCTTCGACCTTGGCGCGGTCGAGGGCGGCGACCAGCTTCAGCCGCAGGTGGTCCGGACTCTGGTAGTCCAGCGGGAAGAGTTCCGGACGGATCAGCAGGATGTTGGCCTCCGCGTCGATGGGCCTGGGCTCCGTGTCGATCGTGTTGCGAAGATCGGACAGGTAATGGGCGGAGGGACGCCGTTCGGCCCAGACCAGAAAGGCGGCGAGGCATCCGGCAAGGATAACGAGGACGAGAAGAGCGGAGATCTTGCGCATATGCGCCACAGGGTAGGCATATGCCGGAGACTTGCCAAGCGTGGCTGTGCATTTCGATCAATAAGTTGTCACTTTCGATCATTGAGCCGGAACGGTGCGCTCTTTATCGTCTGCCCTCATCGACTTCGCCCACAGAGGCGGGGCGCCCGTGACAGCCGATTCGGAGAACGAAGATGACCGACGCCATTTACCCGCACTTGCTTGCGCCCCTCGACCTGGGCTTCACGACCCTGCGCAACCGGACCCTGATGGGTTCGATGCATACAGGGTTGGAAGAGAAGCCCGATGGCTTCGAGCGGATGGCTGCCTACTTCGCCGAGCGGGCCCGTGGTGGTGTCGGTCTGATGGTGACCGGCGGCATCGGCCCGAACGAAGAGGGCGGGGTCTATTCGGGCGCAGCCAGGCTGACTACCGTCGAAGAAGCGGAGAAGCATCGGATCGTTACCCAGGCGGTACATGAGGCAGGCGGCAAGATTTGCATGCAGATCCTGCACGCTGGGCGTTATGCATACAGTCCGAAACTGGTGGCGCCAAGCGCCATCCAGGCACCGATCAACCCGTTCAAGCCCAGGGAGCTGGACGAGGAAGGCATCCAGAAGCAGATTGCCGACTTCGTCAATTGCGCCGTACTGGCCCAGCGTGCCGAGTACGATGGCGTCGAAATCATGGGTTCGGAAGGTTACTTCATCAACCAGTTCCTGGTCGCTCATACCAACCATCGCACGGATCGCTGGGGCGGCAGCTACGAAAACCGCATGCGCCTGCCGGTGGAGATCGTCCGCCGCGTCCGCGAGGCGGTAGGGCCGAACTTCATCATCATCTACCGGCTGTCGATGCTCGATCTGGTCGAGGGGGGCAGCACTTGGGACGAAATCGTGATGCTGGCCAAGGCCATCGAGGCCGCCGGGGCGACCCTGATCAACACCGGCATCGGTTGGCACGAGGCGCGCATCCCGACTATTGCCACCAAGGTGCCGCGAGCGGCGTTCACCAAGGTCACCGCCAAGCTGCGGGGCGAGGTCGGCATTCCGCTGATTACTACCAACCGTATCAATACTCCTGAAGTGGCCGAGCAGGTCCTGGCCGAGGGCGATGCCGACATGGTGTCGATGGCGCGTCCATTCCTGGCCGATCCGGATTTCGTCAACAAGGCCGCGCAAGGCCGCGCCGACGAGATCAATACCTGCATCGGCTGCAACCAGGCCTGCCTGGATCACACTTTCGGCGGCAAGCTGACCAGTTGCCTGGTCAACCCGCGTGCCTGCCATGAGACCGAACTGAACTACATCCCGACCGTGACGGTGAAGAAGATCGCCGTGGTCGGCGCTGGTCCCGCGGGGTTGTCGGCGGCCACCGTCGCCGCCGAGCGTGGGCATCAGGTCACTCTGTTCGATGCGGCGGGCGAAATCGGTGGGCAGTTCAACGTCGCCAAGCGTGTGCCGGGCAAGGAGGAGTTCTACGAAACCCTGCGTTACTTCAAGCGCAAGCTGGAAACCACTGGCGTCGAGGTTCGGCTGAATACCCGGGTCGATGTCGAGAGCCTGGCCGCCGGCGGGTTCGACGAGATCATCCTGGCAACGGGGATCAAGCCTCGTACCCCTGAAATTCCCGGCATCGAGCATCCGAAAGTGATCGGATACTTAGACGCCATCCTCGAGCGCAAGCCGGTCGGCCAGCGCGTTGCGGTGATCGGCGCGGGCGGTATCGGTTTCGATGTGTCGGAATTCATCACACACCAGGGCGAGGCCAGCAGCCTGAACCGCGAGGTGTTCTGGAAGGAATGGGGGATCGACACGGCGCTGGAGGCGAGAGGGGGTGTTGCGGGCGTGCGCCCGCAGCCGCATCCGGCGGCGCGTCAGGTCTACCTGCTGCAGCGCAAGGCCTCCAAGGTCGGTGACGGCCTGGGCAAGACCACCGGCTGGATTCATCGTACCGGCCTGAAGAACAAGCAGGTTCAAATGCTCAACGCGGTGGAGTACCTCAAGGTCGATGACACCGGCCTGCATGTCCGTATCGCCGGAGGTGAGCCCCAGGTGTTGCCGGTGGATACGGTCATCGTTTGCGCAGGCCAGGAGCCGCTGCGCGAGTTGCACGATGGGTTGATGGCTGCGGGGCAGCGGGTTCACCTCATCGGTGGTGCCGACGTCGCCGCGGAGCTGGATGCCAAGCGGGCCATCAACCAGGGTTCGCGTCTGGCTGCGGAGCTGTAATCCGGTCGACGGACATCCGCGTCACTGTTCAAACGCCCCGATGACGGGGCGTTTTCTTTTTGGGCGCTGACAGATTATCGGCGGCCATGGCTACGGAACTCTTCACAACTTTCGTTGTCGTTCCTTTCCGCCGGGCGAGACAGGCCGGCGTACTGCTAACCCGGTCACATTGCCCGCTTCGCTTTTTCCCCTAGACTTGCAAGGACAACGAGATAGCGCCAGTTTCTAAGGCGCGAATTATCCGCTGACCTGATGTCGGGGGATTTGCCGGGCTGGCCTACGAGGGAAATCGATGAGCATCCAGAACAAGCCGCAGATGGTCGAAGCCGTCATGTTCTTCGGCGAGCGCGGCATTTGTAAGGAAATGCTCTTTCCTGAGTTCGAGGCCGTGCTCGACGGTGTGGTGAATATCCCCGAGTTCGCCGATCAGCAGATGCGCGCGGCCTATCTGCTGATCAACCCCCGCCTCATGGTGCGGGCTGCTGTCTTCTTCTACCTGGATTTCGACGAAAAGGGCGGCGCCGATTCCGGTTGGAACATCCCGTTGCGCCATCTGGCGGATCGCGCCGGCCGTGGCCCCGACCTGGGGGCCGGGCCGATCCGACTGGCCTGTCGCAGCCAGTGCCCGGTGTCCTGGCACCAGATGCACCTGTGGGACCCCAGCCTGGCGCCAGGGCAGAACGATCTGGTCATTCTTCGCGATGCGGCCAAGCGCAATAACCTCGGCTTGCTGGTCGAGGATGACACGCCGCAGGTCGTCGCGCCTGAGCGCCTGCAGATGGCCCCGGAAGATAAGTGGTACGCGCCGGATGCCGCGAAGGAGTCGGCCGATAAACTGGCCGAACAGTTGGATCAGGAACACCGGCTGAAAACCGCGCAACTTATCAAGCAGCAGCGATTGCGCATCGCCAGCCTGGGCCAGCAGCACGAGGAGGAACTGGCCAAGCTCCGCTTGGCGGCGGAGGAGCAGCGCAAGCAATTGCAGGCGGAAATTCAGCGTCTGCATCAAGGCTTGCGTCAGCAGGAAGAGCTGAATGCCAACCTCAAGGCGCAGCTCGAGGCGCAGGCCGACAGCATCCAGAAAACCCGTGAGGAAATGACCGAGCAGATGCGCGCGATGGAGCGTCACGGACGTACCGAGTCCGACATCCTGCGCAGTCAGTTCGATCAGGAATTGAAGGTGCGGGTCGCCGCGGCGGTAGCGGAATACAAGGAGCAATTGGCGATCCGCGACGTGGAGCTGGCCTACCGCAGCGAGCAGCAGGCCCAGTTGCAGAAGGACGTGGAGCGCCTGCAGCAGGAGCGTGACCGCTTCGCCAGCGAAGGCGGCGACCATATTCTCGAGCGCCTGGCCAAGCTGGGTGTGGTTTTCGTCGTCTACCATCCCGGTGCAGGCCACCTCACCATCCCGCTGCAGGACATCGCCCGCTATCAGGACAACCCCATGGCGTATGCCGCAACCAAGTGCTTCGTCTCCGAGACGCAGTACCGCGAGTGGCTGGCGCACTACCAGCAGCCGACCTGCGATGCGTCGTTGCCGAGCGGAGAGCGTTGCGCCATGCCGATCGACCGCGTCGATACGCCGAGCCGCTTCGTGTCCGGCGAGTCCAACTGCTGTACCCGGCACAAGGCAAGCGCCCGCCTGCGTACCGTCAGCTAAACCGTTGCTTCCTCGTTCCCTGCCGCAACTGGAGGCACCGCTCCAGCGCTTGTGTCTCGACTGGCTGGAGCGGGCCGGAGTCGAGGTTGCGGTGTTGCGCCTGGATCTGATCGATCCGCTGATTTCTGGCAACAAGTGGTACAAGCTGCTTCACCATCTCGCCACAGCCTTTGACGCCGGGGCCGAAGGGCTGATCAGCCTGGGCGGCCCCCATTCCAATCACCTGCATGCACTGGCCGCCGCCGGCAAACGGTTCGGCTTCCCGACCGTCGGGTTGTTGCGCGGCGAGGCGAAGGAAACGCCAACCGTGGAGGATTTGCGCGCCTTTGGCATGCAGCTTCACTGGCTCGGTTATGGCGGTTACCGGGCGCGTCATGAGGACGGTTTCTGGGATGGGTGGCGTGAACGCTATCCCGGTCTGCATCCGGTACCGGAAGGGGGCGGTGGCCTGACCGGAGCGCTCGGCTGCACGGTCTTGGTGGAGCACGTCCGGGGCCGGTTGGGAGACGTCGGTTGGGCAGATTATGACTTCTGGTGGCTGGCAGCCGGGACGGGCACCACCCTGGCCGGGCTGGTGCTTGCCGAGTCGGGGGCTCGTCCGGTTTTCGGTGCCATGGCGGTTCCGGCCGATCACGGTGTGGCGACCAACATCCGCGCGATTTTCGATGAGGCGGGAGCGGTGGACCGGGGCTACAACCTGCTGGAGGCTTGTCGGGGTGGCTTCGGCAGGCTGGATGACGAGTTGGCGCGGTTTCTTCTCGACAGCGAGCAGGCAAGCGGTCTGCCACTGGAGCCTCTGTATACCGCCAAGGCGTTAATGGCGTTGCGCTATCATGTCGGGGCCGGTTACCTTGCGACCGGCACTCGCGTGATTTTCGTGCACACCGGTGGGATGCAGGGCCGTCGGTCCTTGTCGGCATCGGTCGGACATCCGCCCGGCTACACTCAGCCATGACCAGCGAACTCGACAGACCCATGAACGAACCCCTGAACCCTGAGCAATTGCGCAGTCTGACGCCGCTGAATGTATTGTCCGAGCACCAATGGCGTGAGTTGCGCGGGCAGATGGTGCCGCAACCGTTGCTGGCGGGTGAGACCCTATTCCGAAAGGGCGACCAGTTGCGAATGACCTACTACCTGCTGGCGGGCGAGCTGTCGCTGCAGGATGCACAAGGGCAGATACAGCGGATCGTTGCCGGCAGCGAGGCCAGTTGCCATCCGCTTTCGCCCAGTCTGCCGCGTCTGCACGAGGCGCGGGCACTGACCGACGCCAGTGTGCTGGCGCTGGACAGCGCGGCGCTGAGCCGGCTGTTGACCTGGCGTCTGGCCTATCAGGACCTGCTGCTCGAACTGGAACAGGGCGGCGAGGATGTCGAGTGGCTGGAATCCCTGCTGGAAAACCCACTGTTCGCCAAGGTCCCGCCGACCAATGTCCGCGCCATGCTGGGGCGCTTGCACCGGCTCGAACTGCCAGCCGGCAGTACCGTGCTGCGAGAGGGCGAGGCGGGCGATTGTTGTTACTTCCTCAAGAGCGGTCGGGCCGAAGTGCTCCGTCATTCGTCCGATAAGCCCCAGGTGCTGGCCGAGCTGGAAGTCGGTGCCTGTTTCGGTGAGGAGGCGTTGCTTTCCGATCGGCCGCGCAATGCCACTGTTACCCTTCTGGAAGATGGCGTCGTGCTGCGTCTGGATCGCCAGGACTTCTTCGCGCTATTGAAGGCGCCGGTGGTGGCCGAGGTCTCGCTGGGCGAGGCGGAGCGCATGATCGAGGCCGGTGCCCAGTGGCTGGATGTACGTCTTCAGGACGAGTACGAGCGCGGCCATGCGCCTTCGTCCCTGAACATGCCGCTGAACCTGCTGCGCCTCAAGGCCCGTCTGCTGGACAAGGGGCGCACCTATCTGTGCTATTGCGACAGCGGAAAACGCAGCGCCAATGCAGTGTTCCTGCTGTCGCAACTGGGTTTCGAAACCTACGCCCTGCGGGATGGACTGGATGCCTTGCCGGCGCTCCAGCGTGAAGGGCTGCTCTGCGAGAGTGGTGCAGGATACTTGGCCCGCTCCGGTGGCCGAACCGAGCGGAGCCGCTGAGAGCTTGCTTCAACAGGGTGGCTCAGGCTGGCGACAGGTCGCCGTTCTCGTGGGCTCCCGTGCGGGGCCAGCCATCGTTCACCAGGAAAACACGTTCCGCTTCCATCCACTCGCCTGCGGCGTTCTCCTCCAGCCTGACCAGCAGGTAGGGCGGCGACAGCGGGCCGAGCGTCGCCAGCCAGGCGGGTAGCTCGGTGGCCTCCGGAAGCTCGCTGGTTGTGTAGCGCGCTGGCGCCAGCCAGGCATGCCGGGGCAGGGGGTGCCAACGTCCGCTGGCGTGTTCGGCGGAGAAGGCCGGCCAGTCCCGATGGAACAGCCAGCGTCCCTGTTGGTGCAGCGGATTGGCGCCGGCGGGCGGTTCGCAGCGCCGTGGCCAGGGGTAGAACAGATAGCCGCCCAGCCAGAGTGCGGCCGTCACCTGCTCGATGCCAAGCTCTGCCAGGGTGGCGCGCCCGCTCTGGCTGGCCGACAGCGGAAGCTGGTGCCGTACCAAGTGATTGAGCTTCAGGTCCAGCCGGTCATGGCTGCCGGGGCCTAGCCAATGGCTGGGGTCGTGCCCGTCGCCGGCCGGCGGTCCCAGGTAGAGCTTGATGGCGAGTTCCAGGTGATGGACGCCTTCGTGGTCGCGTATCAGCAGGTCGAACTCGCCGAGCGTCTGCCCCGCGAGCCGGACCGGCAGGTTGGCGGCGAGCAGCTCGACGCCGGGCGCCTGGCTGAGTGCGAATTGCCAAAGCCGCTCGTAATAGAGCCCCAGGCGGCGGATAGACCCCTGCGCCAACCAGGCATTCAGGGCTGAGCTGTCCCGGTCGAGCGCCAGTAGCCAGCTTTCCAGTCGTTCCGGTTGTCGTGCCCAATCGCTGGCGCTCAGCGGGTGCCGCTGCGGCCAAGGCGAGGTCTGCAGCAGCGGCGGTGCGAGCAAAGCCCAGGCGAGGTCGCGCACGCGCGGTTGGCGCAGGTGCGGGAGCAAATCGGGGGCAACGGGAATCGGCTGCATGCTGCGAGCATAGCCCAGCGGGGCCTGGCGCTGTCGAGCGCGTTGGCCGCGCCGGTTTGCCGCTGTCGAGACCTTTCGCCCATAATCCGGGCTCCACCTGTCCTTCGTTCTCGCAGGAGTCCCATGGAGCAATTCCGCAATATCGGCATCATTGGTCGCCTGGGCAGTTCCCAGGTGCTCGACACCATTCGCCGGCTCAAGAGGTTCCTGCTCGACCGCCACATGCACGTGATTCTCGAGGACACCATTGGTGAAGTGCTCCCGGGCCATGGCTTGCAGACCTCCTCGCGGAGATACCTGGGCGAGGTCTGCGATCTGGTGATCGTGGTCGGCGGCGACGGCAGCATGCTCGGCGCGGCGCGGGCATTGGCGCGACACAAGGTGCCGGTGCTGGGGATCAACCGCGGCAGCCTGGGCTTTCTCACCGACATTCGCCCGGACGAGCTGGAAACCAAGGTCGCCGAGGTGCTCGAAGGGCAATACCTGGTGGAGAGCCGCTTCCTGCTCCAGGCCGAGGTGCGCCGCCATGCGGAGGCCATCGGCCAGGGCGATGCGCTCAACGATGTGGTCCTGCATCCGGGCAAATCGACCCGGATGATCGAGTTCGAGCTGCACATCGACGGCCAGTTCGTCTGCAGCCAGAAGGCCGACGGCCTGATCGTCGCCACGCCCACCGGTTCCACCGCCTACTCGCTGTCGGCCGGCGGGCCGATCATGCACCCCAAACTGGACGCCATCGTCGTCGTGCCGATGTACCCGCACACCCTGTCCAGCCGGCCGATCGTGGTGGACGGCAACAGTGAACTTAAAATCGTTGTATCGCCGAACATGCAGATCTATCCGCAGGTCTCATGCGACGGACAAAACCACTTCACTTGTGCGCCGGGCGATACCGTGACCATCAGCAAGAAGCCTCAAAAGTTGCGACTGATTCATCCGCTGGACCATAACTACTACGAGATTTGCAGGACCAAGTTGGGCTGGGGCAGCCGCCTGGGAGGCGGAGACTGAGCATGCTCGACCCCGCGCGAAGTTATGACCTGATCGGCGATGTGCACGGCTGCGCGCATACCCTGGAACGACTGCTCGACCAGCTCGGCTACAGTCGGCACGGCGGCGTCTGGCGGCATCCGCGGCGGATGGCACTGTTTCTCGGCGATATCGTCGACCGCGGCCCGCGTATCCGCGAAGCCCTGCATCTGGTGCACGACATGGTCGAGGCCGGCCAGGCGCTGTGCATCATGGGCAACCACGAATTCAACGTACTTGGCTGGGCAACGCCGGCACCGCCCGGTAGCGGACGCCGCCATGTGCGCGAACACACGCCCCGGCACGAGCGGCTGATCCGTGAGACGCTGCAGCAATTCGAGGCCCATCCGGACGATTGGCGAGCGTTCCTCGACTGGTTCTACGAGCTGCCCCTGTTCATCGATGCCGGACGTTTCCGGGTGGTACACGCGTGCTGGGATACCGGCTTGATCGAGCCGCTGCGCGCGCTCTATGCGGACGGGCGTATTGATGAGCATTTCCTCCAGGCCGCTGCAGTGCCGGGTAGCTTCGCCTGCCAGGTCTTCGACCGCCTGCTGCGCGGCACCGACATGCGTCTGCCCCATGGCTTGACCCTGACCAGCGACGATGGCTTCACCCGTGCCTTCTTCCGCACCAAGTTCTGGGAAGAGAACCCGCAGACTTACGGAGACATCGTGTTCCAGCCCGATGCGTTGCCCGATCATGTGGCACGGACACCCCTGAGCGAGAGCGAAAAGGCCGGCCTGCTGCTGTACGGCCCGAAGGAGCCCATGCTGTTCGTCGGCCACTACTGGCGCAGCGGCAAGCCGGCACCGATCCGGCCGAACCTGGCGTGCCTGGATTACAGCGCGGTGATGTACGGCAAGCTGGTGGCTTATCGGCTCGATCAGGAAACCCGCCTGGACCCGGGCAAGTTCGTCTGGGTCGAGGTGGAGCGGCCTGAGGCGCCGAAATGAGTGCCGTCGCAGCACTGAGGCTGCCGCTGGAAGTCGACTTGGGCGCCTTCATCGCCTTGTTGCGGCGCCTGCGGGTGCCGTATCGGGTTAGCGAAGAGTCCGGTGAGCAGGTTCTCTGGGTTCCCGATGAGCCGCTGGCCGAGCAGGTGCGCCAGCTCTATGCGCGTTATCCCGAAGGCGATCCGCAGGCCGCCCTGGTCGTCGACGAGCCGGCCGACGAAGGCTGGTTGCAACGATTGCGCGGCAAGCCGGTCACCGTAGCGGTCCTGGGGCTGACGCTGATCGTCGCCGCACTCACCTTCGTGGGTGACAACGCGGCGGCGATCCGTTGGTTCACCTTCCAGGATTTCCGCATCGATGGCGGCTACCTCTACTTCTCCACCCTGGGCGACAGCCTGGCCGCGGGGCAGTGGTGGCGCCTGCTGACGCCCATGCTGCTGCACTTCGGCTTCCTCCACCTGGCGATGAATTCGATGTGGTACTGGGAGCTGGGGCGGCGGATCGAGGCCCACCAGGGCAGCCTGGCGCTGCTCGGCCTGACCCTGGTTTTCGGTTTGGTGTCGAACTTTGCCCAGTATCTGCACGCAGGTCCTTCGCTGTTCGGTGGGCTCTCCGGCGTGCTTTACGGCCTGCTCGGGCATTGCTGGCTGTACCAGAAGTTGGCGCCCAATCCCGCCTACCGACTGCCGCCGGGCGTCGTGGTGCTGATGCTGGTGTGGCTGGTGGTGTGCATGACCGGCGTGTTCGAGTGGCTGGGGATCGCCGCCATCGCCAACGCGGCCCACGTCGGCGGATTGGTGGTCGGCTGCCTGACCGGGGTGGCCGGCGGTGCCCTGGCGCGGCTGCGCCATAGGCAATGACAATGGACGGCGGCCGTGCGCGGTCCGCCGCGTCCCGTTAGAATGGCCCCCTTTGTCGTCCGGAGGCTGCCATGTCGTCCTTTGCCGAAATGATCGAAAACATCACCCCCGAGATCTACCGGAGCCTCAAGCTCGCCGTGGAAATCGGCAAGTGGCCGGATGGCCGCAAACTCACCCAGGAGCAGAAGGAACTCAGTCTGCAGGCGGTCATCGCCTGGGAAATCCAGAACCTGCCGGAAGAGGAACGGACCGGCTACATGGGTACCCTGGAGTGCGGTTCGAAGTCCGAGCCGATCCCCAACCTGCTGTTCACTTCCGCGGATACCCGGCACTGATGATCGAGCTGGGACGCGGTGCGCTGGAAAAGATGGCGGTGCGCCTGGACGCACCGGTGCAATACGCCTTTCGCCTGGGCGAGCAGGAGGTGCCGGTCAATCCGCTGATCGGCAAGACCCTGCGCCTGGAGTACCTGGGGGCGATCCACTGCACCCACTGTGGGCGCAAGACCAAAAAGAGCTTCAGTCAGGGTTATTGCTATCCCTGCTTCACCAAGCTGCCGCAGTGCGACAACTGCATCGTCAGCCCCGAGAAGTGCCACCACGAGCTGGGCACCTGCCGGGACCCGGCCTGGGGCGAGCAGTTCTGCATGACCGATCACGTGGTCTACCTGGCCAACTCGTCCGGCGTGAAGGTGGGCATCACCCGCGCCAGCCAGTTGCCGACGCGCTGGCTCGACCAGGGCGCGACCCAGGCCCTGCCGATCCTGCGGGTGAGTACCCGGCAACAGTCGGGTCTGGTGGAGGACCTGCTGCGCAGCCAGGTGGCCGACCGAACCAACTGGCGCGCGCTGCTCAAGGGCGATGCCGCACCGGTGGACCTGCCAGCGATCCGTGAACAGCTCTTCGACGCCTGTGTCGAAGGTTTACAAACGTTGCAGCAGCGCTTCGGATTGCAGGCGATCCAGCCGCTGGCCGATGCCGAGCCGGTCGAAATCCGCTATCCGGTGGTGAACTACCCGGTGAAGATCGTCAGTTTCGACCTGGATAAACAACCGCTGGTGGAAGGCACGCTGTTGGGCATCAAGGGGCAGTACCTGATGTTCGATACCGGCGTCATCAATATCCGCAAATACACGGCTTACCAGATGGCGGTCAGCCACCTGTCTTGACCGACCGCCTGTTGCGCTGGCAGGAATGGCCGGCGTCTATTTCACTTACCGAATGAAGCTGACTCGAAGGGGCCCACATGCGTACCGAACAGCCGAAAACCATTTACCTGAAGGACTATCAGGCGCCGGATTATCTGATCGACGAGACGCACCTGACCTTCGAGCTGTACGAAGACCACACTCTGGTGCATGCCCAGTTGGTGATGCGCCGCAACCCCGAGCGTGCCGCCAATAACCCGAAGTTGCCGCCGCTGGTGCTGGACGGCCAGCAACTCGAACTGCTCTCGCTGATGCTGGATGACCGTGAGCTGCAACCCGGCGACTATCAACTCGATGCCAATTACCTGACCCTGCAACCGACGGCCGAGCGTTTCACCGTCGACAGCAGTGTGCGCATCCATCCAGAGAGCAATACGGCGCTGGAAGGGCTGTACAAGTCCGGCAAGATGTTCTGCACCCAGTGCGAGGCGGAAGGGTTCCGCAAGATCACCTATTACCTCGACCGCCCGGACGTGATGAGCACGTTTACCACCACCCTGAGCGCCGAGCAGCATCGCTATCCGGTCCTGCTCTCCAATGGCAATCCGATCGCCAGCGGTAGCGAAGACGACGGCCGCCACTGGGCGACCTGGGAAGACCCGTTCAAGAAGCCGGCCTATCTGTTCGCCCTGGTCGCTGGCGACCTGTGGTGCGTGGAGGACCGCTTCACCACCATGACCGAGCGGGAGATCGCCCTGCGCATCTATGTCGAGCCGGAGAACATCGACAAGGTGCAGCACGCCATGAACAGCCTGAAGAAGTCCATGCGCTGGGACGAAGAGGTCTACGGGCGCGAGTACGACCTGGACATCTTCATGATCGTCGCGGTCAACGACTTCAACATGGGCGCCATGGAGAACAAGGGCCTCAACATCTTCAACTCCAGCGCCGTGCTGGCCAAGGCAGAAACCGCCACCGACGCCGCCCATCAGCGCGTCGAGGCGATCGTTGCCCACGAGTATTTCCATAACTGGTCGGGCAACCGAGTGACCTGCCGCGATTGGTTCCAGTTGTCGCTGAAGGAAGGTTTCACCGTATTCCGCGATGCCGAGTTCTCCGCCGACATGAATTCGCGCACGGTCAAGCGGGTCGAGGACGTCGCCTACCTGCGCACCCACCAGTTCGCCGAAGACGCCGGCCCCATGGCTCATCCGGTACGCCCGGATTCCTTCATCGAGATTTCCAATTTCTACACCCTGACGGTCTACGAGAAGGGGGCGGAAGTGGTGCGGATGATCCATACCCTGCTGGGGCCGCAGGGCTTCCGCAAGGGCACCGACCTCTACTTCCAGCGACACGACGGCCAAGCGGTGACCTGCGACGACTTCGTCAAGGCCATGGAAGACGCCAACGGCGTCGACCTGACTCAGTTCAAGCGCTGGTACAGCCAGGCCGGCACGCCGCGCCTGGATGTCAGCGAGGCCTACGATGCCGCGGCCGGCACCTACAGCCTGACGTTCAAGCAGAGCTGCCCGCCGACACCGGGCCAGCCGACCAAGGAACCCTTCGTGATCCCGGTGGAGCTGGGCCTGTTGGATGGGCAGGGCAGGGACCTGCCGTTGTGCCTTCAGGGAGAGGCGGCTGCCCAGGGGACCAACCGGGTCTTCTCGGTGACCGAGGCGGAGCAGACCTTCACCTTCGTCGATATCCCCGAAAAGCCGCTGCCGTCTCTGCTTCGGGGCTTCTCCGCGCCGGTCAAGCTGTGCTTCCCCTATGGTCGCGACCAGTTGATGTTCCTCATGCAGCACGACTCCGACGGTTTCAACCGCTGGGATGCCGGCCAGCAACTGTCGGTACAGGTGCTGCAGGAACTGATCGGCCAGCAGCAGCGGGGCGAAACGCTGGCGCTGGACCCGCGACTGGTCGCCGCGCTGCGCAGCGTGCTGGAGAATCGGGAACTGGACCAGGCCATGGTCGCCGAGATGCTCTCGCTGCCGAGCGAGGCCTATCTCACCGAAATCAGCGACGTAGCCGATGTGGATGCGATCCATGCGGCGCGCGAGTTCGCCCGCAAGCGTCTCGCCGAGGAACTGTTCGAGCCGCTGTGGCAGCGCTATCAGGCCAATCGCGAGCAATCGCGGCAAAGCCCGTATATCGCCGAGGCCGAGCACTTCGCTCGTCGCGCGTTGCAGAACATCGCGCTGTCGTACCTGATGCTCAGCGAGCGTCAGGACGTGCTGGCCGCCTGCATCGAACAGTTCGAGTCCGCCGATAACATGACCGAGCGCCTCACCGCCCTGGCGGTGCTGGTGAATTCGCCGTTCGAGGCGGAGCGGGGCAAGGCCCTGGAGATGTTCGCCGATTACTTCAAGGACGATCCGCTGGTCATGGACCAATGGTTCAGCGTCCAGGCGGGCAGCCCGTTGCCGGGTGGTCTGGAGCGCGTGCAACAGTTGATGCAGCATCCGGCGTTCACCCTGAAGAACCCGAACAAGGTGCGTGCGTTGATTGGCGCCTTCGCCAACCAGAACCTGGTCAATTTCCACCGGATCGACGGGGCGGGCTACCGCTTCCTCGCCGACCAGGTGATCACGCTCAATGCCCTCAACCCGCAGATCGCGTCGCGTCTGCTGGCACCGTTGACCCGTTGGCGCAAGTACGACAACGCGCGCCAGGCGCTCATGCGGGCGGAGCTGGAACGCATCCTTGCCTCCGGCGAGCTGTCCAGCGATGTCTACGAGGTGGTGAGCAAGAGCCTCGCCTGACCCCTCTTTGGGGTGTGATCGTGCCTTATGAAAAAGTGTTACTAGCTGATGGCTGGTAACACTTTTTTGTTACTAAAGGAAATTGAAGGCCTGCTGTCAGGTTTTTGGATCTGAAGGAAATGGGCATTCTAGAGCCTTGCGCTGACTACCTACGTCGTACCTCTGTCCGACAATCCGACGCTTTCCGGTGTTACGAATAAGAAAAACGCTCGTTTGAACCCGGGTTTTGCTCAGTGAACGGTCAGTCACATGGGGATCTGACCAAACGGTTGTTTTTTTGCCCTTCCACGGCCCGATTGGCATCCGGGTTGCAGCAATGCGCCACCATCAAGGCCTCCTCGTCGGTCGCCTCAGCGATGGGGCGCGCTTCCACACGCGTTCAAGGGACTCCCGTCGATCGATCCACGGCTGCGGCAAGGTGGCCCAGCGTCGTGCGCCCGCTCGGCGGGTGCGAACAAGAAAAACGAATAGCCCATCGGAGTAATGGTTTTGCTGGCAATCCAATCGTCCAAGTTATCTCTCGCACCGGCCAAGGCCGGCTTCGCTTTCGTCGGCCTCCTGCCGCTGCTGGTGGCAGCGCATGCCCAGGCCGTCGAGTTCAGCTTCGCCGATGACGCGATCAGCGGTTCGCTCGATACCACGGTGTCCTATGGCCAACTGTGGCGGGTTCAGGGCCAGGACAAGACCAACAACGACATCAATACCAACGACGGCAACCGGAATTTCGATACCGGCCTGGTCTCCGAAGTGTTCAAGATCACCTCCGACTTGGAAGTGACCTACGAGAACTACGGCGCCTTCGTGCGTGGCAGCGCGTTCTATGACACCCAGATCATGGACAAGCGCAACGACTACTACGACAACAACAACCCGGCGCAGCCCAGCCAGAGCTATCCGCGCGACGACCGCTTCACCTACGACACCCGCCACACCGCCGGGCGCAACGCCGAGATCCTCGATGCCTATGTCTATGGCAACTGGGACGTGGGCGACATGCCGTTGTCGGCACGGGTCGGCCGTCAGGTGTTCAACTGGGGCGAGGGCGTGTTCTACCGGGGCGGCGTGAACACCACCAACCCGGTGGATGCCGCCAAATTCCGCCTGCCGGGCGCGGAGCTGAAGGAAGTACTGGTGCCGGTCGAAGCGTTCAGCTTCAACATCGGCCTGAGCGACAACCTGTCGATGGAAGCTTTCTACCAGTGGAACTGGAAGGAGACCGCGATCGACCCGGCCGGGACCTTCTTCTCCGAGACCGATCTGTTCGCGGAGGGAGGAAATACGGCGTATACCACGCAGGAGCGGCTGGCCAGCCCGCTCTTCCAGACCGCTTATCCCACCTTGGTCAACGGCGGCAGTCTGCTCGGTAATCCGGTCAGCGCCAATTTTGCCGGTCTCCAGGGCACCGACTACCTGGACTCCAACGGCGTATTCAAGGTCGCCAACATCGGCTCGGACATCAATGCCAAGAACGACGGCCAGTTCGGCGTCGCCTTCCGCTACATCGCCGAAGAATTGAACTCCACCGAGTTCGGCTTCTACTTCGTCAACTATCACGCGAAAGAGCCGACCATCTACGCCGACCTGAATAGCAGCTATGCCGGGTTGGATATCGATCAGATGGCATTGCTGGCCAATCTGTTGGGCGTTCCGGTTGCGTCCTACGACCAGCTGGTCGCGGCAGCCGCCGGCAACGCCGGTGCAAAGAGTGTCCTCGATCTGATCAATGGCGCTGCTGCCGTCGACGTCGCCAACCAGGTCAACGGCCGCCGCGAGTATGCCGAAGACATCCGCATGTACGGCATGAGCTTCAATACCACGCTGGGCGAGGCGTCGGTGTTCGGTGAACTGGCCTACCGGCCGAACATGCCGATCGGCATTGCCGCCACCAACGATTTGCTCGGCGACCTGCTGAGCCAGGCGGCGCTGCTGGCCGACGGCCGTACCGTCAACATCGGCGGCCAGCAGGTGCAGATCACCGATCAGATTCATAACGCCACACGTGTGGAAGCGTTCAATACGTCCCTGGGCACCATTTACAACTTCGGCCCGGCGATGAGCTTCGACTCGCTGTTCGGCGTCGCCGAGCTGGCCTCCGAGCACTTGCGCGGCGACAGCCTGCACTACACCGCCTACGACGGCACCACCCGCTACTACGCTGGCCGCGGCAACGGCTCCTACATCTCCGGCTACGAGCGCGACGACCAGGTCAACCGCAATGCCTACGGCTACACCCTGATGCTCAACGGCACCTGGAACGACGTCTACGCCGGGGTCAACCTCTCGCCGTTCGCGGTGTTCAAGCATGACTTCGAAGGCAATTCGCACCAGACCGGCAACTTCATCGAGGGGCGCAAAGCCTACACCCTGGGTGTTCGCGCCAGCTACCTGAGCAACCTCGAAGCCGAACTGCAATACACCGAGTTCTACGGCGCCGGCCAGAACAACGCCGGGCGCGACCGCGATAACGTCGGCGTCAACGTCAAGTACTCCTTCTGAATCCTGATGACAGCTGCCGGGCCGGCGAGGCCCGGCTCACCACGGAGAACACAAGCATGCTGAAGAAGCACTCGCTGATCGGCGCCGCGATTGCCCTGACCCTGTCCGCCAGCGGCGCGCTGGCGGCGGTTTCGCCGCAAGAAGTGGCCAAGCTGGGAACCACCCTGACCCCGTTCGGCGCCGAGAAGGCCGGCAACGCGGCAGGGACCATTCCCGAATGGACCGGCGGCATCACCCAGCCGCCGGCCGACTACAAGAAGCCCGGCCAGCATCACCCGGACCCCTTCGCCGACGACAAGCCGCTGTTCACCATCACCCAGGCCAACCTGGAGCAGTACAAGGCGAACCTGACCCCCGGCCAGATCGCCCTGTTCGCCACCTACCCGAACAGCTTCCAAATGCCGGTCTACCAGAGCCGGCGCTCCGGCTCGGCACCGCAGTGGGTCTATGACAACACGCTGAAGAACGCGACCAGCGCCAAGCTGCTGGACGGCGGCAACGGTTTCGCCGATGCCTTCGGCGGCATCCCGTTCCCGATCCCGCAGAACGGTGTCGAAGCGCTGTGGAACCACATCGCCCGCTACCGTGGCACCTATGTCGTGCGCCGCGCATCGGAAGTGGCGGTGCAGCGCAACGGCGCGTTCAACCTGGTGACTTCCCAGCAGGAAGCCCTGTTCAAGTTCTACGAGCCCAAGGGTTCGTTCGCCAACCTGAACAACATCCTCTTCTATTACCTGTCCTTCACCAAAAGCCCGGCGCGCCTGGCGGGTGGGGCGGTGCTGGTGCACGAGACCCTGGATCAGGTGAAGGAGCCGCGCCAGGCTTGGGGCTACAACGCCGGCCAGCGCCGTGTGCGCCGTGCGCCGAACCTGGCCTACGACACGCCGATCGCCGCCGCCGACGGCCTGCGAACCGCCGACGACACCGACATGTTCAACGGTGCCCCGGATCGCTACGACTGGAAGCTGGTGGGCAAGAAGGAAATCTACATCCCTTACAACAACTACAAGGTCACCAGCCCCGAGGTGAAGTACGAGCAGTTGCTGCAGGTCGGCCATCTGAATCCGGCTGTCACCCGTCATGAGCTGCATCGCGTCTGGGTGGTGGAGGGCACGCTGAAGCCCGGTGCTCGCCATATCTATTCCAAGCGCACCCTCTACCTCGACGAGGACAGCTGGCAGATCGCGGTGGCGGACCAGTACGACGGCCGCGGCGAGCTGTGGCGCGTCTCCATCGCTTATCTGAAGAACTACTACGACCTGCCGACCACTTGGTCCGCGCTCGATGTGTTTCACGATCTGCAGGCGCGCCGCTACCACGTGCAGAACCTGGACAACGAAGAGTCGAGCACCATCGACTTCAGCCAGGCCACGCCGGATGACGGTTACTTCAAGCCGTCGGCCCTGCGTCGGCGCGGTACCCGCTAAGGTTGTATTGGCGAAGGCCGCTCCAGCGTGAGCGGCCTTCGTCCATCAGCCTGGCTGATAGGGCCGGATCACGCGGATTTTGGCTTAACAAAACATAACGTCGCGCTGATTGTCAGGCCTTTTGAAAGCTGGATAGCATAAGCGGCCTGCTTCCAGGCAGACCCACCTATAACAATAAGGGGGAAAGGTGTATGAGTGAGCCCGTCCTGCGGCGCACCCCGTCCGGTTTCGTCGAGCAGTCTTCCCGCTTGCCGACGTTCCGCTTTCTATCGCCGCTGGCTAAAGCGCTCTCGCTGTGCAGTGTGCTGTCCGTCCTGGCCTTCGCCGCTCCGCTGCACGCGGAAGGTTCCACCGATTCCAACCCCGTTTACGCCATCGAGTCGCCCAAGGCCGTGCGTAGCCTGCTGCTCGATGTCACCCGCGCCGGCAAGCGCCTGGTGGCGGTGGGCGATCGTGGCCACATTCTCTATTCCGACGACAACGGCAAGAGCTGGGCGCAGGCCAAGGTGCCGACCCGGCAGATGCTCACTGCGGTGTTCTTCATCGATGAGAAACACGGCTGGGCGGTCGGACACGATGCCCAGGTGCTGGTCACCACCGACGGTGGCAACAGCTGGGCCCGTCAGTACCAGGACCTCGAACGCGAAGCACCGCTGCTGGACATCTGGTTCCAGGACGCCAACCACGGCATCGCCGTCGGTGCCTATGGCGCCCTGCTGGAGACCACCGACGGCGGGCAGAACTGGGAAGACGTCAGCGACCGCCTGGACAACGAAGACGGCTTTCACCTGAACGCCATCGTCGCCGTGAAGGATTCCGGCCTGTTCGTGGTCGGCGAGGCCGGCGCGATGTTCCGTTCCCGCGATTGGGGTCAGACCTGGGAAAAGGTCGAAGGGCCTTACGAGGGCTCGCTATTCGGCGCGCTGGGCACGGCCGAGCCAGGCACCCTGATGGTTTATGGCCTGCGCGGCCACCTGTTTCGCTCCAACGATTTCGGCGATACCTGGGAGCAGCTCGAGCTGAACACCCAGCACAACGGCCCGCTGGAGTTCGGCCTGGCCGACGGCAACCTGCTGGCAGATGGCGCCATCGTGGTCGTCGGGCATGGCGGCAGCGTGCTGAAAAGCACCGACAGCGGCCGCACCTTCAGCGTGACCAATCGACCCGACCGGCTTTCCCTGGCCGGTGTGAGCGCTACGGATGACGGCAACCTGATCCTGGTGGGGCAGGGCGGCGTGCATGTCGCCTCGCCGACTGGCGCCGATCTGGGCCAACAAAAATAAGCCGGGAGCCTTTGCATGAGTAAGCATCAACAACAACCCGCGTCCCTTCTCGAGCGGCTGATCTTCAACAATCGCCCGGCCGTGATCCTGCTGTGTCTGCTGATCAGCATCTTCCTCTTCTACCAGGCTTCCCAGGTTCGCCCGGAAACCAGCTTCGAGAAGATGATCCCGCTGGGGCATCCCTACATCCAGAAGATGCTCGAGCACCGCAACGACCTGGCCAACCTCGGCAACACCGTGCGCATTTCGGTGGAAGCGGTGGAAGGCGACATCTTCACCAAGGAGTACATGGAAACCCTGCGTCAGGTGCATGACGAGGTGTTCTACGTGCCCGGCGTCGACCGCTCCGGCCTGAAATCCCTGTGGAGCCCCAGCGTGCGCTGGACCGAGGTGACGGAAGAAGGCTTCGCCGGCGGCGAGGTGATTCCCCAGACCTACGACGGCTCCCCCGAGAGCCTGGAAGCCCTGCGCGCCAACATCCTGAAATCGGGCCAGATCGGCCGCCTGGTGGCGAACAACTTCAAGTCGAGCATCGTCGATGTGCCGCTGCTGGAGTCTTACCCGGACCCGCAGGACCAGAGCAAGCTGCTCAAGCTGGACTACCAGAAGTTCTCCCACGAACTCGAGGAGAAGATCCGCGAGAAATACCAGGCGCAGAACCCGAATGTGAAAATTCACATCATCGGCTTCGCCAAGAAAGTCGGTGACCTGATCGACGGCCTGATCGGCGTGGCGTTGTTCTTCGCCGTGGCCATCGGCATCACCTTCGTGCTGCTGCTGTGGTTCACCCGCTGCTTCAAGAGCACCCTGGCGGTGGTCTTCACCACCCTGATCGCGGTGGTCTGGCAACTCGGCTTGCTGCACACCCTGGGCTTCGGGCTCGATCCATATTCCATGCTGGTGCCGTTCCTGGTTTTTGCCATCGGCATTTCCCATGGCGTGCAGAAGATCAACGGCATCGCCATGGCCTCGGGCGAGGCGACCAATGCCCTGAGCGCGGCGCGCATGGCCTTCCGCCAGTTGTTCATTCCCGGCCTGGTGGCGTTGCTCTCCGACGCGGTGGGCTTCATCACCCTGCTGCTGATCGACATCGGCGTGATCCGCGAGCTGGCCATCGGCGCTTCCATCGGCGTGGCGGTGATCATCCTCACCAACCTGATCCTGCTGCCGGTCACCATCTCCTACATCGGCATCAGCAAGCGCGCGGTGCAGAAGAGCCGCGACGAGGCCGCCCGGGAGCATCCGTTCTGGCGCCTGATCGCCAACTTCGCCCATCCGGTGGTGGCGCCGATCTCGGTGGTCATCGCCCTGCTGGCCTTCGGTGGCGGTATCTGGTACGGCCAGAACCTGAAGATCGGCGACCTCGATCAGGGCGCGCCGGAGCTGCATCCGGACTCGCGCTACAACCTGGACAACGATTTCGTCATCCGCAACTACTCGACCAGCTCCGACGTGCTGGTGGTAATGGTCAAGACCGGGCCGGAAGGCTGCTCGACCTACCAGACCCTGTCGGCGATGGACGAGCTGATGTGGAAGATGGAGAACACGGCCGGGGTGCAGTCGGCGATTTCCATGGTCACCGTCTCCAAACAGGTGATCAAGGGCATGAACGAGGGCAACCTGAAGTGGGAAACCCTGTCGCGCAACCAGGACGTGCTGAACAACTCCATCGCCCGTGCCGAGGGGCTGTACAACACCGACTGCTCGCTGGCGCCGGTGCTGGTGTTCCTCAACGACCACAAGGCGGAAACCCTGGAGCACGTGGTCGCCGCGGCCAAGTCGTTCGCCGATGAGCACAACAAGGATGACCTGCAGTTCCTCCTGGCGGCCGGCAACGCCGGTATCGAGGCGGCCACCAACGAAGTGATCGCGGCCTCCGAGACCACCATGCTGATCGCGGTCTACGCGGCGGTGATCTTCATGTGCCTGCTGACCTTCCGCTCGGTGGCGGCGACCCTCTGCGTGATCCTGCCGCTGGTGCTGACTTCGGTGCTGGGCAACGCGCTGATGGCTTACCTGGGCATTGGCGTGAAGGTCGCCACCCTGCCGGTAATCGCCCTCGGCGTGGGGATCGGCGTGGACTACGGCATCTATATCTACAGCCGTCTGGAAACCTACCTGCGCCAGGGCATGCCCTTGCAGGAGGCGTACTACGAGACCCTCAAATCCACCGGCAAGGCGGTGCTGTTCACCGGCGTCTGCCTGGCGATCGGCGTGGCCACCTGGATCTTCTCGGCGATCAAGTTCCAGGCGGACATGGGCCTGATGCTGACCTTCATGTTCCTCTGGAACATGGTGGGCGCGATCTGGCTGCTCCCGGCTCTGGCGCGCTTCATGATCAAGCCGGAGAAGCTGCGTCAGGCAGCGGCTGCGGCCTGATCGGGGCGAGTGAAAGAAAACCGCGGCTTCGGCCGCGGTTTTTGTTTGTGAGGTGTACCGTTCATGTAGGAGCGAGCTCTGCTCGCGAAGCGGAATGTTGCCGAACGCACGAATCGCCAGCAGAGCTGGCTCCTACGAAAAACAGTTCGGTGTGGCGCGTAATGGGAGTGGTTTGCCAACCGCCCTCAGCCCTCCTGGCTGCGGTAGGCGCCCGGTGTCAAGCCGGTCCATTTCTTGAAGGCGCGGTGGAAGGCCGAGGGTTCGGAGAAGCCGAGCTGTTCGGCGATGTCTTGGATCGACAGCTCGTCGCGTCCGAGGTGGTAGATCGCCAGGTCGCGGCGCAGATGGTCCTTCAGCTCCTGGAAGCTGGAGCCTTCCTCGCGCAGGTGGCGGCGCAGGGTCTGTGGGCTCATGTGCAGCTGCTGCGCCACGCTTTCCAGGTCTGGCCAGCGGATGCAGTCGCGGCCGAGCAGGCGGCGGATCTGGCTGGTCAGGCTGTCGCCGCTGTCCGGACGGGCCAGCAGGTCGGCTGGCGAGTATTCGAGAAAGTGCTTGAGCGTGCGCTCGTCCTGCAGCAACGGCATGGCCAGGTAGCGGGCCTGGAACAGCAGGCTGGTGGTGCCTGCATCGAAGCGTCGGCGGCAGGGGAAGAGCAGGTCGTATTCAGCGGCATGGGCCGGCTCGGCATAGGTGAAGGTGGCTTCCTCGAGGCGGATACGCTGGCCGATCAACCAACTGCCGAGGCGGTGCCAGATCACCAGCAGGCTTTCCACCAGGAAATGATCCGGGTCCCATAGGTGGGTATCGCCGACCGTCAGGCGCGCCCAGTCGCCTTCCCGTTGCAGGTGAATGGTTGGTGCCTCGGGGAATAGGCCATAGAACAGCGTGCCGCGGGTCAGCGCCTTTTCCAGGGTACGGCAGTGGATGATGGCGTGACACATCATGGCGAAGGTGCCGCGCTTGCTGCGCTGGTGGCAGAAGCCGAGGTATTCGTCGTCGAGAAATTCCCAGAGCAACTGGATCAGCCTGGCGAACTGCTCCGGCGCCACCCGCGCGCGCGACTCTTCCAGCACGGCCGGCTGGATGCCGGCCCGGCGCAGCAGCGGGACGCAGTCGTGGCCTTGGCGTTCGGCACCCCGCAGGGCCGCACGGACGAAATGGCTGGCGATGGTGCGTTCGCGCATGGCGACTCTCGAGAAGGGCGGAAGCCCGATGGTAGGAGGCACGGCCAACCCAGGACAAGGCGGATTCGCGCCCAACGACAGGGGAGAAGCGCCAGGCGGATCAGCGCGTGGGCAAGTCGGCGATGAAATCGGGCAACTGCTCGGCGCTCATAGGGCGGGCGAACAGATAGCCCTGGGCCTGCCGGCAGCCCAGTTCGCACAGCTTGTCCGCGGTCTCCCGGTCTTCCACGCCTTCGGCAATGGTCTTCAGGCCCAGGGAGGCGGCCATATTGAGAATGGCGCTGACCAGCGCCCCGGCGTCGGCGGTCACGGTCAGGTCGCGAATGAACGACTGGTCGATCTTCAATTTGTCGACCGCCAGGTGGCGCAGGTACGACAGGCTGGAAAAACCGGTGCCGAAGTCATCGATGGACAGCCGTACCCCCAGTGCCTTGAGACGTCGGACGGTGGCCTGCACCTGCTCGGTGTCC
This sequence comes from Pseudomonas indica NBRC 103045, assembly GCF_002091635.1. GTDB lineage: Bacteria > Pseudomonadota > Gammaproteobacteria > Pseudomonadales > Pseudomonadaceae > Pseudomonas_M > Pseudomonas_M indica. The sequence goes on along the minus strand of NZ_BDAC01000015.1, from coordinate 30,186 downwards.
TCGATCAGGCTGGACTCGGTCAACTCCAGTTCCAGCGCGGAAGCGGGCAGGCCGGTGGCGGCCAGGGCGGAGAGCACGCTGTCTTCTACCTTGCCGTCGTGCAACTGGATCGCCGACAGGTTGACCGCCACCCGGGGGATCGGCACCCCGCTCTGGCGCCACTGCACGGCCTGGCGGCAGGCCTGGTGGATGATCCAGTCGCCGATGGGAATGATCAGCCCGCTTTCTTCTGCGGCGGCGATGAAGCGCCCGGGCATCAACAGGCCCAACTGCGGGTGTTGCCAGCGCACCAGGGCTTCGGCGCCAATGATCGCGCCGCTGTCGAGGTCGAATTGCAATTGGTAATGGAGCTGCAACTGATCTTCGTCCAAGGCGCGCCGCAGGCCGTTGAGCAGGTTCAGGCGTTCGCTCATTTCGGTGTTCATCGCGGCGTCGTAGAAGCACCAGGGCTGCCGGTTGCTGCGCTTGGCCTGGTACATGGCGGTTTCGGCGTTGCGCAGCAGGGTCTGGAAGTCGAGCCCGTCGTGCGGAGACAGCGCCACGCCGATGGAGGCGGAAACCTCGAGGCTTTGGCCGAACAGCGGGAAGGGCGCTTTCAGGTGTTGGATGATCCTATCCGGCACCGCCGCGGCGGATTCGGCGTCGGCAAGATCGGTGAGCAGGATGGCGAACTCGTCGCCACCGGGACGGCAGACGGTATCGGCATCGGTCACGCAGTTGCGCAGGCGCTCGGCGATGGCGCGCAACAGTCCGTCGCCGTGGGCATGGCCGAGAGAGTCGTTGATCAGCTTGAAGCCGTCGATGTCCATGCACAGCAGGGCGACCTGGCTGTGATTGCGCTGGGCAGCAGCCAGCGCCTGTTCGGCACGGTCCTGCAGCAGCGTCAGGTTGGGCAGGCCGGTCAATCCGTCGTAGAACGCCAGGCGGTCGGCGCGTTGTTCGGCGGCATCGCGCTGGGCGATGGCAACGCTCAGACGCTCATAGGGCTCGCGCACGCTGGAGACGAACACCACCCGGTAGATGAAGCAGTAGCCGATGATTTTGTAGAGGTGGCCGAGCAGGGCGAAGATGTCGTTGACGTTGTTATAGGCGGTGAAGCACAGCTCGGACAGGATCGCGATCAGCGTCGCGGCGAGCATGCCGCCGGCGTCGTACGGCGGATTTTCCGCCCGGGCCTGGGAAAAGCGCAGGGCGGCGACCACCAGCAGCGCGATGATCAGCCACTCGATGGCGATCTTCAGCGGCGTCAGGCCCTTGCCCTCGATGAAGGTGCGCGGCCAGATGTCCGGGTAGCGGAGCTGCAGGTAACTCAGCACGGCGACCAGCACCAGCGTGACGCTGAGCAGGGCATAACGGCGGCGGGCGGATGCCAGCGGGCGCCAGGAGCGGAAGGCGATGGTCAGCAGCGTGAGGGCCGCAATCGACCGGGCGGCCAGCCAGAAATAGATGGCTTTTTCCGGCGAGGCCGGCGTGACGAAATCGGGCATGCCTTTGTAGGACAACGCATGGACGAAATCCAGCAGGCCGACGGCGAGGAAGCCGCAGGCCAGCACGACGAGGTTGGCCGGGCGTTCCGGCCGGTAGGCGTGCCAGGTCACGGCGAAGACCAGGATCGCGATGGCGACGGCGCTGGATTCGATGAGGGTGTGCAACGAAACCGGGAACCACTGGTTGCTCAGGCGCAGCCCGTAGGCGGCTGGCAGCGTCCATACGGCCAGCAGCAACAGGGTCAGGACGGCCAGCAACAGAAAGGTGATGTGCTGCGACAGGGAGCTGCTCGCGGTGCAAGGAGCCGGTGTGGATGAGGCTGGCGGCGTGGTGTCGGACATCGTGAAAACTGCATGGGTGGGGCGGCCGTTCCGGAGCCGCCGGGCTTCGAGGACTTTACCTGTCTTTGCTGTCACATTGCCACATACTCATTGGGGACTATTCAACGGCGGGCTTTTGTGCTCCGGCGGTGTGGCGTCTGGCCGAAAGCGTCAATCGTGCTGAGCGCTTGCGTCATTGAGCGGCCTGAGCCGCGACGCCTAACCTGCCTATCCATCCGAACCGCAAGGCTGTAGGGGCGAATTCTTCGCCCAGCGGACATCACGGCTGAAAGGAGAACGACCATGTCGCTTCGGAGCGGTGCCATCGACGCCTGGGCCCAGCCGGCCATGGGTAACCTGCGTGAACGGATGCCCGAAGTGGCTCGACTGTTCGAGAAATCCGGCTCCGCCGACCTGCTCGAGCGGCGCCTCGATCCGGCGCAGACCGTCGCCGAAATGGACAAGGCCGGCGTCGACACGCTGATGCTCGCCGCCTGGTGCCGTCCCGAGGGCTGGGTGATCGACAATGACCAGATCGCCGAATTCACCCACGCCTTCCCGGATCGCTTCGTCGGCGTCGCCACCGTCGACCTGGGCAAGCCCATGGCCGCCGTGCGCGAGCTGGAGCGGGCGGTGACCGAGCTGGGCTGCAAGGCGCTGCGGGTGGTGCCCTGGCTGTGGAAGCTGCCGCCGGACGACCGGCTCTATTACCCGCTCTACGTGAAGTGCATCGAACTCGACATCCCGTTCTGCACCCAGGTCGGTCACACCGGGCCGCTGATGCCCTCCGAGACCGGCCGGCCGGTGCCCTACCTGGATCGCGTCGCACTGGATTTCCCCGAGCTGCGCATCGTCGCCGGCCACATCGGCCATCCCTGGACCGACGAAATGATCGGCGTGGCCTGGAAGCACGACAACGTGTTCATCGATACCTCCGCCTACCTGCCTCGCTATTACCCGTCGCAGTTGCTGCACTTCATACGGAGCTACGGGCAGGATAAGGTCCTGTTCGGCAGCAACTTCCCGCAGTTGTCGCTGAGCCGCTGCATGGAGCAGGTGAAGGGCCTGGACCTTCCCGCCGAGGTGGAGGCGAAGTTCCTGCGCGGCAACGCGAGGCGTGTATTCAAACTCTGAGGAGTGCTCATGAAAGGCCCGCTGTCCTCCCTCAAGATTCTCGATTTCTCCACCCTGTTGCCGGGGCCTTTCGCCTCGCTGCTACTGGCCGACATGGGCGCCGACGTGCTGCGGGTCGAGTCGCCCGGGCGCATGGACCTGGTGCGCCTGCTACCGCCCCATGACGGCGATACCTCGGCCAGCCATGCCTACCTCAACCGCAACAAGCGCTGCATTGCCCTGGATCTGAAGAAACCGGAAGCGGTGGAGGTGGTGAAGCAACTGGTGGGCGAATACGACATCGTGCTCGAACAGTTCCGCCCCGGTGTGATGGATAAGCTCGGCGTCGGTTATGAGGCCCTGAAGGCGATCAATCCCCGGCTGATCTACGTGTCGATCACCGGTTATGGCCAGACCGGCCCCTACAAGGATCGCGCCGGGCACGACATCAACTACCTGGCCCTGGCCGGTGTCGCCAGCTACACCGGCCGGCGCGACACTGGCCCGTTGCCGCTGGGCGTGCAACTGGCGGATATCGCCGGCGGCTCGTTGCATGGCGTCATGGGCCTGCTGGCCGCGGTGATCCACCGCCAGCAGACGGGGGAGGGCCAGCAGGTGGATGTCAGCATGACCGACTGCGCCTTCAGCCTGAACGGCATGGCCGGTGCCGGCTACCTGGCCTGTGGCGTGGAGCCGGACATGGAAAGCCAGGCGCTGAACGGCGGCAGCTTCTACGACTATTACCGGACCCGCGACGGCCGCTGGTTTTCGGTGGGCAGCCTGGAGCCGCAGTTCATGCTGCAGTTCTGCCAGGCCATCGGCCGCCCGGAGCTGGCTGCCCGTGGCTTGTCGCCGAGTGCGGAGGAGCAGCGCCTGCTCAAGCGGGAGATCGCCATCGAGCTGGAAAAGCGCGACTTCGCCGACTGGTGCGAGCGTTTCGCCGCGGTGGACGCTTGCGTCGAACCGATGCTGAGCCTGTCCGAGGCCGTGGAACATCCCCAACTGCGGGCTCGCGGTCTTGTGGTGGGCGTGCCGCGCGACGGAGCGGCGCCGCAGCGGCAGATGGCCTGCCCGATCAAATTCTCCGCCGGGCTGCCGGAGCCCCGTCACATCGGCATGCCGGTGGGCGCGCATACCGAAGAGGTGCTGGCCGGCCTCGGTTATGCGGAAACACGCATCGCAGAACTCAAGGCTGCCGGGGTTATCGCCTGAGGATATTCACTCCCGGCTTTGCTGGCCGGTGAAGACCAGGGTCGCCTTGCAACGTCGGCAGTAGTAGCGGCGGCCCTTGCCGACCAGGGCGTGGCGTTGGGCGGAGAAGGGGAAATCCTGGCACTGGCAACGGTACAGATAGCGGGTCACGCTGCGGCGCTTGATCGCATAGTTGTGGCAGCGGTTCGGCGGCAATTCGTAGACGCCGCGCATGATCAACTGCCACTCCTCGCCGTGCGGCTTGATCCGCGGGCCGAACAACTGATGCGCGATCAGGTGGGCCACCTCGTGGGCGACGGTCTGGCGCAGGAAGTCCTCGCTGTTCTCGCGATAGAGCTGCAGGTTGAAACGCAGCAGGTTCTCGTCCAGATGGGCGACGCCGGCTTTCTGCCCCCGTAGCTTGAGGCTGACCCGGGGGCGCGGAAAGCTGCGCTTGAAGAAGGCTTCGGCCTGCTGATAGCAGGCCTCGACGCGGGTATTGAGCAATTCGGGCATGAAACGGGGCACTCCAGAGCCCCGCGATTATGCCGCAAACCCTGTCCTCGCCGAACCGCTTGCCTGCCGAGCGGTTACTGCGGGCGTTCGTCCTGGGTCGGATAGGCCTGGTCCTGGATCGTCGGCCGCTCGTAGTCGGGCAGCAGGACGTACTGCCAGTGCAGGATCATGCTGACCAAGATAGTCACCAGGACCAGCAAACCGACGCCCCAGATCGAACTGGCATAGGGGAACGCCTGCTCGTTGCTGATGCGCATGAAGCGCGGCAGGCCGACATACAGCAGGAAGGTGGCGTAGCCCGAGGCCAGCAGCAATACGGCCAGCGCCAGCCAGCGGCTGGGGTAGAGAGCGGCCAGGCCGGCGATGAAATAGGGCGTGGCGATGTAGGCCATGAAACCGACGCACTGGTTGAACGTAGGGCGGGAATCGAAGGTGCGCGACATCCAGCGGATGAACCAGCCCATCAGCAGCGTGCCGAGCATGATGGTGAGGTAGAGCAGGGCGCTGAGTTGGAATGCGCTGACCGTGGTCAGCATCACCCGCTCGTCTTCCACCAGGCTCCAGCCCACCCGGGTGGTGCCGATGAACAGGCTGATCGCGGGAATCAGCGCGAGCAGCAGCAGGTGTGGCAGGTAGTGGAAACTGTTGCGGTCTTCGCCCTGGCGGATTTCTTCCCAGGCGTGCTCGGGATGGGTCATCAGTTCCAGAAAGTGCGGAATCATGCGAGGCCTCCTCCGTTCCTTTGCGACCCGGCCCCGGCACTGCCGGAAACGGGGCTGGTTAAAGGGTTAGACGGCCAAGCGGGGCAGGGTTTCAAATTTTTCCCGGTGCGGGGTTCCGTTCCGGCAAAAAAGAGGCCGCCTCGTGGCGGCCTCGTCGAAGAGAAAACCTGGCTCAACTGGTATAGACAGGTCCCATGCCCATACCCCAGAGAATCACCGAGATCGCAATCATCGCCACCAGCACTACCAACCCCACCGCCAGCACCGAACTGGAGAACAGGAAGCCCTCGTCCTCGGGGATGTTCATGAAGGTAGGGATGCCCACATAGAGCAGGTATACCGTGTAGCAAATCGCCGCGGTCCCCACCAGCATCGCCAGCCAGAGGTTGGGATACAGCGCCGCGAGACCGCCAATGAACAGCGGAGTGGCGGTATAGGCCGCGAAGACCACGCACTGCGCCAGGCTCGGGCTGGCATCGTAGGTACGGGCCATCCACTTGATGAACGCACCCATGACCGCAACGCCGGCCAGCATCGCCAGATAGGACATGATGGTCATTTGCAGTGCACTGGCCTCCGTGAGCTTCACGGGTGTGCTGCTGCCATGGGCCCAGCCGACCTGCGTGGTACCGATATAAGCAGAAATGACCGGAATGGCCGCAAGGATCAGAACGTGGGTCAGGTACATGTGGCTGATGGTTTCTTCCTCGCCACGGATTTCCTGCCATTCCTGGTCGGGATGGGTGAAAAGCCCCCAAACGTGATGGATCATGCCAACACCTCCTCTTGTTATAACGATCGCCCCCCAGCGATGCGCCCGGCGCGCATGCACAGCGCCACCGGGTGCGAGGCCGAACCTATGCGACCGTATGTCGCAGTATAGGCATGCGCTGGAGCCCGCGCAGCGCGCGGCTTTAGAGCGAATTCGTCTCTGCGGGTCAGGTGTAATAGCGTTGTAGTATTTCCATCGCCCGGTTGATCGACTGCAGGCGCGATGTGCTGCCGCCGCGATCCGGGTGGTGCAGGCTGACCAACTGGCGATAGCGCAGCTTGATGGTGGCGAGATTGACGGGTTCGTCCAGCCGGTCCAGTTCGAACAGTTCCAGCGCGGCGCGCTTCTCGTCGCCGCCTTGCATGCGCGTCCAGAAGCTGGCCAGCAGTTTCTCGACGTCCTGCTCGGTGGTCTCGCGCAGATGGCGCATGTCCAGGTAGTACTCGCGCAGCGGGTCTTGTTCGCTCAGCTCCGCCGTGCCGCTTTGGTAGGGATGCAGCTGGATGTGCAGCGCGCTGATCTCGAGATGGGCCGAGCTTTCCTCCCAGAGCCGGTCGCGCAGCCGGTAGAGGGCGTTGAACAGCAGGAAATGGGTGCGGAACAGCACCAGTCGGTCGGTCAGCGACAGGTGCGGGATATGCGTCGATCGACGCGCCCTGAGCTGCTGGATCAACTGGTATTCGCTGCAACCGTCGTTCGCTTCGCGTAGCAGAGAGAACAACTGGTCGGCGAGATCGAGGGTGGGGTCGAGATCGGAAGCCATGGGACGAGCCTATCACGCTTCCGGAGTTGCCGATGAACTTGAGCGGCTCGCTCCGGTCCCAGGTGCGTCGAACGGAGGATGTGCATGACCCTGCTACGCTGGATGAGCGCCGCTTTGCTGATATTCGCCGCTGTGCGGGTGGCCGTTGCCACGCCCGCCATGGAGCCCTGGGAGATCTGGCATCGCAGCGACGAGACGCGGGCGGCGAGCATCGACCACAGCGCCTGGCAGGAGCTGCTGACGCTTTACCTGGACGACCGCCATCCCAGCGGTATCGCCCGTTTCGACTATGCCCGGGTGGACCCTGATCATGTCCGCCTGCTGGACATCTACCTGGAGCAGCTCGCGGCGCTCGATCCGCGCCAGTTCACCCGCGACGAGCAGCGCGCCTACTGGATCAACCTTTACAACGCACTGACCGTGCGCCTGGTGCTGCAGCATTATCCGGTCCGTTCGGTCATCCGCCTGGGCGGCTGGTACCGGCTCGGGCCGTGGGACCTGGATTTGGTGGAAGTCGCCGGCCACCGGCTCAGCCTCAACGACATCGAGCACCGTATCCTGCGGCCGTTCTGGCGAGACCCGCGGCTGCACTACGCGCTCAACAACGGCAGCCTGGGCAGTCCGAACCTGGCCGCCGAGGCGTTTACCGCGCAGAACAGCGAGCGTTTGCTCGACCAGGGCGCACGGGCCTACATCAATCATCCGCGTGGCGTCGACTTCGAGAAGGGCCAGTTGGTGCTCTCGAAGCTCTACGACTGGTTTCCCGCCGATTTCGGCGGCGAAGCCGGCTTGCTCCAGCACCTGACGGCCTACGCGGAGCCAGAGCTGGCACGGCGCCTGGCGAGTTTCGAGGGCGGCGTTCGCTATCGCTTCGACTGGGATCTCAACGAACCCTGAGCGCTCCTGATCGGCGGGTTGGGGCTGGCGGCGCTTTCCGCGTAAAATGCCGGCCTTTCGCAACTCCCCGGATTCCAGAGCACCATGGGTACCCTTTCGGTCAACCAGAACAAACTGCAGAAACGCCTGCGCCGCCTCGCCGGCGAAGCCATCGCCGACTTCAACATGATCGAGGACGGCGACAAGGTCATGGTCTGCCTGTCCGGCGGCAAGGACAGCTACACCATGCTCGACGTGCTGCTGTACCTGCAGAAGGTCGCGCCGATCAAGTTCGAGATCGTCGCGGTGAACATGGACCAGAAACAACCCGGCTTCCCCGAGCACGTGCTGCCGGAATACCTGAAATCCCTCGGTGTGGAACACCACATCATCGAGAAGGACACCTACTCGGTGGTGAAGGAAAAGATTCCCGAAGGTAAGACCACCTGCTCGCTGTGCTCGCGCCTGCGCCGCGGCACGCTCTACACCTTCGCCGACGAAATCGGCGCGACCAAGATGGCCCTGGGGCATCACCGCGACGACATTCTCGAAACCTTCTTCCTCAACATGTTCTATGGCGGCACCCTCAAGGCCATGCCGCCCAAGCTGCTTTCCGACGACGGCCGCAATGTGGTGATCCGTCCGCTGGCCTACTGCAATGAAGCGGACATCGAGGCCTATGCGCGGATGAAGGAATTCCCGATCATCCCGTGCAACCTGTGCGGTTCGCAGGAGAACCTGCAGCGCAAGGTGGTCAAGGAAATGCTCCAGGAATGGGAACGCAAGTCGCCGGGACGCACCGAGATCATGTTCCGCGCCTTGCAGAACGTGGTGCCGTCGCAATTGGCCGACCGCAACCTGTTCGACTTCGCCAGCCTGCGTATCGATGACAGCGCCACGCCGCGTTTTCTCGATGTGATGAGCCTGTAACCGCGGCAGCGAGCTGCAATCCGCCAGCGATGAGCAAGGAGCGAAAGCGCGTGCGTGACTACACCTGGTTGTACGAGTTCTGCCTGAACCGCTTCGGCTCTCGCGAAGCCCTGGAAGCGCGCCTGCCGGCGCCCAGGAGCGACGCGGAGCTGCGCGACCTGGGCGACGACCGCTACCTGTCGACGATCAGCCTGCGCATCTTCCGGGCCGGCCTCAAGCACAGCCTGGTGGACGCCAAGTGGCCAGCGTTCGAAGAGGTCTTCTTCGGCTTCGATCCGGAAAAGGTCGCGCTGATGAGTGCCGAACACCTGGAGCGGCTGATGCAGGACGAGCGGTTGATCCGCCACCTGGGCAAGCTCAAGAGCGTGCCGCGCAACGCTCAGATGGTGCTCGACGTGGCGCGGGAAAAGGGCCGCTTCGGGGCGCTGATCGCCGACTGGCCGGTGACCGATATCGTCGGTCTGTGGAAATACCTGGCCAAGCACGGCAACCAGCTTGGCGGAATGTCGGCACCGCGCTTCCTGCGCATGGTCGGCAAGGACACCTTCATCCCCACCGACGACATGGTGGCGGCGCTCAAGGCCCAAGGCATCGTCGACAAGACGCCGACCAGCCAGAAGGATCTCGCCATCGTTCAGGACACCTTCAACCGCTGGCATGCCGAGAGCGGTCGACCGCTGTGCCAGTTGTCGGTGATGCTGGCGCACACCGTGAATCATTGAAACCTGCCAGGGTCCACTGCGCACTGGCGGGACGGGCAGGCTAATCGCAGGAGATCGGCTTGGAACACGACATCATCCGCGTCGCCGAAGCCTTGAGGAAGGCGGAGCGCATCCTGGTGATCACCGGAGCGGGTGTGTCCGCCGACTCCGGCCTGCCTACCTACCGTGGCCTGGGCGGCCTCTACAACGGCAGCACGGAAGAGGGGCTGCCCATCGAGGCGGCGCTGTCCGGGCCGATGCTGCGGCGCGATCCGGGGCTCTGCTGGAAATACCTCGCCGAACTGGGCAAAGCCTGCCTGGGCGCGCGTCCCAACGCCGGGCACGAGGCCATTGCCGAACTGCAGCGGCGCAAGCCCGGCTGCTGGGTGCTGACCCAGAATATCGACGGCTACCACCGGGCCGCCGGCAGCCCGCCGGAGCGCCTGATCGAGATCCATGGCGAGCTGGCGCCCCTTTTCTGCCAGTCCTGCGGGGCGGAGAGCCCCGAGCTGGAAGAGCATTTGCTACGCCCGCTGCCACCGTTGTGCGGGCAATGTGGCGGCGTCCTGCGGCCGCCGGTGGTGCTGTTCGAGGAAATGCTGCCCGAGCGGGCCATCGAAGCGCTCTATGCCGAACTGCGCAAAGGCTTCGACGCCGTTCTGGCGGTCGGCACCACGGCGAGCTTCCCCTATATCGTCGAGCCGGTGCTGCACACACGGGCGACGGGTGGCTTCACCGTGGAGATCAACCCCGGCTTCACGGACCTGAGCACGACCGTGGACATCCGGTTGGCGGGGAGGGCCTTAGATGTTTTGCCGAGAATACTGAGTCACATTCCCTCCAATTAAATTTGCATATGGAGGAACGAAAAGGCATATTCGCGCCTTCTTCAGAATTCCCGACACGGTCGTGCCCATGCTCAAGCGCTTCGCACCCCTCGTGCCTGTTGCCTTTACCCTGCTGCTGACCGCCTGCGCCGGCTATGCGCCGCAGCCCCAGGCTACCGTCGCTCCGTCCCTTCCAGCGGCCGACGAACCCACCGCCGCCCAACTGGCGGACCTGACCGACGACCAGTCCTACGAACTGCCCAGTCTGGCGGATAGCATCCGTGAACGCGGCCTCGAACTGGTCGGTACGCCGTACCGCTTCGGTGGTCGGTCGGAGAAGACCGGGTTCGATTGCAGCGGTTTCGTCGGCTACCTGTTCCGCGAGGAGGCGGGCATCCTGCTGCCGCGCTCCACGCGCGAGATGATCAACCTGAAGGCGCCGCTGGTTTCCCGCGACGAGCTGGAGCCGGGCGACATCCTGTTCTTCAACGACCGCGGCCGTGGCCGGGTCAGCCACGCTGCCATCTATATCGGCGACGACCAGTTCGTCCATTCCTCCAGTCGCCGCAGCGGCGGCGTGCGGGTAGATAGCCTGGATGACCGCTACTGGAGCGCCAGCTACATGGAAGCCAAGCGCGTCCTGGCGCACGCTCCCACCGAGAACAATCCGCTGCACCGTCGCTGACAGTGTCCGACGTTCTGCCATGTCGTGACGGAACGTCGGCAGTCCCGAGGCGGCACAGGGCTTGCGCCAGAGCCTCGCAGCCGGCAGAGTAGGGCGCATTCTGCAACGGAACGCCCGCCCATGCCTGCAACGGCTCGCCTCCTGCTTCTCGTTCTCGCTGCGCTGCTCACTGCCTGCGCCGGCCACGCCCCCTCTCCCGGTCCCGTCATCACCACCCCCAGCGCGAGCTACCCGCCGGTCGCCGACGATGTGCTGATCCGTGCCATCGGACTGGTCGGCACTCCTTATCGCTATGGCGGCAACACACCGGACTCCGGTTTCGATTGCAGCGGCCTGATCGGCTACGTCTACCGGGATGCCGCCGGCATCAGCCTGCCGCGCTCGACCCGTGAGTTGCTGGCCATGCGCGTACCCAATGTCAGCGTCAGGGCCTTGCAGCCCGGCGATCTGGTGTTCTTTTCCACCCAAGGGGGCGGCAAGGTCAGTCATGCCGGCATCTACGTCGGCGAAGGCCGCTTCGTCCATGCCCCGTCCAGCGGTGGAACCGTGCGTCTGGACAGCCTGTCCACAGCCTACTGGCAGAAAAGCTATCTGAACGCCAAGCGCGTGCTGGACAGCGGCCCCCTCGCCCGGAATCCGTGATCCGTTCTGTTCGCTGGCAACCTGACGGGTTGGAGAAGCCCATGACCAACCGAACCCTGAATTTGGACGACGCCCTATACCGCTACCTGCTGGACGTTTCGTTGCGCGAGAGCGAGGTACAGCGCCGCCTCCGCGAAGAAACCGCCGGGCTGCCCACCGCCGGCTGGCAGATCGCCCCGGAGCAGGGGCAATTCATGGGCCTGCTGGTCCAGTTGACTGGCGCGCGGCGTCTGCTGGAAATCGGCACCTACACCGGCTACAGCGCACTCTGCATGGCCATGGCCCTGCCGGAGGGTGGCGAACTGATCTGCTGCGACGTTTCCGAGGAGTACACCTCGATTGGGCGTCGCTACTGGCGGGAGGCCGGCGTGGAGGGACGTATCCAAGTCAGGCTGGCGCCTGCACTGGAGACGCTGGAGGCCTTGCTTCGCGAAGGGCAGGGCAGCCGCTTCGACCTGGTCTTCGTGGACGCCGACAAAACCAACTATCCGGCCTATTTCGAGCAGGCCCTCGCACTGCTGCGGCCCGGCGGCCTGATCCTGTTCGACAACACGTTGTGGAGCGGGCGCGTCCTCGAAACCCAGCCGGAAAGCGCCGACACACGGGCGATCCAGGCATTGAACCGGGCCTTGAGAGATGATGCGCGGATCGATCTGTCCCTGCTGCCCATCGGCGATGGCCTGACGCTTTGTCGCAAACGCTGATCCGTCATGCCTGAACCGATTCGCCTGCCGCCTCAACCCGACGCCTGTGAACTCTGTGGTCGCCAGGCGCCCCTGACCCGGCACCACCTGATTCCCAAAGCCCTGCACGACAAGCCCTATGTGCAGAAGCGCTACGCGAAGAGCGAGCGTATCACCGCCACTCTCTGGGTCTGCCGTCCCTGCCACAACCAGATCCACAAGCTGTTCAGCGAGAAGGAGCTGGCACTGACCTTCAACAGCCGCGACGCCCTGCTGGCCGACTCACGCCTCCGTCAATTCGTCGACTGGCTGTCGACCAAACCGGCCGGCTTCGTCCCCAGGCACTGACGATGACGAGCCTGCCCGAAGGCCCCATTCGCCACCTCCGAGCCTTGGCTCGGCAGGCGACACGAACCATTGCCGGGTCCCTATTGCGAGGCGCATTTCGTCAGGCTACAGTCAGCGCCACATCGGGCCGATAGCTCAGCTGGGAGAGCGCCGCGTTCGCAATGCGGAGGTCGGGAGTTCGATCCTCCTTCGGTCCACCATCTCGAAAAGGCTTGGCCATCGGCCAGGCCTTTTTTCCTTTCCGCTCAGGCGAATTCGAGCACGTCCCGCAACGGCAGGCGCGGCTTCTGCGGCCAGTTGCCCGGCGCCGGGTAGCCCACGGTCACCAGGATCACCGGAATCTCCGTTTCCGCCAGCTGGAATTCCCGCGCCACGCCCGCGGGGTCGAAGCCGCTCATCGAGCCGCTGGACAGACCCATGCCCTCGGCGGCGAGCATCAGCGTCATCGCCGCCAGGGAGGCCGAACGGATCGCCTCGTCGCGTTGCAGGGTCGGGTTGTCGCTGTGCGAGCGTGCGGCCATTGTCACCCAGCCGTCGAACACCGAGCGATCGAGGATGCCGGCCTCGACCGATGGGCGAAGCACCTCGGGCAGGCGTTCGTGGGCGGCCAGCGTGCCGCAGATGATGAAGGTGACCGGGGCGTCCACTACTTTCTGCTGACCGAAGGCGACCGTTTTCAGACGCTGTTTGGCCTCCGCCGAGCGCACGGCGATGAATTTCCAATTCTGGAAGTTGAAAGCCGAAGGTGCCCGGGTGGCCAGGCGGACCAACTCCTCGATCAACGCCTCCGGTACATCGCGGCGGGTGTCGTAGTAGTTGGCGGAGATGCGTGACTCGATGAGCGTGCGGATGGGGTTGTCCATGGTGTCGTTCCGTCGGAGGAATGGGATTCAGGCCGGGCGGCCGGTGGCCAGGGTTATTTCGGTGGGGCGGGGCGTCGACGACGCGCGGCCGGCTTGCCATTGCACGGCCAGGACGCTGCCGAGCACCATCAGCAACCCCACCAGCGACAGGCCGCCCATGGCCTGGCCTAGCAGGGCCCAGCCGAGGATCACCGCGGTCAGCGGGCTCAACAGGCCGAGCGAGGAGACGGCCACCGGTGTCAGCCGGGCGATGCCGCGGAACCACAGCCCATAGGCGAGCAGTGCGCCGACCAGCGATAGATAGGCATAGCCCAGCCACTGGACCGGCGTCAGGACCGGCAGGGGCGGGTCGGCGACCCAGGCGACCGGGACCAGCATCAACCCGCCGGCCAGCAGTTGCCAGCCGGTGAAGGCCAGCACCGGTATGTTGGTCTGCCAGCGACGTGCCAGGAAGTTGCCCGCCGCCATGCAGATCGCGCCGGTCAGCGCGGCGGTGACGCCGATGGGGTCCCAGACCGAGTCCGGGGACAGCAGCAGGGCGGCCATGCCGACGATGCCCATCAGGCTGGCCCATACGGCGAGGGCCGCCGGTTGGCGTCGGTCGACCGCCCAGACCAGGCCCATCACCAACAGCGGCTGGATCGCGCCGACCACCGCCGCGAGCCCGCCCGGCAGCCGATAGGCGGCGACGAACAGCAGGGCCTGGAAGAAGCCGATGTTCAGTGCGGCGAGAACGAGCAGGCGACCCCATTCGCGACGGCCGGGCAGGTGCCGGGCGAACAGCACCAGCAGCAGGCCGGCCGGCAGGCAGCGCAGAACGGCGGCGATGAAGGGCCGGTCGGGCGGCAGCAGTTCGGTCGTGACGATATAGGTGGAGCCCCAGATGGCTGGGGCCAGGGCGGTCATGAGAACATCCAGCCAGGCCATGTGGCGATGTGTACTGATCATGGAGATATCTTCAATTCAAGATAAATCCAGGCTAAGGCGGATTTATCTTGATTTCAAGTTAAATGAGGTGGCGATGAGTTCGGAGCGACGGGTGGATGCGGTGGAGGTCATTCTCGATCAATGGCGGCGCGAACGGCCTGACCTGGACGTTACGCCCATGGGGCTCATCGGCCGGGCCAAGCGCTGTTCGGCATTGCTACAACGCCGGCTGGACGAGGTGTTCGCCCGCTTCGGGATGAGCGGTTGGGAATTCGATGTCCTGGCCACCCTGCGGCGCTCGGGCGCGCCGTACCGGCTGGCGCCGACCGCGCTGTTCTCGTCGCTGATGGTCACCTCCGGCACCATGACCCACCGCCTGCAGCGTCTGGAGGCGGCTGGCTGGATACAGCGGGTGCCCAATCCCAGCGATGCGCGCAGCCTGCTGGTGCAACTGACCGACGAGGGGTTGGCGCTGATCGACCGCGCCGTGGAGGCCCATGTGGAGAACGAGCGGCGCATCCTCGAACCCCTGGCAGCACAGGACCGGGCAGCGCTGGAGGCAGGGCTGGTGGCGTTGCTGGCCATTCTGGAGCCCACCGAAGACTGAGCCGGTCTGCCGTCGGTCGGTAAATTCGCCGTGTAGGCGGGGGAAGACCTGCCCTCGAAGCGCCCCGACCGTATCATTTCTGAGCCACTGGAGCGGAACCGGCGAGGCACAGGGACATGTCGAGACAGAACAACACAGGCGATACCGAGCGCTCCCAGGCCATCGTGCGCCTGATCATCATCTTTCTGGCCATCCTCTACGTGGCGATCGTCCTCGCCGCCGGCTATGCACCGCCGGAGCGGACCCTGCCGATCCTGATCTACAGCGTGGGCTCCTTCACGTTCTCGCTGGGATTGTTCGCTGTCATCGTGCGCTGGCCCGGCATGTATCCGCTGCGCCGGTTGAGCGGCATGCTCAACGACTACATGGGCATCACCTTCGCCATGGTGATGGGCGGGGAAGCCCTGCTGCCGCTGTTCGCCGTCCTGCTGTGGGTGACGGTGGGCAACGGTCTGCGTTTCGGCTCGCGCTACCTGGCGGTCGCCACCGGAATGGCGCTGCTGACGCTTGGCATCGTCGCCTGGCTGAACACCTACTGGCTGGAGCATCCCTATCAGGTGGCGACCCTGGCGCTCACCACCATCATCGTGCCAGCCTACGCGCATCTCCTGCTGAACCAGACTCGCCGCGCTTCCGAGGAGGCCACGGCCGCCACGCAGGCGAAATCCCGCTTCCTGGCCCAGGCTAGCCACGACCTGCGCCAGCCCATCCACTCCATCAGCCTATTCACCGCCTGCCTGCGCGATGCGGAACTCGGCGCGCAAGAACGACAGATGGTGGACAACATCGACCGTTCGCTGCACAGCGTGTCGCAACTGTTCCGTTCGATCCTCGACATCTACACCCTGGACAACGGCAAGGTGGTGCCGCGTCCGGAGGTGATACCGCTGCAGCCGCTGCTTGAGGACCTGTTGCTGCAGAACGCCGAGGCGGCGCGCTGGGCGGGCGTGGAGATCAAGCTCCGGCCGACCCGTTGCTGCGTCCGCTGCGACCCCGGCCTGCTCACCACCATGCTGCAGAACCTGCTGTCCAACGCCCTCAAGTACGCGCCGGGGCGCCCGGTGCTGATCGGCTGTCGGCGGCGCGGCGGTGGCGTGGCTATCGAGCTGTACGACCGGGGCGGCGGCATCGCCACGGAGCATCTGGCGCAGGTGTTCGAGGAGTTCTACCGGGTCCGCCAGCCGCGCGACAAGGACATCGAGGGCGTCGGGTTGGGGTTGTCCATCGTCAGGCGCCTCGGTGATCTGATGGGGCTGCAAGTACGGATCGCCTCGCGGCCGGGGCGTGGCACGTTGGTGGTGGTCCAGGGCCTGGAGCGGGCCAGCCCGGCGGAGTTGCGTCCGGCGACCGGCCGCGCGCTGCCGTCCCAGCTACTGGAGGGCTTGCATGTAACCCTCATTGAGGACGACCGGCGCGTGTTGCAGGCCACCGCGAGCCTGCTGGAAAAATGGGGCTGTGTGGTTCGCATGGAAACCGCGATGCCGGATGGCGGTGGGCACTGCGACCTGATCGTCACCGATTACGATCTCGGTACCGAAGTGTCCGGCGCGGACTGCATCGCGCGCCTGCGCCACCTGCATGGCCGGCGGATTCCCGCCGTGGTGATCACCGGACACGACGTCAAGCGCGTCCAGGAAGCGGTGGGCGACAAGGACATCCCGGTGCTGGCCAAGCCGGTCCGGCCAGCGGAGCTGCGTTCGGTGCTGAGCGCGCTGCGTCTGGGCGCGAAGGCCCAGGCGGCGGCCTGATCGCGGCTCAGAGTCCGGCCTTCGCCGCCTTGGCCGCCAAGGCCGAGCGCGTGCCGACGTTGAGTGCACGCAGCAGCGACGACACGTGGATGCGCACGGTGAACGGCGAAATCTCCAGCTTGCGGGCGATCTCCTTGTTCGACAGGCCATCGGCGACCAGGCGCAGTACGTCGCGCTGACGCGGGGTCAGCGGCTCCAGGGGGGCAGGGGGCTCGTGCCGGGCCGGGACCAGGCCGCTGGGCGAGAACTTCACCACGAACTCGCCGTTGCGGACGGCGGCGAGGGCGGCACCGATCTCGTCGGGGGAAACGGACTTGCCGATGAAGCCATCGGCGCCGGCGGCCATGATGTCCTGGATCAGCGCGGCGTCATCCACCATCGACACGATGACGATGGAGCTGCTGCGGAACTCCTGGCGCAGCTCGCCGATACTGCGCGTCGAATCGAGGCCGGGGAAGAGCAGGTCGAGGACGAAGGTGTCCGGCGGTTCCTCGCTTGCGCGGGCGCAGGCGAGCACTTCTTCCATGCAGCCGGCTTCCTGTACCTGGGCGCCGGGGAATTGCTTCAGGACGATGCGTTTCAAACCATCGCGGAACACCGGGTGGTCATCGGCAACGATGATTCGATCTTTTACCGTTCGCTCGTGCATGCGTTGTGGGTCTTATCGTGGATTAGCCCCAGCCTAGCCAAAAAGAGACATTGTGCCGAGACGCGGTGCGTCGTCCCATAGCCCATCCGTACTAATCGACCCTTCGTCGGGTGCTGTCGATAATTCCGCCGACACCCCCTCGCAAGGAGCCGTCCATGTCACTCGCAAAACTTTCCTCGGCCTGCCTGGCCTCGCTGCTCATCGCGGGTTGCAGCTCGATCGCTTCCGGCACCAATACCCTCACCGACGACCGCATCAAGTCCGAAACGTCGGGGGCGCTGGGTTACTCGCCGGAAGATCTCACCATCGTCAGCCGCCGGACCGAAGGGGTGAACACCTACGTGGCCCTGCAGACCCGCGACAAGAAGGAATTCAACTGCATCATCAACGGCGGCAACCTGCTCAGCTTCGGCATGACCAACCCGCCCATGTGCAGCCGCAAGGGCGAGCCGATCAAGGCCATGCCGTTCCAGTGAGGGGGCCGTTCATCCGGCGTCCGCCGCAGTAGTACACCTGTCGTATTGGTCCCGATTGGAGATCGGCGAAGCATACGAACCGTAGCAGTTTCATCCATCGAGCCGAGAAGCGGTTCGGCGTTTACTGAAAGGGACATTCATATGAAACCGTTCGTCATGGCGATTGCGCTGCCTGCCCTGTTGCTCGGCGTGGGCGGATGCGGAACGCTGCAACCTTCCTCCACCTACCTGCCGCAAGGGCAGGCCGCACCCGCTGGCGGGGCATCGCAGTTCTCGGCGGCACAGCCGAACCAGGTCAACGGCATTCTCAACGACCTGATCCGGACAGCCACCGATACCATGGCCACCGAACTGAACAGAAGCATGCAGGACAAGATCCAGGAGGCCGGCAGCAACCTGCGCAACTGAGCAGTACCTCCACCGGGCCCCAGCAGTGCCCGGTGGGCGGTTTACCGGGGCCGCGGCCCGTGTCGCCCGAGACAGGCCGCGTTTTCGCCGGGCGCCGTTGACGCCCGTTCCTTCTCTCACTAACCTCCGCACCTTGCTTCAGGTGCCCCTTGGCCATGTGCCGAAGGGGTGAAACAGGGAAGCCGGTTCATTCGCACGAAGAATCCGGCGCTGCCCCCGCAACGGTAGGCGAGTCAACGACCGCAACGCAGCCACTGTGCCACAGGCATGGGAAGGCGCGGTCGGGAACAGAGTTCCGCTCGCGAGCCCGGAGACCGGCCTGTCGCATCCATTGGCATCGCGGAGGGCTTTGCCGGGCTCGCGGGGCGTTTCGCCGTCGCGGTCGCCGTCCGTTCTCCGCTGCCGTATCCAGCCCATGTCGCGCGGGTGGCACGACGGAGAACGATCTTGATTCGCAAGCCTTTGCTGAGGCCGGCGGCGTACGCGCTGCTGGGCCTGTCTTCCTTTCCCCTGGCCCAGGCGGCCGGCCCCCTGAGCCTCGATGAGCAGGTGGTGACCGCCACCCGCACGGCGCGGACCGCCGAGCAGAACCTGGCCGCAGTCACCGTGATCGACCGTGCCGAGATCGAGCGCAGTCAGGCGCAATCGGTGCCGGAGCTGCTGAAGAAGGTGCCAGGCGTTTCCCTGACCAGCAATGGCGGGCCGGGTAAGACCACCTCGCTGTTCATGCGCGGTACCAACTCCAACCACGTGCTGGTGCTGATCGACGGCATCAAGGTCGGCTCGGTGAGCTCCGGGGCCGCGGCGTTCCAAGACCTGCCAGTGGAACTGATCGAGCGCATCGAGGTGGTGCGTGGGCCGCGTTCCAGCCTCTACGGTTCCGAGGCCATCGGCGGGGTGATCCAGATCTTCACCCGCCGGGGCACGGGACAGGGCGCCAAGCCGTTCTTCTCCGCCGGCTACGGCACCCACGACAGCTACAACGGCAGCGTTGGCGTGTCCGGCGGCGATGGGCGCGGCTGGTACAGCCTCGGCATCAGCGGCCAGGACACCGACGGGATAAACGCCAAGACCGCCGACGCCAGCGGCTATGAGAACGATGCCGATGGCTACCGCAACCTGTCGGGCACGCTGAGCGCCGGCTACCGCTTCGACAACGGCCTGGAGCTGGACGGCAACCTGCTGCAGGCCAAGGCCCACAACGACTACGACCAAGTGAACCGCCGCCGTACCGCCGGCTTTGGCGCCAATGCCGACGGGGTGCAGAAGGTGATCGGCGGGCGCGCGCGTTTCGCTCCGCTGGAACCCTGGCTGGTGACCCTGCAAGTGGGGCGCAGCGAAGACAAGTCCGACAGCTACCTGGACGGCGCCTTCGAGTCGCGCTTCGACAGCCGCCGCGACAGCGCCAGTTGGCAGAACGACCTCAGCCTCGCCGAAGGCCATACCCTAAGCCTTGGCTTCGACCATCAGCGCGACGAAGTCAACGGCACCACCGATTACGTCGAGGATTCCCGCGACAACACCGGCGCCTTCGTCCAGTACCTGGGCGAATACGGCCGGCACGACTGGCAACTGTCGCTGCGCCGCGACGACAACGAACAGTTCGGCGACCACGACACCGGCAACGCCGCCTGGGGCTACGCGCTCAGCGACGCGCTGCGGCTGACTGCCAGCTACGGTACGGCCTTCAAGGCGCCGACTTTCAACCAGCTCTACTTCCCCGGCTTCGGCAACCCGAACCTGGACGCGGAAACCTCGCGCAGCCTGGAGGCCGGTCTCTCCGGCAAGCATGGCTGGGGGCACTGGTCGGTGAACGCCTATCGCACCTCCATCGACAACCTGATCGCCAACGTGCGGGTGAACGGCAACCTGCGCGCCGAGGGTGTCGACAAGGCACGCATCCGTGGCCTCGAACTGGCGCTCGGCAGCACGCTGCTCGGTTGGGACTGGTCCGCCAACTACACCCTGATGGATGCGGAAAACCGCTCCAAACGGGGCGATCTCTACGGCAAGGACCTCAACCGGCGACCCTCGCAACTGTTCAACCTCGACGTGGACCGGGCCTTCGGCGACTTCAGCGTCGGCGCCAGCCTGCACGCCCAGGATTCCAGCTACGACGACCTGGACAACCAGACCGAACTGGCCGGCTTCGCCACCCTCGACCTGCGCGGCGAATACCGCATCGACAAGGTCTGGCGCCTGCAGACGCGCCTGGCCAACCTGTTCGACGCCGACTACCGCACCATCGAAGGCTTCAACCAGCCGGGCCAGGCGGTGTACGTCACCGTGCGCTACCAGGCCTTGTAAGGAACCGTTTCCAGGAAAGGAGAACCACCATGCTCAGACTGCCACCCCGTGTCCAACTGGTCGTCGGTATCGCCCTGGCGCTGCTGATGGCCATGACCCGAGGCCAACACTTCGCCACCGTCAACCTGCCCAGCGCGTCCTGGGCGGTGTTTTTCCTCGCCGGTATCTTCCTGCGGCCGCGCTGGGTGTTCCCGGCGCTGTTCATCGAGGCGTCGCTGCTGGATTTCGCCGCGATCCAGTGGGCGGGAGTGAGCGACTGGTGCGTGTCGCCGGCCTACTGGCTGCTGCTGCCGGCCTACGGCTCGCTGTGGTTCGGCGGGCACCTGTACGCCGGCTGGCACCGTAACGAATGGGTCAGCCTGGCCACGTTGATCTTGACCCTGGTGGTCAGCGCCTTCGTCTGCTACCTGTTCTCCGGCGGCGGCTTCTACTACTTCTCCGGACGCTACCCGGAACCGATCTTCGCCGAATTCGTGCAGCGCATCGGCATGTACTACCCACGCTACTTCGCCAGTCTGGCGCTGTACGTCGGCATCGCGGCGGTGCTCTATACGGGCACCTTCGCACTGTTCGGACACCCACGACCCCTGGAGAACCCCGATGAGCGAATCGGCTGACCGCGACGCGCGGCACAAGGCGCGGATGGCGCGCAAGAAAGCCATCGTCGACGAGAAGATCGCCCAGGCGACCGACGAATACGGCCTGCTGCTGGTGCACACCGGCAACGGCAAGGGTAAGAGCAGCTCGGCCTTCGGCATGGTGGCCCGCGCCCTGGGGCACGGCATGAAGGTCGGGGTGGTGCAGTTCATCAAGGGCGCCGCCACCTCCGGCGAGGAACTGTTCTTCCGCCGCTTCCCCGAGGAGGTGCGTTACCACGTGATGGGCGAGGGCTACACCTGGGAAACCCAGGATCGCCAGCGCGATATCGAGAAAGCCCGCCAGGCCTGGGTAGTGGCAACGGAGTTGCTGAGCGACCCGGATATCGGCCTGGTGGTGCTGGACGAACTGAACATCGCCCTCAAGCACGGCTATCTGGAGCTGGACCAGGTGCTGGCCGACATCGCCGCGCGTCCGCTGTACCAGCACGTGGTGGCCACCGGTCGGGGAGCGCCGCCGGGATTGGTCGAGGCAGCGGACACCGTCACCGAGATGGCTCTGGTCAAGCACGCCTTCAAGGCTGGGGTGAAGGCGCAGAAAGGCGTTGAGTTTTGAACGGCGTCCGCCCATGCCCCGCGTTGCTGGTCGCCGCACCGGCGTCCGGCCAGGGCAAGACCACCGTCACCGCCGCGCTCGCCCGTCTGCACAGCCGCCAGGGGCGACGGGTGCGGGTGTTCAAGTGCGGACCGGACTTCCTCGACCCGATGATTCTCGCCCGCGCCAGCGGCCAGCCGGTCTACCAACTGGACCTATGGATGGTGGGCGAGGCGGAGAGCCGGTGCCTGCTCTGGGAGGCTGCCGGCGAGGCCGACCTGATTCTCATCGAAGGGGTAATGGGGCTGTTCGACGGCGCGCCGTCCGCCGCCGACCTGGCGCGGCGTTTCGGTGTGCCGGTGCTGGCCGTGATCGACGGCTCGGCCATGGCGCAGACCTTCGGCGCCCTGGCCCATGGGCTGGCCAGCTACCAACCGGACCTGCCGTTCGCCGGCGTGCTCGGCAACCGCACCGGTAGTGCGCGGCATGGCGAGATCCTGCGCGATTGCCTGCCGGACGGTATCCGCTGGTTCGGTGCCTTGCCGCGCAGCGCCGGCATCGAGCTGCCCAGTCGTCACTTGGGGCTGGTGCAGGCGGAGGAACTGGCCGACCTGGATACGCGCCTGGACCAGGCCGCCGATGCCCTGGCCGCCAGCGCGTCGGTGGATCTGCCGCCAGCCGTGTGCTTCGCCTCTCCAGAACCCGCGGATATTTCGCCGCTGCTGGACGGGGTGCGTATCGGCGTGGCGCGGGATGCCGCCTTCGCCTTTCTCTACCAGGGCAATCTCGATTTGCTGCGGCGGCTCGGCGCCGAGCTGACGTTCTTCTCGCCCTTGCATGACCAAGCCCTGCCGGACGTGGACGGCCTCTACCTGCTCGGCGGCTACCCGGAACTGCATTTGCAGGCACTGGCCGGGAACCGGCCGATGGCCGAGGCGATCCGCGCCCATCATGCCGCCGACAAGCCGATCCTCGCCGAATGCGGCGGCATGCTCTACCTGCTCGATGCCCTCGTCGATGTGGAGGGCCAGCGGGCATCCATGCTCGGGTTGCTGCCGGGCGAGGCGCGTATGCAGCCACGCCTGACGGCCCTGGCGTTGCAGGAAGTCGAGCTGCCGGAAGGCCGCTTGCGTGGGCATACCTTCCATCATTCGGCATTGCAGACGGCGCTGGAGCCGCTGGCGCGTGGCCAGTGCCCGAATTATCGGCGTACCGCCGAAGCCGTCTACCGCCGAGGTCGGCTGACCGCTTCCTACATTCACTTTTATCTGCCGTCCGCGCCCGCCGCAGCGGCGGCCTTGTTCCGGCCATGAGCGAGCACGCTTTCACGCCCGAGGAGCGCGCGGCGGTCTACCGAGCCATCGCCGAGCGCCGTGACATGCGCCATTTCACTGGCGGCGAAGTGGCGCCGGAGCTGCTGGCCCGCCTGCTGGAAGCGGCGCATTGCGCGCCCAGCGTCGGCCTGATGCAGCCTTGGCGTTTCATCCGCATCACCGATGGCGCGTTGCGCGAGGCCATCCATGGGTTGGTGGAGGAGGAGCGGGTTCGTACCGCCGAAGCCCTGGGCGAACGCTCCGATGAATTCATGCGGTTGAAGGTGGAGGGCGTCCGCGATTGCGCCGAGCTGCTGGTCGCCGCCTTGATGGAGGGACGCGAGGAGCATGTGTTCGGCCGGCGCACCTTGCCGGAAATGGACCTGGCGTCCCTGGCCTGCGCCATTCAGAATCTCTGGCTCGCTGCCCGCGCCGAAGGGCTGGGACTGGGCTGGGTGTCGCTGTTCGATCCCGATGCCCTGGCCCGGCTGCTGGACATGCCGGTGGGCAGCAAACCGGTGGCGGTGCTCTGCCTGGGACCGGTCGAGGCCTTTTACCCGGCACCGATGCTGGCGCTGGAAGGCTGGGCGCAGCCGCGGCCATTGGCCGATCTGCTCTACGAAAATCATTGGGAGCGAAACGCATGAGCCTGGTTTTTCTCACCTGTGCCGGGGTGGCGCTGGACGCCTGGTTGGGCGAGCCACAGCGGCGCCATCCGCTGGTGGCGTTCGGGCGCCTGGCCAACCGGATCGAGGCCCGTTTCAATGGCCCGGCATCCGCCGCGGAGGCTGCCGGGCATCCGCACGATCGAGCCGCCGCTCTCTGGGAGCGCGCTCGGGTTTCATTGCTTCCGCCCGTTCAGGCGCAGGAAGGCGAGACGGGCCGGGGCTGGCGCAGCCATGGCGTCACCGCCTGGTGTCTGGCGGTGACGCCGCCGACGCTGTTGGTCTGGCTGCTGAGCCTGTCGCCGCACTTCGGCTGGTTCGTGGAAGTGCTCGCCTTGTACTTCGCCCTCGGCCTGCGCAGTCTGTACGACCACGCCATGCCGGTGGCCCAGGCCCTGCGCCTCGGCGATCTGGCGGAGGCGCGGCGGCGGGTCGGCTTCATGGTCAGCCGCGACACCTCGCAACTGGACGAGACCGGCGTGGCCCGCGCGGCCACCGAATCGGTACTGGAGAACGGCAGCGATGCAGTGTTCGCCGCGCTGTTCTGGTTCGTCCTGCTCGGCGCGCCGGGCGTGGTGCTCTATCGCCTGAGCAATACCCTGGATGCCATGTGGGGCTATCGCAACGCCCGTTTCGAACGCTTCGGCTGGGCGGCGGCGCGCATCGACGATCTGCTCAATTACCTGCCGGCGCGATTGGTGGCGTTGACCTACGCGCTGCAAGGTCGCACGCGCCGGGCCCTGGCCTGCTGGTGGCGACAGGCCCCCGCCTGGGACAGCCCCAATGCCGGTCCGGTGATGGCGGCCGGTGCCGGCGCCCTGGGTGTTCTCCTGGGCGGGCCGGCGATCTACCACGGCGAGCGCCACGAGCGGCCGCCGCTGGGCGAGGGCCGTGCGCCCTTGGCTCGGGACATCGAACGGGCGCTGAATCGGGTCTGGGGCGGCGTCGCACTCTGGTTGGCGCTGCTGGTGCTCTGGGGCGTCTGGCATGCTTGAGCACGGCGGACAACTGCGTGCGGCGGCGCATCGCTACGGGATTCCCGAGGCGGGCTGGCTCGATCTTTCCACCGGCATTTCGCCTTGGCCCTGGGCGCTGGCAGAGCTGCCGGCGAGCACCTGGACCCGTCTGCCGGAGGCCGGCGATGGCCTGGAGGCGGCGGCCTGCGCCTATTACGGCTGCAGCCAGTTGCTGCCGGTGCCGGGCTCGCAGGCGGCGATCCAACAGTTGCCCCGCCTGTGGCCGCGTCCGGCCCGTGTCGCGGTGCTGTCGCCCTGTTATGCCGAACACGCCCATGGCTGGCGCGCGGCCGGCCACGATGTGCTGGAGCTGGACGACGACGCGGTGGAGCCGTTGCTCGACAGCCTGGACGTGCTGGTGGCGGTCAACCCGAACAACCCGACCGGCCGGCTGCTGGCGCCGCAACGCCTCCTCGACTGGCATGCCCGTCTGGCCGAGCGCGGCGGCTGGCTGCTGGTGGACGAAGCTTTCATGGATGCCACCCCGGCACTGAGCCTGGCGGCCAGCAGCGACCGGCCCGGGCTCATCGTGCTGCGCTCGTTCGGCAAATTCTTCGGCCTGGCCGGAGTGCGCCTGGGGTTCGTGCTGGCCGAGGCATCCTTGTTACTGAAGCTTGCCGAGCGGCTTGGTCCCTGGGCGGTGAGCGGGCCGGCACGGGCGCTCGGGCGCCTGTGTCTGGAGGAGAGCGAGCACCATGCACAGCAGCGCCAGCGCCAATTGCAGGCGAGCCATCGTCTGGCGCAACTGCTGACCGAACGGGGCCTGCCGCCGCGTGGTGGCAGCGCGCTGTTCCAATGGGTGGCAAGCGAGCGGGCCGAGCGGCTGTACGACGGGCTGGCCCGGCAGGGTGTGCTGGTCCGGCTGTTCCGAGAGCCGGCGAGCCTGCGTTTCGGCCTGCCGGCGGACGATCCGGCCTGGGACCGGCTCGACCAGGCACTGGCAGCCTTGCGCAAGGATTTCCCATGACCACCCTGATGGTACAGGGCACCACCTCCGACGCCGGCAAGAGCACCCTGGTGACCGCGCTGTGCCGCTGGCTGCGCCGCCAGGGCGTGACGGTGGTGCCGTTCAAGCCGCAGAACATGGCGCTGAACAGCGCGGTGACCGCCGACGGCGGCGAGATCGGCCGGGCCCAGGCGGTCCAGGCCCAGGCCGCCGGGCTGGCGCCGCATACCGACATGAACCCGGTGCTGCTCAAGCCCAACACCGACATCGGCGCCCAGGTGATCATCCATGGCCGCGCCGTCGCCAGCATGGACGCCGTGGCCTATCACGATTACAAACGCGTCGCCCGCGAGGCCGTGCTGGCTTCCCATGCCCGGCTCAGCGCGGCGCACCGGGTGGTGATGGTGGAAGGCGCCGGTTCGCCGGCGGAAATCAACCTGCGCGCCAACGACATCGCCAACATGGGCTTCGCCGAGGCGGTGGACTGCCCGGTGATCCTCATTGCCGACATCGACCGGGGCGGCGTCTTCGCCCATCTGGTCGGGACCCTGGCGTTGCTTTCGGAAAGCGAACGGGCGCGGGTCCGGGGCTTCGTGATCAACCGCTTCCGGGGCGATCTCGCTTTGTTGCAACCGGGCCTCGACTGGTTGGAAGCCCATACCGGCAAGCCGGTGCTGGGCGTGCTGCCGTACCTGACGGATTTCCATCTGGAAGCCGAGGACGCCATCGATACCCGCCAGTCGGCCAAGAGCGACGAAACGCTGCGGGTGGTGGTGCCGGTGATGCCGCGCATCAGTAACCACACCGACTTCGATCCGCTGCGCCTGCACCCGCAGGTCGACCTGCGCTTCGTCGGGCCCGGCCAGCCGATTCCCTCGGCCGACCTGATCGTCCTGCCGGGTTCGAAGAGCGTGCGCGCCGACCTGGACTTCCTGCGTGCCAATGGCTGGGATGCGGCGATCCAGCGGCACCTGCGCTATGGCGGCCGGTTGCTGGGCATCTGCGGCGGCCTGCAGATGCTCGGGCGGCGTATCGACGATCCGCTCGGGCTGGAAGGCGAGGCGGGGAGCAGCGCGGGGCTGGGCCTGCTGGATTTCGTCACGCGGTTGGAGGCGGAAAAGCAGTTGCGCAATGTCCAGGGTCGCCTGTGCCTGGAGGGTGCGCCAGTGAGCGGCTACGAGATCCACGCCGGTGTCAGCCAGGGGCAGGCCTTGGAGCACGCTGCCGTCCGCCTGGACGATGACCGCCTTGACGGCGTGTTCAGCGAGGACGGAGCGGTGCTCGGCACCTACCTGCATGGCCTGTTCGAGCAGCCTGCGGCTTGCGGTGCGCTGCTGCGCTGGGCCGGCCTTGAGGCTCCGCAGACCATCGACTACCACGCGCTGCGCGAACGCGACATCGAGCGGCTGGCCGATCTGGTGGAGCGGCATCTGGATACGGCCCGCCTGCGCCACCTCTGTGGCCTCGGCGAGCCCTCTTCCCTGTCTTGAAGGCGAATCCATGATCGAACTGATTCTCGGCGGTGCCCGTTCCGGCAAAAGCCGCCTGGCAGAGCGTCTGGCGATGGAAAGCGGACCGGAGGTCTGCTATATCGCCACCAGTCAATCGCTTGATGGCGAAATGGCATCTCGTATTGCGCGGCACCGCCAACGCCGTCCGGAGCACTGGCACCTGGTCGAGGAACCTTTGGCGCTGGCGCGCGTGCTGGGCGAGCAGGCCGCTCCCGGTCGTTGCCTGCTGGTGGACTGCCTGACCCTCTGGCTGACCAACCTGCTGATGCTGGACGACCCGGCGCGTCTCGACGCCGAGCGCGACGCGCTGCTGGAATGCCTGCCGCAGCTGCCTGGGCGGGTCTTGCTGGTGAGCAACGAGACCGGGTTGGGTGTGGTGCCGCTGGGCGAGTTGAGCCGGCGCTACGTGGATGAGGCCGGCTGGCTGCATCAGTCGCTGGCCGAGCGCTGCGAGCGGGTGGTCTTTTGTGTGGCGGGGTTGCCGATGGTCTTGAAAGGAGCACAACTATGAACCTGTCGTGGTGGGAAGCGGCTTGCCGTCCCCTGGATCTGGAGGCGCAGCGCGAAGCCCTGGCACGCCAGGATCAATTGACCAAGCCGCGTGGCTCGTTGGGCCGCCTGGAGTCGCTGGCCACCACCCTGGCGGGCATGCAGGGCACTGCGCGGCCTGCCGTCGACACACTGTGGATTGCTGTGTTCGCCGGCGACCACGGGGTGGTCGAGGAGGGTGTTTCGGCCTACCCGCAGGCGGTCACCGGGCAGATGCTGCGCAACTTCGTCGAAGGCGGTGCGGCGGTCAGCGTGCTGGCGCGGCAGCTCGATGCGGCGCTGGAGGTGATCGACCTGGGCACCGCCGTTCCCCTGGTGCCGTTGCCCAACGTGCGCCACCTTAACCTGGGGCCCGGCACGCAGAATTTCGTCCACGACCAGGCCATGACCTACGCCCAGTGTCTGATCGCCCTCGAGGCCGGTCGCGACAGCGTGCGCCGTGCCCGCGAGGCGGGGGCGCAGTTGTATATCGGCGGGGAGATGGGCATCGGCAACAGCACGGCCGCCAGCGCCCTGGCCTGTGCCCTGCTGGACCTGCCGGCGCGGGCGCTGGTCGGGCCCGGCACCGGCCTCGATGCCTCCGGTGTGCGGCACAAGGCGGCGGTGGTGGACTGCGCCCTGGTGCTGCATGGCGAGCATCTCGCCGATCCGCTGCAATGCCTGCTGCGCCTGGGCGGCTTCGAAATCGCGGCACTGGCCGGCGCCTACCTGGCCTGCGCCCAGCAAGGTTTGCCTGTGCTGGTGGATGGTTTCATCTGCAGCGCCGCCGCCCTGGTCGCCACCTGCCTCAACCCCGGTTGTCGCGATTGGCTGCTGTTCTCCCATCGCGGGGCCGAGCCGGGGCATGCCCTGATCCTCGACGCCTTGCAGGCCGAGCCGCTGCTCGAACTCGGGCTGCGCCTGGGCGAGGGGAGCGGGGCGGCGCTGGCGGTGCCGCTGTTGCAGATGGCCTGCCGCCTGCACAACGAAATGGCCACCTTCGCCGAAGCGGCGGTGGCGGATCGTCCGGCATGAATGTGCAGCTGGACCTGCTGCGCCACGGCGAGACGGAGCGGGGTGGCGGTTTTCGCGGCAGCCTGGACGATGCGCTGACGCCGGCCGGCTGGGCTCAAATGCGCACCGCCATCGCCGACACCGGCCCCTGGGACCGGCTTGTCAGCTCGCCGTTGTTGCGTTGTGCCGACTTCGCTCGCGCGTTGGCCGCGGAGACCGGTGTGCCGCTGCATCTGGAGGTCGACCTGCGAGAGCTGCATTTCGGCGCTTGGGAAGGGCACAGTGCCGCCGAGTTGATGGAGACCGAGGCCGATGCGCTCGGCCGTTTCTGGGCCGATCCTTATGCCTTCACCCCGCCGGATGGCGAAGCGCTGGAAGCCTTCGAAGCCCGTGTATTGACGGCGGTCCAGCGGTTGGCCCGGCAGTTCGCCGGAGAACGCCTGCTGGTCATCACCCATGGCGGCGTGATGCGCCTGTTGCTGGCCCGTGCTCGCGGGCTGGAGCGGCGCGCGTTGCTGTCGGTCGACGTGGAACACGGCTCGCTGCATCGGCTCGAATGGCCTTGCGAGGCGGCATGACGGCCTTCCTGATCGCCTTGCAGTTCCTGACCCGGTTGCCGGTGCGCCTGGCTGGCATGCCGGCGGCGGAACAACTGGGTCGTTCGCTGCTCTGGTACCCGGTCGTCGGGGCGCTGCTCGGCGGTGCCTTGCTGCTGCTCGACCGGCTGCTGGACGGTGCGCCGCCCTTGCTGCATGCGGGCCTGTTGCTGGCGTTCTGGGTGTTCGCCAGCGGCGCGCTGCATCTCGACGGGTTGGCCGATACGGCGGACGCCTGGGTGGGCGGGCTCGGCGACCGCGAGCGCACCCTGGCGATCATGAAGGACCCGCGCAGCGGACCCATCGCCGTGGTGGTTCTGGTGATCGTACTGCTGCTCAAGTTCGCCGCCCTGGCCGCGCTGGTCGAAGGCGGGCAATGGTCCGCACTTTTGCTGGCGCCTGTGCTCGGGCGTACCGCCTTGCTGGCGTTGTTCCTCTCGACGCCTTACGTGCGCCCGGGCGGCCTTGGCCAGGCCCTGGCCGATCATCTGCCACGGCAGCAGGGCTGGGGTGTGCTCGGCGTGGCGGCCGTGGGTTGCCTGCTCTTCGGCTGGAGCGGGCTGTTGGCCTTGCTGGCCGCCGCTGCCGTGTGCGGTCTGGTCCGCCAGAGGCTCATGGCGCGCCTGGGCGGAACCACCGGCGACACTGCCGGCGCTCTGCTGGAGCTGGTGGAGTGTGGGGTGCTGGTGGTTCTCGCCCTCGGCTAGGCTCTGTACGAAAAGTGCCTGCGCTCGGTGATGCGTCGTTAAAAATCGGCTCGGAATGCTCATTTACAGCACGTAAACTCCGCTTCCTCACCGATTTTTGCCTAGCCTGACCTTCGCTCGGCGACTTTTCGTACAGA
>NZ_BDAC01000014.1 GCF_002091635.1 Pseudomonas indica NBRC 103045 | reverse complement strand
CTCAACCCTTTGATTATCAAGGAGTTTTTCATTCAGGCTGCGCCGGAAGTGGCGCGCATTATAGAGCCATTCGAACAACCGTCAACACTTTGTTGAAATCTTTTTGTCACTCTTTCCGCTCGGAGGCATGCCAAACGACAAACGCGGCAACCGTGCAGCCAGAAAAGGCAGCCGCAGGGCAAGAAGAAAAGCACCGACCAAAGCATAGCCAGTCCATTCCTGTAGATCGGCCCTTACCACCCAGAGCATATGCAAAAGGACCAATACCAGCACGCCATAAACGATACGATGCAACGCCTTCCATCGCCGCCCCAGCTTACGAACACTGAAGCGATTGGAGGTTGCAGCCAGGCAAGACAGGCCCACGAAAGCCAATGCCCCGACCATGATGTAGGGCCGCTTCTGCAAATCGACAAGCAATTGCTCGATATCCAGCCCCAACAGAAAAACCGCATAGGCCGTAATGTGCAAAACCGCATAGGCGAAGGACCAGAGTCCGAGTTGACGCCGCACAGCCAACCAGCCACCCCATCCAGTCGTTCGTTGCAGAGGAGTCATGCACAACGTGATCAGAAGTAGCGCCAACGCACCCAAACCGATCCGGTCGACCAGAACCTTGCCGGGGTCAGCCCCCAAAGCCAGCGTCCAGCCCTGGTAAAGCCAGAAAACAGGCACCGCCAGTGCCACCATGAAGATCGCCAAACGAAAGAAGCGGTAGCGCATCAGTAGTTTTTCCGGAGATCCAAACCGGCATAGAGACCAGCCACTTCGTCATACCCGTTGAACATGCGGGTTGGAATGATGTTGGGGCTGAACAGACTACTCGGCAGCCGACGCTCCTGAGCCTGACTCCAGCGGGGATGATCCACCTCCGGGTTCACGTTGGCATAGAAGCCATACTCGTTAGGCGCCAGGCTTTCCCAGGTTGTCTTGGGTTGAGCACTGGTCAAGCTGATGCGAACGATGGATTTGATGCTTTTAAAACCGTACTTCCAGGGCACAACCAATCTCAGTGGCGCCCCATTCTGGGCAGGCAGGACACGCCCATACATGCCAACCGCCATGAGTGTCAGAGGATGCATGGCCTCATCCAACCGCAGCCCTTCGATGTATGGCCAGTCGATAAGGGAGAACCCAGAACGCTGGCCAACCATTCGCTGCGGATCGACCAGAGTTTCGAACCTTACATACTTGGCCTGCGCCGTCGGCTCCGCCCGCTTGAGCAAATCAGACAACGGGAACCCCAGCCAGGGAATGACCATGGACCAGGCTTCCACACAACGCAGCCGGTATATGCGCTCCTCCAACTGATGGGGGAGACAGAACTCTTCCAGAGAGAATTGCCCCGGCTTGACGACCTCGCCATCGATGGTCACAGTCCAGGGCTCGGCCTTGAACTGAGCGGCATGCCGAGCCGGATCACCTTTATTCGGTCCGAACTCGTAGAAGTTGTTGTAGCGCGTCGCATCCTTGAAAGGCGTCAGCGCCTCGTCACCCGGAACCATCGACTGCCAACGGGCCGAGGTCAGCTTCTTGTCGAACCAGGTTGGAGCCTGAGCGGCCTCCACCCCGGCATAGCGCTCAGCCAATGCTCGACCCGGCACCAGGGATAACGAAGCCAACCCACCCATCGCCCCCAGAAAACGGCGGCGCGACAGATAAGTCGCTTCAGGCGTGACCTCTGACTCACGAGCCAGAGAGACAGAAGGAATCTTGATCAGCATGAGAGGCTCCGCAATCCTGGAACGGGTGCGCCAATAGACTGCGGAGCCGCGGGGAAATTACATCACTCGACAGTCTTGCGGCGGCGCAATTGCAACAAGTATTGCACCGGCCCCGAAGCAGCATAAGCCAGGAAGATCAGCAGCAGGATGCGCGGCGGGTCACTGAACACCACTGCGAAAACCAGTACTACCA
This sequence comes from Pseudomonas indica NBRC 103045, assembly GCF_002091635.1. Taxonomy (GTDB): domain Bacteria; phylum Pseudomonadota; class Gammaproteobacteria; order Pseudomonadales; family Pseudomonadaceae; genus Pseudomonas_M; species Pseudomonas_M indica. Next base: position 170,475 of record NZ_BDAC01000014.1, on the reverse strand, counting down.
CCAGTATCGCAACGAAAGGTACCCGTCCCTTGAGGTCGAGGTCCTTGAAGCTGTGATACTTGATGTTGCTGACCATCAGTGCTCCGGCTGCTGCCACCAGCAGGGCAACGACGAAGGCCATGTTCGACCCTTTGATACCGAAGTCACTGAAGGCCCATACGGTACCGGCCACGACCCCAGCCGCGGCAGGACTTGCCAACCCAATGAAAAAGCGTTTGTCAGCCTTGCCCACTTGGGTATTGAAGCGCGCGAGCCGCAGGGCAGCCCCCGCCACATAGATGAAGGCGACCATCCAGCCGACCTTGCCCAGGCTGCCCAACGCCCACTCGAATGCCAAGAGCGCAGGCGCCACACCGAAGGCAACCATGTCGGACAACGAATCGTACTCGGCACCGAACGCGCTCTGCGTATTGGTGAGACGAGCGACACGCCCATCCAGGCTGTCCAGCACCATAGCGACGAATACCGTTGCGGCGGCCACATAAAAGTTGCCGTTCATGGCATTGATGATTGAGTAGAAACCGGCGAACAGATTGGCCGTGGTGAACAGATTGGGCAGCAGATAGATGCCGCGATGGCGGACCTTGCGTCCCTCAGCGTCATGCCCCTCTTCGACATGCTCATCGATGGGTAACAGACTTTCGGCGTCGGAAGCCTTGTTCGGCTCCTCGGGATGTTCGTTCATGAACAGTACCTTGCTAAAAGGTTCGGAAGTTTCGACAGAAGCAACCGATCAGGGTTCGCGAGCGGTCCTTGACCAGCGCCCTGGCTTTATACCAGACAGAGGGGGCCTCCTAGAACGAAAAAACGCGGCCGTAGCCGCGTTCCTTCTTCGTCCCGGACCTTAGTTCTTGGTCTTGTCGACGATCTTGTTGGAAGCGATCCACGGCATCATTGCACGTAGACGCTCGCCAACCTGCTCGATCGGGTGAGCAGCGTTGTTGCGACGATAGGCCGTCATCGAAGCGTAGTTGGAAGCACCTTCGCTGATGAACATCTTCGCGTACTCACCATTCTGGATACGCTTCAGCGCGTTGCGCATGGCAGCACGGGATTCGGCGTTGATCACTTCCGGGCCAGTAACGTACTCGCCGTATTCGGCGTTGTTGGAGATCGAATAGTTCATGTTGGCGATACCGCCTTCGTACATGAGGTCAACGATCAGCTTCAGTTCGTGCAGACACTCGAAGTAGGCCATTTCCGGCGCATAACCGGCTTCGACCAGGGTTTCGAAACCGGCTTTTACCAGTTCGACGCAACCACCGCAAAGTACGGCCTGCTCACCGAACAGATCGGTTTCGGTCTCGTCCTTGAAAGTGGTTTCGATGATGCCGGTACGGCCACCACCGACGCCACAGGCGTAGGACAGAGCCAGGTTCTTGGCGTTGCCAGAAGCATCCTGGTAGATAGCGACCAGATCCGGGATACCGCCGCCCTTGACGAACTCGGAACGCACAGTGTGGCCCGGAGCCTTCGGCGCGATCATGATCACGTCGAGATCGGCACGCGGAACGACCTGGTTGTAATGGATCGAGAAACCGTGCGCGAAGGCCAGGGTAGCGCCCTTTTTCAGGTTCGGCTCGATTTCTTCCTTGTACAGGCGCCCCTGGAATTCATCAGGCGTCAGGATCATCACTACGTCGGCAGCGGCAACGGCGGCCGGAACGTCGGATACCTTCAAGCCATGGGCTTCGGCTTTCTTCACCGAGGCAGAGCCCGGACGCAGGCCGACGGTAACATCGACACCGGAATCCTTCAGGTTGCAGGCATGAGCATGACCCTGGGAGCCGTAACCGATGATGGCGACCTTCTTGCCCTGGATGATGGAGAGGTCGCAGTCTTTGTCGTAATACACTTTCATGGAAATTCCCCTTTCTTACCGGCCGGTTCGGGCCATTCGCTAAATCGGTTAGATGCTCAGTACTTTGTCGCCACGAGCGATACCTGTGACACCGCTGCGCACGACTTCCAGAATCGACGCGGTGCCGATGGCCTGGATGAAGCTGTCCAGCTTCTCGCTGGTACCCGCAAGCTGGATCGTGTAGACACTGCTGGTAACGTCGACGATCTGGCCACGGAAGATGTCGGTGGTGCGCTTGACCTCGGCGCGCTGCGCGCCGGTGGCCTTCACTTTCACCAACATCAGTTCACGCTCGATGTGGGCGCTTTCCGACAGATCGACCAGCTTGACCACTTCGATGAGCTTGTTGAGGTTCTTGGTGATCTGCTCGATCACCTCATCATGCCCCACGGTAGTTAGCGTCAGACGCGACAGGGTCGGGTCCTCGGTAGGCGCTACCGTCAGGCTTTCGATGTTGTAGTTGCGCTGCGAGAACAGACCGACCACCCGCGACAGGGCGCCAGGCTCGTTTTCCATCAGCAGGGAAATGATGTGTCGCATGTCAGGTCCGCTCCGTCTTGCTCAGCCACATATCGCGCATGGCGCCGTCTCTGATCTGCATCGGATAGACGTGTTCGCTGGCGTCTACCGCGATGTCGAGAAACACGAGACGATTCTTCAGGGCGAACGCCTCTTCCATCTTCGGCTTCAGATCCTTCAGATCGGTGATGCGGATACCCACGTGGCCGTATGCCTCGGCCAGCTTGACGAAGTCCGGCAGCGACTCCATGTAGGAATGCGAGTAACGGCTGTTGTACTGCATGTCCTGCCATTGGCGCACCATGCCCAGCGCACCGTTGTTCAGGTTGACGATCTTCACCGGCAAGTCGTACTGCAGACAGGTCGACAGCTCCTGGATGTTCATCTGGATACTGCCTTCGCCGGTCACACAGGCGACTTCGGCATCCGGGAAGTTCAGCTTGACGCCCATGGCGGCCGGGAAGCCGAAGCCCATGGTGCCCAGGCCACCAGAGTTGATCCAGCGATTGGGCTTGTCGAACTTGTAGTACTGCGCCGCGAACATCTGGTGCTGACCCACATCGGACGCGATGAAGGCATCGCCTTTGGTCACTTCGCAGAGGGTCTCGATCACGGTCTGCGGCTTGATGATGCTGCCGTCACCCTTGTCATAGGGGAACAAGCCGCGATTGCCGCGCCATTCTTCGATCTGCTTCCACCAGCTCGCCACCGCTTCCTTGTTCGGGGTCTCGCCAATTTCCTTGACGATGGCAACCATCTCGGTCAACACGCTGTCCACCGGGCCAACGATTGGGATATCCGCCTTGATGGTCTTGGAAATCGATGCCGGGTCGATATCGACATGGATGATCTTGGCGTTCGGACAGAACTTGCTCGGACCGTTGATGACCCGGTCATCGAAACGCGCACCGACGGCCAGGATCACATCGGCGTGGTGCATGGCCAAGTTGGCGGTGTAGCTGCCGTGCATGCCGAGCATGCCGACGAACTGGCGATCGCTGCCCGGGTAGCCGCCGAGCCCCATCAGGGTATTGGTAACCGGCAGGTTGAGCATGCGCGCCAGCTCGGTCAGCGGAGCAGCGGCATTGCCCATGATCACGCCGCCACCGGAATAAAGGATCGGGCGCTTGGCCGACAGCAGCATTTCCGCCGCCTTGCGGATCTGCCCCGAGTGGCCGCGCACAGCCGGGCTGTAGGAGCGCAGCTTGACCTTCTTCGGATAGACGTACTCGAACTTCTCGGCCGGGTTGGTCATGTCCTTGGGAATATCGACCACGACCGGACCGGGACGCCCCGACTGAGCGATATAAAAGGCCTTCTTCATCACCTCGGGAATTTCCGAGGGATGCTTGATCATGAAGCTGTGCTTCACGATCGGGCGGGAGATACCGACCATGTCGGTTTCCTGGAAGGCATCGGTCCCCACCATGCCGCTCGGCACCTGTCCCGACAGGATGACCATCGGGATCGAGTCCATGTAGGCCGTGGCGATACCGGTAATGGCGTTGGTCGCACCCGGACCGGAGGTCACCAGCACCACACCGGGTTTTCCGGTGGCGCGGGCATAGCCGTCGGCCATATGGGTTGCGGCCTGCTCATGGCGGACGAGGATGTGCGTGACTTCCTTTTCCTTGAACAGGGCATCGTAGATATGCAGGAGGGCACCACCCGGATACCCATAGATGTACTTAACGCCTTCGTCACGCAAGAAGCGGACGACCATTTCAGCGCCGGATAAGAGCTCCACGTTGTTCACCTCTAGAACGCCAGAACGCCACCCACAACGGATGGCCCTAAATAGGTCTACTGCCTAGCAGAGCATGAGCGACGGTGGTCGCCGACTACGTCAGCTACTACTGAGCAAGTATTGGGAATGCCCCAAATGTTGCGGAGCCTTCCCACCCAGCGCGAGGTAACGCGTTGCGGGTGTAACAGGTCGGCGCGGGTAGCGCCTCATGTCTGCTGAGCTGAAGCCAGCTTGCGGCGGACTTCACTACAGCGAACGATGGATTGTTCGGATTAGGCGACAGCAAGTCAAGTCATCCCTGAGGATTCTTCACTCCGCCGCTGTGACACAGAGCAGGATGACGAGGCACGGGTTTTGGTTATAGTAGCGGCCAAGTTATCCCCTATATAAAGGAAACAGCATGCGTCGCATGATTTTCACAGGCAGCCTGCTGCTCGCCTTGAGCGCCAGCGCCGTGGCCGGCCAAGTGTACAAATGGGTAGACGCGCAAGGCATCACGCACTTCGGCTCCCAGCCCCCTCAAGGTCAGGAAGCGACCCCCGTCAATACCAATAGCGCAACGCCGAAAGCCCCTGCCCCGGCGCCCCTGCCCAAGCTCGACAGCGAGGTCGAAGCCGACAAGCAGAAGGCCATCGACGACAAAGTGAAGCAGGAAGTGGCCAAGCGCGAAGAAGAACGCAAGAAGTACTGCGAAACCGTGCGCACCAATCTGTCCCAGCTACAGAACAATCCACGGGTACGCGTCGAGGAAAACGGCGACTTCCGCCGGCTGACGGAAGAAGAACGGCAGGCACGGATCAGCGAAGCCCAGAAGGCGATCGAGGAAAACTGCCAGTAATGACGGAGCGCGGCATCAGGCCGCGCTTTTGATCAACCGGTCGAACTCACCCAACGCCTGCATCAACGCCCGGGTTTCGACCGGGCACTCCCGGTACACCACTTCTGCCATGGGTCGGATGCCCGATACCGTCGGCAGCTCGTAGCCCCCTTCGATCAATACCTTCATTCGCGGCAGAAAAACCCACTGCAGCCACTGCTCGAAGGTCAGGGTATCGACACAGAAAGGCTCCGGACTGGCCAAAGCCTCCGCACTCGGCTCGCTGTCCGCCCACCAGCCCAATAACCGCAACTCTCGCTCGATCAACAGAAGCTGATCGGCCAGAGCGGACAGATGCGCGTCGCTCATCAGAGGTTAACCCGCGCCCGCTCACGCGCCTGCGCGGCGCCCGCCGCATCGCCCTGGCGCTCACGCGCCTTGGCGATCAGTTCCCAGAGGCTCGCTTGCAGCGCGGGACGTCCATTGGCATAGGTCAGGCCGCGACGCGCCAACTGCTCGGCCTGGGCGGCATCGCCCTGGGCGAGGCGAACCTCCGCCAACCGATAGAGCACCTGCGGCTCACGCGGCGCGATGCGCTGGGCACGCTCGAGGCTGGAGGAAGCCCCGTTCAGATCGCCGCCACTCTGTTGCTGCTGCGCCGCGGTGAGAAGCGCGAGCACCGGGCCATCCAGTTGCTCGTCGGCCGCCAAGCCGCCGCTGTTGCTGGGGATGCCGGTCGGCGCACTCGGAACGCTTCCCGGCGTGCTGTAGCTGCCCGCCCCGCCAGAATATCCACCGCCGGCAGGCCCCGTAGTAATGGGGGACGTCGTGATCGGTGCGCTGGAGGAGCCATCCGGCGCAGGAAAGGTCTGGATCGGCGTCGAGCTGCCGCCAGGTACCATGACCACCACGCCGGAGTCCTCGTTGATTGTCTGCGGCTGCTGCTGAGGTGCGACCGGGCGATAGGTTCCTCCCGCCCCCTCTTCCAGTTCCGACAACGGGGCACTGGAGTCCACCACGGGAATCGACCCACGCTGTACCGAGGCACAACCACTCAGCACTGCCGTAGCGGCCAGAGCGGGAATCCACCACTTGTTCATGCGAATCCTCTTTGCTTATTGCAACCAGCCGCGCACCCAATCCATCACCGAATCGACCGGCGCCTGGATACCGCAGGCCGTACCGGGTGGCGGCTCACTTCCACGAATATAAGGCATCTGCACCGCATTCGGGCAGCTCGGGTCGGAACCCTGGCCGGTGTAGGCGTCGATCCAGGCTTGCGTCACGTTGTCCGGCAGCGGCATGTCCAACGGGAGCGGATCGGCCTTGCGCATGAAGCCGGTCCATACCTGCAGGGCACCAGTGGCGCCGGTGAACGGGGTCTGGCCATTGTCGTCGCGCCCCATCCAGACCACCGCCAGCAGGTCCTGGCTGAAACCGGCGAACCAACTATCGCGGGAGTCGTTGGTGGTACCGGTCTTGCCCGCCAACGTCAGCGAACGCGGCAACTGGTTGTATACCGAGCGCCCGGTTCCTTCACGCATGACTCGCTGCATCGCGTTCTGGACCAGATAAATGGCACCCGGGTCGAAACGCTGCTGAATCTGGAACGGATACCGCTTGAGCGGTTCGCCATCGGCGGTCAATACGCTGCGGATACCACGCAACGGCGTATTGAAGCCGCCGTTAGCCAGGGTCAGGTACATGCTGGTGACTTCCATCGGACTGAGCGCCCCGGCACCCAGCAGCATCGATGGGTACGCCGGCCACTCGCGCGAAACGCCCAGCCGCTCCATTGTCTTCAGGACATTGGGCACACCGAGTTCGAGCCCCAGCTTGGCGGTGGACAAGTTGTAGGAGTTCGCCAACCCCTGGTACAGGTAAATGGTGCCATGGGCCTTGTGGTCATAATTCTGCGGCTTCCATACCTGACCGTCCTGACCCTTGATGGAGAAGGGCTCGTCCGATAGCCAACTGGTCAGCGTGTACTGGCTCGGGCGCTCCAGGGCGGTGAGATAGATCACTGGCTTGATCAGCGAACCAATCGGCCGCACGGCATCCAGCGCACGGTTGAAGCCGGCGAAACGCGGCTGACGGCTACCGATCAACGCCTGGATCTCACCCGTTTCCGGATTGGTCACGACCATCGCCGCTTCCATCTGATCGGCACCCTTGCTGCCGGAGATGCGTTTAAACGACTCGTTCAAAGCACTCTCGGCCTTGAGCTGGAGGATCGGATCGAAGCTGGTGAAGATACGCAGCCCCTCTTCCGTGAGGTCTTCCTCGCGATAATCCTGGCGCAATTGGCGCTTCACCAGATCGAGAAACGCCGGATAGGAGCTATCGGCCATGCTGCCACGCGGCGTTACACCGAGCGGCTTCTGCTTCGCCGCCTCGGCTTCTTCAGCCGTGACTACACCCTGTTCCACCAGGACATCCAACACCAAGTTGCGGCGCTCCAGGGCGCGCTCGGGATTACGCCGTGGGTTGTAGTAGGTCGGCCCCTTGACCATGCCGACCAGCAACGCCACCTGGTGCAGTTTCAGCTCGGACAGCGGCTGGCTGAAGAAATACTGGCTGGCCAAACCGAAGCCATGCACGGCGCGCTGGCCATCCTGGCCAAGGAACACCTCGTTGAGGTACGCCTCGAGAATCTCGCGCTTGTCGTAATGCAGCTCCAGCAGCACGGCCATCATGGCCTCGGTCGCCTTGCGTGTCAGGCTGCGCTCGTTGGTCAGGTAGAAATTCTTGACCAACTGCTGAGTCAGCGTACTGCCCCCCTGGAGCAACTGGCCGGACGTGGCGTTGATCCAGAAGGCCCGGGCGATCGACTTGGGAGAGACGCCGAAGTGGTGGAAGAACTCGCGGTCCTCCACCGCTACCAAGGTATCCACCAGATAGGGCGGCACCTGGTCCAGCTTGATCAGGATGCGGTCCTCCTGATGCGCCGGGTACAGCCCGCCGATCAGCAAGGGCTCCAGCCGGGCGACGGCCAGGTCAGAACCATCGGCCTGATTGAGCCCGGCGACGAAATCTCCGGAAAAGCGCACATGGATACGCTGCGAAGGCTCGGCGCCTTCATAGAACTGGAAGCCGCGCGTCTGCAGATCGACGGAGTTTCCGGAGACAGCCACGCTGCCGGGGCCGGTCACCGCCTCGCGGCGGTAGCCGAGGGCATCCAGCTCGGTCAGGAAGTCGTCCTTGGCCAGCTTGAGTCCGACGAACAACTCGAGTGGGCGGGCATATACCTTGGCGGGCACGGTCCAGCGCTTGCCGGAGAATTTCTCCTGCACCACGGCATCCAGGTAGACGGCAAAACCGGCCAGCACAACCAGACCGACCAGACCGAGCTTCAGAGCCCAGCCCAACCAGGGGCGCAAGCCGCCGGAACGGCGTTTGGAACGCGAACGAGAAGAACGGGAACGAGTCATGGCGGCGCATTATACGCACTTTATCCACAGGAGACAGGCGCCCCCCGGCGGTTTGCACGACGCCCCGCAGCGGCCATAATGCCGCCCAACTTCAAGTCTTAGACGTAAGGATCGACCGTGAGCCAAGCCCTGATTGCCGCGCTGCAGAACCCGGCGCTCTATCCGCATCCGGTAGACCAGTTCCAGGTCATCGAAACCCATATTTCCTGGGTCCTGCTCACGGGCCCCTACGCTTACAAGTTCAAGAAACCGGTCGACTTCGGCTTCCTCGACTTCACCACGCTGGAAGCGCGCAAGCACTTCTGCGAGGAAGAAGTTCGACTGAACCAGCGCCTGACGCAGAACCTCTACCTCGACGCCATCCCGATCACCGGCAGCGAATCCGCTCCACAGTTGAACGGCGATGGCCCGGTCATCGAATATGCCGTGAGGATGCGTCAGTTCCCGCAAAGCAACCTGCTGGGCGAAATCCAGGCGCGCGGCGAACTCACCGGCGCCCACATCGATGCGCTGGCCCGGCAGATCGCCCGCTTCCACCTGACCACGCCGTCGGTGGCGCCGGACCACGTCATGTGCCAGCCGGACGCCATGATGGCGCCGCTGCGCCAGAACTTCGAACAGATCCGCCCATTGCTCAGCGACAAGTCCGATCTCCAGCAACTGGACGCATTGGAAGCCTGGACCGAAAGCACCATCGACCGCCTGGGGCCCCTGCTCGAAGAGCGAAAGAACCAAGGCTTCATCCGCGAATGCCATGGCGATATCCACCTGGGCAACACCACCCTGATCGACGGCGAAGTCGTGTTGTTCGACTGCATCGAATTCAACGAACCATTTCGTCTTACCGACATCGCGGCGGACAGCGCCTTCCTTGCCATGGACCTGGAAGACCGTGGGCTGAAATGCCTGTCGCGCCGCTTCCTCAGTCTCTGGCTCGAGCAAACCGGCGACTATGCCGCGCTGGAGCTGATGAACCTTTACAAGTCTTATCGGGCCCTGGTGCGTGCCAAGGTCAGCCTGTTCCGCCTCGGCCAGGAGCAGGACGCGGTCCAGCGCGCGGTCATCCTGCGCCAATACCGCAACTATGCGAGCCTGGCGGAGAGCTACAGCGCCATTCCTTCACGCTTCCTGGCCATCACCCACGGCGTTTCCTCGGTGGGCAAGAGTCACGTCGCGATGCGCCTGGTCGAAGCACTCGGCGCCATCCGCCTGCGTTCGGACACGGAGCGCAAGCGCCTGTTCGGCGAACAGGAGGAAAGCGAACGGGGCCAACTGAGTGCCGGCATCTATAACCAGGACGCCAGCGATGCCACTTATCGGCGCCTGCACGAACTGGCAGACGCCGCCCTGCACGCGGGCTATCCGGTGGTCATCGATGCCACCTACCTGAAGCACGTCCAGCGCCAGGCCGCCTGGAAGATCGCCGAGCGCACCGGAGTCCCATTCCTGATTCTCGACTGCCATGCGCCGGACGCCGTCATCGCCAGCTGGCTGGCCCAGCGGCAGAGCGAAGGACTGGACCCGTCCGATGCCACGCTGGACATCATCCACGCGCAACAGCAGAGCCGGGAGCCTCTGACAGCGGACGAACAGGCCCATAGCCGGCGCGTGGACACCCACGAAGCCGCCAGCCTGGACAAACTGGTCGATAACATCCGCCAACGCCTGCCCGGCCTCTGACCACGGCAGGGTCACCGGACAGCTTCTATACTGCCCGGTGACCCATTGCCGGAACCGCATTCATGAGCCAGCCGCGTCAACTGGACGACCCGCTGTACCGCCTGCTGCGCCAGGAAGACATCGCCGGCTTCAATCAGCGGCGTGCCTCGGATGGAGAAATCGACCTCACCGGCGGAGATTTTCGCGGCCTCGACCTGCGTAACCTGAATGCCGACGGGGTGAACTTCACCGATGCCTACTTCCGTGGCGCCGACTTACGCGGCCTGGACCTGCGCAAGGCCCGCATGGAAGGCGCCAGCCTGGCTCATGCGCAGATTTCCGGTGCCTATTTCCCTGTTGAGCTGAGTGCTGACGAGATTCTCATGTCGGTGAATTTCGGCACCCGCCTCCGCTACCGAAAACCATGAGTGAGATCGCCCGACTGTTCGGCGCCCGCGCGGGTGCCTACGCCAGTTTCCGCCCGGAATACCCGTCGGCGCTCTTCGCCTGGCTGGCCGCCAACAGCCCCTCGCGGCAGCGCGCCCTCGACATCGCCTGCGGCAATGGCCAGGCCAGTCGCCCGTTGAGTGAGCATTTCGATCAAGTCCTGGCCAGCGATGCCAGCCACGAGCAGTTACGTATGGAAGATGGCTGGGACGGCATCGAACGCTTCGCCGCAGATGCCGAGTCGCTGCCGCTGCCCTCGGGGAGCCTCGATCTCATCGTGGTCGCCCAGGCTCTGCACTGGTTCGCCACGCCGCGTTTCTTCGCCGAAGTGAAGCGCCTGCTCAAGCCCCGCGGCCTGTTCTGCGCCTGGTGCTACAGCCTGCTGCGTATCGATGAAGCTTTCGACCCGGTGATCGACCAGCTCTACGGCGACACCTTGAAAGGTTACTGGCCGAAAGGACGCGAAAGCGTCGATGCCGGCTATCGCGATCTTTCCGTACCCTTCTCCCGACTCGATCTTCCACCGTTCGCCATCGAGGTCGAATGGAGCTTCGAACACTTCGTCGGTTACCTGCGCACCTGGTCCGCCGTGCAACGCTGGGAACGCGAACACGGCAAGGACCCGGTAATCGACTATTTACCTGCTCTGCGTCAAGCCTGGGGTGATGTCACCGCGCCACAGTTCATCCGCTGGCCGCTACACTTCGTCGCAGGCTATCCAACCCCCTGACTATCAATGAGGCATCATTGCAAGGAGGCTGAATGAACGATGAGTTGCAACACCTGAAGAACCTCGGCAAGACCTCGGCACAGTGGTTGCACGCAGTCGGCATCCATAGTGCTTCCGATCTTCGCCGCCTGGGCTCGGTCGGCGCCTACCGGGCGGTCCGGGCCAGGGGATTCCGGGCCTCGAAAGTACTGCTCTACGCAATCGAAGGTGCGCTGCTGGACGTGCATTGGAACGACCTGCCACCGGCACACAAAGCAGCATTGATCGGACAACTGGACGCCTTGCCTTTGCGTAATAAGAGCTAGCTCACAACATTATCGCGAACTGATTTACGGAAATATCTGCGAAACCTATTGTTTCAAGGACGTTCGTGCGTCTTGCCAGCCAGCCAGTTCAAGGAATCAACGCTCATGTACCTACTCGGGGAGCAACCGGCTTACGCCGATCAGCTGATCAATCGACTGCAAAGCATCCCCAGCCAGTTGCTCGAAGGGCTCGATCCCAGCGGGGAGCCGTTGCGGCTTGAGCGCGTCGACGATCTGACCCAGGCGCTTCCCGGCAATCAGTTGTTCCTGATCGAGGACGGCCTGCTGCATGCGCTGGTGGACGGACGCCCGTTGTTCTACTTGCAGGAAGGCGATCTCGTCGGCCTGCGCCAGGGCATAGAAATGCCGAGCTGCCGCTACAGCAGCGAAGAAGCGATCAGCCTGATCCCTTACAACCGTGGTGCCGTGTTCAAGCACATTTATGCCAGCGAACAGCGCCAGGAACTGTTCATCCAGTACCTGATCGGCCATACCGCCCTGCTGTCCGATGCCCTGGCTCGCCTCAAGCAGCCGGAAATTCGTCCAGCCACCGGATTCCAGCACTTCGCCGCCGGTGAGGAGCTGATCCACCAGGGCGACGAGGCCGATCATGTCTTTGTCATCATTGAGGGCCATGCCGAAGCCTTCGTGGATGGCCACAAGGTGGGCGATGTGCAGAAGGATGAAATCTTCGGCGCCATGGCCGTGTTCACCCGCGAGCGCCGCAGCGCCACGGTGGTGGCCAGCGAGCCCTGTACGGTAATGGTGATTCCCAAGGACCAGTTCCTCAGCCTGATGCAGAGCAATCCGCGCATCGCCCACAGCCTGATCGAGAGCATGGCCAGGCGCATCGACCTGCTGAACAAAGAGGTCACTCAACTGCGGCAGCCCGCCGACTCGGAATAAGGTTCCAGTCATTCAACGAACCCGGCCATGCGCCGGGTTCGTCGTTTTTGCGAGTCGGCTCACCAAGAATGCAACCGCTGCAAAAAAAGCGTTGACATGGAAATGAGAATTGTTATTATTTCACCAACTGATCGCGAGATCAGTCGATAAGCTGAAAGCCCAGCAGTCGGACTCTCAGGTTATCTCCTCATCAGGCTAATCACGGTTATTCGACCCGGCTCTGCCGGGTCTTTTTTTGCCCGCGAATCTCGTTCGCCGTTTACCGTTGGAATCTCGCTTACTGCGTCACCGCTTCCAGGGTCAGTTCGATCATCGCGTGGAACGTCTCCTGCCGCTCCTCGGCACTGAGCTTTTCGCCTTCAAGGATGTGATCGCTGACCGTCAGTACGCACAACGCCTGCCGTCCCAGTTCTGCCGCCACGCCATAGAGGCCGGCCGCCTCCATCTCCACGGCGAGGATGCCCATGCGCGTCATGCGGCTGAAAAGCTCCGGCTCGGGCTCGTAGAACAGGTCGGCGGAAAACACATTGCCCACATGCACCGCCTGCCCTTTCGCATCGGCCCGTCGCACCACCCGTTCGAGCAATCGGTAATCGGCCAGGGCGGCGAAATCAAAGCCGGAGAGGCGCTTGCGGTTGACGGCGGAATCGGTCGACGCGCCCATGGCGATCACCAGGTCGCGCACCCGGACGCCAGGCTGGACCGACCCACAACTGCCGACCCGCACGATGCGCTGCACACCGTACTGGCTGAACAGCTCGTGGGCATAGATGGACAGCGAGGGAATGCCCATGCCTGACCCCATCACGGAGATCCGCTGGCCGTTGAACGAGCCGGTGAACCCCAGCATGTTGCGCACGCCATTCACCTGCTGCACGTCGCTCAGATAGGTGTCGGCGATCATCTTCGCTCGCAGCGGATCGCCAGGCATCAGCACGGTTTCGGCGAAATCGCCCGGCTGAGCACTGATATGGGGAGTGGCCATTGTAGGCTCCATCAAGATGTCAGAAAGGATTGCCCGTAGTCGCACGCCGGCAGCCCGAAAAAGCGCGCCAGGCTCTGGCCGATGTCGGCGAAGCTGCTGCGCTCTCCCAGGCTGCCGGCTTGCAGGCCGGCACCGTAGCCCAGCACGGGGATATGTTCTCGGGTGTGGTCGCTGCCCGGCCAGCTCGGATCGCAGCCATGGTCAGCCGCCAGCAACAACACATCACCCTCATCCAGGGCGGCGATCAGTTCCGGCAGGCGTCGGTCGAACGCTTCCAGTGCCTCGGCGTAACCTGCGATGTCGCGGCGATGGCCGAACAGCATGTCGAAATCGACGAAGTTGCTGAACACCAGCGTGCGCGGTGGCGCTTCGCGGAGCGCCTGCAGCGTGGCGTCGAACAGCGCCTCGTTGCCATCGGCCTTGTACAGCCGGCTGATACCCCGGTGGGCGAAGATATCGCCGATCTTGCCCACTGCGAACACCTGCCCGCCGACCTCGCACAAACGGTCGAGCACGGTAGGGGCCGGTGGCGGCACCGCATAGTCGCGACGGTTTCCGGTGCGCCGGAAGCTGTCGGCACTCTCGCCCAGGAACGGTCGCGCGATCACCCGGCCGATGTCGTAGTCGTCGCACAGCTCTCGAGCGATCTCGCAGACTTGATACAGCCGCTCGAGACCGAAGTGCTCCTCGTGGGCGGCGATCTGGAACACGCTGTCCGCCGAGGTGTAGCAGATCGGCTTGCCCGTACGGATATGCGTCTCGCCCAGTTGCTCGAGGATGGTGGTGCCGGACGCATGGCAGTTGCCGAGCACGCCTGGCAGCCCGGCACGCTGGATCAGTGCCTCCAGCAGGGCGGGGGGAAAACTCTGTTCGTGGGCCGGGAAGTAGCCCCAGTCGAACAAGACCGGCACCCCCGCCATTTCCCAGTGACCGGAGGGCGTATCCTTGCCGCTGGACAGCTCGCGGGCATAACCATAAGCACCGATCACCGGCTGCTCGGCATCGAAGCCCGGGGGATAACAGCCGGCGCTCAAGGCAGCGGCGTGCCCCAAGCCAAGACGCGCCAGATTGGGCAACTGCAATACACCCTGACGGCGTTCGTTATCCGCCTCGCCACGGGCGCAAGCCTCGGCGATATGCAGCAGCGTATTGGCACCACTGTCGCCGAAATACTCGGCATCGGCGCTGGCACCGATACCGAAGGAATCCAGCACCAGCAGAAGTGCTCGGTTCATCGATGTGCTCCTACAGTCGTGCGCTGATCAGGTCGCGCACCGCAACCTCTGCGGTGCCGAGTCGATACGCCGCCCGCAGCAGCCGCGCAGCCTCTTCGGCACTCGCCACATCGCGTGCATGGACCATTGCCAGGGGCCGGGCGGCGTCGACGGCTTCTCCCGGCAGTGTCAACTCACTGAATCCCACCGAGACATCGATGGCATCCTCCGGACGGCGCCGCCCACCGCCCAGGGCGATGACGGCTAGTCCGATAGCCCGTGTGTCGATACCCTGCACGAGCCCCTCCCCTTCGGCGAACACCGGCCGCACCACAGCCGCCTGGGGCAAGTGCTGCCAGGGATGCTCGGCCAGATCCAGCGGACCGCCGAGTGCCTCCACCATCCGCGAGAAGCGCTGCAGCGCCAAGCCACTGCGCCAGGCATCCATCAACCGCTGCCGCGCGGACGCCAAGTCCGGTGCCAGCCCGGCCGCCACCAGCGTTTCCTCGGCCAATGCCAGGGTAACCTCCCACAGTCGCGAGCTGCGCACCTCGCCCTTGAGCAAGGCGATGGCCTCCTCCACTTCGAGGGCGTTACCGGCACTGCGTGCCAGCGGCTGGTTCATGTCGGTGATCAGCGCCC
The DNA here is from genome assembly GCF_002091635.1 of Pseudomonas indica NBRC 103045. Lineage (GTDB taxonomy): Bacteria > Pseudomonadota > Gammaproteobacteria > Pseudomonadales > Pseudomonadaceae > Pseudomonas_M > Pseudomonas_M indica. Next base: position 155,212 of record NZ_BDAC01000014.1, on the reverse strand, counting down.
GCGTCTTCACGCCCGCACCGTTGGCCACCGCCACGATGCTTTCCGCCAATGCCCGCGCCTGCTCCGGGTCGCTCATGAAGGCGCCGTTGCCCACCTTCACGTCCATCACCAGCACGTCCAGCCCGGCTGCCAGCTTCTTGGACAGGATCGAGGCGGTGATCAGGTCGATGGACTCCACCGTGCCGGTGACATCGCGGATGGCATACAGGCGCTTATCCGCCGGCGCCAGATCGGCGGTCTGGCCGATGATCGCGCAGCCCACCTCGGCCACCACCCGGCGCAGGCGCTCCGGGTCCGGCTGGGTGCAGTAGCCGGGCACGCTGTCCAGCTTGTCCAGCGTACCGCCGGTGTGCCCCAGGCCACGCCCGGAAATCATCGGCACGTAGCAACCACAGGCTGCGAGCAGCGGCGCCAGTACCAGGCTCACCAGATCACCGACACCGCCCGTGGAATGCTTGTCCACCACCGGACCGGGCAGCTCCCAGGCCAGCACTTGGCCGGAGTCGCGCATCGCGGTGGTCAAGGCAATGCGCTCGTCCAGGCTCATGCCCTTGAGCAGCACCGCCATGGCGAACGCGGCAATCTGCCCTTCGCTCAGGCTACCATCGCCGATCCCCTTTACGAACTGGCCGATGTCCGCTTCGTCGAGCACCTTCCCATCGCGCTTGCGACGGATAACTTCCTGCGCCAACCACATATCAGTAACCCTCTTTGGCCGCACCTTCACTGCCCAGACCAAGATGCCGGAGCAGGTCGTCGAGCACGCTCGAAGCGCCCAGGCGAAGATGCTCCGGAGTTACCCAGTCCTGCCCCAGATATTCCTCCGCCAAGCCGATATAGAGGCGTGCATCGGCCAGCGTGCGAATCCCACCGGCAGGTTTGAAGCCCACTCGCCCGCCGGTCTCCGCGATGACCTCCAGCATGAGCCGGGCCGCCTGTTCGGTGGCATTGACCACCACTTTGCCGGTGCTGGTCTTGATGAAGTCGGCCCCGGCTTCGATGGCATCCCGGCTCGCCTGGCGGATCAAGGCCGGATCGGCCAGCTCGCCGGTCTCCAGGATCACCTTGAGCAAGGCATCGCCGCAGGCCCGTTTGCAGGCGCGCACCAGCTCGACACCGACCGTCGCGTCGCCGCCGCGCAGGGCCGCATAGGGATAGACCACATCCACCTCGTCGGCCCCCGCCTCCACCGCTGCCCGCGTCTCGGCTGCCACAACCTCCACATCGGCGGCGCCGGCCGGGAAATTGGTCACGGTGGCCACCTTCACCTGGTTGCCGCCCAGCGCATCCAGCGTCTGCCGCGCCAGGGCGACGAAGCGCGGGTAGACACAGACAGCGGCCACCGGCCCGACAGGCGTCAGGGCGCGCCGGCAGAGGTCGCGGATGCGCGCCTCGTCGTCGTCCGGGTTCAGCGAAGTGAAGTCGAGAAGGCCGATGGCCTTGCGTGCGAGTTGTGCGTCGGTTGCGGTCATTGCGCGTGTCTCTAAGGCAGAAGAAAGAATGTCCACGCCGCTCGTGGCGTGCGGCTACCAAAAGTTGTACTTCAGGGTGTAGATGGTCGCGTTCTGATAGGCGTCAGGTGATCCCAGCTTATCCACCGAATAGCGGTACTGCACGCCGGCCGTGATCGCCTCCGCAGGGTGCCACCAGAGCGCCAGCGCGCCGTTGTTACCCATCTCGTCGGCGGTACCGTTGACGTAGTTGTCATGCAGGTACTCGTCGTCGCGCTCGAAGGTCAGCTCGTGCCAGTTAGTGACGGTGAACTTCTGCTCGAAGGCCTTGAAGGCATAGCCGAACACCCAGCCCAGCATGTAGCCGTTCATGCCGCTGTAGTTGTTGCTGTTCACATGGGCGGCACCGAGGAACGGCTTGATCCAGAAACCATTGTCGAAGGTCCGCCGGTAACCGAGGCCGACGATCTGGTCCTGCTCGCGCACGTCGAAGCCGTAGTCGCGGAAGTCGTAGACATGCAGGTACACGGAGAACGGCGAATCGCCCAGATAGAGGTGCGAAGTGACCTTCGCCGCACTGCGCCGGTTGTCGCGACCATCATGCTCCAGGCGGTCGCTGCCGGGGTTTTCCAGATCGGCGAAGCCATAGAACTCGCCCCATTCGAACCCGACCGCCCCTTCCAGTTCCAGGAAGAAGAAATCACCCTTGGCCGCATTATCGGCCGTACGCTCCTCGGTACCCCTGGACCAGTCCAGGTAGTTCAGCGACATGTTGGCGAATGACCATTGCGGGTCGAGGGCATCGGCCCAGGTCGTCGGCGCGGCCAGCACGCAAAGCCCGGCGGCCAGGGTACGCAGCGGGTTCCTTGGAGTTGTGTTCATCCGTGTGTTTCTCCTTGAGTCGTCATAACGGCGGCCTGCGAAGGCGGCGGGCCACGCTTTCCAGAAAAAACGCTTCCGACCGGCCTGGAGCCAGGCCGGTGCAAATCCGCTGAAATCAGAGGGAAACGAAGAAGCCGGCCAGGGCCGCGCTCATCAGGTTGGACAGGCTCCCGGCCAGCACTGCCTTGAGGCCCAGTTGGGCCAGCTCGTGCCGGCGATTGGGCGCCATCACTCCGAGCCCACCGAGCAGGATGCCGATCGACGACAGGTTGGCGAACCCGCAGAGGGCGAAGGTGATGATCACCTGGGTCTGCGCGGAAAGCACCGCGACCCCGCTTTCCGCCGCCTTGACCGGGTCCAGGTAGCGGGCGAAATCGATGTAGGCGACGAATTCGTTGAGCACCAGCTTCTGGCCGATGAAGCTGCCGGCCTGGACCGCTTCCGACCAGGGCACGCCGAGCACGAACGCCAACGGCGCGAAGAGGTAGCCGAGCAATTGTTGCAGGCTCACGTCCGGGTAGCCGAACCAGCCGCCGAACCAGCCGAGCAAACCGTTGAGCACCGCGATCAAGGCAATGAACACCAGCAGCATGGCGCCCACGTTCAGCGCCAGTTGCAAGCCGCTGGTCGCCCCGCTGGCCGCCGCATCGAGCACGTTGACCGGCTTGTCGGTGATCAGCTCGTCGACATCGCCCGGATCGTCCTGCGGCATCGCGGTTTCCGGCTCCATCAGCTTGGCCATCAACAACCCGCCCGGTGCCGCCATGAAGCTCGCGGCGATCAGGTATTTCAATTCGACGCCCAGGCTGGCGTAGCCGATCAGCACCGAGCCGGCCACCGAGGCCAGCCCGCCGACCATGATGGCGAACAGCTCGGAGCGGGTCATGCGCGGGATGAACGGCCGCACCACCAACGGCGCCTCGGTCTGGCCGACGAAGATGTTCGCCGTCGCCGACATCGACTCCGTGCGGCTGGTGCCGAGTGCCCAGCGCAACGCCCCGCCGATCACCCGGATGATCAGCGTCATGATCCCAAGGTGGTACAACACCGCAATGAAGGCACTGAAGAAGACGATCAGCGGCAGCACCCGGATGGCGAACACGAAGCCCTGGTTGCCGAACACCTCGAACATCTTGTCGCTGCTCAGGCCGGCGAACAGAAAGGCGATGCCCTCGTTCGCGTAGCCCTGCAGGGACGCCACCGAGCTCGACATACTCGCCAGCACGTCCTTGCCCCAAGGCACATAGAGCACGAAGGCGCCCAGACCGGCCTGAATCAGAAAAGCCCCCACCACGGTGCGCAGGCGGATCGCCCGGCGATTGCGGGAAAACGCCAGCGCGATGGCCAGCAGTACGACGATACCAACGAGACTCATGGAGAGACTCCCGTGAACGGATAAAGGGAACCCGGCCCGGACCTGCCGGGGCCGAGCCAGAAAATCGAATGAGTCAGAGAGAAAAGGCGCCGGGCAGCAGCTCGTCGCTACGCCATGCCCGGTACTGATCGGGGTCCCCGCCGCAGCAGTAGACGGGGCAATCGGCCGACAGCAGTTCGCTGATCACCTGGCGGCAGGCGCCGCACGGGCTGATCGAATCCATCTTCGGCGCGAACACCAGCAACGCCTTGAAACTGCGTGGCGCGTGCCCCTGGCTGATCGCCGCGAACAACGCGCTGCGTTCGGCGCAGTTGGTCAGTCCGTAGGAGGCGTTTTCCACGTTGCAGCCGAGGATCACCTGATCGTCAGCCGTCAGCAGGGCCGCACCCACCGGGAATTGCGAATAGCCGCAGTAGGCACGCTCTGCGGCCAGCTTCGCCGCTGCCAGCAGCGTTGGAGGAATACCCTGCGGATCGTTGTTGTCGTTCATCCTGTTTCCATCCCTATCCGAACCTGTCCTTATGGTCAGAAATAGCAAGAGCCAGGCCAACTGCATCAAGCGCATCCGCAACCTGACATTGCCTGGCCTCCCGGCTAACAGCACATGGCCATGACTTGGAAAAAGCGTTACGTCCCGACACTTCGCGCACCAGAAAAAGGGGGAAAGCTGTCACAGCGGACAGCTTTGGTGCATAACAATCACTAAAGCATGGGCCGCCTGACCGCTGAGCGCGAATCGGTCACATTCCGGTAACGACAGCGCCCTGCGCAATCGGTTCTCCGCTGCGCGTCGGGCATGCCCATCCAGCGGACTGCCTGAATCTTCCCCGAAGCCCCCGGTCACAGCTCTAGAGACAGAGACTTGGCAGGAGGTCCCCATGAAAACCAACCGCAACGAGCGAACCCCGAAGGAAATCGACGATATCCAGGACCGCATGGGCTCCATGGAGGAACTGGATTTCAGCGATCGCAAGGACGAGCGCAGCGGTCGGGTGGGCGATACCCGTCCAGAGGATGAACTCCGCGACGAATACCCGCCGGAGCGCGTCCGCGAAGCCGGCAAGACCGGCGGCGAGGTGAACGACCACAATCCGACCCTGGACGACCTCAGCCCGGAAACCCTGTACGACGAGACCGGCTCCCGCTCACCGCGGGAACGCGGCGAAGGCCTGCCGAACGACAAGGATCTGAGCGTGGTGGATGAGCATACGATCGGCGGCGGCAGTGGCCTGGACGAAGCCGAACTCGGACGGGTCAAGCCGCTGGATGGCAAGCCCTGGGACGCCAGCCAGTCGGAAGCCGATACCGAACTCAGCGACGAGGAGCTGGGCATGGACGAACAAACCCTGTCCCGTGACGATCCCCTCGATTCGGCGCGCTACAAGAAGCCGGATAGCGAGTAGCGCGAGCGCATTCCCGATCTTCGTCCAGCGGAATACGCGCTACGCTTGGGGTTGTTTTCCAAGGAGGCTCCTCACATGACGGACATCAACCCCAGCATCCTTTCCCACCTGTCCATCGGCACCAACCAGTTCGAGCGCGCGGTCGCCTTCTACGACCGCGTGCTGGCGACTCTCGGTTGCAAGCGCGTCATGGCCCATCCCGGCGCGGTCGCCTACGGCCGCGAATACCCGGAGTTCTGGGTGCAGATCCCGATCGACGGCCAGCCGGCGAATGTCGGCAACGGTACCCATATCGGCTTCTTCGCCCCGGACCGGGAGTCGGTGCGGGCGTTCTACGAAGCCGCGCTGGCCGCCGGTGCCCACAGCGATGGCGAACCGGGCCCACGCCCCGATTACGGCGATCCCTACTATGGCTGCTTCGTGCGCGACCTCGACGGGCACAAGATCGAAGCGGCGTTCTGGGATACCAGCCTGCCCTACGAACCCCACGCGCATTGAGGCCCGGCGGCGCCAGGTTTACCTCGGCGCCGCCGGCTTCAACCCCGACAGACGCGGCAGCAGCACACGCTCGAACAGGCGCGGGAAGAAGCGCGCCAGCAAGCGTGCCCGCCAGTCCACGTTGGACAACACCAGCAGACGCCGCCGTCGTAGCGCGCCTTGGTAGATGGCCTCAGCGACATCCTGGGGCGATGCCACCTTGCCCATCGCCAGGGGCGGCTGGCGAGTCACCGAGCCATCGCCAACCAGGGCGTTCTTACGCAGGTCGGTGGCAGTGAAGCCGGGGCAGACCAGCATCACGTTGACCCCGGAGCCCCTGATCTCGTAACGCAGGGTTTCGAACAACCCGTGCAGGGCATGCTTGCTGGCGTTGTAGGCACTGCGATAGAGCAACGGGGCGAAACCGGACAGCGAACTGAGCACGATGATCTGCCCCTGGCGGGCGACCAAGCTGGGTAGCGCAGCCTGGGTGCAGTGCAGCGCGCCGAAGAAGTTCACCGCCATGATCCGCTGGAACACGGCGAGATCGGTCTCGACGAAGGTGCTGCGGTGAGTAATGCCAGCGTTGTTCACCAGCACATCGATACCGCCGAAGCGCTCGATGGCCAGCGTCACCGCCCGCTGGACCGCCTCGGCATCGGCCACGTCGCAGCGCAGGCCCAGGGCTTCGGCGTTATGGTGGGCGTCCAGGTGCTGGACCATGCTGTCCAGCGCCGCCTGGTCCAGATCAAGCAGAACCAGACGCGCGCCGGCCTGCGCCATGCGCACGGACAGCGCCCGACCGATACCGGCACAACCGCCGCTGACCAATACCACCTTGCGATCGAAAACCTTGTTGTTAAACACCTTGCGATACATGCCGCCCCCTTGGCGTGGAAATCAGTCGCCCAGCGCTTCGTGCGTACCGTCGCAAAGCGGCGGTGCGTGGCTGTGCTTGCAACCGCAGAAATAGAGCGTTTCGCTGTGCTCGGCATGAAACTTCAGCGGCAACAGGTCGCCGCCCTTGTGCGAGCCGTCGCAGAACGGCTGGCGGGTGCTGTGGCCGCAACGGCACCAGAAATAATCGCGGCCGGCGATCACCTCCACCACATAAGGGCCGCGCTGGGCTATCTGGGGTTCGCTCACGCCGGCAGTCCTCATCGTTTGCGCTGCGTCAGGGTTGGGCCGTGGACGGCCTCTCGGTTATGCTCGCGCTCTTTCAGCATAGTCCAGCTCTGCCGATGACCTTGCTCCGCTCCCTGCGCTTCAGCCTGATCATGTTGCTGGTACTGGGCATCGCCCTGGCCGCCCTGATCCATGCGCTCACCTGGCATCCCGCGGACCGCGAAGACGCGCCGTTGTCCTGCAGTGCCGATGCGCCTGTGCTACTGCCGGGCCAGGCACTCAAGGTGATGACCTGGAACGTCCAATACCTGGCCGGCAAGCGCTACGTGTTCTTCTACGACCTGGCCGACGGCAGCGGCCCGGACGAACGCCCCACCGCCGAGGACCTCGCCTACAACCTCGACGAAGTGGCCCGGGTGATCCGCGACGAACAACCGGACATCGTGCTGCTGCAGGAACTGCACGACGGCGCCAAGGCCAGCGATTACCAGGACCAGCTGGCCCTGTTGCAGGAGCGACTGGCCGACCTTTATCCGTGCAGCACCCAGGCGTTCTACTGGAAGGCGCGCTTCGTACCGCATCCGCGCATTCTTGGTAGCGTCGGCATGAAACTCGCCACCCTCAGTCGCTACCGCATCGATCATGCCGAGCGCCTGCAACTTCCGCGCGTACCGGCCAATCCGATCGTCAAACCGTTCGGCTTCAAGCGTGCACTGCTGGTCAGCGAACTGCCGTTGCGCGACGGCGGCCGGCTGGCAGTGATCAACACCCACCTGGATGCCTTCGCCCAGGGCGACGACACCATGCAGCGACAGGTCGCCATGACCCGCACGTTGCTCGACCGCCTGGAAAACCAGGGCACCCCATGGCTCTTCGGCGGCGACCTCAACCTGCTGCCACCGGGGCAATACACGCGTCTGTCCGAACCCCAGCGCAGCTGGTACGCCGAGCACAGCGAGCTGCAGGATTTGGCCAGCCGCTACCCGATGATCCCCAGCCTGGACGAAGTGAACGGCGACAAGCAGGCCAAGTGGTACACCTACTCGCCCAACGGCGCCGAAGTCCCTGGGCCGGACCGCACCCTCGACTACCTTTTCCACAGCCCCCGCCTCAAGCGGCTCACGGCAACGGTGCGGCAACGCGATACCCTACGGATTTCCGACCACCTGCCGCTGGTCGCGCGCTTCCTGCTGCCTCACGAATGAGGCGACGAGCACTCGGGCCCAGGCTGGACAAAGCCCGGACGGCCACGCATGCTGCCGCGGTACACATACAAGACGCGCTCGGAACACAGGGATTGCGGGACTCCAGAGCGCCACGGTGATCGATGTCCAGACTTTCCTGCCTCGCGCTCGGCGCCGCGCTGTTCTGCGGCCTGAGCTTCGCCCAGACCGAATCCGGGCAACCGCTGCCGGTGGTCAATGTCGGTTTTTATGAATTTCCGCCCTACACCTACAGCGCCGCCGATGGCACTCCCGAAGGATCGGCGCTCAGGCTGACCGAACGCCTGCTGAAGCATGCCGGCTATCACCCGGTTTTCCGCAGCCTGCCCGGTGCCCGTCTATATGCCGGCTTACGGGACGGTAGCGTGCACCTCTGGCCTGGCGCACCGGGCAAGGAAGAACTCAAGGGGCATACCCTGGAAAGCCGCAGCGTGCTGGGCGAATTCGACCTCGCCCTGTACTTCCGCCGCGACACCCTGCTTCCCCGCCTCCCGGAAGACCTGGGCGGACGCGGCATCATCCTGATCAGCGGCTACAGCTACTGGAAGCCCTACAGCGACTGGCTGAGCGACCCGGCACTGAATATCGAGCAACACCGCACCAGCAGCCACACATCCGCCCTGGAAATGCTCCAGCGCCATCGCGGCGACTTTCTTCTGGATTACGTGACTCCCGTGGAACAGGCGCGCCAACGCCTGGGTATGGCCGAGCTGCCCTATGTGGTGCTGCACCGGCTGAGGTCGAAACTCATCGTCTCTCGTCGCGCCCCGGATGCTCAGAAGCTGCTCGACGCACTGGACGGTGCCTATGAGGAACTGGAAGCGCAGGGCGAGGATTTGCGACTGCCCTGACTCACTCCTGTAGGGGCGAATTTATTCGCCCGACGAAACCCAGTCAGCCTCTCGGCTTGGCACGCGCGGTAGGTTCGGCGATCAAGGGATCGTCAGGCCAGTAGTGCTTGGGATAGCGCCCCTTGAGATCCTTCTTCACCTCGGCGTAGGTGTTGCGCCAGAAGCTCGCCAGGTCTTGTGTCACCTGCACCGGGCGGCGCGCCGGGGACAGCAGGTGCAGCTTGACGATCTGCCGGCCGCCGGCGATACGCGGCGTCTCGGCGAGGCCGAACAGTTCCTGCAGACGCACCGCCAGGATCGGCGGGTCCTCGCTGTAGTCCAGGCGGATGTTCGACCCGGACGGTACGCTCAGGCTACGCGGCGCCAATTCCTCCAGGCGCTGCGGCAGCGGCCAGGGCAACAGACCGGCGAGAATGCCGCCCAGATCGAGGTTGCCGAAGTGGCTGAGCCGGCTGACCTTGCCGAGGTATGGCGCCAACCAGTCCTCCAAACCGTCGAGCAGCGCCACGTCGGAGACATCGGGCCAGTCGCTGCGACCGCCGCTCTCCAGATCGATTCGGCGCAGCAGTGCCACCCGTGCCTGCCACTGGCGCAGTTCCGGTGTCCAGGGCAACAGTTCCAGCCCCTTGCGCCGCACCAGTTGAACCAACGCCCGGCAGCGCGCCGCCTCGTCCAGCCCTGGCAACGGCTCGCGATCCAACACCAGTTCGCCGACCCGCCGCTGACGCTCGGCACGCAGTACGCCTTCGCGCTCGTCCCACTCCAGCTCATCGCGGCTTCGCACCTGCTCGGCCAGCACGTTATCGAACAACGCCGGATCGAGATCGGTCGCGAGGTAGATGCGCTCCTCGCGCTGCCCCTGGCGACTGCCGAGGTCGGCGATCACCAGCCACTCATGTTTCATCAAGGCGTCCGGTTCGCCGAACAGCGCCGCCCGGCCGTTGGCCAGCCGGTACTCGGCGCCGCCGGGACGGCGTTGGCGGGCAACGCGATCCGGGTAGGCGAACGCCAGCAGCGCGCCGAGCCAGCGCCCGTGCTCAGGATCGGCCACCGCCTCCCGAGCCTCGCCACGCAGGTAGCTTCGGTATTGGCGGGCCAGTTGCCGGGCGCGCTGCACGCCGCCGCGGCTGGCACCGGCCGACCTCTCCCCAGCCAGCAGTGCCAGCCGGCTGTGCAAGTCGGCACCTCCGCCCCGCAGGATGTCGCGCTCGCCGAGCAAGGCGGCGAGGTCGCACGCCAGTGCACCCAACCCCAGGGCCTGACCACGCAGCAGCAAATGAGCGATGCGTGGGTGCGCCGGCAGCTCGGCCATCGCCTGGCCATGAGGCGTCAGCACGCCCCGCGCGTCGAGGGCACCGAGACGGCCGAGCAGGTCGCGCGCCTGGGCATAGGCCGCAGGAGGCGGCGGGTCGAGCCAGACCAGTTCGGCAGGCGTCACGCCCCAGCGCGCCAATTGCAAGGCCACCCCGGCCAGATCGGCCTGGAGAATCTCTGCGCTGCCATAGGCTGGCAGTTGCTCATGCTGCTCTTGCGACCACAGCCGGTAGCATACGCCCGGCTCCAGGCGTCCGGCACGTCCGGCGCGCTGCGTCGCGCTGGCCCGGGAGATGCGCTGGGTGTCGAGGCGGGTCATGCCGCTGTTCGGATCGAAGCGCGGCACCCGCGCCAACCCGGCGTCGACGACCACACGCACACCATCGATGGTCAGGCTGGTTTCGGCGATATTGGTGGCCAGCACGATCTTGCGCATCCCGGCCGGCGCCGGTTCGATGGCGGCGCGCTGGGCGGCGAGATCGAGTTCGCCGTGCAACGGACAGAGCAGGAGGTCGCCACGCCCGGCCAACGCCTCGGCCAATTGCTCGTGGACCCGGCGAATCTCCGCCTGGCCGGGCAGGAACACCAGCAGGCTGCCCGGTTCGTCGGCCAGCGCCTGCAACACCGTCGCGACGACCCGGGGTTCCAGGTATTCGCCAGGCTGCACCGGCCGCCCCCAGCGGATGTCCACCGGAAACATCCGTCCCTCGCTGCGCACCACCGGCGCCGCGCCGAGCAGCGTCGACAGCCGCTCGCCTTCCAGGGTGGCGGACATCAGCAGGACTTTCAGCGGCGGCTCGTCGCGCAACAGTTCGCGACCGTTGAGGGTGAGCGCCAAGGCCAGGTCGGCATCCAGGCTGCGCTCGTGGAATTCATCGAAGATGACCAGCCCCACGCCCTCCAGCGCCGGATCGTCCTGCAGGCGACGGGCCAGGATGCCTTCGGTGACCACTTCGATGCGGGTCTTCGGCCCGACCTTCGATTCCAGGCGGATGCGGTAGCCGACCGTCTCGCCGACTCGCTCGCCCAGTTCGCTGGCCAACCGCTCCGCTGCCGCCCGCGCCGCCAGCCGGCGCGGCTCCAGCATCAGGATCGACTGCCCGGCCAACCAGGGCTCGTCGAGCAGGGCCAGCGGTACCCGGGTGGTCTTGCCCGCGCCCGGCGGCGCCTCCAGCACTACTTCATGGCGCTCGGCCAGGGCGGTGCGCAGGGTGGGCAATACGGCATCGATGGGCAGGGCGAGCAAGGGCCGATCCTCGGGTGGTCGAACGCAGGGCGGCGATTATACCGGCGATCGCCCAGGCCTTCGCCGCAGATGAAGGGAACCCGGGCGGTATGTGCGCAGGTCATATGAAGGACGCCACAGCGAAGCGGTATTGCAATGGACGCCTTGGTATAGTGGCGATTTTCAATCAGGAGGTGCTTATGCGCACGCATTCCCGTGTCATCGGCGGGGTCCTCATCGCCGCCCTGTTCAGCCAGTTGTCCGCTTGCGGCACGCTGTTCTTTCCCGATCGCCGGGGCCAGATCGAAGGCAAGATCGACCCGGTGGTGGCCGCACTGGATGCCGTCGGCATTCTCTTCTATGTGATCCCGGGCCTGATCGCCTTCGGCATCGACTTCGCCACCGGCGCCATCTACCTGCCCGACAACCAGTACTCGGTAGCCCCGGAAACCCTCAAGGACGCCATCGGCAGCGACGGCCAGATCGACCGCGCCAAGCTCAAGGCGATCATCGAGCGGGAAACCGGCCACAGCCTGCCGCTGGACGACCCGCGCCTGATCCAGCACAGTGGCAGCCTGCAGCAACTGGCCGCCTACGGCCTGCGCCCAGCCGCCTGAGCCTGCCCTTAGGGCACCTCTAAAAACGTAGACGAGGCAGTCAGCACAAGGCAAAAACAAGCGAAAAAGCGCAGTTTACGGGCTGTAAATGAGCATTTTGACTGGACTCGCATCCGAGCTTGTTTTTAACGCAGTGATGACAACGCAGGTAGTTTTTAGAGGTGCCCCTTAGGGATGCGGCGGCACCAACGCCGCATCCCAGGAGCCCCGATGACGACCCGACGGAACGGAACCCTGATCACTCACCTCGAACGCATGCTGACCTACCACGGCTGGGCTTATCGACGCCTGCTGGCGGCCGTGGAGCCGCTCGGCGAGGATGCCTGGAAGGCCCCATGCGGACTGTTCTTCGGCAGCCTTCATGGCACCCTCAACCACCTTGCCGTAGCCGACCGTATCTGGCTCGCCCGGGTATGTGGCGAACCGGCGCCCTTCGCCCGACTGGACGCGGAAGCGGCGGCCAGTCGCACCGAGCTGGCCGACTACCTAGCCGAAGGCGTGCAGGCCTGGCTGCAGTTCCTCGATCAGCATGACGACGTCAGCCTCGCCGCCCACCTGGACTACCGCAACATGCGTGGCGAGCCCTTTCGCAAGCCGCTGGCCGATATCGTCCTGCACCTGGTCAACCATGGCACGCATCACCGTGGCCAGATGAGCGCCGCCCTCACTGCCATGGGCCAGCCGGCGCCAGTGCTGGACTACCTCTACTTCCTGCCGGACGATCTATGAGCCTGAGCCACCCACACGCCAACCTGCTGCGCCTGGCTACCCGCGCGGCCCTGACCGTGGCGCTCTGCCTGGTAGCCGCCAAGGCCGTGGCCTGGTGGCTAAGCGGTTCGGTGAGCCTGCTCGCCGGCCTGACCGACTCGTTGCTGGACAGCGCGGCCTCGCTGCTCAATCTGCTGGCGGTGCACTATTCACTGCGCCCGGCCGACGACGACCACCGCTACGGCCACGGCAAGGCCGAAGCCCTGGCCGGACTGGGCCAGTCGCTGTTCATCGGGATCAGCGCCCTTCTGGTCGGCGCGCAAGGTGTGAATCGCCTGCTCCATCCGGAGCCGCTGGGCGCACAGGCACTGGGTATCGGGGTGATGGCCCTGTCGCTGGTGCTGACCGCCGCCCTGCTGGCGTACCAGCACCATGTGATCAAGGTCACCGGCTCCACCGCGATCCGCGCCGATTCGCTGCACTACCGCTCGGACCTGCTGCTCAACAGCAGCATCCTGCTCGCCCTGATCCTGGCCAGTTATGGCTGGGAGCGGCTCGACGCGCTGTTCGGCATCGGTATTGCCTTCTACATCCTGTGGAGCGCCGGCAGCATCGCCCGCGAAGCGGGCGCGGTGCTGATGGATACGGAGCTGCCGCCGGACGTCAGCGCGGACATGCATCGGCTGGCCTGCGAGGTACCCGGCGTGCTCGGCGCGCATGACCTGCGCACGCGCATATCCGGCACGCATTGGTTCGTTCAGCTCCACCTGGAGCTGCCCGGCGAGCTGTCGCTATCCCAGGCTCATTGCCTGTGCGACCAGGTGGAGGCGGCTATCCATGCCGTCTACCCCCGGGCCGAGGTACTGGTGCATGCGGACCCGAGCGAAGTGGTGCGCCACGACCGGCCGTGATCAAGCCCCGATCTTCGTTTTCGGGCTCTGCGGCCGCTCCGCCAGCAATGTCCTCGCAACCTGCGGATCGATCCGCTCGACCACTTCGATTTCCGGAACCATCGACTGCGGCGGTTTTGCGACCACCAGCGGCGACAGCCCCAGCAACAACAAGGCGAAAACCTCCACAATCCCCATGCGCTTTTCCACAGGTACCTCCCGTTGCGGTTCTTGGTTGACGAGGCATCAGACAGCGAGCCCACGCAAAAGCGTGTCAGCGCAGCGTAAAGACTGGGTAAAGGGCACCTCTAAAAACGTAGACGAGGCAGTCAGCACAAGGCCTCGGCGGCCCCACAAAAACAAGCGAAAAAGCGCAGTTTACGGGTTGTAAATGAGCATTTTGACTGGGCTCGCATTCGAGCTTGTTTTTAACGCAGTGATGACAACGCAGGTAGTTTTTAGAGGTGCCCTAAAGGCGGCGGAAAAGAAAAAGGGAGGCCGAGGCCTCCCTGGGGACAAGTCCTGCGCGGGCAATCGTGTCGCCGCTTTCGTCGCCCGTCTGGTTGGACGGTGCGGACCCGGTGGCCGCTGCGACCCGGTGGGATCGGCGGCGCCGACGCACCTGATTGGGCGGGTCGGATGGACGCGTGGTCCGGGCCGTGAAACTGAGAGAAAGCTTACGCCCTCGCCTGCGACAGAGGATTGCGAAAATTGCTTATCCATGGATTACTTGCGCAATAAATAGCTCTTTAGCATTCAAATTTCGCAATTCACCACAGTGAACCCATAAAAATGAACAAACTCGACCGTTACGACCTGCGCATCCTCGCCGAGCTGCAGCACGACGCCCGTATCTCCAACCAGGAACTGGCCGAGCGCATCGGGCTGTCGCCCTCGCCCTGCTCGCGACGGGTGAAGCAACTGGAAGATGACGGCTATATCGTGCGCCAGGTGGCCTTGCTGGACCGCAAGAAGCTCGGTCTGACCCTCACCGCCTACGTGCTGATCGGCATGGACCGGCATACGCCGGAGCGCTTCGAGCGGTTCGAAGCGGCCATCCGGCAATGCCCGGAAGTGCTGGAATGCAGCCTGGTCACCGGGATGGAAGCGGACTACCAGCTCAAGGTGGTGGTGCCGGACATGGATCATTACCAGCAGTTCCTGCTCGGCCAGCTCACCCGCATCGAAGGGGTCACCAGCGTGCGCTCGAGCTTCGTCCTGAATCAGGTACTGAGCAGCACCGAACTGCCATTGCAGCATCTGCGCAACTGAGCGGGGGCGGACGCTCGTCCCCTCCCGCTGCGACACCGGACCGCAATCGCGTATACTCGCCGCCGCCCTCGCCGTACCCCGGCGAGGCTCCGCACGATGCCCGGCGACAGAAGCCGATACCCTGGTTCTGTTGTCGCATCCGTACGTGCCCCCGAAAGAATCCCACCCCGTCAAGGCATGCCGAGGAGGTAAGCGATGGATCCCGAGTTGTTCGAAGAATGGATGATGATTGGCCTGGTCAGCGCGCTGGTCGGCTTCATGGCGTTCATCGTCTGGGACCTGGCCAAGAAGTCCAAGGCCGGCCGCTTCGGCACCATGATCCTGTTCCTCGCCCTCGGCCTGGGTGTGCTGGGTTTTGTGATCAAGTCGCTGGTTATCGGTAGCCTGGAAGGCGTCTGAGCGAACCTGTTCACGTCCACGCGGTCCATGAACCGCCCAACCGCTACATGCGAGTCTTGTAGCGGTTCCCAATAAGAGCTTTTCACATTCGACCGACACGGTCCGTCGCCAGATGCGCCCGTCGACCAGGCGCTTCCCGATGGATTGCCGTTTGCCGGACGAATGATTTTGCCCAGACACCAGCATTTGAAACGACCGCATTGAGGCTTTTCCTCGAAAGCTCTCGAACGCGGATCGTCGATCCCCCGTATGGCCCCGGGAAGCGCTACACAGATGGCGCGCGGCCTCGCTCCTCACTGAGATAAGGATATTTTCGATGAAACCCGCCGATCGTGTAATGCAGAGCTATGGCCGCTGCTGTGCCAGCCCTGCATTCTTCGATACCTTCTATGAAATCTTTCTCGCCAGTTCGCCCCAGGTTCGCGAGAAATTCGCCAACACGGATATGTCGCAGCAGAAACTCCTGCTGCGCCAGGGCATTCTCAATCTGGTGCTCTATGCCCGCGGCATGCCGGACAGCAAACTGCGCGCCCTGGGCGAATCCCATTCACGGGAACGCATGGACATCCGCCCCGAACTCTACGACCTCTGGCTGGATTCGCTGCTCGGCGCCATCGGCCGGCACGATCCGGAGTGCGACGCGGAAACCCGTGATGCCTGGCGTGAAGTGCTCGTCAAGGGCATCAATCTGATCAAGTCGTTTTACTGATCCGGTCGCCGCGCTAGAACAGATCTAGTGCGGCGCCACCTCCCGCCACTCACCGGGCGCCAGCCCGTCCAGCGTCCAGTCACCGATCCTTACCCGCACCAGCCGAAGCGTCGGTAGCCCGACTGCGGCCGTCATGCGCCGGACCTGACGGTTGCGCCCCTCGCGAATCACCAGCTCCAACCAGGCGGTGGGCACGCTCTTGCGAAAACGCACCGGCGGATTGCGCTCCCAAAGCGCGGGCTCTTCCAGGCGACGAGCCTCGGCCGGCAGCGTCGGACCGTCGTTCAGCTCCACACCGTCGCGCAACCGCTGCAACTGTTCATCGCTCGGTTCGCCTTCCACCTGCACCCAGTAGGTCTTCGCCAGCTTGTGCCGGGGATCGGCAATGCGCGCCTGCAGCCGGCCGTCATTGGTGAGCAGCAGCAGACCCTCGCTGTCGCGGTCGAGCCGCCCCGCCGGGTAGATGCTGGGGATCGGGACGAAGTCCTTGAGAGTCGCCCGCCCCTGGTCGTCGCTGAATTGGGTGAGAACGTCGAACGGCTTGTTGAACAGGATCAGCCGCGGTTCGGCAGGCGGCGCCTTGGCCACCCGGCGCGGTGCCGCCGGTTTGCCGGGAAGGCGGCGCGGAGCGGGACGGGAAGCAGGGCGGGAAGGACGCGACATGACTGGAAACGACTTGGCCGGACGGGAGGCGGGACGGGCATGCTAGGTTGACTGCTCGTCGAATCGCAAGAGCGAACCACGCATGTCATCACGCCGCCCCCTCTGGCTGGTCAGCCTGCAAAGCCTTCTCGGCCACGCTGGCGATGGTTACCAGGGACCGCCTTCCGATCATTTCGATGGGAAGCGCTTCCGCAACCTGCGCCCGACCCCACACAAGAGCTTCGCCAGCTTCCTCAAGTGGCAGCTCAACCACGAGCCGCAACCGGCGTGGATCGACCAGCCAGGCCCGGCCAGCCCGCCGGCGATACCGCAGCGGGTCGAGGGCAACGATTTGCGGGTGACCTATATCAACCATGCGACGATCCTGATCCAGCAGCACGGCCTGAATATCCTCACCGATCCGCTCTGGTCGCAGCGGGCCAGCCCCTTCTCGTTCCTCGGCCCGCGCCGACATCATCCGCCGGGCTTGAGCCTCGACGAATTGCCGCCAATCGATGTCATCCTGGTCAGCCACAACCATTACGACCACCTCGACCTCTACAGCCTCCGCGAACTGGCCCGGCGTTTTCCCAAGGCGCGGGTGATCACCGGACTGGGCAATGGCGCGCTGATCGAGGCCGCCGGCTGGTCCGGGGTGAACGAAATCGACTGGTGGCAAAGCCTGCCGCTCAACGAGCACCTGATCCTGCACGGCGTGCCGGCTCAGCACTGGTCCGCCCGCGCCCGTCGCGACACTAATCGGACCCTGTGGATGGGCTTCGTCCTGGCATCGGCGGAAGGTCCGGTGCTGTTTCCCGGCGACAGCGGCCTGGGTCCGGAATTCGGGCTGATCCGCGAGCGCTTCGGCCCGCTGCGCTTCGCTGCCCTGCCAATCGGTGCCTATGCGCCGCGCTGGTTCATGCGCGACAACCACATGAACCCCGACGATGCGGTCCAGGCACACCTGACGCTGGAGTCGCAGAGCAGCATGGCGATTCACTTCGGCACTTTCCGCCTCAGCGACGAAGGCCAGTTCGCCCCGCTACGCGACCTGGCCAAGGCGCTCACCGAACGCCAGGTAGCGCCGGAACGCTTCCGCGCCCCGGCGCCCGGTGAGCATTGGCAGGTCCCGCCGCTGGCCGCCGGCGCAGCCGTCAGCCGGCGCGCCAGCTAAACGACTTAGAACCTGTTTACGATCTCGCGAGCTAGAGCCATGCAAGGCAAAAACCGACGAGGACGCGCTGGGGTCGCATTCGACTTTACGAGCTGTAAATGAGCAGTCCGAGTCGGTTTTTAACGCAGCAGGGCCGACGCGCAGCAGATCGTAAACAGGTTCTTAGCGGAACGGCGGCTCGTCGAAACTACGCAGCTTGCGCGAGTGCAGGGAGTTGAGCTGGCTGCGCAACAAATCGAGGGCCGCGATGCCGATGCGCAGATGCTGGGTGACGGCACGCTCGTAGAAGGCATTGGCGGCGCCGGGCAGCTTGATCTCGCTGTGCAGCGGCTTGTCGGATACGCACAGCAGCGTGCCGTAGGGCACCCGCAGGCGATAACCCTGGGCGGCGATGGTGCCGCTCTCCATGTCCACCGCCACCGCGCGGGAGAGGTTGATCAGCGGCCGCTCCTGCGCCCAGCGCAGTTCCCAGTTGCGGTCGTCGTAGGTCAGCACGGTGCCGGTGCGCAGGCGTTTCTTCAGCGCCTCGCCCCGCTCGCCGGTGACTTGCGCCGCCGCCTCCTGCAGCGCCAACTGCACTTCGGCCAGGGCCGGCAGCGGGATGTTCGGCGGCAGTACGCGATCGAGGATGCCGTCGCGCCGCATGTAGGCGTGGGCCAGCACGTAGTCGCCGATGGTCTGCGACTGCCGCAGGCCGCCGCAGTGGCCGATCATCAGCCAGCAATGCGGGCGCAGCACGGCGAGGTGATCGGTGATGTTCTTCGCGTTGGACGGGCCGACCCCGATGTTCACCAGGGTGATGCCATGGCCATCCTCGGCAACCAGGTGGTAGGCCGGCATCTGATAGCGATGCCAGAGCACCCCGCCGATGATGGCCTGGGCCTCGCCCTCTTCCATGCCGCGCTCGATTACCACGTTGCCCGGCAGCACCATGCGCACGAAGCGCGAATCCTCACGCAACCGACTCAGGCCGTGGAGGATGAATTGGTCGACGTAGCGGTGATAGTTGGTCAGCAGAATCCACGGTTGCATGTGGCACCAGTCGCTGCCGGTGTAGTGCACCAGGCGGCGCAGGGAGAAATCCACCCGCGCCGCGTCGAACAGCGCCAGGGGCAGCGGATCGGCGGTCTGCCAGTCGTACAGGCCATCGGCGATGCCGTCCGAGGCGGCCGACAGGTCGGTGCTGGGGAACACCCGCGCCAGCTCGGCGGCGGTCACACCGGATGCCGCCAGCTCGTCGCCGTGCTCCACCACGTAGGGATAGGGAATGTTCTGTTCGCTCACGCCGACTTCGACCTGCACGGTGAAGTCGCTCATCAAGGGGCGCAACTGCTCGAGCAGGTAATTGCGAAACGCTTCCGGCTGGGTCACGGTGCTGCTGTAGGTGCCCGGCACCTGCACCTTGGCGTAGGCACGCACGGTGGACGGCACTTCGCCCTGGCACAGGTAGGTCAGACGCAGTTGCGGATAACGGAACAGGGCGCGCTGCGCGGCGTCCGGCTCGATGCGCTCCTTCAGGTAGCGCTTGAGCGCCTGGGTCAGCGCCGAGGTCGCGCGCCGGTGCAGCGCGGCCAGCCGATCCACGGCCTCTTCGGGGGTGTGGGCGACGATGAAAGCGTCCGAGTCGATGTTCACGGCGAGGTTTTCCTGTCTGGTCGCACAGGCCTATCTTGCCTGCTTCCACGGAAAAGACCTACCGGCAAACTGCCTTGCCCCCAGCGGCTCAACCGCGCGCCAGGAACGCCCGCAAATCCTCGGGTACCGGCTGCGGCACCAGCGGCCCCACCCGCCGTGTCCCGGGATTGCCCAAGGGATAGACCCGGCCAGCGAGCCCAGGCTGCCGGGCAGGCGCAACAACTGCGCGGCCATCTCCCTGAAATCCCGCTGCCGCCAGGCCCAGGCGAACAACCAGACATGGCTGAGAGAATGATCGATAAAGCTCGGCTGGCTGAGGATATGGGCGCGCTCCAAGTGGCGAAGCTCGGCGGCGGGATCGCCCCGCTCGCGCCAGAGTGCGGCAAGCAGGCGCTCGTGACGGAAGGCTTGATGACGGGTCATGACGGGGCTCCTGAGTGAAGGAGCCCCATGCTGCAGGCTGGGGGCGGCCCCGAGGTCAAGCGCCAAGGCCGTCCGTCACATGGGATGCGGCGTACTGCGGGCCACCAGCGCTTCCACATCGATGCCCCGCGGCAGGGTGCCGTAGACCCGGCCGCCCTGGCCCAGACGGCTGGCGAGGAAGGCATCGGATACCGTGGCGTTGCCGGCCTCCAGCAGCAGCTTGGCCTGTAGCGCGATGGCGACGTCTTCGGTGAGCTGGCGCGCGCGGTACTGGATGTCGTCGGTGTCGCGGAACGCCGTCTGCAATTGAGCGATGTGCGCCTTCAGCCGGGCATCGCCGTGACCGTCGCCGAGCTCGGCGAACAAGGCATCGAGCACACCCGGCTCCTTCGACAGCGCACGCAGCACATCCAGGCACTGGACGTTGCCCGAACCCTCCCAGATCGAGTTGACCGGCGCTTCGCGGTACAGCCGTGGCAGGACGGTCTCCTCCACGTAGCCGGCGCCGCCCAGGCACTCCGAGGCCTCGTTGATCATCGCCGGGGCACGCTTGCAGATCCAATACTTGCCGATGGCGGTGACCAGACGGGCGAACTTCTCTTCCTGCTCGTCATGGGCATGGTCGAGCGCGCGGCCCATGCGCATCGTCAGCGCCAGGGCGGCTTCACTCTCCAGTGCGAGGTCGGCGAGCACGTTCTGCATCAGCGGCTGCTCGGCCAGCACCCGGCCACCGACCTGACGGTAGGCACAGTGATGAGCGGCCTGGGTCAGAGCCTGACGCATCAGCGCACTGGAACCGATCATGCAGTCGAAGCGGGTCAGCGCCACCATCTCGATGATGGTCGGCACGCCGCGCCCTTCCTCGCCAATCATCCAGGCCAGCGCGCCGCGGTATTCCACTTCGCTGGAGGCGTTGGACCAGTTGCCCAGCTTGTTCTTCAGGCGCTGCACGTAAAACTGGTTGCGCGTCCCGTCCGGACGATGGCGCGGCAGCAGGAAGCAGCTCAGACCCTTCTCGCTGTAGGCCAGGGTGAGGAAGGCATCGCACATCGGCGCCGAACAGAACCACTTGTGGCCGACCAGCTCGTAGGCCTGGCCTGGCCCGGGAATGCCGACCGGATAGGCCTTGGTGGTATTGGCCCGCACATCGGTGCCGCCCTGCTTCTCGGTCATGGCCATGCCGATGGTGACGCCGGCCTTCTGCGCCATCGGCACGTTACGCGGGTCGTACTGAGTCGCGACGATCTTCGGCACCCATTGCTCGGCGATGTCCGGCTGCAACTTGAGCGCCGGCACGCTGGCGAAGGTCATGGTCAGCGGACAGCCCGTGCCGGCCTCGGCCTGGGTGTGCAGGTAGGACAACCCGGCACGCGCCACGTGGGCACCGGCGCGCGGGTCGGTCCAGGGCAGCGAGGGAATGCCGTGTTCGATGGCCGTGCGCATCAGCTCGTGATAGGCCGGATGGAATTCCACCAGGTCCTGGCGATGGCCGTAGCGGTCGTGACTCTTGAATTCCGGCTTGTGCTCGTTGGCCAGGAAGCCGGCGGCCATCAGCGGTCCGCCGGCCAGCGCCCCGTAGGTATCGAGCCGCTCCTCCGCCCATCCGCCATGGAAGCGCCGTACCCACTCCTGCAGAGGCAGGTCCACACGGTACAGGTTTGTCCCTTCCAGCGGCGGGACCTGATTGAACACGTCATGGGTTTCGGCGTACTGGTGCAGGTTCATGGCGTCGGGTCCTCAGGCAGACGCGCGCCCAGGGCGCGCAGGCAGAAAGTGACCAGGGCCTGGCTGACAGCGGCCAGGTCGGGTTGGGAGTGGCCCTCTTCGCGGGCCGCACGGGCCGGGGGCGAAAGCGGGCCGACCAGGGCTTCGGCGATGGCGCCGACCAGACAGGCCGAACTCACGCCGAGCAGCGGAGCCTGGAATGCACCGCTGCGCACGCCCTCTTCCAGCAAGTCGCCGAACAGCTCGGCATAGGCTTCGCGGTAGAGCAAACGCTGCTCGTCGACCTCTGGATCGACCGGTTCGGCGATCAGGGCGAAGGCCAGGCGACGACTGTGCCAGGCACGCGCGGCGAACTGTCGGAGCCCCGCGGCAAGGCGCGCCTCCGGGGTTCCCGGCCCGCGCAGCACGGCGCTTAGCGCATCCACCTCGCGCTGGCTGGCACGGGCGAAGACTTCCGCGGCGAGTTCGCCCTTGTTGCGGAAATGACGATACAGGCTGCCGGTGGCGATACCCACGTCTTCGGCAAGCCCCTGCATGGTGAGGGCGGCGAATCCCCCTTCGGCGACCCGTGCCAGTGCGCACTCGAGGATGCGCTCGCGCAGGGCCTGGTCGCGGTCGAGTCGGGCGGCGGTGATGCGATAGACCATACTCTGAATCCGAATTCACTGAATGACTTCAGTGAATCACGCTTCAGAGCTTGGAAAAAGCGGGATTTCGGCCAAAAAATCCGTGCATACGGCAAAACCGCCACAGTCACTCCAGGAAATCGCCTGAGCCGAGGCTCAGGCGAAGCTACTAGCGCTTAAGCGCTTAGTAGCGGGCTGGCGTACACAGCACCCAATCGTGCAGCAGCATTTGCAGGGCCTCGAACTTCACCGGCTTGGCCAGGTAGTCGCTCATCCCGGCAGCCAGGCAGCGCTCCCGGTCGCCGCTGTGGCTATGGGCGGTGATCGCCAGCACAGGCAGGTCCTGGCACTCTGGCAGCAGGCGCAGCGCACGGCAGGTCGCGAACCCGTCCATGATTGGCATCTGGCAGTCCAGCAGCACCGCATCCACCGGCTCGAAGCGCAACAACTCCAGGGCCTCGGCGCCGTTGTCGGCGGTGCGTACGCGGTAGCCGAGCTTGAGCAGCATGCCGCGAGTCACCAGTTGGTTGATCGCGTTGTCCTCCACCACCAGCACGGTGCACTGCTCGGGCCGGCGCAGCGCCTGGCCGCCGGCGCGACGGGGAGGCGGCGGTAACTGCGGGCCGTTCAGCGGCGGCAGACCAAGCACCAGGCTCAGGCGGAAGCGGCTGCCCTGCCCGGCCCGGGATGAATGGCTGAGGCTGCCGCCGAGCAGCTCCACCAGTTGCCGGCACAGCGCCAGACCGATGCCGAGCCCGCCGTATTCGCGGGTCAAGGAAGCATCCAACTGGCGGAACTGCTGGTACAGCGATCCATCCGTCGGGGTATTGAAGCCGATACCGCTGTCGATCACTTCGATCTGCAGCGCCAGCGTCTCGCTCGTCGAGGCGTCGCCACGCCCTATCCGCAGGGTCACACCGCCGTGACTGGTGAACTTGAGAGCGTTATCGAGCAGGTAACCGAGGCTCTGCGCCAGCTTGCCGGCATCGCCCTGGACGATGTCGGGCAGCGTCTCGTCCAGGTCCAGGGTAAAGCTCAGCCCCTTCTCTCCGGCTCGTGGCGCGAACTGGGCGCGCAGACCGTCGAACAGCGAACGCAGGCTGAACGGCTCGCGGCGCGGATAGAGCTTGCCGGCCTGCAGTTCGGTCAGCGCCAGGATGTCGTTGACCATGCGCATCATGTCGCGTGCCGAGCTGGCCGCGGTGCGCTGGTACTGCGCCAGCTCGATATCCATGTTCACGGTCTGCATCAGTTCGAGCGAACCGATCACACCGTTCATGGGGGTGCGCAATTCGTGGGTGACGGTGGCGAGGAACTCGTCCTTCAGGCGGTTGCTGTCGGCCAGCTCCCGGTTCAGCGCCTCCAGCTTGCGGCCGGACTCCTCGAGGATACGCGCACGCTCCTCTTTCATGGCGTTGATCCGGTCGGCTAGCGCGAGGGACAGCAGCCCCACCTCCAGCGCCGAGCCGATCTGGCTGGCGTACATGGTGAGGAACATGTTCGGCAGGTAGCCCAGCACCATCAGCGTGTTGACCACGCCGCCCAGCAGGAAGGCAGTCCAGGCGAAGATGAAGTAGCGCGCCACCCGCAGGCCGCGCAGCCAGGCGATGATCCCGGCGCTGAAAATCACCACGGTGAACAGCAGTGCCAGGTAGGTGGCGAGCCGCAGGGCCACGGCGTAGCTGACGGTGAGCGCCAACACCATCACCGCGGCACCGAACGCCATCATCAGCAGCAGGACGCGGTCGACCCAGGGGCTGTGCTCGCCGGTATGCAGGAAACTGCGGGCGAACTGGCAACCGAACAGCGCCGCCGAGCCGATCAGGAAAGGCGTGGCGGCGTTGGCCCACCAGGGGTTGTCCGGCCAGAAATACTGGATGCCGGCGCCGTTCACCGAGACCTGATAGAGACCGAACGAGGCGATATAGAGGATGTAGTAGAGGTAACTGGTATCGCGGACGCTGAGAAAGATGAACAGGTTGTAGACCAGCATCACCAGCAACACGCCATAGATGATACCGAGCACATAGATGCGTCCGGGCTGGTCTTCCAGGTAGGCATCCGGGGCCCACAGGGTCAGCGGCGCCTGGATCGAGCCCTGGCTTTCCACGCGCAGGTAGAGGCGCTGCGGCTGGTTCGGCTGAAGGTTGAGTTCGAACAGGTAATTGTTCTGCTTGATCTGCCGGCTGGAGAACGGCAAGGCGTCGCCGGTGCGCTGGGCCAGGCGGTATCCGCCCTGGCCGTCCGGCAGGTAGAGGTCGAGGTGGTCCAGCGGCGGGTAGGCCAGTTCCAGCAGCCAGGTGCGCTGGCCGCCGAGGCTCAGCGGACGATAGTCGAGATCGATGCGCAGCCAGAAGACCGAACGCGAATAGCCGGCATTGAGCACCGGCTGGTCATGGCGACGGAAACTGGACTCCAGCGCCGGCGACGCGATCTCGTCGATGCCGGCACCGCCGCGCACGTCCTCGAATACTTCCATGACCTGCCCCAACGGCAGGCTACGGGTGTTTTCATCGAATTCGACGGCACCGGCCAGCAGTGGCAGCAAGCCGAATAGAAGGAAAAGGAAATGCCGCATGGAGCCCCACAGGAGGACTGTCGCGCCTCGTCGGAGAGCCCCACTCCCTCCTGCTGACGAGCCACGCAGAGCCTGGTTGTACGAATGCCGCTCACTCTAGCACAGCAGCGAAACAGCTGGGATCGGTGACACAACGGAAGCGAGCGTTACTTAGACTTCCATCTGCGCCCTCTCTCACACCCGCACTGAAGGCGCCGCGCTCATCCGCCACGGTCCTGCATCGGCTGATTAGTGGTAAGCTCGCCCCCCATGACTACCTCACCCTCCCGTCCCGTCGTCCTCTGTCTCTCCGGCCACGACCCCAGTGGTGGCGCCGGTCTGCAGGCGGACATCGAAGCCCTGCTCGCCCAAGGCTGCCACGCCGCCCCGGCGGTCACCGCACTGACCGTGCAGGACACCGTCAACGTTTCCGACTTCCGCGTCCTCGACCGCGACTGGGTACTGGCCCAGGCCCGCGCCGTGATCGCCGACCTGCCAGTCGCCGCGGTCAAGCTGGGCATGCTCGGCTCGGTGGAAATGGTCGATACCGTGGTGGAGATCATGCAGGCCCTGCCCGGCGTGCCGCTGGTCTGCGACCCGGTGCTGCGCGCCGGCGGCGGCGGCGCCCTGGGCAAGGACGACGTCGGCTACGCCATGCGCGAGCGGCTGCTGCCCATCGCCCGGATCGCCACGCCGAACCTGCCGGAAGCCCGCATTCTCGCCGAACTCCCGGAGGGTACGGCGGACCAGTGCGCGGAAAAGCTGCTGCCATTCGCCGAGTACCTGCTGATCACCGGTGGCCATGGCGACGAACAGGAAGTGCACAACCGCCTGTACGGGCGCGATGGCTTGCGCGAAACCTTCACCTGCCAGCGCCTGCCCGGCAGCTACCACGGCTCCGGCTGCACCCTGGCCAGCGCCCTGTCCGGCCGCCTGGCCCTGGGTGAGGAGCTGGTCAGCGCGGTGCGCTCGGCCCTGGACTACACCTGGCGCTGCCTGCGCGACGCCGAAGCACCGGGCCGCGGCCAATACGTGCCCCGCCGCCTGCCCCTGGATTTCTGCTCATGAAATTGCGCGGTCTCTACGCCATCACCGACAGCCAGTTGCTGGCCGACGGCAAGCTGCTGCCCTACGTGGAAGCAGCGCTGGACGGCGGCGCACGCCTGCTGCAATACCGCGACAAATCCGATGACGACGCCCGTCGCCTGCGTGAAGCCGAAGCGCTACGCGCTCTCTGCGAGCGTTATGGCGCCACCCTGATCATCAACGACGATGCCGAACTGGCGGCCCGCCTCGGCGTCGGCGTGCACCTCGGCCAGACCGACGGATCGCTGTCCGCCGCCCGCGCATTGCTTGGTCGCCAGGCGATCGTCGGCGCCACCTGCCACGCGCAACTGGAGCTGGCGGAACAGGCGGTCCGGGAAGGCGCCAGCTACATTGCCTTCGGCCGCTTCTTCCAGTCCAACACCAAGCCGGGGGCGCCGGCTGCGACGCTCGAGCTGCTGGAGCAGGCCCACGCACGCTTCAGCCAGCCCATCGTCGCCATCGGCGGCGTGACCCTGGAGAACGCGCCCGAGCTGATCGCCCGCGGCGCCAGCCTGGTCGCGGTGATTCACGCGCTGTTCTCCGCCTCCTCCGCTGCCGAGGTGGCCAAGCGCGCCCGCGCCTTCAGCGAACTCTTCGCCACCCCCTGATTCCTGCCACGGTGGAGCCGCGCCAGCGCCTCCACCCCTTCTTTCGAGAGGCCCGCATGTCCCGTTCCGAAACCCTTTTCGCCGATGCCCAGAAGCATATCCCCGGCGGCGTCAACTCGCCGGTTCGCGCGTTCAAGAGCGTGGGCGGCACACCGCTGTTCTTCAAGCATGCCGCCGGCGCCTACGTCACCGACGAGGATGACAAGCGCTACGTCGACTACGTCGGTTCCTGGGGCCCGATGATCCTCGGCCACAGCCATCCCGAGGTGCTCGACGCGGTACGCCGCCAGCTCGAGCACGGTCTGTCCTACGGTGCCCCCACCGCGCTGGAAACCGAGATGGCCGAATTGGTCTGCTCGCTGGTGCCGTCGATGGAAATGGTGCGCATGGTCAGCTCCGGCACCGAAGCCACCATGAGTGCCATCCGTCTGGCCCGTGGCTATACCGGCCGCGACAGCATCATCAAGTTCGAAGGCTGTTACCACGGCCACTCCGACAGCCTGCTGGTGAAGGCCGGCTCCGGTGCCCTGACCCTGGGCGTACCCAGCTCCCCTGGCGTGCCGGCTGCCTTCGCCCAGCACACCCTGACCCTGCCGTTCAACGACCTCGACGCGGTCGCCGAGACCCTGGCCAAGGTCAGCGGTGAAGTCGCGTGCATCATCGTCGAGCCGGTGGCGGGCAACATGAACTGCGTCCCGCCGGCTGCCGGCTTCCTCGAAGGGTTGCGCAGCCTGTGCGACCAGCACGGCGTGGTGCTGATCTTCGACGAAGTGATGACCGGCTTCCGCGTCGCCCTCGGCGGTGCCCAGGCCCACTATGGCGTCACTCCGGACCTCAGTACCTTCGGCAAGATCATCGGCGGCGGGATGCCAGTGGGCTGCTTCGGCGGCAAGCGCGAGATCATGTCGTTCATCGCCCCCCTCGGCCCGGTCTACCAGGCCGGCACGCTGTCGGGCAACCCGCTGGCCATGGCCGCCGGCCTGACCACCCTGCGCCTGATCAGCCGTCCCGGCTTCCATGCCGAGCTGACCGCCTACACCAGCCGCATGCTCCAGGGCCTGCAGGACCGCGCCGATGCGGCCGGCATCCCCTTCGTCACCACCCAGGCCGGCGGCATGTTCGGTCTGTATTTCAGCGGCGCGGACGACATCATCACCTTCGCCGACGTGATGGGCAGCGACGTGGAGCGCTTCAAGCGTTTCTTCCATCTGATGCTGGAAGGCGGCGTGTACCTGGCGCCAAGCGCCTTCGAAGCCGGCTTCACCTCGATCGCCCACGGCGATACCGAGTTGAAGATCACCCTGGATGCCGCCGAACGTGCCTTCGCCGAACTGAAGAAAGCACCGCCGGCCAGCACCATTCGCTGACGGCATGCCCATGCAATACAGCACGGCCTTGTCCGATGCCCTGCTCGCCCTGGCCTGCCTGGGCGCGGTAGTCTGGCTCCGCAAGGCCCGCTCGCGCTTCGCCGAGACCGACCAGCCGGCGCTGTTCTGTGCCCTGCTCGGTCTTCTGTTGCCCGCGGCGGCGGCTCTCAGCGGCGCGGTCCGTTACGGGCTGACTGCGGACTGGCGCGAAGCGCACGTCCTGCTCAGCCAGGCCAGCGCCTTCCTCGGCCTGCCGCTGCTGGGGGCCGCCGCGCTGAGCCTCGGCCGTGGCTGGGCGTGGAGCCGTCCGGCCTGGGGTCGCCTGGTTCTCGGCCTGTGTGTGTTCTTCGAGCTGGCGCGGCGAATGAATCTGCTGGAGGACTATCGTCTCCTGCTCAATCTGGCCAGCCTGCTGCTAATCCTCTATACCGGCGCGATCCAGTGGCCGCGCCGTGCCCCCGTGCTCGCCGGAGCCTTGGTCAGCGGCCTGTTCCTCCTGGCCGGGCTGGCGGTCGGCACGTCGGGCGTCCTCGGCCCGCTGCGCCGCGTCGACCTGTTCCACCTGTTGCTTGCGGTCGCCTATCCGCTGCTGGCTTGGTTGCTGTCGTCGCTTCCCGGTGCCGATGCGGCAAAAAGGCCGGTAAAGGCTTT
Organism: Pseudomonas indica NBRC 103045; assembly: GCF_002091635.1. GTDB lineage: Bacteria > Pseudomonadota > Gammaproteobacteria > Pseudomonadales > Pseudomonadaceae > Pseudomonas_M > Pseudomonas_M indica. The sequence goes on along the minus strand of NZ_BDAC01000014.1, from coordinate 126,797 downwards.
GTAAGGAAGCATCGCCTTATTTCATAATGTGACGGCTGGCGCGTTTCGCCGGCCGGGCCCATCGCCCGCCCTGACCCTGAGGCGCTTCGATCCCCATGAACCGCACCGGCCGCACCCTGACACTGGGCTGCCTGTTGCTTCTTTTGTCACCGCTCGCATCGGCGGGCGGCAATTCCCTGCTGATCCCGGCAAGTGGTCGCTGCGCCCTGAACACGCTGCCCGAAGACCTGCCGGAAGCCCTCGCCGCCTGCCAGGACCTGGCCAGGAGCGGCGATAGCCAGGCGCAGTACGAACTCGGCCTGTTCTTCTACGAAGGCAAGCAGACACCACGGGACCTCGACCAGGCGCTGAACTGGTTCGAACAGGCCTCGCTCAAGGGGCACGCCGACGCACAGTTGCGTCTCGGCAACATGTTCTTCCGCGGCGAAGGTGTGCCGGCCAACAATGTGCAGGCGTACATCGTGCTGAAGATGGCCGCGGTGAACGGTTCCGATGAAGCCATGGACGTGGCCGACCGGGTAGCCGCGCAGATGCGCCGCAACGAGCTGGATATCGCCAGTCAGGTGCTTGGCCAGATTTTCCGCAACTACCTGATCGAACTGCAGACCGTCGACGGCGGCTCGCCTTTCGCCCCACTGCCCTGAGCGCAGGTGCCGAACCGGGCGCCGTTCCCCTGTTAGACTGCACGCCCCCTTTTTCCGAGGCGAAGCGCATGCCCTCCTTGAATCAGGCGCTTCGCGCCGCCCTCGCCGCCCGCCGCGACCTGCTGACCGATCTGCACGCCCAGGGCACCGACTGCTACCGCCTGTTCCATGGCAGCCAGGAGGGCGAGCCCGGCCTCACCCTCGACCGCTACGGCCCGCAGTTGCTGGTGCAGAGTTTCCATCAACCGCTCGATCAGGCCCGGCTGCCCGAACTGGAGGCCATCGTCGCTGAATTCCTCGGCGACAAGCTGTTGCTGGTCTACAACGACCGCTCCGGCGGCAACTCACGGATCGACCGCAGCGCCACCAGCCATCGAGCGGACGCCGAGGCCCTGGACGACCTCGTCGGCCATGAGTGGGGCCTGAATTATCGGGTGCGCGGGCGGCACGCCGGACAGGACCCGCTGCTCTTCCTCGATCTGCGCAACGCACGCGGCTGGGTCAAGGCGAACAGCGCAGGCCGCTCGGTGCTCAACCTGTTCGCCTATACCTGCGGCGTCGGTCTCTGCGCCGCGGCAGGCGGTGCGCGCGAGGTCTGGAACCTGGACTTCGCCGAGGGCAACCTGGCGGTCGGCCGGGAAAATGCCGCGCTCAACCCGGACCTGGCGCCGATGCGCTTCATCCAGTCCGACTACTTCCCGGCGATCCGCCAGTTGGCCGGGTTGCCGATTTCCCGCCGCCATGGCCAGCGCCTGCCCAGCTATCCGCATCTGGATGAGCGTCGCTTCGATCTGGTCTTCCTCGATCCGCCAGCCTGGGCGAAAAGTGCCTTCGGCACCGTCGATCTGCTGCGCGACTACCAGAGCCTGCTGAAACCGGCGCTGCTCGCGACCGCCGACGACGGTGTGCTGGTCTGCTGCAACAACCTGGCGAAAGTCCCGCTGGCCGAGTGGCGCGACCAGGTGCTGCGCTGTGCCGCCAAGCAGGGTCGCACGGCCCGGGAATGGGAGGTGCTGGCGCCCGCCGCCGACTTCCCCTCGCAGGATGGCAAGCCGCCCTTGAAGACCTTGGTTCTGCGCTTCTGAGCGCGACGCGAAAGGGAGGTCGTCACACAAAGGAACCTGACGTCCGTGCCATACTCCAAGCACTTTTTCGGCGGATGGTTGACGTCGCTTATGACCAAAGGATTGAAACGCACCCTCGGCGGACTGGTGATCGCCGTCCTGCTGTACAGCCTGATCGGCTTTCTGATCCTGCCCGGGGTGGCGCTGCACCTGATCAACCAGCAATTGGCCCAGTACGCCAGCGTACCCAGCCGGCTGGAGCGTCTGGAGTTCAATCCATTCAGCCTGGAGTTGACCCTCTGGGGCCTGCGCATCGGCGAAGCCGGCAGCGAACCCCTGGCATTCCAGCGCCTGTACCTGAATTTGCAGGCAGACAGCCTCTGGAGCGGCGCCCTGCACCTGGCGGACATCGAACTGGACAGCCTGAGCGCCGATGTCCTGTTCGCCAAGGACGGCCGCCTGAACCTGATGCAACTGTTCGTCTTGCCCGCCGGCACCGAACCCAAGGCCGAAGAACCGGCGTCGGAACCCTTCCCGTTGCGGGTCGGCCGCATCCAACTGGCACGCGGGCGCCTGCATTTCCAGGACCTGCGCCCGAGCGAGCCCATCGAATTCCTCTACGATTCGCTGGATTTCGAGCTGCATAACCTCAGCACGCTGCCCGACGACAACGCCGACATGACCTTGGTCGCTACCGGTCCGCGCGGTGGGCGGATCGACTGGAAGGGTCAGATCAGCCTCGTTCCGCTGGCCTCCAGCGGCGCGCTCAAGGTGACCGATCTCGACATGAAGGGTTTCTGGCCCTACGTGCAGGATGCCGTTCCCCTTGCGCTGGAAAAGGGCACGCTCAGCCTGAGCACGGACTACCGGGTGAACCTCGCCAAAACCACCCAGGCGCGGTTGGATAACCTCCAGCTAGCCCTGGCCCCCTTCGCCATCAAGACGGCGGACGACCGTCCACTGCTGCGCCTGGAGCGCCTGGACGTGGCCCAGACCTCGGTGGATCTGGCGAAGCAGCAGGTGGTGATCGGCCAGGTCCGCAGCCAGGGCCTGGAAACCTGGGCCGCCCGCGAAGCCGATGGACAATTGGACTGGCAGAAGCTGTTTGCCGACCGCCCCGGAAAGACCGCTCCCGCCGAGGCCAACGGCACGCCAGCCAATGAACCCGGCAAGCCCTGGCAGGTGCTGCTGCGCGATGCCCAGTTACGCAACTACCGCGCTCATTTGGCCGACCGGGTGCCCAAGGACGAGGTCACGCTCGACCTCGGCCCGCTCAACGTCGATGTGCGCGATTTCGATAGCCTCGGGCAATCGCCGTTCGCCCTCAAGCTGGATACCGGCCTCGGTCGCCAGGGCCAGCTCCAGGCGGAAGGCAACGTCCGATTGAGCCCGGTGAGCGCCCAGCTCAAGGTTTCCACCCGTGATATCGACCTGCGTATCGCCCAGGCCTACCTGGCACCATTCGTTCGCCTGGAACTGCGCAGCGGCCTGCTCGGCAGCGACCTGAACGTCGACCTGAAAAGCACCGAACCGCTGGCCTTCAGCGTCACCGGACGGGCCGAAGTTCACCAGTTGCACACCCTGGACACGGTGAAAGAACGCGACTTCCTCAAATGGCGCCAACTGTCCCTCGAAGGGCTGGACTATCGCCACGGTGACCAGCTCACCATCGCCAAGGTGGACCTGGCCCAGCCCTATGCGCGTTTCATCATCAACGAAGACCTCAGCACTAACGTCAAGGAGCTGCTGATCCCGCAGCCGGACAGCCCGGCCCCGGCGAACGCGGTGGCGACTCAGCCATCGCCGGCAAAGCCCCTGGGCATTCGCATCGGTGAGATCGTCATTGCCGACGGTTCGGCCAACTTCGCCGACTTCAGCCTGACCCCGAGTTTTGCCACGGCGATCCAGCAGCTCAACGGCCGCATCGGCACCCTCGACAACCGCCAGTCGCTGCCCGCGAAGGTCGAGGTGAAGGGCCGGGTGGATCGCTACGCCCCGGTGAGCATCCAGGGCAGCCTGACGCCGTTCGATCCGCTGGAGAAGCTGGACATCCAGACCAGCTTCAAGCGGGTCGAACTGACTACCTTGACGCCCTATTCCGGCAAGTTCGCCGGCTACCGCATCCGCAAGGGCCGCCTCAACCTGGACCTGCATTACCGCATCGAGAAAGGCCAACTGAACGCCGAAAACCGCGTGGTGCTGGAGCAACTGCAGCTCGGTGAGCGGGTCGACAGCCCCGACGCAGTGGACCTGCCGGTGCGCCTCGCCGTTGCGCTGCTGAAAGACACCGAAGGCAAGATCGATATTGCCCTGCCGGTCAAGGGCGACCTCAACAATCCTCAGTTCCGGGTCATGCCGATCGTCTGGCAGACCCTGCGCAATCTGGTGCTGCGAGCGGCCCAGGCACCGTTCAAGTTCGTCGCCGGGCTGGTCGGCGGCAGCGACGCAGACCTCAGCCAGGTCAGCTTCGCCGCCGGCAGCCCGGCACTGGACGACGAAGCTCGCAAGACGCTGGACACCTTGGCCGATGCCTTGAAAAAGCGGCCGGCGTTGCGCCTGGAAGTCGAAGGCTTGAGCGCTATAGCCAGCGATGGGCCACACCTGGCTGAACAGCGTCTGGAGCGGGAATACCGCAGCACCTATTACAAAGTTCTCCAGCGGCGCGGCGACAAGGTGCCCGCCGATGCCGACCAGTTGGTCGTTCCGGAAGATGAAAAGGGCCCGTTGCTGGAGGGCATCTACCGTGCCCGCCTGAAACAGCAGCCCCCAGCCGAATGGGCTGAGCTGGACAGCGAAGAACGTGCGCGCCGGTTGCGCGATGGCGTCCTCGCCTCCTGGAGCCAGAGCCAGTTGCTGTTGCGGCAGTTGGCTCAGGCCCGGGCCTCTCATATCAAGGAATACCTGGTGGACCAGGGTGGGCTGGAGGACGAACGCATCTACCTGCTCGACGTGAGCACCGGCGAAGCGGAAACTGACGGACGGGTTTCCACCCCTCTACACCTGGACAGTGAATGACATGATGCAACGCGCTTTCTTCCTCTGCCTGCTGGTGCTGGTCGCCGCCCCCGCCCAAGCCGAGACCATGCGCTGCGGCAGCAAACTGGTCAGCCTCGGCGACCGGGCTTTCGAAGTACAGCAAAAGTGCGGCGAGCCGGCGCATCGCGATCTGGTCGGCTATACGCTGGGCGAATACGATCGCCGCGAGTTCAAGATGGAAGAATGGGCCTACGGCCCGAACAACGGCATGCTGTACATCCTGACCTTCGAAGGAAACCGCCTGATCCGCATCGAAACCCGGCGCAGCCGCTGACAGTGCGACGGCGCCGGTGTAGGCTGGCGCCCGTCATGCACCGCCAGGGACGCTTTCGTGAACATCCGCTTTTGCCTTCTCGCCCTGCTCCTGTTGGCAGGCAGCGCCCATGCCTCCTCCACGCTGCGCTGCGATAGCAACCTGATCAGCCTTGACGACACCACCAGTGAAGTCCGTAGCAAATGCGGCGAACCGGCCAGTACGGCCTTCCTCGGCTATCGCGAAAAACTCGACGACTACGGCTACCGACAGGAGGTGCCGGTCGAAGAATGGGTCTATGGCCCGCGCAATGGCATGTACCACTACCTGCGCTTCGAGGCCAACCGGCTGGTGAAGATCGACAGCAAGCGCGGCAACTGATCGACCGCACAAGGACGTCCCGTGCTCATCCTCCCCGCAGAACACCCGCTCGACTGGAAGAAACCGCCAGTCATGACCCTGCTGCTGATCCTGCTCAACGTGCTGATCTATTTCGGCTACCAGGGCGGTGACGAGCAGCGCTGGGAAACAGCCATCGAGGCGTATCTCGACGCTGGTCTGCTCAATCGCGAGCGGACCCTTTTTCTCGACGACTTCGGCTCCCGTCGCAAACTGGAAGCGGACGAGCAGCGCGCCCTCGCCGCCATGCGTCGGAGTGACCTCGCCGGCCTGATCCTCAGTGACCTGCAGTTCGAAAACCGCCTGCATCACGAGCCGGCCTACCAAGCCGATACCGACTGGCAGGCCGCACGCCGGAAAGTCGAAGCCGAACGCGACAAAGTCAGCAGCATGCGCTTCGGCTTCATCCCGGCGAAGTTCAGCGTCCAGGGCTTGTTCGGCGCCATGTTCCTGCACGGCAGCTTCGATCACCTGCTGGGTAACATGATCTTCCTGTTCATCTTTGGTTTCGCCCTGGAAATCGCCCTGGGCCGCTGGCTCTACCTCGGCCTTTACCTGCTCAGCGGCGTCGCCTCGCATCTGCTCTGGTGGGTCATGGACCCGGTGTGGGTCACCGGAGTCGGCGCCTCGGGGGCGATCTCCGGGTTGATGGGCATGTACCTCGGCGTCTATGGCCTGCGCCGGATCAACTTCTTCTACTGGCTCGGGCCGATGTTCGGCTACTTCCGCGCACCGGCGCTGTGGATTCTGCCGGTCTGGATGGGCAAGGAGCTGTACGGCCTGCTGCTGGCCGACGACAACGTCAACTACTACGCACACCTCGGCGGCCTGGGAGCTGGCTTCCTGTCGATCTGGCTGCCGCGTCTGGTCGGCCGACTGAAGGTCGACGAAGCCTATCTGCACAAGGAAGACCCCGACGCGCCCTTCAAGCGGGAACTCGCCGCACTGGATCAGGCGATCGGCCGTTTCGCTCTGGAGCAGGCCGCCTCTCGCGGTCTCGATCTGCTGAGCCGCTATCCGGGTCGGCAAGAGCTGTTGGAGAGACTCTATCCGGTTGCCAAGAGTCGGCAGGACGCGGCCCTCATGACCGCCCTACTCAAGCAGGTTTTCGCCTTGCCGCCCGGCACTGGCCTTCCCTTGTTGCAGCGTCTGGGCGACGACAGCCAGGTACCGGAACAGCGCCTGCTACGACATCCTGGCGTGCAGCTTCATCTCCTTCAGGGATTGCTACGGGGCGCCGATGGCCCCCGTGCCCTCGCCGCCTGGCGCCGGCTGTGCCAGCATTCCCGCCATCCGAGCCAGCTCCCACTGCTGACGCTGCAATTGGCCAAGCTGCTGGGCCAGCGCAAAGACCTGCGCGGCATCGCCGAGCTGGGCCAGTTTCTCCGAAGCGTCTATCCCGAAGCCGAACAGACCCGCCAAATCACCCTCTACCAGCAGCATCTGGCCCGTTGAACGACGAAGCCCCGACCTGCGGGGCCGGGGCTTCGCCTGCTTTCCTATCGGAAGACGTAGAACGGACCGGTTGAGGACACCGGCCATGAAACAGCGACCGCAACCTGGTCCGCCCTACTGGAAAGCGCCTACAGGCGGCTACTGAAGTCGCGCAACTCGTCCTGAGCGCGCTCCTTGCTCCAGCCGTAGCGTTCCTGCAGTTTGCCGACCAGATAATCGCTGTGTCCTTCAGCGACATCCAGATCATCGTCGGTGAGATTGCCCCATCGCTCCTTGATGCGGCCCGTCAATTGTTTCCATTTGCCTTGAATGACATCGGCGTTCATGGTTCCTCCTCGTCCTGCGGCAGTTGGCCCTGCCGGGACTCCGGTCAATCGGCGGTCTTCAGGCCATCGGCGGCGACATCGACGACGCCCTTGATGCTCTTGGCCTTCTCGATGGCCAGATCGCGCTCGGCATCGCTGCCGACCACGCCGGACAGGGAAACGACGCCCTGCTTGGTTTCAACCTTGATATCCATACCGCTCAAGCTGCTGTCGGCGATGAACGCAGACTTCACTTTGCTGGTAATCCAGGTATCGGAGACCGCATCTTCGGCCTTTTCGATGGTCTCGTTGGCGGCCAACACGGCCGGCTGAGCGCGAGGCGATTCGTCCGACTGCGCAAACGCGACATGACTCAGCGACAGGCTCAGGGCAGTAGCAGCAACAGTGGCGAAGGCCAATTTGTTGAAAGGCTGTTTCATAACGATCTACTCCTGTTCTCTTTTGGGAATCTGCAGCCGTCCTCCGCTGCAGTCTCAAGGAGTATTTCGCAAGGCACATGCCAACTATGTGCTATAATTTAATCCATTAAAATCAATAAGTTACGCAAGACAAGCGAAAGTGATTCCATGCAGATTGCATGTTGGGTCCCTGGCACACGTGCAAATTGCAAGAAATGCAGAGATCACACCTTGGCGGCTAGACGCGACAAAGTCGCCTCCAGGGCGGCGATGTCTGCTCCCAACGGCGAGTCCGGGTAACGCATGCGGACGAACGCGAGCAGCTTCTGCGCCGGCTCGACTTGCCCGAGCCCTTCGGCAAAGCCACGAGCAGCCAGGAGATAGGCCCTGGGAATGTGCGGATAGTCAGGGAAGCGCTGGTGCAGGTTGCGCAACAGGCTCAGGCCTTCGCGCGTCTTGTGCCGCTCCAGAAGCGCGCCGGCCACCTTCTCGCAGACCAGCGCATCATCCGGCAGATAATCCGGCTTCAACTGGCGCGCGTTGAGCAAAGCGGTTGCGGCCAGCGCCGGGCTCATCCGTGCAGCCTGCGGCAGGTAATGCGCCAAGTGATGCAGACAGCGCTCCCGTGCATTGAGGCCGAACAGCAACTGGTGGTAGCGCTCGTTCAACTTGAGATCGTCCGGGGTCCGCTGTAAGGCTTGGGCGAGGGTTTCCAATGCCTGCGGACTCTGCCCTTCCTTGACCCTGATCTCGGCTTCGGCCAGGGCACGGCGGCGCTGGTACTCCGGGGCCGGAAAGGCCGCCTGTCCGTCCTCATCCGCGATCACGTAACCCAGCGGCCCCTGGTACTGGAAGACCGCATAACCCATCATCGCGCACATCACCACGCCGAAATAACCGAACAGAAAGGCGGCGACAGGTACCAGCACAACCTTGGGCAAGCCATGGGAGAGCATGTAGGTCACCCAGGTCGGCGATTGCCAGAGAATGAATAAGAAGGCGCAGAGAATGAGGTAGCGCCAACCCATGGCCTTGATCACCTGCCCCACCTCATCCGGGCTGAGGGCCGCGCTCAGCGTCTTGTCCAGCGCCAGACGAATGATGCTGGCTGGCATGACCAGCAGAATGCCGATGTTCACCACCCAGAACAGCGCTTCGCTGTTGAAGTCGGCGGCCAGCCAGAGCGCCGCCATGGCGATGAAGAACACTGCCAGTTGCTTGAAGAATAATGAAAAGCCTTCGCCGGTGAACGCCGACAGCAGGTGCGGGGCGGTCTTCTCCGCCTGGCTGCTGGCCTCGATCACACTGTGGAAGTACTTGGTCGCGACACTGAACAAGGCGATCCAGAGCAGAATGATGCTCGGCATGAACAGGCTTGCCAGGGCCAGGATCGCACTGAAAGCCAGCGGGCTGGGCTGACAGCCATACGCAAAGAAACTCGGGATACGCTCCCAGAACGGCTGGGCAGTGTTGGCCGCACCGAGAAAGCTCAGCGGGTCACGGCACAATGGACAGGCCGGCGTTTCTTCCGGCGCGTCTTCGTTCAGCGGGATGCAACAGTCGCCGTAATGACGCTGGCAAGGCACGCAATGCCAAGTCGCGGGTTGTGCCGAATGGTAATGGCAGTGGGTCTTTTCCATGGCCGGTGCTTTTCCTTTCAAGCCTTGAATCTAGCTGGCCGGCCGGGACCGACGTACCGCCGCACGCTCCGAGAGCTGCGACCGCCTATTCTCCAGGCAAAAAAAGAGGGCCTGCAAGGGCCCTCTTTTCTTCGCTGTGAACTCGGACGCGTTAGACGCCCGATGCTTCAGCCGCTGCGACGTCCTTCATCGACAGCTTGATGCGACCGCGGTTGTCCACATCCAGTACCAGGACCTTGACCTCCTGGCCTTCTTGCAGCACGTCGGTGACCTTGTCGATGCGCTGATCGCTGATCTGCGAAATGTGCACCAGGCCGTCCTTGCCGGGCAGGATGTTGACGAAGGCTCCGAAGTCGACGATGCGCTCGACCTTGCCGACGTAGATCTTGCCGATCTCGGCTTCGGCAGTGATGCTGAGCACGCGCTGCTTTGCAGCTTCGGCCGCTTCCTTGGTTTCGCCGAAGATCTTGATCGAACCGTCGTCTTCGATGTCGATCGAAGCCTTGGTCTCTTCGCAGATGGCGCGAATGGTTGCCCCGCCCTTGCCGATCACGTCGCGGATCTTGTCCTGGTCGATCTTCATCGCCAGCATGGTCGGTGCATTGGCCGACAGCTCGCTGCGCGACTGGCCAATGACCTGGTTCATCTGGCCGAGGATGTTCAGGCGCGCTTCCAGGGCCTGGCCCAGGGCGACTTCCATGATCTCTTCGGTGATGCCCTGGATCTTGATGTCCATCTGCAGCGCGGTCACGCCATTCGCGGTACCGGCCACCTTGAAGTCCATGTCGCCCAAGTGATCTTCATCGCCGAGGATGTCGGTCAGTACGGCAAACTTGTCGCCTTCCTTGACCAGACCCATGGCGATACCGGCCACCGGCGCTTTCATCGGCACACCGGCGTCCATCAGGGCCAGGGAAGCGCCACAGACCGAAGCCATGGAGCTGGAACCGTTGGACTCGGTGATTTCCGATACCACGCGGATGGTGTAGGGGAATTCGTCGTCCTTCGGCAGCATGGCCTGTACGCCACGACGGGCCAGGCGGCCGTGGCCGATCTCGCGACGGCCGGCGCTGCCCATGCGACCGCACTCGCCCACCGAGAACGGCGGGAAGTTGTAGTGCAGCATGAAGGCGTCCTTGCGCTCGCCTTCCAGGGTGTCGAGCAGTTGCGCGTCACGGGCGGTGCCGAGGGTAGCCACAACCAAGGCCTGGGTTTCGCCGCGGGTGAACAGCGCCGAACCATGGGTCTTCGGCAGCACGCCGACTTCGATCTTCAGCGGACGCACGGTACGGTTGTCGCGACCGTCGATACGCGGCTTGCCGTTGACGATGTTTTCGCGAACGGTGCGGTATTCCAGCAGGCCGAAAGCCTCCTTGACCTCACCGACCGACGGCTGACCTTCTTCCTCGCCGGCAAAGCGGGCAATGACCTGCTCGCGCAGCTCGTCCAGACGACCGTAACGCTGCTGCTTCAGGGTAATGGTGTAGGCTTCGGAAATGGCCTCGCCGAACTCGGCACGGATGGCATTGAGCAGCGCGGTGTTTTCCACCGGCGGCTGCCAGTCCCAGGCCGGCTTGCCGGCTTCGGCAGCGAATTCCTTGACCGCCTGGATCACGGCCTGGAATTCCTGGTGGGCGAACAGCACGGCGCCGAGCATCTGGTCTTCGGTCAGCTCCTGAGCCTCGGACTCGACCATCAGCACGGCTTCTTCGGTACCGGCCACGACCATGTCCAGGCGGGACGCCTTCAGTTGCTCGTAGGTCGGGTTCAGCAGGTAGCCGGTGCTTTCATGGAAGGCCACGCGGGCAGCGCCGACCGGGCCGTTGAACGGAATACCGGAGATGGCCAGGGCCGCAGAGGTACCGATCATCGAAGCGATGTCCGGATCGGTCTTCTTGCTGGTGGAAACCACGGTGCAGATGACCTGCACTTCGTTCATGAAGCCTTCCGGGAAAAGCGGGCGGATCGGACGGTCGATCAGGCGGGAAGTGAGGGTTTCCTTCTCGGAGGGACGGCCTTCACGCTTGAAGAAGCCGCCGGGAATCTTGCCGGCCGCGTAGGTTTTTTCCTGGTAGTGGACGGACAGCGGGAAGAAGCCCTTGCCCGGGTCCGCGGCCTTGGCGGCCACGACGGTCACCAGCACGGTGATGTCGTCATCGATGGTGACCAGTACGGCGCCGCTGGCCTGACGGGCAATGCGCCCCGTCTCGAGGGTGACGGTCGACTGACCGAACTGGAATTTCTTGGTTACCGGGTTCACGGTGTTTTCCTTCTCTGTTGCCTTTGGGGGAAATCTGTTCTTCACGAATTCGGGGACAGTCCCGGGAGTCGGACCCGCAGCCTGCCCAAACGCACGAGCCGGATAGCAAAAGCTGGAAGCGGGCACTAATCCCGCTTCCAGCTTTGCATTCAGCTTCGAGCAAGCATCGCTTAGCGACGCAGACCCAGGCGACCGATCAGGGCGCTGTAACGAGTGGTGTCCTTACCCTTCAGGTAGTCCAGCAGCTTGCGACGCTGGTTAACCATGCGGATCAGACCACGGCGGGAATGGTGGTCCTTGCCGTTGGCCTTGAAGTGATCCTGCAGCTTGTTGATATTGGCGGTCAGCAGGGCAACCTGCACTTCCGGGGAACCGGTGTCGCCTTCAGCTTGCTTGTACTCGTTAACGATCTGGGCTTTCTCTTCAACGCTCAGTGCCATGATGGGGCTCCTTGAGTGAACAGGCCGGGACGAATCCCGTGTTTAAAAAAGAGGCATGACCGTGCCTGTTGACAGCCACCCTCGTACCGAAGCGCCGATGCCAAGGCGATCGACGCTCCGTCCCGGTCATTCCGACCGAATCAGTCGACGCGGCGCGATACGCCCGTCATCGCTCACTTCACCGATACCGATGAAGCGACCTGTGTGATCCTGAACCCGTACCATGCCGAACTTCGGCGCTTCCGGGGCTCGTACCGGCTGTCCGTGCAGCCAGTAATAGGCGCTGTGCTCGGAAAGCTGCAGCAGCGGCCAATGTTGCAGACCGCTGTCCTCCGGCAGGAGGAAACGATCCAGCGCCTCGGCGCCGCCTTCGGCGTGGGCCTGTTCCAGCGCTTCCAGACTTACCGCCTGGGCCAAGTCGAAAGGCCCGGCCTGGGTGCGTCGCAGCTCGGCGACATGGGCACCGCAACCGAGCAACTGGCCAAGGTCTTCGACCAGTGTGCGGATGTAGGTTCCCTTGCTGCAGGCCACCGACAACCGCGCCTGCGAATTCTCACAGGCCAGCAATTCCAAGCGCGTAATAGTAACAGAACGCGCCTCGCGCTCCACTACCTCGCCGGCACGAGCCAACTTGTAGAGCGGTTGACCGTCGCGCTTGAGGGCAGAGTACATCGGCGGTATCTGCTTGATTTCACCACGGAATCGGGGCAGCAGCGCCTCCAGCTCGGGGCGACCGACGGTCACCTCGCGACGCTCGAGCACTTCGCCCTCCGCATCGCCAGTGGAAGTAATCACGCCGAGCTGCATCAAGGTTTCGTAACCCTTGTCGGCATCCAGCAGGTACTGGGAAAACTTGGTCGCCTCGCCGAAGCAGAGCGGCAATACCCCTGTAGCCAAAGGATCGAGACTGCCGGTGTGACCGGCCTTCTCAGCGTTCAACAACCAGCGCACCTTTTGCAGCGCGGCGTTAGAGGTCAGGCCGCGCGGCTTGTCCAGGACCAGGATACCGCTGACGTTGCGGCGAATACGTTTTACCTGAGCCACGCCTTACTCCTCGTCGCCACCCTGATGCTTGCGGTCTTCGGCGACAGCCCGCTCGATCAACGCCGACAACTCGGCACCACGACGGATGCTGGCGTCGTAATGGAAGTGCAGCTGCGGAACGCTGCGCACCTTCATGGCCTTGCCCAACTGCATGCGCAGAAAGCCGGCGGCCTCGCTAAGAATCTCGAGGTTCTGGGCGATCTGCTCAGGGCTGTCCTTGCCCATCACCGTGATGAACACCTTGGCATGGGACAAATCGCGACTGACGTCCACGGCGGTGATGGTCACCAGGCCGAGACGTGGGTCCTTGATTTCGCGCTGGACCAGAAGCGCCAATTCGCGCTGCATCTGGTCGCCGATGCGCTGGGTACGGCTGAATTCTTTTGCCATATCGAAACTCGCTTCAGGCTGCGGCTATCGAACCGCAGGCTGATCACAGAAACACAAAAAGCGAACGGCAGGTCAGGACATGCGCTTGCACGCCGCCTGACCTGCCGCCTGTGGCTGGTGCGCCGTTAGAGGCTGCGCGCCACCTGGACCTTCTCGAACACTTCGATCTTGTCGCCGACCTTGACGTCGTTGTAGCTCTTCACGCCGATACCGCACTCCATGCCGGCCCGCACTTCGGACACGTCGTCCTTGAAGCGGCGCAGGGATTCCAGTTCGCCCTCGAAGATCACCACGTCGTCGCGCAATACGCGGATCGGACGATTCCGGTGAACGATGCCCTCGACCACCATACAGCCGGCAATGGCGCCGAACTTCGGCGAGCGGAACACATCGCGAACCTCTGCGATACCGAGAATGTTCTCGCGAACGTCGCTGCCGAGCATGCCGGAGAGCGCTTTCTTCACGTCTTCGATGATGTCGTAGATGACGTTGTAGTAGCGCAGATCCAGGCCTTCCTGTTCGACGATCTTGCGCGCACCGGCATCGGCACGCACGTTGAAGCCGAACAGAACCGCGTTGGAGGCCAGCGCCAGGTTGGCGTCGCTCTCGGTGATACCACCGACACCGCCGCCGACCACACGCACCTGAACTTCGTCGTTGCCCAGGTCGGACAGGGCGCCTTGCAGCGCCTCCAGCGAACCGCGCACATCGGCCTTGAGAACGATGTTGAGAGTCTTCTTCTCGTCCTGGCCCATGGTTTCGAAGATGTTCTCCAGCTTCGCCGAATGCTGGCGAGCCAGTTTGACCTCGCGGAATTTCCCCTGACGGAACAACGCCACTTCGCGCGCCTTCTTCTCGTCGGCGACCACGGTCATTTCGTCACCGGCATCCGGAGTGCCATCGAGACCGAGAATCTCGACCGGAATCGACGGACCGGCTTCCTTCACCGGCTTGCCATTCTCGTCGAGCATGGCGCGGACACGGCCGTAGTTGACGCCGACCAGTACCATATCGCCCTGACGCAGGGTACCGTCCTGAACCAGCAAGGTAGCCACCGGGCCACGGCCTTTGTCCAGGCGGGATTCGACCACGACACCACGACCCGGAGCGGTCGGAGTGGCTTTCAGTTCGAGTACCTCGGCCTGCAACAGAACGGCTTCGAGCAGCTCGTCGACACCGGTACCGACCTTGGCCGAAACGGGCACGAACTGGGTATCACCGCCCCACTCTTCCGGAATCACGTCACGGGCGGCCAGATCGTTCTTGATCCGGTCCAGATCCGCTTCCGGCTTGTCGATCTTGTTCACTGCCACGACGATCGGAACACCGGCCGCCTTGGCGTGCTGAACGGCTTCCTCGGTCTGCGGCATCACGCCGTCGTCGGCAGCCACCACCAGAATCACGATGTCGGTCGCCTTCGCACCGCGAGCACGCATGGCGGTGAACGCCGCGTGGCCGGGAGTATCGAGGAAGGTGATCATGCCGCGATCGGTTTCCACGTGGTAGGCACCGATGTGCTGGGTGATACCACCCGCTTCGCCCGCGGCGACCTTGGCACGACGGATATAGTCGAGCAGCGAGGTCTTGCCGTGGTCGACGTGACCCATGACAGTCACCACCGGAGCGCGGGACTGGGCTTCACCCTCAAACTTCAGCGATTCGGCCAACTGCTCTTCGAGCGCGTTGTCGCTGACCAGCTTGACCTTGTGGCCCAGCTCTTCAGCTACCAGTTGCGCAGTTTCCCGGTCGAGCACCTGGTTGATGGTGACCGGCGAACCCATCTTGAACATGAACTTGATGACTTCAGCCGCTTTCACCGCCATCTGCTGAGCCAGCTCTGCAACGGTAATGGTCTCGCCAATGGAAACTTCGCGCACGATGGGTCCTGTCGGGCTCTGGAACCCATGTTGGTTACGCTTCTTCAGCTTGGCCTTGCCGCGACCACCGCCACGACGGCCGAAGCCTTCGGATTCGTCGTCGGCGCTACGCGGCGCCACGCGCGGAGCCGGCGCCTTGTCCTTGAGGGACGGGCGATGCTGGGCATGCTTGCGGTCGCGGCGCTCGTCTTCGTCGCTGCGAGCCGGTTTTTCGACACGGCGCGGCTCTTCCTTCTTGCGCTCTTCGACGACCGGAGCCGGAGCAACGACCGGCGCAACCGGCTCGGCTTCAACCGCCGCACTCACCGGCGCCTTCGCGATTTCTTCTTCGCGGGCCTTCTGGGCCTCTGCCTGGCGTCGAGCCTCTTCTTCAGCCTGGCGCTTGGCCTCTTCCTCGGCCTTCAGACGTGCTGCTTCTTCGGCGGCACGCTGCTCTTCCAACTCGCGTTGCTTCTCGGCCTCGATCTCGGCCGGGCTGCGCTTCACATAGGTCTTCTTCTTGCGTACTTCGACACTGATGGTCTTGCTGCCCGCCACTTTCAGAGTCGTGGTGGTCTTACGCTGCAAAGTGATCTTGCGCGGCTCTTCGAGTCGCTCCCCATGGCTGCTTTTCAGATGAGCCAACAGGGCTTGTTTCTCGTTATCGGTCACTACTTGCTCGGCGCTGGTGTGCGACAGTCCTGCCTCACGCATCTGCTGCAGCAGGCGCTCGACCGGTGTGTCGACCACTTGGGCCAGTTCTTTCACCGTGACTTGCGTCATGCATCTCTCTCCTCAGGCCGTAACTGCTTACTCGAACCAATGGGCTCGGGCGGCCATGATCAGCTTGCCGGCACGTTCTTCATCCATGCCGTCGATCTCGAGCAGGTCGTCGATCGACTGCTCAGCCAGGTCTTCTCGGGTGGCCACGCCACGCATCGCCAATTCCACCGCCAGCTCCTTGTCCATCCCTTCGAGGGCCAGGAGGTCCTCGGCCGGCTGTACATCCGCCAGCTTTTCTTCGGTGGCGATGGCTTTGGTCAGCAGGCGGTCCTTGGCACGGGCGCGCAGCTCATTGACGATGTCCTCGTCGAAGCCATCGATGTTGAGCATTTCTTCCATCGGAACGTAGGCGATCTCTTCCAGGCTGGTGAAACCCTCCTCCACCAGCACCTGGGCCAGCTCCTCGTCGACATCCAGCTCGTCGATGAAGCGCTGCAGGATATCGCCCGTCTCGGCCTGCTGCTTGGCCTGGATGTCCGCCTCGGTCATCACGTTCAGCGTCCAGCCAGTCAGTTGGCTGGCGAGGCGAACGTTCTGACCACCGCGACCGATGGCCTGGGCCAGGTTATCCTCGGCGACCGCGATGTCCATGGCATGGGCATCTTCATCGACGATGATCGCCGCCACTTCAGCCGGAGCCATGGCGTTGATCACGAACTGAGCCGGGTTTTCATCCCACAGCACGATGTCGACGCGCTCGCCACCCAGCTCACCCGAAACAGCCTGAACACGCGAGCCGCGCATACCGATACAGGCACCTTGCGGGTCGATACGCTTGTCCTTGGAGCGGACGGCGATCTTGGCGCGCGAACCCGGATCGCGGGAAGCAGCCATCACTTCGATCAGTTCTTCGGCGATTTCCGGCACTTCGATGCGGAACAGCTCGATCAGCATCTGCGGAGCGGTGCGCGACAGAATCAATTGCGGACCGCGATTCTCGGTACGGATTTCCTTCAGCAGCGCACGCACCCGTGCCCCAACCCGGAAGGTCTCGCGCGGAATGATGTCTTCGCGCGCCAGCAGAGCTTCCGCATTGTTGCCCAGATCGACGATGACATTGTCCCGGGTGACCTTCTTCACGGTACCGGAAATGATATCGCCGAGACGCTCGCGATAAGCCTCGACCACCTGGGCACGCTCGGCTTCGCGGACCTTCTGCACGATGACCTGCTTGGCAGTTTGCGCAGCGATACGGCCGAACTCGATGGACTCGATCTTTTCTTCGATCACATCGCCCAGCTTGGCGCCCGGCTGTTGCTCCTGAGCCTGCTCGACGGTGAGTTCGGCGGCTGGGTTTTCCAACGCCTCCTCGTCGACCACGGTCCAGCGCCGGAACGTCTCGTAGCTGCCAGTGTGACGATTGATCGACACACGCAGGTCAACTTCATCCTCGAAACGCTTCTTGGTCGCCGTGGCCAACGCCAGCTCCAAGGCTTCGAAAATCACACCAGCCGGCACGCCCTTTTCATTGGACACCGACTCAACAACCAGCAGTACTTCTTTGCTCATCGTACGCCTCGCCTTTCGCAATCCATTGGATCCGCGGGATCCGCGTCTCAGTCAAAACGGGGAATGATGTTGGCCTTGTCGATCATGTCGATCGGCAACAGGTATTCGTGGTCATCCACCAGCACCACCACGTCCTGCTCCTCCACACCGCGGAGGAGGCCCTGAAAGTTGCGGCGCCCCTCGAACGGCGAGCGCAACTTGATCTTCACCTGTTCACCGGCATGGGCAGCGTACTGCTCCAGGGTAAACAGCGGCCGGTCCATGCCCGGCGAGGAAACCTCAAGGGTGTATTCGCTACTGATCGGATCCTCGACATCCAGGACACTACTTACCTGGCGGCTGACCTTCTCGCAGTCATCCACCAAAATGCCATTGGCATGATCGATGTAGACCCGCAAAAGCGAATGTCGCCCTTGGGACAGAAATTCGATACCCCAGCATTGGTAACCGAGAGCCTCGACCACCGGGGCCAACAAGGCCTGCAACTGTTCTAGCTTGCTCGACACCTGAACCCCTCGCGCATGCTGTGCAAATAAAAAATGGGCGAAACGCCCATCCGTACAAACCGCTCCCCGGAAGGTGGGCGGTAATTGTCCCAGCTAGCAAAAAGCCCCTTAAAAGGGGCTCTGCTACAACTGGTTGCGGGGGCTGGATTTGAACCAACGACCTTCGGGTTATGAGCCCGACGAGCTACCAGACTGCTCCACCCCGCGTCAAAGCTGGGGCGAAAGTATACGGCCACCCCCATTGCGGGTCAACCGAACCTCCGCCAACAAGAAGGCCCGCGATGCAGCGGGCCTCTTGTTTTTGGTACCGAGGAGGGGACTCGAACCCCTACAGCCTATGGCCACTACCACCTCAAGGTAGCGTGTCTACCAATTCCACCACCTCGGCAAAAACCTTTACTTCTGCTCCGGAGCTTGCGGCACGTCTGCGGAATTATCCGCCGGCTTCTGCTCCTGGAGCACCGGGACGTCATCCGCCGCCGGCTTCTTCTCTTGAACCTCCATGACCGCCGGATCCGGCAGACCTGCACCGCTCAGCGCGTTAGCCTTTTCTTTAGCAAAGAATGCCAAACCCAGGCTGGTCAAGAAAAAAGCGGTGGCGAGTATAGCAGTAAAACGACTCAAAAAGGTAGCGGAACCTTGGCTACCGAAAACGGTAGCAGAAGCACCCGAACCAAAAGAGGCGCCTGCATCAGCCCCCTTCCCCTGCTGCAGCAGAACCAGGGCAACGACACCCAGAGCACCCAGCAGATGAATAACGATAACGACTGTTTCCAGCATCTCTTCAGCTTCCCGCGGCGCAACAGATAGCGCCGAACTCATCCGCATTCAGGGAAGCCCCACCAATGAGCCCCCCATCGATGTCCGGCATGCCGAACAATTCAGCCGCATTGGCCGCTTTTACGCTGCCGCCGTAGAGAATTCTTACAGCCTGCGCCACCTCGGCATCTTCTGCCGCCAGTTGCGCACGTATTGCCGCATGTACCTCTTGAGCCTGCTGCGGAGTTGCGGTCAGCCCGGTCCCGATAGCCCAGACAGGCTCGTAAGCCACAACCGCCCGCTCGAACACAGCAACACCCAACGACTCAATCACACAAGCCAATTGCTGACCGACAATCTCAAGGGTCTTGCCAGCCTCCCGCTGCTCCAGGGTTTCCCCCACACAGAGCATCGGCCGAAGCCCAACGGACTGAGTCGCCGCAAACTTACGGATGACCTGCTCGTCCCGCTCACCGATGATCAGGCGACGCTCGGAGTGGCCAACCAAAACCCATGCACAACCGGCATCCGCCAATTGACTCGCTGCGATTTCACCCGTCAGCGCGCCCTGCCGGGCCTCTTCCGCACAGTTCTGAGCACCGATAGCAATTGAGCTACCTGCCAATGCGTTAAGCGCTTGGTCGATGAACAGAAACGGCGGAAGCACTGCAACCTCGACACCATTTGGCACAGCCAACCGGCGTAGACCATCGAGAAGCTCTGCGACGCTGGCGCGGGTACCGTGCATTTTCCAGTTACCAGCTACCAGGGGGCGACGCATGCTGTACCTCGTCGATCAAAGTGGGCGCAGATGTTACCCAAGAGCAATACAACTAGCAAGCCAAATCAAGCACATACCGAAGAAACGAGTTTCGCCAACTCATCGGCATATCCCCGGACCTGCGTCTCGTCATCACCCTCAACCATGACCCGCACCAACGGCTCCGTCCCGGACTTGCGCAACAGCACCCGCCCCCGACCCGCCATTCGCTCGGTCACTCGCGCGCAGGCCTCCTGAACAGCCGGATGTTCGACCGGGTCCTCTCCCCCACCAAAGCGCACATTGACCAGCACTTGCGGGCACTTACGCAAACCCTGACGCGCCTCGGCGAGCGTCTGCCCCCGGCGCCTGAGTGCCAGGAGCACCTGCAGCGCCGCAATGATGGCGTCTCCCGTAGTCGTGTGCTGGCAGCAGACCAGGTGCCCCGAATTCTCCCCTCCCAACTGCCAGTTTCGAGCGAGCAACTCAGCCATCACGTAGCGATCACCCACCTTGGCGCGGACGAAGGGTATATTCAGCTCCTCCAGCGCCAGCTCGAGCCCCAGGTTGCTCATCAGGGTTCCCACCACACCGCCCTGGAGCTTGCCTCGTTCCATCAGGTCGCGCGCGATCAGGTACAGAAGCTCGTCACCATCCACCACCCCACCGGTATGATCGACCATCAGAACGCGATCCCCGTCGCCATCGAAAGCGATACCGAGATCCGCCTGCTGAGCCACCACTTCAGCCTGCAACGTCTCCATATGGGTGGAGCCGCATTGATCGTTGATGTTGAGCCCGTTGGGCTGTGCCGAAAGCACAGAAACATGAGCCCCAAGCTCGCGGAACACACTGGGGGCGACTTTATAGGTGGCACCATGAGCGCAGTCGATGACCAGTTTCAGCCCAGCGAAATCGGTGCTGCTTGGCACGCTGCTCTTGCAGAACTCGATATAACGGCCGGCAGCGTCATTGATGCGCGATACCTTACCGAGCTGAGCCGACTCGACGACAGTCATCGGCTGGTCCAGCAACGCCTCGATCATCGACTCGACTTCGTCCGGCAGCTTGGTGCCCTGACCAGAGAAGAACTTGATGCCATTATCATGGTGCGGATTATGCGAGGCACTGATGACGATGCCCGCTTCGGCATGGAAGGTCCGGGTCAGGTAGGCGATAGCCGGTGTCGGCATGGGCCCTAGCAGCATCACATCCGCCCCGGCAGCGGACAGACCGGCCTCGAGCGCCGACTCGAACATATACCCGGAAATTCGCGTGTCCTTGCCAATCAGAATGCGGCAGCGGCCTTGCTTGCGGAAAGCCATGCCCGCCGCCCAGCCCAGCTTCAGCATGAAATCCGGTGTGATCGGGAACTGGCCGACATGGCCTCGAATACCATCGGTGCCAAAATATTTTCTGCCCATACGAGGGTCCCTCTTTGTTATTCCGCCGCTTCCACCGCAGCGATCATGCTCACCACATCAACCGTTTCGGCCACATCATGAACGCGCAGGATACGAGCCCCTTTCGCCACCGCCAGGGCGGCGAGGGCCAGGCTGCCATAAAGACGTTCACCTACGTCCTTGCCGAGAACCTGTCCGATCATGCTCTTGCGGGAAACCCCTACCAATAGGGGGCGCCCCAGTTCATGTAAAACCTGCATGCGCTTGAACAGGCAAAGATTGTGGGAAAGATTCTTGGCGAACCCGAACCCCGGATCCAGGATCACTCTCTCGCTGGAAATCCCTGCCGCAGCGCAGGCTTCGATTCTCTCGCGCAAAAAGGCCGCAACCTCTTTGGCAATATCCTCGTATTGAGGATTTTCCTGCATGTTGCCCGGCTCGCCTCGCATATGCATCAGACAGACCGGCAACCCGGTAGCGGCCGCAGCGTCCAGGGCACCCTCGCGACGCAGAGAGCGCACATCATTGATCAACCCGGCGCCCAATCGCGCGCACTCGCGCATTACCGCGGGAGTCGAGGTATCCACGGAGATGATGACATCCAGCTCGGTTGCGATGGCTTCGACGACCGGAGCGACACGTTCCAACTCCTCGACAGGCGACACCGGACGCGCCCCGGGACGCGTGGACTCCCCGCCGACATCCACCAGCGCCGCGCCAGCCTTGACCATCGCCTCGGCATGACGCAATGCGGCGTCGCGTCGATCGAAACGACCGCCATCGGAAAAAGAATCGGGGGTAACGTTGAGAATACCCATCACTTGTGGACGGGATAAATCAAGAACCCGGTTGCCGCAGGGCAACCGGGTCGGGTACAGCGCAGATGTCATTGCGAAACCTTAATGTTCGCCGGCAGGTCCGCCAATGGGGGCTTCCGGGCGGTCAGTTTCTTCACGGGGGGTCGGCGTACCGGACGTGCCTGAACCACCCTGCCAGTCACGCGGCTCGCGCGGCGGACGGCCAGCCATGATGTCGTCGATCTGCTCGGAGTCGATGGTTTCGTATTTCATCAATGCCTCGGCCATCAGGTCCAGCTTGTCGCGATTCTCCACCAGCAACTGCTTGGCAGTGCCGTAGCACTGATCGATGATGCTGCGCACTTCCTGATCGATCAGCTTGGCCGTTTCCGCGGAGACATTGGTGTGCTGGCTACCAGCACTACGCCCCAGGAACACTTCGCCCTCTTCTTCCGCATACATCAGCGGACCGAGCTTTTCCGACAAGCCCCATTTGGTCACCATGTTCCGCGCCAACTGGGTGGCTCGCATGATGTCATTGGAAGCCCCGGTAGTAACGCCTTCGAAGCCCAGCGTCATTTCTTCGGCGATACGGCCACCGAACAGTGAGCAGATCTGGCTGATCAAGGCACGCTTCGACAGGCTGTAACGATCCTCCTCCGGAAGGAACATGGTCACACCCAGTGCACGTCCCCGAGGAATGATCGAAACCTTATAGACGGGATCGTGCTCGGGAACCAGGCGCCCCACGATGGCATGGCCGGCCTCGTGGTAAGCCGTGTTCAGCTTCTCTTTTTCGGACATCACCATGGATTTGCGCTCGGCGCCCATCATGATCTTGTCCTTGGCCAGCTCGAACTCACGCATATCGACAATGCGCTTGTTGGCACGAGCGGCGAACAGAGACGCTTCGTTGACCAGGTTGGCCAGGTCGGCACCAGAGAAACCCGGGGTACCGCGCGCGATGACAGCCGGGTTGACGTTCTCGCCCACCGGCACCTTGCGCATGTGCACTTTCAGAATCTGCTCGCGGCCGCGGATATCCGGCAGCCCCACCACGACCTGGCGGTCGAAACGACCGGGACGCAGGAGCGCCGGGTCGAGTACATCGGGACGGTTGGTGGCGGCGATGACGATGATGCCGTCATTCATCTCGAAGCCGTCCATTTCCACCAGCAACTGGTTGAGGGTCTGTTCACGCTCATCATGACCACCGCCCAGGCCGGCGCCACGATGACGACCAACGGCGTCGATCTCGTCGATGAAGATGATGCAGGGTGCGTGCTTTTTCGCCTGCTCGAACATGTCGCGCACACGAGAGGCACCGACACCGACGAACATCTCGACGAAGTCCGAACCGGAAATGGTGAAGAACGGCACCTTGGCTTCACCCGCGATAGCCTTGGCCAGCAGCGTCTTACCGGTACCGGGCGGACCGACCATCAGCACGCCGCGGGGAATCCGACCTCCCAGGCGCTGGAATTTACCGGGATCGCGAAGGAACTCTACCAGTTCGCTGACTTCTTCCTTGGCCTCGTCGCACCCGGCGACGTCCGCAAAAGTCGTCTTGACCTGATCTTCGGACAACAAGCGCGCCTTGCTCTTGCCGAAGCTCATCGGGCCGCCCTTGCCGCCTGCTCCGCCTTGCATCTGCCGCATGAAGAACATGAACACGGCGATAATCACGAGAATCGGGAAACTCGCGACCAGAAGCTGCGTCCAGATGCTCTGTTGCTCGGGCTGCTTGCCTTCGATGATCACGTTGTTATCGATCAGATCGCCGATCAGACCGCCATCCTGAATCGCGGGCCGGATGGTCTTGAAACTGTCGCCATCGGTGCGCTTGCCGGTAATGACATAGCCATCGACCGTCACACGCTCCACCTTGCCTTCTTTGACCTGCTCGATGAATTCCGAGTAATTCAGCGTCTGCGGTTCGCTCGGGCTGGAGAAGTTGTTCATCACCGTCACCAGGACTGCCGCAATGATCAGCCACAGGATCAGGTTCTTTGCCATATCGTTCAATTAGCTACCCTCTGAAGCAGGCCGGCCCGTAACCGCCCCCGCATGACGACTGGTTCATCAACCAGCCTAACTTACTACACATCCTGCATCGCCGGCAGGCATCGTCTGTAACCCTTTATGAACCCTTCGATATAACGGCTCTATTATTCAGACCGAAGGTAGCCACTATCCGTTGCACTCACGCGCCGCGATAACCTCGAGCCAGAAGATACTGCTCCCTGGAGCGGTCACGCGACGACAGCGGTTTGCGCATCTGCACCTTCTCGAACATCTCGCGAACCTGCTTGTGATAAAGGTCGAAACCCTCTCCCTGGAAAATCTTGATCAGAAAATCACCGCCAGGACGCAAGACCCGGCCAGCCAGGTCCAGCGCGAGTTCGCACAGGTACATGGCTCTCGGCTGATCAGCAGCCCTTACACCACTCATATTGGGGGCCATATCGGAAATCACAAGGTCCACCGGGCCATCCCCGATGGCTTCCAGGATGCGCGCAAAGACTGCATCCTCGGTGAAATCGCCCTGGATGAAGGTGACATCCGGAATGCTGTCCATCTCCAGGATGTCCGAAGCGATCAACCGCCCGCGATCCCCGATCACCCGGCTGGTTACCTGGGACCAACCGCCCGGAGCAGCCCCCAGATCGACCACGGTCATGCCGGGACGCAGAATCCGGTCCTTCTCCTGGATTTCCAGCAGTTTGTAGCTGGCACGCGAACGGTAGCCGTCCTTTTGCGCCATTTTGACGTAGGGGTCGTCGAAGTGTTCTTTCAGCCAGCGCTGGCTAGTCTTGGAACGGGCCACGGTTACCTCGTGTTTGGCTGGGCGCTCCCGGATCGCTCGGGTAAACTACGCCGCTTTTTCATACGATCAGACGCAGGGGTCAGATTATGGCGCTCACTCAAGAGCAGAAGAAACAATTCAAATCTATCGGCCACCACCTGAAACCGGTATTGATCGTGGCCGAAAACGGTTTGACCGAGGGCGTACTGGCCGAACTCGACCGGGCGCTGAACGATCACGAACTGATCAAGGTGCAGTTCCGGCTGACCGAGCGCGAGGATCGCCGGGCGCTCATCGACGAACTGTGCGAAGCCGGCAGCTGCGAACTGGTCCAGGTCATCGGCAAGATGGCGCTGGTCTATCGCAAGAATCCTAAGCCGAATCGCAACTTGTCCAACATTCACCGCTACGCCGGCATCTGATTCGCTTTGCCGCCAGCTCGGCTCCGCCGGGCTGGTTCAGCGACCGCCGTCCTGCCCGGGAACCGGCTGCAGAACCAGCATCAGGCCGCAGAATGCGAGCACCAGATAATTGAAGGTCAGCCAGAAAGTCGCAGTCGATTGCCCTTCGCGCACGCCGAAATAGACGATCGCCATCAGTATGACGGTCAACAGCAGTTGCCCGCGCATGTCCCGCCAGAGCGACGAGAGTCGCTCCGCCTGAATCAGCACCAGCGCCTGGAGCATTGCGCAGAATGCCGCGAATCCCACCATCAGCGGACTGAGTGCCGAGGCGACATCCTCGATCAACAGCGGCGCCAGACCGACCTTGCCCAACGCAGGCAACACCACGAAATGCAGCAGCCAGAGACCGCCGACCCAGAACGTCTGGGCCAGCTGCCAACTGATGCTGCCTGCTCGCGAGGGGCGCTTAAAGATGGCGGACTTCGACAATCTCGTACTCGACCACACCGCTCGGCGTCTTCACCGTGACCACGTCACCCTCTTCCTTGCCGACCAAGGCGCGGGCGATGGGTGAACTGACCGACAACTTGCCGGCCTTGATGTCCGCCTCGTCGTCACCGACGATCTGGTAGGTCACCGTCTCGTCGGTTTCGCAGTTGGCGATATCGACGGTAGTGCCGAAGATAACCTTGCCGGTGTGCGGAATGCTGGTCACATCGATGATATGAGCATTCGACAACTTGGCCTCGATATCGCGGATACGTGCCTCGGCCAACCCCTGCTGCTCACGGGCAGCATGGTATTCGGCGTTTTCCTTGAGATCGCCCAGCTCTCGCGCCTCGGCGATGGCCTGGCTGATCTTCGGCCGCTCGGCCTTCAGGACTTTCAGTTCTTCTTCCAGGGCACGAGCGCCCTGGACAGTCATGGGGAATTTACTCATGCCTCGATTCCTGCATGGAGATCCTGCAACCGGCGCACTGTCCGCTCGGGGCCGAACTTGAGCGCCTCACAGATCGCCTGACCAGCGGCAATGGTGGTGGTGCAGTAGATCTTGTGCTGCAGGGCGTTGCGACGAATGGAATAGGAGTCGGCGATCGACTGCCGGCCTTCGGTGGTGTTGATGATCAGGGTGACTTCGTCGTTCTTGATCATATCGACCACGTGCGGACGGCCTTCGGTGACCTTGTTCACCCGGCGTACGGGCAGACCTGCAGCTTCGATCACCTTGGCGGTGCCGGCGGTAGCGACCACTTCGAAGCCCAGGCTGATCAGCTCCTGCGCCACACCGACGACGAATGGCTTGTCGTCCTCACGCACGCTGATGAATGCAGTCCCCGAGTTCGGCAGGATCTCGCTGGCGCCCAGTTGCGCCTTGGCGAAGGCTTCACCGAAGCTGTCGCCCACGCCCATCACCTCACCAGTGGATTTCATCTCTGGGCCGAGGATAGGGTCAACGCCAGGGAACTTGGCGAAGGGGAACACCGCCTCCTTGACGCTGAAGAATGGCGGGATGATTTCCTTGGTGAAACCGACTTCCGCGAGAGTCTTGCCAGCCATGACGCGAGCGGCAACCTTGGCCAGCGATTCGCCGATGCACTTGGAGACGAACGGCACGGTACGCGAAGCGCGCGGGTTCACCTCGATCACGTAGATGTCCTCGCCCTGCACGGCCATCTGCACGTTCATCAGGCCAACCACGCCGAGCTCCAGGGCCATCTTCTTGACCTGCTCGCGGATTTCGTCCTGGATGTGCTTGGGCAGCGAGTACGGCGGCAGCGAGCAGGCGGAGTCGCCGGAGTGCACGCCGGCCTGTTCGATGTGCTGCATGATCGCGCCGATAACCACGGTCTCGCCGTCGCATACCGCGTCCACGTCCACTTCGATGGCGCAGTTGAGGAAGTGGTCGAGCAGCACCGGGCTGTCGTTCGACACCTTCACCGCCTCACGCATGTAGCGCTTGAGTTCTTCTTCCTGGTAGACGATTTCCATCGCCCGGCCGCCCAACACGTAGGAGGGACGCACCACCAGCGGATAACCGATCTGCTTGGAGTGGGCCAGGGCCTCGTCCTCGCTGCGCGCGGTGGCGTTGGCCGGCTGACGCAGGTTGAGTCGCTGAACCATCTGCTGGAAGCGCTCGCGATCTTCAGCGCGGTCGATGGCATCCGGACTGGTGCCGATGATCGGCACGCCCGCCTCTTCCAGGGCACGGCACAGTTTCAGCGGGGTCTGGCCGCCGTACTGCACGATCACACCCTTGGGCTGCTCGACGCGAACGATCTCCAGTACGTCCTCCAGGGTCACCGGCTCGAAGTACAGACGGTCGGAAGTGTCGTAGTCGGTGGAGACGGTTTCCGGGTTGCAGTTGACCATGATGGTCTCGTAACCGTCTTCGCGCATGGCCAGCGCGGCGTGCACGCAGCAGTAGTCGAACTCGATGCCTTGGCCGATGCGGTTCGGGCCGCCACCGAGGATCATGATCTTGTCGCGACCGGACGGATTGGCCTCGCACTCTTCCTCGTAGGTCGAGTACATATAGGCGGTGTCGGTAGCGAATTCGGCGGCGCAGGTATCCACGCGCTTGTACACCGGCAACACCTTCAGCTTGTGGCGATGGTTGCGCAGGTTCTTTTCGGTGACGCCGAGCAGCTTGGCCAGGCGCGCGTCGGAGAAGCCCTTGCGCTTGAGCTTGCGCATCAGCTCAGCATCGATGCCGGACAGACCGAGGGTCTGGACCTTCTCCTCATCCTTGACCAGGTCCTCGATCTGCACCAAGAACCAGGGGTCGATCTTGGTCAGGGCGAACACGTCCTCGATGCTCTTGCCGGCACGGAAGGCATCGGCCACATACCAGATGCGCTCGGCGCCCGGCACGGTCAGTTCGCGACGCAGGGTGCTCTCGGCTTCAGGATCGTTCAGGTCGAGTTTCGGGTCGAAACCGGCGACGCCGACTTCCAGACCACGCAGGGCTTTCTGCACGGACTCCTGGAAGGTGCGACCGATGGCCATGACCTCGCCCACGGACTTCATCTGGGTGGTCAGGCGGGCATCGGCCTTTGGGAATTTCTCGAAGGCGAAGCGCGGGACCTTGGTCACCACGTAGTCGATGGCCGGCTCGAAGGAGGCCGGAGTGCGACCGCCAGTGATGTCGTTCTGCAACTCGTCGAGGGTGTAGCCGACCGCCAGCTTGGCAGCGATCTTGGCGATCGGGAAGCCGGTCGCCTTGGAGGCCAGTGCCGAGGAACGCGACACGCGCGGGTTCATCTCGATCACGACCATGCGACCGGTGTCCGGGCAGATACCGAACTGCACGTTGGAACCGCCGGTTTCCACACCGATCTCGCGCAGCACCGCCAGGGAGGCGTTGCGCATGATCTGGTATTCCTTGTCGGTCAAGGTCTGCGCCGGGGCAACGGTGATGGAGTCACCGGTGTGCACGCCCATCGGGTCGAAGTTCTCGATGGAGCAAACGATGATGCAATTGTCCTTCTTGTCGCGGACAACCTCCATCTCGTATTCCTTCCAACCGATCAGCGATTCGTCGATCAGCAGTTCGTTGGTCGGCGACAGGTCCAGACCGCGAGCGCAGATTTCCTCGAACTCTTCGCGGTTGTAGGCGATACCACCGCCGGTGCCCCCCATGGTGAACGAGGGACGGATGATGCAGGGGAAGCCAACCTTCTCGAGGACGCCGTAGGCCTCCTCCATGCTGTGGGCAATACCCGAACGCGGGCATTCGAGTCCGATGGATTTCATGGCCTTGTCGAAGCGCGAGCGGTCTTCCGCCTTATCGATGGTATCGGCGTTGGCGCCAATCATTTCCACGCCGAACTTTTCCAGCACGCCGTGGCGCTCGAGGTCCAGGGCGCAGTTGAGCGCAGTCTGGCCACCCATGGTCGGCAGCAGGGCATCGGGGCGCTCCTTCTCGATGATCTTGGCCACGGTGGCCCACTTGATCGGTTCGATGTAGGTGGCGTCGGCCATGGCCGGGTCGGTCATGATGGTGGCCGGGTTGGAGTTCACCAGGATGACGCGGAAACCTTCTTCCTTCAGCGCCTTGCAAGCCTGGGCGCCGGAGTAGTCGAACTCGCAGGCCTGACCGATGACGATGGGACCGGCACCGAGGATCAGGATGCTTTTGATATCTGTACGTTTTGGCATGTGTCTTACTCGAATCCTTGGGTCAGTCGGCAGGCTTAGCGGCGCTTGGCCATGGCTTCGATGAAGCGATCGAACAGCGGGGCCACGTCATGCGGGCCGGGGCTGGCTTCGGGGTGGCCCTGGAAGCTGAAGGCCACCTTGTCGGTACGCTCGATGCCTTGCAGAGTGCCGTCGAACAGCGACTTGTGGATGGCGCGAACGTTGCCCGGCAGGGTCGACTCGTCCACGGCGAAACCGTGGTTCTGACTGGTGATCATCACCACACCGGTATCGAGGTCCTGCACCGGGTGGTTGGCACCATGGTGACCATGGCCCATCTTCACCGTCTTGGCGCCGGAAGCCAGGGCGAGCAGCTGGTGGCCCAGGCAGATACCGAATACGGGAATGTCGGTTTCCAGGATGTCCTGGATGGCCTTGATTGCGTAATCGCAAGGCTCGGGATCGCCCGGGCCGTTGGACAGGAAGACGCCGTCCGGATTCAGGGCCAGCACCTCGCTGGCCGGGGTCTGCGCGGGAACCACGGTCAGGCGGCAACCACGGGCGACCAGCATGCGCAGGATGTTCAGCTTGACGCCATAGTCATAAGCAACGACATGGTAGGGAAGCTGCTCCGCGGGGATTTCGGGATGGCTGTCGGTGGCCAGGTTCCAGACGCTGGAGCGCCACTCGTAGCGCTCACGGCAGCTCACTTCCTTGGCGAGGTCCATGCCCTTCAGGCCGGGGAAGCTGCGGGCCAGTTCCAGGGCCTTTTCCTCGGTGGCGTCTTCGCCGGCGAGAATGCAGCCATTCTGCGAGCCCTTCTCGCGCAGGATACGGGTCAGGCGACGGGTATCGATACCGGCAATGGCTACGGTACCGTTCTCTTTCAGGTACTCGGGAAGAGACTGCTTGTTACGCCAGTTGCTGGCCAGCAGCGGCAGGTCACGAATGACTAGGCCGGCAGCCCAGACGCGGTTGGCCTCGGCATCTTCCGGCGTGGTGCCGGTGTTGCCGATGTGCGGGTAAGTCAGGGTCACGATCTGCTGGGCATAGGAAGGATCGGTGAGGATTTCCTGATAGCCGGTCATGGCGGTGTTGAACACCACCTCACCGACGGTCTGACCGTCGGCGCCGATGGATTCGCCGCGAAAGATGCTGCCATCGGCAAGGGCGAGTATGGCTGGCTTAGTCAAGAAGACCTCCCGTAAATCAAGCCGTTTCACGCAAACGCAGGTTGTAAAAAAGCGGAATGACGTGTGAACACATCATCCCGCTTGTTTTCGAATTGTCTGCGTGCTTTTAGTGGACACACTAAAGCTGTAGGTTACAGCAAAAGGCAGCCCCGGTCTAGGCAAAAAGCCCAGCGAATCCATGGGTTGCACCGGGCCTTTCGTCCGTTTTTCAACACAAGGGCATCTTCCGGCCTGCCCGTCAGTCTTTCAGGCCAAGCACGTCCTGCATGTCATACAACGCCGGCTCCCGCCCTTCGAGCCAGAGAGCCGCACGCACCGCCCCCTTGGCGAAGGTCATGCGGCTGGATGCCTTGTGGGTGATCTCGACCCGCTCGCCTTCGGCGGCGAACAGCACGGTATGGTCGCCCACGACATCCCCGGCGCGCACCGTGGCGAAGCCGATGGTTTCGCGAGCACGGGCACCAGTCTGGCCTTCCCGCCCATAGACCGCGACTTTCTCAAGGTCACGCCCGAGCGCGTTGGCGACCACTTCGCCCATGCGCAGAGCCGTTCCGGAGGGAGCATCCACTTTGTGACGGTGATGCGCCTCGATGATCTCAATATCCACCTCGTCACCCAGCACGCGCGCCGCGGTATCCAGCAGCTTGAGGCACAGATTGACACCCACGCTGAAGTTAGCAGCGAACACGATGGGAATCTCCCGCGACGCGTCCACCAACTGCTGTTTTTCCTCGGCAGTGAACCCCGTGGTGCCGATCACCATCGCCTTGCCGGCCTGGCGGCAAACCGCGAGGTTCTTCAGGGTCACGCTGGGATGGGTGAAATCGATGAGCACATCGAACTCATCCACCACCTTACTCAGTTCGTCGGACAGGAGAACACCGATCCGGCCAATGCCGGCCAGCTCTCCGGCATCCGCGCCGATCAACGTGCTGCTCGGCCGATCGATGGCCGCGGTCAGGCCCGCATCGGGCGCCTGCTGTACCGCTTCCACCAGCGTCTTGCCCATGCGCCCGGCGGCGCCCATCACTGCAATACGTCGCATAACACCCGCTCCAAACCGTAGCTCCCGAACCACCAACACATGGCTAGCGGCGGAATCTCATTTACAGATCGCCGAAAAAGCGCTTCATGCCTTCGAACCAGCCACTGGCCTTCGGCGAGTGGGAGCTGTCGTTCTGCAGGCTTTTGCGGAACTCTTCGAGCAGATCACGCTGGCGCTTGTCCAGGTTGACCGGCGTTTCCACCACGACCCGGCACATCAAGTCGCCGGCACCGCCACCGCGTACCGGCGCCACCCCCTTGCCGCGCAAGCGGAACAGTTTGCCGGTCTGGGTGCCTTCCGGAATCTTCAGCTTGACCCGTCCATCCAGCGTCGGGACCTCGAGCTCCCCGCCTAATGCCGCGTCAGCGAAGCTGATCGGCACTTCGCAGTAGAGATGCTTGCCATCGCGCTGGAAGATCGGGTGCTCGCGCACACTGACCACCACATAGAGATCACCCGGCGGACCACCCATGACGCCCGCCTCGCCCTCTCCGGAGAGACGGATGCGATCGCCGGTATCGACGCCCGCCGGCACCTTGACCGACAGCGTCTTGTGCTCTTCCACCCGCCCCTGGCCATGGCAGGTGCCGCAAGGGTCGGAAATCATCTTGCCCGTGCCATGGCAGCGCGGACAGGTCTGCTGCACCGAGAAGAACCCCTGCTGCATGCGGACCTGACCGATACCGCCACAGGTGGTACAAGTGACCGGAGTAGTACCCTTCTTGGCGCCGGAGCCATCGCAGGTCTTGCAGTTGACCAGGGTAGGCACACGGATGGTCACCGTGGTGCCGCGCACGGCTTCTTCCAGGTCCAGCTCGAGGGTGTAACGCAGGTCGCTGCCCCGCTGGGCACCGCCTCGCGCACCACCACGGCCGCCGCCGAAGAA
Organism: Pseudomonas indica NBRC 103045; assembly: GCF_002091635.1. Taxonomy (GTDB): domain Bacteria; phylum Pseudomonadota; class Gammaproteobacteria; order Pseudomonadales; family Pseudomonadaceae; genus Pseudomonas_M; species Pseudomonas_M indica. Next base: position 94,604 of record NZ_BDAC01000014.1, on the reverse strand, counting down.
ATCGCTGAAGACATCGCCGAAGATATCGGAGAAATTCGCCCCGCCGAACCCGGCACCCGCCGCACCACCGCCCATGCTCGGGTCCACGCCGGCATGGCCATACTGATCGTAGGCGGCGCGCTTATTGGCATCGGACAGTACTTCGTAGGCCTCGTTGGCCTCCTTGAATTTGTCTTCGGATGCCTTGTCGCCCGGGTTGCGGTCAGGATGGTGCTTCATCGCCAGACGGCGATAGGCCTTTTTCAGCTCCGCCTCGCTGGCTCCGCGCTCGACGCCCAGCACTTCGTAATAATCACGCTTGGCCATAGATTTCCTGCACCTTCAATTCATACCTCCAGACACGCCGGCGCGGGAGCAAGCTCCCGCGCAGTACATGATGCCTGCCGCAGACACTCCGCAGCAGGCTGGAGCGGAAGCAAGCCGACAGCTTACTTGTTGTCCTTGACCTCTTCGAACTCGGCGTCGACCACATCATCCGCAGTCTTGGCTTCGTCCGCCCCCTGGGCAGCCTCGCCGGCCTGGGCCTGCTCGGCGTACATCTTCTGCGCCAGCGGCGTAGAAGCCTGGGACAGCGCATTCATCTTGGCTTCGATCTCGGCCTTGTCGTCGCCCTTCACCGCCAGCTCCAAGTCGGACAGCGCCTTCTCGATCGCCGCCTTCTCTTCGGCGGTTGCCTTGTCGCCAGCCTCGGTGACCATCTTGCGGGTCGCATGCACCAGCGCATCGCCCTGGTTACGCGCAGCCGCCAGCTCTTCGAACTTGCGGTCTTCCTCGGCATTCGCCTCGGCATCGCGAACCATCTGCTGAATTTCCTCCTCGGACAGACCCGAGTTGGCCTTGATCACGATGGACTGCTGCTTGCCGGTAGCCTTGTCCTTCGCGCCGACATGCAGGATGCCGTTGGCGTCGATGTCGAAGGTCACTTCAATCTGCGGCACACCACGCGGGGCCGGCGGAATATCGGCCAGGTCGAACTTGCCCAGCGACTTGTTCTGCGCGGCCTGCTTGCGCTCGCCCTGCAGCACGTGAATAGTCACGGCGCTCTGGTTGTCGTCGGCAGTCGAGAACACCTGCGATTTCTTGGTCGGAATGGTGGTGTTCTTCTCAATCAGCGGCGTCATCACGCCACCCAGGGTTTCGATACCCAGGGTCAGCGGAGTCACGTCCAGCAGCAGCACGTCCTTCACGTCGCCAGCCAGCACGGCACCCTGGATGGCTGCACCGATGGCCACGGCTTCGTCCGGGTTGACGTCCTTGCGCGCTTCCTTGCCGAAGAACTCGGCCACGCGCTTCTGCACCAGCGGCATACGGGTCTGGCCGCCGACCAGGATCACGTCATGGATGTCGGACACGTCGATGCCGGCATCCTTCAGCGCAATGCGGCAAGGCTCGATGGTCCGCTCGACCAGGTCTTCCACCAGCGCTTCCAGCTTGGCGCGGGAAATCTTCACGTTGAGGTGCTTCGGACCGGTCTGATCGGCCGTGATGTACGGCAGGTTGACGTCGGTCTGCTGGCTGGAGGACAGCTCGATCTTGGCCTTCTCGGCAGCCTCTTTCAGACGCTGCATCGCCAGCGGGTCGCCCTTCAGGTTCATGCCGGTTTCTTTCTTGAATTCGTCGACGAGGTAGTCGATCAGACGAATGTCGAAGTCCTCACCGCCGAGGAAGGTGTCGCCGTTGGTCGCCAGCACTTCGAACTGGTGCTCACCGTCCACCTCGGCGATCTCGATCACCGACACGTCGAAGGTACCGCCGCCCAGGTCATAGACGATCACGGTGTGGTCGCCCTTGGCCTTGTCCATGCCATAGGCAAGTGCCGCCGCGGTCGGCTCGTTGATGATGCGCTTGACGTCCAGGCCGGCGATACGACCGGCGTCCTTGGTGGCCTGGCGCTGGCTGTCGTTGAAGTAGGCCGGAACGGTGATCACCGCTTCGGTGACCGGCTCGCCGAGGTAGTCTTCGGCAGTCTTCTTCATTTTCTTCAGCACTTCGGCGGAAATCTGCGGAGGTGCCATCTTCTGGCCCTTCACTTCCACCCAGGCGTCGCCGTTGTCGGCCTTGACGATGCTGTACGGCACCATCTTGATGTCTTTCTGCACGACGTCTTCTTCGAAGCGACGACCGATCAAGCGCTTCACCGCGTACAGGGTGTTCTGCGGGTTGGTCACCGCCTGGCGCTTGGCCGACTGGCCAACGAGGGTTTCGCCATCGTTGGTGTAGGCGATGATGGACGGCGTAGTGCGCCCGCCCTCGGCGTTCTCGATGACCTTGACGTTACCGTTCTCCAGGATCGCCACGCAGGAGTTGGTGGTTCCCAGGTCGATACCGATGATTTTGCCCATGTTCACTCTCCCGAAACTTGGATTTGCTGGCGTCCCGCTTCACCGGTTACGCCGAAATGACTTGCTTGGCACAACAGATGGGGGCCAAGCGACGAATTTCAAGCCTTCTCGTCGATCGAAGGCGGAGTCGCCGCCGGCGCCTTGCTGACTACCACCATGGCCGGACGCAACAGACGGCCATTCAGCAGGTAGCCCTTCTGGAATACCTTCAGCACGCTGCCCGGTTCGACATGGGTGCTTTCTTCCATGGCCATCGCCTGGTGATGTTCCGGATTGAAGGGGGCGCCATGAGGGTCCACGGGCTCGACCTGGTAGCGCTTGAGCGTGTCGTGGAACATCTTCAGGGTCAGTTCCATGCCCTCGCGCATCGGCCGGATCGACTCGTCGTCCGGGCTGGACAGCTCCAAGCCGCGCTCCAGGCTATCCACGACCGGCAACAGATCCCCGGCGAACCGCTCCAGCGCGAATTTGTGTGCCTTTTCGACATCCTGCTCGGCACGGCGACGGACGTTCTGCACCTCGGCCGCGACGCGCAGAGCCTGGTCCTGGGCGGCAGCCAACTGCTCTTCCAGGGACTGGACGCGCGCGCTGAGATCGTTACCGGCCTCCGCCTCCGCAGCCAGGTTTTCTTCAGGGGTCTGGTTATCCAGGTTCTGTTCGTCAGCCATGCGTTCCTCCTCTCGAAAACATTCACGGGCCTGGCCCGCGCTTCTGCCGCCCTATATGGGGACGCAATCCGGCGCTTCAAGGGGAAGGAGGATTGTCAGGGCGAAACAAAATACTGTACAAATACACAGCCATCACATTTGCCGGGAGTCTAGCCATGCTGGTGCACCTGTCCGTCCATAACTACGCCATCGTCGAACACCTCGATCTCGAGCTGGATCGGGGCATGAGCGTCATCACCGGGGAAACCGGTGCGGGCAAATCCATCATGCTGGACGCCCTCGGCCTGACCCTCGGCGACCGCGCCGACAGCGGTGTGGTCCGCCCCGGTGCGGACAAGGCCGACATCCTCGCCAGCTTCGATCTCGGCGACATCCCGGAAGCCCGCGCCTGGCTCGCCGAGCGCGACCTGGACAGCGAGGGCCCGTGCATCCTGCGCCGGGTCATCACGGCTGAAGGTCGCTCCCGCGCCTATATCAATGGATCGCCCTGCCCCCAGGGCGACCTGAAGACGCTAGGCGAACTGCTGATCGATATCCACAGCCAGCACGAACACCAATCTCTGTTGAAAGCCGAAACTCATCGCCGCCTGCTAGACGAGTACGCCGGCAGCCAGGAACTGGCCCGCCAGGTGCAATTGGCCGCCCAGCGCTGGCGCCAGACCCGCCAGGAACTCGAGCGAATTTCCAACAGCAGCGACGAACAGCGCGCCCGCCAGCAATTGCTCAGCTACCAACTGGAAGAACTGGAAAACCTCGCCCTGGGCGACAACGAGCTGGAGCAACTGGAACAAGAACACAAGGCCCTCAGCAACTCCGAACAATTGCTCAGCGCCTGCCGCCAGGTGCTCGACCTGTGCAGCGAAAGCGATGCGGGCAATGTGTTGTCGGCACTGACCGCCAGCCTGCATCGACTGAATGCCTTCCACAGCCAGCCGGGCGCCATCGGCGAGGCGGTGAATCTGCTGGCCAGCGCGCAAATCCAGGTCGAAGAGGCCGTCGGTGAACTGAACCGTTTCCTCGACCATTTCGACGCGGACCCGGAGCGTCAGCGTTACCTGGAAGAACGCCTCGACAACATCTATACGCTCGCCCGCAAGCACCGCATCCAGCCAGGCGAACTCGGAGCGCTGCAACAGCAACTGCTCGACGAGCTGGAAAACCTCAACGCCGATGACGAGGCCGTCGAACGCCTCGCCGAAGAACTGACGGCTTACGCCCGTCATTACCAAGAAAAGGCGGCCGAACTCAGCGCTCTGCGGAACGAAGCCGCCGGCCGACTGGCCAGTGCCGTGCAACAGGAAATGCAGCGCCTGGGCATGCCCGGTGGCCGCTTCAGTGTCGAACTGCGCAGCAGCAATGCCGAAGAGCCGCAGCCCTACGGCCTGGAGCAGGTGGAATTCCTGGTCAGCGCCAACCCCGGCCAGCCTTTGAAGCCATTGGCCAAAGTGGCCTCGGGTGGCGAACTGTCGCGCATCAGCCTGGCGATCCAGGTGATCACGGCGCAAACGTCCCGGGTTCCCACGCTGGTCTTCGACGAAGTGGACGTCGGAATCGGCGGCCCGACCGCCGAGGTTGTCGGGCAATTGCTCCGCCGCCTGGGCGAACGCGGCCAAGTGCTGACGGTCACACACCTGCCACAAGTGGCTGCACAAGGGCACCATCATCTCTTCGTGCACAAACTGCGCGGCAGCGAGGAAACCCGGACCGCCGTCGCCAAACTGGACGGCACCCAGCGGGTCGAGGAAATTGCCCGAATGCTTGGCGGCGTCGACCTCACCGAGGAATCCCTGGCACACGCTCGCCAGATGGTGACAGCCGCCAAGGCCGCCTGAGCGAGCGCTTCGCCCTGAAGTGAGCCGCAAGAAAAAAGGCGACCCGAAGGTCGCCTTTTTTACATGTTACACATCACTTTTTCTTGCGGACGTAGAGCACCAAGTTGTGGTCAACCAGCTCGAAGCCGTGCTCCCTGACGATTTCCTTCTGGCGCTTCTCGATCTCGGAGTCCATGAACTCGATGACTTCACCGGTATCCACGCAGACCATGTGATCGTGGTGACCGCTGTCAGCCAGCTCGAATACCGCATGGCCACCGTCGAAGTTGTGGCGAACGACGAGGCCGGCGGCCTCGAACTGGGTCAGCACGCGATACACCGTGGCCAGACCGACATCCTCGCCAGCCTCCATCAGCGCCTTGTAGACATCTTCGGCACTCATGTGACGCTGATCGGCGGAGTCAAGCATCTGCAGGATCTTGACCCTCGGCAATGTCACTTTCAGGCCAGCTTTGCGTAGTTCGCTATTTTCAACCATGGTCGGCTTTCTCGTGGATGCTGCTTCGCAGCTTCCTTCAATGCAGGTATGATCGGAATTTACGTTGCCCAGCCAAGATAGTGGAAGTCTCCCACCGATGCAAAACACCAAGCTCTTGCTGACCAGCCTTAGCCTGACGGGGCTGCTGGCTCTCGCCGGCTGTTCTTTCCCCGGGGTTTACAAAATCGACATTCAGCAGGGCAATGTCGTGACGCAGGACATGATAGACCAGTTGCGGCCTGGAATGACCCGTCGGCAAGTGCGGTTTATCATGGGCAACCCCTTGATTACCGACACTTTCCACGCCAACCGCTGGGACTACCTGTACAGTATCCAGCCGGGCGGTGGCCAGCGTCAGCAGGAGCGTGTCAGTCTGGTTTTCGACGGCAACGATCAACTGGTTGGCCTCGCCGGTGACTTCATGCCCGGCGTCAGCCGCGACGAAGCGATCCTGGGGCAGGATGGCAAGACCACCGTCACACCGAAAGCCGAGCGGCCCAAGACCGAAGAACCAGCCAAGCCGGGCTCTCTGCTGGAACAGATCCAGCGCGAAGTGGACGACGTCGAGACCGTGCCGGTTCCGACTCCGGAGCCACTGGACACCAATCCCCAGTGATCCACGCGAGCTCATGAAAAAGCCCGGCATTTTCGCCGGGCTTTTTCATGGGACTCACTCGCCGCCTTCTTCCTGCTTCGCCTTCGCCGCCTTGGCCGCGCGCTGCTTGCGCACCTCCTTCGGGTCGGCAATCAGCGGACGATAGATCTCGACCCGCTCCCCCTCCTCCAAGACGCGATCCTCCGGCTTGGCCACGGCCTTGCCGAAAATGCCCAGTGGACTGCTGGCTAGGTCCAGGCCGGGGAAATGCGCATCCAGCCCCGAGCGTAGCGCCGCTTCGCGGACCGTGGTGCCGTAAGACACGGTGAGACGCAACAGTTTCTGTTTGTCCGCCAGGGCGTAGACCACTTCGACGGCAATGCTCCGATTATCCATAGAGTTGTTTCGCTCTCTGGCAGAAGGCATCCACAAGGGTATTGGCGGCCTGGTTGAACAGCGGCCCAAGGGTGGCCTTGACCAGCGGCCCGGCGTAATCGAAGGAGAGATCCAGGCTGATCTTGCAGGCTTTCTCGGTCAGCGCCTTGAAGTGCCAGACACCGTGCAGATGGGAAAACGGACCATTTTCCAGGTTCATCACGATGGATTGCCCCGGCTCCAGGATATTGCGGGTGACGAAGTACTGACTCAGGCCGCCCTTGGCCACCGTCAGGCTCGCACGCATTTCCGTCTCGCTGGACTCCAGCACCTCGCTGGCCGAGCACCAAGGCAGGAACGCCGGGTAGCTCGCCACGTCGTTGACCAGATCATAGAGCGCCCTGGCCGGGTAAGGCAGAAGCGCGGAACGTTGGATATGCGTCGTCATAGCTCGGTTACTTCGTCAGTTCGGCGACAAACACCACCAGCACACCGATGGGCGCCACCACCCGCATCAACCAGTAGACCAGCGAGAACAGCACGGGACTCCGGAACGCCAATTCCTCGCGAACCGCATCGCGCCCAAGCACCCAGCCGGCGAAGAGCACGAAGGAGAGGCCGCCCAGCGGCAGCAGGATACGACTGGTCAGGTAGTCGATGCTGTCAAAGAAATTCTTTCCGCCCTCGGCGCCCCATTGGAACAGATGGAAGCCGTCCACGGCAAAAACGAAGAACTTGGCCTCGCTCCAGATGTTGAAGGAGAACACCGTCCCCATGCCCACCAGCCAGCACAACAGCGCCAGGATAGACGTGATCAGCGTCCGACTCCGTCCGGTGCGTTCCACCAGGTAGGCTACCGCCGGCTCGAGCATGGAAATCGACGACGTCCAGGCCGCGACCATGACCAGGATGAAGAACACCGTCCCCATGACCTGGCCGAATGCGATGTTGCCGAAGGCCACCGGCAGGGTGATGAACATCAGCCCCGGCCCGGCACCCGGCTCCATGCCGCCGGCGAAGACGATCGGGAACAGCGCCAGCCCCGCGGTAAGCGCCACCAGCGTATCGAGGATACCGACCGTCAGCACGGTGGCACCGATGGATGCCTTCTTCGGCATGTAGGAGCCGTACACCATGATCGAGCCCACCCCCACGCTGAGCGTGAAGAAGGCATGGCCCATGGCGGCGAGTACACCGTCCAGCACTTTTTCCGGCTGGAAGCTGAACAGGAAGTGGAACCCTTCCATGAAATGGCCGGTGGTGAAGCTGTAGCCCAGGAGGATCAGCAACAGCACGAACAGCAACGGCATCATCACGCGCAGACTGCGCTCCAGACCCGCCACCACCCCGCGGGCAATGACGAAACCCGTCAGCACCATGAACAGGGTGTGCCAGAGGGTCAGGCGCCAGGGATCGCCGATCAGGCCGCCGAAACTGGCGCCGGCGTTCTCGGCGCTGATGCCGTTGAACTGCCCGCGCCCCATGCCGACGATGTAATCCAGCGACCAACCGGCCACCACGCTATAGAAGGAAAGAATCAGCAGGGCACCGACCATCCCCATCAGCGCAGCCCAGGACCAGCGTGGCGAGGCGCCGGAGTCGAGCGCCAGGCTCTTCAGCGAGTTCACCGGGCTCTGCCGCCCGCGTCGGCCGATCAAGGTTTCCGCCAGCATGATCGGCATGCCGACCAGCGCGATGCACACCAAGTACATCATGACGAAAGCTCCGCCGCCGTAGACGCCGGTCATGTAAGGGAACTTCCAGATATTGCCCAGGCCTACTGCCGATCCAGTGGCCGCCAGGATGAAGACCCAGCGGCTGGCCCATGAGCCATGGATGGAAACCTTGTCGTTCGCCATGTGCGCGCCCGTTTCACGTGCAAAAAAGATCGCGCATTGTCCGGGATTCGCCGAAGCCTCTCAAGCCATGGGGGTTCCAGCCCTGCCCTCGACTGGCATCAATCGGTGGAAAATCACGACGCGGCGGCAGTCGCCAGCGCCGTGGCGACTGCCTATAATGCGCGCCCTATGGCTAAACAAAAGAAACATCCGCAGGGCACCATCGCGCTGAACAAAAAAGCGCTGCATGACTATTTCATCGAACAGAAGTTCGAGGCCGGTCTCGCCCTGGCCGGCTGGGAAGTCAAGAGCCTGCGCGCCGGCAAGGCGCAACTGGTGGACAGCTACGTGCTGCTCAAGGACGGCGAAGCCTGGCTGCTCGGCAGCCACATCACGCCGCTGAAGACCGCCAGCACCCACGTCATCGCCGACCCCACCCGCACGCGCAAGTTGCTGCTGCACAAGCGCGAACTGGGCAAACTGTTCGGTGCCGTGCAGCAGAAAGGCTATGCCTGCGTCGCATTGTCGCTGTACTGGAAAAAGCACCTGATCAAGTGCGAAATCGCCCTGGTCAAGGGCAAGAAAGAGTTCGACAAGCGCGCCACCGAGAAAGAGCGGGATTCCGACCGCGAAATCCAGCGCGCCATGCGGACCAAGGGCAAGGACGAATAGCGGCAAGCAGCAAGCGGCGAGAAAAGCGGCGCGATTTAGCCGGAGCGGGCAAGCCTCATGGCTTGCCCGCTCCCAATTCAGCCCTGCGTTGGGCCCGGGCCACCCGCTGGGCCTCCTCTCGTACTTCGGCCAGCACTTCCTGCACGTAGTGAATGTGCCGGTTGGAAACTGCCCGGGCATCTTCCGCCCGCCCTTCGATGACCGCCTGGTATAGCTCGCGATGCTGACTCATCAGCATGTCGCGGGTTTCGCTGCGCTGGGCATACATGCCACCGATGTTGGTCACCACGTTGCGCCGCAGCAGATCGAACAAGCCTCGGATGGTATGCAGCAGCACCGCGTTATGGCTGGCTTCGGCGATCGCCAAGTGGAAGCGCGCATCGGCGGCGCCCTCCTCGGCCCGGCTGACCTTGCCGTGGCGGTCATAACAATCCTGCAACGCCTCGAACGCCTCGCGCAGCCGCTGGTGGTCCAGCTCGGTAGCACGCAACGCCGCATAGTAGGCGCACGAACCTTCCAGCGTGTGGCGGAACTCGAGAAGATCGCGCTGGGCTTCCGGATTGTTCTCCAGCAGATGCAGTAACGGATCACTGAACGTCGAGCCGAGCGACTCGGCGACATAGGTGCCGCCACCCTGCCGGCTGACCAGCAGCCCCTTGGCGGCGAGCTTCTGGATGGCCTCGCGCAGCGACGGGCGCGACACGCCGAACTGCTCGGCCAGCACCCGCTCCGCCGGCAGGCGTTCGCCGGCCTTGAGCGTGCCCTCGAGGATCATGGTTTCCAGCTGCGCGACGATGTCATCCGATAGACGGCGCTGGCGAACCTGTCCGACTTCCATATTCCCACCCTTACTGGTTTGACCACTGTCAGACGCTCTGCCGCGCCCTTTGCCGGCAAGCCTATCGGGCAGCATCGACGCACACAAGCGACGACACCGCGACCAAAGTCGTAGCCCCGGCAATTGACAGCACAGGAGCCCTGCTTTTACCCTGGCCGAGCCGTTTTGTAAATTGGTATTACCAATTTACACCCATACCGAGACCAACAATTCCAACAAGGCTGCCGAGGTATTCCAACATGCTGGTCATGCCCGCCGTTATCGCCGCTTCATCCCGTCCAATTTCCCTGCGCTCTCTGCGCGCCTGACCGGAGGCCTGCCATGCATTCCGGCCTGCTCGCCCTATTCGCCTTTTCGCCCATCCTGCTCGCCGCCGTCCTGCTGATCGGCCTGCGTTGGCCCGCCCGACGCGCCATGCCGCTGGTCTACCTGCTCACCGCCGGCATCGCGCTGTACGTGTGGGACATGAGTTTCAACCGGGTTCTCGCCTCCACCGTACAGGGCCTGGTGATCACCCTCGGCGTTCTATGGATCATCTTCGGCGCCATCCTGCTGCTGAATACTCTCAAGCACTCCGGCGGTATCACCGCGATCCGTGCCGGCTTCGCCACCATCAGCCCGGACCGCCGCGTCCAGGCGATCATCATCGCCTGGCTGTTCGGTTGCTTCATCGAAGGCGCATCCGGCTTCGGCACTCCGGCCGCAATCGCCGCGCCGCTGCTGGTCGCCATCGGCTTCCCGGCATTGGCCGCCGTGCTGCTCGGCATGCTGGTGCAGAGCACGCCGGTCTCCTTCGGTGCAGTCGGCACGCCGATCATCATCGGCGTCAACAGTGGCCTGGACACCGCCACCCTCGGCTCGCAGCTCACCGCACAAGGCTCCAGCTGGGACATCTTCCTGCAGCAGATCACCAGCAACGTGGCAATCATCCATGCCATCGTCGGCACCGTGATGCCGCTGATCATGGTGCTGATGCTGACCCGCTTCTTCGGCAAGGAAAAAAGCTGGAAAGCCGGTTTCGAGATCCTCCCGTTCGCCCTGTTCGCCGGTCTGGCGTTCACCCTGCCCTACGTCGCCACCGGCGTGTTCCTCGGCCCGGAATTCCCATCCCTGCTGGGCGGCCTAGTGGGCCTGGCCATCGTCACCACCGCCGCGCATTTCGGCTTCTTGGTGCCGAAGAACACCTGGGATTTCGCACCTGCCCAGGAGTGGCCGAGCGAGTGGCTGGGCAGCATCGAGATGAAGCTGGACGAACTGACCGCCAAGCCCATCGGCACCCTGCGCGCTTGGCTGCCCTACGTGCTGGTCGGCGCCCTGCTGGTGATCAGCCGCGTGTTCCCGGAAGTGGGCGCCGCATTGAAATCCGTGATCGTGGTGTTCCCGGACATCCTCGGCGAAACCGGCATCAAGGCCGACTTCATGCCGCTCTACCTGCCGGGCGGCATCCTTGTCGCGGTGGTCCTCGCCACTTTCTTCCTGCATGGCATGAAGGTTCGCGAACTGGGCGCGGCGGTCGGCGAATCGACCAAGGTCCTGCTGGGCGCCGGATTCGTGCTGCTGTTCACCGTGCCGATGGTGCGCATCCTGATCAACTCCGGAGTTAACGCCGCCGACCTGCCGAGCATGCCCATCGCCATGGCTCGCTACGTGGCCGACAGCGTCGGCTCGGTGTATCCGCTGCTGGCGCCGAGCGTCGGTGCGCTGGGTGCCTTCATCGCCGGTTCGAACACCGTGAGCAACATGATGCTCAGCCAGTTCCAGTACGGTGTGGCGCATAGCCTGGGCATCTCCGGTGCGTTGATCGTCGCTGTGCAGGCCATCGGTGCCGCGGCCGGCAACATGGTCGCCATCCACAACGTGGTAGCCGCCTCCGCGACGGTCGGCCTGCTCGGCCGCGAAGGGACTACCCTGCGTAAGACGGTATGGCCGACGCTGTACTACGTGTTCTTCACCGGCCTGGTTGCTCTGATCGCGATCTATGTGCTGGGCGTGACCGACCCGCTGGTTGGCCACTGATAACCGTGAACGTCACCCCGGCTTCGGCCGGGGCGACGTATTGAACCACCCGGATAACCGGGCCCACCCGGAGCCAAGCCGATGAGCGAGCTGTTCTACAACGCCGCGCCGAACGCCACCCGCGTTGCGCCGCCCCTGCCCGAACCCCGTCGCTATCCGACGCAGAAACCCGCGCAGGTCTACCTGTTCGGGACCTGCGTGATCGACCTGTTCTTCCCCAGCGCCGGCCTGGATGCGATTCGCCTGCTGCAACGCGAAGGCATCCGCGTCAGCTTTCCCCAGGGGCAGAGCTGCTGTGGCCAGCCGGCCTACACCTCCGGCTACACCGAGGAAGCGCGGGAAGTGGCGCGGGCCCAGTTGAAGCTGTTCGCCGAGGACTGGCCGCTGGTGGTGCCCTCCGGTTCTTGCGCCGGCATGATCCGTCACCATTACCCCGAGCTGTTCAAGGACGAGCCGGAAACCCTCGCCCAGGTCCAGGCACTGGCCGAACGCACCTACGAACTGGCCGAGTTCCTCCTGCATGTCTGCCGCGTCGAACTCCACGACCGCGGCCCGGCAGTGAAGGTGGCGCTGCACACGTCATGCAGTGCGCGCCGGGAGATGGACACACACCTGCACGGCCGCGCCCTGCTCGCCCAATTGAGCCAGGTGGAACGCGTCGAGCATGACCACGAAAGCGAATGCTGCGGCTTCGGCGGTACCTTCAGCGTGCGCATGCCGGACATTTCCGGCGCCATGGTGCTGGACAAGACCCGCGCCCTGAAAGGCTCCGGTGCCCATCAGGTGGTCAGTGCCGACTGCGGTTGCCTGATGAATATCAACGGCGCCCTGGAGAAGCAGAACGAAGCGCTGCGCGGCCAGCACCTGGCCAGTTTCCTCTGGCAACGCACCGGAGGTGTGTCGTGAACGACCTGTCGCGCATCCCAACCCTGCAGATCCAGGACGATTTCAAGACCAGGGCCCACAAGGCGCTGGGCGACGATCAACTGCGGCGGAATTTCCGCACCGCGATGGATTCGCTGATGACCAAGCGGGCCACCGCCTTCAGCGACGCCGACGAACGCGAACGGCTACGCGCCCTGGGCAACCGGGTCCGCGCCCGGGCGCTGTCGAAGTTGCCCGAGCTGCTGGAACGACTGGAAACCAACCTGACCCGCAACGGTGTGACCGTGCACTGGGCGGAAACGGTGGACGAGGCGAACGCCATCGTCCTCTCGATCATCCGCGCTCACGAGGCGCGGCAAGTGATCAAGGGCAAATCGATGGTCAGCGAAGAGATGGAAATGAACCATGTCCTCGCGGCCCAGGGCATCGAATGCCTGGAGTCGGACATGGGCGAATATATCGTCCAGCTCGACCACGAGAAGCCTTCCCATATCATCATGCCGGCTATCCACAAGAACGCCGGTCAGGTCGCGTCCTTGTTCCACGACAAACTCGGCGTGGAGTACACCAAGGACGTCGACCAGCTTATCCAGATCGGCCGCCGTACCCTGCGGCAGAAATTCTTCGAAGCGGACATCGGCGTCTCCGGGGTCAACTTCGCGGTGGCGGAAACCGGCACCCTGCTGCTGGTGGAAAACGAAGGCAACGGCCGCATGTCCACCACGGTGCCGCCAGTGCACATCGCCGTGACCGGCATCGAAAAGGTGGTGGAAAACCTGCGCGACGTGGTCCCGCTGCTCTCCCTACTGACCCGCTCGGCGCTGGGCCAGCCGATCACCACCTACGTCAACATGATCTCCGGGCCGCGCAAGGCGCACGAGCTGGACGGCCCCGAGGAAGTCCACCTAGTGCTGCTGGACAACGGCCGCAGCCAGGCCTTCGCCGACGGCGAGCTGCGCCAGACGCTGAACTGCATCCGCTGCGGCGCCTGCATGAACCACTGTCCGGTGTACACCCGTGTCGGCGGCCATACCTACGGCGAGGTCTACCCCGGCCCCATCGGCAAGATCATCACCCCACACATGGTCGGCCTGGACAAGGTACCGGACCACCCCAGCGCCTCCTCGCTGTGCGGCGCCTGCGGGGAAGTCTGTCCGGTGAAGATTCCGATTCCGTCGATCCTGCGGCGCCTGCGCGAGGAAAACATCAAGGCGCCGGACGATCCACACCCCATCATGCGCGGCCAGGGCAGCAAGTACTCGCCCCGCGAACGCCTGTTGTGGAAAGGCTGGCGCCTGCTCAACACCTCGCCGGCGCTGTATCGCACGTTCAGCTTCTTCGCCACTCGCCTGCGCGGCCTGACGCCCTCCAACATCGGGCCCTGGACACAGAATCACAGCGCACCGAAACCGGCCGCTCGCTCGCTGCATGAGCTGGCCCGCGAGCACCTGGGTGAAACACAGGGGGACCGTCCATGAGCGCCAAAGCCAACATCCTCGCCAAGCTGCGCAACAGCCTGGCCGGCACCACGCCGATCGCCGACGAATTCGACGAAAGCCTGCTGACCCAGCCGTGGACCTACGCGCCGGAGCAACGCATCGCCCGCCTGCGCCAGTTGATGGAAGCCGTGCACACGGAAATCCACCTGACCTCCGCTGCCGGCTGGCCGGCCCTGCTGGAGCAACTGCTGCACGACCGCCAGTTGCCCAGCCTGCTGATGGCGCCGAATACCTCCCACGGTCAGAAACTGCTCGCCCACTGGGCCGGACGCGAAGACCTGCCCCGTCTGAAGGCCTATGACCGCCCCATCGAGGAATGGAAAGCCGAGCTGTTCGACGACACGCCTGCCAGCCTCACCGGCACCCTGGGCGCCATCGCCGCCACCGGCAGCCTGATCCTCTGGCCGACCCGCGAAGAGCCGCGCCTGATGAGCCTGGTGCCGCCGGTGCATTTCGCCCTGCTCAAAGCCAGCGAAATCCACGACAACTTCTACGAGGTGCAGCGCAAGCAGCGCTGGGCCGAGGGCATGCCGACCAACGCCCTGCTGGTCTCGGGGCCGTCGAAGACCGCCGACATCGAGCAGGTCCTGGCCTATGGTGCCCACGGCCCGAAAGATCTGGTGGTGCTGATCCTGGAGGACGCATGACCGCTGCCGTGCCCCCTGCCCGCTCCCCGCTGCCGGCTGCCTTCCTCACCGACGCCGAGCGTTTGATCCCCCGCGAGCGGCGCTTCGACGATCCACTCTCGACCCTGGCCTTCGGTACCGACGCCAGCTTCTACCGGCTGATCCCCAAGCTGGTGGTGCGTGTCGAGTCCGAGCAGGAAGTCGTGCAACTGCTGCAATCGGCCAGCCGGCACCGTGTACCGGTGACCTTCCGTGCCGCCGGCACCAGCCTTTCCGGCCAGGCGATCAGCGATTCGGTGCTGATCGTCCTCGGCGACAACTGGAACGGTCGCGAAATTCTCCAGCAGGGCGAGCGTATCCGCCTGCAACCGGGCGTCATCGGCGCCCAGGCCAACGCCGTGCTGGCGCCGTTCAAGCGCAAGATCGGCCCCGACCCGGCCTCCATCGCCACCTGCAAGATCGGCGGCATCGTCGCCAACAACGCCAGCGGCATGTGCTGCGGCACCGCACAGAACAGCTACCACACCCTGGCCGGCATGCGCCTAGTGCTGGCCGACGGCAGCGTGCTGGACACCGAGGACGCCGTCAGCGTCGCGGCCTTCCACGCCACCCATGCCGACCTGCTGGCGCAACTGGCCGAGTTGGGCCGGGAGACCCGCGACAACACCGACCTGGCCGCGCGCATCCGTCACAAATACCGGCTGAAGAACACCACCGGCCTGTCGCTCAACGCCCTGGTGGATTACGACCAGCCGCTGGACATCCTCTGCCACCTGATGGTCGGCTCCGAAGGCACCCTCGGCTTTATCAGCTCGGTGACCTACGACACGGTGCCGGACCACCCGTACAAGGCCACCGCCTTCATCGTCTTCCCCGACGTGGACAACTGCTGCCGCGCGGTCAGCGTGCTCAAGCGCCAGCCAGTCTCCGCCGTCGAACTGCTCGACCGCCGCAGTCTGCGCTCGGTGCAAGGCAAGCCCGGCATGCCGGACTGGGTGATGGCGCTGTCGGGCAACGCCTGCGCCCTGCTCATCGAAACCCGCGCCGCCAGTGCATCGCTGCTGCAGGAGCAGAAGGCGCGGATCATGGAGGCGCTGGCCAGCTTCCCCGTGGAAAAACAGGTCGATTTCACCGAAGACCCGGTGGAGTTCGGCCGCCTGTGGGCGATCCGCAAGGACACCTTCCCCGCTGTCGGCGCCGTGCGCCAGACCGGCACCACCGTCATCATCGAAGACGTGACCTTCCCCATCGAGCAACTGGCCGAGGGCGTCAACCGCCTCATCGGCCTGTTCGAGAAGCACCGTTACGACGAAGCCATCCTGTTCGGCCATGCCCTGGAGGGCAATCTCCACTTCGTCTTCACCCAGGGCTTCGATTCGCCCGAGCAGGTGGCCCGCTACGAAGCCTTCATGCAGGACGTGGCTCAGCTGGTGGCGGTGGAGTTCGGCGGTTCGCTGAAGGCCGAGCATGGCACCGGGCGCAACATGGCGCCGTTCGTCGAGCTGGAATGGGGCAGCGAGGCGTACCGGCTGATGTGGCGGATCAAGCACCTGCTCGATCCGCTCGGCATCCTCAATCCGGACGTAGTGCTCAGCGAGGACAAGGACATCCACCTGAAGAACCTCAAGCCGCTGCCGGCCGCCGATCCCATCGTCGACAAGTGCATCGAATGCGGCTTCTGCGAGCCGGTCTGTCCCTCGCGCGGCCTGACCCTGACCCCGCGCCAGCGCATCGTCATGTACCGCGATATCCAGGCGAAGAAGCGCCGGGGCGAAGACACCGAAGCACTGGAGCGCGACTACCACTACCACGGCATCGACACCTGCGCCGCCACCGGCCTCTGCGCCCAGCGCTGCCCAGTGGGCATCAACACCGGCGACCTGGTTCGCAAACTGCGCAGCCTGGACGCGGACAACACGCGCACCGCCGACTGGCTGGCCGGGCACTTCGCCACGGCCGTACAAGGCACACGTTTCATACTCCATGTGGCCAACGGCGCCCGGCTGCTGCTCGGCGCCCCGTTGCTGGCGAAGACCTCGGCGGCGCTGCGCAAGGCCTCCGGCGAGCGCCTGCCGCAGTGGACGCCAGCGATGCCGCAGCCGCTGCAGACCCTGCGCCTACCCAAACCGAGCGGCGACCAGCGCCCCCGCGTCGTCTACCTGGCCGCCTGCGTGTCCCGCGCCATGGGCCCGTCGGCCACCGACGCGGAGCAAGTCCCGCTGATCGACAAGACCCGCGCCCTACTGGAAAAGGCCGGCTACCAAGTGGTTTTCCCGGATGACCTGAACAACCTCTGCTGCGGCCAACCCTTCGCCTCCAAGGGCTACGCCGATCAGGCCGAGCGCAAGCGTCGGGAAACCCTCGACGCGCTGCTCGAAGCCAGCCGTGGCGGGCTCGACCCGATCTACTGCGACACCAGCCCCTGCACCCTGCGGCTGGTCCAGGAGCTGGCGGACGAGCGGCTGAAGGTCTACGACCCGGTGCGCTTCATCCGCACCTTCCTGCTCGATCGCCTGGAGTTCGAGCCCCAGGAGGCTCCCATCGCGGTCCACGTCACCTGCAGCACCCAACACCTCGGCGAAGGCCCGGCGCTGATCGACATCGCCCGGCGCTGCGCCAAGACCGTGGTGGTCCCGGAAGGCATCCAATGCTGCGGCTTCGCCGGCGACAAGGGCTTCACCACACCGGAGCTGAACGGCCACGCGCTGCGCAGCCTGAAAGACGCGGTGCAGCACTGCGAAGAAGGCATCTCCACCAGCCGCACCTGCGAGATCGGCCTGAGCCAACATGGCGGCATCGACTATCACGGCCTGGTCTACCTGGTCGACCGGGTGACACGGCCGAAAGCCACCTGACACCCTCTTTTCAGCCCCGTTCGCGGGGCTTTTTTTCGCCTGCCCGGCTCTCCTGTCCCGACATTGGCGACAGAAAAATGAAACGCTTGCCGCCAGCCGCAGTCCATTTTTTTAAGCCCATCCGTTACGGGCCCAAGGAGGTTCCACCCCGCCGGTGTGACCGGTGGAGCGGAACGAGGAGGTGTCCATGCAACCTGCTGCCTTGCTCATCGCAGCCACGCTGCTGGCCAGTCCGGCGGCCTTCGCCATCAGCGATAGCGAAGTGTGCGAAAGCCGGCTGGAGCAACTCGAAGCGGCCATCGAAAGCCTCGATCCCGACGGCGCCCTCGAAGACGTCGTCGAAGATCTCAAGGACCAGGCCGAAGAAGCCCAGGACGACGGTCGCTATGCCGAATGCATCGCCATTGCCGATCGCGCCCTGCAACAGCTGAATGCACCGATGATCAGCCAGTAAGCGTGACCTGTCGGCCTATCCCAGCCACAGGTTTCAACCTTACCCAGGAGAGCACCATGAAACGCACAATCTTATTGATCACTGCCACTCTGTTGACGGCTCCGGCTTTCGCCGAGGACCTCTGCGCGGTCAATCTGCAGAAACTCGACGACACGATGGCCACCATGACAGCCAGCGACCCGATCAAGGAGAACGTCGAAGAGCACCGCAAGGCTGCCGAGGAAGCGCGCGCCGCTGGCGACCTGGAGACCTGCGCGAGCCATGCCGAGAAAGCTCTGCAGGCGATAACTCGCCAGGGCGAAGGGAATGAAACCAACGGTGGCGGCACTACCCAGTAATACAACTCATCCGTAGGCCCTTTGGCGCATGAGCGACTTTCCTGCGCACGCGGTGGGATTTCCTATACTGAATTCCCACCCCGCCACAGGAGAGCCCCCATGCGCCGCCTGTTCGCTTTCTTCGCTGCCGCCTTGATCTGCACCCCACTCTGGGCCATGCATTGCCCGGCCGACATGGCCAAGATCGACGAAATCCTGAAAACCAGCCCACCCAGCGACCCGGCCACCCTGGCCCAGGTCAAGAAACTCCGCGCCGAGGGCGAAGAGCTGCACAAGGCAGGCAACCATGCCCAGTCCGTGCAAGTCCTCGGTGAAGCCCTGAACCTGTTGGGCGCCAGCAACTGAGCCGCTACCGAAGGCGCCGCACGGCGCCTTCGGTGCCTCAACGGGACAGGCTGCCGGCCGTCCGCCTGTCCTCGCGCTGCAGCAGACTGACGGCAATCCGCCGCAACTGCTGTAGATCCACCGGTTTGCTGATACACGCCTGCGCACCGCGCCGACGCGCCTCGGCGAACAGTTCCTGATCCACCACCGCACTCACCACCAGCACCGGGACGGACACCAGCCGCGGCTGCTGGGCCATGGCATCCAGCACCTCCAGGCCGCTGCCGTCGGGCAGGTCGAGATCGAGCAGGAGCATGTCCGGCGTACGCTCGCGCAGCACCGCCAGGGCCCGCTGCACCGAGCCCACGCCTTCCAGCTCGGCCAGGGAGCGCAAGGCCTCCTGCAACACCTTCAGGCTGGCCGGGTGGTCCTCCACGCAGAGCACCCACGGCAAGGGCTCCGGCTCCGCCGGTGCGCCATCGGCCTCCGGTGCCAGGCTTGGCGCAGCGGCGCCCGGTAGATCGATCCAGAAGCGGCTGCCCGCTCCCGGCGAGCTGCTGAAGCCCATCTCGCCCTCCATCAGGCTGGCCAGCTCGCGGCACAGCACCAGCCCGATGCCGGTTCCCGGAATATTCGAATTCTCCCGTCCCAGGCGCTGGAACGGCTGGAACAACTGCGCCTGCTGCTCCTCGCTGAGACCCGGGCCGCAATCCTCGACCCACAACCGCACGCAGTCGGGACGCACCTCGTAACCGAGGCTGACCAGCCCCTGGGGTGCGTTGTACTTGATGGCGTTGGACAGGAGATTGAGCATCACCTGACGCAGCCGGCGAGCATCGGCCTGCACGTAGAGCGGCTGATCGGAGGCCATGAGCTGCACCTGCTGCTTGCGCAACTGTGCCTCCGGCTGCACCAGCTCCACGCAACCGGCCAGCAGCGAGCCCACTTCCACCGGCTTCAGTTGCAACTGCTGGCGGCGGCTCTCGATGCTGGACAGATCGAGGATGTCGTCCACCAGCGAGGACAGGTGCCGGCTGGCGTTGACGATTTCCCGCGCGTAGATGGTTTCCTGCTCGACATCCGGCTTGCTCTGTAACTCCAGTTCTATCAACTGGCCGAAGCCATGAATGGCGTTCAGCGGTGTGCGCAGTTCGTGGCTCATGCTGGACAGGAAGCGGCTCTTCGCCTGGCTGGCGGCCTGCGCCTCCAGGCTGGCATGACGCAAGTCCTCCTGGACCTGCTTGAGCCGGGTGATGTCCACATGGGTGCCGGCTACCCGCAAGGCGCGCCCCTCAGCATCCCGTTCCAGCACCTTGCCCCGGCTGAGCAGCCAGGCGTAATTGCCCTGGGCATCGGCATACCGGTACTCGGCGTCGAAATGGTCCTCGCCGCTCTCGGCGAAGCTGCGCCGCAAATGACGCAGGCGCTCCAGATCGTCCGGGTGCACCCGCAGGTTGAACTCGCTCAGCGGCATTTCGCTGCTACGCAGCCCGAAACGCTCGACGAAGCGTCCGCTGATCTTGATGCTTTCGCCCTGCCCGTCCACCTCCCAGATGCTCTCGGTGGTGCCTTCCAGCACCAGTTCGAGATTGCGCTGGGCGAGGAAACGCTCCGCTTCGCTGGCTTCCAGCTGGGCGCCGGTCTGCTGGACGGCCTCCGCCATGCTGGCCAGCTCGTCGATGCGGGTTTCCGGCGCAGCGGGACGGTAATCGCCCTGCCCGAGGCTGCGCATCATTCCGACGATACCGGCGATCGGCCGGGACAGTTCGCTGCTCAAACGCCGCGAGCGCACCCACATCCAGGCGAAAAACACCAGGTAGAAGAACACCAGCCCGGCGATCAACAGATAGCCGATCTGCTGGTAGCGCTCGGCCAGCCGATTGGTCTCCCGGAAGATATTCGCCTCGTCCACCACCAACAGCAGGCGCCAACCGGTCTGCGGAATCTCACTCCAGGCCACCATCTGCTTGCGCCCGCCGAGCATCACCTCCTGAACCCGCCGCTCATCGGCCGCCATCGCCTGCAACAACGGCTGCATCTCGCGGCGCCGAGCCAGGCTGAAATCCTCCGGCTTGAGCACCTCGCGACGCACCGCCTCGTCGTAGGAATACTGGGTCAGCTCACGCAGGCCGAAATCCCGCTCGCCGGCCGCGGGCAGCGCCATGATGCTGTGGTCACGGCTCACCAGCATGGCATAGCCCTGCCAGGGCACCTGCAGCGAACCGATCTCGGCGAGCATCTGCCCCACCGTGATATCCAGCCCCACCACGCCCTCGAGGAAATCGCCGCGGTATACCGGCGCGATGGCCGACATCATCCAGCCCTGGCCGGCCGGGTCCAGGTAGACATCGGTCCAGACCACCTTGCGCTCGGGATTGTGCCGGGCGTCGGCGAGGTAATAGAAGTTGTAGTCCGGTATCACCATGTCATGGGGATACTGCTCGGGCGTCATGAAAAACGGGTAGATGCGGTTGTAATTATCCCAAGTGTTGAAATACACGGCCGCGACCAGAGGATTGGCGTCGTCGATCGAACGCATCAGCGGATCGGCCTGGGACAGGCGCAGGGCCTTCTCGTGATCCTGCTTCTCCAGCGGGGTGCTGTTGGCGTAGAACGACGCCGCCCGGCCGTCGTCGGAGCGGCTGTAGAACACCCCGGTGGACGTCACCGCATGCCGTGTCCGCTCCAGATCGTCGGGCTGAAAGCGTGTATCCAGGAGCGCATGGGTGGTGGCATCGCGATAGATCTTTACCTGCGCCTCGATGCCCTGCAGGCGGCTGTCGATGATCTGCCCCTCGCGCTGGGCGGCGCTTTCCAGGTCCTGCAGTGCGCTCTGCTGCAAATGCCCCACCTGGGCATCGCGAATCGCCCCGTTGGTCAGCAGATAGACCGTGATCAACACCGACTCCACCAGCACCAGCGGAATCAGCGCGCTTTGCACGAACGCCCGCCAGATCCAGCGCCTCAACGAATTGCGCGGCAACGACCTCATGTCGACGACGCCCCAGCTACGGCGAACCCCAGCCACATCTGCTTCATGACATATCCTGATACGAGGAATCAGCTTCCAATACGTAGTGTAAGGCAGACGGACATCGACGCTGTCTCAGCTTTGCCGTAGAATGCCTCCTCATAAAGTAGCACCAAGGGTTTTGGGGCCGATTAGGATTCGACGCCGGTAACGAAACTTGAGGGGCATGCCGAGTTGGTAACAGAACTCGTAAATCAACTGTTGCAAACCTATAGTTGCCAACGACGACAACTACGAAGGGTACGCGCTAGCCGCCTAACCTTCATCTGGTCGCTTCGGCGCCAGCGATCACCAGGGGATGCCTGTAAACCCGAAGTGATCGTCAGACAGAACAGGATCGCCGCCAAGTTCGCTGTAGACGTAACGGCTAAAACTCATACAGCTCGCTCCAAGCACCCTGCCACTCGGGCGGCGCGGAGTTAACTCAGTAGAGCTGGCTAAGCATGTAGAACCGATAGCGGAGAGCTGGCGGACGGGGGTTCAAATCCCCCCGGCTCCACCAATAACGAAACCCCAACCGTTCTCGGTTGGGGTTTTTTCTTGCCTGATCGCGCCGGTTCCTGCGTGTTGTTGGGGGTTTCTGCGGAAGCCTGCGGACTTCGCCAACCGCCAGAATTGGCCGTTCCGAGCCATATTCCACTCTCTCCTGGCCATTCCTCGCTCCGACCCCGCTCTCCGAAACTGGCCCGAAGTCCGCAAAGGCCATAAGTCAGCGCCATACAGATCAAAGAGTTACGCGCGGACGAATCAAGCGGTTGGATTGCAGCATCGGGTGGCGAAGGAAACGCTGCGGTTGCGTTTCGTCGGTACATATTGATAACTACCGACGGGAGGGCGGCAGAAATCATGGACTACCTGGAGGGGTAGTCCATTGTATTCGTACGAGGCTCGGCTTCGAGCCCTCGTCGACATCACGATCAAAGCATCATTTGAGGATCGTCCCGATCGAGACGCGTGAAATCCAGCATCCACTTCGGATACATGCGCGGCGGCTCGCTGACCGCGTCGAGCCGGGCCACTTCCTCCGGCGTCAGTGACCAGGCCACGGTATTGAGGTTGTCCTCGAGCTGTTCTGGCTTGGTTGCACCAATCAGCACCGAACTCACCGTCGGCTTGCGCAACAGGTAGTTGAGAGACACTTGGGCAGGGCTTACGCCGCGCTCACTGGCGATCCGCTGCACTTCGTCAAGAATGGCGTAAGCGCGATCCTCGTCGAGCTGGAGGAAGTTTTGTTCTTCCCGGCTGCGGCGGCCTTCCTGCGCTTTCTGGTTCCCCCGAGGGTACTTGCCGGTCAGGAAGCCTCCTGCCAACGGCGACCAGGGTGTCAGACCCAGGCCCTGGTCCTCGCACAGCGGCACCAGTTCGTATTCCACGTCACGAGCGACGAGCGAGTAGTAGGCCTGCAGCGAGACGAACTTCTCCAGGTGCTTGCGCTCGGAGATCGACAGCGCCTTCATGAGCTGCCAGGCGAAGTAGTTGGAACAGCCCAGATAGCGCACCTTGCCCTGACGCACCAGGTCATCGAGCGCCGAGAGGGTTTCCTCCAGCGGCGTCATGAAATCGAAGCTGTGGACAATGTAGAGATCGATGTAGTCGGTGCCCAGACGCTTCAGACTGTTCTCGCAGCTTTGAATGATGTGGTGTCGGCTCAGACCCACGTCGTTGATGTTGGCACTCATGCGACCACGCACCTTGGTGGCCAGCACCACCTGATCACGCTTGCCCTGCAAGGTTTTGCCGAGAATCTCCTCCGACTGACCGTGGGAATAGACATCGGCCGTGTCAAAAAAATTGATGCCGCCGTCGATGGCGATATCCACCAGGCGCTGCGCCGCCGCCTGATCCAGGCCGCCGACCACTTCCCAATAGCCCTTGGCGCCAAACGGCATCGTGCCGAAGCACAACTCGGATACCAACAGTCCGGATTGACCCAATTGACGATATTGCATGACCGTTCTCCTTTTCTATCAAAAGACTCGCGTTCAGACCCGTTGCCAATCCAAACCGCCACACAGCGACTCAATCGCGGATCAGAATGAAGCGCAGGTGTCTTGTGCGATTGTATCGCGCGCGATATTATTTAGCAAGACACCCTCATCAGGAGCACCCTCAATGAACATCCTCTATGAAGCCCATGCCTCGGCCATCGGCGGCCGCAGCGGCCACGTGACCACCGACGATGGCGCGCTGGATCTGCAATTGAGCCTGCCCAAAAGTCTGGGAGGCAGTGGCGGCGCGGGCACCAACCCCGAGCAGCTGTTCGCCGGCGGCTATGCCGCCTGCTTCGAGAACGCGCTGATCCATGTCGCCCGGCAGCAGAAGATCACCCTGGAGGGAACCCGCGTCGACGCCACGGTGGGCATCGGGCCCAATGACCAGGGCGGTTTCGCGCTGGCGGTCAAACTGGTGGTGACCCTGCCCGGCCTGCCGCGGGAACAGGCACAGGCGCTGGTGGAGCAGGCGCATGCCGTCTGTCCTTATTCCAATGCCATACGCGGCAACGTCGACGTCGCGCTGGAACTGCGCTGAGCCTTCCCAGGAGAGTCCCATGAGCGAATTTCATCATTTCCAGGCCCGTTCCCTGCGCGGCGAGCCGGTCGAGCTTTCCCGCTACGCCGGACAGGTGGTGCTGGTCGTCAACACCGCCAGCAAATGCGGTTTTACGCCCCAGTACGCGGGGCTGGAGTCCCTGTATCGAAAATATGCCGGCCAGGGTTTCGTGGTGCTGGGTTTTCCCTGCAACCAGTTCGGCAATCAGGAGCCCGGCGACGCCGATACCATTGAAGGCAGTTGCCTTGTCAATTACGGCGTGAGCTTCCCGATGTTTGAAAAGGTCGATGTCAAAGGGCCCAATGCGCATCCGCTGTTCAAGTGG
The DNA here is from genome assembly GCF_002091635.1 of Pseudomonas indica NBRC 103045. Taxonomy (GTDB): domain Bacteria; phylum Pseudomonadota; class Gammaproteobacteria; order Pseudomonadales; family Pseudomonadaceae; genus Pseudomonas_M; species Pseudomonas_M indica. Next base: position 70,063 of record NZ_BDAC01000014.1, on the reverse strand, counting down.
CTGAGCATGCAACTCCCTGGCCTCGTCGGTCGCCAGATCAAGTGGAATTTCACCAAGTTCCTGATCGGCCGGGACGGTCAGCCGCTGCGCCGCTTCGCCCCCACCACGCGTCCCGACAAGATCGATCAGCTCCTTGCCAAGGCTCTCGGGGCGGCCTGAGATGAGCAGACGGTCATTATCAGCGCCTCCGGGCGATGCCAACCCCGAGGATCACCTGCGCCTCGATCTTCAGTTGTGCTTTCGCCTGTACGCCGCCTCGCGCCTGATCACGCGGCTCTATCAGCCTCTGCTGGAGCCGCTGGGGCTGACCTACCCGCAGTACATCGTGCTGATGATCCTGTGGGAAGACGCGCCCTGCCCAGTGTCTCGCATCGGCGCGCGCGCCCTGCTCAATACCAACACGCTGACCCCGCTGCTCAAGCGGCTCGAGCTGCAAGGACTGGTGCAACGTCAGCGCCGCCAAGATGATGAACGCATCGTCGAGATTTATCTGACCAAGGCCGGCGATGCGCTGCGCTCGCATTGCGCCTGCATTCCCGCCGAACTCGCCGCCACCACGCATTTTCCGCTCGAAAAGGCCACGGCGCTCGCCACACTACTGGATGAGCTTCTGACAGGTTTACGCGAACAAACCCCGGATTGCACACTGCCCCTACCGAATGATTGATTACGCTGGGGTCGCCCGAGACGACCGCAAGGCGCTGCGTCGAGCCGCGTTTATTCCCAACAGGCAGAGTATTTCGTCCCGATCCCAGCCCGCTGCTCATCCCACAGCGCCGGCGGGTCCACCGCCAGATCGAACAACGTGATGTGGTTCGGCAGTGCGTCGTCCAGGATGGCCGCCACGATGTCGGGCGCCAGCGTCGTCAGGCCACTCTCTCCTGGCCATTCCTCGCTCCGACCTCGCTCCCTGAAACTGGCCCGAAGTCCGCAGAGACCCCAACACGGCCCCCTAACAGATCAAAGAGTTACGCGCGGACGAATCAAGCGATTGGATTGCTCACCCCATCCATGGGGTTCGCCCCTGCGGGGCCGACTTCGTCGTCCAAATTCGCTCCTGGCGAATTTGTGCAGCATCGGGTGGCGAAGGAAACGCTGCGGTTGCGTTTCGTCGGTAGTTATCGGGGACTACCGACATATGGCAACGCGGAAGTACGTGCTTGGATGGTGGCCAAGACAAGAAACTCCTTGTCAGGACAATGTCCGGACGCCTACAATAAGGGCATCCAAGATCAGTCCGGAGGGGCACCATGAGCACCCCGAATCTTTCCAAGACCGAACGCATTGACGTTCGCGCCAGTACGCCAGTCAAGCAACTGCTGCAGGAAGCCGCACGCGCCTGCCACAAGAACGTCAGCGAGTTCCTGCTCGACGCGGGCGTGACGGCGGCCGCGCAGACGCTGGCAGATCGTCGTCAGTTCGTACTGGACGACACACAGTGGCAGGCGTTCCAGGAAGCGCTGGACCGCCCGGTGCAAAGCAAGCCGCGCCTGAAGAAGTTGCTGCGTGAGCCCGGGGCGCTGGGTTGAGCGCTGACTACTCACCCGTTCGCAAGCTCGCGGCAACGGATCAGGTCGATGCGTTCGACTGCGGCCAGGTCGCGCTGAACCAGTTCCTGCAGCGCTACGCGCTCGTCAACCAGAAGGCCAACAGCGCGCAGACCTATGTCTGCTGCCAGGGTGACGTGGTGGTCGGCTTCTACAGCCTGGCCGTTGGTAGCGTCGATCCGGAAGCCGCGCCGTCGAGAGTGATGAAGGGGCTGGCGCGCCACCCAGTGCCGGTCATGATCCTGGCCCGGCTCGCGGTGGACAAGGAACATCAGCGCAAAGGACTGGGCCAGGCCTTGCTCAAGGACGCCCTGCTGCGCACGGCACAGGCTGCCGACATCGCCGGCATTCGCTGCCTGTTGGTGCATGCCAAAGACGACGCAGCGCGACAGTGGTACGAATCGTGGGAATTCGAGCCCAGCCCGACTGATCCGTACCATCTGTTCCTGATGCTCAAGGATCTCAAGGGCATGTTGAGCTGAGGTGGCGTTTCCACCTCAAAGCCCGACTCTCTCCCGCTGCTCATCCCACAGCGCTGGCGGATCGACCGCCAGATCGAACAGCGTGACGTGGTTCGGCAATGCGTCGTCCAGGATGGCCGCCACGATATCGGGGGCTAGCGTGGTCAGATTCACCATCCGGCTGACGTAGCTGTTGTCGATGCCTTCCCGTGTGGCGATCTCCTTCAAAGACTTCGCTTCCCCCGATTCCAGCATCGCCAGCCAGCGGTGCCCCCTGGCCAGCGCCAATTGAATGGAGGTCGGTGCAACGTCCCACGGTCTGACCGGTGCAGTCTCACCGTTCGGGAGAGTGACCAACTTGCGGCCACTGCGGCGCTTGATCTGGATCGGCACGGACAGGGTCAGCCTGCCGTCGCTGGTCTGCAGGATGTCCGGCTCGCCGGTCTTCTGGATGCGGATGTCGCTCATACCAGCGCCTCCGCTTGTTGCTCGACGGGCTCGGGACGCAGCTCCAGCACCAGCCGTTCGATGCCGTTGGCGCGCAGCCGCACCTCGAGGTCATTGGGCGACACGACCACCTTCTCGACCAGCAATTTCACGATCCGTGTCTGCTCCGCCGGGAACAGTTGATCCCAAATCGCGTCGAGCCGGGTCATGGCCACGGTGATCTTCGCCTCGTCCAAGGTTGGATCGAGCTTGATCGCTTGCGGCAGCATGTCGCCGAGCAGATTCGGGGCACGCAGGATCGCGCGCAGTTGGTCAAGCACCGCCGATTCGAGTTCCGCGGCCGGCAATCGCGGCAACCCCGAGGCGCCCGCGTGTTCCTTGGCGTCGCGCTGGGGCACGTAGTAACGGTAGCGCCGGCCATTCTTCTTGGTGGTGTGCCACGGCGACAGTGCGCGCCCGTCGTTGCCGACCACAATCCCCTTGAGCAGATAGGGAACCTTTGCCCGCGTCGTGTTGCCCCGCACTCGGCCATTCGTCTCCAGGATCGCGTGGACGCTGTCCCACAATTCGCGGCTGATGATGGGCGGGTGTTCGGCCTGGTACCACTGGTCCTTGTGCCGCAACTCACCAAGGTAGGTTCGGTTGCTGAGGAGCTTGTAGATGTGGCCCTTGTCGATCGGTCTGCCATCCCGGGTCTTGCCGTCTTGAGTGGTCCACACCTTCGACGTTACGCCATCCAGCTTCAGCTCCTTGACCAAGGCAGTACTGGAGCCGAGTTCGACGAATCGCTGGAAGATGTGCCGGATCAGTTTGGCTTCGCGCTCGTTGGGCACCAACCGCCGGTTCTTGACGTCATAGCCCAGCGGCGGTACGCCGCCCATCCACATGCCCTTGCGCTTGCTGGCTGCGATCTTGTCGCGGATGCGCTCGCCGGTGACCTCGCGCTCGAATTGGGCGAAAGACAGCAGGATGTTCAGCATCAGCCTGCCCATGGAGGTCGTCGTGTTGAACTGCTGGGTGACCGACACGAACGACACACCGTAGCGCTCGAACACTTCGACCATCTTGGAGAAGTCCGCGAGGCTACGTGTCAGGCGGTCGATCTTGTAGATGACGACCACGTCGATTTTGCCGGCTTCAATGTCCGCCATCATTCGCTGGAGCGCCGGTCGTTCCATGTTGCCGCCGGAAAAGGCGGGATCGTCGTAATCGTCGGCGACCGGTATCCAGCCTTCGGCGCGCTGGCTGGCGATGTAGGCGTGACCGGCGTCGCGCTGGGCGTCGATCGAGTTGTATTCCTGGTCCAGCCCTTCATCAGTGGATTTGCGCGTATAGACCGCGCAGCGCATGCGGCGCTTCAAGACTTCGCTCATCGTCCACCTCTTTTCTTGGTGGATGGCTTGGTCTTAGTGTTGGATGGCGGCTTGAGGCCGAAGAACAGCGGACCCGACCAACGCATGCCGGTGATTTCGCGGGCGATCATCGAGAGGCTCGGGTACATGCGCCCCTGGAAGTCATACTGGCCGTCGGCGGTCGCGATCACGCGGTACTCGATGCCTTTGTATTCGCGGACCAGCACCGTGCCTGCGGCCGGGCGGTAATCGCGGTCGCGTTTTTTCACCTTGCCGGTTTCGACCAGAGATTCGATGCGGCGCTGGTTGCGATCCAGCAGGTTGGCGTCGACCTTGCGGAACTCCAGCTCCTGCAGCCGGTAGGCAATCCGGCGTTCGAGGAACTGGCGGTTGTGGGTGGGCGTGTCGCCACCGACCAGTTTCTGCCAGAGTGCCCGGATCTCTGCCATCGGCATCTCGGGCAACCTGGCGATCTGCGCCGCCACCGATGGCGGCGTGGAAAACGATGGTATTTGCGTGCTCATTTCGACTCCGTAGTTGTCTTGTTGACGGGGTCTGTATGAACGCGCTGGTTGCCAGAGAAGCCAAGCTCAAACCCGCTCGCTCCGGCCATATCTGCGGACTCTTCTGCGTCGGTGATACGCAAGCGTGCCAGGCCGTTGGCCAGCAACGACGCGATCTCGTGGCGACGCTGTTCCGGCGTCATCCGCTCCGGTGGTAGATGGTTGATTTGATGCATTGGTGGCGGTCCTCTCGGTCAAACTCACATGCAGTGAAATTGTCCGGATGGACTGCCGCCGACACCATGAGGGAGTTTCGGAGTTGTGCGAACCGATGCGGGTTGCTGCGAAAAGCTGGTCCAGTTTAGTTCGCCAGATGACGGGCAAGGATGGTCGTCATCAACGAATTGCCGGGCTGGGTGCTGGCGATCATGTCCCGGATCTGCTCGTTGATCTGCGGGACTGGAACACCTGCATTCACTGCCGTCTGCGTGACTGCCGAATAAGCATCGAGCACATCCGCGCCGGTGATCTCATAGCCGTGTCCAAGAGAGATCCAGCGCAACGCGGCCAAGCCGGCTGAGAGCGCGAATGCTGGCTGCTTTTCGGCGTAATCACGGGCAGCGCGGGTCAGCGTGCGCGGATCGGTCGGGCTGCGCGTAGCCAGTTCGATCGCCACATCAAACAAGCCCGCATCCTTCGCAGCAGCGAACCATTTGCCCTCGGCGCCAAGCGTGCTGGCCACCAGGTCGCGTAGGATCTCTTCCAGTTGCTTGTGGGGATACTTCTTGGCGATGGCGCGAAACGTCGCCAGATTCGTTGTGCCCTGATTTGCCTCGATGGCATAGCGGCGGTAGGCCTCGTCGTGCAAACCGGAGGACAACAGGATCTCTTCGCAGGACTGAGCAATCTGCCAGCCAGGATCATTGAGGCCGCGCGACTCCTCGGCGTAGCGGATCGCCTCCGCCTTCTTGCCCATCGCTGCCAATGCCTTCACGCCCCAGCGTCGATCGTGCCACCACTTGAACCGCGCCTTGTCGAGTAACGCCAACAGTTCCTGGTGGCGGCCCGCCGCGTACATCGATGCCAGGCAGGCGCTGGTGCCTTTGAAGAATCCATGTCCGGAAGCCTTCGGGCTCCACACGCTCTCGACGACCGGCAAAAACTCATCGGCCCAGTGCGACGCCAGTTCCGGCGTCACGCACAACTCGCCCCAGTAATCGCCGAGCAGTTCGATGTAGGACATCTCGTCATCCTGCAGCGCTTGCCACAAGCGTTCGAGCCAGCGTTGTCGCAGCTTCGGCTCGACATCAGCCTTGACGATGATGGGCACCAGGGTATCGATGGCCTTGTTGACGGCCGAACCCAGTGCGCCCGATGAACTGTCCACCTGTTCCAGCGCCGGCGAGAGTTTTTCCAGCAGGGTAATGGCCCCCTCAGCTGCGAGCACGGGCTCCTTGCGGGCGACCTGCTTGATCTCCGTGATGGCTTCCTTGATCCGCTGCACCGGCGTGTCGGACCGCCAACCAAAGGAATGACGGCGAAAGCGGGAAGCGAATTGCCACTTGTGGGCGCTCATGATCGATCCGCCATCAGCTATCGAACCGGGTACTGGCCATTGCGGATGAAGCGGTCGTAAGTGTCTTCCTCCGGTTCCTCATCATCGTGCCGCGCTCCCTGCCACTCGGCCTCAGGCAGCAATAGCAGTGTCAGCGTGTAGTCGTACTGACCCGCGACGCGCGTCATCTCCGTGACCGGCATGCTGGCGGGTTCACGGACAAACCAGGACTGGGCACGCCCTGTCTGGCTGTCGGCCATGCCAAAGGCGTTGTAGCTGTGCGCCAGCGCATCGTGCGGCAGCTCGATGGTGTTCTTGCGCGTCGCGAAGTAGGCGCCGGACCTGAGCGCTGCCTTGTTCGACTTGGCCCAGAGCATGTGATCGTCGCGGCTGGCCACCAGTATGGCGCGCTTGGGAGCGATCTCGGTCCAGCGCAGGGCGGCAGCCGTCAGCGAGACCCCGTAGCGATCGGCGCAGTGACCGAGCAGATCGAAGCTGATCGGTTGCCCGTCGACCTGGCGCCGAAAGTCGTCCAGCGGCATCAGCAGGGTCGAAGCGAACAGATCCGCCTCGGCCTCGATGTCGCGCTCGTTGTTGTCCCCAGTCTCGATGTCGTCGTCGCCGCATTCGAACAGGTCTTGCTGGTGGCGGTGCAAGATGTAGTGACCGAATTCATGCGCGATCGTGAAGCGCTTGCGGCCTTCCGACGGGGTGGCGCTGTTGTAGAGGAGCAGCCACTTCGAGCGCGCCTTGTTGGCCTTCAACAGGCCATCGAAACCGTCGAGATCCTCGCCCCGAACCGTGTCGATCGGCGAGTCTGCAAAGCACTGGCGGGAATACTCCAGCGCCAGTTCGTCAACCTTGACCGGAAAGCGATCCGCACCGAGAACCGTGTTGAGCATGGACGAGATGCGGTTGGCCTCGGCCATGGGCTTTTTCGCGTCCGTCATTCATCTTCCCAGGCATCGAGGATCTTGCGGATCTTCTTCTTGTCCGGCTCGGACATGTTCTTGTACTTACGGAAGAAGGCCTCGTCGAGCACTTCCTCGTCCGGGGTGGTTGCCGACTCGGTCAGCAGGAACTCCGTGGTGACCTCGAGGACAGCGGCAATCTTGCCGATCTTCTCGGCCGATGGTTTCGGATCGTCTTTGTTTTCCAGTTCCCAGATGTAGCTCTTGCTGGAGTCGGTCAGTTCGGCCAACTGTTCCAGACTGAGCTTCTTTTGTTTCCGCAGCGCGCGGAGCTTGTCCCCCAGGGGCGATGGCACCGGCATCTCCTCATATGTTGGCTTCAATCCGAAAATAATACCACTACGCCGAACGAATTCGTACCTGCTTGACAAACCCATAATCGCTCCGTGACAATCTGAATCGTTCGGTACACCGAACGCCATCGGTCTGCACACCCCAACAAGAAGAAGGGGCCGTCGAGGCTGATAACAAGCCGATCCAACCTTTTGAGGGGTACGTAGATGAACGATGCAGAAAACCTGAGCAAGCTCCTGGGCCACCTGCCGCCGGAGGTGTTCCGTGAATTCATGGTGGATGAGTTCAGCCTCGTCATGCCAGATCTGGACGCCAAGAAGACCAAGAAAGAACAGCGTGAACAGATGGAGGCTGTGCTCGCGGCTCTTGGGGTGGGCGAGCGGCAGCGGATCGAAGAAGTGGCCGAACGGATCGTGCTGCTGTCGGATGGCGCCGGCCAGGACGTCATCGACGGCTTCAAGGACGACATCTTCGATGACGCTGCTCGGGAAGCCTTCGCCGCGATTCCGAACCAGTACGAGCGGGCGCTGTGGCTGCACATTCATGAACCCGTGATCTTCGAGGAAGCCCTCAACGCCCGACAGGCCGACGTGTTCCGGCAAAGCGCCTCCTGCTACTCCGGTTTCATGGCACCTGCCAACCTAGCGGTACTCGACGACGCGACGGCCAAGACGGCATTCCATCAGACCGTCGCACAACAACTGGGGTGCTCCGATGACGCTGTCGCGGTCCAGATCTTCAAGCGTCTGCGGCCCGACACGCAGACCGGCGAAGACGTGGACCTGTACCAAATCAGCATCCACCACAACCGTCCGCCGGAAATCATCGACTGCGTGCAGGCGAGCGAATTGGTGCCCCAGGAGGTGATCCGGGCGGTGTCTTCGCACATCACTTACGAGCCGGCCAATGGGCATCTGGAGGTGCTGTCGAAAGATACGTCGGGCCGCGAAGCGTTGGCGCGCATCGTGGCGGACACCCTGCTGCAATCGCCAATCACCGGCGAGAAGATCCCGCTCAAGCAATACGACTACCAGAGCCTGGCGGCGCTGCGTAATTTCGACCTATCCGGCGAGCCGGTTGCGTTCGTCAAGGTCGTCGAGCTCGGCTACGCCGCCGGCAATGGCCGGTCGCTCCTGGTGAAGATCTGGACCAAGGACGTCGATGACATCTACGCGGCCGCCCGGTCGTTGATCGGCCCCGCCTTCGACTTCCGCGATCACCACCTCAACTACGCCAAGCTGTCCATCAAGCTGAAAAAGGTCGGCAAGGACCGCGCACGGACGATCACCGTGATCCTGCGCGACGACAACAAGTGCAACATCAAGACCAAGCGGGAAAAGGACCGGGCGCTGTGCGACCGACTGCTGGCCAAATGGCATCTGGTGAAGGAGATCGGCCATGTCGTCGAAGCCCCTGCCGACACAGTCGCTGCTTGATCTGATCGACCTGTTCGAACAGTCTGGGCAGCCGATTGCCGACGGCGACGGACAGCGGCTTCGTGGGGTACCCGGGTGGAGTGTCCTTCGGCGGACATCTTTGACGCCGAAGCTGCTGGAGCAGTGGACCGACTGCGTTGGCTACGCCGGGAGCTACCCAGCATCGCTTGATGATGATCTCGTTCAAGTCGACCTGACTGAAGATGACCAAGCTGATCGGTATCGCTACCGCTGCCCTGAGACCTTTCGGTGGAAGTCTGTCCCCGCTGCCGAGGTCGCCATCTACAGCGTTCGGCCAGCTGCAATCCTGAGCACCATCGCCGATCTCCTGGGTATCGCGCAGGCTTTGCGAAAAGGAATTGATGCGCCGCTGCTGGACGATGCCCTTTGGCATTTGGGAAAGGCACGAATCGGGCACGCCTTGACAGACGTCTGGCTCGTTCGCGGCTTGGCGCACTCCATCGAAGAGGTTTTTCGCCACTTCAGCCAGACAAGTCTTCCTGACCAAGGCCTGATTTTGTCGTCTGGCGGTGTGTTGCCGCAGTTTGTTCGCCCACCGCGCAGCTACCGCTTTGCGTCGCTTCGAGAAGCAATCGTCAACTATGTCGCAACGCCATGCATCGACATGGATCTGCTGCACCGCATCCTGGTCGCACCACCCGATGGCGCGATCCGACCCGTGTTGCCGGTGCACTTTGACGAATACACCAACACGCTGACTATCCGCACAAAGACTAAGCCCTGGACGATCAAAGGCGAGCGCCAGGCTGCGGCAGTCCGCTACATGTTCGAGCAGGCCATCAACGACAGGTGGATTCTCCCAGCCGCTGAAATTCTCGACGCAGCCTATGCAGATAAGAAGACGGCGCGCAGTCAGCGCATGCAGAACCTGTTCAGTGGCAACACCGACTGGGAGGACTACATCGACAACCCTGAAAAGGGGAAGTATGGCTTCCGCCGAGATTGACCGGCCACCAGTTGGCAGCACCACGCACAACCGCCTTCGGGCGGTTTTTTGCTTTCTGGGCCCCGCTTTTCCCCGCAGAAGCTGCGCCCGTACATCAGCCCGTACATGGCGGCGGCAGACGCCCGCACAGGCCGACTTCGAAACTGACCTCACGAATTCGCAACAACCAGAAGGAGTGCATCGTGAGTGTCAAACATCTGAATCAAGGCCAATTGGCCGAACGTTGGGGAGTCAGCGAAGCCACGCTTGAACGCTGGCGCTCCGAAGGTATCGGCCCGGTATTCCTGAAGCTGCAGGGTCGTGTCGCTTACCGCATCGAGGACATCGAAGCCTACGAGGCCGAGAGCCTGCGCAAGAGCACCTCTGAACGCGTCAATGCGGGAGGTGCGCTGTGAACCGCATCTCCCCCGACGAAGTCCTGACCACCCCGGCCGGCGAACTAGCTGCGCTTGCCAGCGAGTCCCTGTTCCAGCTCAAGAACGACGCTGCTGATCTTCTCGCCGCTGCCAAGGCGATCGTCGAGCACGTCGATCGCGCACTGGACCTCAAGTACGCCGACCGCGCCCACCAACTCCGCCTGGCAGCTGGCAAGGATACCGGCGTCGTCCATTTCGACGACGGGCACGTCCGCATCACTGCCGATCTGCCCAAGAAAGTCGACTGGGATCAGAAGCGGCTTGCCGAGATCACCCAGCGCATCGCCGCCAACGGTGACGACCCGTCCGAGTACGTGGAGATCAGCTACCGGATTTCGGAAACCAAGTTCAACTCGTGGCCCGAGTCGCTCAAGAACGCCTTCGCCCCGGCACGCACCCTCAAGACCGGCAAGCCGGGCTTTCGTCTCGCTCTGCTTCAGGAGTAATCACCATGAAAACCAAACCTACGCTACTCGAACTGCTGCGCAAGCAGCCCGAACTGTATCTCCGTGATCTGCCTGAAAACATCCGCATCCCGGCGCTGGACGGCAATCGCCCCGACGAAGTCGTGCGTCGCCTTGAGGACGCCACCATCGATGACCTGGCATTCGCGATCCAAGGCATGGAGTCGGAATCCCGTCTGATCCATCGCCGTCTGAGTGGTCTGCGTGACCTGTACGAGATGGCCCGCAAGCGTGGCGCGCTCGGTATGACCACCGTTGCTGACGCGTTCGCCAGCATCAGCACCGAGGAGGCCGGCAAATGAGCCTCCCCATCATTACTGCAGACCAGCGTCTGGCCGAGCGCCGTGGCGTGAAAGGCGTGCTCGTCGGCAAGAGCGGCATCGGCAAGACCTCGCAACTCTGGACGCTGAAACCCACGGCCACTCTCTTCTTCGACCTTGAAGCTGGAGATCTGGCTGTCGAGGGCTGGGCGGGCGACACGATCCGTCCGCGCACCTGGCAGGAGTGTCGTGACTTCGCGGTGTACATCGGCGGACCGAACCCGGCGCTGCGTGACGACCAGCCGTTCAGTCAGGCCCACTTCGATGCCGTGTGTGCGCGCTTCGGCGATCCGGTCGTGCTGGACAAGTACGACACCGTGTTCGTCGACTCCATCACCGTGGCCGGTCGCCTGTGCCTGCAATGGTGCAAAGGCCAGCCCCAGGCCTACTCCGAGAAGACCGGCAAACCCGACAGCCGGGGTGCGTATGGGCTGATGGGCCAGGAAATGATCGCCTGGCTGACCCACCTGCAGCACACGCGCGGCAAGAACGTCTGGTTCGTCGGCATCCTCGACGAGCGCCTCGACGATTTCAATCGCCGGGTGTTCTCGCTGCAGATCGACGGCTCCAAGACCGGCCTGGAACTGCCCGGCATCGTCGATGAGGTCGTCACCCTGGCCGAGCTGAAGGCCGATGACGGCGCCAGTTACCGCGCCTTCGTCTGCCACACGCTGAACGCATGGGGCTACCCCGCCAAGGACCGCTCCGGGCGGCTCGATCCGATCGAGGAGCCACACCTCGGCCGCCTCATGGAAAAGATCGCCGGCCCGGCCAGGCCCGCTACCGAACGGCTCGATTTCGCGCGCCCCGCGCCCGCTGCCATCCCCGAATCCACTTCGACTCAGGAGTCCTGATCATGACCTACTTCGATTTCAATTCCGCCTCCGAACAGACCTCTTTCGACCTGATTCCCAAAGGCGCGCTGGTGCGTGTCCGCATGACCATCAAGCCGGGTGGCTTCGATGATCCGTCGCAGGGATGGACCGGCGGCTACGCCACCCGCAACGACAACACCGGCTCGGTGTACCTGAACTGCGAGTTCGTCGTGATGGAGGGTGAGTTCGCCCGTCGCAAGATGTGGTCGCTGATCGGCCTGCACAGTCCGAAAGGCCCTGAGTGGGCCAACATGGGCCGCACCTTCGTCAAGGCGATCCTCAACTCAGCGCGCGGCGTTCATCCTGGCGACAACAGTCCTGCCGCGCAGAACGCGCGCCGCATCAGCGGGTTTGCCGATCTCGATGGCATCGAGTTTCTCGGCAAGGTCGACTGGGACAAAGACCAGAACGGCCAAGACAAGAGCGTGATCAAGGCCGCGATCACGCCCGACCACAAGGACTACGCCGCCCTCATGGGTGGCGCGCAGGGAGCGGCGAAAGCGCCAGCACCCGCAAACGGGTCGAACGCGTATGCCCAGGCCACGGGCCGTGCCTCCGTGCCGGGTCGCCCGAGCTGGGCACAGTAAAGGGGACGCCGCCATGATGCTCCGCCCCCGCCAAGCCCTGCTGGTCGAGCGCTCTTTGGCGGCGCTCGCCCAACACGGCAACACCCTATCTGTTGGCCCCACCGGGTCGGGCAAGACCATCATGCTGTCGGCGGTGGCCGGCAGCTTGTTGGCCGAGCCAGATGCCAAGGCCTGCATCCTCGCTCATCGCGATGAACTGACCGGCCAAAACCTGACCAAGTTTGCACGGGTGAATCCGGGCGTCAGCACCTCCGTGTTCGATGCCAAGGACAAATCCTGGTCCGGGCGCGCCACGTTCGCGATGGTGCAAACGCTGTCGCGTGACAACCATCTCGCTGCCATCCCGATCCTCGATCTGCTGGTGATCGATGAAGCGCATCACGCAGCCTCGGCGTCGTACCGCCGCGTAATCGACCGCGTGTTGGACAAGAACCCGCGCGCCCAGATCTTCGGGGTGACGGCGACGCCTGCCCGCAGTGACGGCAAGGGACTGCGGGAGGTCTTCAGCAACGTCGCGGATCAAATCACCCTCGGCGAGCTGATCGCCTCCGGCCACCTCGTGCCGCCACGCACCTTTGTCATCGATGTCGGCGCCCAGGAGCAGTTGACGCGGGTCCGGCGCACGGCCACTGACTTCGACATGACGGAAGTCGAGGCGATTCTCAACAAGACTCCCATCACCGATGCCGTGATCCGTCATTGGCGTGAGAAGGCCGGCGACCGCAAGACGATCGTGTTCTGCTCGACCGTCGCCCATGCCGAATGTGTGCGCTGGGCCTTTCAGGATGCCGGTGTATCCGCCGTGATCGTGCACGGAGAGCTCTCAGAATCTGAGCGAAAGACACGCCTGGCCGAGTACGAATCCGGTACCGCGCAGGTCGTGGTCAATGTGGCTGTGCTCACGGAGGGCTACGACTTCACGCCTACCTCCTGCGTGGTTCTGCTGCGACCCAGCTCGCACAAGTCGACCCTGACCCAGATGATCGGGCGCGGCCTGCGCACCATCGATCCTATCGAGCATCCCGGCGTCATCAAGACCGACTGCGTGGTGTTGGACTTCGGCACCGCTACCTTGATGCACGGTTCCTTGGAGCAGGACGTCAACCTCGACGGGCACCAGCATCACGGGGAAGTGCCGACCAAGGACTGCCCGTCCTGTGAAGCCACCGTCCCGCTCGGCTGCCGCGAATGCCCGCTGTGCGGATTCGTCTGGGAGAACGAGACCACCGAGGAAGGTGATGCACTGGCCGATTTCGTGATGACCGAGATCGATCTTCTCAAGCGCTCCAACTTCCGTTGGTGCGACCTGTTCGGCTGCGACGACGCATTGATGGCCACCGGCTTCAATGCCTGGGGTGGCGTGTTCTTCCTGAATGGACGCTGGCACGCCGTGGGCGGTGGCAAGGATCTGCAGCCACGCTTGCTGGCCGTCGGCGACCGCACCGTCTGCATGGCCAAGGCCGATGACTGGCTGAATGACCGCGAGTCGGCAGACTCCGCGCACAAGACCCGACGTTGGCTGAACGAACCGCCGACCGCGAAGCAACTGCAGTATCTGCCGCAGGCGTTGCGCGCCGACTTCGGCATGACGCGCTATCAGGCCTCGGCGATGCTGTCCTTCCAGTTCAACAAGTCGTCGATTCAGCGCCTTGTGGTGGCTGCCAACGATGCCCACCGGGAGGCCGCGTGAAATGTGCAGTCTGCTCCCGCAAGGCCAAGGGCTTCGGCTACTTCAATCCACGCCTGCCGCGCAGCGACCCACGCCGTTACTCGAATCGCTGGGTGTTCTGCTCCATGCGCTGCCAGAACGCGTTTTCACGGCTCATGGAAAAGACGGGAGGTCACATGATCGACCCGAGTGATATGGAACTGGCCGCCATGGCGTCCTGCCTGGCCCCGCTGGGTGAGTATGTCGGCGCCATCGGCATGCAGCGACCGTTGGCGGACTACAGCAAAGACGAAGTGCTGATGCTGATCGACGTGGTGGTGACCGCCTACCAGGAACACATGCTCGTCGAGCACGAGCGGATGGCGGAGAAGGACCGCGCTTTTCTTGAGGAGCGACTCGCCCGCCAGGGTAAGCCTGCTTCGACGGGGGTGCCGTTCTGATGCTGGACTTCAATCACCGCCCCAAGATCCATGAGCAGATCGGCGCGCTCATCGACGCCGCACTGAGCGCCGAACGCGACAACCAACCCCGGCGCAACTATCTCGGTGCGTCTCGCTTGGGCGTTGCCTGCGAACGTGCACTGCAATACGAGTATCTGCAGACACCGGTCGATCCTGGCCGGGACATGCCAGGTCGCGTTCTGCGTGTCTTCGAAGTGGGCCATGTCCTCGAAGAGTTGGCCATCCGCTGGCTGCGCATGGCCGGATTCGATCTGTACACGCAAAAGGCCAGCGGCGGTCAGTTCGGCTTTTCTGTCGCGGGCGGTCGCATCCAAGGGCACGTCGATGGCGTGCTGAACGGTGGCCCCGCAGAGCTAGGAATGAGCTATCCGGCCCTGTGGGAGTGCAAGACCATGAACGACAAGTCCTGGCGGGACACGGTCAAGCACGGCGTCAGCAAATCCAAACCGGTCTATGCCGCACAAATGGCCATCTATCAGGCCTACATGGAGACCAGCATTCCGGGCATCTCTGCGAACCCGGCGTTGTTCACTGCCATCAACAAGGACTCCGAGGAGATCTGGTTCGAGCTGGTGCCGTTCGACGGCGGCCTAGCGCAGCGTATGTCCGATCGCGCGGTTCGGGTCATCACGGCAACGGACATCCAGGAACTGCTGCCGCGCCATGCAACCACGCCAACGCATGTCGAGTGCAAGTTCTGCCCCTGGCAGGACCGCTGTTGGAGTTCGACATGATGGCCGACAACATCATCTGGCTCGACTTCAATGACGCGCCCGAGCAGCGCGACGAACTGACCTCCGACACCGATGCCTTGCGCGCTGGCTTGCTGGATCGACTTGAGGCCGTCCTCCACTACCTGTTTCCGCAGGGGCGCATTCGGGGTGGCAAGTTCTACGTCGGTGATGTCGATGGCAACCCGGGAAAGAGTCTGGTGGTTGAGCTGGACGGACCACGGCGAGGCCTGTGGAAAGACTTCTCCACCGACGAGGGCGGCGACATCATTGATCTGTGGGCGCGCTCGCAGGGCCGCTCCGCCCGCAGCGACTTCCCACGCATCGCTGGAGAGATCCGGCAATGGCTCGGCATTGCTGTCCCGGTCGGCACGCCGATGCGCCGTGATGTTCGCAGCATGCCGATGGACGACCTCGGCGCCTACACCGGCAAATGGGATTACCTGACTCCCGATGGCGAGCTGATCGCCTGCGTCTACCGGTATGACCCGCCGACAGGCAAAGAGTACCGCCCCTGGGATGTGCGTGCCCGCATGTGGCGCGCACCCGATCCCAGGCCGCTCTACAACCAACCGGCCATCGCGAAAGCGCGAGAGGTCGTCCTGGTCGAAGGCGAGAAATGTGCGGCTGCATTGGTTGCTTGCGGCATTGCGGCCACCACGGCGATGAACGGCGCCAAGGCACCAGTCGACAAGACCGACTGGCGTCCACTAGCCGGGAAATCCGTGGTCATCTGGCCGGACCGGGATGCCCCCGGCTGGGACTACGCCGAGAGCGCAGCGCGCGCTTGCGTGATGGCGGGCAGCGCATCCGTGGCCATTTTGGTGCCGCCGACCGACAAGCCGGCCAAGTGGGATGCAGCAGACGCTGTCGACGAGGGCTTCGACTGCGCGGCATTCATCGCCCAGGGTGACCGACGGATCGTAAAGGCAGCGGCTCCCTCTCTGCCCACCTTCACGCTCGGCGAACTGCTCGATGACAACTCGCCGCTGCCGCCCGATCTGATCGCTCCGCGCGTGCTGACACCGGCTGGCATGTTGGTGTTCGGTGGCGCACCGAAAGTCGGCAAGAGCGACTTCCTGCTGTCTTGGCTGGCGCACATGGCTGCAGGCGCTGTATTCCTCGGCATGCAGCCACCCCGTCCGCTGCGCGTGTTCTACCTGCAGGCCGAGGTCCAGTACCACTACCTTCGCGAGCGCGTGAAGGATGTGCGCCTGCCATCACACCGGCTTTTGGATGCCCGCGCCAACTTCGTCGCCACACCGCAGTTGCGGCTGGTGCTCGATGACGCAGGGCTGGCGCAGGTGATCCCGGCAATCGCGCAGGCTTTCGGCGGCGAGCCTCCCGACATCATCGCCATCGATCCGATCCGCAACGTTTTCGACGGCGGTGACGCCGGTGGCGAGAACGACAACGGCGCGATGCTGTTCTTCCTGTCCCAGCGGGTGGAGCGCATTCGCCAGGCAGTGAATCCGGACGCCGGCGTCATCCTCGCCCACCACACCAAGAAGCTCGGCAAGAAGCAGTTCGAGGAGGACCCGTTCCAGGCACTGGCCGGCGCGGGAAGTCTGCGCGGCTACTACTCGACCGGGATGTTGTTGTTCAGGCCCGACGAGACCAGAACGACCCGCCAGCTGATCTTTGAGCTGCGCAACGGCGCGGGTATCCCGCAACGGCATGTCGACAAGATCAACGGCGAGTGGCGCGAGGTCGATGCCAACGAGCGGCTGGTGATGAAGGACTACGGCGAGCGCTTGGATGCCGAGCGCCGCCGCAAGCGCGACGCGATCCTCCAGATCTTGTTCGAGGAGGCTGGCAACGGGCGCTGCTACACCGCCAACCAGTTCGCGGAGTCCTTCGAGGGCAAGGCCGGTCTCGGCGGCGAGCGCACCATCCGCGAACGCGTCTCCGCGCTCTCGACGCAGGGCTACATCAAGTATTTCCGCAACGCGGCTGACTACGGTCTGCCCTCCAGCGGCCGCACCAAGTTCGGCTATCTCTGCGTCGAAGGCATGGTGCTGCGCATGCCTGCGGGCGATGTCGACACGGCCACCGGCGAGTTGCCGATGCGCGAGCACACGGTGCTCCCGACCCACTACAAGTGCCCACATTCCGGCGCCTCGATGCCCGTCGAGAACCCCGACGTGTGGGTCTACCACGACGAACTGAACGACCCGGAGGACTCATGAATATTGCCCAATCGGCAGTTGGCAGCGCCGTTGCCAACTACACCCATTTCCTTGCCAACTTCCCGCAGTTGGCAAACCACTGCCAACTGGAAGTCCAGGTAAATCAGGGTATTGCGGGAAATGACCCACAGTTGGCAGTTGGCAACGCTGCCAACTTGCCAACTGGCGCAAACCCGCGTGGTTGCTGGACTTTCTCCCATTCTCCAGTTGGCGAAAACTCCCCCTCCTACTACGTAGGAGAGGGACCAGAGGGTCCCTCCACCTTACGTAGGGGGCTTGCCGGCCACCCCGGATCAGGTCATCGGCGGCCATCCATGCCCTCGATCCTCGCACTGGATCTCGGCACCCAGACAGGCTGGGCGCTGCGCGACCGCGATGGCGCAGTGACCAGCGGATCGGAATCCTTCAAGCCGCAACGCTTCGAGGGTGGCGGCATGCGCTACCTGCGATTCAAACGCTGGCTCACAGAGATCAAGCAGTCCTGCGACGGCATCGACGCCGTGTACTTCGAGGAGGTGCGCCGCCACGCCGGGGTCGATGCGGCACACGCCTACGGCGGCTTCATGGCCCACCTCACCGCATGGTGCGAGCACCACCAGATCCCGTACCAAGGCGTTCCGGTGGGCACGATCAAGAAGCACGCCACCGGCAAGGGCAACGCGAATAAGGATCAGATGATCAGCGCCGCCCGGTTGCGTGGCCACGCACCGGCTGACGACAACGAAGCCGATGCCATTGCACTCCTGCTCTGGGCCATCGAGACACAGGAGGTGTGAGATGAAGGTTCCGACTCCCGCCTACCGCTGTGCCCTGGCTCGACTGCAGCCCGATCCGCGCCCCGATCCGGAGCAGATCAAGCGTGAGGGCTGGCGCGATCAGCAGATCCTAGTGATCTCCCCCGACGACGCGCGGCTCGACTGGGTCGAACGCGAACTGCTGCGCCGGATCGGCGATCGGCTGTACGGGGCGAAGGAGCATCGACATGGCTGAGTGGACGATCGAGACCGTGGCCGACCGGTTCATCGAGGCCGCACGAACCGCCCACCGCCTACCTCCGGTTCGCGTGCAGGGCTACTTCAACTGCTGGCCGGCGATCAAACGCATGCCATGGGAAAACCTCGGCGCAGAGCCGCCGGTCTACCGCTTTCCTCCCGACCCTGCGGCCATCGACCGGATGCTGGAGACCATGCGGTGGGTCCAGTGGCTTGAGGAGGAACAGCGACACCTGGTCTGGATGCGGGCGCAGCGGTACCCGTGGAAAGAAGTCTGTTGCCGCTTCGCCTGTGATCGAACCACTGCCTGGCGTCGTTGGCAGGCGGCACTGGCGATCGTCGTCGAGCAGCTGCAAGCGGCGAAGAGGCATGACACGGTCGCCAATTCGCGCTGACGTTGCGTGTAGTTGCGAGCCGTTGCAAAGCCACTCGGAATCTTGCGGAACGCTGCGGGTTTTGACGCCTTTTCGGCGTGCAACATCTGGAGGGTATTTCGCTAGTATTACGGCTAATCTCGCGAGCGAAGTACGTCTGAAGGCCACAGCACAGTCTGTGGCCTTCGTCGTTTCCAGCCCGCGATGGCCACGACCTGTCGCCACGGGTCCTTCCTGGCCACCAAGCAATGCGGGGGGCGCGAGCGCGGCGCTTTTTTAGCGTCAGACTGCAAACCTAGGTTTGCAGGGTTTGCAGTTTGCACCCGCCCATCCAGCACGTATCACGAGCCCGCCCACGGTTTCCCGTCGGCGGGTTTCCTTTTTTCGAGGAACTGATTCTGAACACGCTCAACGTCGAGTACCGCAAGGTCGAGGCGCTGATCCCCTATGCCCGCAATCCGCGCACGCACACCGATGAGCAGGTGGCCAAGATCGCCGCCAGCATCGTGGAGTACGGCTGGACGAACCCGGTCCTAGTGGATGGTGACAACGGCATCATCGCCGGCCACGGCCGCATGGCCGCCGCGCGCAAGCTGGGTCTCGATGAAGTCCCGGTGATCGAACTTGCTCATCTGACACCGTCACAGAAACGCGCCTACGTCATCTCCGACAATCGGCTGGCGCTCGACGCGGGCTGGAACGAGGAACTGCTGGCGCTGGAATTGGCCGAGCTGTCCGACGCTGGGTACGACCTTGCACTGACCGGCTTCGATGACACTGAGATCGAGGCATTGCTCGCAGACGACGGCGTCACCGGTGATGCCGACCAAGACGATGACGCCGATGCACCGGACGCGGCCGACGACGTGCCGGAAGCACCCATGGTGCCAGTGTCCCGCACCGGCGATGTCTGGGCCATCGGCCCGCACCAATTGATCTGCGGTGACGCTACTGATCCAACCGTGGTCGCCGCTCTGATGCAGAGTGACTTGGCACGGCTGTGCTTCACCTCGCCGCCCTACGGCAATCAGCGCGACTACACCTCCGACGGCATCGCCGACTGGGATGGCCTGATGCGCGGCGTGTGCGCCACGGTGCCAATGGCGGACGACGGACAGGTGCTGGTCAACCTCGGGCTGATCCACCGTGACAACGAAGTCATCCCGTACTGGGACGCGTGGCTCGGCTGGATGCGTACACAAGGCTGGCGGCGCTTCGCGTGGTACGTCTGGGATCAGGGCCCGGGGATGCCCGGCGACTGGGCGGGCCGCTTGGCGCCGAGCTTCGAGTTCGTCTTTCACTTCAACCGCCAGAGCCGCAAGCCGAACAAGATCGTGCCCTGCAAACATGCCGGCCAGGAATCACATCTGCGTGCCGACGGCTCGTCCACGGCCATGCGCGGCAAGGATGGCGAAGTCGGCGGTTGGACGCACAAGGGCCAACCGACACAGGACACCCGGATTCCTGACTCGGTGATCCGGGTGATGCGCCACAAGGGCAAGATCGGGCAGGACATCGATCACCCAGCCGTATTCCCGGTGGCGCTGCCGGAGTTCGTGATCGAGTCCTACACCGACGCCGGTGACATCGTGTTCGAACCCTTCGGTGGCAGCGGGACCACGATGCTGGCCGCACAGCGCACCGGTCGTGTGTGTCGCAGTGTCGAGATCGCGCCGGAGTACGTGGATGTCGCCATCAAGCGCTTCCAGCAGAACCACCCCGGTGTGCCCGTCATGCTGTTGGCCACTGGCCAGTCCTTTGACGACGTTGCCAGTGAACGTCTGGCCACCATGGGGGCCGCGCAATGACCGCCTCCTGGTTTGCCGACAAGATCGAGCAATGGCCGACAGCCAAGCTGCTGCCCTATGCCCGCAACGCGCGCACCCACTCAGACGATCAGGTGGCGCAGATCGCTGCGTCGATTGCCGAATTCGGATTCACCAACCCGATCCTGGCAGGTAGCGATGGCGTGATCGTCGCCGGACACGGACGGCTGGCCGCTGCCCAGAAGCTCGGGCTGGAGCTAGTGCCGGTGGTCGTGCTCGATCACCTGACGCCGACCCAGCGCCGGGCACTGGTCATCGCCGACAACCGCATCGCCGAGAACGCAGGCTGGGACGACGCGATGCTGCGCATCGAGATCGCTGCCCTGCAGGACGACGACTTTGACCTGTCGCTCACCGGCTTCGATCCCGACGCACTGGCCGAGTTGATGGCGGGCGACGAACCCGATGGCGAAGGCGAAGCCGATGACGACGCCGTGCCCGAAATGTCCGAGACGCCGGTCTCGCGCCCGGGTGACATCTGGCTGCTTGGTGGACACCGGCTGCTTTGCGGGGACTCCACCGTGGCTGAAAGCTACGACCGGGTTCTCGACGGTGAGCCGGTGGACATGGTCTTCACCGACCCGCCGTACAACGTGAACTACGCCAACAGCGCCAAGGACAAGATGCGCGGCAAGGATCGCGCGATCCTGAACGACAACCTGGGCGACGGCTTCTACGACTTCCTGCTGGCGGCGCTGACGCCGACCATCGCGCATTGCCGGGGCGGGATCTACGTGGCGATGTCCTCCAGTGAACTGGATGTGCTGCAGGCGGCTTTCCGCGCTGCCGGTGGCAAGTGGTCGACGTTCATCATCTGGGCCAAGAACACCTTCACGCTGGGTCGCGCCGACTACCAGCGCCAGTACGAGCCGATCCTGTACGGATGGCCCGAGGGGGCACAACGCCACTGGTGTGGCGACCGCGACCAGGGCGACGTCTGGCACATCAAGAAGCCGCAGAAGAACGACCTGCACCCGACCATGAAGCCGGTGGAGCTGGTGGAGCGCGCGATCCGCAATTCGAGCCGACCCGGCAACGTGGTGCTCGACCCCTTCGGCGGTTCCGGCACGACGCTGATCGCCGCCGAGAAGTCAGGGCGGATGGCGCGGCTGATCGAACTCGACCCGAAGTACGTGGATGTGATCGTTCGCCGCTGGCAGGACTGGACAGGCAAGCAGGCCACCCGAGAGTCGGATGGTGCGTTGTTTGACCTGGTCGAAGATGGGAATAAAACGTGACGGTGGGGACCGAGGCCCCCACCGGCTGTCTTGGGTTACAAGGCTTCAGCGGCCCCGGCAGTTAGCTTATGCAGCTACTGCGAAACGCTCATCGTTGGCGTTTGTGGTTTTGCGCGGATTACGTCCGTCGCCTGTCGGGTTGCCTGCGCACCTTTGCCCGCCCTGTCGAAACCGGTACATCCCCACCGAAAAGCACGCAATCGCATGCGCTTAGGTGGAGATGAGGGGAGTCGAACCCCTGTCCAGAACGCCTCCGGGTTGCCGGAATTACAACCATGCGCGAATTATGGGGGTGCACCCCGTTTACCTCAAGAAGTAAACCGGTCAGGAAACAATCTGAGATTCTTCAACGATCTCGCAGTGAATCACAAAGCCTGTCAGGTAAGGCAGGCCGCGCGGGATGCCGTACTGCTTGCTGGTCTGGCGGCCAATCGTCCAGCCCATCCACTGTTGGGTGGCGGCGTTGATCGCGTCCGCCAGGGGCTGGCCCCGGTACAACCCGTTTTGCACATCGTCCGCAAAGTGGCGTCCGTGGCGGCTGTCGAGGAAGACCTGGACTGATTCGAGGGGCTGGCTGGTGGCGTCCGAGATGGCGGTCATCGCCAGGGGCCACGCGGCGCTGGCGTGCTCGTTCATCGTGCCCCAGAAACCCCATTCTTCGTTCTGGGTGGCAGGGATTTGGTTGGTGGCGTTCATCGTTGGCTCCTTGGGATCTGATCGTTGCGACACCCGTAGTAACGCGCTGTTCGATTGAGAAGCCAAGCGGGGCTTGGCCTCTTTCTCGATCTTTCTGATCAGGCGATCCGGTACACCCGCTCGCCGCCCTGTGCCTTGTCCGAAACGATGGTCAGGCCGAGTTTTTTCTTGAAGGCCCCGGCAAAGGTGCCGCGCACCGTATGCGCCTGCCAGCCGGTGGCGTTGCAGATCTGGGCAATCGTGGCGCCCTCGGGGCGTTGCAGCATCCGGATGACTTCTGCCTGCTTGCTGTTCTCGCGGGTGCTCGGCTTGGCCTGCTCAGTGCTCGCGTCCCTGGCCCACGCGGCCTCGGCTGCGGTTACGGCGGCCTCGATTTCGGGATCGGCATCCAGTGGTGCCTGTGCGGGACGAGCCCGCCCCATCGCGTCGTAGCCCTCGGCAGCTACGAACCAGTCGGTGCCGTCGGTGGTAATCAGGGCGCGGTTGAACAAGCCGTCGAGCACCTTCTTGCGTGCGCCGCCTTTGATGTTGTCGGGGAACCAGTCGATCTTGCCGCCGGTGTGTTCGAGGGCGTAGGCCAGGATCGCGTGCTGGGCCGGGGTCAGTTGGGTGGTGTTCATGTGCTGCTCCTTTGGAGTGGTTGATGGCGTGACCTGATGAACGCGCTGTTCGCGAGTGAAGCCAAGCGTCTTCTACTTCTTTCTCAGTCCTGTTTGGCGGCTTGCCGGCCCGCCTCGTAAGCGGCGATCAGGGCGCTCTTGACGCCCCAGACGCTGACCTCGTGGAAGTCCAGGCGATCACTGTTGCGGGTCTCCAGGTTGTCGATGAACAGGTGATCCAGCGCGATTTGCTGCAGCAGGTTTTCCAGGGCTTTGTCGGTTTGCTTGGTCGTGTGCGTCTCCTGACGGCGTCGTTGATGGTGATGCCATGAACGCGCTGTTCCAGATGGAAGCCAAGCTCAATCCAGAGGAATAGCGATCAAATGATTGAAGGAGCCGCCGGTTCTCACCATGGGCATTTCGATACGCGCATACGCCCGGCACCGAGGGGTGACCGACACCGCTGTTCACAAGGCGATTCGAGCCGGGCGCATCACGCCAGAACCTGACGGAACCATCGATGCCGACCGGGCGGATCGCGAGTGGGCGCGCAACTCGGATGTGCCCAAGGCAGGCACCCGTGCCAAGGCGGCCAAAGTGGTCGTACCGGAGACCGGCACACCGTCGAACGACGGACCTGCTGCCTTGCCTACTGGTGGCACGTCGTTGCTGCAGGCACGCACGGTCAACGAAGTGGTCAAGGCGCAAACCAACAAGGTGCGCCTGGCCCGCCTAAAAGGAGAGCTGGTCGATCGGCCACAGGCCATTGCGCATGTGTTCAAGCTGGCGCGCTCCGAGCGCGATGCGTGGCTCAACTGGCCCGCGCGCATTTCAGCGCAGATGGCTGCCAGGCTCGATGTCGATCCGCACGCCATGCACGTGGCACTGGAGGCCGCAGTGCGCGAGCACCTGCAAGAGCTGGGCGAACTGCACCCTCGAGTGGACTGATGCTAGACGTGGACTACGAAGGCGCGGCGGAAATCGAGCGCGCCTGGCGCGAAGGACTGACGCCGGACCCATTGCTGACCGTGTCCGAATGGTCGGATCGGCACCGGATGCTTTCCAGCAAGGCGTCCGCCGAGCCGGGACGCTGGCGCACCAGTCGCACGCCGTACCTGAAGGCGATCATGGACTGCCTGTCTCCGACCTCGCCGGTCGAGCGCGTGGTGTTCATGAAGGCCGCTCAGCTTGGCGCGACCGAGATGGGCTCGAACTGGATCGGCTACGTGATCCACCACGCGCCAGGTCCAATGATGGCGGTCTGGCCGACAGTGGAGATGGCCAAGCGCAACTCCAAGCAGCGGATCGACCCCCTGATCGAGGAGTCGGGTGTTCTGGCCGAGTTGATTGCCCCGGCCAGGAGCCGGGACTCCGGCAACACCATTCTCGCGAAGGAGTTCCGGGGTGGCGTTCTGGTCATGACCGGAGCCAACAGCGCGGTCGGACTGCGGTCGATGCCTGTCCGATACCTGTTCCTCGATGAGGTGGATGGCTATCCGCTGGACGTCGAGGGCGAAGGCGATGCGATTTCACTGGCTGAGGCGCGCACCCGAACCTTCGCCCGGCGCAAGATCTTCATCGTCTCGACGCCGACAATCTCTGGGGCGAGCGCCATCGAACGCGAATATGAGTCATCCGATCAGCGCCGCTACTTTGTGCCATGCCCGCATTGCTCGCATCGCCAGTGGCTGCGCTTCGAACAATTGCGATGGGAGAAAGGACAGCCGGAGAGCGCCGCCTATGTCTGCGAGTCCTGCGACGCACCGATTTCGGAGCATCACAAGACCTGGATGTTGGAACACGGCGAGTGGCGCGCACTGGCCCCAGAGAACGGAGCCAAGACCGCAGGCTTCCATTTGTCGTCGCTTTACAGTCCGGTGGGCTGGCGCAGTTGGCGCGAGATCGCTGTTGCCTGGGAGCTGGCCGTGAGCAAGGAGTCAGGGTCGGCGGCAGCCATCAAGACGTTCAAGAACACGGAACTGGGTGAGACCTGGGTTGAGGAAGGCGAAGCGCCGGATTGGCAGCGGCTGGTCGAACGTCGCGAGGACTACCCGGTCGGATCGATCCCTCCCGGTGGGCTGCTCCTGGTGGGTGGCGCCGATGTACAGAAGGACCGCATCGAGGCTTCGATTTGGGCCTTCGGGCGCGGCAAGGAATCCTGGCTGGTCGAGCATCGCGTGTTGATGGGCGATACGGCCCGCGACGCGGTTTGGAAACAACTGGCGGATCTGCTCGCGGAGAACTGGACGCATGCATCCGGCGCGGCACTGCCGCTGGCACGGTTTGCCGTGGACACCGGGTTTGCCACCCAAGAGGCCTATTCCTTCGTGCGGGCCAGTCGGGACCCGCGTGTCATGGCGGTCAAAGGCGTCGCGCGCGGTGCAGCTCTGATCGGGACGCCCACTGCCGTGGATATCTCGAAGGGCGGCAAGAAACTGCGCCGAGGCATCAAGGTGTTCTCGGTCGCGGTCGGCATTGCCAAGCTCGAGCTCTACAACAACCTGCGCAAATCGGCGGATGTGGCCGAGGACGGTATCACCGCGATCTATCCGGCCGGATTCATCCATCTGCCGCATGTGGACGCGGAGTTCATCCAGCAGCTCTGCGCGGAACAACTCATCACCCGCCGCGACCGGAATGGTTTTCCCATCCGGGAGTGGCAAAAGATGCGCGAACGCAACGAGGCACTGGACTGCTACGTCTACGCACGCGCCGCCGCGTCAGCGGCAGGACTGGATCGCTTCGACGAACGCCATTGGCGTGAGCTGGAGCGACAACTGGGGATGGCAGACCCGCCTGATCCTGTGACCACCACGACGACTGACGAGGCCACCCAACGCGGTGGCCTCGCTGTTTCTGGGCCAAGTCGCCGCGCACGCCAGTTGGTGCGCAGCCGCTGGCTCTCCTGAACAAAGAAGGACATCCCATGAGTTTGCAAACCCGTATCGAGAGCCTGGTAATTCGCATCGCCCAGGAGTTCAACACGCTCAACAGCAAGACCGGCACGCTGGCGAGCCTGACCACCACCGACAAGTCGAGTCTGGTGGCGGCCATCAACGAGCTCCAGTCAGCCGTACTGAGCGGCACCGGCATCGACGACGCCAACGTGGCGCTGACCACCACCTACTCGTCAACCAAGATCGTCACGCTGCTGGACACGCTCAAGACTGAGATCCTGGGCGGCGCCGATGCTGCCTATGACACGCTGATCGAGATCCAGCAGTTATTGCAGGACGGGACCAGCGGCCTCGACGCGCTGCTTGCCGCCGTCAACAACCGCGTGCGCTTCGATGCTGCGCAGACGCTGACAGTGATCGAGCAGCAGCAGGCGCGCGAGAACATCGGGGCGATTGCGCTCAGCGCCATCGGGGACGCGGACACTGACTTCGTGGCCGTGTTTGAAGGGGCGCTTGCGTAATGTCTCTGTCCGAACGCATTGCTGCGCTGGCAGCCCGTGTGGGTCTCGAAGTGGGCATCAAGGCGAACCGTGACCACCCGGGAATCGCACGCGCTTGGGTGAGCTTTGGGTACATCAACGACCACATGGTGATGGTCAGCGCCTTCAACGTGGTGAGCGTCGAGCGTTTGGCCACTGGTCGTTACAGGGTTCGATTCTCGCAGCCCATGCCGGATGCCAGCTATTGCTGGAGCGCGCTCGCACGAAGCAGCACCGACAACGGCACACAGCGGATTGCGATCGTGCGCGCCAGCGCTGATGAGAAGACCGCCGAGTACGTCGATGTCTCCTGCGCCACGTTGGCGACGTCGTTTGCCGACTCCACCGAGATCAACCTGGTGGTGTATCGCTGATGGCCTACACGCAATCCCAACTCGATGCGCTCGAATCCGCGCTGGCCAAGGGCGAGCGCCGCGTCAGCTTCGGCGACAAGACCATCGAATACCGAACCGTCGAGGAGCTGGCTGCCGCCATTCGCGAGATCAAGCGCGGTCTGTTCGATGACGCCGTCGCCACCGGTCTCTGGCCGGGAGCTCCGCGCCAGATCCGCGTCACCACCCGGAAGGCCACCTGATGAGCTGGTTCGGAAAACTTCGACGCGGCCTGTTTGGCGGCCCGTCGCCGACTTACGACGGTATCGGCGGCGGTCGACGTGCGATCGCGTGGCAGGTCGGCAACCCTGGCGCGATCGCCGCGCTGGCCTTCACTCAGAATGAACTGCGCGCAAAGAGCCGTGATCTGGTCCGACGCAATGCCTGGGCTGCCGCCGGTGTGGAAGCCTTCGTCGCCAACGCGATCGGCACCGGCATCAAGCCGCAGTCGATGCTCGCGGACAACGCACTGCGGGAATCCATTCACGCCCTTTGGTGGGACTGGTGCAGCGATGCGGACGCGGCTGGCTTGACCGACTTCTATGGGCTGCAGGCACTCGCTTGCCGGGCCATGCTGGAAGGCGGAGAAGTCCTGGTGCGGCTGCGCTATCGCCGACCCGAAGATGGTCTGGCAGTCGGCCTGCAACTTCAGGTGCTGGAACCCGAGCATCTGCCCACGACGATGAATCTTGAGCTGCCGTCCGGCAATGTGGTGCGGGCCGGCATCGAGTTCGATCGTCTCGGGCGGCGCACGGCCTACCACCTGTATCGCTCGCATCCCGGCGACGGGACGCTAACGCAGATGTCGGGCACCGGTGGCATGGATACCGTGCGCGTGCCAGCTTCCGAGATCATCCACCTGTTCCGCCCGCTTCGCCCTGGCCAGATCCGGGGCGAGCCCTGGTTGGCGCGGGCACTGGTCAAGCTCAATGAGCTGGACCAGTACGACGACGCCGAACTGGTCCGCAAGAAGACGGCAGCAATGTTCGCTGGCTTCATCACCCGCCTGGCGCCCGAGGACAACCTCATGGGCGAAGGGCTGGCGGATGCCAACGGCGTGTCCCTCGCCGGACTGGAACCCGGGACCATGCAGCTCCTGGAGCCTGGAGAGGACGTCAAGTTCAGCCAGCCGGCAGACGTCGGGGCCAGCTACGCCGAGTTCTTGCGCATGCAGTTCCGGGCAGTGGCGGCCGCGATGGGCATCACTTACGAGATGCTCACCGGGGATCTCACGCAGGTGAATTACTCCTCGATTCGTGCAGGCCTGCTGGAGTTTCGTCGCCGCTGTGAGGCGATCCAGCATGGCGTGATCGTTCACCAGCTCTGCCGACCAATCTGGCGGGCATGGATGGAACAAGCCGCGCTCGAAGGCACACTCGATCTGCCCGGCTTCAGCGATCGCAAGCGTGACTACCTGGCCGTGAAGTGGATTCCGCAGGGCTGGCAGTGGGTCGATCCGAAGAAGGAGTTCGACGCGATGCTCACCGCGATTCGCGCCGGACTGCTTTCACGCTCCGAAGCCATTTCGGCCTTCGGCTACGACGCCGAAGACATCGACCGCGAGATCGCCACCGACAACCAACGAGCCGACGAGCTCGGCTTGGTTTTCGATTCCGACCCGCGCCACGACAAAGCGCCCATCGCGACGGCCACCCCGGCTCCGGCGCAAGAACTCCAGGACAACTGACATGCAGCTCGTACACCTGGCGTCCCGTCTCTACGGGACGCCGCTCCTCATTGCGCGTTCGAAATTGGACGTGATTCTGTCCGTCCTCGGTCCGCGCATCGGGCTGCCGGACATCGATACCGCCATCCCGCTTCCCGCCCCAAAGGCCAGCGCCTCGGCTGGGCAGCTCGGTATCGCGATCATCCCGGTACACGGCACGCTGGTGCGGCGGGCAATGGGGCTGGAGGCGGCCTCTGGCCTGACCTCCTATGGCGAGATCGCTGCACGGCTCGACGCGGCGCTCGCGGACCCACAGGTCAACGGCATCCTGCTCGATCTCGACTCCCCCGGCGGTGAGGCCGGTGGCGTGTTCGAGCTGGCCGAACGGATTCGCGCCGCCAACGACATCAAGCCGGTCTGGGCGCACGCCAACGACTCGGCGTACTCGGCGGCTTACGCCATCGCGGCCGCTGCATCGCGGCTGACCCTGTCCCAAACCGCTGGGGTGGGCTCCATCGGTGTCATTGCCCTCCACGTTGACCAGTCCGTCAAGGATGCCAAGGACGGGGTTGCCTACACGGCGATCTATGCCGGTCACCACAAGAACGATTTTTCTCCCCATGCACCGCTGTCGCCACAAGCGGCCAGCACCCTGCAGTCGGAGGTCGATCGGCTGTACGGGATCTTCGTCGACCAAGTCGCGCGGATGCGCGGTCTGGACAGCGATGCCGTGCAGGCGACGGAAGCAGGCTTGATCTTCGGGGATGCGGCGGTCGCCACAGGACTGGCCGACGCCGTGATGAGTTTCGACCAGGTCTTGGTCGAGTTCTCCAACGCGTTGGATGCCCAACGCCGACTGGCGACACCCAGTGCCAATACCGCGAAGCGCCGCCCACAAGCCCGCGCCTCGCCCGTGGCACGGAACGCCAGCCATCAAGTTTTCAGCCATCAACACTCTCATTTGGAGCAAACCATGACCAACCAAGAACAGCAGCGCCCTCTGGACGACCCCGATACGGAGATCACGCCGGACCCGGCAGATACACCAGCGCAAGAGCCCGCAGCACCGCCCTTGGCCGCATCGATCACCGGTGCGACCACCAACGGCCGTATCGAGGCACAAGCCATTGCCGAGATCTGTCTGATCGCCGGTACACCGCAGCGCACGGCGGAGTTCCTTGCCTCCGGGATGACCGAGGCTCAGGTCCGCCGCGCACTGCTCGAGGCTCGCGCCGAACAACCTGAGATTGCCTCGCGCATCACCGCCGATGCGGGAACCACCATGCGACCGGAGAGCAGCCTGGTTGTTGCCGCCGTCAAAAAACTCGCCACGAAGGAGTAAGCCATGCCTGCCATTTCGGAAACCAACAACCTCGGTGATCTCCTCAAGTACGAGGCACCGAACCTCTATTCACGCGACCTTGCCACGGTCGCTGCCGGTCAGAACCTGCTGCTCGGTGCCGTCGTCGGCCGCGACAGCACGACCGGCAAGCTGAAAGCGCTCGACCCAGCTGCTACCGACGGCACCGAGAACGCGGTTGGCGTGCTCGCCGCCGATGTGGACGCGACCCTGATCGACCGCGAGGACGCGCTGCTGATCACCCGCCACGCCATCGTCGCCAGCCATGCCTTGGTGTGGCCGGTCGCCATCACCCCCACCGAGAAGACCACCGCGATCGCTCAGCTCGAAGCGCGTGGTGTCCTCGTCCGAATCGCTGCCTGATCTAGGAGACACACCATGCAGAACCCCTTTTCCAATCCCGCGTTCTCGATGGCAGCGCTCACGGCGGCCATCAACATTCTTCCCAACCGCTACGGCCGCATCGAGGACCTGGGCCTGATGCCGGCCAAGCCGGTGCGCCAGCGGCAGGTCATCGTCGAGGAGATGAACGGCGTGTTGAACCTGCTACCCACGCTGCCGCCGGGCGCGCCGGGCACGGTCGGTGTAAGAGGAAAGCGCACCCTGCGCTCGTTCGTGATCCCGCATATCCCGCACGACGATGTCGTCCTGCCCGAGGAAGTTCAGGGCATCCGCGCCTTTGGCTCGGAGACCGAAACGGAAGCCGTCGCAGGCGTCATCGCACGCCACCTGGAGACCATGCGCAACAAGCATGCGATCACGCTGGAACACCTGCGCATGGGTGCGCTCAAGGGTGTCATTCTCGATGCCGACGGCTCTGTGCTGTACGACCTGTTCGACGAGTTCGACATCACGCCGCAGACCATCGCCTTTGACCTCGGCAACGCCGGCACCAATGTGAAGTCGAAATGCCTCGCGACCCTGGCCGCGATCGAGGACAACCTCAAGGGCGAGTTCATGAGCGGCGTGCACTGCCTGTGCTCGCCCGAGTTCTTCACCGCGCTGACCGGTCATGCCAAGGTCGAGAAGGCCTTCGAAAACTGGCAGCAGGGCGCGATCCTGATCAACGACGTGCGCCGTGGCTTCACCTACGCCGGCATCACCTTCGAGGAGTATCGCGGACAGGCGACCGATCCGTCTGGCACCACCCGTCGCTTCATCGCGGCTGGCGAGGCGCATGCCTTCCCTCTGGGCACGGTGGATACCTTTGGCACTTACTTCGCGCCGGCCGACTTCAACGAGACGGTCAACACCATCGGGCAGACGCTCTATGCCAAGCAGGAGCCGCGCAAGTTCGATCGGGGTACCGATCTGCATACCCAGTCCAACCCGCTACCCATGTGCCACCGCCCCGGTGTGCTCGTGAAGCTGACGGTGTGATGCTGCGCATCGAGGATTTCTACGACGCCGCTGCACGATCTGGCTTGCTGGTGGATGCGGAAGTCGATGGTCAAACCGTCGCTGTCGACTTCCGCTCGCCAGACGAAACCGTACTCGATGGGCTGGCCCTGTCCACCGACTACACCATGCGTTTTCCAGCCTCGGCGTTGCCGAGCCTGGCAGCAGGCGACACCGTCGCCATCGGTGGCAGCGATTACCGCGTCCGCGATATCCGCAGCATCGGCGACGGCAGCGAAAAGCGCGCTTCACTTTCTCGACTCTGAGGACTCCCGTTCATGAACTCCATCCGCGAGCGCATCTTGCGGGAGGTCGTCGCACGCCTGATTTCTGCGGTGGCGCCTGTCCCGGTTCTACGGTTTCCGACCGTGCCGGTGACGCGAGAGGCCAGCCCCGCACTGCTGGTATTTGCCGAAGGCGACAGCATCACGGCGCATGCCAACAACCTCGTCGACCGATTGCTGATGGTCCGTTTGGTAGCCGTGGCCCGTGGGGACGATGCCTTCGACCAAGCCGATCTGGCGGTGGTCGCTGCCCACACAGCGCTGATGAGCGACACCAATCTCGGTGGCCTTGCTTTGGCCGTCCGCGAAGTCGATTGCGAGTGGGACCCGGAGGACGCTGACGCCGGAGCCGTGGCGTTGCCATCCCGCTACGAGATCCGCTACCGCACCCACGCACTTGACCTGACCCGAACTGGATAACCCAACGATGAACATCGAACTACTGAAACCCCATACCCATGCCGGCACCAGCTTGGCGCCTGGTGATGTGCTGGACATCGACGAAGCCACGGGACGTTGGCTGATCGGAGCTGGCGTCGCCAAAGCCGCTGATGGACTCCAAGAGTCGACCGGCAAATCGCAACCCATCACACGCAAGGGAGACTGACCATGCCTTACTTTTCTGGACAAGGGCGCGTCTACATCGGCGCCCGCGACATCACCGGCAAGCCCCAGGGCTTGAACTACGTGGGCAATGTGCCCGAACTCAAGGTCTCCCTGTCGGTAGAGACCCTGGAGCACCAGGAGTCGACCAGCGGCCAGCGTCTGACCGACCTGCAGCTGATCAAGACCAAGAAGGGCGAGTTCGCCTGCACGCTGGAAGAGCTGATCGCGGTCAACCTGGGTTTGGCGTTGTACGGCACGACCACCGACCAGGTCAGCGGCACGGTCACCGCCGAAGCGCTGCCCAATCCCGTCACCCTGGGCAGCCTCTACCTGCTGGCCAAGCAGAATGTGTCGACGGTCGTGGTCAAGGATTCCACGGCCACGCCCAAGACACTGCCGGCAGCTCAGTACACCCTCAATGCCAAGCACGGTTCGCTGGCGATCAACGACAAGACCACCGGCGGCCCCTACGTGGAGCCGTTCAAGGTGGACTACGCCTACGGCGCAGCACAGAGCACGGCGATGTTCACCCAGCCGCTGCCCGAGCGCTGGGTTCGCTTCGAGGGTCTGAACACGGCGGATGGCAACCGCGAAGTCGTGATCGATCTCTACCGCGTGGCGATCAATCCGGCCAAGGAGCTCTCGGTCATCACCGACGAGCTGCTCAAGTTCGAGCTGTCGGGCCAGGTACTGGCCGACACGCTGAAACCCGCGACCGGGGACCTGGGCCAGTTCGGCCGCATCGTGCTGCTGTGAGGTGAGTGATGAGCGACTTCGATGCATTTCCTCCCACCCCGCAATCCATGCAGATAGCGGGCGTCGAATTGGCGATCACACCGATCCGCGTCGGCGAAATCCCGGCGCTGCTCGCTGCGGTTCGACCCTTCGCTCACCGACTGGTCGACGGCGAGCCGGACTGGCTCGAGCTGCTGGCCGACCACGGCGAAGCGCTGATTACGGCAATCGCCGTGGCCTCGCGCCAGCCCCAGGACTGGGTCGCGGCATTGGCGATGGACGATGCCATACGTCTGGCCACCACCTTGTTCGAGGTGAATGCGGATTTTTTCGTGCAGCGGGTGGTGCCGGCGATCCAGCACGCCGCCGCCCGGATCAACGCGCAAATGAGCGGCCCCTTGGCTGGGCTCACGCCATCCACCGTTTGATCCATGCCGGACACCGACTGCCGGATGTCCTGGACTACACGCTGGCCCAGCTGACAGCGTTTCTCGATGCCGAAACACAACGGGATCGCGAGCACGCGAGCCTGCTTCTTGGCCTGACTGCTGTGGCCTGCCAGGGAGACAAGCGATCCATCGAACGATTACAGCGGGAGTTGGACCGTGCGGATTGATCTGACGACTGCCGGGCTGTTCGATGCCCGGCAATTCAATGCCTGGTCCACCGAGCGCCGTGATGCGATTCGCGCGGCGCTGAAGCGCGGCATGCAATCGGGTGGGCGGGAAGTCCGCGACGCCGCGCGCACACAGATGCGCGGCGCCTTCAACGTCAAGCGCAACAGCTTCGTCTCCTCGATGCAGGCCAAGGTGCTGGACAAGAAGACCGATCGTCTGCCGGCCTTACTGATCGGCAGCAAGATCCCTTGGCTCGGGCTGCACGAAAAAGGCGGGACGGTCTCCGGCAATCTGCTGATTCCACTGCTTCCGGGGCGAATTGGACCGAAGCGTTTCAAAGCCGTCATCGATGGTCTGCTGCGATCAGGCAACGCCTTTTTCGTCGAGAAGAACGGCAAGGTCATCTTGATGGCCGAGAACATCCGTGAAAACGCGTCCCAACTCAACCGCTTCAAGCGGGCCGAGCGTGGGCGCACCGGAGCCAAACAGATCAAACGCGGCCAGGAGATCCCGATCGCCGTGCTGGTCAAGTCCGTCAAGCTCAATCGGCGACTGGACCTGACCGGTGCCGTGCAGCGCTCCCTGCCGCGTTTGGCAAGCGCAATCCAAAAAGAATTGACGAAATCCTGATGGCCAACAATCGCGCCCAACTCCTGATCACTGCCGTCGACCAGACCCGTGGCGCCTTCGATTCCATCAAGCGCAACCTGGGTGACCTGGGCAACGCAGCGCGATCCATCAACGGACTGCTGGGAACCCTGGGTCTGGCTGTCTCAGCGGCCGGACTCGGTGCGATGGTCAAGGCCTCGCTGGACTCGGCGGACTCCCTGTCCAAGCTGTCGCAGCGGGCGGGGATCACCGTCGAATCGCTGTCGACCCTGATCCCGGTCGCGGATCTCGCCGGCGTCTCGGGAGAGAAGTTCGAAGGTGGCCTGCGCAAGCTCGCCACCCGCATGCTGGATGCCGCGACCGGATCGGACGAGGCGGCACGTAGTTTCGCTGCGATTGGCGTCGCCATCCAGAACCAGGATGGGACGCTGCGCGCGACGGATCAGGTCCTGCTCGATCTGACCGACCGCTTCAAGGTGATGCCCGACGGTGCCGAAAAGACGGCGCTTGCGGTGGATCTCTTCGGCAAGTCGGGCGCCGACCTCATTCCCTTCCTCAATCAGGGGCGGGATGGCGTCGAAGCGTTGACTGCCGAACTGCAGGCGCTGGGCGTGCAGATTGGCGGCGACACCGCCGCGCAGGCCGAGGTGTTCAACGACTCGCTCGCCAAGGTGCGACTGGCGATCTCCAGCATCGGTAACCGGGTCATCGAAGCCTTCCTGCCGGCCATGAACGAGATGGCCAATGGGATGGTGGAGTCGGCCAAACAGGGCGGTTCGCTGCGCGCCATCCTGGACGGCGTGGTCCTGGTCCTGAAGACCCTGGCGCTGGGTGCCGCCACCGTCGGCAAGGCCTTCGTGGCGCTGGGCGAAGCCATTGGGGCAGGCATGGCGGCCGCCGTCGAGGCGCTGTCTGGCAACGTGTCCGGCGCGAAAGCCATCATCACGGAACTCAAGGGCAGCCTGGTTCAGCGCCTGGACGAATTGGCGAGCTTCCGCGACAGCCTGTTCGACCCGAAGCCGATCGAAGTGCGTGCGCCGGCAATCGTTGCCGATCCCACTCTGATCGATCGTCTGCGCACTCCAGGAAGGGCCTCCGGAGACAATGGGGCTGCCCGGTTGGCGCTAGCCAAGGCACTGGCCGATGCCGAACTGAAGCTGCTCAAAGATGCGCTGGATCGGCAATCACGCGACCTCGACGAGGCGCTCGATGGGCGCTTGATCTCGTTGGCGGACTACTACGCCGCCAAGAGCGCATTGGAAACCCGCGAGATCGATGCCGAGATCGCCCGCACGCGATCCTTGCTGGCGGAGCAACAGCGTATCGCTACATCGGGATCTGACGAGGGCGCGCGACTCAAGGCCAAAGCCGAGGTAGCGAAGATCGAGGCTGATCTCATCGTGCTCAACAACAAACGAGCCGATGTTGAAGTCGCGAACGCACGCAAGGCCGCCGATGCCGAGCGCGAATTGGCCGATGCGCTGACCCAGGCCCGCGAGGAACTGGCGCAAATCACCGGGCAATCCAGTGCCGCCGACCGTCGAGCCGCAATCGAGCGCGGTTACCGCGATCTGAAGGCCCGGCTGTTGGCCGAGAGCGATGCCGACGGCGTGTCACTGATCGATCGGCTGATCGATGTGAAAGCGGCGCAAGCCAACCTGGCGGCGCTGGAAGTCGAGTGGCGGCTGGTGACCGAGCGACTGCGCAATGCGCAAGAAGCCATTCAGACCCAGCAGCAGGCGGGATTGCTGACCGAGGCCCAGGCCCGTCAGCAGATCGTCGCCCTACAGCAGCAATCGGCAGCCGAGATGGAACGGCTTCTACCGACCATGCAGCAGGCGGCACAAGCCATCGGGCCGGATGCGATCGTCCGGGTGCAGGCGTGGCGCAACGAACTGGAACGCACCAAGCTGGTCGTCGACGAAATGGCGCCGCTGTGGAACCGCATTGGTGAAAGTTTCGGCGGTGCGCTCAACGGGATGATCACCGGTGCGCAGGCTTGGCGCAGCGCTCTCGCCACTATCTTCCAGCAAGTGGCGGATGCCTTCTTGCAGCAGATCGTCATTCAGCCTTTCCAGCAGTGGATCGCCATGCAGGCGCGGATGCTGGCGATCAAGCTGGGCTTCGTGCAGCAGGAACAGGCTGTAGACGCGGCGGCCAGCGCCACGACCGTCGCACAGAAATCGGCGGAAACCACCGCCTTGGTTTCGATGGACGCCGCCAAGGCGGGCGCCGGTGCGGCGGCATCACAAGCCTCCATCCCCTATGTGGGGCCAGCGCTTGCGATAGCGGCGATGGTTGCCATGGTCGCGGCGGTGATGGGGCTGCTCGGCAATACGAAGAAGTTCGCCTCGGGTGGGTTGGTGACTGGCCCTGGCACTTCGACCTCGGATTCGATCCCGGCGCGCCTGTCCGCCGGTGAATTCGTCATGAATGCCGCTACGGTGAAACGGGTCGGCGTGGATTTCCTGCACTCCATCAACGGCCTGTCGTCCGGGCCGCGTGTTTCCGGCCACACCCTGGCCTTTGCCGCCGGTGGTCTGGTGCCGGAAGCACCGCCCCAGCAGGCACAAGGACAAGCGGTGCGCATCGTCAACGTCATCGACCCGGCGATGGCCGCCGATTACCTCAACTCGTCCTCGGGCGAAAAAACCATCCTCAACATCCTGCAGCGCAACGCGGGCGCGGTGCGGCAGGTGCTGCGATAAGAGAACCGACATGGCATTTGAAATCGGAACAGCCACCAAC
Organism: Pseudomonas indica NBRC 103045; assembly: GCF_002091635.1. Classification (GTDB taxonomy): domain Bacteria; phylum Pseudomonadota; class Gammaproteobacteria; order Pseudomonadales; family Pseudomonadaceae; genus Pseudomonas_M; species Pseudomonas_M indica. The sequence continues at coordinate 33,242 of NZ_BDAC01000014.1, read as the reverse complement.
CACGTGGATCTGTTCAGCAGACTCGTGAATTTCTTGAGTAGCGGGCTCGGCGCTGCGGAGAACTGGGAAATCCTACGTCACACAGGCGTCTCCGAGATCGACGCCAGCTCCTTCGTGGTCAACTGGGAACCGTGGACAGCATTCAAGGGCCCGTACCACGCCCACGCGAACGGCTGGGCAACGGCCGTTGGGCAATACGCAAACTGCTGGTTGAGCTGGAAGATGGTTCAACCGTTCGATATCGCGCGGCTGACCCTACTCGGCAGCGCTACCGCGAACCAGTCTCCCAGGGACTTCACGCTGCAGTGGTCGGATGACGGGATCACTTGGACCAACCGGAAGGATTTCACCGGCATTACCTGGGCCAACAACGAGACGAAGGAGTTCGCCATCGATGGAGTTTCGCCGGGGGCGAAGTCCTATTGGCGAATCTTCGTTTCAGCGAACGGTGGCAATACGAGCAGCACCGTCATCAGGCAGGTGCTGCTGCCCGAATGGCAGATTTATCAGGACTTCAACCACGCGCGCCGGCCGGCGGTGTGGTTCAAGGCGCCGGGTATGACCGGTTTCGATCCCTGCTACATCAACCTCCAGCTGTACGATCGCCCGACCAACGATTACTACAACATCGCCGTCACCGGCTGCACGGGCTTCGTCGGCGCGGCCCAGTTCGATGATCAGCCTGGGGCGCTGACCGCGCTGGCAATCCCGCTCTGGAATCAGCCCATCCCTTACTGGTTCAGCGCCAACGGCCAGCGCGTCATCGTCTCGGCGAAAGTCGATACAGCCTACCTATCTTGCTACGCGGGCAAGATGCTGCCCTTCGGCACACCACAGCAATACCCCTATCCGCTGCTAATCGGTGCGCCGCTACCTTCCGCGTCGGGAACACGCTATTCGGACAGCGCTGTGAACCTGCCCTACAAGGGCAATCGATCGACGCTGAAATTGCGCAAGAACGATGGATCGTGGATTCAGCCGCTGGCCTGGCCGTACTCGAAGACCACGACATTCCGTGACACCAACGGTGCATACCCCTTGCTGCCGGTCACCTTGTACGACACATCGAACACGTATGGCGTGCTCGATGGCATCCATTTCATCACTGGATTCGGCAACGCGGTCGAGAACACAGTGGCAATTGGTGCCGATTCCCACGTTGTCCTCCAGGATGTGATCCGCAATGGACTGAGCGACTTCTTCACCATGAGGATTGCCTGATGGCCTATCAGACCGGCGTCATCACATCCGCTGCCGACCTGGTAGTGGTCATCACTGACTTTGCGGTGGCCAATGGGTGGACTTCGAACGGGAATGTGCTGAGCAAGGGCGATACCTACATTCGCCTCACTGCTTCGAGCAGCTCCGAGGTACGCATCGACAGTGCGAGGAATGGCAACTTTGTCGCGCCCGACCTGTGTGTCCGCCACTCCAGGATCTACAACACTTCATGGCCAACGTCGGCAACGTATCACCTTTGCGCCTTCGATAACCCCGATACGGTCTGGTGCACGATCAACTTCGCCGTCACCACCCATCAGCACATCGGCTTCGGCACGATCGAGAAATACGGCAACTGGGCCGGTGGTGGCTGGTTTCACGCCCAGCACACACCGGCATCAGCCGATGGCTCTGTGTGCTCGGTGATCGATGGCTCGCAGCAGCCGTATTACCCGAGCAGCCCCAGGGAGTGCGCACTGTTCTGGAGTCCGAACATGCGTGACTCGTGGAACGGGTATTACCAGGAGAACGCCGCCAGCAATCTGCACTGTGAATTGCGTGGATATGTTTGGGAACCACCCACTGGCACCGCGACGATCGGCGTACATTGCCCAACCATCCTCTCACCTATCCAGAAGTACAACCCGAACGTGTTCAATGGCCAGACGGTCCTGACGCCGTTCCAGCTGTTCCTGCAAAACACGGATGGTCACTACATGAGCATCGGGCATGTCGGTCATCTGCGCTTCGTCCGGCTGACCAATTACAACCCGGGTGATGTGATCGAGCTAGGCGCTGACCGTTGGAAGCTGTTCCCTTGGCACGTCAAGAACGCTGCGTATCCCGACGGCAAGCAGGCCGCATACAGCGACGGGAACTACAGCACCGGCCTGCTCGGTGTTGCTGTGCTCTATGACGGACCATAGCCATGCCCGCACTGGTTGGATTCACTCCCTCGGCATTCCTGCAATGGACGAGGGATCACCTCAATGTCGTTGCATTGGACCAGTTGGGCGATGCGCTCTACGAGCATCGGCGCGCCTCAGAAATCAGTGTCGGACTATATGGCCCACTAACCAATCTCGCACCGGTGGAAAGCTATCCACGGTCGCTTACGGGGCGGATCGCACGCAGCTTTACTGAGGACTACTACTACCGAGTCCATGTGCGGCCGAGCCGGATCGATCTCGGCAACACGATGTCGGTGCAGACGCGAGAAGTAGAAGTGTGGAATGCCTGGTTCGAGCCCAATGCGCTCGCCGCGATTCATGCCACCAACGCCGAGGGCATGACGTTGTCCGGGCCGGCATCTCCTCCGACCTCGTTCGGCCCTCTGGAATCACGCATTTACATCCTGTCCGTTACGCCAAACGGTCCGCCTGTCGTCAATGCGGCATTCCAGTTTGACTTCGAACGCGACGATCCAACGCTGCGCGCGCTTGGGCGTCGAATCGTCGGTTGGGTACTTGGGCCAGATTGGACAGAGCCTGTCGTTGAGAGACTGGAGTGGTTGACCGATGTGATGGAATCGCACGCGGGCGCTGAGCAGCGGGTTCGCCTGCGTGAAGCGCCCCGGCGCCACTTCGAATACCGCGTATTGGTGGGTTCGGACCGGGCGCGCGCTCACATGGAGAATCGACTGGTTTCCTGGCAAGCGCGAGTCTACGGCCTGCCTGTCTGGACTGATGCGTGGATTGCCACCGATGACATCGCACCTGGCGCGACAAGCCTTGTCGTTCCGACGACGAACAGAGATTTCGTGGTGGGTGGGATCGTCGGCTTGGTCAATGGTCTTCAGTCCGAGTTTGCAGAGATTACTGCCGTGGGCACCAGCTCGATCATGCTCAATGATCCTATTTCTGGCGATTGGCCGGCTGGAACGAAGATCGTCCCCGTTCGATCCGCACGCGTGCAAAACGATCTTGGTTTGACCTATGTAACGGATGCCATTGCCATCACTCGCCCTCAGTTTCAGTTGGAGGATGAGTGGCCGATCACCGCATCGTCGGAGTCTCCGGACTACCTCGGCTATCCGGTTCTGCTCACACCGCCGAACTGGAGGGAAGATCTACAGGGCGAGTTCGGACGCAAGTGGCGCGACCTCGACTATCTCACCGGTCGCCGAGCGGTGGATGACCTGACAGGCCATGCTCGTACACGGCGGTCCCACCGCTGGTTACTTGTCGGCCGGACGGCCATCGCGGATTTCCGGTCATGGCTGGCAACAAGGGCCGGCAAGCTCAAACCGTTCTGGCTTCCCAGCTTCCAGTGCGACCTCAAGGTCATTGCACCGACAGGTGGCACCGACGCATTTCTCACTGTCGAAAACCGGAGCTACGCCGAAGGTCCGGTAGCAGCGATCGGACGACGTGACTTGATGATCGTCACGACTTCCGGTGGTCGGTTTTATCGCCGCATTACCGCTGCATCCGAGCTCAATGAATCGAGTGAGCTAATCGCTATCGACAACCCCATCGGAGCAACCTTGCTACCCGAGCAGTTCCAGCAGATCTCGTTCATGCAGCTGGTACGTCTGGATACGGACAACGTGGAAATCGCTCACGTCACCGACGAATTGGCCGAGGTGGTGCTACCGCTTCGCAGCCTTAGAGATGACTTATGACCTACGCAGATCGAGAGATGTCGACGGATGCCGCCAGCCCGGTAGAGCTCTATGAGTTCCGACGTGGCTCCAGTGCGTGGCGCTATACCAGCGGGCCTCGGGACCTTGTCTACAACTCCTTTTCCTATAGTGCCGTGCTGCTCAAACGGGGAAGTATCGAGCAGACCAGCGAGATCGGTCGATCGGGGCTGCGAATCACACTGGCCCGCGATGTGGAGGTGGTCGGTCATTTCATTGCAGCCCCGCCATCGGAAGTGACTTTGCTGACGGTGTACCGCCAGCACCGCACGGACAGCGAAACGGCCGTGGTTTGGATGGGGCGTGTGCTGAATGTGGAATGGCGTGAATCGGAAGTCGAACTCAACTGCGAGCCGGTCTACACGAGCTTACAGCGCACTGGGCTGCGTCGGCTTTACCAAAGGAACTGCCCTCATGTGCTCTATAGCGGTTCCTGTCAGGCAAGTCCGATCGTTCATCGGGTACAGGGTTCCGTGGGTGCGCTGAGCGGATCGGCCATCAGCATTGCAGCCGCAGCGGCTTTCCCAGCCGGCCATTTCGCTGGTGGCTTTGCTACCTGGTCTGCGAACGGCATTACCGAAAAGCGAATGATCACTGCCCATACATCAGACAGCATCACGCTCTCGACAGCCCCGCCAGGACTCAATGTTGGCGCGCTTGTCGTTCTCTACCCGGGCTGCGATCACACGCTGAACACTTGCGATGGCAAGTTCAGCAACAGCGTCAATTTCGGTGGGTTCCCATTCATCCCGACGAAGAACCCCTTCGGCGGCAGCCCGATTTACTAAAAGCACTTCTCCGAGGGACTCCCATGTGGGCTGCCATTGCCGTTCTGATCGTGAGCGTACTGATTCAGTACGCGTTGCAACCCAAGACACCCCAGCCCCAGGCCGCAGAACTCAAAGACTTCGATGCGCCGACCGCCGATGAAGGCCGTCCCGTGCCTGTCGTGTTCGGCAGTGTGCTGGTGAAGAGCGCCAACGTGGTGTGGTACGGCGATCTGCGCACCACACCGATCAGATCCAAGGGTGGAAAGAAATGACCGACATTCTGGTGACCCATGGCGACATGCGTCGCCTGGGCTATTGCAATCGTGGCGCGCGGGAGTGGTTCGCGCGCCACCAGCTCGACTGGGGTCTGTTCATCGACCAGGGGCTGCCAGCGCCCATGTTGCTGGCAACCGGGGACAGCATGGCCGAAGACGTAGTCGCCGCCGCCCGAGAACGCATCGCCTCCGAGGTGAACGATGGGCGGTAGCAGCAAATCGCAGACGGTCGGCTACCGCTACTACCTGGGGATGCACCTCGCCATCTGCCACGGGCCGGTCGATGCCATCACCGAGATCCAGGTCGGCGAGCGCCAGGCCTGGAGCGGCAATCTCACGGCCAGTGGACGGATCACGGTCAACATGCCGGAGCTGTTCGGTGGCGAGAAGCGCGAAGGCGGTGTCTCCGGGGCCATCGATGCCGCCTTCGGTCAGACGGCGCAGACACCGAATGACTACCTCGTCTCGAAGATCGGCTCGCCACAGCCTGCCTATCGCGGGATTTTGAGCTTGATTCTGCGGCAGGTGTACATCGCCGCGAACAACCCCTACATGAAGCCCTGGGCAGTGCGCGTGAAGCGCTGCTTCCGCGACTGGTATTCGGCAAAGGCGGAAATCAGCGGAGCCGCCAACCCTGCGCACATCGTCTACGAGTGCCTGACGAATGCCGCCTGGGGAATGGGTTATCCGACGGCCAGCATCGACGACGCCTCGTTTCGTGCGACGGCTGATGTGCTCTACACCGAAGGGTTCGGCCTGAACATGATCTGGCTGCAGCAGAGCAAGATCGAGCAGTTCATCAAGGAGATCATGGATCACATCGGCGGCGTGCTCACGACCTCGCCGTCGACCGGGCGCTTCGTCCTGAAGCTGGTGCGCGCAGACTACGCCGTCGCGACGCTCCCCATCCTGAACCCGGACAACATCATCGAACTGGAGAGCTTTCAGCGGGCGGCCTGGGGTGAGACGACCAACGAGATCGTGCTCATCTACACCAAGCCCGACACCTTCAAGGAGACCAGCGTCGCGGTCCAGGACCTGGCCAATATCCAGGCGCAGGGCGCCGTGGTATCGCAGACACGGCGCTACCCCGGCATTACCTCGGACAATCTCGCTGCCCGGGTCGCCATGCGCGATCTGGCCGTCGTCTCCACGCCGCTTGCCAAGGTCCGCTTGAAGGTGAACCGTGCAGCCTGGAATCTCTATCCGGGTGATGTGTTCAAGCTGGAGTGGCCAGCGCTCGGGATCGCCGGTCTGGTGATGCGGATTGCAGGCGTCGATGGTGGCTCACTCATCAACGGCGCCATCAGCATCGACGCGGTCGAGGATGTGTTCGGACTGCCCTCGGCAGCCTACACCGCCTCGCAGCCCACGGGATGGACCGATCCGGTTCCCGCGCCGACAGCGACCACGCCTCGGCGTCTGGTCGAGGCCCCGTACTGGGACATCGCCCGCGCATTGTCGGCAGCGGATCTGGCCTACCTCGATGCCACCGACTGCTTCCTGCAGACCTTGGGCGGGCGCCCAGTGCCGGGCGCCATGAACTACGACCTGTATAGCAAGACGAGTTCGGCATCGACTTACAACCAGCGCGGCCAAGGCGAGTTCTGCCCCACGGCGGTGTTGGCTTCCAGCCTCGCGCAACAGGTCACCAGCACGGCCACCTACAGCGGCGAACTCGACATCGATCTGGTCGCCACCGGGACCTATGCCTACATCAACGACGAAGTCGTCCTGGTCACCGCGATCAACACGACCACTCAAAGCCTGACGCTGACCCGTGGCGTCATGGATACCGTGCCGGTCAGTCACACTGCCGGCAGCCGGATCTGGTTTGCCGATGGCGCGCAAGGCGTCGACCCGACCGAATACGCTACTGGCGAAACGGTCAATGCGCGCCTGCTCACCGTGACCGGCAAAGGCACACTGGCGCTGGCATCGGCTCCCACCGACTCCCTCGCGATGAACCGCCGCCAGAATCGCCCGTACCCGCCGGGCAACGTCAAGATCAACAACGTGGCCTACCCTGCGGTCGCCAAGGGTGACCTGGTCATCTCCTGGGCGCACAGGGACCGGCTGAGCCAGACGGTGAGCCTGGTGTCCCAGACCAACGGCAACATCGGCCCGGAGGCTGGCGTGACCTACACGCTGCGCATCTACGGGGAAGCGGGCAGCCTGCGGCGCACCTACAGCGGTCTGACCGGCACCAGCCAGACCTACACCCTGGCCGACGACACCGCTGATTCCGGTCTTGGCCGACCCAATGCTGCGCTGCGCATCGAACTCGAATCCAACCGCTCCGGCGTGATCAGCCTGCAGAAGCACTCGATCGCCTTCGAACGCGCCGGCTATGGACTTTCCTACGACAAATACTACGGAGGCATCTGATGCCCGCAATCACTGACCCGAACCTGGGACTCAACTACGGCTGGACGCTCGGCGAAAGCGGCTGGGGTGCCGGCATGGACGCCAACCTGAAGCGGCTGGGCGCCGTCGTCAGCCTGTCGGTCAAAGACCGCGATCTGGCCACACCGCCCGCCAGCCCAGTCAACGGCGACCGTTACCTGATTCCCGCTGGTGCCACCGGCGTCTGGAGCGGCAAAACCGACCAGATCGCCGCGAGGATTGCCGGCGCCTGGGAGTACCACGTCCCCAAGATCGGCTGGCTGTGCTTCATCGAGGACGAGGCCGTGCTCGCGGCCTACAAGGCCACTGGCTGGAGCCCTGGCATCGCCATCTGAACCCTTTCCATCAAATCCCAGAAACCCGCCCTCGTGGCGGGTTTCGCATTTTTGGAGCCTGCCCATGACCGACCCACAACAACCTGTCCTGGTCGACAACATGCTCCTCCTGCGCAAGGAGGACTTCGACGACCTGCTGGAACGCGCCGCTGAACGCGGTGCCAAGCGCGCCCTGGCCGATGTTGGCCTGGATGGCGACGATGCTGCTCACGACATCCGCGAACTGCGCGGACTGCTCGATGCCTTCAACACCGCCAAACACACCGCATGGCAGACCGTCATCAAGATGGTCACCACCGGATTCCTGCTGGCACTGGTGGCAGGCGCGCTCATCAAGCTCAAGGTGTTCGGAGGTGCCCAATGATCGAGACACTACTTGGTGGTTTGCTCGGCGGCGCTTTCCGCCTGGCACCCGAACTCCTCAAGTGGCTCGACCGCAAGGGCGAACGCGGCCACGAACTGGCGATGCAAGACAAGGCGCTCGAGTTCGAGAAACTGCGCGGCGCTCAACGCATGGACGAAATCGGTGCCGGTGCCGATGCAGCGTGGAACGTTGGCGCAATCGAAACGCTACGCGAAGCCGTCCGCACGCAGGGCGAGAAAACCGGCGTTCGCTGGGCCGATGCTCTGTCGAGCAGCGTGCGTCCGGTGATCACCTACTGGTTCATGGCGCTGTACTGCGCTGCCAAGACGGCCGCCTTTGTTGCTGCTATTGAGGGCGGTGCCGACTGGGGCGTCGCTATCGTCCACACCTGGACCGATGCCGACCAGGCGTTATGGGCCGGCGTGCTGAACTTCTGGTTCCTCGGGCGCGTGTTTGATCGGGTGAGGCCATGAGCCAGATTCCCCAAGCAGCCATCGCCCTGGCGAAGCGCTTCGAGGGATTCCATCGTATTCCGCGGTCAGATCCTCTGCGCCGGGCCCATCCCTATATCTGCCCGGCCGGCTACTGGACGATCGGCTACGGGCGTCTATGCAAACCGGACCATCCACCGATCGACGAGGAAGAGGGCGAGACCTACTTGCGTCAGGATCTGCGCACGGCTCTCGCCGCCACGCTGCGCTACTGCCCGGTGCTGGCCACCGAGCCCGAGGGCCGGCTCGCGGCTATCGTCGACTTCACCTTCAACCTTGGTGCCGGTCGGCTGCAGACATCTACGCTGCGTCGACGAATCAACCAGCGAGACTGGCTTACGGCAGGACAAGAGCTGCGACGCTGGGTGTACGGTGGAGGCAGGGTACTGCCGGGCCTCGTTACGCGACGCGAGGCTGAGCTCACCCTACTGATCGCCGACGCGTAGATCAGCGTCGAGTTCCAGAGGCCGACCACAACGAATCTACTTCGTTATGGATTGTTCCAGCACCCTGGGCTCTGTGAATCGAAGAACGTTACAGCGGTTGTCGGCAAAGACCGGCCAACGGCCTTGAGGACCTGGTGGCAGAACGCTTGCTGATCTCCATCTGGTTGCCCCGTGAACACCGAGGCAGCCATTCGCTTCGGCGGATTCGCCGAGATGGCATCGAGGATGTGCTGATCCCTTTCGTCAAAGCTCCAGCCATACACGACCAGACTCTCTCCGAGGCTGGGCAGAACCTCTTCATAAACGTTCGTCAGGTAGTGGCTCCGACGAATCGCTGCGACTTTCTGCTTGCTGGTTCCCTCGCTAACAAACACGGGCACATAGTGCCCGGACGCCCACCTCCGGGTTATGGTGCCAAGCAAGTCACCTGCGGCTCCCGCGCCTACAGCGAGCTTCGTCTCATCACCAAGGTAGTCACGAGCAACAGCAAGACTGCCGTGAGGGTAGAAAACCAATGTTGCTCCTGCAGCGTGCCCATAGGGTCGCCGCAGATATTCCCAATCCGTCTGGAACTCCCCGTCGTGGAATGCGTCCTTGAACCAACTACCATTCGCCGCGTTGAACAGCAGCATGGCCCAGTACAAGGTAAGGTCGTAGTTCAGGCTGACGACCGTGGGAAACGCGCTCGCAAACGCACCGACCCGTTGTAGGTCGGCGGCAACATCGGCATGCACCGGATGCACGCTGTGCACAGCTTCGATCAGCGCTGTACGGACCTCCTCATAGGCTGCGGAGATGGCGGCCGACGGCGTACCCAATGCCCCGTTGACGTGCTCGGCATACCAGCACGCGAGCAGAACATGCTCGAAATCGGTTGTCCCGAGCTTGGCGAATATTGGGGCAGTGGTGGCGAGCAGTCCTTTTGCATCAGCGATGCCATGGAGTGTTGGGTATGCGAACTCCTTGTGGATGGCGATACTGGCGCCGTTGCCCAGAAGGAGGGAGCTCCAACCTTCAGCGCTGATGTCTTCCCATGCGTCGATGTCGATTCGATCCATGCTCTTCACTGGCCTGTCACTGACTGGGTCGGGTCAAAGAATCGCAGCAGTTGCGATCGAATATCCGCCGTCGACGCAGTCAAATCCACGGTGGCAAAACGAATGCGATGCCCTTGGATGACAGCCGTCTCGTCGACCATCTGGCCGATCGCGGGATGCAACAACAATCCACTCGCGTGATCTGCAAGCGCATCGCCGCACCCAACCTGGGAGCGCAGATAGGCGTAGATCTGGTACACGTATCCGCTGCGGAGGGTTTCCTCACGGTACCAACCGCTCGTGACAATCGAGGTGAACTTGGTATCGATGACGATCCTCTGCCCGGTTGACGGGTGGTCGAGCACGACATCAGTTCGCATCGTCGGCAGGATCTTGTCGATGCCCGCCGACTTCTGCTCGATCTGCCAGCCCATCGTCCCGCCGCATAGCACCCGCCAGCCCTTCGGACTCAATACGACTTCGTAGAAGCCGCCCACCGCTCGCTCGAACAAACGGCGTACCCAAGTCGCTTCTCGGTCCGGCAGAGAGAGCACATTCGCCCCCGACGCCTCCGTAGGTAGCACTAGGTCGAACGCCAGCTTTGCGGCTGCCACCATGAACCGGTCGTCCGCATCGTTACGGCCGAAACGATCGGTGCTCATTTGGGCGCGGGTCGGTGCGTCCCCTGATACACCCATTGCCTTCATGCCACCCGCAAGTGCGCGGCACCGATGGGCAACGTCCTTCCTCTGAACGATCCTGGAGATGGACTCCAAGGCTGCTCGGACGAAACGATTGCGTGGGGTGTCGATGGTGAGCTCGTCGAACCGGCACGCCACCAGGCCTCTATCCATCAATTGATGGCGTTCGGTGGTCAAGACGTCGATCCGGCCACGCACGCGATTGATTACTGCGTCACGAGATCGATATCCAAGACTCAAGCGGCGACGCTGTCGCACCTCAACCGCGTGGGCAAGGATCTCCGCGACCAGATCCGGTAGATCGTCCAGGCTGTCTTCCAAGCCGATCTTGCCGATGCCGCGAGTGCGGAACAGGTCTGAGGCGTAGAGCATCAGCAGCCAGAGGTTGCGCACCGGAATGCGTCCGATGAACCCCTCAGCGCTCATGGATGCACTTTTCACCTGTTCTGCGACGGCGGTCATCACCAGCCCTGCGTCAGCCGTGCAATCGCCTTTTGTGCTTCGTCGGGCGCGTCGAACCAGTATTCATCGAGCAACGGGCCGATCTCCGTCTCCACGACCTGCTGGAACCACTTCTTCGTGTCTCCGGCTTCCAGTCGATGTGCAGGGGTCACATAGCTGTGACCAATTCGAAATTGCTTGCCAAGGCGCGCATCCGCTGCGATCTGGTCGTTCAGCTCGGCGATACGGCGTTCGATATCCGCGACCAAGCCCGGATCGACAGCACACTCCTTGACCACCCAATCCCGCCAAACCTGTCCCAATCTTGGCTCCAGCCCAACGAAAGCAAAGCGGCGACGCAATGCCAGATCGACCAGTGCAAGTGATCGGTCGGCGATATTCATGGTGCCGACCACATAGAGATTCTCGGGAATATGGACGGGACGTCGTTTGCCGTCCGCATCCGGATAGCAGAGTTCCAGCGCTTCGTTGGGTGTCCGCTTGCCGGCCTCAAGCAGCGTCAGCAACTCGCCGAAGATCTGCGCCGGGTTTCCACGGTTGATCTCCTCGATCACCACGACAAACTTCGACGAAGGGTCCTTCGATGCGGCCTTGATAGCTTCCATGAAGACACCGTCCGCCAGCGACAACTTGCCTTCGCCAGTGGGGCGCCACCCTCGAACAAAGTCCTCGTAGGACAGGTTGGGGTGGAACTGCACTGCACGGACCTTGCTGTCGTCCTTCTGCCCCATTAGCGCGAACGCGAGCCGTTTGGCTAGCCAGGTCTTGCCCGTGCCCGGAGGCCCCTGAAGGATGAGGTTCTTTTTCGTGCGCAGACGATCGAGCAAGCGGTCAATCTCGGCCCGCTCCAGGAAACAGCCGTCCTTGAGGATGTCCTCCACCGAGTAGGGAACGATTGGCGCTGCCACCTGAAAGGCTTCGCGAACTTCACCTTCAGTTTCCTGTTCTGCTCCGGCATTGGTACCGATATCGCCAGCCGGCACAGGCTCGTCAACCGGGTCTTTGTACATCCAGGACGCAAGCGACAGGTCTGGGAAACTGTGGACCGGATAGCCGTCTTCGCCAAAGCGCGACCGCAAATCGTCCAGCAGTTTCAAATACTCGCGTCCATCACAGGGACCTTGCTGGCCACTGATGGCGACATTCAGGCCGAGCCGCTTGTTGATGTAGTGGCGCGACTGGCTATCAAGGGTCAAGAACTCCCACGGATGCGCCCAATAGAGACCTGTCGAAAGGTTCCATGCGACACCCCACACTTGGGTTGCCTCGTCATAAGCACGGATGAAGGCATCGCGAGTGTTCAACTGATCGCCATTGACCATCTTGCTCGCGGCAACGAATACCTTCCATAGTGCGTCGATGTCACCCGCACCACGCTTGTCGGCATAGGCGAAAAACCAGGAGCGTTGGTTATTGAGAACGGGGATGCCTTCGAATGAAGGTGGGACCGGCACCGTCACACCCAGCAGCTTGGCAAGTTCACCCGCGATGGTCTTGCGGTTGGAATCGGTCATGGACCGGTTAAAGGTGCCCATCGTGGTGAACGGGCAAATGTCGCGCAGCGGACCACTGGTTCCATCGGGAAATTTATCCTGCAGATAGGTCAGCCCTGGCACGCGGGACGCGATCTCGTGGATGCCCTCAATCAGCGGAGTTCGGTCGTCTGCGTGGGCCAGCAGCTTTTCGGCCACTGCCTCGTAGAAGTCCGTCCACTCGAAGCGCTGCTTTTCTGGCGAAGTCGTGCCGTAACGCTCCCGCCAAAATGGCTCGTTGCGAAAGCGATCGATATCCTGCGGCTTGCCGTCAAACGCAAATGCAATCAGCGCATCGTTCATCCATTCGCCGGGCAGCACACGCCAGATCGTTGCTCGGTGAGTGTAGAAGTACCACTCCCGGACCGGCTCGACCTTGGTCCAGTCCACCTTCACCCGCTTCCCATCGTTCAGGTTTTCGGTGATCGTGCCGACCGCCTTGATGCCCATAACCGAAACCGCTCGGCCTCGGCTATCGAAGGGCAGACCGTGCTTTCGCGTGTAAGACGATTTGATCGCGATCCGCTCTCCCGGGCGCATGGAACGCACCACATCGAGGAGCTTGTCGTCGTATCCGTTCTCCCAAATTCCTTCTGCAAGAAATCGCGGCATCTGATCATCTGTACCGCCATAGCTCGCGCCAACGAACCAGGTGGCATGCGGTGCACTATCTATCGTCTGAGTGGTCATCCCCCGCCCCCTTTAGTAATACTGCCGGATGTAGCTGTAGGCCTTCTCGAACAGCTCTTCATCCGCATGCAGCTTGTATTTGAAGAGGGCTTTGCGCAGGGCCTTCTTGACCTCACGCTCGCCGGCCTGCGTGCCTTGCCAGCCCGGGAACCGGACGAGGCGCACGATCTCGTCGATGTCCGCCACAACGCGTTCGACCATGATGGGCGTCTCGGCGGTTTTCACCTCGTTGAACAGCTCGGTCAGCGCCGCCTTTCCGCGATCCTCGTCCTCTTCGGGCGGGACCTCCTTCTCGGCTTGCAGCGTCTCCTTGGCGATCTCCAGCAACTGCTTCAGAAACTCGACGCTGTTGATCTGTCCGGATTCGAAGCGGTCCTTCAGCGCATCGAGTCGTTCCGACAGTTTCTTGAACTTGGGGTTGCCGCCATGCCCGCGCAGCCGGCGCTTGAGCTTGATCTCGATCTCCTTGGCCTTCTTCGGGTCTGGGTTCGACAGCACCGCTTCCAGCAGATCAGCGTCCAGCACCAAGGTGTCGAGGTCATCCCGCACCGCGTCGACATGCACGTTCTGGTGAATAAGCTCAATGGTCTTAGCGCCCAGCGAATGCCAGATAAGCTTGCCGTGGCCACTGGACGGCTGCACCGACTGGTACACCTGGGACAACCACTTGTAGTCCTTCTCGAAGGGGCCCAGAACAGTGTCCGGTGACAGCGCCTCCCAGATCTTGTTGAGCACGCTGTACTCGGCGGCAAAGTTGTCTCGCACCTCGTTATTGGGCAGACACTGCTGCGCAGCGATCAGGCCCTCGTAGCCTTGCAAGCTGCGGTCGCAGCCAGCAAAGAAGGCCAGGCATTTCTGCATCGCCTCAGGCAGCTTGTCCTTCAACTCCTGGATGTTGCTGACCACCTGCTTGACGCTCTGGTCGTCGAATTCCAGCGCCGCTGCCACGTCATCGAAGATGCCGAGGTAGTCCACGATCAGGCCGTGGGTCTTCTGCTCGGAGTAAGTGCGGTTCACCCGGCAGATGGCCTGGAGCAGCGTGTGGTCACGCAGCGGCTTGTCCAGGTACATGGCCTGCAGGATGGGCGCGTCGAAGCCGGTCAGCAGCTTGGCCGTGACGATGATCAGCTTCAGAGGGTCGGCCGGGTCGCGGAAGCGATCGAGCAGCCGTTCTTCCTCGTCGCGTGAACGGTCATAGGCTGCGTACTCTGGGTGCTCCTTCTTGTCCGCCGCCTGCACCGACATGACGATGTCAGTGGCCTCGGGCGGCAGCAGCTTGTCCAGCTCTGCCTTGAATAGCAGGCAGGACTCCCGGTCGAAGGTGACGATTTGGCCCTTGAAGCCATTGGGCTCCACCTTGGTCTGGAAATGCTCGACGATGTCCTCGCACACCTTCCGGATGCGCTCAGGCGTCTTGACCAGCACGGCCATTTTGGCGGCGGTCTTCGCGAGGTTGTCTTTGTCGAGATCCGAGAGGCCGCCGGTCAGGTCTTTGTACGCGGCATCCAGAGCCGCCTTGTCGATGTGCAGATCGATCAAGCGCGGTTCGAAGTGCAGTTTCAGTGTGGCACCGTCGCGGATCGACTCCTCGAAGCCGTAGCGGCTCATGTAGCCTTTCTCGTCCTCGTCTGCACCAAAGGCGTAGAAGGTGTTGCGGTCGGCACGGTTGATCGGCGTACCGGTCAGGCCGAACAGAAACGCGTTAGGCAAGGCCTCGCGCATCTTGCGGCCCAGGTCGCCTTCTTGGGTGCGGTGGGCTTCGTCCACCAGGGCAATGATGTTGCTGCGGTCGTTCAGGCTGCCGGTGGCCTCGCCGAACTTGAAGATCGTGGTGATGATGATCTTGCGCACGTCTTGCGCCAGCAGCTGCTGCAGCTTCTCGCGGCTGTCCGCCTTTTCCAGATTGGGGATGTCCGCCCCGGTGAAGGTGCCGGTGATCTGGGTATCCAGATCGATCCGGTCCACCACGATCAGCACCGTGGGATTCTTCAGGCCGGCGTGCATGCGCAGCTTCTGCGCGGCAAACACCATCAGCAGCGACTTGCCCGAGCCCTGGAAATGCCAGATCAAGCCCTTCCTGGGGTAGCCCGCCAGCACACGCTCAACGATCTTGTTGGCCGCCTCGTACTGCTGGTAGCGGCAAATGATCTTGATGCGCTGCTTTTTCTTGTTGGTGGCGAACAGGGTGAAGCTGCCGAGGATGTCCAGCACCACATGCGGGCGCAGCATGCTCTCAGCGGACAGCTTGAGCGACTTCAGCGGGTGGTGCTGGCCATCGTCGCCATCACCATCCAGATGCCACGGCCCCCAGTCCTTGACCGGCAGCCCGATGGACCCGTAGTGGTAGGCCTTGCCCTCGGTGGCCACCGAGAACACGTTGCAGACGAACAGCTCGGGTACGAACTTCTCGTAGTCGTCGTGCACCTGCACCGCCGCGTCGACCCAGCTGATGCATTTTTTGACCGGGGTCTTGGCCTCGATCAGTACCAGCGGCAGGCCATTCACCAGCAGCACCAGATCAGCCCGGCGTTCGGTGGGGCCAGCACGGTAGGTGTACTGCTGGGTGACGATGTACTGGTTCTGCGCCAGATCATCCAGGTCGATCAGCCGCACCGGCACATGCTCGTTGTTGGGGCCGAAGGGCATCGAGCGCTCACCGCGCATCCACGCGGTCATTTCCTCGTTGGCGCGGATCAGACCATCCGAGCGGACCGACAGCACAATGGCGCGCAGCTTGTAGAGCACTTCATCAGCGCGGTCGGACTGAGCTGCAATCTCGGGGTTCAAGCGAATCAGCGCATCGCGCAGCCAGGGCTCGACCAGCACTTCCTGGATCTGGCGCGGCACCTCAGCCGGGGCGGCGTAACGCCAGCCGACGCCTTTTGGGCTAGGACCATAGCTGGCGAGCGGTTCCTGGACGGTGTTGGCCGGGACCGCCTTGATAGGACCTGCGAGCAGATCGCGGACGTAGGCTTCGACGGTATTTGATTCGTTGAAAGAGCTCACTCTGCGTCCCCCGTAATTTCTGCCAGCAGCTGCTTCTTCATCTCCTCTGCGGAAGAGCGGCGCACCATCGCTGCTCTTTCCGCGGACTTCGCGCACGCAATCTCCTCCAGCAGCTGCTTCTGCACCTCCAAGGGCGGTAAAGGCAGACGAACACGGAGTAAGTTACTGGCGTTCACGTTCGCCTGGCTTACCGCTTTCGTCGCATATGCAAGAACTTGTCGACGCCCGAAATCAGAGTTCAGGTAAAGCGTGAGGAACTTCGGTTCCAGCTTTTCAGGGACAGTCTTGATCCGCACAAGGTACGAGGCAAAGACGTGGTCGCCCTCGAGCTCGTAGACCCCTGTTCGGCCAACCAGCTCATAGCTGTTTGTCCGGTTGAAAAGCACATCGCCGTCGACCAGCCGATAGGCTTCGAAGTCTTTCTCGCTGAGGTCTACATACTTGATGTCATTTTCGACGCAGAGCCCATCTTCAATATTCATCATTCGAAGCATCGGATACTGACCGTCCGATCCGGCGTTGATTGAGAGGCCGTACTGGGTCCACTGAACGACTGAGCCAAGGTCGACAACTGGCCATTCCCGACTCAGTACGTCAGCAAGTAATGCGCGAACAAGCTGGTCGGAACATCCGCCAACCTCCTGATGTAACTCACTGGTTCGCTCGACTGCTCGAAGCAGATCAACAAGCCGTTTCTGTTCGTTTATAGGCGCAAGGGGAAACTCAAAGTCTGCCAAACTTGTCCAGTTTGTGCGGGGACTCAAGGAGCCTGCCGACGTGCCCACGGCGTGATCGAAGAAGGCGTCGGTCTGGCAAATGAATGGCAGCAACTCCGGCAGCAAGACCTGCGCATCCTTGGTCTCCAGCACATAGATGTCACCGGAGCACACCCCAGAGAAATCCGCCACAGCCACCTTGCGCTGGTATGCGCGGCGCTTGCCGAACAGCACCTGCCCAGGTTGAAACACGCTGGTGAAGGTCACGCCGTCAGCGACGTTGCCCCAATTGCGGATGCGCAAGTCACCGGGTTCGAGATGCTCCAGGCCGACGTAGCGTTCAATGCCGTCGGCCAGCGGATCTTGGCTGCGCGCTTTCGAGAGGCGCACCACCTCGCCGAATTTCACCCGACGCCAGCCGGGCTTCAGGGCTTTATTGTTCTTGTCAGACACGCTCGATGTCCTCCGTAATCAGTCCATCCAGCGTTTCCACCAGCGCGTCCATCTGTTGCCAGAACGCGCGGCCATCGGTTTGCCATTGCTCCCAGGCAGAGCGCAGCGATACCGCCTCACCATTGCTGTCGGTGGCGATGGCGGCGGCAATGCGCTTCACGTACAGCGGGATCGACAGGTTGCCGGCATTGGCGCCGATTTCGGCCAGAGTGGCGACCTTGGCGAAACCGGGCACGTCCGCAAAGGTCTTGTAGGCGGTCAGGATGCGCTGCTGGTGCTCGGGCTTGAGAAAGCTCTGCGCCCGTTCCCGGGTGACCTCGTTCACCGCGTCGATGAAGATCACCTTGCCCTTGCGAGCGGCGGCTTTCTTGCGGTTGCAGATGACGATGCACGACTCCATCGGGGAGTTGTAGAACAGGTTGGGGCCCAAGCCGATGACGGCCTCGACCCAGTCCTGCTCGACCATCTTGGCGCGCATGGCCTGTTCTTCATTACGGAACAGCACACCGTGGGGCCAGAGCACGGCACTACGCCCCTTGGCGGTGAGGCTGGTCAGGATGTGCTGCTGGAAGGCGTAGTCGGCGCGGCCCTGCGGCGGTGTACCCAGGGAGTTGCGGCCCCACTTGTCACTGCTCCAGGCCTCGCGATTCCACTGCTTGATGGAGTACGGCGGGTTGGCCAGGATCACATCGAACTGACGCAAGCGGTCGCCTTCGATGTGCTTGGGTTCGGCCAGGGTGTCGCCCCGGATGATTTCGAAGTCCTCCACGCCGTGCAGGAACAGGTTCATGCGGGCGATGGATGAGGTGATGAGGTTGCGCTCTTGCCCGTAAAGCTTGAGCGTGCGGTATTCGCCACCCGAGCGCTTCACTTCGTCCAGCGCCGAGATCAGCATGCCGCCGGTACCGCAAGTGGGGTCGTAGATCGACTCGCCCGCCTGCGGGCTGAGCAGTTGCGTCATCAGGTGGACGACGGTGCGGTTGGTGTAGAACTCGGCCGCCGTGTGGCCTGAGTCGTCCGCGAACTTCTTGATCAGGTACTCGTAGGCGTTGCCCAGCTCGTCCTCGGGGACGTTGGCCACCGAGAGCGTCTGCGTCGAGAAGTGCTCGATCAGGTTTTTCAGCGTTTCGTCGGGCAGACGCTCGCGGTTGGTCCACGGTGCATCGCCGAAGATGCCGTCGAGCAGATCCGGGTTGGCGGTTTCGATTGCGCGCATGGCCTTCTGGATGGCGGCACCGACGTTCTTCGGGGTCTGGCGTATATCGTTCCAGTGCGCGCCCTCGGGAATCTGGAAGCGGTGGTTCTCCGCGAACTGCGCGTAAGAGAGGTCACCGCCTGAGTTGGCCAGCGCTGCCTGGTATTCCTCGTCCCAGACATCCGAGACCCGCTTGTAGAACAGCAGCGGGAAGATGAACTGCTTGTAGTCGCCGGCGTCGATGAGGCCGCGAAGCAGCACGGCTGCGCCCCAGAGATAGCTTTCGAGTTCTTGTTGGCTGATGCGTTTGCTTGGGTGACTCATTGCAGCCATCCCCCTTCAGTCATGACCTGCGCAAGCCGCTCTTCGGCTTCACGGCAGCGGGTGAGCGCGTCCTTGAATGCCGCGATTGCATCGGGCAGCAGTGGGATGTCTTCTTGCAATGGCGGCAGGACATAGCGCGAAATGTTCAGCGTCCAGTCTTCGGCCTTGATCTCGTCGAGACTAACCACGCGGACTGCGTCCTGCACGTCAGCAAAGCCGCGATACCAGCCGAGGATCTCGGCGGCGTGCTCGGGTTCCAGATAGTTCTGCGCCCGCCCACGACGGAACAGGCGCGACGCATCGGCGATCAGCACCTTCTTCTTGTGCTTGGCCGGCTTGCGCTTGCGCAAGACCAGGATGCACGCGGCCAGGCCGGTGCCGTAGAAAAGGTTGGGCGCCAACCCGATCACGGCCTCGACCAGATCCATTTCCAGTAGCTTCTGGCGGATGTTGCCTTCCACACCTTTGCGAAACAGGGCGCCCTGGGGCAGCACCACGGCCATCCGGCCGCTGACGTCGGCCATCGACTTGACCATGTGTTGCACCCACGCGAAGTCACCGCTGGATGAGGGCGGTAGGCCAGCAAAGTTGCGGCCGAAGGGATCGTTCAGCCACAGGTCCTCGCCCCACTTTTCCAGCGAGAACGGCGGATTGGCGATGACGCAGTCGAAGGTGGCCAGTCGGTCGACCTCGAAGAAGGCCGGGTTGCGCAGCGTGTCGCCGCGCACCACCTGGAAGTCCTCGATGCCGTGGAGGAACAGGTTCATCCGCGCGATGGACGAGGTGGTGAGGTTCTTCTCTTGTCCGTACAGCTTGCCCCACAGCCGCTTCACGTCGCCATGCTGTTCCTTCACGTGCTGCACGGCGGCCAGCAACATGCCGCCGGTACCGCAGGCCGGGTCGTAGATGGTCTCGGCTTCTTTTGGATCGAGCATATCGATCATCAGCCGCACGACGCTGCGCGGGGTGTAGAACTCGCCGGCCTTCTTGTTGGTGGCGTCGGCGAACTTCTTGATCAGGTATTCGTAGGCGTCGCCAAGCAGATCCGAATTGACGTTCTTGTTGCCGAACGGCAGCTTGGAGAAGTGCTCGATCAGGTCCTTGAGCAAGGCATCAGACAGCCGGTCCTTGTTCGACCACTGGGCATCGCCGAACACGCCGTACAGGGTGTCGGGGTTGGCTTTCTCAATCTCGCGCATCGCGCGCTGAAGGGCTGTCCCGACATTGCTGGCCTTGGTGCGAACGTCGTTCCAGTGGCAGTCTTCCGGGATCTGGAAGCGGTGCGACTCCGGAAACCAGGCCAGTTGCTCGTCGCCGGTCTCATCAACAATCTCCTGGTACTCCTCGTCCCAGACGTCGCAGATGCGCTTGAAGAACAGCAGCGGGAAGATGTAGGTCTTAAAGTCAGCCGCATCCACAGGGCCGCGCAGGATGTTGGCGGATTCCCAGAGGTGGCTTTCAAGCTGGCTGAGTGTGATTTGTCGGTCGCTCAAACGCATGGCCCTTCTATATCGATGCCGTCGCACTGCGGCTTGTGTTCTTGTTTGGTCTTCATCAGTTACTCGAACAGCCGCTTTTGCTTGACGATGTAGCCCGCAGGCTTCTTCTGTTTTTCCAATACGCCTTCGTCGACCAGACGCTGCAACCATGCCTTGGCCTGCGCGTTGGAAACGTCCAGCGCAGCCGCTACTTCGGCGTCCTTCTTCGGCGTACTCAGGAGTTGCTGAATCGCTTCGCGTACGGCAGCGAAGAGCACCTCGGCAGGGGTCGATTCCTGCTGCGGCGATTCCTTGGCCTCTTCTTTCGGCGCCACAGCCTCTGGTGTGACTGGCGGCGGTTCTTCCAATGCCGCAGCGGGTGGCTGTGCATCGGAAACAACGTCGACCGGCGCCGATGGCTCGCTCGCGGCCTGAGGCAATGGCGCGGCGTCGGGTGGCAGCGGCGCCGTCGGCTTGGCATCAGCAGACGATGGCTCTTCGTTCGAAAACAGCGCAAAACCAACCTGTGGGGATGCCGTCGGCGTGGGTATCGCCACGTTGAATACGTCCTCGAAGGAATCCACATCTTGCGGGTTCGGCCAGGCAAGTGCGCCTTTCTTTCGTAATCCATCCAATCCGGCGGAAGACTCGCCCGTCGATCGAATGAAGACAGGGACGAACTTGAGTTTGTCGAGCTGTTCGACTGCGCCCGCCCAAGTGCCACCTTTGTTGAGGTCGGAACTGACCACCAGTGAGGTGTCCGCCAATGCATAAATAAGCTTGTTCCGCTGCATGGCGTTGCCCACATTGAACCCGGCACTCGGGTCGTAGGGCGAAATCAGCACCAGTTGCCCATCGAGCAGCAGGTTGCGGTGCTCGCGATTCATGGTGGTCTTTTCCAGACTGTCCGCCAGCACGCCACAAACTTTTCCACCACCCTCGAGCGCGCCACGCATGGCGGCCTGATCTATGCCCTTGGCGCCCCCGGAGACAAGCGTTCTACCTGCCCGAGCAGCAAGCCGGCCAACTGCCATGGTGTAGTCGATGAGGGCGTCATCCACATGGCGCGATCCAACGACGGCAAGCCCGCCGGTTTCGAGCAAAGCCATGTCGCCACAGCCGTAGAGCACTGCCGGGGCGTCTTCGCGCAGGCGGGCCTTCAGACGGCGCGGGTACTCTGCATCGGCACGGCTAACTACCCAGATGGCACGTGCCTGCCAGCGCTCGATCACTTGGCTCAGCAGGAATCCGCGCCCCAGCAATTTCTGCAGGCGGCTCTCGTCAATCACCGGTTGGCACGCACGCAGGATCTCAGCTGCATCCGGCGATAGGAGATCCGCAGGCTGACGCTGGATCTCGCGCAAATGACGCGCGAGACGTTTGTATTCACCAGGCGAGAGCAGATCCGATGACCCAGTGCCTCGTCCGGCAATGAGCGGCGCAGTCAGCAGCAGGATCGCCTGGGTGTTGGGTGAAAGGACTGGCGTCATTCGTCGTGCCCCGTATGTGAAAGGGCCATCGGCCAAACCGCACCGCTACCGCTTTTGCGCAGCAGCCATGCAGACACCGTCAGCGTCCAGCGCGAGTCGACCATGTCATCAACCAGGAGGACCGGGCCGGGAGGAATGGGCTGGCCGTTGAGTGCGAGCGAACCATCAATGTTTCGCGCCTGCTGTGTACTGTTTGCCATCGTTTTCTGTTCGGGCCTTGCGTCTGTTTTTGCGATGACCATATGAAACGGCAGACCCAGCGCAGCAGCCAAGCGTTGCGCGAAATTCGGTACCAATTCGGGATGCCGAAGCGAAGGAACGCAGGTCACCCAGGTCGGGCTCGGCTGCGGATTCCACTCTTGAATCATCTTCACGCACGCAGCAACGAGGTCATCGGAAAAGTGGCCGTCGTGGTATTTGCCCTGTCGAACCAAGCCACCCCAACCGGCATCGCCCCAGACGCAGAGGGCTTTGCCGGGTTGTGCTTGATACGGGATGGTGGACGCGGTGTGAATACCGTACTGCGGCATCCCTCCCGCAGGCCATTTCTTGCGAGGTTCGATAGGCAGGCTTGTGCGACACAGGAATTCCTCGGCTTCCCGAATCAACAATTCATCTACTGCTTCTGACAGCGCAGGCAAAGAAGGTGGGCTCACAGTGCTGGAATCACCATCAAGCGCATCAATCAGAAAGCCCATGTGCTGCCCGAAAGGCCGAGCGACGTACTCCTGCATTTGCTGGAGTTCAGCACGTCTCAATTTGGTGAGCCGGTCTGCTCTTGCCCAAAAACCTTCTCCAAGCTCGGCTGCAGTGAGCTGCCATTTTGTGTTTTGCTTGGCAATCGGTGCTGGCGACTCGAGGGAGAGTGCTGTAATTGTCTTTTCGATACGCCCTTTGCTCATGTTTACGCAGGTCATGAGTTCAGGTATCGAGAGTCCTTCCGGTGCTTCATTTAGTGCCCCCAGGACATCGTCAACCTCTTGGCGCGTTGGGAAGGCACTACGGATAAACCAATCCGTAATTCCCTCTTCTTCATCGCCGCTCAAGAGCACGCCATATGCAGATCTCAAAGCCCTGCCTGCTCGCCCAACTTGCTGGTAATAGGCGACAACTGAACCAGGCATCTGAAAATGGATGACGAACGCGAGGTCCGGTTTGTCGTAGCCCATGCCCAGAGCGGTTGTCGCCACAAGGGCCTTAACCTGATTTTCTTGCAGCGCTTGCTCCAGCTCCTCACGTCGATCCCCCGTCTTGCCTGTGTAGGCTTCTACGGCAAAGCCCTTGGCCTTGAGCCAATCCGCCAGTTGATTGGCGTCGCGGATAGTCAGGGTGTAAATGATGCCGTGACCTGGGAGCGAGTTGAGCTGCTGCGCGATCCATGCCATGCGGACAGCTTGACTGGGTAAGCGCATCGTTTGCAACGTGAGGGAACCCCGATTCAAGTCACCGCGCAGTACTTTCATATTCGGGCCTAGCACAGCCACAAGGTCTTCCATAACCCGGTTGTTTGCAGTTGCCGTTGTTGCCAGCAGGCGCAGATTGGCCGGCAGTGTTCTGGCTATACGCTCCAGCAATCGGTAGTGAGGACGGAAGTCGTGCCCCCAATCGGAGATGCAATGGGCCTCATCGATAACCATCAGCGAAATCTGCCCAGCAATTCCCGCGAGTACCTCAGTGTTAAACCAGTCATTCCCCAGCTTTTCTGGCGCTATCAGCAGAATGTCGACTTCATTCCGGCGGAGCTTGGCTTCAACCGCTTTCCACTCATCCTGGTTATCGGAGTTGATCGTGGCGGCGCGAACCCCCATCCGCTCTGCCGCTGCGATCTGGTTTCGCATCAGCGCCAGCAGCGGCGAGATCAATAACGCCGGGCCGGCTCCAGCTTCCCGCAGCAACTTGGTCGCGATGAAGTAGACAAAGCTCTTGCCCCACCCGGTCTTCTGCACGACCAGCAAGCGGCCTTTGCCTTCGACGATGTGACGAATGGCATCTTCTTGGCCGTCGCGGAAAGTGGCATCGGCGCGTCCGGAGCCGATGCGGAGAAGTTCCAGCGCGCGTTTTGGGTCGTAGGCCACGTTATTGCTCTCCCTTGTTTTGGTCGGGCGAGCGGTACCCCGGCGCCAACACAGCGTTCTTGACGCCGTACAGCGCCAGGTGATCTTTCAGCCAGAGCCTGAATTCATAACCGCGCAGACTGTGGTCCGGAGAGCAGTCCACACTCCACTGCCGCAAGATGTATCCAGCCGTGGCGGCACGCAGCTTCATCCGCAGCACGCCATCTCGCATGCCGTAATCCATCTCGGTGATCTCCGGCCGGGGTTGATCCGGGTGCGGAACGATCTCCAACTCAACAATCCGGGTCCATTGGATGTCCTGATCACTGCGCTCATGGGGCTGCACATCTGCATCTTTCATAAGGACCGGGCGCTTGATCCGGGTGATGACGAAGTCCCGGAACTCCTGGGACTTCCGGTCGAAGGCGCGGACGTGCCAGCGCAGGCCGTTGTCGATCAGCGCGAACGGGACGATGTCCCGTTCGGTGCGACCACTGGAGATGGAGTGGTACTCGATGCCAAGCGGACATTCCTGATGGATCGCCCGGGTCACGCTCGCCAGCACATCCAGATCCGGATGCGTGAGCCGTGACGGGCTCTCGCTGGCCAGCACAGCATTCGTGAATGGGGCCTTGAGCTGCATGGGCTCGCCATCGCCAAAGCCCTGGGTCAGCCACGACAGCACCCGCTCTGGGGGAAAGTCGAAGATGGGCCGGAAGTTCGCCCCAAGGACGTAAGACTTGCCCTTAGGGTCGTAGTCGATGTTGCCCGGTGCCAACTCCTTGTACAGCGCCAAGTCCCTGGATGCGGCGGCGGACTGGATGCCAAACCGCGTGACCAAGTCCTGGCGGCGTATCTCCCCGATGAAGCGCACGCGCAACTCCACGAACGCGAGCCGGTCGCGTTGTGGCTGGGTTAGATCTGCAAGCTGTTCGTTCGACATCCTGGCTGGCTCGTTCGGGTTAGCGAATGCTTGTACGGGTTATTGCGGAAAGTATATGGTCTGTCCTAGAATCTGTCCATGACTCTATTTTGATTTGTGTGTGCGTCGTATTGTGATAACCACAAGCGGCGCAGCGATAAAAGGATCGGTACGGGCGCCATGCAGAATTTCGCAGAGCTTCACCTCAAGCCAGAGACGCTGGCGCGGTACGGGTTGCCGGACATCCCGTACCCCATCCCAGCGGCCGATCTGAAGTCGGCCTTGCTCGACAACGGAGACCTGCCGTTGGCCGCGATGCTGCACGGCCTGCAACAGCGTAGCCGGGATGGGCAGGCCGAATGGCAGCAGCTCGAACCCGCGATGGATCGGCTTGCCGAGCTACTGGCGCCCGACGATGCCCGCGACGTCATCTCCGCTGCCGGTGACCACTGGTGGCTCGAGGTCGGGCCCGTGGAACTCGGCGGCAAACTGGTCACCATCCAACGTGGCGATGCTCTGATCGCTGCCATCACCGCCCGGGACGATGGACGCTTGCGGGTGGCCGCGTTTCGCCCGTTGGACGCCAAGAGCGCGGAGTACCTGATCGGGCTCGGGCAAGTGCCTCACCCTGAGCACGGTGTCTGCATGCGCGAGAACAACTGGGAGTACGCGCTCGACTGCTCTGCGGGCAACGGCAACTACTACGCTGCCGACCGGGGCGAGGCCTACCTGTCCTACTGGGAGAAAGGCCTGGGTATCCGTTGGGATGGCTCCGATATGCCCGAGTGGCGTAAGCAGCTGGACCTCCTCGCCCGGCCCGCCGCTCGCGTCGTCGCAGAGCTGGGCGTCTACTACACCTTGTCCAGCAACGAGGACGAGGAGCCTGTTGCCGATACGGGCGCGGCGGAAGAATTCGAGACACCGGCACCTCCGGCCTGGCGCAGCAAGCGCCAGCAAAAGCGCACGGTCCAGGGGCGGTTTCTGGGCTGCCTACTCGGTGGTGCAGTCGGCGATGCGCTGGGCGCACCGGTTGAGTTCATGAAGCGGACCGAGATTCTGCGTCGCTTCGGCCCGAAGGGAATCACCGAGTACGCACCAGCTTATGGCGGCATGGGGACGATCACCGACGACACGCAGATGACCTTGTTCACCGCCGAGGGGTTAATCCGAGGCTGGGTGCGCGGCTGCTTCAAAGGCATCACGACCTATTCCGGGGTAACGGCGCACGCCTATTTGCGCTGGCTGCAAAGCCAAGGCGAACGCCCGATATGCGACATCGACTTCGGCACCGATGAGCCTGGCTGGCTGTTTCAGCAGCGTCAGCTGCACAGCCGTCGCGCACCGGGCAACACCTGCCTATCGGCCCTGCGGGCGATGAACTCGCTCGGGGAGCTGGCCCGCAACGACAGCAAGGGCTGCGGCGGCGTCATGCGGGTTGCGCCGGTCGGTCTGTTCGCCTGGCGCCTGCGGCAGTACGAATCTCCCCAAGACGCCTTCCGGCTGGGTACCGAGTTGGCTGCGCTGACCCATGGGCACCCGACCGGAGCCCTGACCGGTGGTGTGCTGGCGGTGCTGGTCCTGGCACTGACCGATGGCGCGTCACTGCGCGAGGCATTGGCCGCCGCCAAACGCCTCCTGCGAGCCGAGCCCCGCCACGAAGAGACGTTGCGTGCGATCGAGATGGCTGAGGAGTTAGCCGATTCGGGTTTGCCACATGAAGAAGCCATTGCCCGGCTGGGCCAGGGCTGGATCGCCGAGGAGGCCCTGGCGATCTCCATCTATTGCGCGCTGGTCGCCCGCAATTTCAAACATGGCGTGATCCTGGCCGTGAACCACGATGGTGACTCCGACTCGACCGGAGCCATCGTCGGCAACCTGCTGGGCGCGATGCACGGCGTGAAGGCGATCCCTGCCGAGTGGCTGGAGCCGCTGGAACTGCGCGACGTCATCACCGAATTGGCTGAAGACCTCTACGCCTTCAAGGATTGGGCGATCGGCGAATACAGCGACAACGAAGAGCTGAATCAGCGGATCTGGCGGAAGTACCCGGGATTCTGAGATGGAGTGAACTGGCATGAACGGAAATCAATGGGACCAGTCGGGGGTGCCCCACAAAGGATGGCACTGCGTGGACGTGGTCGACCTGCGGGCCGACGGCGAGTCGGCGGACGAAACCGATTACGCGACCTGCCAGATGTGCGGCAACGAGAAGATCCGCTACGTCCACATCATGGAGCACCCGGATCTGGACGAGAACTTCGACGTCGGGTGCGTCTGCGCCGAGAAGATGAGCGGCGACTACGAGGGGCCGAAACGGCGTGAGGCCAAGTTGCGCAACCGAGCAGCACGTCGAACCCGATGGCTGCAGCGCAAGTGGCGGGTGTCCGCCAAGGGGAACAGCTTCCTGAACGTCGATGGGCACAACCT
Source organism: Pseudomonas indica NBRC 103045 (assembly GCF_002091635.1). Lineage (GTDB taxonomy): Bacteria > Pseudomonadota > Gammaproteobacteria > Pseudomonadales > Pseudomonadaceae > Pseudomonas_M > Pseudomonas_M indica. The sequence continues at coordinate 5,806 of NZ_BDAC01000014.1, read as the reverse complement.
CGGCGTCCACATGAACAAGTTCAAGCGGTGGGGCTACCGGATCGGCAGCCGGTTCAGCACCAAGACCTACGCGACCAAGGACGAAGCCAAGCTGGCGCTGTTCGATGACTTCTGGGCCGCGACTCAGGATGACGATCGGCTGTGGGCTTCGGACTAATTTCAGCAGGCTGTCGGACCAGCCGTAGACCAGGACACATCAAACAATGAAAACAGACTTCATCGAAAAGTACGCGCCGATTCTCTGTGGGGCGACGCCTCCGGTGGTGCGCGATCCGCGCCTCCTAATGGATGCAAGTGGCGACGTGAAGATCTATTACGCACCGTTCGAGTACATCAATCCGAGTGCGCGGATCGTTCTGGTCGGGATCACTCCGGGCCCCACCCAGATGGTCAATGCCAACAACGAGGCGCGGCGCGCGCTTCAGGCCGGCAAGTCCAGCATGGAGGCGATTCAGGCTGCCAAGAGCGTCGGCGCGTTCAGTGGCGAGCCGTTGCGAAGCAACCTCATCAACCAGCTCAACCATTGGGGCTTCCACAAGTGGCTTGGCCTGACCGATTCGGCCGACCTGTTCTCCACCTCGCGCCACTTGGTGCAGACAACCTCGCTGCTGCGCTATCCGGTGTTCGTCAAGGACGACGACTACCGTGGCTCACCGGACATGACCAAGCACCCCTTGCTGAGGAAGTACCTGCTGGAGAACTTCGCTGCGGAGGTCGAGGAGCTGAAGGACGCCGTGTTCGTCGGTCTCGGGCCGCAGGTCCAGAAGGTGCTGGATCGTCTGATCCAGGAGCGGGTGCTGAATCCCGAACGGGTGATTGGCGGCATGCTGCACCCATCCGGCAACTGCACCTACCGGATCAACTACCTCATCGGCGACAGAAGCGCGCCGATCCCGCACGCCACCAACCCTGTGCCTTACGACCAGGGCCGGCGAGCATTTCGGGAGCGGTTCGTTACCGCCTGATCGAAGGTCGGGTGAGTCGATGCGGACGCGGGTTCAATTCCGCAAACGGGAATCGAACTGGCGTTCTGTCTGATGCGCACGGTTGGTGACCAGGCCGAGGCAGAACTGGTAGGATTGTCGGCAGTAGGGGCTGGATTCCGCACCTTTCCGCAGGAGTTAGCAGCGGTTCTAAGGCGCTGAGTTACATAGGTTTGGCGCAGGGTTCCACCCCACCACCAAAAACGAAACCCCAACCGTCTCCGGTTGGGGTTTTTTCTTGCCCGTTTTCCGGCAGCACCACACTTCAAAGACTCGCCTCGCGCAACAACACCGCAAAGGCATTGCGCAGGTATCGCCAGGCCGGTGCTTCCCAGCCGCCGTGGATGACGACGGTTCCCCGCCAGGAGCGGCCGGCCAGTCTCTCCAGGGGTGGCGCTACCGCCAGCACGACGCGGTAGACGCCTCGCTCGGGAACCCGTTGGCCCCGGCGTTCCCGCACGAGGATGTGGCCGCCGGCCTGTGCCGAGAGCATGCCGTTGGCGAGTACCCGCGTAGCATCCGCGTCGATGTGGCGAACCACCAGATCGAGGCGCCCGCCCTCTCCGCCGTCGCTGACGAAGGCCGCCGTATCGCCCAGGGCGACGCGCTTGACCGCTTCTTCGTCGAGGAAGGTTTCCACCATATACCCCTCCCGGCCGACCAGGAGCGCGATGCGCTCTTTCGAACCGAGCCATTGCCCGGCCTGCAGATCGGGGTCGAGGTCATACAGGTATCCGGCGAACGGGGCCTTGGGCTGGTAGCGCGCCAGTTCTTGGTCCAGGCCAGCGAGCGCGGTTTCGGCGGTAGCGAGCTCTTCCTGGGCGCTTTGCAGGCGGGCGCGGGATTCGCTATCGAAACCCGCGGACGCCGCCAGCCAGCGCAGGCGCTCCACCTGGGCCGCAGCCGCATCACGACGCACCTGGACGTCCGGCGCTGCCAAGCGGACAAGGACTTCGCCCGCTTCGATGACATCCCCCTCGGCATGAGGCAGCGCATCGAGATAGGCTGGCCCCGGCGCATGCACCGGCCAGACCGCTATCGGCCGCAACAGGCCGCTGACGGTAACCCGGCCGGGCCAGGGCAACAGCACCAGCGCCACCAGCAGCAGGGCCACGACCAGACTGATACGGCTGCGCCGCCGGCCGCGAATGGCGGGCCAGCGCTCCTTCCAGGCGCGCAGTTCGTGACGGATCGGCATCAGGATGAACCAGCCGATTTCAACCATGAACAGCAGGATGCCGATAGCCTTGACCGCGAAGTGATAGACCAGCACCGCGATGCCGAGGAAGACCACCAGGCGATACGCCCAGGTCACCCAGGCGAAGGCGACCAGCGCCCGCTCCTTGGCCGGCACGAAGTGCTCGGGGCGCTCTTCGCCCAGATCGAACAACCATTCCCGCAACTTCCAGCGCGCCAGGGCGAAACTGCGCTCGTGCAGGTTGGGCATGTCCAGCCAGTCGGCGAGGATGAAATAGCCATCGAAGCGCATGAAGGGGCTGGCGTTGATCGCCAGGGTGGCGACCCAACTGGTGGTGGCCAGCACGAAGGCCGCCGAGCGCAGCTCCCCGTCCGGCAGCAGGCCCCAGGCCAGGGTCGCCCAGGCGGCCACACCCAGCTCGGTAACGATGCCGGCGGCGGCCACTCGCAAACGCTGCCAGCGGCTGGTCAGACGCCAGGTGTCGTTGGTGTCGGTGTAGGCCATCGGCCAGAGGACCAGGAAAGCCACGCCCATGGTCGGCACCCGGCAGCCCAGGCGCTTCGCGGTGAAGGCATGGCCGAGCTCGTGCAGCAGCTTGACCAGGAATACGGCCACCCCGTAGGCGGCCAGTCCTTGCCAAGTGAAGGTGTCGACCAACGACGCGGTGAAACTGTCCCACTGCCGTGCCACCTGGCCCAGGCCCAGCAGCAGCGCACCCAGCGTCAGCAGGGCAAAGCCACGGCTGTAGAAGCGCCCGGCCACCCCCTGCCAGCGCCCCAGCCAGGCATCGGGACGCACCAGGGGCACGCGGAAGAACAGGTAATGGTGCAGCAGCCACTTGAAACGGCTGCCCTGCATCTGCCCCAGGCGCTCTGCCAGTTTCCGGGCATTGCCGGGACGAGCCTGGAGCAGCTGGTTCTCGCCAAGGAAGCGCGTCACCCGCTCGACGTCCTCGGGCTCGAGCGCGAGGGTCGATTCCTGGCGCACGCTCTCGACGATCGCCTGGGCATCGGCGAACGACCAGCGACGCAGGACCTCGAAGGTGGGCCAGTCGATGTTGAAGAAACGGTTGCGGGCCGGGTCGTGCAACGTCCAGCTTGGCTGGCCGTCGGCCAAGGCCGGGCCGGGCATCAGGGCCAGCTCCTCGCGCAGCAGGGGCCAATTCATGCTCACCATCCGGTCGCCGCGCGCAGGCTGGCCAGCGGCCTGCGCAGCGCCCAATAGCCAAGCGGCACCCAGCGCCCGCTGAACTTGGCGGTGCCCTTGAGTCCTACCCTGTGCTCGGTGGGCGAAGCCAGCCGGGCGCGGACGCGGTAGGCGTAGGTTCCGTCGGGCCGCTCCACCGCATCGTGGGCGAAATAACGCAACGTCGCATCGACCGGCGCCAGCGGGCTGGCGTTAAGGTGCAAGGCGACCCGGCTGCCGTCGGCCAGCGGGATGGCATCGGCCAGCGAGACCCAGGCTTCGACCTCCACATCCTGCGGCGCGGCAATGCGCATGATGCGCTCGCCGACGGTGACTGGCCGACCGATCCACTCGGATGGGTCGTCGAACAAGGCGATGCCATCGCGGGGGGCGAGCACGCGGGCCCGCTGCAACTGCTCGGTTCCGTAGGCGACCTCGGCACGCTTCTCCTCGATCTTTCCGGTGAGCACTGCCAGTTGCGCCTTCGCACGTGGGTCGGAAAGCGCCTGCTGCGCCGCCTGGCGGTATTCGGTCTCGGCCGTGGCCAACGCCTGTTGCGCCACATCAAGACGGTTCTGGATCAGCGCCTCATCGAAGCCGAACAGCGGCTGGCCCTGGTGGACCGCCTCGTTGGGCTGCACGTGAAAGGTATCGATCACGCCCTCGAGCGGCGCCCGGATGACCGCCGGGTTGGCCGGCACCAGCTCACCGGGGGCCAGCACCGTCAGGCGGACAGGAACGAGCGCAAGCACGCCGAGGGCGATTGCCCAGCGCCACGGGCGCCAGCCACGGGGGGTCTTCTGCGCATCGCGCCGCCAGAAGGCCCAGCCCCGCCGGGACATCTGGCGGGCTTGCCAGGCGTGGTGCCAGATACCGGCCCACTCGGTGAGCAGAGCCAGCTCAGGGTCGCGCCAGGGCAGATCACGCGCCAGCAGCACGCCGGCGTCCCCGCCCAACGGCAGCCAGAGCGCTTCGGACGGCAACCATTCATCCCACTCGCGGGCCAGCGCATCCGGCAGCGCCGCCCGCTCGACAACGCGGGCCTCGGGCTCCTGGATCAGCTGTCGACCGAGCGCGTCGAGCCAGAGGGCGTAAGGCACGTTGGCCTCGACCTGCACCACGCCGGACAGGGCCCGCACGCCCTTGTCGGCGGTCCAGAACGCCGCCTGCCGGTAAGGCGCCAGGGCGTGACTGTCGTTGACCAGCAGGAACTGCAGCTCGCTGAGCGACTCGGCCTGGCGGGCCTGACGGCCCAGCTCGAGCAGGGCAGCAAGCGGAGACCGCTCCATCGCTAGTCCACCTTGGCCCCGGCCCGGACGTCGGAGGGCACCTGGCCTGTGGACATTGCCCGTACCTGAGCCTCCGCTGAACGCAGGGCAGCGGCCTGGCGCAGTTGATCCGAGAGTCCGCCGCGGCTACCCGCTGCGGCTGCCCGGTGATCGCCCACATTGAAGCGGAACAGAGCACTGGCCTCACGTCCCTGGCTATCGCGGGCCACCACCTTGATGTTCAGCTCGCCCCGGTAACCGGCCGGGGCGACCAGTTCGAACTTGCCGCTGCGTGGGTCGAAGCGCACCCAAGCGGGGAGCCGTTGACCATTGGCCAACGTGGCGCTGAGCAGGATGCGCTCGTTCGGATCGGTGTGGGCGAACGCATCGTAGGGCACCGAGAAGCTGGTCTGGGTCTCCGTTTCGGCGTATTGATCCGCAATGCCGTGATACAGGCTCAGGCGCGGCTGGGGCGCCTCGATCACCAGCATCTGGAAACCGCCACGCTGGGTATAGAGTTCGTAATAATCGCCACGTGCCTGCAGCAACAGATCCAGCTCGCGGCTCTGCACGGCGGCGACCAGCGGCGGCGCAACGGGCGAAGGCGCGGACAGGTTGTTCGCCGGCAGCACTGTGGCGTTGAACGGGGTCGGCGGCGCTGGCGGCGCAACCGGATCGGGAATGGCCGGAGCCGGTATCGGGGCTGGCGCAGGCTGCGGCGGGGTCACCAGCACCGGCGGCGGCTCCACCGGTGGCCGGGCGGCCGGGACCACGGGTTCGTCCAACCCCTGCACCACAACCGTCACCGTGGTCGAACTCCCGTCAAGGGTCGTGACAGTGAAGGTCTCGAGCCGGGTATCGCCCGTGCCGAGCGCCTGCACGACCGGATCGGCATTGTTCAGCTCGTAGCGCCAGAAACCGGCGGCATCGATGCTGAACTGCCCATACAAGCCGGGCATGGCAGTCTGCGCCACGATAATGGCTTCTCCCTGATCCCCGTCCGCCACGCTGACACGGCCCTCCGAACTGAAGCGAGCGTCCTCCTGAACATAGCCCTGCCTGCCGCCAGGTGCGAATACCGCAGCATCGTTCACACCGTGGATGGTCACGGTAATCGTGTGCTGCGTACCGTCCAGCGTGCTCACGGTGAAAGTTTCGACCTTGGTTTCTCC
>NZ_BDAC01000013.1 GCF_002091635.1 Pseudomonas indica NBRC 103045 | reverse complement strand
CCAACTCGGAAAGTGGTATTTCAGATGCTACTCCAACTGGAATGGCAGTTTTGGCCGCAGAATTAGTGATCCCACTTAATCAAGAAAATAAAAATGAGGGCTGTGCGGCTAAGACTGAAGTTCTTGATCAGGCGAGCACCCCACAGGTTGTAAGAAAATCTTCCACAAGGAAGAAGATGAGAAATAAATAACGCAAATTTGCCGCAACGCAAAATAACAATTTGACATGGTGATGAGTATGGCTAGCTATAAATGCCCGGATTGTAATTATGTTTATGATGAGAGTGCGGGTAATGTGCATGAGGGGTTTTCTCCAGGTACGCCTTGGCACCTTATTCCTGAGGATTGGTGCTGCCCCGATTGCGCCGTTCGAGACAAGCTTGACTTCATGTTAATTGAGAGCGGCGTAGGTGAAAAGGGCGTCACCTCAACCCATACTTCGCCAAATTTATCCGAGGTTAGTGGCACAAGTTTAACTGCTGAAGCAGTGGTTGCGCCGACAAGCTTAGAGAAATTGCCTAGTGCCGACGTTAAAGGCCAAGATCTATATAAAACTCAACCTCCAAGGTCTGATGCCCAAGGCGGGAAAGCATACTTGAAGTGGATATGTATTACTTGTGGCCATATATATGATGAGGCGTTGGGCGATGAGGCCGAGGGTTTTACTCCAGGTACTCGCTTTGAGGATATTCCTGATGACTGGTGCTGTCCGGATTGCGGGGCTACGAAAGAAGACTATGTGCTCTACGAGGAAAAGTGAAGATTAAAACTTCAAGTCATTCTAGGTAATTCAGGACAAAATAAAAATGACCATACCAATTAGCCTAGCCAAGTTAAACTCTAGTGCCGATACCCATTCAGCGCTTGAAGTATTTAATTTGCAGAAAGTTGCAAGTAGTGCGCGTCGTGGTAAATTTGGCATAGCAGAGCGCATCGCTGCTCTTAATTTACTTAAGGAAACTATTCAGCGTCGTGAGCCTGAAATTATTGCTGCACTTGCAGCGGACTTTCGCAAGCCGGCAAGCGAGGTGAAGCTAACAGAAATCTTTCCGGTATTGCAAGAAATTAATCATGCCAAACGGAACCTTAAAGATTGGATGAAGCCACGGCGAGTGAGGGCGGCACTTAGTGTAGCGGGCACGCGGGCAGGACTTCGTTACGAGCCTAAGGGTGTCTGTTTGATAATTGCGCCGTGGAACTATCCATTCAACCTTAGTTTCGGTCCTCTTGTATCTGCGTTAGCGGCAGGAAATAGCGTTGTTATAAAGCCGTCTGAATTGACACCACACACTGCAACACTGATCGGATCTATAGTCAGGGAGGCATTCTCTGTCGACCTAGTCGCTGTGGTGGAGGGTGATGCCGCAGTTTCCCAGGAGCTGTTGGCTCTGCCATTTGACCATATTTTTTTTACTGGTAGTCCTAGGGTCGGCAAGTTAGTGATGGAAGCGGCGTCAAAAACACTCGCTTCGGTTACTTTGGAGTTAGGCGGAAAATCTCCAACCATTATTGGACCAACAGCAAATTTGCCGAAAGCTGCGCGCAACATAGTGTGGGGAAAGTTTTCAAACAACGGCCAGACGTGCATAGCGCCTGATCACGTATTTGTTCATCGGTGTATAGCCCAGAAATTCAATGAAATTCTTGTGAAAGAGATTGTGCGAGTTTATGGGAAGGATTTTGCTGCGCAGCGTAGATCGGCAGACTATTGCAGGATCGTCAATGATCAACATTTCAATCGAATTAATAAACTCCTGACTGACGCGAAAGCTAAAGGTGCAAAAATTCTGCAAGGGGGTCAAGTTGACGCGACTGAGAGGCTTGTGGTGCCAACGGTTTTATCTAACGTCACTGCTGCTATGGATATTAACCATGAGGAAATATTCGGGCCGCTACTTCCTATAATTGAATACGATGATATAGATTCTGTAATTAAGCGTGTGAATGACGGTGACAAGCCCCTGGCGCTGTATGTCTTTTCTGAAGATAAACAATTTGTAAATAACATCGTGGCTCGTACAAGCTCTGGTTCGGTCGGAGTTAATCTGAGTGTCGTGCACTTTTTGCACCCTAATCTCCCATTTGGCGGTGTCAATAATAGTGGTATCGGCAGTGCTCATGGAGTTTACGGGTTCAGGGCGTTTTCTCACGAAAAACCAGTTCTTATAGATAAGTTCTCAATCACGCATTGGTTGTTTCCGCCTTATACCAAGAAGGTGAAGCAGTTGATTGGTATCACAGTTAAGTATTTGAGCTGAGTAATTTTTTCGATAAATCATTACCTCGAGAAGATAAAATGTACGACTATATAATCGTTGGTGCTGGATCTGCAGGATGTGTGCTTGCTAATCGTCTTTCGGCCGACCCCTCTAAAAGAGTTTGTTTACTTGAAGCTGGGCCGCGAGATACGAATCCGCTAATTCATATGCCGTTAGGTATTGCTTTGCTTTCAAATAGTAAAAAGTTGAATTGGGCTTTTCAAACTGCGCCACAGCAAAATCTCAACGGCCGGAGCCTTTTCTGGCCACGAGGAAAAACGTTAGGTGGTTCAAGCTCAATCAACGCAATGGTCTATATCCGAGGGCATGAAGACGATTACCACGCATGGGAGCAGGCGGCCGGCCGCTACTGGGGTTGGTACCGGGCTCTTGAGTTGTTCAAAAGGCTTGAATGCAACCAGCGATTCGATAAGTCCGAGCACCATGGGGTTGACGGAGAATTAGCTGTTAGTGATTTAAAATATATCAATCCGCTTAGCAAAGCATTCGTGCAAGCCGGCATGGAGGCCAATATTAATTTCAACGGAGATTTCAACGGCGAGTACCAGGACGGCGTAGGGTTCTATCAAGTAACCCAAAAAAATGGACAACGCTGGAGCTCGGCGCGTGCATTCTTGCACGGTGTACTTTCCAGACCAAATCTAGACATCATTACTGATGCGCATGCATCAAAAATTCTTTTTGAAGACCGTAAGGCGGTTGGTGTTTCTTATATAAAGAAAAATATGCACCATCAAGTCAAGACAACGAGTGGTGGTGAAGTACTTCTTAGTCTTGGCGCAGTCGGCACGCCTCACCTTCTAATGCTTTCTGGTGTTGGGGCTGCAGCCGAGCTTAAGGAACATGGTGTTTCTCTAGTCCATGATCTTCCTGAGGTGGGGAAAAATCTTCAAGATCATTTGGACATCACATTGATGTGCGCAGCAAATTCGAGAGAGCCGATAGGTGTTGCTCTTTCTTTCATCCCTCGTGGTGTCTCGGGTTTGTTTTCATATGTGTTTAAGCGCGAGGGGTTTCTCACTAGTAACGTGGCAGAGTCGGGTGGTTTTGTAAAAAGTTCTCCTGATCGTGATCGGCCCAATTTGCAGTTTCATTTCCTTCCAACTTATCTTAAAGATCACGGTCGAAAAATAGCGGGTGGTTATGGTTATACGCTACATATATGTGATCTTTTGCCTAAGAGCCGAGGCAGAATTGGCCTAAAAAGCGCCAATCCATTACAGCCGCCTTTAATTGACCCGAACTATCTTAGCGATCATGAAGATATTAAAACCATGATTGCGGGTATTAAGATAGGGCGCGCTATTTTGCAGGCCCCATCGATGGCGAAGCATTTTAAGCATGAAGTAGTACCGGGCCAGGCTGTTAAAACTGATGATGAAATAATCGAAGATATTCGTAGGCGAGCTGAGACTATATACCATCCGGTAGGTACTTGTAGGATGGGTAAAGATCCAGCGTCAGTTGTTGATCCGTGCCTGAAGATCCGTGGGTTGGCAAATATTAGAGTCGTTGATGCGTCAATTATGCCGCACTTGGTCGCGGGTAACACAAACGCTCCAACTATTATGATTGCAGAAAATGCGGCAGAAATAATTATGCGGAATCTTGATGTGGAAGCATTAGAGGCTAGCGCTGAGTTTGCTCGCGAGGGTGCAGAGCTAGAGTTGGCATGATAGCTGTCTGCATGTAAAAAACATGGTCAATAGATGGTTTTTTAATGAACATAAATCATCAATGTGAGGCGACGTGATGTTAGGTCAGATGATGCGTAATCAGTTGGTCATTGGTTCGCTTGTTGAGCATGCTGCACGATATCATGGTGCGAGAGAGGTGGTTTCAGTCGAAACCTCTGGAGAAGTAACAAGAAGTTGTTGGAAAGAAGTGGAGCTTCGTGCTCGTAAGCTCGCTTCTGCATTGGGCAAGATGGGTCTTACGCCTAGTGATCGTTGTGCAACGATTGCATGGAACAATATTCGTCATCTTGAGGTTTACTACGCTGTCTCTGGCGCAGGAATGGTATGCCATACAATCAATCCGAGGCTTTTCATTGAGCAGATCACATATGTGATAAACCATGCGGAGGATAAGGTAGTATTTCTTGATGATACGTTCTTGCCAATCATTGCTGAGATTCGCGGTTCGTTACCAAAAGTCAAGGCGTTTGTCTTGATGGCTCATAATAATTCAAATGCATCTGCTCAAATGCCAGGATTGATTGCATACGAGGATCTAATTGGTCAGGGTGATGATAACTATATATGGCCTGATGTAGATGAAAATGAGGCGTCTAGTCTATGTTACACATCAGGTACTACGGGCAACCCGAAGGGTGTACTTTATTCACACCGCTCGACAGTTTTGCATTCAATGACCACCGCAATGCCAGACACACTAAATTTGTCTGCGCGAGATACCATTTTGCCCGTAGTTCCAATGTTTCATGTAAATGCATGGGGGACTCCATATTCCGCTGCAATGGTTGGTGCGAAGCTAGTTCTTCCTGGTCCGGCTCTTGATGGCGCTAGTTTATCGAAGTTGATTGCTAGCGAAGGAGTTAGCATTGCTCTTGGGGTGCCGGTTGTTTGGCAGGGGTTGTTAGCGGCACAAGCCGGTAATGGTTCTAAAAGCCAAAGCCTCACGCGGGTTGTTGTAGGAGGTTCGGCCTGTCCTGCGTCTATGATTAGAGAATTTAACGATATATATGGTGTTGAAGTTATTCATGCTTGGGGTATGACTGAGCTTTCGCCATTTGGCACGGCAAACACTCCACTCGCGCACCACGTAGATTTATCTCCAGATGAAAAGCTTTCACTGCGCAAAAGCCAAGGGCGCCCGCCTTACGGTGTCGAGTTAAAAATCGTTAATGATGAGGGGATTAGACTACCTGAAGATGGTCGAAGTAAAGGCAACCTAATGGCGCGTGGGCACTGGGTTATTAAAGATTACTTTCATAGCGATCCTGGTTCGACACTCTCAGATGGTTGGTTTTCAACTGGAGACGTGGCTACCATAGATTCGGACGGTTTCATGACAATCTGTGATCGTGCAAAGGACATTATAAAGTCTGGCGGTGAGTGGATCAGTACGGTAGAGCTGGAGAGTATTGCGATTGCGCACCCTCATATTGTTGATGCTGCTGTTATAGCTGCAAGGCACGAAAAATGGGACGAGCGACCTCTCCTCATCGCAGTTAAATCCCCTAATTCGGAATTAACAAGTGGTGAGGTATGTAATTATTTCGCAGATAAGGTGGCTAGATGGCAAATTCCAGATGCCGCTATCTTTGTTGAAGAACTGCCACGCAATGGTACTGGCAAGATTTTGAAGAATCGTTTGCGCGAGAAATATGGTGATATTTTATTGCGCAGTAGTTCTTCTGTCTGTGAATAAGCTTTCTGTATGGGCTTTGACTGATTTTTTAGATATCAGTCTCTGTGACATGTTAGCAGTTCTATTTAAGAATATGTCGACAACAAAACGAGGGTAGCACAATGAGTTTTTCTAATTATAAAGTAATCGCGATGCCGGTGTTGGTTGCTAATTTTGTTTTGGGGGCGGCCACTGCATGGGCGAATGAAAATTATCCGGCGAAATCTGCTGGCTATAATCAGGGTGACTGGGTCGCTAGCTTCAATTTTTCTAAGGTCTATGTGGGTGAGGAGCTTGGCGATCTAAATGTTGGAGGGGGGGCTTTGCCAAATGCTGATGTAAGTATTGGTAATGATACAACACTTACGTTTGATATCGCCTATTTTGTTAGCTCAAATATAGCGGTGGATTTTTTTGTTGGGGTGCCAGCTAGGGCTAAATTTCAAGGTGAGAAATCAATCTCCTCGCTGGGAAGAGTCAGTGAAGTTGATTACGGCCCTGCAATTCTTTCGCTTCAATATCATTACGATAGCTTTGAGCGACTTTATCCATATGTTGGGGTTGGTGTTGGTCGGGTGCTATTTTTTGATAAAACCGACGGTGCTTTGAGTTCGTTTGATATTAAGGATAAATGGGCGCCTGCTTTTCAGGTTGGCCTTAGATATGACCTTGGTAACTCATGGATGCTAAATTCAGATGTGCGTTATATTCCTTTCAAAACGGACGTCACAGGTACTCTTGGCCCGGTTCCTGTTTCTACTAAAATTGAGGTTGATCCTTTCATTCTCAGTCTTGGTGCGTCATATGTTTTCTAAGTAATCAGGTCTGTCACTGTCGCAGCACTCTTTCGATCCATTAGAGAGGGTGCTTTTTTCTTGAAAGCCCCGCTCCGGATCAGCGATATATGGGCCATCCGTGTAAGGCTCCAGATTGCGGAGAGATCCTGGGATCTTGCTCTATTCGACTCGTCCATCGACAGCAAGCTGCGAGCCTGCGACTTAACCAAACTTCGTGTGCGCGACATAGCCCATGGAGAACACGTGTCGCCGCGAGCCATCGTGATGCAGCAGAAAACTGGTCGCGGTAGGGACGGCGGTTACCTGCCGCCCCCCGCACGGATCCGTACGTGCGGAACTACCGCATACGGCTCCTGCCTCGGGTATCGTCATGCTCCGTATAGCCTTCTGCTTCGCTTAACAGCATCGGCATCCCGAATTTGTGATTACGCGGCTCCATGGCTGGCCCATCGGTTTCCCCTGTCAACGCTTTACCCTGAACCTCACGGCGCAACATGCATGACTCGGGGTCTGGTTGATTCGCCATTTATTACCAGTATCGAACTGTCATCGACTACCCTCCGCCAGCTTTAACTGGCGCACTAAGCCCTCCATAATCCGCAACTACCCTGCAAGATTCACAAGCGCTTGAATTCCATGTGCACGAGCAAGTGCCCGGGTTGATTGCCGCAGCAATAATATTATTTAGATAACTACACCAAGGAGTAGTTGAAGGCAGACTAAAGATGAGTCCAGCCGTACCATGTTAGATGTGAGAGTAAATGGCCTGATTTTCCTATGTGGAGAGAAATTAGGTTGCGTGATACTTTGCAGAGACTTCTTGAACAGTGGGAGAACAACAAGATGATTGGCAAAAACCGCCTTCTGTATTATGCTCCAGAATACGTGGATAAAAATAAATATTTTTGAATGCTTTCAACTTGCCATAGCGCTTAGAGGGGTTAATATGAACTGTTCGCTGCGGTGTCGATTTTTTTTGATTCTTGTTATGGCAGGATTTTCTTTTTTTGTTGCGCTATTCGGGATGCGATTAATGCATAAGATGGCTGAATTTGCTTATTTTGAAAGGGAGCATGTTGTTGCCTTGAGCAAGGTGTACTACGAGCTGCATAAAAAAGAAATAAATATAAGTTTTATAGTAGGGCAGGTGCAGAGGGCTCGTAGACAAACTACAGCTGTAAACAGTTTGTGGAAGGGTGATAAAGCTCTTTTAAGATTACTGGGAAAGGGCTTGATTCTTGAGCTGTCTGAAGCTTCAGAAATAAAACTTGGGCTGCTCGAGAGGTATGCAAGTAGCATTTATAAAGATGGATTAAACCCTGGGCATATTGAGGAAATGAAACGACTTGTAAGTTGGCCCTACACGAACTCTAATCGCTTCGGGATTGAAATTGCAGATATTTCCAAACGCGTTAAAGCTTACGTGTATTTTCTTGTTGTATCAATTAATTGTCTCTTTTTTGTTGTTATTTTTCTTCTTATGAAAAAGACTCGCAGTTCAATAGATGAAATAGTTCATGTCATGAATGATATGTCAAGAGGTGATCTTACATATCGCACTATACCGAGCAATGACGAAGTGGGTAAAATGCAGTCTTCAATCATTGCGATGGGGGCTGGGGTAAGCGCCTTGATTGAATCAATAAAACACATACAAGGTGATCTGTTTAATTCAGCGGGCGAGGCTTTAAATATTTCACAAAGCACGTCAAACGATATATGTGACCAAGCAGGTAAGATCGACGAATTTGTCAGTGCGCTATCACAGATTTCTTTCGCTATAACTGAAACTTCAAATGCGGCAAATAAGTCCTCAGCACTATCATCTGAGGGGCGGCAGTTGGCGGTTCATGGTCAAAAAGCTATTGAAACAGCCGTATCATCTATAAATGCCTTGTCACAACGAGTTAATGATTCACATGTGGCTATTAAATGCATTGAAGCTGATATTGCAAAAATAGGTAAAATCATTGAAATTATTGATCAAATCACTGATCAAACAAATCTGCTGGCTTTGAATGCCGCGATTGAGGCTGCACATGCAGGCGAGGCCGGGAAGGGCTTTGCTGTTGTTGCTGATGAAGTTCGAAGCTTAGCTCAACGTACAAATAATTCCACTTATGAAATTCAGGCGATGATTGCTTCTTTAAATAAAGGTATATTTTTTGCTCTTGGTGTCATGGGAGACTGTGTCGTTGAATCAAAAAATAGTGTTAATGCAGCAAGCGAAGCTAGTAGATCAATTGAGAAGATTGTAGATTCAGTATCCCAAGTTATGTTGCAGATTGCACAAGTTGCAACTGCTTCAGAGGAGCAGAGTGCTGTTGTAAAAGACATGCTGGATAATGCAAATATTATTAGAGAAATTGCGGCAGGAGTTGAGTTGGGTAGCAGGAGAATTTCGGAGGTAAATCAGTATTTAGTTAAGTTGGCTGGTGATTTGGGAAGAGCAGCAAAGGTATTTAAGTTGTATTAATTCTGGCTCTGTCCGCGCTCGTTTTGGGGGGTGACTAGTTGGCTGTCCGGAAAGTTAGTTTATGTGAAACAGAGAGTTTTTAACCGCCGCGATAACCTCGCAGCGCCCATTTCCCCCATTACAGGCGCACCTCTCCTGTGGATTCCACGCCATTCGGACATTCAGCCCACGCTGATCCGGACACCTGTTCCACGATCATTCGGACAGGCAGTCGGAGCGCAGCGACGCAGAGTTGGCATTGTTAGTCTGAGGTGCCCAGCGTCATCAATTTCTTCGCCCGCTTGCGCATTGATTCGCCCTTGAGATTGATCCGGTAAGCGTTGTGAACCAGGCGGTCGAGGATGGCATCGGCCAAGGTCGGATCGCCGATCAATTCGTGCCAACTGTCCACCGGCATCTGGCTGGTCACGATGGTTGAGCGCTGGCCGTAGCGGTCGTCCAACAGTTCAAGCATGTCGCGCCGTTGTTCGGCGTTGAACGGGGCCAGGCCCCAGTCATCGAGTAATGTTGAGCTCAACATTACTCGATTTATGTGTAGCGGCCAGTTATGTGGAGTAAATGCAGTTCGACCTCTGATGTGACGCCAGCTTCAGTCTCGGCAACTCCACATAACTTCGTCACAACCGCCGCAGCCATTCGACCACATCGACACCAGCCCGGGTACCGCCTGCGGCCAGCGGTGACAAGGCTTCCGGAAAAACCTGGGCGTGCACCTGGCGCTTCAGGTCCAGATCGGCGCGCGTATCGCCGGCATTGTGCTTGGTCTTGAAGCGCTCGGCTTCCAAGCGCTTGAGCCAGAGGCAGAAACCTTTTCGCTGGTAAGTAGGCCGCAGGGGTTTCACCTTCAGCCTCTCGCAGAACCGTACGTGAGTCTCTCAACTCATACGGCTCCCGTTACCCAGTCGATCTGCATTTCCAAAGACATTCCAGTGCACGAACAGCGACGGACACGCTTTCTTCATCCGATTGAGCCAGTCAGCACTGCGGCGCTTGTGCCCCGCCAGTGGTTTGTACTTCTGACGAGCCCAACGCTGGAGCTTCAAGTCAAAATGATTGAAGACCTTGCGCATCGCCGTTCTGTAGAAAGTCCCGTAGTAGTTCCACCACCCTCTGAGGGTCGCGTTGTACTGCTTTGACAATTCAAAAAGGCTGGCCGGTGTTTGCCGCTGGATATTCCAGCCGCGAGTTTGCTGACGCATTCGCTTAAGTGCGTCATTACTGGCTGCGGGCAGGAAGCTGGTAAACCGGCGTCCATGATTACCCCACGCCTCCCGTGGCCGGAAGGTGAACCCCAGGAACGTAAACTGCGTCGTTGGGTACGCTGCTTTGCGGTTACTGTCTTTACAATACACAATCTTCGACTTTTCCGGGTGCATGGTCAGCAGACATGCTTCCAACCGTGCCTTGATTGCCGCCATGACCTCACACGCCTGCTTTTCGCTACGGCAGTGAACCACCGCATCGTCGGCGTAGCGTGCAAATGGACAACCTGGAAAAGTCCGTTGCATCCAGGTATCGAACGCATAGTGCATAAACAGATTCATCAATAAGGGACTGACAACCCCGCCTTGGGGTGTACCGCTTTCACGCGGTACCTGAACGCCGTCAGCAGTCTCGAACGGCGCTTTAAGCCACCGTTCGATATACAACAGAATCCAGTCGTCCTTCACATGATGCCTTACCGCTTTCAGCAGCAGCTCATGATCGATATGATCAAAAGCCCCCTTGATATCAAACTCCACCACCCAATTCATATTCCAGCAGCGCTTGCGAGTGATCTCGACCGCCTGTTTGGCTGATTTTCCCGGTCGGTATCCATAGGAATCCGAATGAAAAAGACAGTCCAGACGCGGCTCTATAAGCAGCTTCACGGCGGTCTGGGCCACCCGATCAGCTACTGTTGGAATACCCAGTTTGCGTTTGCCTCCTGATTGCTTCGGAATTTCCACCTGCCGAACCGGCGGCGGAAAATAAGAACCTGATGACATCCGGTTCCACAACTTGTAAAGGTTCCGTTGCAGCTTCTGCTCGAACTGGGCAATAGATTGTTCATCTATCCCAGCGGCTCCTCGATTGGCTTTCACACGCTGGTAGGCCTCCCAAACTGTCAGTTTGGAAATGCTGTACGACTTTGCTGTGCTCATACCACTCCTCCCCGCCGAAGCAGGTTGATGACATAAGCCAGCTGGGAAACGCCACCCCTTCGCTCCATCCTCATTACAAGAACTTCATCACTACTACGAATGGCTCCGCCCCTCGGCCTTTGCATCGGTATTCTTCCTCGCGGTGGTAGCCGCTTGTCATTTCCCTTGGCATCAAAGGCGAGGTTCTCACGTTCCATATCAAAGCCTGTATTGAGCTCATGCCGCCTATACACCGGCTGCCATCTGGACAGTAGACAGGTATCCTCCAGACTGGTCCTGAGGCTACTGGGCGACCTCAGTTTTGACAGCACTTGAATACTTAACGATGCGTCTTCGGACGGTTTGCTTTCGCTCATCTTCTCAATACTTACCTGACGCCGTTATCGGCGCCTTTTCCAACGGTCGCTCACCACCACGCCTTTTGAACGCAGCAGCACCGGGTGGTTTGGAGCCAGCTCCTGCAAGCAGACTCCGGAAGGCCTACTCCCATCTTTGATACAGCATCGCTGGCTTACGCCAGCGTTCGTGACACACCCCAGTAGAGGATCTTGTCCTGGCTACGGGTGCGATTGAGGAACACGAACAGCAACGGCAGGCCGTTGATGGATTTGCGGAAGTCGACGGGCTTTGGATACAGGCAGACCTTCTGCACCTTGGTGTCGGGACGCATCATGGCGGGGCCCCACTGGGGAAAACAGGGCGCCCAGCGTCCAGAAACGGATAGCTCAGTTGAAGGTGGAGCTTATGGAACGCTTACCGCCAACACAGCAGTGTATTTGAATAAGAGCTCGAACATGATCGGATCTCCCATTTCAGCAAGGGAAATCCCACCATAGCCACCACCGATTTATGTGGCGTAGAAAACGGTCATCACCAAATATGGCAATACTTCCCCGCCCAAGCGCCACATAACAGCCTGGGCCACATTTTACGCGGTAGTTCCGCACGTACGGAGTGCGGGGGGCGGCAGGTAACTGCCGTCCCTATCGCGACCGTTGGTTCGAGTGGCTGAGCATCATTGCTAATCAGGTAATTTTATACTCCCTGCAAGCGCACCTTGACGTTTAGGCAAATTTATTGTCTCAGTTGCAATCAGTCGCTCCTGCTTGTACGCAAGGACTTCTAGTTCAAGAGTTTCGTTATTAATTGCAACAACGAGTTTATCGTAGTCCTTTAGAGCACCAAGTCCTTGCAGCGCCATCCCTTTAAGATCAGACCAGAACCGTGGTGGGGTTGGTGCTGGTGTTGATGTGCCACAGATGCTACTTGCGACAATTTGAGCGTGTGTAACCGCATTATGAATTGTCTCTAAACGTACCATCGTTCCCCAAAAAGGATTTCTAGCCATTGCGCAGTCGCCGATTGCATATATACTTGTATCCGATGTACACATCTGATCATCGACCACAACACCATTACTCACTTCAAGGGCCGCCTCAGTTGCCAGCTCTAGCTCTGGGATAGCACCGATTCCAACTACAATCAGATCCGCCTGAATTTCTTCTCCACTTTCAAGTACGCATTGTTCAACATGGCCATTCCTGCCCTTTATAGACGTTAATTTCGCATTCAGCTTGAACTCAATTCCTTCAGCCTCCAGGCGGGCTCTGACTAAGTTTGCTGCTGCCGGCGTAACCACGCGCGCCATTACACGCGGGGCGGCTTCTATCACTGTGACCCTCTTCCCTAAGCCCACCGCAGCTGAGGCGACTTCAAGCCCGATTACTCCGCCGCCCAACACAACAACAGACGCACTCTCCACAAGTTTCCTACGTAAATTTTTGGCGTCTTCCATACTGCGTAAATAGCAGACCCCAGACAGTTCAGACCCCTCGCAGGTTAACCTACGTGCGCTAGCACCTGTTGCAAGAATCAATTTTTCATACGCGTATTCTTTTCCATCTTTAGAAGAAACTATCTTACGCCCCACGTCGATTGATACAATCGGTGTATTTAACGAAATGGTAATATTGTTATTCGTATAAAAACCTTCTGGCTTTAATGGCACTGCGGATTCTGCAATCTCACTTGTCAGAAAAGCCTTGGATAGAGGAGGCCGCTGATAAGGCGCCACAGACTCCCTGCTAAAAATCCTAATTTCCCCTTTATAACCATATTGACGAAGCCAGAACGCAGCATTTACTCCAGCTGTACCAGCGCCAACAACAACGATTGCCATAATTCTCTCTCCGGTATACTTTTCACTATATCACTTAATGCCGATTATTTTAGATAATTCCTTGACGCTCAGCTTCAATTGTTGCTTGCGTGCGATTCACTACATTCAAGGTGGCAAATATTTTCCTCATATGCCACTTTATAGCATCTTCGGTGACATGCATATTTGTTGCTATTTGTTTGTTTGAGCACCCCTCTTTTACAAGCCTCAAGACAGCAATCTGCTTCCGTGTCAATAAAGCGTCAGCTTTATTCTCTGCGGACTTTCCAATCTCAACTATTCGCGGAAGACTAAAAGCCCCAATCGCTTGATCTAAATTAACTGCTGTGAAGGCTTCACATGAAGCCGGTATTATTCGCTCAATTAAACATACTTCATCAAGAACTGTTTGAAAGCATTGAAGCTGTTTTGCTATCTCCACTGCATAAACAATGTTAAGCTGAGCCTTTTTTAAATCACCGGCACCTGCCTGCGCTCCGGCCAAACACAATAATCCACGGACTTCCAGCTGGCCCGCGTTAATTTTACGGGCTTGCTGAATAGCCAATAACGCTCTGTGCGCGGCACTATGAAAGTTCCGATCTCGGGAAAGCACTAGTGATTGAACAAGCAGCAGGCGTGCTTTTAGGGGGGCTGAGTGCTGTCCGGAGAAAATCTTATGATCTTCAAGAGTTTTTAAATTATTTATGCCCGTTATGCCTTGACAGACTAAGCGCTGATAGATCTCAATTTGGCTCATAACTTCCAATCTTGGTAGATTTTTTTCAACCGCATGCGCCTTCGCCCACTCCAATATCTCAATGGAGCCATTTAGGTCACTCCTTCCAAGCCGCCAAGCTGACACAGCACGGCATACGGAAAAAAACACGTCTGTCACCCCGTGATTGGAAATGAACTCTAAAATTTTGGAGAGCTTTTCTTCTGAGGTGTCCAAGCAGCGCAATTCATAATGTAACTCAAGCTCTAGAGCGTCAAACATTTTCGAAGTAAACTCGGATTCCATCATCTGCGCGCGACTGTCTGTGCGTGCTTGAGTTATAATCTGCCTCGCCCAGCCCATTTTTCCGCTTGCTAGGGCTTGTTGAAACCTCGCGACATACAGCCAACCAAAAGCAAAATTTTGTTTTGCAAATTTATTCACGGCTTGGGCCTGAGCCAGCACCTTCTCCAACTCTGCAAATCTATACTCACTGGCAAAAATAAAAGCCAAACAGGTTAGCGCGGCCCCTTTTCCAACTGCGTTTGAATCCCCAAATAAACTAATCCACTTATTACAGAGCTCCTCACTCGAAAGCATTTCATCTTTCGTTGCTTTACCTATTGCAAGCACAAGCTGCAGCCATTCCTTTTCTTGCCATTTATTTTTTTTATCGGATTGTGAAGATAGGTCTTTAATTAACTTCTCTGCTCGCGCGCCTTGCTGACTGAAATACAATACCCACGCGTAACTAATAAGCACTATGGGTTTTTTGTGCCAGGCCTGCTTCGGCAGCTCTGACAGCCACTGTCTCAGCGCATCTATTTCGCCCTGACGAAATGACAAATCTAAAATTATTCTCTCAGACATGCTGACTGCCCAGCGACAGTCATTCGCCCGTAGGGATATTCGTATTGCATACTGGTATTCACCTCTACGCCAATGCCAGAAAGCTGCACGCTTAAGCAGGTAGGATCTTTTAGCAGGATTTTCAGTCCAAGTAATTTCTCGTAGAAAATTACGCAGTACTGGATGCAGTGTAAACTGCGCTGGCTCACCGCTCACATGGCGAAGCAACATGTAATTAGTGCTTAAATACTTAATACATGAGACCCCATTGACGCATTTGAATACATAATTGTATTGATCAGGCGTCACGAAATCGAGCAATGAAGAATTTGCAAGAAAAACACGATAGCGCTCGGGAATCGCCTCAAATATTTCATCCCTAAAGTAATTGTCTACTTCAACTACTGCTGAAATATGCTTGGCCGGCAACTCACGCTTTAACAAAAAAACTACAAGAGCAGGCCACCCCTCAACTTCTTGCACCAAGGTCTCTATCTGTTCTTCAGGAACTCCAAGAACAGACTCTGCCTCCGCTAACGCCACCGCCTCTTCTGCGCTAAAGGCCAAGTCTTTCTCGGTGTACTCCCGCATAGCGCCTGCAAGTTTAAGCTGCGAGAACCCTTTTATTGTATTGCCTGCAACTGCAAACCTGATATTTTTTGGTGTATTTAACATAAACTCCATAAGTGCGTGCAACAACGGCAAGTCTAAGTCATGATTAATATTATCCAAACAAACTAGCGTTTCTATCTCGTTATTCGAGGTGCTCTGCCAAAGACTAGATGCAAGGTCTCGCAAGAGCGCAGGCTTGCTCACACCCTCTCTCACACGGCTGAATTTTACCATTTCGAAAGTTTCAAGCTGCTCAATAATCTCTGCGCAGATATCAAATTCACTGTAAGAACTGGCTCTTAAAGAAAGCCACACTGCAGGACGTCCGGCTGTTCTGTGGCGTAGCCACTCGAACGCAAGAGCAACGGTTTTCCCATATCCAGGTGGGGCTCTGTAAAGGCATACTCTGGGAGCGGCTCCATCCGCGATACTCAATCTTGGCCGATATATGCAACTATGAACTTTGGCACTTACTAGAGTCGTAATTTGATCCGCTCCGACCTTAGCGACCGGGAAATCATTATTTATTATTATTTTCATTATGCTATTCTCGCGCCAGCTGACTGGAAATTTTCACCATAGGTTACGGTGTTAAATATTAAAACTACACTTAAGTGTAGTCGGCATGATCGGTGGTGCAAAATATTTACTAGGGAAGGTCTGAAGTAGGCCGCTATTTCTGGCCGACTTCGGCCTTCGCCGATTTTGAAGACGGGCACCGGGTCAAAATCGACCAGATAGCTCGCTCATTTCGGTGCTTTCAGCCGTCGCGAGTAGCTCGCGGCAGCCATTTCCTGCATTACAGCCGCACCTCTCCTGCATTCGTCAGCAAATGTCGGCGGGCCATCCACAGGTTGGACAGGGCGATCAGCGTCACCAGTTGTGCGGTGTTCTTCACCAGCCCCCGGAAACGCATCTTGGTGTAGCCAAACTGCCGCTTGATCACGCGGAACGGGTGCTCAACCTTGGCACGCACCTGAGCCTTGGCCTTCTCGATCTTGCGCCTGGCCTTGTACAGGGCGCTGCGCTTGCTCAGCTTCTTGTAGGTGCTACGCCGCGCCGCGATCTGCCAGATGACCGCACGTCCATCATGCTCGGGCCGCTACTCCACTCCGGTATAACCGGCGTCGGCACAGACCACGTTCTCCTCGCCGTGCAGCAGTTGGTCGACGTGGGTGACATCGGCCATGTTGGCCGCCGTACCCACCACGCTATGCACCAAGACGGACTCGGCATCGGCACCGATGTGGACCTTCAGTCGGGTAAAGCAGGGGTGTTACCACTCCTGCCTCCCCTGAGAACCGTACTTGAGAGTCTCCCCTCATACGGCTCGAGCCTTCCAACAGCCTGAATACGACCGGGCTACCAGACGACGCGCTCTTCGGCGCTCAAGGTAAAACGTCCATGCCGGATCAAACGGGTTGCTGCGCCAGACGGAACAGGAGAGCCATGATGCAACTGAACCTAGGAGCCTGTAGGACTTAACTCGGCAAGGACCGCCAGGGCGGGATCAGGGAGTTTTTGGGTGCGAGGCTGTTCCGTTCAGGCATCCGAGTTGGTTGGCACGGCCCTGGGACGGTGTGTCAGCACACCCGAGCGACTGCTTGGGCAACCGCCGGGGCGTACTTTTTGGCCGTGTCACATCGCGCGCAGCACATGCAAGCGCTTGATGTTCTCCGCCGGCACCTCCATGCCATCGGGGATGGCGCTACGGTCGCTGCTCTCGGTCAGCGCCAGCAACTGCTGGACTTCCTGGCGTAACTGCGCCTCGATCTTGTTGGCGTGCGCCCAGGACAAGGCTTTGTGCTTACTGGCGTTGGCCTGGATCTTTGTGCCGTCGAGCGCAATATGACCCAGCTTGAGCAGCTTCATCTCGCGCGCCAGCATCAGCACCTGGACGAACAGCGACTCGACCTCTTTCAGGAAGCGCCGGCGGAACGTGGCCAGGGTGTCGTGATCAGGATGCGTGTTGGCCGCCACATAGCGAAACGCCACCGAGTCATAGGTCGCGCGTTCGATCTTGCGGCTGGAGTGCATGCCGTTGGCGTAGCCGTAGATCAGCAGCCCCAGGAGCACGGCCGAACCCCGGCCGGCGTACTGGCCGGTCAGCTCGCTCAGATCGAGTTGCTCGATGACCTCGACCACGAACCGTGCCAGGTGATCAGCCGGCAGCCATTCGTCCACCGAGGGCGACAGCAGGTACGCAGTGTCTCGGTCAGCGGGGACGAAACGGCTCATCGGCAAGGACTCTCAGTGGCAGGGCCCCGATTGTCACGAATACTTTCAACGCAAGGAAGAGTCAGAAAGTCCGACAGGCTCCTAGGGGCTGTTGACGTTTTGCGGCGGGGGCATTGAGGAAGAAGAGCAAACCCGCAGAATCGAGGTTCCTACACCAGTAACCCTGCGGGTTTGCAATGCCCCGATCGATGCTCAGTGACGAGCTTTGGTCGAAGATGGAAAAAATTCTGCTTCAACAAGCGTTTACCACAAGCCAGATCTACGGATGACGGTTGAGGGCATGCTCTACTTCAGACCATCCCTAGGCTTTATATGGGGTAGAAACTTAACTATCGATTGTCAGCATCGACCTTAGACCGCCACGAGATATCAATAGTCGTCAGCCAGTTCTTCTTGGGTTGCGAGACGTGCAGAGGTTTCAGCCTGAGGCTTAGACATCAACTTTTCGCGAATCATACCTTCCAGCTTGTCCATAGTAGGTTTGTTTTCCAACAGCCATTTCATGGTATTGGCCTTACCTTGGCCGATCTTGTTACCTTCGAAGGAGTACCAAGCGCCTGACTTTTCAACAAAGTTGTTAGCAACAGCGAGGTCAACGATCTCACCCGCCTTGCTAATACCCTGACCGTAAACGATCTGGAACTCTGCTTGCCTGAATGGAGCAGCAACTTTGTTCTTGACCACTTTCACACGGGTTTCGCTGCCCACCACTTCCTCGCCTTCCTTGACCGCGCCGGTACGACGGATGTCCAGGCGCACCGAGGCGTAGAACTTCAGGGCGTTACCGCCGGTGGTGGTTTCCGGGTTGCCAAACATTACACCGATCTTCATACGAATCTGGTTAATGAAGATACACATAGTATTGGAGTTCTTCAGGTTACCAGTGATCTTCCTCATCGCCTGCGACATCATTCGGGCGGCAAGACCTACATGGGAATCCCCGATTTCGCCTTCAATCTCAGCCTTCGGAACAAGAGCAGCAACAGAGTCAACGACAATAAGATTGACTGCCCCAGAACGCGTCAAGATGTCTACGATTTCAAGTGCCTGCTCACCAGTGTCAGGCTGTGAGCACAGGAGTTCGTCAATATTAACGCCGAGCTTGGCTGCGTAGATCGGATCAAGCGCGTGCTCAGCATCGACAAATGCACAAGTCAAACCTTGACGCTGCGCTTCAGCAATCACCGACAGCGTAAGCGTGGTTTTACCAGAAGACTCCGGCCCATAGATTTCAACGATACGGCCGCGCGGCAACCCACCCACCCCCAAGGCGATGTCCAAGCCGAGTGAGCCAGTCGATATAACATCTATATCCATAGTGCGGTCGGAGCCCAGCCGCATGATGGAACCCTTACCAAACTGCTTCTCAATTTGAGAAAGAGCCGCTTCTAACGCTTTGCTTTTTGCCTGATCCATTCTTGATGACCATTTAAATTAATAATTAATCGGGTCTTACTGATTAGCTTAGGGCGTTTCCCTAATGAGAAAGGGATACCTCCTAAGTGAACCTAAACTATGCCGCAGTGGCTAATACTGCATCCTGGAGGCCGACGTGGGAGTCGCCCATCTCGCCTTCGATTTCGGCCTTCGGCACCAGCGCGGCCACGGAGTCGACGATGATCACGTCCACCGCGTTGGAGCGCACCAGCATGTCGGTGATTTCCAGGGCCTGTTCGCCGGTATCCGGCTGCGAGACCAGCAGGTCGTCGACGTTGACGCCGAGCTTGCCGGCGTAATCCGGGTCGAGGGCATGTTCGGCGTCGACGAAGGCACAGGTGGCGCCCTGCTTCTGCGCTTCGGCGATGACCGACAGGGTCAGGGTGGTTTTACCGGAGGACTCCGGGCCGTAGATTTCGACGATGCGGCCCTTCGGCAGACCGCCGATGCCCAGCGCGATGTCCAGCCCCAGGGAACCGGTGGAAATGGCCGGGATCGACTGGCGATCATGATCGCCCATGCGCATCACCGCGCCTTTGCCGAACTGCTTCTCGATCTGGCCCAGGGCCGCCGCCAAAGCGCGCTTCTTGTTCTCGTCCATCGAAGTCCTCGCGTATTCAAGAGGGCCGTCTGGCCACCAACAACTGTATAAGTAGCCAGTATTATTCCATAGGGCAAGTCGCTCGCCTACCCCTGTCGCGGATTTTCTCCGACGGACAGTCGAAGCAGCCCCTCAAGGGAGGCCTCTACCGTTTGTCGGCGGACGGCGGCGCGATCTCCGCCGAACAGACGGCGTTCGGCGAACACCTGCTCGCCGTCGGCCCAGGCCAGCCAGACCGTGCCCACCGGTTTTTCCGCCGAACCGCCGTCCGGCCCGGCGATACCGCTCACCGCTACGGCGAAGCGCGCCCCGCTGCGTGCCTGCGCACCGCGCGCCATGGCTTCCACCACGTCGCGGCTGACCGCCCCGACCTGCGGGAAGAGATCGGCCGGCACACCGAGCTGGGCGGTCTTCTGGCCATTGGAATAGGTCACGTAGCCCGCCTCGAACCAGGCGGAGCTGCCGGAAATACGCGTGATGGCCTCGGCGATGCCGCCACCGGTGCAGGATTCGGCGGTGGTCACCTGCGCGCCGCAGGCCAGCAAACGCTCGCCGAGACGGACGGCGAGCCGTGTGATGTCGTCTTCCATGGGTTCTCCTGTCCAGAGGCATGCCCGGCAAACCCAACACATCGCAAACGGGAATCAACGCTTAAAGCCGGGCGGTTGGATACCGTACACTAGCCGCTTTTGTGCGCAAGGCCAGGCCATGAGTCAGAGCGACCTTTCCGACCACACACCGATGATGCAGCAGTATTGGAAGCTGAAGAACCAGCATCCGGACCAGCTGATGTTCTACCGCATGGGCGACTTCTACGAGCTGTTCTACGAAGACGCCAAGAAAGCCGCGAAGCTCCTCGACATTACCCTGACCGCCCGTGGCCAGTCGGCGGGAAAATCCATCCCGATGGCGGGCATCCCCTTCCATTCCGCCGAAGGCTACCTGGCCAAGCTGGTCAAATTGGGCGAGTCCGTGGTGATCTGCGAGCAGATCGGCGACCCGGCCACCAGCAAGGGCCCGGTGGAGCGCCAGGTGGTGCGTATCATCACCCCCGGCACCGTCAGCGACGAAGCCCTGCTCGATGAACGGCGCGACAACTTGCTGGCCGCCGTGCTGGGGGACGAACGCCTGTTCGGCCTGGCCGTGCTGGACATCACCAGCGGCCGTTTCAGCGTCCAGGAAATCCAGGGCTGGGAGAATCTGCTGGCCGAACTGGAGCGCCTCAACCCCGCCGAACTGCTGATCCCCGACGACTGGCCCCAGGGCCTGCCGGCCGAGAAACGCCGCGGCGCTCGCCGCCGTGCGCCCTGGGACTTCGACCGCGACAGCGCACGCAAGAGCCTCTGCCAGCAGTTCGGCACCCAGGACCTGAAGGGCTTCGGCTGCGAAAGCCTGACGCTGGCCATCGGCGCCGCCGGCTGCCTGCTCGGCTATGCCAAGGAAACCCAGCGCACCGCCCTGCCACACCTGCGCAGCCTGCGCCATGAACGCCTTGACGATACCGTCATCCTCGACGGCGCCAGCCGCCGCAACCTCGAGCTGGACACCAATCTGTCCGGCGGGCGCGACAATACGCTGCTATCAGTCATGGACCGCTGCCAGACTGCCATGGGCAGCCGCCTGCTCACCCGCTGGCTGAATCGTCCGCTGCGCGACCGCGCCGTGCTCGAAGCGCGACAGGACTCGATTACCTGCCTGCTCGAGCATTACCGCTTCGAGAAACTGCAGCCGCAGTTGAAGGAAATCGGCGACGTCGAGCGGATACTCGCCCGCATTGGCCTGCGCAACGCCCGCCCCCGCGACCTCGCGCGTCTGCGCGATGCGCTGGCGGCACTGCCGGCCTTGCAAGACGCCATGGCCGATCTGGTGGCGCCGCACCTGACGCAACTGGCGTCGAGCATCCGCACCTATCCGGAGCTGGCCGAGCTGCTGGCCAAAGCCATCATCGACAACCCACCGGCGGTGATCCGCGACGGTGGCGTGCTCAAGCGCGGCTACGACCCCGAACTGGACGAACTGTTGTCCCTGAGCGAGAACGCCGGACAGTTCCTGATGGACCTGGAAGCACGGGAAAAAGCCCGCACCGGCCTGCCCAACCTCAAGGTCGGCTACAACCGCATCCACGGCTATTACATCGAGCTGCCCCGGGTCCAAGCGGAACAGGCACCAGCCGACTATATCCGCCGACAAACGCTGAAAGGCGCCGAACGTTTCATCACGCCGGAACTCAAGGCTTTCGAGGACAAGGCGCTGTCGGCACAGAGCCGCGCGCTGACACGGGAGAAGCAGCTCTATGAAGAGCTGATCGAACTGCTCATCGGCCAATTGGCGCCGCTGCAGGACACCGCCGCCGCGCTGGCCGAACTGGACGTCCTGGCCAACCTGGCCGAACGCTCGCTGAACCTCGACCTGAACCGCCCGCGCTTCGTCGACGAGCCTTGCCTGCGCATCAGCCAGGGCCGTCACCCGGTGGTGGAACAGGTGCTGGACACCCCCTTCGTGGCCAACGACCTGACGCTGGACGATGCCACGCGCATGCTGATCATCACCGGCCCGAACATGGGCGGTAAGTCGACCTACATGCGTCAGACCGCACTGATCGTCCTGCTCGCCCATATCGGCAGCTTCGTGCCGGCGGCCGGCTGCGAGCTATCGCTGGTGGATCGCATCTTTACCCGCATCGGCTCCAGCGACGACCTGGCCGGTGGGCGCTCAACCTTCATGGTGGAGATGAGCGAGACGGCGAATATTCTGCACAACGCCACCGACCGCAGCCTGGTGTTGATGGACGAAGTCGGCCGCGGCACCAGCACGTTCGACGGTCTGTCCCTGGCCTGGGCCGCCGCCGAGCACTTGGCCAAGCTGCGCGCCTACACATTGTTCGCGACGCACTATTTCGAGCTGACGGTGCTGCCGGAAAGCGAGCCGGTGGTGGCCAACGTGCATCTGAACGCCACCGAACACAACGATCGCATCGTATTCCTGCACCACGTGCTGCCCGGGCCGGCCAGCCAGAGCTACGGCTTGGCAGTGGCGCAACTGGCCGGCGTGCCGGGTGCGGTCATTCAGCGCGCCCGTGAGCATCTGGCTCGCCTGGAAACCACCAGCCTGCCCCACGAAACACCGCGCGCCGAGCCAGGCCAACCGACACCACCGATGCAGAGCGACCTGTTCGCCAGCCTGCCGCACCCCGTCCTGGAGGAATTGATGAAGATCAATCCGGATGATTTAACGCCGCGGAAAGCCCTCGAACTGTTATATACATGGAAGACGCGAATCTAACGCGCGCCCGCACAAGCTGTTAGAATCGCGCGCGCTTTTGGGAGGTCCCGGCCTTTAGCCTGGTGCCGAGGCCAACACTTCCCGAGCCGAGGAGTCCGTCTTCGGGCTCCCAGCCGCCGCCTGAGGAGAGAATTAAAAAATGACCTTCGTCGTCACCGACAACTGCATCAAGTGCAAGTACACCGACTGCGTGGAAGTCTGTCCGGTGGACTGCTTCTACGAAGGCCCGAATTTCCTGGTCATCCACCCGGACGAGTGCATCGACTGCGCGCTCTGCGAGCCCGAATGCCCGGCCCAGGCCATCTTCTCCGAAGATGAAGTGCCTGAGGACATGCAGGAATTTATCGAGCTGAACGCCGACCTGGCCGAGGTTTGGCCGAACATCACCGAGAAGAAGGATGCGCTGCCGGACGCCGAGGAGTGGGATGGCGTCAAGGACAAGCTGCAGTATCTCGAACGCTGATTCAGCTCGATTGCGAAGGCCCGCTCATGCGGGCCTTCTGCTTTTTACCGCCCACCGTTTCGGATCGCCTGACGTCAGGCTCGAGCGGGCTTGTAAAAAACGCAGGCAAAAAAAGGGGCGGGGTAAACCCCGCCCACTCTTTTGTCCCTATTCCTTGATTTCCTTGCTCATCATCCTGATGAATCGCATCCCGCGATGTCCCGGTCGACATCCTTGCCAACCCGTGCCAGTCCGTCGGCACAGGTGTGATATTAGCGATATGCCGGAGAGCAGCAAGTGCGGGGGATACCTTCGCCAAGACTCCACGGAACTTTTGACAAAAAATAAAATACAATTAAATCAATAAATTACCGAAAATCCTCTCTCTAGACCAGCTACTTTCGGGCTAGCTGTTTCAGCAATCGCTTACAACACGTGTAAGCCATGGCTTACAAAAAGAATCGCAAAATCGCCCAATCTCTCGCGAGGCTTCATCGCACTTTCATCACGCCCCAAAAAAAGAACGCCCCGAACCAGTCGGGGCATTCATTCAGTCCGTCGGCAGACCCTCGGCCTGCGGGCGGTTAGCGATAACCGCGGCGCTACTGGAACAGTGCGTCGCTGGATAGGCCGTTTTTCTCGAGAATCTCCCTGAGGCGCTTGAGTGCCTCGACCTGGATCTGCCGAACCCGTTCGCGGGTCAGGCCGATTTCCTGGCCGACTTCCTCCAGCGTGCAGCTCTCGTGACCACGCAGGCCGAAGCGTCGCACCACCACCTCGCGCTGCTTGTCGGTCAGTTCCGACAGCCATTGATCGATGCTCTGCGACAGGTCGTCGTCCTGCAGCAGTTCGCACGGATCGGTAGGTCTTTCATCAGTGAGGGTGTCGAGCAGGGTTTTGTCCGAGTCCGGCCCGAGGGAAACGTCCACCGAGGTCACCCGCTCGTTGAGTCCAAGCATCCGCTTGACCTCGTCGACGGGCTTCTCCAACAGGTTGGCGATTTCTTCGGCGGACGGCTCGTGATCGAGCTTGTGAGTCAGCTCGCGTGCCGCGCGCAGGTAGACGTTCAGCTCCTTGACCACATGGATCGGTAGCCGGATGGTCCGGGTCTGATTCATGATCGCCCGCTCGATGGTCTGGCGAATCCACCAGGTGGCGTAGGTGGAGAAACGGAAACCGCGCTCCGGGTCGAACTTCTCCACCGCGCGAATGAGGCCGAGGTTACCCTCTTCGATCAAATCGAGCAGCGACAATCCACGATTGACGTAGCGTCGGGCGATTTTCACCACCAGCCGCAGGTTGCTCTCGATCATGCGCTTGCGCCCGGCCGGATCGCCCTTCTGCGCGAGACGCGCGAAGTGCACTTCTTCCTGGGGAGTAAGCAGGGGGGAAAAGCCGATTTCGTTGAGATACAGCTGAGTCGCGTCGAGCGCCCGCGTGTAATCGATGTACTTATGCTGCTTCAGAGCGGTCGAATGTTTGGACTTGGTGGCGAGGGAGGCAAACTCGGTCTCCTCGCTCAACACATCCTCCAGAGCGATGCCTGGCTCCATGAGGAGCACTTCGTCATCGACGTCAAACTCCGGCGCTTCTTTGTCGAGTGCCATTGTTGTTGTCCTGTGCTGAGTTCGACAACAAGCTCTGGCGGACCATGTTCCCTGGCGCACCCGAGCCCGTACTTCCCACGTGAAGAACGGGCTGACCGCGGATCAGCGACGAGGCAGATATTGCAGAGGGTCTACAGGTTTGCCCTGGCGGCGAATCTCGAAGTGGAGCTTCACCCGGTCGGTTCCCGTGGAACCCATTTCGGCAATGATCTGACCGGCCTTGACCTGCTGTCCCTCCCGTACCAACAGCCTGCGGTTGTGACCGTAGGCGCTTACGTAGGTATCGCTGTGCTTGATGATTACCAACTCGCCGTAGCCCCGTAAACCACTCCCGGCGTACACCACTGAACCAGCAGACGCAGCCAAAACAGGCTGGCCTAATTCACCCCCGATATCAATTCCTTTATTCAAACTACCGTTTGAGGAAAAACGACCGATCAAGGGACCGTTGGCAGGCCACGCCCAGCCCGTTGCAGAGCGGGTCACGGGTTCGACGGGCGTGGTCGCCGGGGTCTGTGCAACAGGTGGCGAAGCCTGCGGTGGCTTGGCTGTCGGCGGAGTGGCCGGTGACGTACCGGCCGGAGGTTTGGTCGCGGTTGGTGGCGGCGTTTTCGCCGGTTGAGTCGCAACGACCGGAGGTGCGGACGCAGGCCGTCCGCCGAAGTTGATCTTCTGACCGGGGTAGATCACATAGGGAGGGTTGATGCCGTTATGCGCGGCCAGGGCTTTCCAGTCCCAGCCGAAACGGAACGCAATGGAGTACAGGGAATCGCCACGCCGCACCACGTAGTGGCCGCTGGTCACCGGTTGGCGTTGGCTCGCCTGCTGCCCGTTGCGATCGACCACCTGAACGCCGCCCGGCGGCGTACTGGCGCAGCCGGCCGCCAAGGACACGATGAGGCCGAGCAGCAGATGCCCTTGCCGGCTACGTACGCGCTGCAGGGTTCCTGTGACTGTCACCCGCCTCTCCCTTTCGTTCTGTCCAGGTCTCATCATTCGGTCGAGCCTGCCAGCGGCTGACGACGTCCGGCGAACCACTCCAGGCCCAGCACCAATACGATGCCGGCCACGGCCAGCAGGATCGCGAAGAGCAGTTGCGGGTCCTGCCCGCTGATCTGGGCGAAATGTCCGGGCAAGAGGTTCTCCTGAACCACCGGCACTGGCTGGCCGTGGCTGTCGGTCTGCCAGACCAGGGTCTTTTTCCAGGGCCAGACCTTGTTCAGAGAACCCAGCATCAATCCCGTCAGGAACGCCAGTGTCAGATCACGATAGCGCGCCAGCAGCCAGTTGAGCAGGCGCGAGAAGCTCAGCAGGCCAACCACGCAGCCACCCGCGAACAAGGCCAGCACGGACAGGTCGAGCGCCTTCACCGCGCCCAGGACGACTTGGTAGAGGCCGATCAGCAGCAGAATGAAGCTGCCGGAAATACCAGGCAGGATCATCGCACAGATGGCCACCGCCCCGGCGAAGAACAGGCTCAGGGGGTCGTTGCCCCACTGCATCGGTGCCGCAACGGTGATCCAGTAGGCGAAGGCACCGCCGAGCACGAAGCTGAGTACGCGGCTCCAATTCCAACGCTGGATTTCCCGCGCCACCAGATGGCTGGAGACCAGGATCAGCCCGAAGAAGAACGCCCAAACCGGGATCGGATGCGTTTCCAGGAGATAAGTGATCACCCGCGCCAAACTGAAGATGCTAGTGAGAATGCCGCTGAACAGGACCAGCAGGAAGGTCAGGTTGGCCTCCTGCCAAGCGGCGGCGACACGGCCTCGCACGAGATGCGCCAGGGCATTCGGCACTCTGGCGATGGAGCCCAGCAGCTCGTCATAGATGCCCGTGATGAAGGCCACGGTTCCGCCGGAGACGCCCGGCACTACATCGGCCGCGCCCATGGCGATGCCTTTGGCATAAAGCAGAAAGTACTTCTTCACGGATCCTTCCAGTCAGGATCAGCCCAGAGGGCCGTTGAGCAGCGGCACGAAACGCACGGCATCGAGCATGTGGCGAGAGAAACCGTTCTCTTCCCGAACGATCAGCATCAGTTGCTGGACGTCGCCGGCCCCCACCGGAATCACCAGCCGGCCACCCGGGGCCAGTTGGTCGAGCAACGCCTGCGGAACCTCGGCGGCGGCGGCGGTCACGATGATGCCGTTGTACGGCGCGAGAGCCGACCAGCCCTCCCATCCATCGCCCCAACGAAAGACCACATTGCGCAGATTGAGTTCGCTCAGGCGCTCCTTCGCGCGGTCCTGCAACGCCTGGATGCGCTCGACCGAGAAGACCCGCTCAACCAGTTGCGCCAGCACGGCCGTCTGGTAGCCGGAGCCGGTGCCGATCTCCAGCACCTTGTCCAGCGGGCCCGCAGCGAGCAACAACTCGCTCATGCGCGCCACCATGTAGGGCTGGGAAATGGTCTGGTTATGCCCGATGGGCAGGGCGGTGTCTTCGTAGGCGCGATGGGCCAGGGCTTCGTCGACGAAGAGATGCCGCGGGGTACGCCGGATCACTTCGAGCACCCGGGCGTTCGACAAGCCTTCTTCGTACAGGCGCTGAATCAAGCGTTCACGGGTGCGCTGCGACGTCATGCCGATACCGCGGCGCAGCAGATCGTCTTGCTCGCGGCTCATCACAGCAAGTCCTCCAGCCAACTGTCGAGGCCGTTGAAGGCCTCGTGGAATGTCCGGTCGAGCTGCAGGGGCGTGATCGACACATAGCCCTGCATGACCGCGTGGAAATCGGTGCCCGGCCCGGCGTCCTCGGCATCCCCGGCGACGGAAATCCAATAGCCTTCCTTGCCGCGCGGGTTGACCACCTTGCTCGGTGCCGTGGCACGCGCGCGGTGTCCCAGTCGGGTCAGTTGGATACCGCGGATGTGGTCCAGCGGCAGGTTGGGAATGTTCACGCTGAGCACGGTGCGCGGCGGCAGGTCGAGCTTTTCGTGGTTCTCGACCAAGGTCCGGGCGATGTGCGCGGCGGTGGGCAGGTTGTCCGGCAGGCGTGACAGCAATGAGAAGGCGAACGCCGCGCGGCCGGTGAAACGGCCTTCGATGGCTGCGGCGACCGTACCCGAATAGAGCACGTCGTCGCCCAGGTTGGCGCCGAGGTTGATGCCCGAGACGACCATATCCGGCGTCTGTTCGAGCAGGCCGTTGAGGCCCAGGTGCACACAATCGGTCGGCGTGCCATTGATGCCGATGAAACCGTTCGGCAGGTACTGGGGATGCAGCGGCCGATCCAGGGTCAGCGAACTGCTGGCGCCGCTCATGTCCTGAATGGGAGCGACCACCACGCATTCGGCGTAATCCGCCAATGCGTCATACAGCGCGGCGAGGCCGGGCGCATACACCCCGTCGTCGTTGGCGATCAGAATACGCATGGGTTGTCCGTCTGCCCCGCCGGCAGCAGATCGACAAGCTCGCGCACCACGGCAGTGGCGAAGCATCCAGCCGGCAGGACGAATTCCAGTTGCAGAATGTCAGGCCGGGGATAATGCCACGCCAGGGCGCCGATGGGGAGGCGCAGGATGCGCCGTTCGTGCGCCATGTCCGCTCCGGCTAACCAGTCGGCCAACTTTTCCTGCCCCGCCGCGACGCGCTGTTCGAGGGCCTGGACGACGCCCCCGGCGGGCGATTCTCCCTTGCCCCAGAGCGGCCCGGTCGGGTGCAGGTCGAGCTGCGCCAGTCGCGGATCGCTGCACTCGGCCTCGCCGGCCGGAAAGAAACTGCGGCTGTCGGTGAATGCCAGCAGATCGCCGACCTGCGCCCGATTCCAACTGCCATCGGCGACACGCTCGGCCAGTACCCGATTGAACAGGTAGCTGCGCGCTGCCGACAGCAGTCGTGAGCGCAGGTTACGCTGAGTCGGCAACTCGCCACGCTCGGCAAATTGCAAGGCGTCGTCGACGTTGCCGCCGCCATGGCCGAAGCGCTGAAGGCCGAAATAGTTCGGTACGCCGTGTTGCCGGATGCTTTCCAGCCGACTATCCAGGGCCTCACGATCGGCTGCCAGTTGGGTCAGCCGAAGCGTGAATCCGTTGGCCGAGTGAGCGCCGCGCTGCAGTTTTCGCGAATGCCGGGTGGCCTGGAGAATCCGCAGGCTATCGCTTTCGGCGGCGGAAAGATCCGGATCGGCCTTGCCTGGCAGGTGCAGGCTGAACCATTGGCGGGTCAGTGCCTGACGGTCCTTGAGGCCGGCATAGCTGATGGCACGCAGTGGCATACCCGCCGCACGCGCCAGCCGTTTCGCCGCGTCCTCGGTGTTCAGGCCGCGCTTTTCCACCCACAGCCAAAGGTGCTCGCCCTGGCCCGACAGCGGGATATCCAGGACTTCATCGACCTGGAAATCTTCCGCCACCGCCTTCAGTACCGCCTGCCCGCAGGGCTCGCCATGGGCACGCGGGCCCAGCAGTTCGTATTCGTTCATAGCGGCAACAACAGCGCCACCGCATGCACGGCGATGCCCTCTTCGCGACCGGTGAAGCCCAGCTTCTCGGTGGTGGTGGCCTTGACGTTGACCTGGTCGAGGTCGACCTGCAGGTCCTCGGCGATCAGGGCCCGCATGTTGTCGATGTGCGGCGCCATCTTCGGTGCCTGGGCCACGATGGTGGCGTCGACGTTGCCGACCCTCCAGCCCTTGGCCTGGACCAGCCCGAGCACATGACGCAGCAAGACGCGGCTGTCCGCCCCCTTGAAACGGGGATCGGTATCCGGGAAGTGTTTGCCGATATCGCCCAGCGCCGCGGCACCGAGCAACGCATCGCTCAGCGCATGCAGCAGCACGTCGCCGTCGGAATGGGCGATCAGCCCGAATCGGTGGGGAATGCGCACACCGCCGAGGGTGACGAAGTCTCCCTCGCCGAAACGGTGTACGTCGTAGCCATGGCCAATACGCATAAGGAAAGAGTGCCTGATGAAGTCAGGGCGGGATTCTAACTGAAAGCGGCAAGCGGCTCAGAGTGAGGGCTGGGCTCACTCTGGCGTCAAGCTCTGCTTTTTACTTGTCGCTTATTGCTTGTGGCTCATGGCCGCCAGGGCAGCCGCATGATGCCGCAGGTGGTCTTCGATGAAACTGGAGATGAAGTAGTAGCTGTGGTCATAGCCCGGCTGCATACGCAGTGTCAGCGGATGCCCGGCAGCCGCAGCGGCTGCCTGCAGGGTCTCCGGCTTGAGCTGGTTGGCCAGGAAGTCGTCGCGATCCCCCTGATCAACCAGGATCGGCAGCTTTTCCTTCGCCTCGGCGAGCAGGACGCAGGCATCCCATTCGCGCCAGCGCGAGCGGTCTTCGCCGAGATAACGGGAGAACGCCTTTTCGCCCCAGGGGCAGTTGATCGGATTGCTGATCGGCGAGAAAGCCGACAACGAGCGATAGCGCCCCGGGTTGCGCAAGGCACAGACCAGAGCGCCGTGTCCGCCCATGGAGTGACCACTGATGCCACGGCGATCGGACACTGGGAAGTTGGCCTCGATCAGTGCCGGCAACTCTTCCACCACATAGTCATGCATCCGGTAGTGCCGGGCCCAGGGCTCCTGGGTGGCGTTCAGGTAGAACCCCGCACCCAGACCGAAGTCCCAGGCCCCGTCCGGGTCGCCCGGCACTTCCGGCCCACGCGGGCTGGTATCCGGCGCGACGATGACCAGGCCCAGCTCGGCGGCCATCCGCTGGGCGCCGGCCTTCTGCATGAAGTTCTCGTCGGTGCAGGTCAGCCCCGACAACCAGTACAGCACTGGCAGGCGGGCGCCCTGCTCGGCCTGCGGCGGCAGGTAGACGGCGAACACCATGTCGCAGCCCAGCACGCTGGAACGATGTCGGTAGCGCTTGTGCCATCCGCCGAAGCTTTTATTGCTGGAGACGATCTCGAGAGTCATAAGCCCTCCGGGCAGTTGCAAGGCAGCCACAAGCTACGAGAGAGAAACGTGTCGCTTGCGGCTGAAACTTGCCGCCGTTTAGAAATGGATGACGGTACGGATGCTCTTGCCTTCATGCATCAGATCGAAGGCCTCGTTGATCTCATCCAGCGGCAGGTTGTGGGTGATGAAGGTGTCCAGCGGGATTTCGCCTGCCTGGGCCTTTTCCACATAACCCGGCAGCTCTGTGCGCCCCTTGACCCCACCGAACGCCGAGCCGCGCCAGACACGCCCGGTGACCAGTTGGAACGGACGGGTGCTGATCTCGGCGCCGGCCGGAGCCACGCCGATGATGGTCGATTCGCCCCAGCCCTTGTGGCAGCACTCCAGCGCCGCACGCATCAATTGCACGTTGCCGACACACTCGAAGCTGTAGTCCACGCCGCCGTCGGTCATGTCGACGATGACTTCCTGGATCGGCTTGTCGTGATCCTTCGGGTTGACGAAGTCGGTGGCACCCAGCTCGCGGGCGACATCGAACTTGGCCGGGTTGATGTCGACGGCGATGATGCGGCTGGCCTTGGCCATCTTGGCGCCGATGATCGCCGCCAGGCCAATGCCACCCAGGCCGAAGATGGCGACGGTCGCGCCTTCTTCCACCTTGGCGGTGTTCAGCACCGCACCGATACCGGTGGTCACGCCGCAGCCCAGCAGGCAGACCTTGTCCAGCGGCGCCTCTTGCGGAATCTTGGCCAGGGAGATTTCCGGCAGCACGGTGTACTCGGAGAAAGTCGAGCAGCCCATGTAGTGATAGATCGGCTGCCCTTGGTAGGAGAAGCGGGTGGTGCCGTCCGGCATCAGGCCCTTGCCCTGAGTGGCGCGCACAGCCTGGCAGAGGTTGGTCTTGCCGGACTTGCAGAACTTGCACTGGCGGCATTCGGCCGTATACAGCGGAATCACATGGTCGCCGACCTGCAGCGACGTCACGCCCTCGCCCACCGCTTCGACGATACCGCCGCCCTCAT
Organism: Pseudomonas indica NBRC 103045; assembly: GCF_002091635.1. Lineage (GTDB taxonomy): Bacteria > Pseudomonadota > Gammaproteobacteria > Pseudomonadales > Pseudomonadaceae > Pseudomonas_M > Pseudomonas_M indica. Next base: position 145,200 of record NZ_BDAC01000013.1, on the reverse strand, counting down.
GACCGAGGATGCAGGGGAAGACGCCTTCGCTGTCCTGGCCGGACAGGGTGTAGGCGTCGGTGTGGCAGACGCCGGTGGCGACGATGCGCACCAGCACTTCGCCGGCCTTCGGCGGCTCCACATCCACTTCGACGATCTGCAGCGGTTTGTTAGCTTCGAAGGCGACGGCGGCGCGCGACTTGATCATGACAGTGTTCCCGGTGGCGTGAGAAAGCCAGAAGTGTAATTCACGCCCAAAAAGGGATAATGCACCAACCGAGAAAACATTATTGCCATACAGGGATAATCATGAGCGGAAACCGCTGGGAAGGACTGGACGAGTTCGTCGCCGTGGCCGAGTGCGGCAGCTTTCTGCGGGCGGCCGAGCGGCTGCGGGTGTCCTCGTCCCATGTCAGCCGGCAGATCGCCCGCCTGGAAGAACGCCTGCAAGCGCGCCTGCTTTATCGCACCACGCGCAGAGTCTCGCTGACCGAAGCCGGCCACACCTTCTTCGCCCGTTGCCAGCGTCTGGTGGAGGAGCGCGACGAAGCCTTTCTCGCCATCAGCGATCTGCACAGCGCTCCCACCGGACTGTTGCGGATGACCGCGGCGGTGGCCTATGGAGAGCGTTTCATCGTGCCGCTGGTGAATGAATTCATGGCCGCGCACCCGCAACTGCGGGTCGAAATCGAGTTGTCCAACCGCACCCTGGACCTTGTCCAGGAAGGCTACGACCTCGCCATTCGCCTGGGACGGCTCAGCGATTCGCGCCTGGTGGCCACGCGCATCGCACCCCGGGCGATGTACCTGTGCGCGGCGCCCAGCTATCTCGAACGCTATGGCCGGCCGCACACGCTCTCGGAACTGGCCCGGCACAACTGCCTGATCGGCACCGGCGACACCTGGATGTTCCAGCAGGACGGCCGCGAGCATCCTTTCAAGCCCAGCGGCAACTGGCGCTGCAACAGCGGCGAAGCCGTGCTGGATGCGGCGCTGCGGGGGTTCGGCCTATGTCAGTTGCCGGACTATTACGTCCTCGAACCGTTGCGCCGGGGTGAGTTGGTCTCGCTGCTAGAGGCCAACCAACCGCCGAACACGGCGGTCTGGGCGGTCTACCCGCAGAAACGCTACCCGCTGCCCAAGGTCCGCCTGTTGATCGAGGCACTCAGGCAAGGCCTGGCGCAGCGCCCCGAATACGCCTGATTCCGCCGCTGCGCTGCTCTACCACGGGTCTTACGAGGGGGAACCCGCTCCTGTTCGCCTCGTCGAAATTTCATGAGGCGCGATAGTCGACGCCCGCCAACAGGAGGACAACGCCATGCAAGTGCTGGTGAACAGCGATAACCATATCGATGGCTCCGCGGAATTCGCCGACAGGGTCCAGGCTCATCTGGCCAACAAGCTGAAGCGTTTCGACGACCACCTGACCCGCATCGAAGTGCACTTCAACGACGAGAACAGCCAGAAAGGCGGCGCGACCGACAAGCGCTGCCAGATCGAGGCACACATCAAGGGACGCGATACGGTTTCCGTCACCCACCATGCCGAATCCCTGAACCTCGCCCTCGACGGCGCCACCGAGAAGCTCGGCTCCGCCCTCGCCCGGGTAGTCGACAAATCCCGCAACCTCTGACGCAAAACATTCGCCGAAGGAAATCCCGACGACAACAGTTCACTGGAGGACCCGCATGAACGCTCCCATCAATCGCGATCTGCTCATCCAGCTGCTGGCCGATCACCAGGCTCCGTGCCTGTCGCTTTACCAACCGACTCACCGCGCCTTCCCGGATCGTCAACAGGACCCGATCCGCTTCCGCAATCTGGTCGAGGAACTGCAACGGTCCCTGGAGAAGACGCATTCCGAAGAATCCATCGCCGCCCTGCTACGACCGTTCCGTGAGCTGCAGGAGAACGAAGAGTTCTGGACCCACAACCTCGAAGGCCTGGCGGTGTTCGGCGGCCCCGACCTGTTCCGCGTGTTCCGCCTGCAACGCCGGGTGCCGGCGCTGGCCGTGGTCGCGCAGAGCTTCCACCTGAAGCCGCTGGTGCGCATCAACCAATCCGCCGAGCGCTATCAAGTGCTGTGCCTGGACCGCAACAAGGTCCGCCTGTTCGAGGGCAGCCGCGATGCGCTGGACGAAGTGGATCTGGCGGACGCCGTCCCACGCACGCTGGAAGACGCGCTGGGCACCGAGATGACCGACAAGAACCAGAGCGGCTTGACCGAAGGTTTCAGCGGCCCCGGCGAACGCGGCCGCGCCATGCGCCACGGCCCCAGTGGCAAGCAGGACGACATCGATATGGACCGCGACCGTTACTTCCTGGCCGTGGACAAGGCGATCACCGAATGCCACTCGCGACCATCCGGGCTGCCGCTGATATTGGCTGCGCTGCCGGAATACAAAGGCCACTTCCACCGGATCAGCCATAACCCGTACCTGCTGCCCCACGGCATCGACCTCAACCCCGGCGCTTTGAATGTCGACCAGTTGCGCGAGCAAAGCTGGAAAGTCATGCAGCCGCAATTCCAGAAACGGCTGGAGGGCTTCATCGAAGAATACGGAGAGTCCGTCGGACACGGGCTGGGCTCCGACGACCCGGTGGAAATCGGCCATGCCACCATCGAGAACCGGGTGTCGATGCTGCTGGTGGAAGCCGACCGCCATCTGCCGGGCAGGCTCGACCCGGAAACCGGCGACAGCCAGCCGGCCAAGTCGGAAGACCCGAACGTGGACGATCTGCTCGATGACCTGATGGAGTGCACCCTGAAGCATGGCGGCGAGGTGCTGGTGGTTCCGCCCGAGCGCATGCCGAGCAAGACGGGCGTGGCGGCTATCTATCGCTTCTGACCGAACGGGCGCTCAGTCCCGGCCCTGGTCATGCCAGCGTTGCGCCAGCCACTGCAGGTCTTCGGGCCGGGTGACCTTGAGGTTGTCTGAGCGCCCTTCCACCAGGCGCGGTGACTGGCCTGCCCACTCCATGGCGGACGCCTCGTCGGTGACCGTCGCCCCGGCGGCGAGCGCACCGGCGAGCGCCGCACGTAGCGGCCCGAGACGAAACATCTGCGGCGTGTAGGCTTGCCAGATCAGGCTGCGGTCGACGGTTTCCACCACCCTGCCATCCGCCCCCACCCGCTTGAGGGTGTCCCGTGCGGGCACAGCGAGCAGGCCGCCCACCGGATCGTCGGCCAGTTCATCCAGCAGGCGGTCGAGGTCGGATCGCGCGAGGTTGGGACGGGCGGCATCGTGCACCAGCACCCAATCGCCCGCAGCAGCCCCTAGCGCTTCGAGGCGCAACAAGGCATTGAGTACGGAATCGGCGCGCTCGCGGCCGCCGTCGGCGCGTTGGATGCGCGAATCCTTCGAACAGGCCAGGTCGGGCCAATATGGATCGTCCGTCGCCAGGCTGACCACCAGCCCCTGGAGCCCGGGGTGGTCGAGCAGGCAATGCAGGCTGTGTTCGAGAATCGTGCGGCCTGCCAGTTGCAGGTATTGCTTGGGACGGTCGGCACGCATCCGGCTACCGATCCCGGCGGCCGGGACCACAGCCCAGAAAGGAAGTGTCTTCATTCGGCCAACTGGTAGAGGGTTTCGCCTTCCTTGACCATGCCCAGCTCGTGGCGGGCACGTTCTTCGACGGTTTCCATGCCCTTCTTCAGCTCCAGCACTTCCGCTTCGAGAATACGGTTACGCTCGATCAACCGCTCGTTCTCGCCCTTTTGCTCGGCGATCTGCCGCTTCAGCTCGGTCACCTGGGCCAGGCTGCCGTCGCCGACCCAGAGGCGATATTGCAGGCCTGCCAGGACCAGCACCAGCACGACGAACAACCAGTAAGGGGCTTTGGGCATCGAAACGAATCTATCCATATGAAAAGGGGCAGCCAATGCTGCCCCTTTTACCATTTATCGACCGCTCGCTGAAAACGTTGCGAGCGAAGGCCAGGCAGGCCGAGAGTGATCCAGCACGGCCTGGCCAGGTACAGCGGTATCAGCCACGGAACTCGGCGCGACCACGGTACGGTGCCTTGCCAGCCAGTTGCTCCTCGATACGCAGCAGCTGGTTGTACTTCGACACGCGGTCGGAGCGGCACAGGGAACCGGTCTTGATCTGACCGGCGGCAGTGCCTACGGCCAGGTCGGCGATGGTGCTGTCCTCGGTTTCGCCGGAACGGTGCGAGATCACCGCGGTGTAGCCGGCGGCCTTGGCCATCTGGATGGCTTCCAGGGTCTCGGTCAGCGAACCGATCTGGTTGAACTTGATCAGGATCGAGTTGGCGATACCCTTCTCGATACCTTCCTTGAGGATCTTGGTGTTAGTCACGAACAGATCGTCGCCGACCAGTTGCACCTTCTCGCCGATCTTGTCGGTCAGGCCTTTCCAGCCGGCCCAGTCGGACTCGTCCATGCCGTCTTCGATGGAGATGATCGGATAGCGCTGAGTCAAGCCGGCCAGGTAGTCGGCGAAACCGGCGGCGTCGAACGCCTTGCCTTCGCCGGCCAGGTCGTACTGGCCGTCCTTGAAGAACTCGGAGGAAGCGCAGTCCAGCGCCAGGGTCACGTCGGTGCCCAGCTTGTAGCCGGCCTTCTCGACGGCCTCGGCGATGGCAGCCAGGGCGTCTTCATTAGAGGCGAGGTTCGGCGCGAAACCGCCTTCGTCGCCCACCGCAGTGTTAAGGCCACGGGCCTTCAGCACGGCTTTCAGGTGGTGGAAGATCTCGGCGCCCATGCGCAGCGCGTCGGCGAAGGTCTTGGCGCCCACCGGCTGGACCATGAACTCCTGGATATCGACGTTATTGTCGGCGTGCTCGCCGCCGTTGATGATGTTCATCATCGGCACCGGCATGGAGTACTGGCCCGGAGTGCCATTCAGATCGGCGATGTGCACGTACAGCGGCACGCCCTTGGCCTGCGCGGCAGCCTTGGCGGCGGCCAGGGACACGGCGAGGATGGCGTTGGCGCCCAGCTTGGCCTTGTTCTCGGTGCCGTCCAGCTCGATCATCGCCTGGTCCAGTGCCTTCTGCTCGACCGGGTCCTTGCCCAGCAGCAAATCGCGGATCGGGCCATTGATGTTGGCCACGGCCTTGAGTACGCCCTTGCCCAGGTAACGGCTCTTGTCGCCATCACGCAGCTCCAGCGCCTCGCGGGAGCCGGTGGAAGCACCGGACGGCGCGCAGGCGCTGCCGATGATGCCGTTGTCGAGGATCACATCGGCTTCCACGGTGGGGTTGCCGCGGGAGTCGAGAACCTCACGACCTTTGATGTCGACGATCTTTGCCATTGTTGTTAGCACTCCAAGGTTGACGAAAACGCTGCAGCAGACACGCAGCCTGCCGGCACAGACATCCATAATTCGGGGCAGTTCCAACCCTGCCATTCTTCTGACTGGCGGGTCAGGATATGTCCGTGCGGCACTTTACCGGATCGAGCGCCGTTCAGGCAGTCTCGATCGGCGAAAAACTCTTCACCAGATCGTCCAGTTGCTTGAGCTGGGAGAGGAAGGGCTCCAGCTTGTCCAGGCGCAGTGCGCAGGGACCATCGCACTTGGCCTTGTCCGGATCGGGGTGGGCCTCGAGGAACAGACCGGCCAAGCCTTGGCTGAGGCCGGCCTTGGCCAGGTCGGTGACCTGGGCACGGCGACCGCCGGCGGAATCGGCACGGCCACCCGGCATCTGCAGGGCATGGGTGACATCGAAGAAAACCGGGTATTCGAACTGCTTCATGATGCCGAAGCCGAGCATGTCGACGACCAGGTTGTTGTAGCCGAAGGAGGAGCCGCGCTCGCAGAGGATCAGTTGCTCATTACCGGCTTCCTCGCACTTGGCCAGGATGTGCTTCATTTCCTGCGGGGCGAGGAACTGCGCCTTCTTGATGTTGATCACCGCGCCGGTCTTGGCCATGGCCACCACCAGGTCGGTCTGGCGCGACAGGAAGGCCGGCAACTGGATGATGTCGCAGACTTCGGCCACCGGCGCGGCCTGGTAGGGCTCGTGCACGTCGGTGATGACCGGCACGCCGAAAGCCTTCTTCACCTCTTCGAAGATCTTCATGCCCTCTTCCAGGCCGGGGCCACGGAAGGAGTTGATCGAAGAGCGGTTGGCCTTGTCGAAGCTGGCCTTGAAGACGTAGGGGATGCCGAGCTTCTCGGTGACCCGGACGTATTCCTCGCAGACCTTCAGGGCGAGGTCACGCGATTCGAGGACGTTCATGCCGCCGAACAGCACCATGGGTTTGTCGTTGGCGATCTCGATGCCGCCGACGCGAATGATTTTCTGAGTCATGCCTTACGGGCCTTCTGTGCCAGTGCCGCGTTGACGAAGCCGCTGAACAGCGGATGGCCGTCGCGCGGGGTGGACGTGAATTCGGGGTGGAACTGGCAAGCGACGAACCAGGGATGATCCGGCGCCTCGACCACTTCGACCAGTGCGCCGTCGCCGGAGCGGCCGGTGATCTTCAAACCCGCCTGGATCAGTTGCGGCAGCAGGTTGTTGTTCACTTCGTAGCGATGGCGGTGACGCTCGACGATCACGTCCTTACCGTAGCAATCGTGCACCAGCGAGCCGGACTCGAGCTGGCACTCCTGGCCGCCGAGGCGCATGGTGCCGCCCAGGTCGGAGTTCTCGCTGCGGGTTTCCACGGCACCGGTCGCATCCTGCCATTCGGTGATCAGACCGACCACTGGATGGGTCGAGGACTTGTCGAACTCGGTGGAGTTGGCGTCGGTCCAGCCCAATACGTCGCGGGCGAACTCGATCACCGCCACCTGCATGCCGAGGCAGATGCCCAGGTAGGGAATCTTGTTCTCACGGGCGTATTTCACCGTGGTGATCTTGCCTTCCACACCGCGCAGGCCGAACCCGCCCGGAACCAGGATGGCATCGACGCCTTCGAGCAAGCCGGTGCCCTGGTTCTCGATGTCTTCCGAATCGATGTAGCGCAGGTTGACCTTGGTGCGGTTCTGGATGCCGGCATGGCTCATCGCCTCGATCAGCGATTTGTAGGCATCCAGCAGCTCCATGTACTTGCCGACCATGGCGATGGTGACTTCCTTCTCCGGATGCAGCTTGGCATCGACCACGCGATCCCACTCGGAGAGGTCGGCGCCATTGCACTCCAAGCCGAAGCGCTCGACGACGAAGTCATCCAGGCCCTGGGCGTGCAGCACCGACGGAATGCGATAGATGGTGTCGACGTCTTCCAGGGCAATCACCGCACGCTCTTCGACGTTGGTGAAGAGCGCGATCTTGCGGCGCGAGGAGTTGTCGATCGGATGGTCGGAACGGCAGATCAGCACGTCGGGCTGCAGACCGATGGAGCGCAGTTCCTTCACCGAGTGCTGGGTCGGCTTGGTCTTGGTCTCGCCGGCTGTGGCGATGTACGGCACCAGTGTCAGGTGCATCAGCATGGCGCGGCGGGCACCGACTTCCACGCGCAACTGGCGGATCGCCTCGAGGAACGGCTGGGATTCGATGTCACCCACGGTACCGCCGATTTCCACCAGGGCCACGTCGGCATCGCCGGCGCCCTTGATGATGCGGCGCTTGATCTCGTCGGTGATGTGCGGGATCACCTGGATGGTCGCGCCCAGGTAGTCGCCACGGCGCTCCTTGCGCAGCACGTCTTCGTAGACGCGGCCGGTGGTGAAGTTGTTGTTCTGGGTCATGGTCGTGCGGATGAACCGCTCGTAGTGCCCCAAGTCCAGGTCGGTCTCGGCGCCGTCATGGGTGACGAACACTTCACCGTGCTGGAACGGACTCATGGTGCCCGGATCGACGTTGATGTAAGGGTCCAGCTTGAGCATGGTGACCTTCAGGCCCCGCGCCTCCAGGATGGCCGCCAATGATGCCGAGGCGATGCCTTTCCCCAATGAAGAAACAACACCACCCGTGACGAAGATGTAGCGCGTCATGAAAAACCCTAGAAGTCTGCGTTTAAGCGGTCAGCGCCGCCGGGGAAAGCGAAGGAGCGATTGCGCACGAGGCGGCAATAGCGAACTCCCACGGGCACCCGAAGGGTATCCGCAGAAGCTGTAGTAAGACGGGAGCGTAGTCTACTCGAAAGGGTGCCTCAGCTCAAACCATGATCATCCGCCGGCGGTTCCCAGACCAATCGCCAGGACGTGTCGGCGGGCCCGTCCAGGCTCGGAAGATTGGCCACGGCGAGCAACTCGTCGCCTCGGTAGAGCAGCGGCAAACGGCCGCGGACGAAGACCGGCACGCCTCGCTCATTCAGCAGCCGCTTGAGATCGCGATGCCCTCGTTCCGGCAATGCGAGGACTTCTCCGCCCTGGCGGTAGCGAACCCGTAGCGATCCGGACGGTACCTGACCCTCCAGAAGCAGACGGCCGTTGCCCGGCAGCCGCAGGGGAGCGGACGGGTCATGCCATTCCTGAGCAGGCGGGGTCGGCCGAAGCCAGTCACCGGCGAGCCACCACAACCGTCCGTCGGATCGCCGCAGCTCGCCACCCGCCAGCCTCCAGATCGGTCCGGCGTCCGCAGAAGCCCGCAGCAAATCGACCCAGCCCGCCCAGTGATCGCTGTCCGGCAATGGAGTCAGCGGCGCCAGCCAATGACGCATGGCATTGCGCTGACGGGCTGGTGACAGACCGAGCAGCGGTGTCAATGCAAGGGAAGGCAACGGCAACCAGGGAAAGGGAGCCGGGTCCTGCCGGGCCGCTGCCAGATCCTGCCGGGCAAGATCGTCCAGCAGCTCCTGGGCCTCGCGCAAATGGGTGGCACTGCGGGCCAGGTTGTTCTGCACCTGTGGCCAGCGCGCGGCCAGCAACGGCATGACCTGATTACGCAGGTAGTTGCGCGCCATGCGGTCATCCTGGTTGGATGGGTCCTCGACCCAGCTCAGCCCTTCTACCCGCGCATAAGTCTCCAGCTCGCGTCGCGACACATCCAGCAGCGGACGTACCAGCCATCCCCGCCCCAGTCGGCGGCTCGCAGGCATGCCGGCCAGCCCGCGCACACCGGCGCCACGCAACAGACGGAACAGCAAGGTTTCCGCCTGATCGTCGCGGTGCTGGGCGGTCAATAGCACGGCCCCTTCCCCCAGCTCGGCGGCCAGTGCGGCGTAACGCGCCTCACGTGCCGCCCGTTCCAGGCTGGCGCCCGATTCCACCTGCACATGACGAACCTGCAGTGGAACGCCCAACGCAGCGCAGATCTGCCGGCAGTGTTCCGGCCAACCGTCGGCGACAGGCTGCAGGCCATGATGAATGTGGATGGCGGAGAGCGGCGGCAGCGCCTCTCGGGTGGAAAGGCGGGCCAATAGATGCAGCAGAACGCAGGAGTCGAGACCGCCGGACAGGGCGATGTGCCAGACGGGCGCCTCGCGCCAGGGCGCAAGGCAGGTGAGCAGGCGGTCTTCGAGGGTCATAAGGCAGCTGCAAGCTTCAAGCGGCAAGCCACAAGCTTAAAGCTAAACCTCAGCTTCTGGCTTGCAGCTTATGGCTTGCGGCTTGCCGCTGTGACCGTCAGGCCACCCCATAGCTCATCAGGCGATCATAACGACGAGCCAGCAGCTCATCGGTGCCCAGCTTGCGCAGTTTGTCCAACTGGGCGGTCAGTTCCTGGCGGATGCCTTCCGACGCGCTGGCCGGATCGCGATGGGCACCGCCCAGCGGCTCGGGAATCACCTTGTCGACGATGCCCAGGCCTTTCAGGCGCTCAGCCGTGATACCCATGGCTTCGGCGGCTTCCGGCGCCTTCTCGGCGGTTTTCCACAGGATGGAGGCGCAACCTTCCGGCGAGATTACCGAATAGGTGGAGTACTGCAGCATGTTCAACTGGTCGCAGACACCGATGGCCAATGCACCACCGGAACCGCCCTCGCCGATAACGGTGGCGATGATCGGGGTCTTCAGGCGCGCCATCACGCGCAGGTTCCAGGCGATGGCCTCGCTCTGGCCGCGCTCTTCCGCATCGATGCCCGGGTAGGCGCCGGGGGTATCGATGAAGGTGAGGATCGGCATCTTGAAGCGTTCGGCCATTTCCATCAGACGGCAGGCCTTGCGGTAACCCTCTGGGCGCGGCATGCCGAAGTTGCGGCGGACCTTCTCGCGGACGTCACGGCCTTTCTGGTGGCCGATGACCATGACCGGCTGCCCGTTCAGGCGCGCAGTCCCGCCGACGATGGCGGCATCGTCGGAAAAATGCCGGTCGCCGTGCAGCTCTTCGAACTCGGTGAAGATGTGCTCGATGTAGTCGAGGGTATAGGGGCGCTTCGGATGGCGCGCCATCTGGGCGATCTGCCAGCTGGTCAGGTTGCCGAAGATGCTTTCGGTCAGAGACTTGCTCTTCTCCTGCAAGCGGGCAATCTCGTCGCTGATGTTCAGCGCATTGTCGTTGCCGACCAGGCGCAACTCTTCGATCTTGGCTTGCAGGTCGGCGATCGGCTGTTCGAAGTCCAGAAAATTCGGGTTCATAGGCATCCGTCTTGCGTCGACGGCCAAGTGGCCGGGCGGCTGTTTCCATTTGCGCCTTACCTTACGGGAGAGGCGCGTTCAGGTCGAACAAAAATATGCTGAGCGAAGTCCTGGCGCGGACTGGTCGCTAGCGGTAGTGCAAAAAGACGTTGTCTCGCCCGAACTGGTCACGCAACGCCTGAATCAGGTTGTCGGCCGGGTCGATCCGCCAGCTTTCGCCGAACTGCAACAAGGCCCGCGCATCGGGGCCGGTGTAGTCCAGCGTGATCGGACAGGCACCACGATGGCGGCTGCACAGATCGGCCAGCCAGCGCAGACGATCTCCCTTCAGTGCTTCGCTGGCGACCTTCAGGCGCAGGCTCTCGGCCAGGCCGGTACGCGCCTCCTCCAGGCTCATCACGCGCTTGGCGCGCAGACGCAAGCCACCGGAGAAATCGTCGTTGCTGACTTCGCCCTCGACCACTACCAGGGCATCGTTCTGCAAGAGGGCCTGGGCACTGGCAAAGGCATCGGCGAACAACGAGGCCTCGATGCGCCCGGAGCGGTCGTCCAGGGTGATAAAGCCCATCTTGTCGCCCTTCTTGTTCTTCATTACCCGCAGGTTGACGATCAGTCCGGCGACCGTCTGGGTATCACGTGCCGGCTTGAGCTCGACGATGCGCTGCCGGGCGAAGCGCCGCACCTCGCCTTCGTATTCGTCGATGGGGTGGCCGGTGAGGTAAAGCCCCAGGGTGTCCTTCTCGCCCTTGAGGCGCTCCTTGAGCGACAACTCCTTGGCATTGCGGTGGTTGGCGTAGACATCGGCCTCCGGCTCGGCGAACAGACCGCCGAACAGGTCCATGTGACCGCTGTCGTGGCTGCGGGCCGTCTGCTCCGCCGCCTGGATCGCCTCTTCCATGGCCGCTAGCAGCACTGCGCGGTTACGGTCGATGTTGGCCTGGTAGGCCTTGGCTTCGTCGGAGAAGTACGGGCCGAGACGGTCGAGCGCGCCGCCGCGGATCAGCGCCTCCAGGGTGCGCTTGTTGATGCGCTTGAGGTCGACGCGATTGCAGAAATCGAACAGGTCCTTGAACGGCCCGCCTTCGGCACGGCATTCGACGATGGCCTCGACCGGGCCCTCGCCGACCCCCTTGATCGCGCCCAGGCCGTAGACGATGCGGTTGTCGTCATCGACGGTGAACATGAACTCGGAGTTGTTCACGTCCGGCGCGACGATGCGCAGCTTCATGTTCCGGCACTCTTCGATCAGGGTCACCACCTTGTCGGTGTTGTGCATATCCGCGGACAGCACAGCGGCCATGAACGGCGACGGGTAGTGGGCCTTGAGCCAGGCAGTCTGGTACGAGACCAGGCCGTAGGCGGCCGAGTGGGACTTGTTGAAGCCGTAGCCGGCGAACTTTTCCACCAGGTCGAAGATGTTGCCCGCCAGGTCGCCATCGATGCCGTTGTTGGCACAGCCCTCGATGAAGCCGCCGCGCTGCTTGGCCATCTCTTCGGGCTTTTTCTTACCCATGGCACGACGCAGCATATCCGCACCGCCCAGGGTGTAGCCGGCCATCACCTGGGCGATCTGCATCACCTGTTCCTGGTAGAGGATGATGCCGTAGGTGGGTTTCAGCACCGGCTCGAGGCCCGCGTACTGGTAGTCGGGGTGCGGATAGGACACCTCGGCGCGGCCGTGCTTGCGGTTGATGAAGTCGTCCACCATGCCCGACTGCAGCGGGCCCGGTCGGAACAGCGCCACCAGAGCGATGAGATCTTCCAGGCAGTCCGGCTTGAGCTTCTTGATCAGTTCCTTCATGCCCCGCGATTCCAACTGGAATACCGCAGTGGTCTCGGCCTTCTGCAACAGGTCGTAGGTTTTCTTGTCGTCCAGCGGAATAAAGTCGATGTTGACCGGTTCCAGGCCCTTCTTGGCCTGCTCGCGGTTGATGGTCTCCATCGCCCACTTGATGATGGTCAGGGTACGCAGGCCGAGGAAGTCGAACTTCACCAGGCCAGCCTGCTCCACATCGTCCTTGTCGAACTGAGTCACCAGACCGCCGCCTTCGGCGTCACAGGCGATCGGCGAGAAGTCGGTGAGCTTGGTCGGCGCGATCACCACCCCCCCGGCGTGCTTGCCGGTACCGCGGGTGATGCCCTCCAGCTTGAGCGCCATGTCCCAGATTTCCCGAGCGTCCTCGTCGGACTTGAGGAAATCGCGGAGCATCTCTTCCTGTTCATACGCCTTGTCCAGGGTCATGCCGACTTCGAAGGGAATCATCTTCGACAGTTTGTCGGCCAGACCGTAGGACTTGCCCTGCACCCGCGCCACGTCGCGCACCACCGCCTTCGCCGCCATGGTGCCGAAGGTGATGATCTGACTCACGGCATTGCGCCCGTAGGCCTCGGCCACATAGTCGATGACCCGGTCGCGGCCGTCCATGCAGAAGTCGACGTCGAAGTCGGGCATGGAGATCCGCTCGGGGTTGAGGAAGCGCTCGAACAGCAGGTCGTAGGCCAGCGGGTCGAGGTCAGTGATCTTCAGCGCATAGGCCACCAGGCTGCCGGCACCCGATCCCCGGCCAGGGCCTACGGGCACGCCGTTGTTCTTCGCCCACTTGATGAAGTCCATCACGATGAGGAAGTAGCCGGGGAAGCCCATTTGGATGATGGTCCCCAACTCGAAATTCAGGCGGTCGACGTAGACCTGCTTCTTCGCCTCGTAGTCCGGCGTGTCCGGCGGCAGCAGGATGGCCAGGCGCTCTTCCAGTCCCTCGAAAGAAACCTGGCGCAGGTAGTCATCGATAGTCATGCCTTCCGGGATCGGGAAGTTGGGCAGGAAGTATTTGCCCAACTGGACTTCGATGTTGCAGCGTTTGGCGATTTCCACCGTGTTTTCCAGCGCCTCGGGCAGGTCGCTGAACAGCTCCCACATTTCTTCCGGCGTCTTCAGGTACTGCTGGTCGGAATAGGTACGCGGACGGCCCGGGTCGTCCAGGGTCCGGCCTTCACCGATGCAGACGCGGGTCTCGTGGGCCTCGAAGTCGTCCTGCTTGAGGAAGCGCACGTCGTTAGTCGCCACCAGCGGAGCCCCGCAGCGATCGGCCAGGGCGACGGCCGCGTGCAGGTGTTCTTCGTCGTTGGGGCGGCTGGTGCGCTGTACTTCCAGGTAGAAACGGTCGGGGAAGACATCCATCCACTCGGCGAGCAGTGCCTCCGCTTCCGCCTCGTCGCCGTTGAGCAGGGCCTGACCGACTTCCCCCTCTTTTGCGCCGGATAACGCGATCAGCCCTTCCGCGGCCTCCTTGACCCAATCTCGTTCGATGATGATCAGCCCATCGCGCTGGCCATCGGTCCAACCACGGGAGATCAGCTCGGTCAGGTTGCGGTAGCCCTTGGCATTCATCACCAGCAGCGTCAGACGCGACAGCGGCCCATCCTCATTGCGGCTGGCCAGCCAGATGTCGGCACCACAGATCGGCTTCACGCCGCCGCCCATGGCCGCCTTGTAGAACTTCACCAGCGAGCACATGTTGCTCTGGTCGGTCACCGCCACGGCCGGCATGCTCGCTCCCGCCACGGCCTTGATCAGCGGCTTGACGCGCACCAGACCGTCGACCAGGGAGTATTCGGTATGCAGACGCAGGTGAACGAAGGAAACGGCCATGGTGATCCTTTTCAGCGACACGAAAACGACAAGGCCCGGATTGTACCGGGCCCCGTCTGAAAGCTACAGGCTACTCGGCGGCAAGGCCGACAGGCCGGACAATCAACGGCGGTCGTCCCAGATACCGGGCTCCAGCTTGCTCTGCAGCTCCGGGAACTGGCTGGCATCGAACGTCGGCAGCTTGCCGGCCTGGCGCTGCTGGTTGTAATCGCGCGCCAGCTTGATCGCCAGGTCCGATAGCAACAGGATCGCCACCAGGTTGGTGATCGCCATCAGGCCCATGGAAACGTCCGCCAGGCTCCACACGAACGGCAGCGAGGCCAGCGCCCCGAACATCACCATGGCCAGGACGATCAGGCGGAAGATCACCAGCCCCGCCGCATGGTTGTGCTCGAGGAAGACCAGGCAGTTCTCGGCATAGAAATAGTTGGCGACGATCGAGGTGAAGGCGAAGAACAGAATCACCACGGACAGGAAGTACTTCGCCCAGCTACCCACCTCGCTGCTCAGCGCCTGCTGTACCAGCATGATGCCTTGGGAGTCGCCGCTCGGTACGCCGGCGAGCAGAATGATCGCGGCGGACGCCGTGCAGATGAGCAGCGTATCGATGACCACGCCAGCCATCTGGACATAGCCCTGGGAGGCCGGATGCGGCGGGTATGGGGTAGCGGAAGCGGCAGCGTTCGGCGCAGAGCCCATGCCGGCTTCGTTGGAGAAAAGCCCGCGCTTGAAACCGTTCATGATGGCCGCGCCGATGCCGCCGGCCGCCGCCTCGTGCAGGCCGAAGGCACTCTTGAAGATCAGGGCCAGCACCGCCGGAATCTCGCTCAGGTTCATCACGATGACGGCAATCGCCACCAGCAGGTAGGCGGCGGCCATGAACGGAACCGCCAGTTCGGAGAACCGGGCGATCGAGCGCAGCCCGCCGAAGATGATCAGCGCGGTCAGCACCACCACGCCCACGCCGCTCATCCACGGCTTGATGCCGAAGGCCCCGGACATCGCACCGCTGATGGTATTCGCCTGGACCGAATTGAACACGAAGCCGAAGGCAATGATCAGGAAGATCGAGAACAGCACACCCATCCAGCGCGCGTTCAGCCCCTTTTCCATGTAGTAGGCCGGACCTCCGCGGTACTGGCCTTCGGCATCGCGGGTCTTGAACAACTGGGCAAGGGTTGCCTCGACGAAACCGGTTGCCATGCCCACAAGGGCGATCATCCACATCCAGAAGATGGCGCCCGGCCCACCGAGCGTGATCGCTACGGCGACGCCGGCGACGTTACCGGTCCCGACACGCGCGGCGAGGGAGGTACAGAGCGCCTGGAAGGAAGAAATACCCGCGTCGTCGCTGCCGCGGCTGCCCTTGAGCACCGTGAAAATATGACCGAAGTGGCGGAACTGGATCAGCCCCAGCCGCGCGGTGAAGTACAGGCCGCAGCCCACCAGCAGCCAGATCAGCACCTTGCCCCAGATGAGACCATTGAGAACGTCCACGACCTGATTGGCGATTTCTTGCATGAATGACTCCCTGCCGCTTATGGCGACTTTGTTGTCGTTAGGCCTTGGGATAAAGACCGCTATGACTGCACGCCTGCGGTTCGCAGACGTCCGTCGTGATCGAGGCCAGCCGAGGCTGGCAGAAGGGGCGGCACTTTCCCCTATCGAGGTAGGGAAAGGCTTACGGTCAAACGACCAAAGCGTTCGCCGATGCGACAGCGGTGGGGGTTTCCAATACTTCCAGCAAGGCCTTCACGGGTGCGAAGGAACGCCGGTGAATAGGCGTCGGCCCCAGGCGCTGCAAGGCTCCCAAGTGCTCCGGCGTGGGATAGCCTTTATGACCAGCCATGCCGTAGCCGGGATAGATGAGGTCCAAAGCAACCATCTCGCGATCGCGGCTGACCTTGGCCAGGATGGAAGCGGCGGCGATCGCCGGCACCTGTGCGTCACCCTGCACCACCGGCGCCGAGGGCACCGAGAGCTTGGGGCAACGGTTGCCATCGATCAGTGCCAGTTTCGGCACGACACTCAGGCCTTCCACCGCACGCTGCATGGCCAGCATAGTGGCATGCAGAATGTTCAGGCTGTCGATTTCTTCCACCTCGGCCCGGGCGATGCACCAGGCCAGGGCCTTCTCGCAGATTTCGTCGTACAGCGCCTCGCGCCGGGCCTCGGTGAGTTTCTTCGAATCGTTGAGCCCCTGGATGGGACGGCTCGGGTCGAGGATCACCGCAGCGGTCACCACAGGCCCGCAGAGCGGCCCGCGGCCAACTTCGTCGACCCCGGCGACCAAGGCTTCGACCAGATTGAAATCCAGACCCAGTTGCATCCGTTCGCTCCGTCAGTTCAAGGCTTGCTGCCAAGGCGCGGCCGATTCGGGCAGTGCCAGCTTGAGCACCGCCTCCGCCGCCTGGCTCGAGGCATCGCGGCGCAAGGCGCGATGAATCACGTCGAACCCTTCGGTCTGCGCCTGGCCACCATCGATCAAGGGCACCAATGCCCGGGCCAATGCCTCCGGTGTGGCAGCATCCTGCAGCAGCTCGGGCACCAGGGGGCGCTCGGCGAGCAGGTTCGGCAGCGATACGTAGGGGCTTTTCACCAGGCGCCGGAGAATACGATAGGTCATCGGCGCAACCTTGTACGCCACCACCATGGGCCGCTTGTACAGCAAAGCCTCCAGGGTCGCGGTACCGGACGCGATGAGGACCGCATCGCAGGCGGCCAAGGCGTCATGCGAACGGCCGTCGAGCAGGCTGAGTGGCAGGTCGCGGCCTGCCAGCATCTGCTCCAACTGGGCGCGGCGCTCGGGACTGGCGCAGGGCAGGACGAAGCGTACGCCGGGCCGCAACGCGCGCAGCCGTTCGGCCGCATCGAGGAACAGCTCGCCCAGACGCGCCACTTCACCGCCCCGGCTACCAGGCAGCAAGGCGATCACCGGCTCGTCCAGGGGTAAATCCAGTTCGCGGCGAACCGCCATCCGGTCGGCCTGCATGGGAATGCTGTCCGCCAAGGGATGCCCGACGAAACGCACCGGCACCTGGTGCGCATCGTAGAACTGCGCCTCGAAGGGGAACAGCGTGAGCATCAAGTCACAGGCTTCGCGGATTTTCAGTACGCGCTTCTGCCGCCAGGCCCAGACGGATGGGCTGACGTAATGCACAGTCTTGATGCCGGCACGGCGTAGTTTCAGCTCGACACCCAGGTTGAAATCCGGCGCGTCGATGCCGATGAATACGTCCGGCTTGGCGGCGATCAATGTCTCTATCAGACGTTTGCGGCGTGACAGCAGCTCAGGCAGGCGGCCGAGCACTTCGACCAACCCCATCACCGACAGGCGTTCCATCGGAAAGTAAGGCATCAACCCCTCGGCCTGCATGCGCGGCCCACCAACGCCGATGAATTCGATGTCGCCGTGGCGCGCCTTGAGCGCCTGCATCAGGCCAGAACCGAGGATGTCGCCGGAAGCTTCACCAGCCACCAACGCGATACGCAAGCGAGGCGTCATGGTTCAGCGCGTGATGCCGCGGGTCGAGGACTGGATGGAGTCGCGGAAGACGGCGACTTCCGGGAATTGTGCAGCCGTTTCGGCCAGCTCTTCCAGGGCCTGCTCCACCGTCAGCCCTTGGCGATAGACCACCTTGTAGGCACGACGCAGCGCCTGGATCGCCTCCGCACTGAAACCGCGCCGGCGCATGCCTTCGAAGTTCATGCTGCGCGCTTCCGCCGGGTTGCCGAAGACGGTGACATACGCCGGCACGTCCTTACCGATGGCAGTACCCATGCCGGAAAAGCTATGGGCACCGATTCGGCAGAACTGATGCACCAGGGTGAAGCCGGACAGGATCGCCCAATCATCCATGTGAACATGGCCAGCCAGGGCGGTGTTGTTGACCAGGATGCAGTGATTGCCGATCACACTGTCGTGGCCGATATGCACATAGGCCATCAGCAGGTTGTGATCGCCAATGGTGGTTTCCGAACGGTCCTGCACGGTGCCGCGATGGATGGTCACACCCTCGCGGATCACATTGTGATCGCCGATCACCAGACGCGTCGGCTCACCTTTGTATTTCAGATCGGGGGTGTCCTCACCTACCGAGGAAAACTGGTAGATGCGATTGTGCTTGCCGATCCGGGTCGGCCCCTTGATGACCACATGGGGACCGACCACCGTACCCTCGCCAATTTCCACATCGGGCCCGACGATAGACCAGGGACCGACCTGTACGTCGTCTGCCAGCCTGGCCGAGGGATCGATGATCGCGCGAGGGTCAATCAAACTCATAGCTTGCGTTCCGCACAGATGATTTCAGCCGAGCAGACTTCCTTGCCGTCCACGCTCGCCTGGCAATCGAACTTCCAGATGCCGCGCTTCACGCTGAGGAAGCGGGCTTCGAGGATCAGTTGGTCGCCCGGCATCACCGGCGAGCGGAAGCGCAGCTTGTCGGAACCGACGAAGTAATAGAGGGTGCCGTCCGCCGGCTTCACATCGAGCATCTTGAAGCCGAGGATACCGGCAGCCTGGGCCATGGCTTCGATGATGAGCACGCCCGGCATGATCGGATGCTGGGGAAAGTGCCCGTTGAAGAACGGCTCGTTGATGCTGACATTCTTGTAGGCGCGAATGCGCTTGCCTTCGATATCCAGCTCAGCCACCCGATCAACCAGCAGGAAGGGGTAGCGATGCGGCAGGTATTCGCGAATCTCGTTGATGTCCATCATGTTCCGGGGAAGCCTGTTATAGAAAAGTGAAGCGCGCCATCGAGCGCAGTCATTCCGTTTTCAGATCAACCGTACGTGCCATGGCCGCGCGCAGCGCAAGTTCGTTCGAAAAATCACTAGCGACCGGGTACGGTCGATATGGAAAAGGAATCAGGCATCAGATGATGTATCCCTGCCCGAGGTCACGGCAGCCAGTTGCTTTTCCAGTTGCTGCAGGCGGCGGGCCATGTCATCCAACTGACGAATCCGCGCCACGCTCTTCTTCCATTCGGCCGCCGGCTGCATAGCAGTCCCCGAAGAATAGGCCCCCGGCTCGCTGATCGAGCGGGTGACCATGGTCATTCCGGTCACGAACACGTTATCGCAGACCTCGATGTGGCCGACCATACCGACACCGCCCGCGATCATGCAATGCCTGCCGATCTTGGTGCTGCCGGAAATCCCCACGCAGGCGGCCATCGCGGTGTGATCGCCGACCTGCACGTTGTGCGCGATCATGATCTGGTTGTCCAGCTTCACGCCATCGCCGATGCGGGTATCCGCCAGCGCGCCCCGATCGATGGTGGTGTTGGCGCCGATCTCGACGTCATCGCCGATGGTGACCCCGCCGATCTGAGCGATCTTCTGCCAGATGCCTTTTTCATTGGCGAAACCGAAGCCTTCGCCACCGATCACCGCGCCGGACTGGATTACCACCCGCTTGCCGATGCGTACGTCGTGGTACAGCGTCACTCGCGGAGCCAGCCAACCACCTTCACCGATCTCGCTACGCGCGCCAACGAAGCAGTGAGCACCCACCGTGACGCCGGCAGCGATCCGAGCACCCGCTTCGATGACGGCGTAGGCGCCAATGCTGGCGCTGGCATCCACCAGCGCATCGGCGGCGACCACCGCCGTCGGATGAACACCGGGTACTGCCTGCGGTTTGCGATCGAACAGATGGGAAAGCTGGGCATAGGCCAGATAAGGATTGGCCACCAGAAGTGCATCGCCCTCATAGCCATCCGCGTCGGCCGGCGTGAGCAGCAGAGCTGCGGCCTGGGTCTGTGCGAGGTACTTCCGGTATTGCGGGTTGGCGAGGAAACTCAGCTCTCCGGGGCCAGCCTCTTGCAAGGTAGCCAGCCCGCTGATCGGCTTGTCCGCAGCGCCACGCAGGGTGGCACCGAGACGCTCGGCCAGATCGCCGAGGGTAAACACGATAGCTGTCATGATCAGCGCAGCTGATTCATGCGCTCGATGACCTGGCGGGTGATGTCGAACTGGGGTTTGACATCAATCACCGCACCGCGCTCGAAAACCAGATCGAAGCCACCTTTCTTGATGACCTCTTCCACGGCCTGGTCCAGCTTCGGCTTGAGCTGCTTGAGCATGTCACGATCGGCGATGGCCTTGGCTTCGTTCAGCTCCTTGGACTGGAACTGGAAGTCACGGGCTTTCTGCTTGAATTCCAGCTCGAGGCGCTCGCGCTCGGCCTGCTGCATCTTCTCGCCCTCTTTGACGAGGCGATCCTGGATGCGCTTGGCGTCGCTTTCCAGCGTCTTCAGCTTGGTCAACTGCGGGCCGAACTTCTTCTCCGCATCCACGGCGTACTTCTTCGCCGCATCGGACTCGAGCAAGGCCATCTGATAGTTCAGCACGGCAATCTTCATTTCGGCGAAAGCCGGAGTTGCCAGCAGGACAGCGCTGAACAGAACCAATTGAGTCAACTTACGCACAATGCACTCCTGCTAAAACCTGTTGGATTGCTGTTAGAAGGTCTGGCCCAGGGAAAACTGGAAGACCTGGGTATCCGCTTCGTCCGGCTTCTTGATCGGCATGGCCAGGCTGAAACTCAGCGGGCCCAGGGCCGTGATCCAGGTCAGACCGACACCGACGGAGCTGGCCAGATTGCTGTAATCGATATCGCACCCCGGCTCGTTCCGGCTCTTCTGTGCGGAACTGCAGTTGGTGTCGAACACATTACCCACATCCCAGAAGAGTGCGGTACGCAGGGAACGCTGGTCCTTGACGAACGGCATCGGGAACAACAGTTCGACACCACCCTGGACCAGCACGTTACCGCCAAAGGGCAACGGGTCCTGGTCCGGATCCTTCAGGGTACCGGGATTGGAACCATCGCTGGGCGTACTACGCGGCCCCAGACTGCTGTCTTTGAAACCACGCACCGAGTTGAAGCCACCCGCATAGTAGTGCTCATAGAATGGCAGCTCGGAGGTCGAGCCGAAGCTGTCGCCATAACCCAGTTCAGTGTGGAAACGCAGGGTGTAACTGTCACTCAGCGGGGTGAACAACTGGCCACGATAGTCGAGTTTGTAGAACGACAGGTCGCTGCCGGGTACCGTAGTTTCGAGTACCAGACTCTGCGAATGGCCACGGGTTGCCAGCACGCCCCGGTTCAAGGTGGACTCGGACCAGCCGGCGGACGCCTTGAAGTTCAGGTAGCTGTCGCCTTCCTGTTCGATGAAATCGAAGATCTCGTCAACCGTGTAGCGACCGGTATTGATGTCATCCTGCTGGGCCGTCAGGCCGAAAGTCAGACGCGATGTCTCGCTGATCGGGTAGCCGATGCTGACACCACCGCCCAGACTGTCCACCGCATAGCTGGATACATCGACATCCAACTCGTCGTAGTCGGTGGTGCGGTAGAAGGCGTTGTAACCCAGGCTGACTCCGTCGACCGTCCAGTAGGGATCGACGAAGCCGAAGTTGTAACGGGTCTGGTATTCACTGCGGGTCAGACCGATGCTGACCTTGTTACCGGTACCCAGGAAGTTGTTCTGGCTGATCGAACCGCCCAGGATCAGGCCCGCATTCTGAGCGAAACCGACGCTGGCGGTGATCGAGCCGGACGGCTGCTCTTCGACGCTGTAGTTGACGTCGATCTGGTCGTCGGTACCCGGCACCTGCGGGGTCTCGACGTTGACTTCCTTGAAGAAGCCGAGACGTTCGAGGCGGGTCTTGGACTGGTCGATCAGGTAGGTCGAGGCCCAGCCACCTTCCATCTGGCGCATTTCGCGGCGCAGCACTTCGTCCTCGGACTTGGTGTTGCCACGGAAGTTGATGCGGTTGACGTAGGCACGCTTGCCCGGATCGACGACGAAGGTGATGGAGACGGTGTTGTCTTCATCGTGGGCTTCGGGAACGCCGTTCACGTTGGCGAAGGTGTAGCCCTCGTTACCCAGACGGCGAGTGATCAACTCGGAAGTGGTGGTCATCACCTTGCGGGAGAACACCTGCCCTTCCTTGACCAGCAGCAGCGCCTTGACTTCCTCTTCCGGCACCTTGAGATCACCGGACAGTTTCACGTCGCGAACCGTGTACTTCTCGCCCTCGTCGACGTTGACGGTGATGTACACGTGCTTTTTGTCGGGGGTAATGGATACCTGGGTGGAAGAGATATCCATGTTGATGTAGCCGCGGTCCAGGTAATAGGAACGCAAACGCTCC
Source organism: Pseudomonas indica NBRC 103045 (assembly GCF_002091635.1). Taxonomy (GTDB): domain Bacteria; phylum Pseudomonadota; class Gammaproteobacteria; order Pseudomonadales; family Pseudomonadaceae; genus Pseudomonas_M; species Pseudomonas_M indica. The sequence continues at coordinate 122,976 of NZ_BDAC01000013.1, read as the reverse complement.
AGGTCACCGGACAGTTTTTCGCGGGCGTACTTGTCGTCGTTCTTGAAGAACGACAGCCAGTTGGTGGTCTTCAGCTCGAACAGGTCGATCAGGTCTTCGTCCGGGAATACCGTGTTGCCCACGACGTTGATGTGCTGGATGGCAGCGACCGAGCCCTCGTTGATATCGATCTTCAATGCGACGCGGTTGCGCGGCTGCGGGATGACTTCGGTCTCGATGGTCGCCGAGTAGCGGCCTTGCGCCACATACTGGCGCTGAAGCTCGTTGCGCACCCCTTCGAGGGTCGCTCGCTGGAAGATCTCGCCCTCGGCCAGGCCGGATTGCTTGAGGCCCTTGAGCAGGTCTTCGGTGCTGATCGCCTTGTTGCCTTCGATCTCGATGCTGGAAATCGAAGGTCGCTCGACTACATTGATCACCAGCACGTCGCCATCGCGACCGAGCTGGATATCCTGGAAGAAGCCGGTCTTGAACAGCGACCGCGTCGCTTCGACCAGGCGGCGATCATCCGCCTGCTCGCCCACGTTCAGCGGCAGTGCGCCGAATACGCTGCCGGCGGAGACCCGCTGCAGACCATTGACTCGGATATCGGAGATGGTGAAGGACTCGGCGTGAACCTCGGCAATCATGAGTGCGGCAAGCACCGCAGGTAGCAGCAAGCGTTTCATGAAGTCCTTTTTTATTCCAACTGATAATAAAGAAAATGCCGCTCAGCGCGGCAGATTCGGAATTCAGCGTTGCGTTACAGCCGGCTCAGGTCGTTGACCAGGGCGAGCAACATCACCCCTATGACCAGACTGATACCGATCTGTACCCCCCATGCCTGCACCCGCTCCGACAAGGGACGACCCCGCGCCCACTCGATCAGATAGAACAACAGGTGCCCCCCATCCAGGACGGGGATCGGCAACAGATTGAGAACCCCCAGACTTATGCTCAGGTAGGCGAGGAAATTGAGAAAATCCCCAACCCCAGACTGGGCCGAAGCGCCCGCCACTTTAGCAATGGTTATCGGCCCACTCAAGTTTTTTACCGAGAGCTCGCCGAAGAGCATTTTCTTCATCGAATCAAGGGTCAGGACACTCATCACCCAGGTACGCCTGAGCCCTTCGCCGACCGCCTCCACAGGGCCGAAGCTGACCTCGCGCAGCATGTCCTCCGGCCAATCGACTTCCTGCACCCCGGCCCCCAGATAGCCGGTGCGAGCCTTCTCTTCCCCGCGCGCAGCCAGGGTCAGCGGTATTTCCAGGCGCTCGCCGGCACGTTCGACACTGAGCGCGATGCGCTGGCCGGGACGGGCCCGGACCTGATCGACCACTTGCTGCCAGTCGTCCAGCGGCGCGCCATCCAACGCCAGAAGGCGGTCACCTGCCTTGAGCCCGGCGGCCTTGGCCGGCCCGCTTTCGTCGAACGACGCCAGGACCGGAGGCAATGCGGGGCGCCAGGGGCGAATACCGAGAGAACCGATGGGATCGGGACTGTCGACACCCTTTAGCCATTCGTGCAACACCACCTGACGAGGACTTTCCTGCGTACTGCCGGGCTCGCGCACTCGCACATCGAGGGTGCCGCTTTCGCCCAGGCGGCGCACCAACTGCAGATTGACGGCCGCCCAGCCGGGGGTCGGCTCGCCGTTCACCGAGACGATTTCCTCACCCACCTGCAAGCCCGCCTCGGCTGCCAGGCTGCCCTCCTCGACCGTGCCGATGACAGGCTTCACCTGCTGGCTGCCCAGCATGGCCAGGAGCCAGAAGAACAATAAAGCCAGGAGGAAGTTGGCCAAGGGGCCGGCGGAAACGATAGCAATGCGCTGGCGCACGGATTTGCGATTGAAAGCCTGATCGAGCAACTGGGGCGGCACATCGCCTTCGCGCTCATCAAGCATCTTGACGTAACCGCCCAGCGGAATGGCAGCAACGACGAACTCGGTGCCATGGCAATCATGCCAACGCAACAGGGGCGTACCGAAGCCAACGGAAAAACGCAGCACCTTTACGCCACAGCGGCGTGCGACCCAGAAGTGGCCGAATTCGTGGAACGTGACCAGCACCCCGAGCGCGACCAGGGTACCGACAATCATGTAAAGCGCGCTCATCGATTTCCTCCGGACCTAGCGTCCGTGGCGATACAACCATTCTTCGGCCAAGGCTCTTGCCCTGGCATCGGCCGTCAAGACGACGTCGAGGCTTTCGACCGTTTCGACCGGCTCGAGATTCAGCACTTCCCCGATGATACTCGCGATCTCGGTGAAGCGGATGCGCCGTTCGAGAAAGGCTGCCACCGCTACCTCATTGGCGGCATTGAGCATCGCCGGTGCCGTGCCGCCCGCCTGAGCGGCCTGACGGGCCAGGCGCAGACAGGGGAAACGCAACTCGTCCGGTTCTTGGAAGTCCAGCCGACCGACCTTGAACAAATCCAGCGGCGCGACCCCCGAATCGATGCGTTCGGGCCAGGACAAGGCATGGCTGATCGGCGTGCGCATGTCCGGGTTACCCAGTTGCGCCAGCACCGAACCGTCCACGTAGTCCACCAGGGAGTGAATGACGCTTTGCGGATGAATGACAACCTCGACCTGCTCCGGTCGTGCATCGAACAACCAGCAGGCTTCGATCAACTCGAGCCCCTTGTTCATCATGCTGGCCGAATCCACGGAAATTTTGCGTCCCATGGACCAGTTCGGATGAGCGCACGCCTGCTCCGGCGTGACGTCGCTCAAACCGGCCAGCGGCATTTCGCGGAACGGGCCACCGGATGCAGTGAGCAGGATCCGGCGCACACCGACCGTCCCCAGACCACGTGAGTAGTCGTTCGGCAGGCACTGGAAGATGGCATTGTGCTCGCTGTCGATCGGCAGGAGCACCGCGCCACTGCGACGCACCGCCTGCATGAACAGCGCACCGGACATCACCAACGCTTCCTTGTTGGCCAGCAGGACCTTCTTGCCTGCCTCGACTGCCGCCAGAGTCGGCTTGAGGCCCGCTGCACCGACAATTGCCGCCATCACCACATCCACATCCGGGTGAGCGGCGACCTCGCACAATCCCCCCTCCCCTACCAGTACACGGGTGTCCAGGCCCGCTGCCAACAGACCACCACGCAAATGGCGGGCACCGTCTTCATCCGCCACGACAGCGAAACGAGGACGATGACGCAGGCACAGGACCTCCAATTCGGCGAGACGACTGAAGCCGCTCAGAGCGAACACTTGGTAGCGTCCGGGATGACGGGAGATTACATCGAGCGTACTGAGACCGATGGAGCCCGTGGCCCCCAGTACGGTTATCCGTTGCACTTCGCTCACAGCGAGCCCCAGCCATACGCCCAGAGCAGTACGGCGAACAAGGGAATGGCGGCTGTCAGGCTGTCGATACGATCGAGCACCCCGCCATGGCCCGGCAGCAGGTTGCTGCTGTCCTTCATGCCGGATTGACGCTTGAACATGCTTTCGGTCAGGTCGCCAACCACGGAAATCAGCACCACCAGCGCCGCACCACCCAGCGCCAGCAACAGCTCGACGGCGGACCATCCCCGGTAGAGCCCGACACCGAGCGTGATCGCCAGGCTGGCCAACAGACCACCGATCAGACCTTCCCAGCTTTTGCCGGGACTGACCCTCGGAGCCAGTTTGCGCTTGCCGAAGGTTTTGCCGGAAAAGTAGGCACCGATGTCAGCGCCCCAGATCAGCACCATCACCGCCAGGATCAGGCCATTGGCCAGCGGCCATTGCTTGATCAGTACCAACCCCTGCCAGGCCGGCAGAAGAATCAGCAGACCGATTGCCAGCCGCCCCGGAGGACCATCCCAGTAACGGCTGCTGTCCGGGTAATTCATGACCAGCCAGACCGCAACCAGCCACCAGGCGACGCCTAACAGCAGTACCCACGGTGCCATCATGGGCAACAGGTGGAGCACCAGGAGCAGGACTGCGACCGCGACCGCATAGGCGATCCGCCGGGATTGCTCGACGAGCCCAGCCAGCCGTGCCCATTCCCAGGCCCCCAGGCTGACCACCGCCCCGATGAAAAGCGCGAACGCGCCACCTTCGAGGAAGAAGAAGCCGCCCAAGGCGATGGGCAGCAACACCAGGGCTGTGATGATTCGTTGTTTCAGCATCAGGCTCTTGCCTCTGCTTCCACCTGCTCACTGGTCTTGCCGAAGCGGCGTTGGCGGGTAGCGAAGTCGGCCAGCGCCTTGCGCATGGCGTCGTGTTTGAAATCGGGCCAGAACAGATCGGAGAAATACAGCTCGGCATAGGCGAGCTGCCACAGCAGAAAATTGCTGATGCGATGTTCACCGCCCGTGCGAATGCAGAGGTCCGGCAACGGCAGATCGCCGGTGACCAGACACCCCTGCAGCAGCTCAGCCGTGATGTCCTCCGGCTGCAGATGCCCGGCCTGGACTTCCCGCGCCAGGCGCTGCGACGCCTGCACGATGTCCCATTGCCCGCCATAGTTGGCGGCGATCTGCAGGATGAAGCGCTGGTGCCCGGCGGTCAGGGCCTCAGCCTCGCGCATGGCGGCCTGCAATTCCGGATGGAACCGGGTGCGATCGCCGATGATGCGCAGGCGTATGTCGTTTTCATCCAGCTTCTTCGCTTCGCGGCGCAGAGCCGTGAGGAAAAGTTCCATTAGCGCGCCGACCTCGTCGGCCGGACGCTGCCAGTTCTCGCTGGAGAAGGCGAACAGGGTCAGGACTTCGACACCCGCCTCCGCGCATACCTCGATGACCGCTCGCACCGCATCCACGCCTGCCTTGTGCCCGGCGACACCGGGCAGCAGGCGCTTCTTCGCCCAGCGATTGTTGCCATCCATGATGATCGCGACATGGCGGGGTATTGCAGGCGATGCCGCTGACTTGGTCTTTTCCATGAAAAGCCCCGGCCTCAGACGGCCATCAGGTCCTTTTCCTTGGCTTCGAGGGCCTTGTCCACCTCGGCGACGAACTTGTCGGTCAGCTTCTGCAGCTCGTCGGCGGCACGACGCTCTTCGTCTTCGCTGATTTCCTTGTCCTTGGACAGCTTCTTCAGCTCGGCCAGGGCATCACGGCGCACATTGCGCACAGCCACCTTGGCCTCCTCGGCGACAGCACGGGCCTGCTTGGTATAGCCCTTGCGTGTTTCCTCGGTCAGGGCAGGCATCGGTACACGAATAGTGGTACCGGCGCTGGACGGGTTCAGGCCCAGGTCGGAAGTCAGGATGGCCTTCTCGATGGCGGCACTGAGGTTCTTGTCGTGAGCGACGATCTTCAGGGTGCGGGCGTCCTCGACGGTGATCGCGGCCACCTGATTCAGCGGCATCTCGCTGCCCCAGGCCGGGACCTTGACGCTGTCCAGGATGCTCGGGTGCGCACGACCGGTACGGATGGACGCCAAGTGGCGCCCCAGGGCCTCGATGGACTTGCCCATACGCTCCTGCGCGTCTTTCTTGATCTCGTTGATCATTCGTTCGACTCCTCGATCAGGGTTCCTTCGGCGCCACCGACGACGATGTTCAGCAGGGCACCTGGCTTATTCATATTGAAGACCCGCAGCGGCATCTTGTGGTCGCGACACAGACAGATGGCGGTCAGGTCCATCACACCCAGCTTGCGGTCCAGCACGCCATCATAGGTCAGACGGTCAAACTTCTCCGCATTGGGGTCCTTGAACGGATCGGCAGTGTACACGCCATCCACCTTGGTGGCTTTCAGTACGACATCCGCATCGATCTCGATGGCGCGCAGGCAGGCCGCCGAATCGGTGGTGAAGAACGGGTTACCGGTACCTGCGGAGAAGATCACCACGTCGCCGCCATTCAGATGGCGGATGGCCTTGCGGCGATCATAGTGGTCGGTGACGCCGACCATGGAGATCGCCGACATGACGATCGCCGGAATATTCGAGCGTTCCAGCGCATCGCGCATGGCCAGGGCGTTCATCACGGTGGCGAGCATGCCCATGTGATCGCCGGTGACCCGGTCCATGCCGGCCGCCGACAGGGCCGCGCCGCGGAACAGGTTGCCGCCACCGATGACCAGGCCGACCTGAACGCCGATGCCGACCAGTTGGCCAACTTCAAGCGCCATGCGGTCGAGTACCTTGGGATCGATCCCAAACTCTTCCGACCCCATCAAGGCTTCGCCGCTTAGTTTGAGCAGAATGCGTTTATAGCGAGGTTGGCGACCACTCACCTGCTGAGCCATTGCGTATCTCTCCTGCGGCGTTTGAATGCTGACGGGCGTTGAGCCCGTGTTTGTAGCGCTTTGACAGCGCCAATGGTGCCCGAGTGCATGTACCGGGGTACCAGAATTCGTACCGCCCCTCGCTCCAGCACCGGCACGGGAGACGGAGCCCATTTGACGAAGAGGCCGCGCGCGTGAGCGGGCAGCCTCTTCGGGGGCGACAGCGGAACCGTCTTACTGCTTGGTTGCGGCGACCTGGGCAGCGACTTCGGCGGCGAAATCGACTTCCGCCTTCTCGATGCCTTCACCCACTTCGTAGCGAACGAAGGAAACCACTTCGGCACCGGCCTTCTTCGCCAGCTCGCCAACCTTGATTTCCGGGTCCTTCACGAACGGCTGCTCGACCAGGCTGGCCTCGGCCAGGAACTTCTGGATACGACCCGCCACCATCTTCTCGACGATGTCGGCCGGCTTGCCCTTGATCTTGTCCTCGTTCAGGGCGAGGAAGACGCCCTTCTCGCGCTCGACGGCCTCGGCGGAAACCTCGGACGGGTTGAGGAATTGCGGGTTGCTGGCCGCGACGTGCATGGCGATTTCCTTGGCCAGCTCGGCGTTACCGCCCTTCAGGACGACCAGAACGCCGATGCGGTGGCCGTGCAGGTAGGCACCCACGACATCGCCTTCGACACGGGTCAGGCGACGGATGTTGACGTTCTCGCCGCACTTGGCGACCAGGGCTTCGCGAGCGGATTCTTGGGAGACGATCAGCGGAGCGGCATCGGTCAGTTTTTCAGCGAAGGCCTTTTCCAGGCTGTCGGCGACGAACGCCTTGAAGTCATCCTGCAGGGCCAGGAAGTCGGTCTGGGAGTTGACTTCGATGATCACGGCGGACTTGCTGTCGGCAGCCACTTTGACGGCGATGGAGCCTTCGGCGGCGATGTTGCCGGCCTTCTTGGCAGCCTTGATCGCGCCGGAAGCGCGCATATCGTCGATGGCCTTCTCGATGTCGCCATCAGCGGCGACCAGGGCCTTCTTGCATTCCATCATGCCTTGACCGGTGCGCTCGCGCAGTTCTTTGACCAGGGCTGCAGTAATCTCTGCCATGTTCGCAATCCTCTTGAATGGTTAACCATCCACCCGGGCAAGGCCGGGCGTTCGATTCGAAGGTGGCAAAAAGGGGGCCTAGCCCCCTTCTTGCGCACCGGGTAACGCTATGCGTTCCTGACTCAGCCTTCAGCGGCCTCGCTCGGGGCTTCCTCGACGAACTCGTCAGCACCACCGACGGCGTTCTGGCGGCCACGCAGCACGGCATCGGCCACGGCGCCCAGGTACAGCTGAACGGCGCGAATGGCGTCGTCGTTACCGGGGATGATGTAGTCGACGCCTTCCGGGCTGCTGTTGGTATCGACAACGCCGATGACCGGAATGCCCAGCTTGTTGGCTTCGCTGATGGCGATGCGCTCATGGTCGACGTCGATCACGAACAGAGCGTCCGGCAGACCGCCCATGTCCTTGATACCACCCAGGCTGCGCTCCAGCTTTTCCAGATCGCGGGTGCGCATCAGGGCTTCTTTCTTGGTCAGCTTGGCGAAGGTGCCGTCCTGGGACTGGGTTTCCAGCTCACGCAGGCGCTTGATGGAAGCACGGATGGTCTTGTAGTTGGTCAGCATGCCACCGAGCCAGCGGTGGTCGACGTACGGCGAACCGCAACGAGCGGCTTCTTCGCGGACGATCTTGCCAGCGGAACGCTTGGTGCCGACGAACAGGATTTTGTTCTTGCCGGAAGCCAGCTTCTCAACGAAGCTCAGGGCTTCGTTGAACATCGGCAGGGTCTTTTCCAGGTTGATGATGTGAATCTTGTTGCGCGCGCCGAAAATGTACTTGCCCATTTTCGGGTTCCAGTAACGGGTCTGGTGGCCGAAGTGCACACCGGCCTTCAGCATATCGCGCATATTGACTTGGGACATGATCGTTCCTTAGTAAGTCGGGTTAGGCCTCCACGCATCCCAATATCCAACCCTCGCGGGCACCCAGGATACCGTGTCGATACGTGTGTGGGTTAAGGCTTCAGGGCCTGCTGCCCGTAAAGCGGCGCGTTTTATACCACAGAAGACCGCCCGGCGAAACCCGCAGCGATGGCCGGCAGGCAGGGTGGCCGGCAGGGCACGGTCTGCTAGAATCGCGTTTTCCCCGTTTTTGCCTTGCGCCCGAGCGCCCAGAGAGTCCGAATGACCGTCACCATCAAGACGCCCGAAGAAATCGAAAAAATGCGCGTAGCCGGCCGGCTGGCCGCCGACGTGCTGGAGATGATCGGCGAGCACGTGAAGCCCGGCGTCACCACCGAGGAACTGGACCGCATCTGCCACGACTACATCGTCAACGTACAGAAAGCCATTCCCGCCCCGCTCAACTACAAGGGTTTCCCCAAGTCCATCTGCACCTCCGTCAACCACGTGGTCTGCCATGGCATTCCCAACGAGAAGGCATTGAAGGAAGGCGACGTGCTGAACATCGACGTGACCGTGATCAAGGACGGCTATCACGGCGACACCAGCAAGATGTTCATGGTCGGCAAGGTGCCGGAGTGGGCCGAGCGCCTGAGCCGCATAACCCAAGAGTGCATGTATAAAGGCATCGAACTGGTCCGTCCGGGCACCCGCCTCGGCGATATCGGCGAAGTGATCCAGAAGCACGCCGAGAAGAACGGTTTCTCCGTGGTCCGCGAATACTGCGGGCATGGCATCGGCAAGGTCTTCCACGAAGAGCCGCAAGTCCTGCATTACGGCCGTGCCGGCACCGGCATGGAATTGAAGGAAGGCATGACCTTCACCATCGAGCCGATGATCAACCAGGGCCGCCCGGAAACCCGCCTGCTGGGTGACGGCTGGACGGCGATCACCAAGGACCGCAAGCTGTCCGCGCAGTGGGAGCACACCATCCTGGTGACCGCCGACGGCTACGAGATCTTCACCCTGCGCAGCGACGACACCATTCCGCGCACCTCGGCCTGATCGCCGCTCCGTCATCGCGTCATATAAGAGGAAGGCCCGCCATGCCGCAGGTGGATCCCGAGTTGTTCGACCGCGGGCAGTTCCAGGCGGAACTGGCCTTGAAGTCCAGCCCCATCGCCGCGTTCAAGAAGGCGATCCGCCAGGCCCGCGAAGTCTTGGACGCGCGCTTCCAGTCCGGACGTGACATCCGCCGTCTGGTGGAAGATCGCGCCTGGTTCGTCGATCAGATTCTCAATGCTGCCTGGGATCGCTTCGACTGGAGCGAAGACGCCGATATCTCGCTGGTCGCGGTCGGCGGCTATGGACGTGGGGAGCTGCATCCCTTCTCCGATATCGACCTGCTGATCCTGCTGGAAAGCGACGACCACGAAATCTTCCGCGAGCCGATCGAGGGTTTCCTCACCCTGCTCTGGGATATCGGCCTGGAAGTCGGCCAGAGCGTGCGCTCGGTGGCGGAGTGCGCCGAAGAGGCCCGCGCCGACCTGACGGTGATCACCAACCTGATGGAAAGCCGCACCATCGCCGGCCCCGAACGCCTGCGCCAGTCAATGCTCGAGACTACCAACAGCGCCCATATGTGGCCGAGCAAGCATTTCTTTCTGGCCAAACGCGAAGAACAGCGGGCCCGACACGCCAAGTACAACGACACCGAATACAACCTCGAGCCGAACGTGAAAGGCTCGCCGGGCGGGCTGCGCGATATCCAGACCATCCTCTGGGTGGCGCGCCGGCAGTACGGCACGCTCAACCTGCACGCCATGGTCGGCCAGGGCTTCCTTACCGAAGGCGAGTACGCCCTGCTCTCCAGCTCCCAGGAATTCCTCTGGAAAGTGCGCTACGCCCTGCACATGCTCGCCGGGCGGGCCGAAGACCGCCTGCTGTTCGACCACCAGCGCAAGGTGGCCGGCCTGCTCGGTTTCGACGACAGCGACCCCAAGCGCGCCATCGAGCGCTTCATGCAGAAGTACTACCGCGTGGTGATGGGCATCGCCGAGCTGAGCGAGCTGATCAACCAGCACTTCGAGGAAGTTATCCTGCGCGCCGGCGAAAGCGGGCCGGCCCAGCCGCTGAACAGCCGCTTCCAGCTGCGCGACGGCTACATCGAAGTGACCCACGAGAAAGTCTTCAAACGCACGCCCTTCGCCATCCTGGAAGTCTTCGTGCTGATGGCCCAGCACCCGGAAATCAAGGGAGTGCGCGCCGACACCATCCGCCTGCTGCGCGACCATCGCCACCTGATCGACGACGATTTCCGCACCGACATCCGCAACACCAGCCTGTTCATCGAGCTGTTCAAGTCATCCCAGGGCATCCACCGCAACCTGCGGCGGATGAACCGCTACGGCATCCTCGGCCGCTACCTGCCGGAGTTCGGCCATATCGTCGGCCAGATGCAGCACGACCTGTTCCACATCTATACGGTCGATGCGCACACCCTCAACCTGATCAAGCACCTGCGCAAGTTGAAATGGCCGGAGCTGGCGGAGAAATTCCCCCTGGCCAGCAAGCTGATCGACAAGCTGCCCAAGCCTGAATTGATCTACCTCGCCGGCCTTTACCATGACATCGGCAAGGGCCGCGGCGGCGACCACTCCGAGCTGGGCGCCCAGGACGCCGAGGCCTTTTGCGTACGCCACCAGTTGCCGACCTGGGACACCCGCCTGGTCACCTGGCTGGTGCAGAACCACCTAGTGATGTCCACCACCGCGCAGCGCAAGGACCTCTCCGACCCGCAGGTGATCTTCGACTTCGCCCAACGGGTCGGCGACCAGACCCGCCTGGACTATCTCTACGTGCTCACCGTGGCCGATATCAACGCCACCAACCCGAGCCTGTGGAACTCCTGGCGCGCCAGCCTGCTGCGCCAGCTCTACACCGAGACCAAGCGTGCCCTGCGCCGTGGCCTGGAAAACCCGCTGGACCGCGAAGAGCAGATTCGCCAGACGCAGAGCGCCGCCCTGGACATCCTGGTACGCAGCGGCATCGACCCGGACGATGCCGAGCAGCTCTGGTCGCAGCTCGGCGACGACTATTTCCTCCGCCACACCGCCGGCGATGTGGCCTGGCATACCGAGGCGATCATCCAGCACCCGGCCACCGACGGCCCGCTGGTGCTGATCAAGGAGACCGCCCAGCGCGAGTTCGAAGGCGCTACCCAGATCTTCATCTACGCCCCGGACCAGCACGATTTCTTCGCCGTGACCGTGGCAGCCATGGACCAGCTCAACCTGAACATCCATGACGCCCGGATCATCACCTCGACCAGCCAGTTCACACTGGACACCTACATCGTGCTGGACACCGAGGGCGGGCGGATCGGCGACAACCCGGCGCGGATCAAACAGATTCGCGAGGGCCTGATCGACGCGCTGAAGAATCCCGACGACTACCCGGCGATCATCCAGCGCCGGGTGCCGCGCCAGCTCAAGCATTTCGCCTTCGCCCCGCAGGTCACCATCCACAACGACGCCCAGCGCCCGGTGACCGTGCTGGAAATTACCGCGCCGGATCGCCCTGGTCTGTTGGCACGGATCGGCAAGATATTCCTCGATTTCGACCTGTCGTTGCAGAACGCGAAGATTGCCACGCTCGGCGAGCGGGTCGAGGACGTATTCTTCGTCACCGACGCGAACAACCAACCGCTGTCCGACCCGGACCTGTGCATGCGCCTGCAGGAGGCCATCGTGGCCCAGTTGTCCGAGGCCAACGGCCAGTCGGCACCGACCCGGATCCATTTTTGAACAGCCAGATACCCACGGCGGCAGGCCGCTGCCGCCCGCGGCCAGGAAAACAATGATGAACCCCGCACTCGACGCCTTGCAGCCCTACCCCTTCGAAAAACTCCGCGCCCTGCTCGCCGGCGCCCAGCCACCGGCAGAGAAAAAGCCAATCGCGCTGTCCATCGGCGAACCCAAGCATCGCTCGCCGAGCTTCGTCGCCGAGGCCCTGGCCGCCAACCTGGAAATGCTTTCGGTCTATCCGACTACGCTGGGTCTGCCGGCACTGCGCGAAGCCATCGCCGCCTGGTGCGAGCGGCGCTTCGGCGTACCCGCCGGCTGGTTGGATGCGGCGCGCCACGTGCTGCCGGTGAACGGCACCCGCGAGGCCCTGTTCGCCTTCACCCAGGCCGTGGTCGACCGCAGCCGCGACGGTCTGGTCGTCAGCCCCAACCCCTTCTATCAAATCTACGAAGGTGCGGCGCTGCTCGCCGGCGCCCAGCCCCACTACCTGCCCTGCCTGGCGGAAAACGGCTTCAACCCGAACTTCGACGCGGTTCCCGCCGAGGTCTGGCAGCGTTGCCAGATTCTCTTCCTCTGCTCGCCGGGCAATCCCACCGGTGCGCTGGTCCCGCTGGACACCTTGAAGAAGCTGATCGCCCTGGCCGACGAACACGACTTCGTGATCGCCGCCGACGAGTGCTACAGCGAACTCTACTTCGACGAACAGAACCCGCCGCCCGGCCTGCTCAGCGCCTGTGCCGCCCTGGGTCGCCAGGACTTCAAGCGCTGCGTGGTCTTCCACAGCCTGTCCAAGCGCTCCAACCTGCCGGGGCTGCGTTCGGGTTTCGTCGCCGGCGATGCCGACATTCTCAAGGCCTTCCTGCTCTATCGTACCTACCACGGCTGTGCGATGCCGGTGCACACCCAACTGGCCAGCATCGCCGCCTGGAACGACGAGGTGCATGTACGTGCCAATCGCGCGCTGTATCGCGAGAAGTTCGATGCCGTGCTGGATATCCTCGCGCCGGTGCTGGATGTGCAGCGGCCGGACGGCAGCTTCTACCTATGGCCGAAGACGCCCATGGAAGACGCCACCTTCACCCGCGAGCTGTTCGCCCGCGAGCATGTCACCGTGGTCCCCGGCTCCTACCTGTCGCGCGAGGTGGAGGGGGTCAACCCCGGCGCCGGCCGGGTGCGCATGGCCCTGGTCGCCCCGCTGGCCGAATGTGTCGAGGCGGCGGAGCGTATCCGCGACTTCCTGCGTCACGCCTGATGTTCGGGCGCGGCCAATCGAGCAGCCGCGCCCGGTTCTCCCTCACTTCGTGTGGGTTGCGCTGAGCTGGTGGAAGACCGTGCGGCCCCCTTCGGTCGCCGGTCCGACGTTATCCAGCGTGTAGACGCCCGCCTTGAAATAGAAGCGCTTGCCGGCCCAGGCCGGATCGACCTTGCCGGTATAAGTCAGGCCGTTGATCGCCACCTTGAGATCGCCCTTGCGAGAGATGTCGATCGAATAGTTGAAGCGGGTATTCAGCGGCATGCTCTTGTAGGTCATCACCACCGGGCTTTTGGCGTCCGCCGGTTTATTCCGCAACTCCACGTTCACATAGCCGACGCCGCGCTCGACGCGGTATTGCAGCTTGATGTACGGCGTCGGGTTGTCCTTGGAATGCACCTGGCCGATCACCACCTTGCCGCTGGACGGCACCTGGGTCACCGCCAGCGACGCCTTCAGGCTGTGGTTGCCTTCGCTGTACAGCCAGTTGCGCAGCTTGCCGTCGGGAAAGGTCTCGCGCAGCTCGCTGCGCGGATAGACACTGTTCTTCGTCGTGGTGCCGGTCACCGGCGCCCAGAAGAACAGGCTGTTGCCGGAACGATAGAAATACGGGCTGCGGTAGCCGGCTTTCATCAGGCGGGTTTCGATGGTTTGGGCAGGGACTTGCTCGGGAATGGTCAGATTCCAGGTGCTCAGATCGATCATGTTGGCGATTACGGACACGGCTTGCGCACCTTGCATCCAGGTAAAACGTGCAAGCCAACGAAGAACGCCCCGACCAACCCCCGGCGAGGCGAATGTGGTATCAGACGTAACGGTAATGACGTGGATTTCTTGACCGCTCGCCGACGGGCGGCGGCGCAGACGCCTCGCGGACGGGAATCCATCGCATGCCACAATGTCGTGGCATAATCGCCGGTCTGTCCGACAACCAACCGATGAACCGGAGCATCACGTGAGCGCGATCCGCCTCTACGGCATCAAAGCGTGCGACACCATGAAGAAAGCCCGCAGCTGGCTGGACGAGAAAGGCGTCGCCTACGACTTCCACGACTACAAGAGTGTCGGTATCGACCGCGAGAGCCTCGCGAAATGGTGTGTCGAGCATGGCTGGGAAGTGATCCTGAACCGTGCCGGAACCACCTTCCGCAAGCTGGACGACACGCAGAAGGCCGATCTCGACCAGGCCAAGGCCATCGAACTGATGCTGGCCCAACCCTCGATGATCAAGCGACCGGTTCTGGATCTGGGTGAGCGCACCCTGGTCGGCTTCAAGCCGGACGCCTACGCCGCCGCACTGGAGTAACCATGGGACTCGGCACCTGGCTGCTGTTCATCCCGGCCTGTTTCGCCCTCAACATGGCGCCGGGCCCGAACAACCTGCTGTCGATGCACAACGCCGCCCGCCAGGGCCTGCGCACAGCCTGCCTGGCCGCAACCGGCCGCCTGCTGGCATTCGCCGGCATGATCGCCCTCGCCGCCTCCGGTCTGGCACTGGTCCTGCAGGCCTCGGCCACGCTGTTCCTGATCATCAAGCTGGCCGGCGGCGCCTATCTGCTCTGGCTGGCCCTTCAACTCTGGCGCTCCCCTGTCGGAGAGACGGATACCACTGGCAGCGAGCCGCGCCTGTCGCTACGGCGATTGGCGCGCCAGGAGTTCTGGGTCGCGGCGGGCAACCCTAATGACGGCTAATATAAACTTTTTCTGCGGCAATAAAAAAAGCCCGAGGCCCCATAATTCAAAGGCATCGGGCTTTTTTGGCTATCGGATTAGCGTGTGGAGTCCGCCAGGCATTCAAGGGCGAACTGCACAGGGTACGGGGCGGCGCGGTAGCCCTCGCTCGACTCATCGGCCAAGTAATAACGCATCACCCGCTCGCCGATCCCGAGCATCTGTGCAGCCTGGCGCTGCGTGACGCCGGCTGCGTCCAACAACCCGCGCAGGTAGCGCGGGTCCGGGTTGTGGCGGGAGGCGTCTACCGCAAACACTGCCCAGGGCAGTGACCGAAAGCCCCGCATCGCGGGGCTTATCATTCGTAACGCGCTACACCCTCACCCACAGCCCGCCACTGTTCCTCCGGCTCTCGCGAGTCGGAGCAGATGAACACCTCGACCGTCTGCCCCTCTTTCGGCTCGGCTGGCCGAAGCGCAGCATTCCGAAACGTGGTGCGGCCATCGGTGGTGTAGGAGCTTTCCGAACGATGGAACTCCCAGATGCCGGCCTTGCCGGCCTCGCCCAGCTTTCGCTCCAGGTGGAGGCTCCAACGCGCCTTCAGACGAATGATCAACACGACAACTACCCCCATATCAGATGATCGGGGGCGATTGTACGCGCGAAATACGTGGCTTCCGCTACTCGCGGTCGACCAGCTCGTCTCTCAGAATGGAAATGGCCTGTGGCGCATCAACGACGACACGCATTCGCTCGCCGTATTTGGAGTAGACCCTGACGTGGATACCACCCCGGGCGAGTTGCCGGAGAGCTTCGTCCGGGTCGGCTTTGGGATCTAATTTGAGAGTTAGGCCGGTTCCGTCCCGGCGCTCGAGGATGAGGGGCATGAGGTTCCTCCCTGAGTGGCCCAGGCGCAGTCTAGCAACCCCTCGGCCGAGTCTACTCACCTCCTGGAGGTGATCTATCCGAGTTGTGAACGACCTGCTCATCAGCTCGCGACGCATACCCCATTCCAGGGCGATCGACACCAGCGCCGGGCGTTGCATGCCTCTCCCACGCGCGCGTTTATTTGAAGACGCAAAACGAATGAAAAAAAGCGCGTAAAAATATAGCCAAAAAAACAATACAGATAACAACGAAAAAAATCGAAGAAAAAACAACCGAAAAACAGCAGACAACAAACCGACAACAGAAAAGAAAACAAACGAACAACAAAAAGAAAACAAGCAGACAACAGAAAGGAAAACAAACAAAGATTTTTAACGAAAAAATCTGCGAACTAAAAAAGTACAAAAGTACGTAAGCACAAAAGGCCAAAACACCCACAAGCATCGCATCCAGTGGTCTCCCAGTGACGTCTCAGTGGTTTTTCTGAGACACCACGCCCCACCAGAAACTAATACTTGACGCTAACTAAATAGGACACTTACCATCCCATGAAACAGCCACGCTAAAGAGAACACTATTAGTGTTCAGGGGTTTTCTTTGCCTAAGATTAGCCCACACCAGAACGGCTCTGATTACCCTTGCGCTTCTCTAGAACGAACTATCATTGAACAGGAGGCGGGGGAAGAAAGGCCGCCGCAACAAAAAGGGCAGAGAGGGTGCGCCTCTCTGCCCTGATGCTAGCGGTGCATGTGACGAAACCAGACGCCATCACTGACTTCACGGAGTAGTGCAACTACCGCAGGCTTCAATGCGACTGTAGCACACCTCTTGTGGATGGGCCGACCTTTCTGGCAACCCAATCACACAGGCGAAGCCCGCCTGGAGGATAGGAAATGAAGCTATTTGAGCTTTTCCTGACTCTCTGCATAGAGATCGTCAGGCTGCTGCAAATGATAAGCAGGATGTAATCCTGACGAATGATGGCTGCCGGCCTGCAGCCTCTCATCCACCCGGAGGCTTGGAACGGCAGGAGTCAAAACAGCCCGCCCAATGCCTCCATTTCCCAGTTCATGATCACCAACTCGCCCGTCACCTCGGCACTGCCCTGCCGCTGGTTGGTATTGCTGTACCGGATATCCAACCGTTCCGTCTGGAAACCGGTGAATACCTCCCGAATGTCAGGGTGGTCATTGATGCTGACCATGACCTTCCCTTTGCACCTGCGCATGAAGTCAGCCATCCGGACATACTCGTCGAAGGGAAAGGCCACGCCGTAGCCTTCGGTGTTCCAATAGGGCGGGTCCATATAGTGAAAGGTGTGCGGCCGGTCGTACCGCTCGGCGCACTCAAGCCACTCCAGATTCTCGACGTATGTGCCAGCCAGGCGCTGCCACGCGGCGGAAAGGTTTTCCTCGATGCGTAACAGGTTGATGGCCGGGCCAGTGGTAGCAGTCCCGAATGTCTGCCCAGACACCTTGCCACCAAACGCATGGTGTTGCAGGTAGAAGAACCTGGCGGCGCGCTGGATGTCCGTCAGCGTTTCCGGCCTAGTCATCTTCTGCCACTCAAATATCTGCCGGCTGGAAAGCGCCCATTTGAACTGACGAACGAACTCCTCCAAGTGGTTTTTCACCACTCGGTAGAGACATACCAGATCGCCATTGATGTCGTTCAGCACCTCGACAGGAGCAGGTACCGGACGAAGGAAGAAGAGTGCAGCGCCACCGGCAAAAACCTCGACGTAGCACTCATGGGGAGGGAACAGGGGAATAAGGCGGTCGGCCAGGCGGCGCTTGCCGCCCATCCAAGGGATGATGGGGTTGGTCATGTTGCAAGCCTTTACTGTATAGATAAACAGGTGCTAGGCTCCGCCGCGCTTCGTGCACGAGGCGGGAGCCTTGGCTGGACTTGCAGGGACGGTCTGCGGGTTCGGCGGCCGGCTTGGGTGCTGGAACACTTGAGCCGGTCGCTCCTTCTTACTGGACTCTCTGCACCTCCTGCCGGCGAATGCAGTCCAGAACCTGGGTTGCACACATCAGCAGTGCCGAGTCGGCGGCATCGAGCGCGCGGCGGAAGTCGTCATTGCTGATCGGTACCGGGCGACCCGGCAGGCGGCACGGGGTCAGGGCGCATTCCGCTCGGGCCGTGGTAGGCGGCTGGGTCGGTGGTTTCGGGGCGCGCGTACAGCCGCCCGAGAGCAGGAGGCACAGCGCCACGCAGCCACTCAGCAACAATCTGGTCATTCGCTCTCAACTCCTCGATGGCTGCGGACTGCTCGGCCGCGGTGCGGGTGATGGTTTGGCCAAGGCGGCGCATATCGCGCTCGATCTCCGTAATGGCGCCGAGCTGGCGTTGCTGCTCGGCCAGGACGTTGCCCTGCAGGTCGATCATCTGTTGGGCGGCCGACAGCTGCTGCTCGGCATTAGCCGCGCGATCGGCCTGCCGATCGATACGGGGTGAGAGCCCCCACCACACCAGACCAGCTCCGATACCCATCAGGAGGGCTCCGCCGATCAGCAATGCCACCAGACGCGCCGACGAGGGCGCCAGGGCGAGCCAGGTCATTTGATTGCCTCCATGGCCATGGCGTAGTTGATGGACCATTTCCGCCGCAGCGCCGAACGCTGCTCAGGCGCACCGTTTGAATAGGCACCGGGGCGCCACGTGCGGAGGTACAGCTCCCAGGCACGACTCACCTCGCCGGCCGGTGGCAGCGGACCCGGATCGGTCCAGAGCAGCAGCCGGGCGAACGCGGCGGCCAGGATGTCGTCGTGCTCCATCGCCGTATGGACCGCCCCTGCATCGGGCTGGACGCCGCGAGCGGCGCAGACAGCCAACGCATGCTGACGGCTGGCAGTGTGAATCAGCACGCCGGCCACGCCACCGCCACGCTCGAACTGCCACAGGCCACGCGCGGGGCCAGTGGGCCATTGCCGGCGGCGCTGGTCGGGGTCTTCCTGCCGAGTGATCGCCAGCAACATCAGATCGGCCAGCGGGCCGGACATGCGAGCAGGCAACAGCGCGAGAGCAGGCGCAATCGCCCGCTCACGGATTTCAGTGAGGGTCATAGGGTCTCCAGAAACGAAAAACCCGCCGAAGCGGGTGGTGAGCGAGAACTACTGGAACAGGACGGTATTGCTACCAACCACGAATGGGTTGGCGATGGCAGGCTCGCAGTAGTACACCTGGCCGACGTTGGCCCCGTACGTACCACCATGCCTCAATTGCGATTTAGGGATAGTCAGGCCGTTGATTTTCAGGGACGCGAACGGCAGCGAGTTGACCGTAGGCCAGTTGGTTGTGCTACCGCGTACCACGAGATAGAACGAGTCCGGTGCGGAGTTACCCGGCTGCGTGTAGGCCAGCGCCATCATCTCGCCGAGCCCACCAGGATTTGGAGCGCCGCCAGGGTATACCGTCATCCCCACCGGGTTGAGCGTACCAGTCGCGCCGTAGTCGATCTCGATGTTGTAGCCCCATGCCCCGTAGCTCGGCGGCGTGCTGGCGATCGTGATTACTCCGCCCTGGCGCGAGGGATACCCCGCAACGATGCCTGGAATCATGCCGGCACCGTTTGACCGATCAGGTCCCATGTATCAGTGCCGATCTTTTTTAACGTGCATGTCATGTTGTTGGTCAGCACCAGGGTTCCGCCAGATGGCGCGTTGATCGTCACCCCGGATGCGGCAACGATGGTCAGGTTCGCATTGGCTGCCCGTCGGATGTGGATTTCCGAGCCAATCGGATACGCCACGCTGGCGTTGGTCGGAACCGTGCAGGTGGCATTCGACCCAGCGGTGAATCGCTGATACGTGCCGGCGTCAGCCAGCGCAAACGTTTTGCTGGTGGCGCTGACCGTAACCAGCGGCGACAGTCCGTAGGAATTGACGATGCCGGTTATGTCCACACCAGCGGCGGTAGTAGCGAGCCGGGTATTCCCCTGGTGCAGGAGCTGTACTGGGCCGCCTGCACTATTCAACCTGGTCGCACCAGTTCCTACGTTCAACAGGTCCAGCGTACCGTTCACGCCAGCGTTGCGTAGCAATCTGCCGGAGTAGTCGGTGTTGGTATCATCGGCATGTAAATCGACGAACGACGCTCTATCGCCACTGGCGTTGATACCCAGCTCAAGCGCATTGGCGCCGATCTGGTTGTTTCCGATTACAGAACCAGCACTGGCTGTGATGGTGGTGAATGTCTGTGCCGCACTCCAAGTGTTCGCCGTATTCAACTTGCCTACGGCGTTTCCGCTTGTCCCAACCACCAGGTTCCCGTTGTGCCACAACTCCGCCCAGGCATAGTTTCCGGTGCCATAGTAGTTACCAATCCACGCGCGCTTGTTCGCGGCGCTGGCGGAATTCGCAATGACGAAATACTGGGTGGCGGAAACGCTGGACCAAGCGGAAACCAAGAGCTGGTTATTGCCGGACCCCGGCGGTGCATTGGCGCTGGCCGGCGACACACCATCGCCCGTTGCAAGATATACCCCGGTCGGACGATAGGCAGCGAAGTCGGTGATATACAGCGGGTTGCTGCTGTTGTAGGTCGTCGGAATGCGAGCGCCGCACCCAAACGCACCACGCAACAGCACGCTCCCAACTGTCTCATCCATGGGGCCCGTCTGTTTGACCAGATCGTTCGTCCTCCACAGTCGCTCACTGGTCGTGTCGGTCGCGGACGTGGTGGCATCGCGGGTGACGGAGGTGGCTAGCCCAAGCGCCGCTCGCGCCTCCGGCGCATCAGCGGTACCAATCAATTGCC
Source organism: Pseudomonas indica NBRC 103045 (assembly GCF_002091635.1). Lineage (GTDB taxonomy): Bacteria > Pseudomonadota > Gammaproteobacteria > Pseudomonadales > Pseudomonadaceae > Pseudomonas_M > Pseudomonas_M indica. The sequence goes on along the minus strand of NZ_BDAC01000013.1, from coordinate 102,496 downwards.
GACCGTACACGGTCAGGCTGGTGAGCGCGTAGGCATCAGAGCCAGTCGAGTAGATCGTCTGGTTGGCGGACGAGTTGAGGGCAGCCAGGGCGGTCAGCGTGGCGTCCAGCGGCTGTCGGTTGTCGAGCTGCGCCTGGATCTTCCCCAGCGCCTGGAGGATCGTATCCGTCGCCGTGATCGCCGCGTTGGTCGCCGTCGAGAGCCCCGTCAGCACCACGGAGCGCACAGCGCTGGCCAGGCTCGCCCAGGTTTTGTCACCCCGGTAATACTGCTGGGTGTCGCCGGACGCTACAGGCGGCTCCGCGCCGGCGAGTGTGTCGCCGGCTGGGAGCTGCCGGCGACGGCCGCCGATCCACACCACGGGTTTGCGTTGCGCCATTTTTAGAGCACCACGTAGCCGTCGTCTTCGGTGATCAGTTCGGTGGCAGATTTCGCCACGCCCAGGTACTGGCTGATCTTGTTCACGTTCGCCTCGTCAGCCTCATCGAGCGGGACAGCGATCACCCCGCCGGCCGTGCCGAGCCAGTAGCGCCCGCCAACGGTCAGCCCGGTGAGGGCGGCGTTGACCGCATCGAGCGGGTAGACGGTGGCAGGCTGGCCCAGAGCGACCTCCTCCAGGACAAACCCATCGGCGGCCCGACCGTTGCTGTTGTCGGCCAGCCGCACAGAGAACGCACCGCCGTCGTCATGGAACTGGACGTATTTGCCAGCACCGAGCAGCTCGCTGGCGGTGGCCTGGTTGGTGTTGGCGCCGACCCCTGTCGGCAGCACGCTGTCATCCAGCCGACCGTCCGGGCCCAGGGCGACGATCTCGCCGGCATTGGCGGCGCCGGCACTGATGACGGTGGCCAGAATCTGCTGGGTGCGGCCCGCGATGCGAGCCAAAAAACCTTGAGCCATGGTGCTACTCCAGTTGGATAGGGGGTTGTAGGTCCAGAGTGATGCGGGTGGCCGACATCGCTGCGCCGAGCAGCACGTCATAGCCGTCAGCCGGTGGAATTTGGGTCAGGTCGCCATTGGTCCCGAGCCACACGGGCCCGGGCGTCCAGGTCCAGCTGTTGTCCTCGATGACGCCAGTGCGCTGGACGTTGACGGGGATACCCGGGTCGGCAGCCGTCAGGGTGATGCCGAGCAACAGGTCGATATGCGCCGCATCCCGGTAGTCGAGGATGCGCACCACGCCGTCCAGCTCGTACACCACGCGCAGGGCGCTGAGCACCTCGCCCGCGAGCCGCTGCAACGAGGTGCCGCCCTCCGGGCCGGGCTCACCGGCAGGCCCTGGCGGGCCCTGTTCGCCGAGGGTTAGCAGCTCGACCACCGGCTGCTCAAGCGCCACGCAGTACTCGCGTGTTATCTCGGCGGTCTCGACGTCACGCACCTCCAGCACCGCCAGGTAGTTCTGATCGGTCTGGACTGTCATAGGGCGCGGCCCTGGTAGTAACGGATGACGTCGCCATTCACGAACTGCACGTCCATGACGTAGGTGTCACCGGTACGCAGCAGGGCGGACTGCGCCGGGGTCAGAGCGCGCTCAATCGAGCCTGGCCCCACCTCCGTCAGCCCATCGCCGAGCGTGAGCGTCAGCACCACCACACTGCCCCGCGCAAACGTCATCACCACGCCGGCACCGGTGAGATCGACCGGCAGCAGGTAGACCAGCTCGCCACCAGACGGTGCCAGCCCGGTGGCGGACAGGTCGTTGATTTCCAGGGTATCGGGGTCGATCACGGTGGCGCGGTGCGGGGCCTGCCGCCTCGGCTCTCTGTTGAGGTCAGGCATGCCGACGACGCCGCGCGCCCAGACGGCCCAGGCCGTGTCCAACCCATGGCCGGGCACGGTCAGACGCAGTGGCGCGCCAGCCGCGGCAGTGATCGGTCGGTAGGCATAGGCCGGCTGCATCAGCCGCACGGTGTCGCGGTAGGTTGTTCCGGGAATGATCTCTAGATCGATCGCCGCTGGTTTCATGGATGCTCCGGGCATAAAAAAGCCCGCACGCGGCGGGCTTCGAATTCGAGAATGAATTAGCTGAACGTGATCTTGTTGCGCCCGGCAGCAAATGGATTGGGCGATACCGAGAACCAGCCAAATGCGGAGATATCATCGCCATAGCCGATGATTTCCAGATCGGCCTTGTTAAACGTGGTCGTGCCGATCGTCAGCGTATCGAAGGGCAACGAAGCCACGTCAGGCCAAACCTCATAGTTCCCACTGACACGGAGTTCCAGGTTTCCGTAGTAGGGATAGTCATCCCCCCACGCCAGCGCCAGAATCTGGCCGTTACCTCCCAGGGTACCGTCCGGATAGACCGTCGCCCCGGCCGGAGAAATCGATCCGACCCCGAAGCTGGGCGAGAACCCCCAGACCGGGCCGCTACCTGGAGACGTGATGACAATGCCCTCCAGAGCGACCACTCGCTCGGTCAGGTCTGCCACTGCGGTCTCCAGAGTCTCGATACGCAGCAGCAGGCTGGTCAGCACCCCCGCCGTGAGCGAGCAGTAGATGACGCTGCCCTCCGGCCATTCCTGGTCATCGGTCAGTTCCTGGCCACGGGCCAGCTCGGCAACGCCGCCAGTGACCACCGCAGTGACGATTTCCCAGCGCGTTGCAGAGGCTGGCCAGTCAGCGAGGGTCAGCCGGTAGGTGCCATCCGGCAAATCCAGATCAGCCGAGGTCGCCCCGGCCGCCAGGGCGATGGCCTGGCTCCAGTTGTTCACAAAGTTCATGGTTGTCCTCAGATCAAACCCAGCAGACGGGCTCCAGCTCGCGGGCGAGCTGCGCCGTTACCGGGCAACGGCTGGCATAGGCAAATTCGGTGAATGTTCCGGAGGTGCTGGATATCTCCCGGACCAGTTCGTCCAGGGTGACCGCGCCGGTGGGCGTGGCGACATCCGGGTGGTACACGTAGCGCTGCAACGTATCGCCGACCGCCTGCGGGCGCTCCCAGCGGCACAGGCCGAACAGCTGGTTGGCATAGCGATACGGGCAGACCTGCAGTAGGCGCAACGTGTTGGGCGTGTACGCCCAGGGGTACAGCGCGCCGGACGCGCCCAGGTTGGTCGCCACGCCGGCCTGGGTATCCGCAGCAAACAGGCTGACTGCATGCTGGCTGCCCAGCACGTTGGATCCGGGGTCGGTCACTACACCGGAGTCCTCGATGTAGGACCCCGGCGTGTAGTCGGACCGATAGGCGTAGGTCAGCGTGGTCGGGTCGTTGCCGTTGATCGCGTACTGCTCGCTCGACGTCTCGCTGATGGAGATCGCGTAGCTGGCCACAGGAACCGCGTCCACGTTGACGGTCAGCGTCCAGGTGCTGCTCCAGGCCTCCTCGCAATCCCAGGTACCGGTGACCGGCACGCCGGCGCCAAACTCCGTTGGCCCCGTATGCACCACCGGCGCCGAGAGGCTGTATTCCGTGACGGCCAACTCGTCCAGCGTGACCTCATGCCGCACGCCCGTGGCATCGTAAAACATGCCGACCACATAGCCGGTGAACCCATACTCCTCGGTACCCGACACGATGTTGTGCCGGACCAGCAGAGTCCAATCGATGCCCACCGGCTGCGTTTGCGTGATGCTGGACGTGCCATCGGGGTTTGAGGCCCGGTAGTAGTTGTCCTCTGCCAGGTCGAACCAGCTCCGCACCGGCGTTCCCAACGTCTGTTCGCGGGTTTTGAGCACCGTCACGGCGATCTCGCATTCCGCGCCAAGCCCGGCCAGCGTCACCTCCAGCCAGCCAACCGGGCGCCGCCGCCAGAACTGGCGGTGCACCTGGTTGAACTGCACGCTCACCTCATACACCGCCGCAGCCCCGGTGGGGTGTGAGTGGTACAGGGTGACGAACGTCCCGGACGTGCCGCTGATTGCTGGGGTGGATTGCCCCATGTTAGGCACGTCCACCGAGTAGGTATGCACGAGCGCCGGACGCCCGAACGCCCCGTACCGACTCAGCGTCACCGTGGCAGTGCCGCCGATGGTCGGTATCTCGTGGAGGTTGATGCGGACCAGCCAGCGCTCGCCGGCCGGATCGATGTAGATCCACCCGCCCAGCGGCTGGCCGTACAGGTTGCCGCCCGCCAGGATGGCCTGGGTCCACCACTCGCGCCCTGCAGCCTCGTCTGCTGCCGCCTCCTCCGGCGTACGCGTGACACCCGGCGCATCGGGGTGGGCGAGCAGCGCAGTACTGCCGCGCAGCCAGGGGTCGCCGGCAGGCGCCGGTTGCGGATACGGCATGGTGGCGGCATTGGGTAGCGTCAGGACGCCGCCCTTGACCAGGCCGTGCCAGGCCGTGCCGTACGGGCCAACGGGACGGCTCAGATTCAGAGATAACGCGTCGGTCATTCCGCTGGTGGCTCCGCGAATTCGATCACTACAGGCGAGCCATTGGCGTCCCGCATCGTGAGTTTTTTCAGCGCCTGCACGTCGAGCGTCAGGATGCCATCGCTGCTGGTGAGCGTGGACGTGGCGTAGTACTCGCGGGCAATCACAGCGCCAGGGCCGGTTGCCCCCTCGGTCAGCGGGCTGGCGATTCCGGCAGTTCCGCCGGACGGTGCCTGGTACACCCCTCGCCCTCGCTGGACATCCACCCCACCGCGCGGCGTCAGGGTAGGCAACGATTTACGCGGCCGAGGCGGGTCCACGATGCTGTTGATGTCCTCGACGGTCTTACGTCCCGTGCGGTTGGCTTCCATCGCCGGCCCCAACGCTCGACGTGCTGTCTCATTGGTCCGGCCAAGCGCGCGGCGTGCAGCCTCGTTCGCCGCACCATTGGCGCGGCGCTCATCTCCAAGTGCCATGTCATAGCTCCAGTTGATCGTTGGGGACGCCGACCCGGTAGAGCACGTTGCGGGTGGCGGTTCGCTCGTCGCGGTATTCGGCGGGAATATCTCGCGCATCGACATCAATGCGCCGCGGGAACGACACGGCCGTTGCATCATCGGCCAAGGAGTAGTTACCGGAGAATCCGTCCCTCTCGTCGTCATACGGCGGAATCGGGTTGCCGTCCGGGTCGAACACGCGCCCACCCAGCTGGGTAGGCAATCCGGCACCCGGCCCTTCCAGTGGCGGCAGGCTGGTATCCGGCGCAGAGGGCACAGTCAGAGGGTCGCTGACACCACCGCCCCGCATTACGGCGATCGTCAGCGTGCTAACCGCCTCGCCGCTTTCCAGGTCGAAGCTGTCCCGGATGCGAACACACTTACCGAGTGCCTTGGCACCCTGGTCGTCCAACTGCAACGTGTGCACCAGATCGACTCCTAGCGCCATGCTGGTCGGCACCGACCAGCTCACTAGGCTGCCTCGATGCGCCGATATGATCTTGGCCTCGGCCCGACGGAGCACACAGATCAACGCGGCCTGACGACGCGCCTCATCACTCAGGTCTTCGACACTGCTATCACCTGACGGGTCCTCTTCCAGCGATCCATCCCACTCCTCGGCGCGGTCGTCCTCGATATCGAGGCTGACGCTTTCACGCGCTACGGTTCGAGTTCCCTCCACCTCGCCCGCCGGAGTGGCCAGCGCGAGGTTGTAGGTCTCGGTCACCGATTGCGTCCAGCGGCGACCACCTATCACCCCGACGGCCAGCCAGAGATCGTCGAACGTGTTGATCCATGGGTTACCGTCGCCGCAGGGGTCGGACATGGAGAGCGGCAGCTTGAAGCCTCCAACCGATCCGATGATGACCATGCCAGCCCCAGTCACCGCCGACTCGATCATGTCGGTGGTCGGCAGCTCCGTCGACCAGGGTCGCCAATGGCAGAATCCCTGAATGCCGCTGAATCCACCCATCCCCGGATGGACCCAACCGAAGCTCTGGTTGAACTGCCACAACCGCGGATACCGGTAGTTGATTTCCAGCTCGACGCGGTTGGTCACCGTGTCTAGGCTCGGCAAATCCAACGCCAGGCTCTGATACAACGTCGTGCCAGCACCGAACACGAAATGCGGCTGCGCCGCGTACCAGCTGGTCACTCTCATGTCGCCGTATGGTGAGCAATCGAGACTGGCTGTTCGGGTACTCAGGCGTTCCTGGGCATAGTCCCAATGACTCCGCCCCTGCACGGGCTCGAACACGTCGGCCGACCAATGCCCACCGACCAACGCATCGATCTCCGCGACGCTCAGGGCCTCCGTCCGTTGCTGCAGGCGATCGCTGCATTCACAGCTGAGCAGCCTGGTCACGGGGTTCCATACCGGCTCCGTAAGACGGCCACTGAAACGTCTCCCCACCGCCGTAATACCAGCCGACACGCTGATGTACTCAAGAACCACTGCTTTACCAGCCCAGTCACTGGGCACAACGGTCGTTCCCGGCGGCATGAACAGATCGAAACCGCTTACTGCGGCAGCGCCCTCTTCCCTGTCGACATCTACCGTACCTGCCAATCGTTCAGTCACGTCCTGACCGTCAATCAGCAGCCGCAACCGCCAGGTGAATGCGAAACCACGAACCACATAGACCGGCTCTTCCTGGCCACCACCAAGGCTATTCAGCGGCAAGGCATTCAGAGGAAAACCGTTGAGCATCTACGCCTCTTCCCAGGTAATGGACCAACCGTGCGCGTTGTTGCTGACGCTCAGCGAGCGCTGTGCGGGCTCTGCGAACACCGAATACACAGGCAGCCAGCACGCCCGATACAGCGAGGCGCCGGCCACCGGCGTGATCGACATGACGCCATCGACCGTGCTGGCCGCAGCCAACACCCAGTCCTTGCCAACCAGCGCCTCGGCCCAGGGCGTGACGTCCGGGCGGGGGGTGCTGGTGAGGGTGTAGCTGGTGGCCGTACCGACGATGCTCTCCGTCTGGGTGCTGCGCAGTTCGAGGGGCTGGTTGTAGTCCAGCCCTGCGAGCCCAGGCGGCATCCAGCCGGAGCCGGAAATGCTGCCGGATTCCTTGCGCCAGTGCGTCATCTTCACGCCAGCGCCATCACTCAAACGCAGCACGGTGGAGCCGCCGATTGGCTGAGCGCTTTCGTCAGGCAGGCCGGCGTGCGGATGAATCGGCACACCGCCGAGCATCGGCATGGGAAACGACATGAGGGGTCTCCATCAACGTTGCGTGCGGCCGAATTTGGTGGCGGCTCGGCGCACTGTTTTTTCGAACGAATCACGGCGCATCAGGACTTCCAGCGTGTCGTTACCGACGCCGAGCTGGACGGTGCCGAAGTCGGGAAAGCTCGGACCGTCCAGTTGTTGCTGGAGGGCAGGTGCAAGCACCGGGATGCTGGGCAAGGTACGCGGCGCCACAATGCCACCTGTGCTGTAACCACGTAGACCGCGCCGCATGGCCTCGACCACCGCCACACCGCCAGCGCGGGCGATATCAAACTGCGACCAGACCACCTCGCCCCTGTGCACTACACCGGCAGGCTCGTAGAGGCCACCGGGGCCGGTATAGCCGCCTCCGTAGTAACCCGGCACCTCGCCAGCGCCGCCGATCGCAGTAACCATAGAGAGCGTCAGCGGCACCACCGACATCTTCTTGAGCTGCTCAATAAACGCGCCGAACTCTTGCAGAACGTCGGATTTAGATACTTCGTCGAGCTTGCTTTCAACAGACACTGGTGGTGCATCTGGCGATGGCCCGAGTGGCCGCAAGAGGGCCGGCACCACAGGAATTTCGCTATCCTGTGCCGCCACACTTTTGACGACGATATCCGCGTCAACAGGCAAATTGGTGAAGCTGCTCTGTCCATCCTGACGGATACCCTTGGGCAACACATCAACCTCCACAGCGGGCAAGTTGGTGAAACTATTCGGGCCGGCTTCGCGCACGCCTTTCGGAGTAATTTCCACTTCGGCCGCAGGCAAGTTCGTCCAACTATTGGGGCCGTCCTGGCGGATCGTTACCGGGGCCACCGGCGCCTTCACAGGCGGCAATGCAGCCTCGGTTGCAGCATCCTGTACTATGCCGCTGGGTTTTACGGGAGCAGAGACCGGCGCGGTAGTACTGGGAGGCGTTGAACCTGGCGGCAACATTGGCGCATGCCATTCGGTCGAAGAGGTTTCAGATACAGGCGACGTGCGAGGCCGGATGACGAACGACTCGCCAATCATCGCAGCCCAACGCTTCATCTTCTCCGTTTCCTCGGCAAGCGCGGCATCGTCGATGGTCGGGCTAAGCTTGAAGTTCTTCAGGTCTTCAAACTCTTTCTTCAGCTCGCGCACCTTGTCGATCTCGGCTTTCCTTGCCGCCTCGGCACTGGCCAGTATGGCTTTATCCGCCGCCTCCTCAATCCCCTGCAGGCCCTTGATGAAGCCCTCAAAGCCATAGGTATTCTCGCCGGCTTCAGCCAGTTTCATCAGCATTTCAAGTGACTGCTGAGCCAACTTCTTAGCCCGCTCGGCGTCACCGGCGCTCAAGGCCTGGGCGGCAGCAACTCGCAGAGCAGAGGCATTTCCGAAGCTGTCAGGACCTATTGCTCCAGCCCCCAACTTCTGCAGCGCGTCACGATAGCGCTTGGTGGTTTCCAGCTGCGCGTCCTGCGCCTTCTTCAATTTGGCGTTCGCTCGATTCTGCGCCGCCACCTGATCGTTAACAGCGGTCTTGAATGCGTTTGTCAGGGACTCCTGTTCTTTACCGAATTCTGCGGCATAGGTGCGGAAAGCAGCCAAGCGCCGCTCTTCGATTATCTCGGATTCCGTGCGCGCCAATCCTTCGGCATCTGTCAGATTCTCCAGGGCATCAGTGGCATCATTACTGAATTTCCAATACGCATCAGCAGCGGAGGCAAATGCTCCTGCACCAGGAAGCAGCGTTCCAAGGCCTTTGCCACCGGCGAGAAGCGCATTACCAAGTAATTCTAGGGCCCGGCTATTCTTGCCATCGGCAACATCACTAATCGCATCAGAAACCTTGTCCAGCTGCTCAGTGGCTGCTGCCGAGGCGCCCGTGATCTTGTCAATTGCTCCAATCAGCTTGTCAACAGATTGCGAGAACGTTCCAGCAGCATCCGCTCCGGTAACTCGCATGGCGTCGGCAAGACCAAGCAGTGACTCTGACTGGGAAGCGAACGCAGTTACCACGCGTTCCGTGGTCAGTTCGCCAGCATTAGCAAGGCGGATCAGCTCGGAGCGACTTACCCCAAGCCCCTTCTGTAGCGCATCAGTGAGCGCAGTAGAATTCTCAAGTATTGCGTTGAAAGCGTCGCCGCGGATGACGCCGGTCTGCAAACCCTTCGTGAACTGGTTTATCACAGCCGCGGCCCGCTCGCCTTTCACACTGTTGGCAACAAGGCCTGCGGATAGAGCGCCAACCAGATCGGTAGTCTGGGCTGCCGAGAAGCCCATCTCCTGAAGCGGACCAACAGCACGCAGAAACAGTTCGCTCGTTTGTTCGATCGGAATTCGTACACGCCTGGAGATATCCTCAAGCCTGGACTGCGCCAGCGTGTACTGCTCTTGAACCGGCAGCGCATTGCGCATGCGATCTTCCAGCTCACCAACAGCATCAGCAGCGCTGAAATAGAAACCGGCGATCCGCTGCAACGTGTAGGCCGCAGCGGTAATAGCAGCGATTCGCGCAGTGATAGCCGCTACCCCGCCGCTACCAGCATCCTCTCCAGCAGTCAGCTCCTTGATCTGCTGCTGGGTCCGAAGAAGCGCCGCCTGGTAGCGGTTCTCGGCGGCGATACGCTCGGTGGCTGACATTTGGCCGGACCGGGCCAGGCGTTGATAGTCGGTGCGCAGAGTCACCAGTTGCTCACGCAAGGCGCGCAGGCGGCTGACACCAAAGGTATCGAGGGCGCGGGTTATCGCCGCATCCGCCTGACCCTGCCCCATGGCGCCCACTAACGACGACTGCAAGCGCTGCTGCTCGGCAGCCAGGTTGCGGACATCAACACCGGCAGCCTTCAGTTCTGCACGCTGTTCGCGGACCTTGGCCTTCTGACGGTCGAATTCACTAGTAGCACTCGCCAGTGTGCGCTGAGCCTTGGCATAAGCGCGATCAAGCTCTCGTACCGGCTGCCCGGCCTGCTCAATAGCACGCTTCAAATCATCTACCCGGCGCCTGGCTTCGAAGTAGGCACTCGTGGCGGCTTTGGCATTCTCCGTGGTTTTCTGCAAGGCATCTATCTGGCGCAGAGGCTTCTGGATAGCCTTGACCAAGTCCTGATATTCCTTGCGGAAGCCGCCAACGGCGCTGGTAGCTTCGGCAGTGTCCGCCGACAGCTTCACCTCGAACTCAGCCATGGATTATTCCTTCAGGCAGCGCTTGAACAAACGCCACGGATAATTGATCGAATTGGGGTGACCGATACGGCCGAGGGCCGAAATACAAGCCTCCAGATTGCTTAGAAACTCTTCCGAGCTCCCTGAATCCGCCCCAGTGCGCCGAAAAAATCAGGGTTCAGCTCCTTGGCCTTGGCCAGGATCTTGCGCAGATCGCTACCGGTCAGCGTACTTAACTTCGCCTTATCCAGGCCGGCAATTACGGATAAGTCACAGAGGCGGCAGTCCTCGAACAGGAAATTATCCAATTGGTAATGCACCAAATCTTCTTCGGAGGCTTCTTCACCAGGCCATGGGTTGTTAAGCATCACCTGCCGCATCTGCGCCACTGTCAGCTCCGAAACCACCACATCCCAGGCAGAATCACCTTTGCCGACCGTTACAACCGCTTTACCAGATGCATCGCTCATGTATTTCTCCAGACAATAAAAAACCCGCCGAAGCGGGTTGTCTTGTACAACTAAGAATTACATCGAAAGATCAGACCCAACCCACTCATCTTTGGCCGGGAAACCTTCGACGGTTATTGAAAATGGTGTGCGTACCATAGCACCGAAGGTGTTTTGCGAATCTACATAGCTCTGTACTCGGAACTTGCATTTATCTATCGCACTGATCCGGACTGATGATGTGCTTGATACAGGGAATTTTGCAGTACTAGGTGCTTTCAAATTCCTCTCAATGATCCGCTGAGCTGCACCATATGCCCGGGATTCACTGCAAGTGAATTCAGGCTTTCCACAGCCCCCAAGAAGCACCAACCAGAACATAACAAGCACAACGCGAAGCATCAGGCCTCCCTCCCTGTTGAATAAAGAGGGACTGTAGCAGCCAAACGCTAGCGCCGAAACCCGGCCCGGCATAGCCGGGTTCAGTCGTGACGGCAGGCTTCACGCCAAACGGGCGACATCCGCCAGCACATAGCCCCAGGGCCGCGACCCGCCACCCTTGGCCGGCAAGCGCACGCGCTTATAGCCGAGCAGTTGCAGGCACTGGCCGACCGCCGATTGCGTGCCCCGGTCGTTGACCAGGCCCAACGCCTCTATCACCTGCTGCGAGCCGAAGCCCTGGGGCCAGTCGTTGGCCACCAGGTGACTGCGAATGCGCTGCTGCAGTTCGTATTGCACCCGCTTGGCGGTGGGCAGGTCCGGGCCGTCCAGCCACTCGCTGGCCCCCAGCTCGGCCGCAAGGTCGATGCCGGTGGCACGCTGCGCGGCCTGGTTGGCGCGGGTGGCCGCCAGGCGACGGGCCATGCCCATGCTGCGCGCGGTACCGAACAGGGCGCGGAACACCCGGCCGGCACTGACAATCTGGTCCGCCTCCACGTGCGCCGACATCGGCGCCGAGGCCGGCTCAGCCTCGACCGGCGGCATCACGTAGGCACCGTGCTTGCGGATGGACGGCAACACCTCGGCGGTGACCCATTTCTTGAAGCGCTTGGCCGAGGCCTTGCGGCTGCGCAGGATGGCCGAATACAGACCGGATTCGTTGATGATCAGCATTTCCTGATCACCAGAGGGGGTACGCACAATCTGCGTACCCCTCTCGTCTTCATCAAGCGAGCGCGTCATATCGCTCGCCATTCGGTATTCAAGGGACAGGGCTACATCCGCCGCAACCCACCACGGCTCACCCTCCACCAGCACTACCCGCACGGCGGCGCCATCGAACGAGAACTCCAACGGCAGGCTCATGACCGGGCCTCCATCATGCCGCTCACCGAGGCGTTGACCAGCGCCAGGGTGCTTTCCAGCAGATACACCACCGCCCAGGGCTGCTGCTCATCGCCCTGGATGGCCAGGTCGCGGGCACCTTCCAGCGCAACGCCCAGCAGGGCGGAGGCGTGCTCCAGGGCATCCAGCACCGGCACACCGGGCTGCACGGAGAACAGAGTGGAGAACCCCGGCACGCTCGCGGCCTTGGCAGGGGCGCTGGGAGTAACGATCTTCGGGTGAAGCGGAACGGGCTTGAGCATGATGGAACTCCTCTGACTGTTGGAGTTCGCCGCCATCGTGACCAAACAATGGAGGCGAACCGTGCGCGGGTTGGTCAACCGGGGTCAGAGGTACCCGGCCGGGCCGAAGCCCGCCCACGCACGGCCCGCCATAACGCGGGCACAAAAAAACGCCTTTCGGCGCCGTGCGCCTCTGAACTCTTCGGGTGACCAAACCCGGCCGCTGAATTGGCAGCGGCACGGGCAAGTTAAACCCCGAACCGGCTGCGCGTCAACGGTATAGTGATACTGTACCTAGTGCCCTCGACACTTCCGTCACGCAAGGAGAAGCCATGAAGCTAGACCGGGAAGTCCAACTCACCATTCTGAAAGCGCTCGCTGAGGTGTATCCTGGAACCACTCGTGATGTCTTGAAAGAGAAAGGTATCCGACACAACATCGGCCTCGCCAACCTCGCCTACCTCGTTGAGCACAGGCTGGTCTCCGCCAGGCTTTCCACTACTAACGGACGAGACTTAACTCCCGGCAATAGCCAAAAGATCACAGCAGCAGGCCTGGACTTCCTCGCCGACGATGGCGGCGTCAGCGCCATTCTCGGCACCGTCACCGTCAAGTTCCACGAAGAGTCGCTGAAGCAGATGATCGAGCTTCGCTTAAGCGAGGCGCAGCTTCCCACGGAAGAGAAGCATCGCCTGCTTCAATCTGTGCGAGAACTTCCCGCCGACTCCATAAAACACCTGACAACGCGACTACTGGACCTGGGCATGGACAATCTGCCCCGAGCAGTCGAGTTAATTCGTACAGTCCTAACGTGACACCGCCCGGCCCTTCTTCTTCCCCGGCACGCTCCAGCACGGCGTAACCAAGCGGGCCGCCGCCCTTTCGGCTCGCCAGGGACAGGCACAAGGTCTGCTCCGTGCGGCCGGCGATGTAGAGGAAGGCCTCGGTTGCATCCGGTGCAGCGCGACCGGACAAAAAGACCATACGCAGTGCTGACTGGCTGATCGTTGTCATTGCGCCCCCTCTGGACAGCAGTGAAAGGGCGCGCACAGTGTGCGCGTCCTTTGTCGAAACGCCCTTACGCCGCGACCGGCTTCTCCTTCAGGATCTTCATGTACGGCGACAGGCCAGGGCCTTGGCGGGCCGGATCGGCCAGCACTTCACAGCTCACGTTGAAGCCCATGAAGTCCTCGACGTTGATCCAGCTCAGGCTCTCCACCAGGTCGAACGAGCAACGGTAGTACAGGTTGTTCGTGCGCTTCTGCGTGCCGACGGCGTTCACGCCCTCGAACAGCAGCTCCAGCTCGATACCGGTATTGGCCAGCGGCTGGATCTCGTCGACGAGGGCGCTGGTGTAGTCCACCTCGATGAGGTAGTCACCGGATGCGGCCTCGATGGCGGTGGCGAGGGCACTGCCGGGCAGCGGCTCGGGGCCGGAACCGGTCAGGCGCCAGTCGATGTCCTCTTCGAACTCGACCAGGCCGGTCGCCGCGTCGGTGACCTTGGTAATGCTCAGCGGCATCTTCGCCAGCATGCTGGTATTGCCCACTTCGGCGATCACTTGCTCACCGGTAACTGGAGCCGACGGCAGTTCGGTGACGTTCGCCCACAGGAAGCGGGCATAGTTCGCGCTGAAGAACTCTCGGAAGTTGAACGACAACGTCATGGCCGTGACGCGGCTGAACTTGTCGTAGTTGCCGCCAGCCACGGTCATGGTATTGGGCAGCACGATTTTGTTGACCTCATGGGCCTGCTCCATGGTGGAGCCCAGGCCCATCGGCACGAACGGGCGGCCGGTGCCGGCGAGGCGACATTTGACCTGACCGGCGATGATGGCGGTTTCTTTTACCCAAGCCATGATCAAGCCTCCTTAACAGTGCCCGCCACCTTGCCAAGCTGGATCAGCCAGGCTTTCTGGTGGGGCCAGACGTTGATGGTTTCACCGGCGGCGCGCAGCTTGCCGGCATGCTCGTGTTCTTTCAGGAGCACGACAGCCTCTCGCGACGGCTTTTCGACAACAGCCTCCCGCGACGGCTGTTCGGAGTTCTTCTTCGTCGTCATGGATTACCTCTGATCGGCCTAGGCGTTGGGGTGCCTGGCCTGGATAACGGTTTGAATGTGGACCGGAATGGCAACGGTGGCGACCATCAGCCCATCGCCTGGCGGGAAGGACTGCGATGCGCCAACGCTCACCGACAGCACGCCGCGCGGCATCCAGTCATGGAACACGCCGGCCAACGGAATCAGGCACTGGAGGAGGTCGTGCTCGAGGTCGTCGAGCGCATCCTCGTAGTCGTCCAGACCGACCTCGACGGCCGCCACCAACATGAACCCCGGCGAGACCTTGATCGCACCAGGGCCTGGTTGCGGCTCCCTGGCCCGGCCCTTCTGGACCACCACCAGGGGATAGCCGACACCCTCCTGCTTGATCACCTCATTGAACCAACCGCTACGGACGTTTCCGCCGAGGTTGGTGCGATACCCGTTCGCCGGCTGGATCGTGCCCAGCCGGGCAAGGAGCGCCTTGCGGCACTCGGTCAGGATGTTGGGTTTCATCGTTGCTCCGTACAGGCGGCAGTGAGCATGTGGCAGTCGTCTTCGATCAGTTCGTCGACGACGTACCGGCGCCGGCCCACGCAGAACTGGCCGCCGCGATCAACGGTGGCGAGCTGCGCCTTGCGCCAGGTAATGCCCACCGCAGCCCCCTGGAAGGCCCCATCGGGGCCAACACGTTGGAGGTTGCGGTCGATGATGACCTGGACCTTGTCCGCCACCAGCTTGCCTTGTGGGTTGCGGTAGCTGCCGAGGTCATCCGCCAGCGTGTCCAGGACCATGCGGTCCATGGCTTCGGTCATTTCCGAGAAGCTGGCCATGGTCAGCCTTGCAGCAGGATGTTGACCCGCGGGCGAGTACATAGGTGGAGCGGGTTGGATTGCGCCTCACCGGCTACACCCTTATCGAACTGCATACGCTCCAGCTTGCTGTAGTACGGGACACCGAGGGTGTTCACCGTTTCCATGTAGTTGGCCGGGGCGAAGACCGTCTTGTAGAGATCCGGCACACCGACCGCGGTCAGGTACGCCTCATCATCGCCAACGAACGGCACGCCATTCAGTTTGCCGCGGTACCGCGTCCACAGCACGCCACCGAACTCAAATGCCATCCGGCGATCGCCCCGCAGTGCGCTGGCAGCCTCCCAGGCCAGATAAGGCTCCTTGACCGAGGCGTCCGAGATCAACTTCGACCAGAAGTTCTTCCCGCACCAGGCAATAGCGCCGGTCGAGGTGACGTTGCCCAGTGCGTCCTCTTGCATGTCCAGCGCCACGGCGGCACGGACACTGACATCCACGCTGCCGAACTCCATCGGCAGTCTCTGTTGCTTGATGCCGAAGGTCTGGAACAGATCGACCAGTACCGCACCATCCTTGTTCAGGATCTTGCCCTTGATGGACCCGATGCGCTGGTACTCATGGGTAATGTCGAGCTGCAGGCGGGTTTTGCGAAGCCGCGCATTGACGACGTCCTGTACCCCCTGCAGCTCGGTGCGGCTACCCGTGGCACGGATGCCTTGAATCTCGTCCGCCAGGATGGAGAACGTCTCGGGCAGGTGCACGCAGTTGAACGGAATCTGCTGACGCTTGGGCCCGATCACCACTTGGCCAGGCGCGCCGCGCGGGACGGCAGCGACCAGTTCCAGGACGTCCCCGTCCTTCTCCACCTGCTGGGTGACCGTGGTGCTCCCCTCCTCGGTGAACAGCCCAGACGCAGCAATCTGCCCAGGAACCTCGTGTTCCTCGTTGATGACAACCAGAAGCGAATCAACGCTGAACGCTTCATCCTCGAAAATCGACATCTCAGCCATAGCGGCCTCCAAAAAAGAAAACCCCGCCGAAGCGAGGTGCAGGGGTTATTCAGGCTCAGTGAGGTTCAGGGGCGGATGACGATCCCGAGTGCCAGCAGGTCCGCGCGGCCGGCATCATCCAGGCCGGTGAGGAGCCGCTCGATCACTTCGGCATCCCGCACGACGGCAACCGTGCGGATGTCGTTCAGGGTCGCATCCACGGGGGCGTAGAGAATGCCGCTCGCGGCGCGACGGCCGTCGTCGGTGCCATCGTCGTCGTAGGCCACCCATTCGCCGAGCGCCGCCACCACGTCGATGGTGAACGCGTCGTCGACGGCGAAACCCGTGGCGCCATCCGCCAGGGTGAAGGCCAGGCCTCCACCCGTGAACGCGACACCTACGGTGCCCATGCCAACCTCGGAGCCCAGGGGGTCGGTCAGCGTAAAGGTCCCCCCGTCGGCGCTGGCCGCAGTGATGACCAGGGTGTACTCACCCGTCACCGCCAGGCTATCCACGGTAATGGAGCCCATGGTGCCGTTACCCACATTGCCTGCGGCGGCGGTCGCCACCGCAGCGTTGGCGGCGGTGATCTTCGCGATCAGGGTTCCGGCAGCCAGCTTGCCGGCTCCGGCGGTGATCGTAACTTCCTCACGGCTGCGGGTGCCGTTGGCCTCCGAGAGGAGGAACTCGCCGGAGTGAATGCCTTCGGTTTTGATGGTCATGCGCGCTCTCCTTTCGAGGCAATAGCTCTACGCCTGGCGTAGATGTCGCCAGGGTCGATCGTTTTGGTGGGTGCCGGGAGGTGGTCTTCCAGCGGGGGTTTGTTGTCCAACTCGACCCTGCTGTTGGCAGCCACGATCTTGTCGAACAGTTTCACTCGCACGGCATCGGCATCCAGGCCAGCCTCGATGAATGCCTCGGCCTCGCCGGGCAGCTTCGCCAAGAGGCAGACATCCTTGACTGCCTTGGCCTTCACCACGGCTTCCTTGACCGCCGCCAGGCTCTTCAGGCCCGTCGCCTTGATCAGGACACCGGTGACATTGCTCAGGCCTGCCGCAGCGCACTCGGCCGCCATTTGCGCTGCCAAGGCGACCGGATCGGGTTCCTCGGGCGGAGCGAGGTCTTCCTGCTCCTCCGTCGGCAGGTCATTGGCGATAAGCGCCCGTGCCTGTTCCGGCACGTCCTGGTAGCGGTTCAGGATTTTGACGTTGCCCAACGCGGCCTTGACCTCGACACCGACCAGCACTTCATCGACGAAGCCGAAATCCTTGGCCTCGCTGGCTGTCATCCAGGTGGTGGCTTTGATCTTGGCGAGCAGCTCTTCGTCCGAGAGGGCCAGCGGCCGATGCTTGTAGCAACTGACCATCAGCTCCAGCGTCTTGTCGAGCAGGTCGGCATACGCACGCAGGTCCGCGCTCTCGACGTCCTGGAGCCAGCCGATGTTCGGGTTGTGGATCATGTACAACCCGTTTTCCGCCATCGTGACGCGGTGCGCACCGCTGATGGCCAGCGTTCCGGCGCTGTAACAGGCCCCTACGATACGGCCTTCACAGCGTTCGCCGAGGTCTCGCAGGGCGTTATGGATGGCGATGCCGTCCATCAGGTCCCCGCCTATCGTCGCGATGCTCACCCGAATCCGGGAAACACCGTCGTCCAGGGCCTTGAGATCGCTGACGAACTGGGCGGCAGTGATCCCCCAGTAGCCGATCTCGCCGTAGATCATCACGTCGATGACGCGATTATCGCCTTCGCCCGCGGCACGGATGGCGTACCAGTGTTCCTGCTGCTCCTGTTGCGGGCCCAGGTTCTGGATACGCGGGAAGGCGAGGCAGCGACCGCCCTGCAGGAGCAGGGAAAGGCAGACGCCAAGCCAATACTTGCTTAAGACATTCATCGTTCGTCCTCTTTCTCTACCGCCTCTTTCTGCGTGGCGGTGGTGTAGGTGAGCCCGTACTTCTTCGCCCGGGCGTTGTCCTGGGCGTTCTCTTCGTCGATTTGCTCGGCGTCGTAGCCCGTGCGCAGGACGTGCTCGCTTCTACTGTTCAGGCCGCCGGCGATTTCCTTCAGCTTGCCGTCGACGTCCTGAACCGGATGGATGTAGGGCCACCCCTGCGGCACCCAGCGCGTGCGTTGGTAGTCGCGGCGGCGCATGGGGTAATCCGGCAACGCAAGCGCACCGGACAAGAACGCTGCGTCCATCCAGGCAGCCCTGACCGGCCGACAGAGCTGGAACACGTAAACGCTGAACTGAAGCTGTTCGATGCGGCGGCGGAAGTCGTTCAACAGCACCCGGAGCACCCGGTCGCTGATGTCGCCCATGTCACCGGTGAGCATTTCGTATGGCAGGCCGACGCCAACCGCGGCGGCTTGGAGCTGCTGTCGCATGAAGTCGACGTAGGTGTTGCCCGCGTCGGGCGGGTCCGAGAACTCGACTTCCTCCCCTTCCAGCAGTTCCTGCATGCTGCCGGGCTCCAGCCCCACCATCGGCGTTCCATCGGATGCCGCTGTGATGGGCTGTCCTGTAATGGGATCAATCTGCGCAGGGCCCTCACGCGCGGGTTTCTTGATGAACCCAGCGAACAGGTTCGCCACCTCCTGCCGGAACAGCACCGCGTCGTCGTAGCTGTCCAGCGACTTGAGCCGCAGCAGGATCGGAGCCAGCCTGGGGACTCCACGCAACTGACCGGCTTCGGTCGGCTCGTAGATGTGCAACACCTCGGAGGCTGGTATGCGGTGCAGGGTGTTGTAGGTGTAGCTGTTGGTCACCGTATCCCCCGGATGGGAGGAGTACATCCAATAAGCGACACGCTGGCCGATGGCGTTGAACTCAATCCCGGCTCGCACCAGGTTGCCGCTGCGCGTTCGGAAATTCTTGTCGATGGGCACGTACTCGGCCGCCAGCAGCTGTAGCTGAAATGGAACTGCCAGGCCGTCTTCAGGCCGCCGGTAACGGAACCGTACGAAGCACTCGCCAACCTCCTCGACCATCCTGGCAACCAGCGCCTGCTGGCCATAGAAGTCAGTCAGATTGTCGGCGTCCGCCTCGTCTACCCAGTCCTCCCAGAGTTGCCGGAGCGTGCTGCGCGCACGG
The DNA here is from genome assembly GCF_002091635.1 of Pseudomonas indica NBRC 103045. GTDB lineage: Bacteria > Pseudomonadota > Gammaproteobacteria > Pseudomonadales > Pseudomonadaceae > Pseudomonas_M > Pseudomonas_M indica. The sequence goes on along the minus strand of NZ_BDAC01000013.1, from coordinate 83,380 downwards.
TCGTCTTTGATCATCGCTCGCGGCGTGATGCCGGTTCCGATGATGCTGCTGACCCGTTTGTCGATGGCAGAGAACCCATAGGGGTTGTTGCGCACCGCCGCCTTGGATCGTTTGCGCAGCGCCGGGAGAGCCGGCAGGGCGATGGTGTTCAGTGCCCCTTCCGGGGCATTCCACTCAGCAGCGCGACGGCCGGTTCCGGCACCTTCGTAGTTGTTCCGAAACCGCTTTGGCATGACTCGATGACGTGTCATCAAATGCCCTTCCCTTTGCTGTAGAGCCGAGTAACCATCGGGCGCCGGGCTGCCGCCGAGGCTTCAGCGGCAGCGGCCTTCGCATACTCAGCTTCGAGCATGCGCAAGCTGGCCAGCTGAGCCCTATCGACCTGGCGATCACCGCGGCGAACGGACTGGCCGTTCTGCAGGATGTCGTTGATCGCCGCCTGGACTTCTTCCAGGCGCTGCTGTGCTGTGCTCATGATTTCCTCGTGACTATCGACGACTCAGATACCCGCTACGCGTTACGCGGCGAGCGACCTGCGGTTGTGGTGACGGCGTTGCAATCGATTGCAACGCGGGCGTTTGCTCGGCCGGGCGCACAGGTTCGGTGGCCGGGCTGCGCTCTTCGCTGACGCGTTCCGCGAAGAGGCTGCCCTGGCTGACGGTAGACCGCAGCTTGCCCCACTCCCCTGCGCGATAACGATCCAACCCCAGGAAATGGGCGGCGGCCAGGTTGTACACCAGCAGGTCCAACGCCTCGTTACGCTCGGCCTTGCCCTTCACCCACACGACTCGCTTGTGACCTTTCACATACACGGTCAACTTCCGCTCAACCACCGCCTGCTCGTAGAAGTCATCCGGCAGGTCAGCCGAAAAGTGCAGGGCGCCAGGTCCTTCGCGGTACGGGTAGCGGTTGTAGATCCAGTCCTTTGAGGTGTCCGTACCCACCATCCAAAGCTCTGCACCCTGCTTCTCGGTCTTGCCGAGCCGCGTGACGTCGACCTTGGAAGGACGCTGAGCCAGCACAGGCCGGCCGGGCTTACTGGCCCCTTTCACCGCAATGACCCCGCGCCAGCGCCGCAATCGGGTGAACTGATACACCTCATCGGTGTGGTGGCCACCGGAGTCGATTGCCGTCGCACAGATGGCGAGGGAAACGCCTGATGCGTGCCGGTACGACCGTTTCAGCCTCTCGTCCAGCAGGTTCCAGGTACGCTCGTCGGCGGGGTCTCCGGGAATGACCTGGAAGTCCACGACCCAACGTTCCAACCCCTCACCCCAACCGAGCACCAACATTTCCAGGCGGTTGTGCTGGACGTCCACCGCGGCCGTCAGAATCAACGCTCCGGCCGGGACCTCGCCGAGACGATAGTCTTCGGCGCGGGCCTTCAGCTCTGAGGCCTTGGTCTGCTCTTGCGCCGAATCCCAGACCAACGCCAGGCGGGTGTTGTAGAACACCTGCATGGGTTCGGCATCGCCGCGATCCAGCGCGCGCTTGGCCTGGGTGTATTGCTTCGCGAGACTCGCCCAACTTAGCCAACCCAAAGGCGAATAGAGGGCGTTGAGATGGAACCCGGCGGTTTCCCCATCGCCAGCGGCGGTCGCCCGCCATTCCCCGGCTGCCAGCATGTCCGTCTTGTGGTGCTCTTCGATCAGCGCACCGCATTCAGGATTCGCGCAGAGATAATCGACGCGGCTGAAATCCTCGTTCCACTGGAGGTTCTCCAACTCCAGCACCTGCTTTTCGCCGCAGTGAGGACAGGGCACGAAGTACCGGCGCTGGTCGCTGATCTCATAGAGATCGGCGATCCGCGAAGCGCCCTTGATCGTTGGCGAACTGGAGAAGTAAAACTTGGCCTTGCGGCCGAAGGTTGTACCCCGTGTTTCAGCCAGCTCGATCGGATCGCCTTCGCTGTCGACGTTTACATCCCAGCGGTCGATCTCGTCGCCGTAGACGTATCGGGCAGACAACTCGGCCAGGTTGGCCGCAGAACCAGCGGTCGTGCAATACAGCGTCCCGCCTTCGAACTCCTTGGTATCCAGGGTGTTGCGCGAGTCGCGCGACCTCGGTTTGGCCACACGCTCGTACAGCTCGGGAACAACCTTGATCGTTTTGTCGATCCGGCTGGATACCCGTCGGGCCAACTTCTCGCTGGGCAGGAGCGCTAGGATGTTGGCCGGCGCCATGTGGATGCAGCCGCCGATCCAGTTCAACGCAATCTGCGTCTTCATCATCTGCGAGGCGACCATGGTCACCACCCGCTTATGCGGGTCCAACGGCGACAGGCATCGCATCGGCTCGCGAGCGAATGGCGTGCGGTCAGTGTGGTACTTCCCCGGCTCGGCCGCGCCCGTGTCCTTCGGAATGCGCTGGAACTCGTCAGCCCACTGGTCGATCCACAACTCCGGGTCAGGCTTCAGACCCCTCAAGTATGCCGCACGGTACGTTGCGGCACCGTCGGCATACGCATGTTCCATGGTTCAGTTCGGCTCAGCAGCCGCCTCTCCCAATTCGGCATCAAGTTGAACAAGCCCTTCGGCATCTTCGAGAACTCGGCGAAGCACCTCGGTGAGGCGTCGCTCCATCGCCCAGGTGTCAGTGATCGCCACCAGCTCGCCGGAGACCTGAGCAGGCAGACCGAGCAACAGATCGCGCAGCGTGCGAGCAATGGCGAAGGCCGCCCGGTCAACGGCCTCGCGCTCCACAAGAGCACCGCGCCCCTTGAGGAACTCATCTTCAGCAAGCCGGGCCAGGTAGTACTCCCGATGAGCACGCGCTTTCTGATACCCGTCACCGTTGGCAGCGGGCGGCGAGGCTGTCGCAGCCGGAGCGATCAGGTCATGAACCCCCTTCTGGGCACGCTCGCGCTGGTGGCGATCCGCAACGCCCGACTTACTGGGGTCAGCCGTAGCCGTGAGCAGCGCTTCTGTTGCTTCGACGTCGACCTTGCCGTCGGGCGTCAGCACCAGGCGCTCTTGCTTGGCGAGCTTGGAGACGTAGGCGCGGGACCAGCCTTTGCTATCGGCGTATTCGGATTTACTCAGAATCGTCATCGGATCACCCTGTTAACCACTTAACCGCCCATGGTTAACCCGATTAACCCCTGTTAACTAACTCTCGGAGCCTTCCACTAGCGCGAGAGCGGGGCTCGAATTACCCTTACGGAGGCCTCTACCCAGGGGCCCCTGGCCCCGCACCAGAGCAGGGCGTCACCGACGTCGAGTCGCGACGGCGCGAGCCAACGCCAGCTCGAACTGGATCGCCAGCTGGTCGTCCACCACCTGATCGGCGATGCCGAAGAAGTCCAGCTCGCGGGCGTAGCCCGGACGACCGACGAAGGCCATGATCAGCTTCACCTTGTCCTTGCCTCGCCCTGTTCGCTCACCAATGCCGATGGCCTGCTTGGCGCTGCCCCGCCCCTCGTACATCACGAAGAACCGCTGACGGTTGCCGATGCTGCGCTTGCTGTCGGTGCTGTTGGCGTACTTATCGAACTGCGCCCCAAGGCCCGACAGCACCTTCTGAATCTGGCCTCGACCAATGTTTCCGTACGCATCCAGCTTCGCATCGCGGCCTGGCACCAGGTACTTATTGGCCGGCAGGATGCCCTTGGCCCGCAACAGCGCCTCGCTGCGCTTGTCCTGACGCGGGCCGCCGTACACCTGCGGTGTGAGCCAGCGGGTCGCGGGCGACGCCTTGTCCGCCTCGTTCTTCATCCAGACCCGGGCGACCAGCTTCTGCTTGGTCGCGGGGAAGAGGCGGAGGCTATCCAAAGTCCAGCGGGTCGGCCGGTCGAACACCGACCGCATCTCATCCTCAAGGCGCGTCTTCACCAGCTTCGCCGTCTCGGTCAGCGCGAGCGCCGTCACGAATGGCAACTGGCGCTCCAGGTCCTTCAGATCGTCAAGCCGCTCCCGAAGCCCCGTCGCCTCGATGCGGATCATCGCCCGATGCCCTGGCGCCGCCGATCCACCCCATCCCACGGCTGCGGCTCCGGCCGCAGAACCCCGGCGAGATTCCCGCTGGCCCGCCACACCGACCAGGCGAACACCGCGAGCAGCACCACCAGCGGCCAGGCTGGCGCGGGGATATGCAACCGGCCCTGCAGGATCTCGATCATCGCCGAGCCCGCGCACCCCATCACCACGACAGCGGCAACCGACATACCGCGCCGGAAGCGCGCCCCGTCCCGGCGATACGTGAACAGCCGGACGAACAGGACCGCGCAGAGCCAGAACACCAGCTGCGTCAGAATCAGGCTAACCATCGTTGCCACCCCCCTTGCCATCGGCCAGGCCACGGCGATTGATCGCCGCGAGCGATATCGTCACCACCAGCAGGGACGCGCCGAACGCGGCAGGGCCGGGGAACGCGAAGGGCCGAGCGCCCATCACCTCGATCTCGCCGATGGCCGGGGCGAACATGTACCCCATGACGAACGACGCCACGAAGAAAAACACACGGCGCAACAGCGGCAACTCCGCCGTGGTCGTGAAGTAGATCAGCGCGCCGAACAGCGCACCGACCGCCGCCTCCCCGTTGACCCCCGACAGCACCCCGGCCATCCCAACACCGACCGCACCGGCCACCACAACGCCGCTCGGCTCACTCATCACGCAACCTCCCAAGGGGCCAATGGCCAGAAGAAGCCCGCACCAGGCGGGGAATGCCGGCACGCGGCCAACTCGAATAGGTGCCGGCTTGCGCCGGCGGGTGCTGGTGACCAGGGCTTGCGGGCGCCCCTCAGCACCGGGGGAGAACAGGCATAAAAAAACCCGGCGCAGTGGCCGGGTTCGGTTGTTTCGTCGTGGCTCCGTGCTTCCGCACCTCTGCCACCGTGCCTACGTTGTACCCCTCGATTCTCATGGCAGCAAGGGAAAACTAACGCCATGCGCGAATAAGTGGGTTAGATGCCAGCAACGTCCAGTGAATACCCTGTGAACGGCATTCTAGAGCGCACTGACCGTCTCACCGCGCCCACCTCTGAATCGTGCAGTGGGCCAAAAACCCCCGCGTCGTTACTGGCGTCGTCCCACTGTCCCACTTGTCCCGCTTCTTTTCTCACGTACGTAAGAAGAGAGATAAGAAGAACGCGCGCAAAACGCGCGTGCGCGTGTGCGCGCACATGACGCACAACGGGGATAAGGTGGGACGGTGGGACAAACCCAAGGACGGCGCGGGACAGAGCCCGACCCACTGCAACAAAATGCAGTGGGCCAAGGCCGGACAGTGGGCCAGAGCGCCGCGAACTCACGCTGCGCGCTCCAGCAGCATCGACTGGATGAATTCATGGGCCTCATGCAGCCGGCGATAATACGCCGCCCGGCTGAGACCGCAATACGCCAGCTTCTGCGAATCCAGACTGTCCCGGTTCAGATAGTGCTCATGCACCACCACCCGCAACGCATCCGGCAGGTGCTTGTTGTAGATCAACTCCACATCCGCCGTCCTGTCCCAAGGGTCGCGAGGCCCTCCCCCACCCCGCACAAGCTCCCCACGCGTGGCAATCAACAGGGCGATGATATTGCCGCCCCCACCCGGCAGCGGCACAGTGCCGCCGGAGTGCAGCTCATCCGCCCACCGCTGCAACAGCTCATCCATCGCCCGGATCAAAACGGCATCTCCTTCGCCTGCGGCGGCAGCTCGGCCGCCCGCCGCCAATCCTTCGGCCGCCGATAGCCCCACGGCCTGTTCTTCGACTTCCCGGACGACGGCAACCGCTCCCGACGCCAACCCAGGCGATGCATGATGTGCCCCACTCGCATCTGCTCAGGCTTGCCCCAGTGGCCGAAGTCCAGGTTCAAGGCCTCCCCCAGCACCTTGTCACTGGTCACCGTCTCCCCCACGTAATCCTCCAGCCACGGCAGGATCTTGTGCTCCCAGGCATCGACCGTATACCGCGCGTCCTGCTCCTCCTCGAACACGGCCTTCTCGTGCTTCTCCACCCACCAGATGTCCCCGGCCTGGTAGCAGAACATCGCCTCGGCCCAGAGCTGGTCGCGAATCTCCCGCAATGCCTCGTGCTCCACCTTCTCGCACAGCACCGGCCAATAGCGCCGGTTGCCGGTCGTGTCCTTCAGATACTCTTCCTGGTTTGTGGTGCCGGCGAACACACACTGGCGTGGCACATCCGCCGTCCTGCGGCCATAGCTCTCCCGGAAGGTATCGGTAGACGCGGAGAAAAACTGCTTGGCCTTGGTCGAGTCGGCCTTGTTGAACGCATCCAGCTCCCCCAGCTCCACGATCCACTTGCCGCGGATCATCTGGAAGGCTTCCTTGTCACCGAGCGTGAACGGCGTATCCATGAACCACTCGCCGCCCAAAATCGCCAGCAAGGTCGATTTCCCCTCGCCCTGCCCGCCCTCGAGGATCAGCACGTTGTCCACCTTCGAACCGGGCCGCATGATCCGCGCCACCGCGCCGATCATCCAGCGCTTGGCCACCTTCATGCTGTACGACGTCAACGGCACGCCGCACACCAGGTACAGCCACGACTCAAGTCGGGCCGTCCCGTCCCACGTCAGCCCCTCCAGGTAGTCCCGGACGGGGTGGAAGCTGTTCTTGCTCGCCACCACGCTCACCGCCTCCAACACCGAGGCGGACTTCACCAGCAGGCCGTACTGCTGCGCGAGCCACTCCACCGTCAGCATGTCGTGCAGGTCCGTCCACTCGCCGGGCTGGCCACCGAAGGGCGGCGTGCGCAACGCCATCGTCTTCGAGGAAAACGTGTTGTAGCCCAGCACGCCCTTCCAGCGCTCATCGTTGCCCAGGATCAGGCTCACGTTGATCATGTGGGCACACAGCGCGCCATTGCTCGTGCGCAACAGCAAGTCATACCAGCCGCCATCCGCACGCGGCCGGACAACCGCCATCACCTGGCGGCGAACCGCATCCAACCCCTCCGCGACGTGCAGGTCATTCCAGTCGGTCCACTTCTCCTCGCGCTCGCCGGCAAACACCGGCACCACGAACTGGCCGCCCAGGATCACCGCGGCGTTCTCCGCCTTCTCCACACCCGGGTTCCAGGGCGTGGTCTTGTCCGGCCGAGTGGTCTTCCAGTCGTCATCCGCGCAGAAGATCAAGGGCCGCCCGGGGAACTCTTCCCGCAGCGCCTTCCCGACCGGCAGCAGGTTGCCGGCATCGAACGACACCGCCACGCACAGCGACGTCGCCATATGCAGGCTGGCGCCGGTCGCGAACCCCTCGCACACCAGGATCGGCTCACCCGGTTCCGGCCGAGGGCCGATCAGATGGTGCGCGCCCTCCTTCTCCATGCCCGCGGGCCAATACTGCTTGTCGCGCCCCGTATCCGCCTGGCGCTCCGCGTGGATCACCTGCAGGCCGACCACGCCACCAACGAAGGTCCGCATGGGCACCATACACGTCCCGTTGCGCCCGTAACGCACCCCGAAGCCGATGATTTGCTTCCGGTCCAGGTACGCCGACCGCCCCTTGTCGGGCAACTTCTCCCACATCCCCGCCGCACGTTTGGCAGCTCGCCGCGCAGCGTGTCGTTTGGTCTCCGCTGCCTTGCGCTTCGCCTCCTCCTGCCGGGCACGCATCAAGTCCCGCTCTTCGGGGGTCAGCTTCGTACCCTTCACCTTCAGCTTCTGCGACTCCTGCTGCCGCCAGTCGCCATAGGCGCCGAAGTACAGCGTCTCGCCCTTCTCGGTCATGTACTCATGCAGTACGTACCAACCGTTCTTCTCGCCGGCCTTGTCGCCACTCGCCGGGCAACGGGTCAGCTTGCCGAACACCCAACTCTGCCGGGGGCTGATCGGCTCCAGGCCGTACGCCTGGAGCTGATCGAGCACGTAGTCCAAGGGGTTGTCAGCCATGAGCAACCTCCAGGCGCTTGAACTCTACAACCCAGACCCAGGGGTTGGTCGCCCAGGAATCGACTCCGTTGACCGACACCCAAAGCTCGCGCCAGGCGTCGAAGGGATCGATCCAATTACCGGGGCCAGGCTCGCTCTCAAAGGCGTGGTAGTAGTACTCACCATCGCCGTGATGGATGCGATTGATACCCTCGGCGATATAACGACTTTCGAAGGCCGTCTCGCCGTCGCCATCCTGCAGGCGCTCGACACGCACCGAAACGATCTCCAGCAGGATGCGGCTAACCCAGCGGGGCATGTGAATGGATGGGCGCGCTTTACCCGGCGTGATCATGGAGCATCCAGTCTGGCGGGCACCTCCATCCGCTAGGTATAGGATTGGCTCGCCTTGGCTCAGGTCTCGCGGCGCAACCGCATCAACCTGGGCGTCAGCTGCCCAACTCTCACGAACCCATAGCCGGTCGCCTAGCTGACCGTATGGGCAAACAATCTGCCCGTGGAGGCCCGCGCCCAGGGTTTTGAACGGGGTTGTCGGGTCGGCCATCGAGCCAAGGAAATCTGGCGGCGGCTTGATCGCCCGCCGCGTGACAGTCTTCCGCCCTTCGAGAATGGCCCGCACCATCGGGCCAGTGAACAGAATGGGGCGCTCCTTCATACCGCGCCCTCCCGCCCAATCTCGGTCTGTTCGGCCAGCGTGAAGACCACACTCCACTCCCGCATACCATCGATGGTCTTGCCATCCCGGTCGTCGTTCCAGTCGCTGTACAGCGTATGCTTAACCGAGACGTCACTGGCTCCAGCCCCCTTGAACCAACCGGCCACAGCGGCCGAGTCGTTGAAGGCGCTGTCCCAGATGTACAGGACGGACTCGAAAAGGCCATCGGCGGCCTCGCTAATGATGCAGCACTCACCCAAGCTGCCGGAGGTAGGGCAAGCGCCTTCGTGCATCCGGCCATTGATGATTTCCAGCATGTTTTCGGGAATGCTCATACAGAACCATCCCCCTCTGCACCCTCGGCGTCGATCCGCTTGCCGCAGTGGTGGCAGTAATACTGGCCGTGCTCTTCGGGCTCCCCGCCATCGGCCAGGTGCCAAGTTACGCCACAGGCAGTTTCGTAGGCGCCGGTATCTGCATCACGCACCCACTTGCATGCCTGCTGCTCGGTCTCCGCCGGGCGGGCAGCACCGGCCAATACCTGTGGGTCCACACCACGCTGATGCAGCATCATGCAGAAATTAGCCACATCCTCGAACGTGCCTTCGTTGCCCTTGCGCAGGTGCCTGACCAACATGCCGGCCAATGTCTCAACTCGGCACCTGAGCGGCTTATCCCAGCCGCTGCGGCCCTTGGCACGAGCCGCTGCCAGCTTGATCTTCATCGCTGCGGCGAAGCGGTCCACGGCTGCATCGTCAGGGTGCTGCGGGGCCGTCTGCGCGATGGCTTCGCGCCACGCTTGCAATGCCTCCTGACTATCGGGGTCGTGCTCAGTTGCTAGCCACTGGCGCAGCTCGTCATAGAGTCGCTGGCCGGCACTTAGAATGTGCTGCTCGGTCTGCGCAGGGCTGTCGAATACCCGCTGCGCTTCCGGGAAGCCATCGCGCAGCTTCATGGCCGCAAGCAGAGTATTCAGCGAGCATCCGCACCTGATCGTCGTTGCTGGTGGCAGCATCACGTCGCATGGAATGAGTTGCTCACCGGACGCCTTCGCAATAGGCGCGGCGTTCAGGCGCGCCACTTCGTCCAAGGCGTCGTTGTATGACTCCGCAAGCTGAGTGGCGAACGAGTCGCCTTGCAGGACATTGGCGCGAAGCGGCATGCAGATAGGCTTCTGCTTAGCCTGCTCCAACTGCCTACACAGCTCCTCTATATCCGCCTGAGCATCCTCGACCAGCAGCATCACCTGGTGCATCTGCGCATATTCGGCGATGTGCTTGGCCGAAACCCCGGCCCATTGTTCACGAGTCTTCCGCATCACCACGCCCCCCGCTCGATCCAATCCTGGCACTCCACGCAAAAGCGACACCCCGGCGCCGCCACACGGCGGGCCTCCGGAATGTCACCGCCACAGCTATCGCAGCTCAAAGCGGAAACACCGCCGGCCGAGGGCTGGCGGGCGGCGAAGATGGCGGACAGGCGTTCCTGTTCCAGCTCGCTGGCAATATCGGCACGGTCAGCCATTGTCCTGGCCCTCCGCATGCTGCTGCCGGGCGCGGAACAACAGGCCGAACACCGCCTGAGCCATCCGCACTGTCAGCAACTCCAGCTCGGCCAGCTCATCCAGGTCGATGCGGTTATCCTCCAGGCTCGCCGCTACCTGGCCGGCGAGGTCAGACTCCCGACGCAGCATCTCGCCGATGCCGGACACCAGCGACGCAGGAGAACTTCCCGGCTGCAGGTCGCGCACGTCCAGCCAGATCGCATCCCCGAACGCCATGCACAGCGAATCCATCACCCGCGGGTCGCGGGTCAGCGGCAGGATCTCCTCCAGCTCCGCGACATTCAGCGTATGGGTGGGATGGGTAGGGCTGAGCTTGTGTTGCAGCGTGGTGGCGTTGCGCCCCACCGTCGCGGCGACGGCGGCGGCGCCGCCCGGGTACTCCCTCACCGCGTGATACAGCGCGAGTTCGAGCGGGAGGATTTCCCGCCGCGCCCGCTCAACGCAACCGAAAACAGTGCGTCCCATGGCATTACTCCCCAACAGGTTGCCAGTGCCACGGGGTGAGCAAATTGCTACAGTCGCACCCGTGGTCACTCGCAAGGTGGTCACAGGCGGCCGGGGAATCCCGCAAAGAAGACCCGAACCGCCACCCGATGGCGAGGCAGCAGCTCCGCTGCCACCCCGCCGTCACAGCCAGCAGCTCGTGGTGGAGAGGCTGGCAACCCGAGGCATCCGTGCCTCGGTGGGTGCGATGGCCGAGCGTGGTGTACTGGTGTGCTCGCGTGCGGCCAACGCATCCCCCGGTTAGCCCCCGTGGTGGGGAGGCGCCGGGAGGACCGGGCGGCTGGTGAGGCCGCCCGGTTTTTTATGCGGCCGCAGCCTCCATCGGGAGGTCGGGCGGAAATACGTCATCCAGCGAACAGGTCGCCCCTAAGCGGTTGAGCGCTCTGACAATTTCCCGGCACTCGGCGAGGCCAGGCACACGGCGCCCCGCTTCGTAATTGCTGAGCCGGGTCTGAGTCCAACCCAACGCGGCGAACAGCTCTCTCTGGCGGATGCCGGCTTGGCCACGGATCTCTTTAATTCGATTCACGATAGGGTCACTCCAAGAGTTACGAGCGCATCCTAACCACGATTCGTGATTATTTCAACACGATAAGTGAAAGAGAGAGATTTCAGTTCGTGATAAAAAATCACACATGAACACACTCGGCGACCGCATCGCCCGCTTCCGCAATGAAAAGCGCATGAGCCAGGCCAAGCTGGCTCAGGCGTGCGGCTGGGCATCCCAATCCCGCATCGGGAACTATGAAAAGAACCTCCGGCAACCCAACCTGGACGATCTACAGAAGATCGCCCGCGCGCTGGAGTTGAGCGTCGCCGAACTGCTCGGGTCCTATGCCGTACCCGGTTCAGGAACGCCCGGCATCGCTGAACCCACCGGCCGTTATGGTCTTACCCCGGATGCAACCGGAGCAGTGAAAGAAGGGACTGTCCCAGTCGTGGGCAAAGCCCAACTCGGCGACAACGGCTACTTCGAAGCCATGGATTTCCCACCCGGCCATGGCGATGGTTTCCTCCAAATCCATAGCGACGACCCTAACGCCTATGGCTTGCGCGTGGTCGGCGACAGCATGCATCCCCGAATCAAGAACGGAGAGTTCGTGCTGGTCGAGCCGAACAAGCCCTTCTTCAGCGGCGACGAAGTCATGGTCAAGACCCGAGACGGCCGGTCGATGATCAAGGAGTTCATCTACCTTCGCGACGGTATGTACCGGCTGGATAGCGTCAATGCCGAACATGGGTCGATCCACATCCCTGAACCCGACGTCGAGAAAATCCATCTGGTCGGCGGCATCCTTAAGTCATCACGGTTCGTGTACTTCACACTCGACGATTAATCACAATATGTGTTGACAACATAAACACGTTGCGTGATATTTGCCTCGTCTCACCACCACTGAGTCGAGGTAACACATGCACACCGCCACTTTGCACGCCCATCCGGCGTGCGACATTGACCGCATCTTCAAGCTTCGCCGCGCCGCTGAAATGGCCGGTGTCCGCTACATCCCCCGCAAACCCCGCCTGATCAGCAGCAAGCCCCAGCCGGCTCCCTTCGACCCGAATGACGGCGGGAGGGCTGCCTGATGAGCCTTTTCACCCTCTCGGAAAACGCCATCCAGCGCCTTGCTGCCCAGGTCAACCTGTCCGGCACGTTCAACCACATCGCACGCTCGGCCAATGGGCAGCATCAGGTTTCGATCCGCCTCACTACCGACCGCGGCCCAGAACTGACCCTGGCCACCGTCGAGATGGGCGCCGAACGCCACAGCATTCGCCTGTCCAGCACCGACCGTGCCCGACATCTCACGCTCGCCGAGTTCATCGGCGACATCGCCAACGGTCGCGTAGACCGCGCCGTCACGGCGCCGGCTCGCCGCAACGCCGCGTGAGGTGCCCATGCACCTGGACCTCCAAAAAGCCGCAAAACGCCTGGGGCTGACCCGCCCCAAGCTGATCGAGCGCATGCAGGCCAAGGGCCTGCTGGACAGCAATAACCTGCCCGCCCACCCGGTACGGGACCGCGCCTACCTCCGCATCAGGGAAGGCCAGTGGTTCCACCCGCAGTGCGGCATGCAATACAGCCGGTCCTGCAAGGTCACCGAGGCCGGCGTGCGCTGGCTCGCCGAACAACTCGGCATCGACCTGCCGATGCCGCCACCCACACCGGACCGCCGCGATGTCGCCTGACGCCAGCGGCACCCGCCCCCGCGAGTACGCCCGCCAGGTGCTCGCCCTGCGCACCCTGGAGGAGCGCAGGGCCGCCCTTGAGAACGTGCCGGCCGAATGGCGGGAGCTGGTGAAAAAACACGTGGAAATCGCCTGGAACCACCCCCGAGGAGGGAAGGCAAATGGATAACAAGCCCCGTAAGAAAACCACCATCAGCATCAAGCAGGGCCGCCAAACCCTACTGCTGCTCATTCGACCGCTTTGCAAAAGGACACGTGAGGCAGTCTCTGATATAGCCCGCAACACAGCGGCTGATCAAGCCTACTCCGCCCTTCTCCTGGCGTTAAGGATCGGCCTGATTGAAGGCTGTGAGTACCACAACCTGACCCAACTGGTAATCGATGCCAACTATCAACGCGCAATCGAGCTGAACTACGACCAGCCGCCCTACACCGGCGCCGACCGCGCCAAGGAATGTTGGCTGCAACAGAGGGCCGCGGCATGAACCGGTCCTTTCAACCAGGCGATCAGGCGCTCACCCTTCGCCCGTTCGGCAACATCCTGCCGGCCGGTTCCGTTGTCACCCTGATCGACCGCGCCGAACCCGGTGAGGAGTTCACCTACGCCGGTACCCGCTACCGCGTCACCCGTCCGGTCTGGGGCGTACGCGGCCAAGGCGGCGAGCCGGCCATCATCGCAGAGCGCTTCCTGATGCCGCTGCGCGGCGACGAGGAGCCGGAGCAACGCCGCCAGGCCAGCGAGGTGCCAGCATGAGCCAGCCCGCCAACCAGACGCCGCTGCGCCTGCTGCCAGCCCCCCGGCCGGATACCGTCGAGCTGCTGCACCGGACCTTCGGCGACGTGCTCATCCCCCTGGAAACGCTGCGCGCGCGGTACTTCCGCAACCTCAATATCGACACCTTCCGCAAGGCGCTGGGCGAACGCATCGCCCTGCCCGTCACCCAGCTGGACCCGTCCCGCAAAGGGGAAGAGTTCGTCGAGATCCACCACCTCGCTGCCTACGTCGAAGCCCGCGCCTACCAGGCGGACGAGCTGCTGGCCCGCGAGCAGCAACCGGAACAGGAGTAACCGATGGAACTCAACCTGGTCACCGTGGCCACCCTCAAGCACATCAACCTGAGGCAGGAAGGGCCGAAGGACGCGCCCGCCCTGGCCTTCGACCTGAAGCTGGTCTGCAACGTCGAAGCCGATGTCATCGACGACCTGCTCTGCGTCGACAACGAAGGCCAGGCGCTGGAGTGCTTCTGGAAGGACGACAAAGACGGCAAGCCCCGCTTCCCGCAGCTCTCCAGCCTGAGCTTCAGCCGCCGCATCAACGAGGTCGAACTGAACACCCTCGGCATGCACCTGCCGGGCTGCCGCCTGGGCGGATTCAGCTTCGAGGCCCTCGACGGCAAGCGCGCCAACTTGCAGTTCTCCTGTGCCGTCAGCCAGCCGCCCGGCAACGCCCTGCCGATCCTGGCGGACTTCCTCGCCCAGGACATCGAGATCGAGCTGCTCAGCCAACAGGGTGACCTGCTGGCCCAGCGTGAAGCCGATGCGGACCACGCCATCCCCAGGCTTCGCCCCGAAGTGTTCGACCGCGCCACCGAAGAGCAACTGAGCATGCTCCAGGCCATGGCCGCCACCCTCCCGGTCGGCCCAGTCGGCGAAGACCAGGACGAGCTGCTGGCCAGTGCCCGCGGCTTCGTCATCCGCAGCGACCGAGCCAGCATCAGCGCCATTCAGCGCTTTCTGCGCATCGGCTACAACCGCGCCGCTCGCCTGATCGAAACGCTGGAAACCGAAGGAGTCATCACCGCGCCGGGCCCGGACGGCACCCGCCACGTGCTGGCCACGCTGTAGACGCCGTAACCCCTACCGCCCCGGCTGCCACCACCAGCCAGGGCGACAACACCACCAAGGAGCACACCACCATGACACTGACGTACCCCACCCTGTCGCCCTGGATCATCCTGATCGCCTGCATCGCGATCGGCGTCATCATGTTCTGGGTCGGCTACCGATCCGGCCGCATCGACGGCTCGGAGGACGGCGAAGAAGAAGGCCGCGCCAAAGCCCTCACCGACCTGGAGCCGCGCTTCTCCGACCTGGAGCAACGCTACCGGGCCACCAGCGAGGCCAACGCCACGCTGCGCGCCCGCCTCTCGGCCGCAGAGGCCGCCCAGCTGAAACACAAGGCCGAACTCGAGGCCGTCCAGCGGGACGCCGACAACCGCGTGGCCCTGTTTGCCCACCGCGCCAACCCCTTCACTGCGGACGACGGCCACCAGCTCGACGCCATCGCCATGAAACTGGAGCTGGCCGCCAACACCTTCGCCGGCATCAACTGCGCGGACCATGCCCGCTTCGCCCGCACCCTGGCGCAACACGCACTCAACATGGCCGCGCGCCTCGGCCTGGCCCTTCAGGCTGCCAGCAAGCCCCTGCCGACGAGCCCGGAGCACCCTGATACCACGCTGATCCAGTGGCTCAGCCAGCATGCCGAGTACGCCTACGACGACGGTTTCTCCTGCGCCGAATTGCGCTTCTCGCTCAAGTCACCGCCCGGCACAGAGTCACTCCGGGAAATCATCCACCGTGCGCAGATGGAACAGGAAGCGCGCGACCTGTCGACCTGGGAACGGGTCGACGCCGAGTTTGCCCGCCAGGGCAACCTCGAAGCCCCCATGTACCCGTGAGGTGCCCCATGCGTCGCACCTTCCCCCTGCTGCGCCTCAGCCCCGAGGCCGCCGGCCAACTCCAGCACGACCACCAGCGCGCCATCCAGAAACTGCACGCCCTGGAGCTGGAACATGCCGAATTCGTCCGCCAGGTCCGCGCCCTGATCGGCGCCTCCGCGCTCTGGCAACTCCAAACCGCGACCCGCAACGCCGTTCTGCTGGACGCCCTGAAGAAGGAAGCCAAGGTATGAGCACCGTCATCGACCCTATGCGCGCAACCATCAGCCTGCACGGCCTGGGCTTCATCCAGGTGCAGCTGCAGGGCGACCTGAGGCTGCACGTATGGCACCCGATCCTCCCTCGGCGCGCCTGTTTTGAGCACTCGGCCATTCACGACCACAGATTCGGCTTCGTCTCCCGCGTGCTGATCGGCACCCAACGCAACATCGAGTACCGAGCGGAACACCGCGCGGACGGCACACATATGACCTATCTCCATGAAGGGCCTCGAACCCCTCGCGGCGGCCGACCATGGAAGGCCGATGGCCGCATCAACCTAATCGAGGATTCCATCGAGGACATCCCAGCCGGCGACTCCTATGTCATGAAGCCGTACCGCTATCACCAGACCCAACCGCTGGGAGACGGCAGGGTTGCGACCCTGATGAAGAAAACCAGCGAGGTGCCATACGGCGCGCGCTCGACCTGCACATACGGCGTGCAACCCGACGTGGACTTCGACCGCTTCCAATGGCCAGCCCTCCGCCTCTGGGCCGTCGTGCTGGACGTCCTGGGATCGGGCTCACTGGTGGCCGAGAGCAACCAGTGGGCACTGCAAGAGGAGGCCCGCGCATGAGCTGGATTCTCACCCACACCGGTAAGTGCTTCGACCTGCTCCACCCCAAGGCGGAACTGGTCAGCACCGTCGATATCGCCCACGCCCTGTCGCAGATGCCTCGCTTCAATGGACATGGCTACTGGCACTACTCCGTCGCCCAACACAGCGTGCTGGTCGCCGGCATCGTGCCCGAGCAAGACAGGCTCCCGGCCCTCCTGCATGACGCCACCGAGGCCTACATCGCCGACCTCACCCGCCCCTTCAAGCAGTTGCTCATGGAAGTGGCGCGGCAGCACACGGAAGCGTGGCTGGATATATGCGTCGACGCTGGAATGCCGCGCGATGTCGCCGGTATTAAGGCGGCGCTCATCCAGATACTCCCCGACTCACAGGGCCAGGGGCTGAGCATCCTATTGGACACCTATCGGCAGATTGAGCAGCGCATCTGGTTTGCCATCTGCGAACGCTTCGATATCGAGCCGGACCTGCCTTCAAGTGTGAAAGAGGCAGACATGGTGGCCCTGGCCACCGAAAGGCGCGAGCTGATGCCGGATCACCCCAGCAAATGGGAGTGCCTTGCCGGCTACCAGGCACTGCCCTGCAGCATCCCGCGCATGACACCACCCGAAGCGCGGCAAGCCTTCCATGACCAACTGCTGGAGCTGCTCGGCACCTCCCACCGCCGGAGGGCCTTCGCATGAAAGACCAAACCCTCGACCAGGCCATCATCGAGGCGGCCCGCTTCATCCAGGCCGCCAAGCAGCTCCGCACGGCTCGCCGTGCAACCGGTTATGACTTCGGGTCGCTCCCGCGTGAATCAGGCCTTGCGCGCCGCGCCTCGATGGACCTGACGCGCAAACTCGCCGATCTCCGGCAGGGACGGTGAGCACCATGAGCCGCGCCCACACCACCCTCGCCACCGCCCACACCCAAGCTCCGGCCGCGCGAAAGCGCGGCGGCGGCCTGGCCCAGGCGCTGGCACCTGCACAAAGCCCCGCAGGCCGCCCGCAGAGGCTCGCCGGTGGCGAGATAAACAGCCTCTGCTGCGTAGCAGCAGGCCTATTTCAAACCCAACCCACCGCCCCCGCAGGGGCGCATACCCCAACCGCAGGCGTGCGCCGGGCGCCCACCGTTGCTGCCCAGCTTCGCTTACACGTGTGCCCGCCCGCGCAGCTTGTCGTGGGGTATGGGCACCAGGGAGACCGCTCATGAGCACCACCTACATCGCCATGACCGTGGGCTTCGCCGCTGCCCTCGCCGCCACCGCACACCTCGCAGTGATGCGCCGGGAGCACTGGCGTGCAGCAGGTTACCGCCAGGGCCTGAGCGTAGGCCTCGCCACCGCCCAAACCCTCATTGCCGAGCTGCGCGTCCAAATCGCCCGCCTCCACGCCGAACTCGAAGCGCTTCGCCGTAAGGAAACGCCATGACCAACCTCTACCGCATCCACCCCCAACCCAGCTTCAACTTTGCCGGGCTGGTCATAGACAACTTCGCCGGCGGCGGCGGCGCGTCCACCGGCATTGAAATGGCACTCGGCAGGCCGGTGGATATCGCCATCAACCACGATCCCGAAGCCATCGCCATGCACGAGATCAACCACCCGCACACCAAGCACTATTGCGAAAGCGTGTGGGAGGTGGACCCACGCGAAATCACTGGCGGACGCCCCGTTGACCTCGCCTGGTTCAGCCCGGACTGCAAGCACTTCAGCAAAGCCAAGGGCGGCAAGCCGGTAAAGAAGGCGATTCGCGGCCTGGCCTGGGTCGCCATCCGCTACGCCGCCACCGTGCGCCCGCGCGTGATCATGCTGGAGAACGTCGAGGAGTTCGTCACCTGGGGACCGCTGGCCGATGGCCGCCCCTGCCCGAAGAACAAGGGCCGCACCTTCAACAGCTTCATCAACGCCTTGCGCCGCCACGGCTACCAAGTGGAATGGCGCGAGCTGCGCGCCAACCAGTACGGCGCCGCCACCATCCGCAAGCGCCTGTTCCTGATCGCCCGCTGCGATGGATTGCCGATCGTCTGGCCGGAAGCCAGCCACCTGCCGGCCGGCAGCCCTGAGGTCAAAGCCAAACAGGCCAAGCCCCAACGACTGGCGGCGGACATTATCGACTGGTCGCTTCCCTGCCCATCCATCTTCACCCGCAAGCGACCACTGGCCGAGGCCACTCTGCGCCGCATTGCCCGGGGCATTCAGCGCTATGTCATCGACGCTGCCGATCCCTTCCTGGTCAAGGTCAACCATGGCTATGACTATTTCCGGGGCCAGCCCCTGGACGAACCGCTGCAAACCATCACCAGCAAGCTCGGTACCGGGTTAGTGGTGCCCAAACTGGCGCCGTTCATCACCGAGCATGCCAACGGCAGTATCCAGCGGAACATGCCGGCCAACGAACCGCTGCGCACCATCTGTGCCGAGGTGAAGGGAGGGCATTTCGCCCTGATCGCCCCCGTGATCACCAAATTCCGCACCAACGACAGTGGCACCTCGGTTGAGGAGCCCCTGCCCACCGTGACGGCCAACAGCTTCATCAAGCGTCCAGGCGGCGCAGCACCGATCGGCTTGGTCGCCGCCTTCCTCGCCAAGCACTACGGCGGAAACTACACCGGCCCGGGCGCGCCGCTGGACGCTCCGGCTCCCACGGTTACCACGGTGGACCATAACGCCCTGGTGCTTGCGCACATCCAGCGCGACTTCGGTGCAAGCGTGGGGCACTCTGCCGGCGAACCACTGGGCACCGTAACCGCGGGCGGCGGCGGCAAGTCTGCACTGGTAGCCAGTAGCCTGGTCAAGCTGCGCGGGACCAGCCGCGACGGCCAACCAGTGAGCGAGCCTCTGCACACCATTACGGCTTCAGGCAACCACCTCGGCGAGGTGCGCGCCTTCCTGCTCAAGTATTACGAAACCGCCGTCGGCCAAACGCTGGACGCCCCCCTACACACCATCACCACCAAGCACCGCATGGGGCTGGTGATGGTCAAGGGCGAGCCCTACCAGATCGTCGATATCGGCATGCGCATGCTGGAGCCGCACGAACTCTACGCCGCCCAAGGCTTCCTGGCCGACTACATCCACGACCGCACCCTGACAAACCCGAGGCTCTCCAAGTCCAGCCAAGTGCGCATGTGCGGCAACAGCGTCTGCCCGCCAGTCGCCGCCGCCCTGGTGCGCGCCAACTTGGTGGACATTCAGCGGAGCGAGGTGGCAGCATGAATCAGACTCTGATCGTTTCGACCGACCAGGGCACCCCAGGACACTGGCAAGGCTGCCTGCGCGACCCCAGCTTCAAGATCCTCTGGCGTTGCCCGCACAGGCATACCAGCGGTTACCTGGAGGCCGCTGATTGCGCTAGGGCCGAACTAGAGCGGCGACACCCAACGCCTATCCACACCGGCCCCGCACCTGACGGTGCCACCCATATCGGCAAAGAAAGCGGTGATTTCTACCGACCTGATGACGAAGGCTACCTCGTTCAGGTCTATCGCCGTGGGCGATGGGTAGAAGAGCCCATGCACGCTCACAACTTGCTCGCCAGCTCATCCTTCATCGCAGTACGCGGAGCGCCTCCCAGGGAGCAGCTGCCAGAGCAAATGCCCGATACCCCGCGCGCCTACCTTCCCGAGCTGCAACAACAGATGTTCAACTTCGAAACACCGGCCGAGGTGGCAGCATGACTATCACCTCGCCCGTCATCCGCTACCACGGCGGCAAGTTTCGGCTGGCTCCATGGGTCATCGAGCACTTCCCACCCCATCAGGTGTACGTTGAACCATTCGGGGGGGCCGCCGGCGTGCTTATGCAGAAACCGCGTAGTCATGGTGAGGTCTACAACGACCTGGACGGCGATGTAGTCAACCTGTTCAGGGTTCTGCAGGACGCAGAGACCCGCGAGCAATTGACTGAGCGCCTGGTCCTGACGCCCTACGCCAGGGCCGAGTTCGAGCAGGCCTGGATCTTCACGGACGATCCGGTAGAAAGGGCCCGGCGAACCATCATCCGCGCCCAAATGGGCTTCGGCTCGGCCGGGGCAAGCAAGGGCACCACGGGTTTCCGCACCGATTGCTACCGGGCCTATGGCACCGCCCAACAGATATGGGCCCGATACCCGGAACAGATCGCCGACATCGGCCGCCGCCTCGCCGGCGTATTGATCGAGAACCGCCCAGCGATCGAGACCATGCTCGCGCACGACTCCCCCGTTGCCCTGCACTATGTAGACCCACCCTACATGCACGGTACTCGGGTACGCGGCGCCCAGAAGGGTCGCTACTACCGCCACGAGCTGGACGACAACCAACACGCTGAGCTGCTGACCACCCTCAACACACTGCAGGGCATGGTCGTACTCAGCGGCTACCCGAGCGCGCTCTACACCAATGCACTTGAAGGCTGGTCGACGAACAGCACCTCGGCCCGCATCTCAGCCGGCCGAGGCGGCAGTACCCGCCAGGAATGCCTATGGATTAACCCCGCAGCGATGGCTGCATTGCAGCAGCGCGGCCTGCCGCTGGAGGGAGTGGCATGAAGTCAGCGATCCCGAATCCACCCCTTGACGCCGCCACCATCAGCGCGAACGTCAGCACGGGATTTCAAGTTGCCACGAAGGACGGGAAGCCGGCGCGCATGGCAATCGTCGATGATGACGGCAACATCGTTGTGGCAGGGCCTGACGTTGCGTGGGCCGCGTGGTGTGTGTGTGTGGAGGTGCAGGAGAACTTCTGGCAGGGGCAGGGCCACTTGGTTGTACATAGCAGTCCACCCGGGGAAACAAAGTCAGCAAAGAAAGCAGCCTGACTTGCAAGAGCAGTTCATTATGAGAGGATGCGGTTGGCAGCACATCGCCAGCACGCACAAAGGAGACTCACGCATGTCGTGGAATACGGAAGATAACAAGCAAGAGCGCGGCAAGATCGACCAGATGTTCGTTTCCCTAACGGAAGAATGGGAGGTGAAACAGTTCGTCGACACTTACCTTACGAGAAGGGGCGGCGCCCTGACCGACGCAAACCGCAACATCATCATCAAACACATGAAGAGCTACCCTGGCAAAGCGCCCATAAAAAGGGATGATTTAAACGCCCACTTGGACAACATCATCACTGTAAAACCTGCCTAATCCGCACGCCCAGGCCAAAACCTGGGCGTCTTTCATTCATCAGTTTTGCAGCCTATCCGTCCCAGCCGTCCACACCCCGGTCTTTCGATCTATTCTCATCCAACGCCGCTGCCCGGCCTTGGATATCAGCAGCACATCGAGATGCTTGGCGCGCCCCTCGGCGGGAATCAAGCCCTTCATGTAAATGACGATGCGTTCGAAGGTGTCCATCATGAGTTGCCGAACCCGGTCACGAGCATCGACATCCTGAGCCTCTACCGCACTCGCCAAAGCCGCCCACCGCTGGGCGTCTGCAGGCGTCTGCCTTGTCGCAGCCCCCGCTAATTCGCGCTCGGCCTGCTGGAGTTCGACCTGGCCCTCCTGAATCTGCGCCTCCAACTCCCTCGCCTTCCTGACGAATGCCAGCGGCGCCGCCCCCTCACTCTCGCCGGCGAGCAAGGCATCCGTGACTCGAGCCAACTGCCGCTCCAGGTCCTCGACTCGCCGCCGAATGCCAATCACCCGCTGCCGCAGGTCCTGGCCTTGAACGGCCGGCTCATGTAGACGCTGTAGATTCATCTGATCGGAACAGTAGGCCATGACCGCCCGCTCCAAGGGCGCCACGCTCGTAGAATTCGCAGCACACGGGTTGCCGACTTGGGCCGAGGAACAGAGCATCCGCCGGTACGTATCCCGCAACCGGCCGGCCTCATCCACTTTTCCTTTTTGATTCATGGCGCAGACACTCAAGCCGCAATATCCACACCACGCCAGGCCAATACCGGTAATGATCCCAGGAATCGAGCCCTTGCCGCGCCGACGGTGACGCTGCCCGCTCAGATCCTGTAGCTCATCGAACTCATCCGCGCTCATCAGCGCCGGGTAGTACCCCTCAAGCAGATATTCGACGCCATCTACCGAGATCCGCTTTGCCCCCTTCAGGCCAACCAACCGAACAACCCTGTAGAGCTGCGCAGCACGGAAGCCCCACCCTTCCAAATCGAAACCACGGTGCACCATCAGCTCATGAAGCCGTTTGGCCCCCATTCCCTCCCTGTAACGGGCGAGCGCGAACAAAACGGCCTCCACCCGCTCCGGAATCAACTCCCAGGCGTTGCCATCCCACCGCACCCAGAAGGGGTCTGCGCCATTGCGAATCACCCCTCGGAATGTGCCGGCCTGCCAGCCCTCACACTGCCGGCGAATCGCGGCCTTGACGCGCTTGCTTTTGGTATCGCTTTCCTCGTGAGCGCGAATCATCACCAAAAGGCTATACACCAGGTCCATCGGCTGGGCCTTGAGGCGCTCCCGGTTGTACTCACGCCCATCGCTGGCGGTCACCACAGTGATGCCCGCGTTGATGATTTGAGCCAGCTGCGCCTGGGCCTGAATCGGTTCCGCCCGACTCAGCCGGTCAAGCCCCTCGACCACCAACACAGAGCCAGGCGCGATCCGCCCGTCATCTACCGCCTTCAGAAAGACTCCAAGCGCCCCCTGGGTGACGTGCCGCTGGTGAAAAGCGGACAACCCCTCATCCCTCAACGAAAGGGATTCATCCAGCTGCAACCCCCGCTCAGCAGCCCAGGCCCTGGCGTACTGCATCTGCCGATCAGCACTATGCCCTCCGGCCTGCTTGGGATCGGAGAACCGCAAATAGCTGTATACTTTTCCGCCCTGAGATCGCATATACAAAATCAAGCATCCCGCAGATGATGTGTAATCTTCACAGTATATATTCGCAGGCGTTGGGGAATCCCAAAGCCATCCTGATCTTCACCGCTTTCCTGCCGCAGTTCATCGATCCGCAGCAGCCGCTGGGTGCCCAGTTCGCCCAACTGGGCGCAGCCTTCCTGGTTCTGGAATGGCTGGCCATCGCCCTCTACGCCCTGGCGGGCGTGCACCTCGGCCGGCTCCTTGCCGGCCCGCGCGCCCGTCGCCTGTTCAACCGTGGTTGCGCCGCCCTATTGGGCAGCGCCGGTCTGGGCCTGCTGCTCAGCCGGCGTCCGGCCTGACCTTCGCCATCGTCATAGGAATCGATATGTCCCAATCCCTCTACAGCCTGGCCTTCGGCGTCGGCACCCAGAATCGCCAGGGCAACTGGCTGGAAGTCTTCTACGCGCAGCCGCTGCTCGCCCCTTCGGCCGAGCTGGTCGCAGCAGTCGCCCCGGTGGTGGGCTACAGCGGCGGCAACCAGGCCATCGCCTTTACCACCACCCAGGCTGCCGAGCTGGCCGAAGCCATCAAAGGCATCGACGCCACCCAGGCGAAACTGCTGACCCGCCTGGCCGAAAGCCAGAAGCCGCTGGTCGCCTGCCTGCTGGCCGAGGATGCCGCCCTGACCTCCACTCCCGAGGCCTACCTCAAGCTGCACCTGCTCTCCCACCGTCTGGTCAAGCCGCACCAGCAGAACCTGACCGGCATTTTCCCGCTGTTGCCGAACGTCGCCTGGACCAGCCAGGGTGCGGTGGACCTTGCCGAGCTGGCCGAGCGTCAACTGGAAGCCCGTCTGAAAGGCGAGCTGCTGGAAGTCTTCTCGGTGGACAAGTTCCCGAAAATGACCGACTACGTGGTGCCGGCCGGCGTGCGTATCGCCGACAGCGCGCGGGTCCGCCTGGGCGCCTACGTAGGTGAAGGCACCACCGTCATGCACGAGGGCTTCATCAACTTCAATGCCGGTACCGAAGGCCCCGGCATGATCGAAGGCCGCGTCTCGGCCGGCGTGTTCGTCGGCAAGGGCTCCGATCTGGGCGGCGGCTGCTCGACCATGGGTACCCTGTCCGGCGGCGGCAACATCGTCATTTCCGTCGGCGAAGGCTGCCTGATCGGCGCCAATGCCGGGATCGGCATCCCGCTGGGCGACCGCAATACCGTGGAATCCGGCCTCTACGTCACCGCCGGCACCAAGGTCGCACTGCTCGACGACAAGAACCAGTTGGTGAAGGTGGTCAAGGCTCGCGAACTGGCCGGCCAGCCGGACCTGCTGTTCCGCCGCAATTCGCAGACCGGCGCGGTGGAGTGCAAGACGCACAAGTCCGCCATCGAGCTGAACGAAGCGCTGCACGCGCACAACTAAGAGGAGCAGCGGAAAGCTGCAAGCCATAAGCAAGGAAAGCTGCTTTGGCTTGCAGCTTACGGCTTGGAACCTATGGCTCTTGATTCTCCCTGGCGCTCCGATTTCCCTGCCCTCGCCGCGTTCGAGGCCGAGGGCCAGGTCTACCTCGACAGCGCCGCCACGGCACAGAAGCCGCAAGCGGTGCTCGACGCGCTGCTCGGTTACTACACCAGCGGCGCGGCCAACGTGCACCGCGCCCAGCATCTGCCGGGCGAGCGCGCCACCCGCGCTTTCGAAGCGACCCGGACCAAGGCAACGCACTGGCTGAACGCCCATAGCCCGGCCGAAATCGTCTTCACCCGCGGCGCCACCGAGGCGTTCAATCTGCTGGCCTACGGCCTGGAGGCGGAATTCGAGGCGGGCGACGAGATCGTCATCAGCGCCCTCGAACACCACGCCAATCTGCTGCCCTGGCAACAACTCGCCCTGCGGCGCGGCCTGCGCCTGCTGGTCCTGCCGCTGACCGCGGAGGGTGTGGTGGATATGGACGCCGCTCGCGAATTGATCGGTCCGCAGACCCGCCTGCTCGCCATCAGCCAGCTATCCAACGTCCTCGGCTGCTGGCAGCCGCTGACGGAGCTGATCGCCCTGGCCAAGGTGCACGACGCGCTGACGGTGGTCGACGGTGCCCAAGGGGTGGTCCATGGCCGCCACGATGTCCAGGTGCTGGGCTGCGACTTCTATGTGTTCTCCAGCCACAAGCTCTACGGACCGGAGGGCGTCGGCGTGCTCTATGGCCGCAGCGAAGCCTTGCAGCGTCTGCGCCATTGGCAGTTCGGTGGCGAGATGGTGCACTTGGCGGACTATCACTCGGCGGACTTCCACGGTGCGCCCATGGGCTTCGAGGCCGGTACGCCGCCCATCGGTGGCGTCATTGCCCTCGGTGCCGCGCTGGATTACCTCGGCAGCCTGGACACCGGTGCCCTCTTCGCCCACGAAGCCGTGTTGCACGGCAAGCTGCTGGCGGGCCTCAAGGTGCGCGACGGTGTGCGCGTGCTCGGCACACCCCAAGCGGCCTTGGCCAGCTTCGTAGTGGACGGCGTACACACGGCGGACCTCGCCCACCTGCTCGGTGAGCAGGGCATCGCCGTGCGTGCCGGGCAGCATTGCGCCATGCCGCTGTACAAACGGCTCGGTCTGACCGGCGCCATTCGTGTCTCCCTCGGCCTGTACAACGACACCGCGGATCTGGACCACTTTTTCACCGCCCTCGACCGGGCCCTGGAGTTGCTGCGATGACCCTGCCGGACAGCGCCAACGAGGCCCTCGCCGCCTTCGGCCAGAGCGGCGGCTGGGAACAGCGGGCACGCCTGCTGATGCAGTGGGGCGATCGGCTGGAGCCATTGAGCGACGAGGAAAAGCAGGAAGCCAACCGCGTGCACGGGTGCGAAAGCCAGGTCTGGCTGGTTGGCGAACCCGGCGCCGATGGCTGGCGGTTCCGCGCAACCAGCGATGCCCGTCTGATCCGTGGCTTGCTCGCCGTGCTGCTGGTCCGGGTCAACGGCCTCGCGGGCGACGAACTGGTCAAGCTGGACCTGGCCGACTGGTTCGCCCAACTGGGCCTCGCCCGCCATTTGTCGCCTTCGCGCAGCAACGGGATGAACGCCGTGCTGCAGCGCATGCGCGAGTTGGCACGACCGACCGGCTAACTGCCGCTCGCCCGACCAGTGCACCAGTCGGGTCACTTACGACCGATCAGGCGCCGCTGCGACGCTCCGCCGGCCGCCGTGTGCCCGCCACCAGTTTGTCCACCGCCCGTGCGGCGGCGACCAGGCCGAAACTGGCGGTGACCATCATCGCCGCGCCGAAGCCACCGGCGCAGTCCAGCTTGACGCCTTCGCCGACGAAACTCTTCTGCTGGCACACCCCGCCGTCCGGCTTGGGATAACGCAATTGCTCAGAGGAAAACACGCAGGGCACGCTGTAATGGCGCCCCGGCGTGCGGGAAAAACCGTAGTCGCGCCGCAGCGTCGAGCGCACCCGGGCGGCCAGTGGGTCATTGAAGGTCTTGTTCAGGTCGGCGACCTGGATCTGCGTCGGGTCGATCTGCCCACCCGCCCCGCCGGTGGTGATGATCTGGATCTTGCGCCGCTTGCACCAGGCGATCAGCGCCGCCTTGGCCGGAACACTGTCGATGCAGTCGATCACGCAATCGAGCTGCTCGGTGATGTATTCGGCCATGGTCTCGCGGGTGACGAAATCGGCCACCGCATGCACCGCGCAGGCCGGGTTGATGGCGCGGATGCGCTCGGCCATGACCTCGACCTTGGGCTTGCCGACCGCGCCTTCCAGGGCATGAATCTGCCGATTAGTGTTGGTCACACAGACGTCGTCCAGATCGAACAGAGAGATTTCCCCGACACCGGAACGGGCCAGCGCCTCGGCGGCCCAGGACCCGACCCCGCCAATCCCGACCACCGCCACGTGCGCGGCCGCAAGCCGCTCCAACCCCTCGCGCCCATAAAGACGGGCGATGCCGCCGAACCTATCGTCTGTAGTCATGCCGTACCTCGCGAACAGGCAGGCATTATAAGCCGTGCTGAATATCCGGCCATGCGTCCGCCCGGGGTCGAGCAGGACTATAGTCAGGCGATGACGATACAGGGAGCCGGTCATGCGCAACTTCACTTTCTATAACCCGACCCGCATTCATTTCGGCGAAGGCCAGATCGCCAAGCTGGCCAGGGAAATTCCCGCCGGCAGCCGGGTGCTGGTCATCCACGGCGGCGGCAGCATCTTCCACAACGGCGTCTGGGAGCAGGTGGAAGCGGCCCTGCCCGGCTACAGCCTGTCGCGCTTCGGCGGCATCGAGCCCAACCCGCAGTTCGACACGCTGGTGCGTGCCATCGAACAAGGCCGGGAGGAAGGCTGCGACTTCATCCTGGCGGTCGGTGGCGGCTCGGTGATCGACGGCAGCAAGTTCGTCGCCGCCGCGCTCCGCTATGACGGCGACCCGCTCGACCTGCTCACCGGCACCCGGGTCCAGGCAGCCATGCCGCTGGGCTGCGTCCTGACCCTCGCGGCCACCGGCTCGGAAAGCAACCCGCACGGGGTGATCACCCATGTGGCGCGGCAGGAGAAGCTGTCGATCTCCAGTTCGCTGCTCTACCCGCGCTTCGCCATCCTCGACCCACGCACCACCTTCAGCCTGCCGCCCCGGCAGATCGGCAATGGCGTGGTGGATGCCTTCGTCCACACCGTCGAGCAGTACCTGACCTATCCGGCCGACGCCCCGCTGCAGGACCGCTATGCCGAAGGGCTGCTGCAGACGCTGATCGAGGAAGGCCCCAAGGCCTTGGCGAACCCGCAGGACTACAAGGTCCGCGCCAATCTCATGTGGTGCGCCACCCAGGCGCTGAATGGCCTGCTCGGTTGCGGCGTACCGCAGGACTGGGCGACCCACATGATCGGCCACGAATTGACCGCGCTCTATCACCTGGACCACGCCCAGACCCTGGCCGTCGTCCTGCCGGCGCTGCTCACCGAGCGGCGCGAGGCCAAGCACGCCAAGCTGCTGCAGTACGCCGAGCGGGTCTGGCATATCCACAGCAGCGACGAAGACGCTCGCATCGAGGCGGCAATCGACGCCACCCGCGAATTCTTCCAGCGCATGGGGATACCGACCCGGCTGTCCGAGCACGGTCTCGATGCCGAGGTGATCCCGCAGGTGCTGGCGCAACTGGAGCGACATCGGATGGTCGCCTTGGGCGAACGTCACGATATCGATCTGGCGACCAGCGAGCGGATTCTCCTGCGGGCGCTGTAGTTCGCATTTCGGGGACTTCCAGCGAACTTCCCCGCGCTTCGGTGGACCAACCTGGGAGGTCGTCGGCACATCGCGACGGCCGAAACGAAGGCACCTATACAGGTACTGGGCGCGGTAGTAGGATGCGCGCCAGCAGCGTTCGCCTGCTTCCCCCCCTCCTTCGTTCCGCCCTTTGGAACACGAAAAACCTCTATGTCATCGCGCAAATTTGGAATCAACTTGGTGATAGTCGTGGCGGTCGCCGCGTTGTTCACCGGCTTCTGGGCCTTGTACAATCGTCCGGTCAACGCCCCGGATTGGCCGGAGCAGATTTCCGGCTACTCCTTCTCGCCGTTCCACCTGGATCAGAATCCCCAGGACAACCGTTACCCCAACGACGAACAGATCCGTGCGGACCTCGAGCTGCTGAGCAAGCAGACCGACAACATCCGCACCTATTCGGTGGAAAACTCCCTCGCCGACATCCCGCGCCTCGCCGAGGAGTTCGGCCTGCGCGTGACCCTCGGCGTGTGGATCAGCCCCGACGAGGAACGCAACGAGCGCGAGATCGCCAAGGCCATCGAACTGGCCAATGCCTCGCGCAGCGTGGTCCGGGTGGTGGTGGGCAACGAAGCGCTGTTCCGCCGCGAGATCAGCCGCAAGAAGCTCATCGAATACCTCGACCGTGTCCGCGCCGCAGTCAAGGTGCCGGTCACCACCTCCGAGCAGTGGCACATCTGGCAGCAGTACCCCGAACTGGCCCAGCACGTCGATCTGATCGCCGCGCACATCCTCCCGTACTGGGAATTCATCCCGATGGAGGACTCCACCCAGTTCGTCCTGGACCGCGCCCGCGACCTCAAGCAGACCTTCCCGAAGAAGCCGCTGCTGCTCTCCGAAGTCGGCTGGCCGAGCAACGGGCGCATGCGCGGCGGCGCCGAGGCCTCCCAGGCGGACCAGGCGATCTACCTGCGTACCCTGCTCAACACGTTGAACAGCAAGGGCTACAACTATTTCGTCGTCGAAGCCTTCGACCAGCCGTGGAAAGTCAGCGACGAAGGCTCGGTGGGCGCCTACTGGGGCGTGTACAACGCCGAACGCCAGCCCAAGTTCAATTTCGAAGGCCCGGTGGTGGAAATCCCGCAGTGGCGAATCCTGGTGATCGCCTCGGTGGTGCTCGCCCTGCTGGCCCTGGCCCTGCTGCTGATCGACGGCAGCTCGCTGCGCCAGCGCGGCCGGACCTTCCTCACCTTCGTGTCCTTCGCGGCGGGCTCGATCCTGGTCTGGATCGGCTATGACTACAGCCAGCAGTACAGCACCTGGTTCAGCCTCACCGTCGGCTGCCTGCTGGCCATGGGCGCGCTGGGCGTGGTCATCGTCCTCCTCACCGAGGCCCACGAACTGGCCGAGGCCGTCTGGACCAGCAAGCGCCGCCGGCCCTTCCCACCGGTCACCGCCGAGAACGCCTACCGGCCCAAGGTCTCGGTCCACGTGCCGTGCTACAACGAACCGCCGGAAATGGTGAAAGAAACCCTCGACGCCCTGGCCCGCCTCGATTACCCGGACTACGAAGTCCTGG
The DNA here is from genome assembly GCF_002091635.1 of Pseudomonas indica NBRC 103045. Taxonomy (GTDB): domain Bacteria; phylum Pseudomonadota; class Gammaproteobacteria; order Pseudomonadales; family Pseudomonadaceae; genus Pseudomonas_M; species Pseudomonas_M indica. Next base: position 53,596 of record NZ_BDAC01000013.1, on the reverse strand, counting down.
TGATCGACAACAACACCAAGGACCCGGCCGTCTGGGAGCCGGTGCAGGCCTACTGCGAGACCCTCGGCCCGCGCTTCCGCTTCTTCCATGTCGCACCGCTCGCCGGGTTCAAGGGCGGCGCCCTGAACTACGCCCTGGAGCGCACCGCTCCGGATGCCGAAGTGGTCGCGGTGATCGACTCCGACTATTGCGTCAGCCCGAATTGGCTGAAGCACATGGTGCCGCACTTCGCCGACCCGAAGATCGCCGTGGTGCAGTCGCCGCAGGACTACCGCGACGACAAGGACTCGCTGTTCAAGAAGCTCTGCTACGCCGAGTACAAGGGCTTCTTCCACATCGGCATGGTGACCCGCAACGACCGCGATGCGATCATCCAGCACGGCACCATGACCATGACCCGCAAATCGGTTCTCGACGAGCTGAAATGGGCCGGCTGGTGCATCACCGAAGACGCCGAACTGGGCCTGCGGGTGTTCCAGAAGGGCCTGTCCGCTGCCTATTTCGAGGACAGCTACGGCAAAGGACTGATGCCCGACACCTTCATCGACTTCAAGAAGCAGCGCTTCCGCTGGGCCTACGGCGCCATTCAGATCATGAAGCGGCACGCCCGCAGCTTGCTGTTCGGCAAGGACACCGCCCTGACCCGCGGCCAGCGCTACCACTTCGTCGCCGGCTGGCTGCCGTGGATCGCCGACGGTCTGAACATCTTCTTCACCATCGGTGCGCTGCTCTGGTCGGCCGCGATGATCATCGTGCCGCAGCGGGTCGACCCGCCATTGCTGATCTTCGCCATTCCGCCGCTGGCGCTGTTCTTCTTCAAACTGGGCAAGATCCTGTTCCTCTACCAGCGCCAAGTCGGCGTCAACCTGAGGGACGCCTTCTACGCTGCGGTGGCCGGCCTGGCGCTGTCGCATACTATCGCCAAGGCGGTCCTGTACGGTTTCTTCACCAGCAGCATCCCGTTCTTCCGTACGCCGAAGATGAAAACCAACAGCGGCCTGCTGATCGCGCTGGGCGAAGCCCGCGAAGAGGTCTTCGTCATGCTGCTGCTGTGGGGCGCCGCCGCCGGCATCGCCGTCGTCCAGGGCTTCCCCAGCCCGGACGTGATTTTCTGGGTCGCCGTGCTGCTGATGCAGTCCCTGCCTTACCTGGCCGCGCTGATCATGGCCCTGCTGTCTTCGGTGCCGAAGCCGCAGGAAGCCGTCGAGCCCGCCATCGCCTGACCGAACCGGCCGGGCGCCGCTGCCGAAAAGCAGCGGCGCTCGCCACCGCCCGGTAATCGTTTTGCTTTAAGATGTGCGCCTTTTCCACGCCCCTCGCCTTGCTGGAGTCGCGCCATGACCGCCCCCTCCCCCGCCCTGTCGCCTACCCTGGAACTGGCCTGCGAGCTGATTCGCCGCCCATCGGTCACACCGGTGGACGAAGGCTGCCAGGACCTGATGATGCGCCGGCTGGCCGCCGTCGGTTTCACGACCGAACGGATGCGCATCGAAGAGGTGGAGAACTTCTGGGCCAAGCGCGGAGGCGACGGCCCGGTGCTGTGCTTCGCCGGCCACACCGACGTGGTACCGACCGGCCCCCTGCAGGCCTGGCAGCACCAGCCATTCGAAGCCCTGATCGATGAGCAGGGCATGCTCTGCGGACGCGGCGCGGCGGACATGAAAGGCAGCCTGGCGGCAATGATCGTGGCGGTGGAGCGCTTCGTCGCCGATCACCCGCAGCACAACGGCGCCATCGCCTTCCTCATCACCAGCGACGAGGAAGGCCCGGCCCAACACGGCACCAAGGCCGTGGTCGAGCGTCTGGCCGCACGCGGCGAGCGCCTGGACTGGTGCATCGTCGGCGAACCCTCCAGTACCTCCCTGGTCGGCGATGTGGTGAAGAACGGCCGGCGCGGCTCGCTGGGCGCCAAGCTGACCATTCGCGGCGTCCAGGGTCACGTGGCCTATCCGCACCTGGCGAAGAACCCGATCCATCTCGCGGCGCCGGCGCTGGCCGAGCTCGCTGCCGAGCACTGGGACGACGGCAACGCCTTCTTCCCGCCGACCAGCTTCCAGATTTCCAATATCCAGTCCGGAACCGGTGCCAGCAACGTGATTCCCGGCGAACTCCACGCGATGTTCAACTTCCGCTTTTCCACCGAATCCACGGTAGAGGGCCTGCAACATCGCGTTGCCGCCATTCTCGACAAGCACGGCCTGGACTGGCACGTGGAATGGGCGCTGTCCGGCCTGCCCTTCCTCACCGAGCCGGGTGCGCTGCTCGATGCGGTGGCCGCCAGCATCAAGGACGTCACCGGCCGCGACACCACCCCTTCCACCAGTGGCGGCACCTCGGACGGACGTTTCATCGCCACCATGGGCACCCAGGTGGTCGAACTCGGCCCGGTCAATGCCACCATCCACCAGATCAACGAACGCGTCCTGGCCAGCGACCTCGACCTGCTGACCGAAATCTACTACCAGACCCTGGTCAAGCTGCTGGCGTGAACATGCTCATCTGCCCTCTCTGCCAAGCGCCGCTGAGCCCGGTCGAAAACGGCGTGGCCTGCCCGGCCGGCCACCGTTTCGACCGTGCCCGCCAGGGTTATCTGAATCTGCTGCCGGTGCAGCACAAGAAAAGCCGTGATCCGGGCGACAACAGCACCATGGTCGAAGCCCGGCGCCGTTTCCTCGACGGCGGGCACTACGCGCCGCTGGCGGCGCGCCTCACCGAACTGGCCGCCGAGCGCGCACCGCGGCGCTGGCTGGATATCGGCTGCGGCGAAGGCTACTACACCGCGCAAATCGCCCAGGCGCTGCCGGAGGCCGAAGGCTACGCGTTGGATATCTCCCGCGAGGCGGTGAAACGCGCCTGTCGCCGGGTACCGCAACTTTCCTGGCTGGTGGCGAGCATGGCCCGCGTTCCGCTGGCCGACGCCAGTTGCGACCTGATCGCCAGCGTGTTCAGCCCGCTGGACTGGCAGGAGGCCCGGCGCCTGCTGGCACCGGGCGGCGGCCTGCTGCGCATGGGCCCGACCGGCGAGCATCTGCTCGAGCTGCGCGCCCGCCTGTACGACGAGGTCCGCGACTACGACGACACCAAACACCTGTCGCAGATTCCCGACGGCATGCGGCTGGCCCACAGCGAGACACTCGACTTTGTGCTGGCGCTCGACACCCCGGACGTACGTGCCGACCTCCTGGCCATGACGCCCCACGGTTGGCGCGCCAGCGCCGAGCGTCGCGCCGCGGTGATCGCCGAGCCGTTCGAGGTACGGGTGTCCATACGCTACGATTGGATCGAACGACTGGCCTGAGCCCACGCCTGCCAGAACCCACAGCCCACCAGGAAACCCGCATGCGTCAACCGGATATCGAGATCTACCTGAAGGATGCCGATCAAGAAGACGTCACTCGCTGGCTGAGCGAAGCGCTCGGCCCCTGCACGCCGTGGCAGCGCAAGGGGCAGACGTTCAAATGCGAGGCCGATGGCATTCCGGTGACCTGGCTGCCCAACGCCGTGGGCAAGTGGCACAGCCTCTATTTGGAAAGCGACGCCACGCCCTGGGCGGATGACCTGGCCTGCGCGAAAGCGGCCTTCGCCACGCTGGGCGTGGAAATCCGCTGCGCACCGGGCGGCTGGAACGAAGAAGAAGGCGAAGAGCAGGCCGACCGCTGGCTAAGCGTCAATGCCGACGGCGAGAAAGAGATCATCTGGCGCACCTGAACGGTACGCTGAAAAGCCTTCACGAACCCTGCGACCGGTACCGAACGGTCCGGCGTCACGGGAAACAGGCACGAGCTGGACGATATGCTTCGCATAACGAAGCACCGGGCAATGCCTGTAAAAACAAAAGGCCCATCGTAGGATGGGCCTTTTGTTGAGGTCTCACATTCTGGCGACGTCTTCCGCCTGCAGGCCTTTCTGACCTTGGATCACCGAGAACTCGACCTTCTGGCCTTCGACCAGGGAGCGGTGACCTTCGCCACGGATGGCGCGGTAGTGAACGAACACGTCCGGGCCGCTTTCGCGCTGAATGAATCCATAGCCTTTGGCATCATTGAACCACTTGACGGTTCCGACCTCACGATCAGCCATTACCACATTCTCCAACTCGCAATTTTTTTGATTGCCCCCAGAGTTGAGGACCTCGACGGTTCGGCAAAAACGTTCTTCTTGTTATATCCAACCCCGGCCGAAGAGAGCATGGAGCGGGTATTCGAATCGCGTTCTTAAATCGACCGCCACCGAAGTATAAAGCAAGACCTGCGAGTGAAAAGCAATTTTTTCCGGACAGCCGGAAGCCCCGTGGCACGGGGCTTCCACGCATTTCAAGGGGTCTTTTCGGGTAACAAATCCTTCAACTTCTTCGCCATCGCCTGGTACTGATAAGGCTCCAGACGGTAGGTCCAATCCGCCTTCGCGGGTACCTCGGCCTCGGACAGGCCTTCGCGTTCCGGCAGTGTCAGCCAGTGCTCTCCGCCCTGTGCATAAACGGCCCCCTTGAGCCGTCCGCTGGCAAAGGTGGCGAGCGTGAACTCCAGTTCCGGCTTGCCCTTGAACTGCACCTGGGCCAGGGGCGCCGCCTCGGCGAAGTCCAGGCGCGAGAGCGGCATGACCATGCCGTTGGCGACCGCCTCGTAGGCCAACCGCTGGCCCTGCGGCATCTGCCGGACCTTGAGGTTGGGCTCGTCCTTGCTCTCGCGGAACAGCGTCAGTTGCTCGCCGGCATGGCGCAGGTCGAATTCGCGAATGTCGCCAAAGGGGATCACCGTTACCCGCCGGTCGAGCCAGGCCAGCTCGTTGGCCGGCATCTCGATGCTCTGGTTGACCAGCCACACCTGCGGGTCCCCGGCCAGACGCACCATCTGGCCACGTCCCTGGGGAGCCGCCTTGCCGATCAGCAGGCGCACCGGCTCACCGGTACCGCGCTCCAACGTCAGTCGAGTGGCCTGCTCGCCCTCCTTGCCCTGCTCAGCCAGACCGAGGCGACCGTGGAACTCGGGGTTGCGGGTCTTCGCCTCGACCTTGCGAGCCTCGCTCAAGGCACGCAGCAGCTCGGCCAGCGGTTGCCCGGCGGCCGGGTAGTCCGACTTGGCCGGCACCACCCAGACGCCGTCCTTGCGTGCCAGACGCACCAGCGGCTGGCCGGGACGCTGTATCTCGATGGCGCTGACTTCGTTGAACTTGCCCTGCAGCATCGGCAACAACGGTTCCTGGGCGGTAGCCACCGGCTGCGGCTCGCGCTGCAGCCAGAAGAAGGCGATCAGCAGCGCGGCGGCCAGCAAGGCCAGGAACGACAGACTTCTACGACCCATGGATTCCTCCTCAAGCCTGACGGCGGCGGCGCCACACCCAGAGGGCCAACACGGCAAGCGTCAGCACGAGGGGCACCAGTGCGATATTGACGAACTTCAGGGTGCGGCCCAGCTTTTCGATATCCGCGTTCAGCTGATAGCGCACCTCGCGCAATTCCTTCCGGATACGAACCTTTTCCTGGAGGAACTGCTGCAACGTGGCCTGCTGTTCCGGCGTCAGCTCCAGGACCTTGGCCGGATCGTCGCTGCGTTGCAGGGCGGCCAGCTTCTGTTCGGTGTCGGCGAGACGCTGTTGTAGGACCTGTTCCTTCTCGCGGAACTTGACCTCGGCGTCGCGCTGCAAGGCTTCCACCACGGTGAAGGGCCGGGTGAAACGGCCACGGGAACGCACGCTGATCAATGCGTCCGAGCCGGCCAGATTATCCAGCGCGTTGATGGCGAAACCGGCGTTGTCCGCCCAGGGCTGCGGGATACGCTGGCCGAAGAAGTCCTGCACCTGCACCCACATGCGATCGGTCAGCAGGTCGGTGTCGGCCACCGCGATCACGTTGATGTTGGCCGCTTCCTTGAGTCCGTCCTTGCGGCCTTCGATGCCGTCCGGGAAGGCGCTCTTCGCCGGACCGCTGATACGCGCCGCGATGGCATAGCGCTCGCCGGTGGGCTCCAGCTCGCGGATCAGCTCTTCGGGGTTACTCAGCATGGCGAAGCGCTGGGCGTCGAACGGCATGGCGTATTCGGAACTCTGGATCAGCGGCGTGAAGTGGGTCTGGGCCCCCTCCACCGGCTCGAGAATGCCGGCCGTGGCCACCGTGACAGTTTCCAGGCCCGAGGTGCTGACGTCATTCTGGTCGAGGGCCTTCTGCGGCAGGCTCAGCCAAGCCGCATGGCGCACCGGACGCTGGCCCTGCCCCATGCTCACGGCCATGGCATAGGAGCCGTCGCCGAGCACCTTGCCGGGCATCAGGCGCAGCCCCCAGGCCTTGAACAGCGGCTCCAGATCGGAGGATTTGTCGCCGGCCATCTCGCCCGGCATTTCCATGCCGTTATCCGCTTCGCTGTACGGGTCGACGAACACCAGCAACTTGCCGCCACGCAGGACGAACTGGTCGATGGCATAGAGGGTCTGCTGCGGCAGTTGCTTAGGATGCACCAGCCACAGCACGGAAACGTCTTCCGGGATCTGGTCGATGTCGTTTTTCAGGCTCTCGATCTTGAACAACTGGCGCACTTCTTCCATCAGCATCCACGGCGGTGTCGGCTGACGGCTCATCATGTCGAAGCCACCGTTCATCTGCAGGCCAGACAACACGCCCACCACCGGCCGGTCGGGCTTGGCCAGGCTCTGCACCAGGCGGCTGATCTCGTATTCGAGGAACTCTTCCTGGTCCATCGGGAAGAACGGAATGATCTGCACGCCGTCCAGGCTGTTGGTCCCGGCCAGGCCGAAGTAGACCTGCTCGCCGCCCTGGTTCAGCGGTACCGCCTGCAGACCGAACTCCGCCGCCTTGTCTTCGTCTTCCGAGAACGGCTCGGGATCGACGATATGCAGTTTGATCTTGCCGTCGGCGGCACGCTCGTAGGCCTTGAGCATCTCTTCCACGCGCTTGGCGTAGTTGCGCAGGGTCACTAGGTCCTTGGCGGTCTTGTCGGAGTAGAAGAAGTACAGGTTGATCGGCTCGTCCAGCTCATCGAGGATGCGCCGGGTGCCGTCGGAAATGGTATAGAGCTTCTGCTCGGTCAGGTCCAGCCGCGCGTCGGTGAACGCCAGGCTGGACACCATGTTGAAGGCGAGGAAGGCCAGGGCGATCAGCAACAGCCCGGCGCCGGAATACAGGAGTCTCTTCATGTTCAGTCAGCCTTCTTCAGATCGACCACCACCGCCGTGGCAGCCAGCCAGGCGGCGATCAGGGTGACGAAATAGAGCAGGTCGCGCAGGTCGATCACGCCCTTGCTGATGGCGTCGAAGCGAATCAGGAAGCTCAGCGACGACACCGCATCGAGCAGCCACTGCGGCGCCCAGGCGTTGAACGCGTCCAGCACCAGCGGGAACCCGCTGACGATGAACAGGAAGCACACGCTCACCGCCAGGATGAAGGCGATCACCTGGTTCTTCGCCAGCGCCGACATGCAGGAGCCGATCGCCAGGTACGAGCCGGCCAGCAGCCAACTGCCGATGTAGGCGGTGAGGATGGCGCCGTTGTCCGGCTCGCCCAGGTAGTTGACCGTGATCACCATGGGGAAGGTGAGCATCAGCGCGATGCCGGCGAACGCCCAGGCGGCGAGGAACTTGCCGGTGACCGCCTCGAAGCGGGTGATCGGCAGCGTCATCAGCAACTCGATGGAGCCGGACTTGCGCTCCTCCGCCCAGAGGCGCATGGCGATGGCCGGCACCAGGAACAGGTAGAGCCAAGGGTGGAAATTGAAGAACGGCGACAGGTCGGCCTGGCCGCGCTCGTAGAAGCCGCCCAGGTAGAAGGTGAATACCCCGGACAGCACCAGGAAGATGACGATGAACACATAGGCCAGCGGGGTCGCGAAGTAGCTCGCCAGCTCGCGCTTGAAGACGACGAGTAGCTGTTTCATGCCGCTTCTCCCCGGGTCAGGGTGCGGAACACCTCATCGAGGCGCCCACGCTCCACGTCCAATTCCTTGATTTTCCAGCCGCGCTCGCGGATCAGATCGTTGACCTGCGGGAAGATCACCTCGCCCGGCTTGGCCAGCACCGTCAGGCTGTTGGCGATGCCGTTTTCCTCGATACCCGCCACGCCCGGCAATTCCGCCAGCGCCGCGACGTCCAGCGCATCCTCGGCCACCAGGGTCACCGCCTGGTGATAGCGCGAACGGCTCTCCAGTTCGAAGGGCGTGCTGTCGGCCACCAGCCGGCCGCCGGCGATCACCACCGCGCGGGTACAGACGGCGGTCACTTCCTCGAGGATATGGGTGGAGATGATGACGATCTTGTCCTTCGCCAGGCTCTGGATGAGCTGGCGGACCTGATGTTTCTGGTTGGGATCGAGGCCATCGGTAGGTTCGTCGAGGATCAGCACCTTGGGATCGTGGAGGATCGCCTGGGCCAGCCCGACGCGACGCTTGAAGCCCTTGGACAGCGTCTCGATGGATTGTTCGAGGACGTTTTCCAATTCCACCAGGGCGACGGCCTTGCTGACCCGTTCTTTCTTCTCGGCACCCCGGAATCCACGCACCTCGGCGATGAACGCGAGGAAGCCGCGCACCGTCATGTCGCCGTAGCAGGGCGCGCCTTCCGGCAGGTAGCCGATCTGCCGCTGGGCCTGGAGGGTCTGGGTCTGGATATCGAAACCGAGGATGCTGGCGGTGCCCGAGGTCGGCGCGAGGAAGCCGGTGAGCATCTTCATGGTGGTGGATTTACCGGCGCCGTTCGGGCCGAGGAATCCCAGCACTTCTCCCTGCTGGACTCGGAAGGACAGGTTGTCCACCGCGGTGTGCTGCGCGAAACGCTTACTTAGATGACTGATCTCGATCATGGCCTCTCACCATTCCGGTCAAGACCCTTCCGTTCGCCAGGACGGCACCGGACGGGCCCTCTGCAACGACGCCGGACTATATGGGGGCGCCCGCGGCCATTGCAAGACGCCCGGCGTGAAGCGGGTTGCAGAATGTTTTCAGTGATTTACAGGTTTTTTGCGGCCCACTGGCGGATACGGCACACTAGCCGCCCCGAGCTTCGCTCGACACCGTCACCCGATCGTATGACCCGCTCCCCGTTTCGCCGCCTCGCCTTCGGTACCCTGCGCCGCCTGCTGTATCTCTGGGTGCGCTCGGAAACCATCAACCAGTCGGCCTTTTCCCTCCAGCTCGACCGCAGCAAACCGGTGTTCTACGTGCTGCAGCAGCCCTCGGTCAGCGACCTCGCGGTGGTCGATACGGAATGCACCAAGGCCGGCCTGCCGCGTCCGGTGCTGCCGGTGGCGGTGGGTGGCCATGTCGAGCCCGCGGCCTTCTTCTATTTGACCCCGGCGCCCGGCTGGCTCGGCCGCCAGGGCAAGCGCGGTGCCTCGCCGACGCTGGTGCGGCTGGTCAATGCCCTCGGCCAGCACAACGTCGAGGATGTGCAGATCGTCCCGGTCAGCGTGTTCTGGGGCCAGTCGCCGGATCGCGAGACCAGCCCCTGGAAACTGCTGTTCGCCGACACCTGGGCGGTCACTGGGCGCCTGCGCCGGCTGGTGAGCATCCTCATCCTCGGCCGCAAGACCCGAGTGCAGTTCTCCACACCCATCCACCTGCGCGAGCTGGTCGAGCAGGACAAGGGCGAGGAGCGCACCCTTCGCATGGTCCATCGCATCCTGCGCGTGCATTTCCGCAACCAGAAGACCGCCGTGATCGGCCCGGACCTGTCGCACCGGCGCAATCTGGTGAAAGGGCTGGTACACGCGCCCCTGGTTCGCCAGGCCATCCTCGACGAGGCCGAGCGCGAGAAGATTTCCGTGGAGAAGGCCGAAGCCCAGGCCCTGCGCTACGGCAACGAGATCGCTTCGGACTTCGCCTACACCGCGATCCGCTTCCTCGAAGTGGTGCTGTCGTGGTTCTGGAACAAGCTCTACGAGGGCATCCGGATCAACCACATCGAGCAGGTGCAAAGCGTGGTGCACGGCCACGAGGTGATCTACGTGCCCTGCCACCGCAGCCACATCGATTACCTGCTGCTGTCCTACCTGTTGTTCCGCAACGGCCTGACCCCGCCGCACATCGCCGCCGGGATCAACCTGAACATGCCGGTGATCGGCGGCCTGCTGCGCCGGGGCGGCGCCTTCTTCATGCGCCGCACCTTCAAGGGCAACCCGCTCTATACCGCGGTGTTCAACGAATACCTCTATACCTTGTTCAGCCGCGGCTTCCCGGTGGAGTACTTCGTCGAAGGCGGCCGTTCGCGTACCGGCCGCATGCTGCAACCGAAGACCGGCATGCTCGCCATCACCCTGCGCAGCTTCCTGCGCTCCTCGCGCCTGCCCATCGTCTTCGTGCCGGTCTATATCGGCTACGAGCGGGTGCTGGAGGGCCGTACCTACCTTGGCGAACTGCGCGGCGCAGCGAAGAAGAAGGAATCGATCTTCGACCTCTTCAAGGTCATCGGCGCCCTCAAGCAGCGCTTCGGCCAGGTCTGGGTCAACTTCGGCGAGCCGATCAAGCTGGCCGACTTCCTCGACCGCGAACAGCCTGGTTGGCGTGATCAGGAACTCGGCCCGCAATATCGCCCGGCCTGGCTCAACGAGACCACCAACCGTCTCGCCGACCGCGTCGCCCAGCACCTGAACGAAGCGGCGGCGGTCAACCCGGTCAACCTGGTCGCCCTGGCGCTGCTGTCCACCAGCAAGCTGGCGCTCGACGAGAAGGCTCTGGCGCGGGTGCTGGACCTCTACCTGGCGCTGCTGCGCCGGGTGCCCTACTCGGTCCACTCCACACTGCCGGACGGCGATGGCCAGGCGCTGATCGAATACGTCCGCAGCATGGACCTGCTCGCCGAACAAAAGGACGCCCTCGGCCGCATTCTCTATCTGGACGAACAGAACGCCGTCCTGATGACTTACTACCGCAACAACATCCTCCACGTCTTCGCTCTGCCGGCGTTGCTCGCCAGCTTTTTCCAGAGCAGCGCGCGGATGAGCCGCGAGCAGATCCTGCGCTACACCCGCGCGCTCTACCCCTACCTGCAGTCGGAACTGTTCATTCGCTACGAAGTGGAAGAGCTGGATGCGGTGATCGACGACTGGCTGGCTGCGTTCGTCGACCAGGGCCTGCTGAAGTTCGAGAACGACGTGTTCGTGCGCCCGGCGCCCAGCTCGCGGCAGTTCGTCCTGCTGACCCTGCTGGCCCGCGCCATCGTGCAGACCCTGCAACGCTTCTACATGGCCATCGCCCTGCTGATCAACGGCGGGCAGAACACACTGTCTGCCGAGGAGCTGGAGAATCTCTGCACCGTGATGGCCCAGCGCCTGTCGATCCTCCATGGCTTGAACGCCCCGGAATTCTTCGACAAGAGCCTGTTCCGCCACTTCATCCAGAGCCTGCTCGACCAGGGTGTGCTGCGCCAGGACGAAGCAGGCAAGCTCAGCTACCACCCGCAGCTCGGCGAACTGGCCGAAGGCGCGGCCAAGCGCGTGCTGCCGGCGGAAATCCGCCTGTCGATCCGCCAGGTAACCATGGAGCGTAGCGAGGACAGTGCCGAGGCCGTGGTCTAAGGCATTGTCGCTGTTCTTGAGACTGGCGCCGGTTCGCACCGGCGCCAGCGTCCGCTATGCTCGCCCCGACGCCTTTTCGAGGAACCCCACATGCTTCGCCTGACCACCCTGCTCGCCACCCTTACCCTCTCCGCCAGCGCATTCGCCCTGTCGCTCGCCGATCTCAGCCAGTCCGAAGCCAGCGGCGGTCTTAAGGATGCTCTCGCTCAGGGCGCCAAGGTGGCCGTGCAGCAACTCGGCAAACCCGGCGGGTTCAGCAACGATCCCGAGGTGCGCATCGAACTGCCGGGCAAGCTCGGCAAGGCGGCCCGCACCATGAAGATGATGGGCATGGGGGCGCAGGTCGAACAGCTCGAAACCAGCATGAACAAGGCCGCCGAAGCGGCGGTGCCGGAAGCCCAGGCCTTGCTGCTGGACGCAGTGAAAAAGATGACCGTGACCGACGCCAAGGGCATCCTGTCCGGCCCCAACGACGCTGCCACCCAGTACCTGAACCGCACCAGCCGCGAGCAGATCCGCGCGCGCTTCCTGCCAATCGTGAAGAAGGCCACCGATCAGGTCGGCCTGGCCCAGCAGTACAACGCCTTCGCCAGCCAGGCGGCCACCTTCGGTGTCATCGACGCGAAAAGCGCCAGCGTCGAGGGCTACGTCACCGAGCAGGCGCTGAACGCGCTCTTCGAGGTGATCGCCAAGCAAGAGGCGAGCATTCGCCAGAACCCGGCTGGTGCCGCCACCAGCCTGGCGAAGAAAGTCTTCGGCCTGCTCTAACCGGAGCCTGGATGCGATGAGCGAAAAGCCCGTCTACGGTGTCGGCGATGCCTCCTACCGGGCTCCGGAGGTATCGAGGGACTTCGCCGGTTGGTCGACGAGTTCTATCGGCAGATGGACGAATGGCCCGAGGCCGCCGCCTTGCGGCGCCTGCATCCCGAAGACCTGGCACCGAGCCGCGACAAGCTGGCCAGCTTTCTCAGTGGCTGGCTCGGTGGGCCGAAGCTGTTCAGCGAGAAGTACGGCCCCATCGCCATTCCTTCTTTCCATGCGCAATGGCCGGTCGACGAAGCCTTAAGCGAAGCCTGGCTGGGCTGCATGGCGCGCGCCATCGGCAAGCAGGGCTATGCGCCGGACTTCGCCGACTACCTGCTGGCTCAACTGCGGGTGCCGGCGCAACGCATCGTCCAGGCCAGCCGCAATCGGCATGGCCTGACATGACAGGGCGGGAAACCCGCCCTGAACGACCTCGTCAGCTTTCCTTCTTCACCCTGAACCAGGCGGCATACAGCGCCGGCAGGAACAGCAGGGTCAGCGCGGTGGCAACCACCAGGCCGCCCATGATAGCCACGGCCATGGGGCCGAAGAAGATGCTGCGCGACAGCGGGATCATCGCCAGTACCGAGGCCAGCGCCGTCAGCACGATGGGCCGGAAGCGGCGCACCGTCGCCTCGATGATGGCGTGCCAACGGTCCAGGCCGGCCTCGATGTCCTGTTCGATCTGGTCCACCAGGATCACCGAGTTGCGCATGATCATGCCGGCCAGGGCGATGGTGCCGAGCATCGCAACGAAGCCGAACGGCTGGCGGAACACCAGGAGGAACAGGGTCACGCCGATCAGCCCCAGGGGCGCGGTGAGGAACACCATCGCCGAGCGCGAGAAGCTCTTCAGTTGTGCCATCAGCAGCGTCAACACCACCACCACGAACAATGGCAGGCCGGCGTTTACCGATTTCTGCCCGCGCGCCGAGTCCTCCAGGGTACCGCCCACCTCCAGCAGGTAACCGGACGGTAGTTTGGCGCGAATCGGCTCCAGGGTCGGCAGGATCTGGCTGACCAGCGTGGCCGGCTGCTCGGGCCCGTAGATATCGGCGCGCACGGTGACGTTGGGCAGACGGTTGCGGTGCCAGATGATGCCTTCCTCGAAGCTGTAGTCGAAGGTGGCGATCTGCGACAGCGCGACACTGCGGCCATTGCTGGTGGGCACCGCCAGGCTCTGCAGCAGCGTGAGGTCGTTGCGCTCGCGCGGCGTGCCGCGCAGAAGGATTTCGATCAGCTCGTTGTCTTCGCGGTACTGGCTGACGCTCGATCCGGTCAGGGAGCTCTGCAGGAAACGCGACACATCCGCAGTGCTGACACCCAATGCACGGGCCCGCTCCTGATCGATATTCAGGCGCACCACCTTGCTCGGCTCTTCCCAGTCCAGGTGCACGTTCACCACGTAGGGATTCTCGCGTACCTTGGCCTCCACTTCGCGGGCCAGGGCACGGACCTCCTCGATGTGCTCGCCGGTCACGCGGAACTGGATCGGATAGCCCACCGGCGGACCGTTCTCGAGGCGCGAAACGCGACTGCGCAAGGTGGGGAAATCCTCGTCCATGGTCTTGATCAGCCAGCCACGGATGCGCTCGCGATCCTCGACGGTCTTCGCCAGCACGACGAACTGGGCGAAGCTGGCCGCTGGCAGTTGCTGGTCGAGCGGGAGATAGAAGCGCGGCGATCCGGTACCGACATAAGCTACGTAGTTGTCGACGCCCTCATGTCCGGCGATCAGCTTCTCCAGGCGCTTGACCTCGGCCTCGGTGGCCACCAGAGACGCGCCCTCGGCCAGTTTCAGGTCGACCATCAGCTCCAGCCGCCCGGAGGCCGGGAAGAACTGCTGCGGCACGAAACGGAACAGCACCACCGCCGCAACGAAAGCGCCGACGGTGAGCAACAGCACCGTCTTGCGCCGCCGGACGCACCATTCCACTACTCGCCGAAAACGCTGGTAGAACGGCGTGGAGTAGGGGTCGTGGCCCTTATCGCTACCGCCATGCTTCTCGGCATGACGTTTGGCCAGGTCCGGCAGCAGGCGCTCGCCGAGATAGGGCACGAACACCACCGCGGCAACCCAGGAGGCCAGCAGCGAGATAGCCACTACCTGGAAGATCGAACGGGTGTATTCGCCGGTACTGGACTCTGCCGTGGCGATCGGCAGGAAGCCGGCAGCGGTGATCAGGGTCCCGGTGAGCATGGGAAAGGCGGTGCTGGTCCAGGCGTAGCTGGCCGCCTTGAGACGGTCGAAGCCCTGCTCCATCTTGATCGCCATCATCTCCACCGCAATGATCGCGTCGTCCACCAGCAGCCCGAGGGCGAGCACCAGCGCGCCGAGGGAGATCTTGTGCAGCCCGATATTGAAGTAGTTCATGATGGCGAAGGTCATCGCCAGAACCAGCGGGATCGACAACGCCACCACCAGACCGGTGCGCAGCCCGAGGGAGAAGAAGCTCACCAGCAGGACGATGACCAGCGCCTCGGCCAGTACCCGGACGAACTCGCCCACGCCGGTCTTCACCGCCGCCGGCTGGTCAGACACCTTGCGCAGCTGCATGCCGACCGGCAGGTTTTCCTGCAATAGGGCGAACTCATGTTCGAGGGATTCGCCCAGGGCCAGGATGTCGCCACCCGCCTTCATCGAAACTGCCAGACCGATGGCGTCCTCGCCCATGAAGCGCATGCGGGGCGCCGGCGGGTCGTTGAAGCCACGCCGCACATCGGCCACGTCGCCGAGGCGGAAGGTACGGTCGCCGACGCGGATGGGGAAATTGCGGATCTCCTCCACCGACGCAAAACGACCGGATACCCGTAGCTGTACCCGGTCGCTGGCGGTTTCGAAGAAGCCGGTGGCCGCCATGGCGTTCTGCTCTTCAAGCGCTTGCTGCACCGCCTGGAGCGGCACGCCGAGGGTGGCCAGCTTGACGTTGGAAAGCTCGATCCAGATTTTTTCGTCCTGCAGGCCGACCAGCTCGACCTTGCCCACGTCCTTGACCCGCTGCAACTGGATCTGCAGGCGGTCGGCGTAGTCCTTGAGAACGGCGTAATCGAAGCCTTCGCCGGTCAGCGCGTAGATGTTGCCGAAGGTGGTGCCGAACTCATCGTTGAAGAACGGCCCCTGGATGTCCGGCGGCAGGGTGTAGCGGATATCGCCGACCTTCTTGCGTATCTGGTACCAGAGCTCGGGGATGTCAGCGGAATGCATGGAATCGCGGGCCATGAAGGTCACCTGCGATTCACCAGGGCGAGAGAACGAAACGATCCGCTCGTAGTCGCCGGTCTCCATCAGCTTCTTTTCGATGCGCTCGGTGACCTGCCGGGAGACCTCTTCGGCGCTGGCACCCGGCCAGAGGGTGCGGATGACCATGGCCTTGAAGGTGAACGGTGGGTCCTCGCTCTGCCCCAGTTTGGAGTAGGACAGCGCACCGACCGCGCCCATCAGCAGCATGATGTAAAGAACGATCTGACGATTGCGCAGCGCCCAGGCAGACAGGTTGAAGCCCATCGCGGTCACTCCTTCGCCGCCAGTTCGACCACCCGGTTATCCCGGTCCACCGGCCGTACCGCCTGCCCCTCCCGCAGCAACTGGACACCCGCTGCCACCACCCAGTCGTCCACCGACAATCCTTCCAGGATCGGCACCCGTTTCTCGCCGAACGCCCCGGTTCGCACCGCACGCCGCTGCAGCGTGGAATCCTTGGGATCGACCACCCAGACGAACGGCCTGCCGCCTTCCGCGCTCAGCGCCGACAGCGGCACCGATAGCGGCACGTCACCGTTCACCTTGACGAATACCCGCGCACTCTGGCCCAGCTCGGCGGGCACCTTGCCCTCGCTGAACGCCACCCGCGCGGCGAAGGTGCGCGACTGCGGGTCGGCAGCAGGGGCCAGCTCACGGATGCGGCCGGGGAAGCGTTGATCGGGCTGCGACCAGAGTTCCACCGAAACGTCCTGGCCGATGCGGAAGCGCTCGAACACCTGCTCCGGCACGCTGAACAGCACTTCGCGCTCGCCATCGGCGGCCAGGGTGAAAACCGTCTGCCCAGCGGCGACCACCTGCCCCACTTCCACCTGGCGGCTGGCGATCACGCCGTCCTGCGGCGCGCGCAGCACGGTGTAGGCGGCCTGGTTGCTGGCGACGTTATATTCGGCGCGGATCTGCTTCAGCCGGGCCTCGTTCGAGCGGTAGACGTTCTCCGCATTGTCGTACTGCGAGCGACTGACCAACTGGCGCTCCAGCAGGGTCTTGTAGCGGTCGCGCTCGGCGCGGGCCAGTTGCAGGTTGGCTTCCGCCGCCGCCACCTGGGCACGGGTGGCCTCCAGTTGCAGGCGCACGTCCTCGGGGTCCAGTTCGGCCAGCGGCTGATCCTTCTTCACTCGCGCCCCGACATCCACCAGGCGCTTGGCCACCTTGCCGCCGATACGGAAGGCCAGCTCGGGTTCGTAGCGCGCCCGCACCTCGCCGGGGTAGGCTTCCATCGCTTCGGCCGCCGGCTTCGGCTTGACGACCATGGCCGGCCGGACCGGCTGCTTGACGGGCTCGCCGTTACCGCAGGCGACGAGGAGACTGGCGAGGCTGAGAGATGCAGCGAGAGACAGGACGTGGCGAAACATGGGAGATGACCTTTCGCACAGAGCGGTTGGAATATTTATACTGCCGGGTATAGTAAAAATAGCAAACTCACCAGTCCAGTATTAAAAGAGCGGAATGTCTAACAATCTGTTACCACCCAGCGGCCCGGGCCGCCCCAAGGACCCGGCCAAGCGCAAGGCCATCCTCGAGGCGGCAAAGACTCTTTTCCTTCGTTACGGCTACGACGGCAGCAGCATGGACGCCATCGCCGCCGAGGCAGGCGTGTCGAAGCTGACGGTGTACAGCCACTTCACCGACAAGGAGACGCTGTTCTCCGCAGCGGTGAAGGCCAAGTGCGTGGAGCAATTGCCCGAACTGCTGTTCGAGCTGCCGGACGACATACCGATCGAGACGGTGCTGCTGAACATCGGTCGCGGTTTCCACGCACTGATCAACAGTTGCGAGTCCGTCGAGCTGCACCGGGTCATGGTCAACCAGGCCACGTTGAACCCCAAGCTGTCGCAAATGTTCTTCGCCGCCGGCCCGCAGCAGGTGCTGGATGGAATGGAAAATCTGCTGCGACGCGCCGACGCCGCCGGCAAGTTGCGCGTGGAGGAGCCGCACCGCGCCGCCGACCACTTCTTCAGCCTGATCAAGGGCAGCGCCAACTTCCGGCTACTGATCGGTTGTTGCGGCCCGCAGGAGGGCGAAGAAGCCGAGCGTCACGTTCAGGACGTGGTGGCGATGTTCATGCGCGCCTACAAGCCCTGAGCGCGCTCAGACAGACAGCTTCTTCAGCGGGTAGATGTCGTAACGACTGGACTTCCCTTCCAGGGCATAACCGGGCTTCGGCCCGTCGATGATCGGCGCCTTGCGCGGCCGCTTGACCACCACCCGGTGGCTGGCCAGGACCAGGGCGGCTTCCAGCAGGGCCGGCGCGTCCAGGTCGTTGCCAACCAGCGGGCGGAACAGGCGCATTTCCTTTTTCACCAGGGCGCTCTTGTCGCGGTGCGGAAACATCGGGTCCAGGTAGATCACCTGGGGCGGCTCGCCGCCCCAGGCGTTCATCAGTGCGATGGCATCGCCAACGAGCAGACGCATCCGCGCCGCGATGAGACCGACCTCCAGATCGCTCCGCGCCCGGGCGAGGCCATCCTCCAGCAGCGCGGCGATCAGCGGCTGGCGCTCGATCAGCGTCATCTCGCAGCCCAGTGTCGCCAGCACGAAGGCATCGCGCCCCAGCCCGGCCGTCGCATCGAGTACCACTGGACGCACGCCTGACTGAACCCCCACGGCCTTGGCGATCATCTGCCCGCTACCGCCGCCATAGAGACGCCGGTGGGCCGCCGCTCCTTCGACAAAATCCACCCGCACCGGCCCTGGCGCCTGCGGCCCCAGGTCGACCAGTTGCAATCCCTGCTCTCCCAACTGGAGCGCGAAATCCGCCTCGCCTTCGAGTGGCAAACCGAGGCGCCGGGCCCAGTCCTGCGCCCGCTCGGCCAGGGCAGGCTCCAGCGGTTCGATACGAATGCGGGTTGGCTGCGACGCTTCACTCATGCTGGATGATCCGGTGCGGACATTGGACGAGGGCGGCATTCTGCCAGAGGCACCGGCTAACGGCACATCCGGTACAAGCCCATGTCTAGGTGGAAATGATCGTGGTGGGCGCGGTTGTACTCCGGCCCCAACGTGGTGTTGAACGAGCGGCAGGCGGCGTCGCGCACCAGGCGCAGGAAGCGGGCGTCGCGGTCGCTCCCCTTCCAGTCCCGCGCCACGGTAATGCGCCGTCCGTCGCGCAGGCGAAAACCGGCGATATCCAGCGCATTGGCCCGGGCGTGCTGGCTACGCCGGTTGCTCTGTCCGATGTTGCGGCAGGCGAAGCTGCCGTAGTGCTCAATCCGCACCACCGGCTGTCCATAGATCTCCTGGGCGGCCGACTGCAAGCCATGACGCTCGAACAGTGCATAGGCGACCGCCAGCGGGCAGGTGGCGATGAAGCTGCCGTTGAACGCGACGGCGCCACGCTGGATGCGGACGCTGTTCTCGATCGGGCAGTCCGGTGCCGGCAGGCTGTCCGGCACCGCCGCATAACGCAGCCCGGAAGTGGCGAGCGCCTGCTCGCAGAGTTCACGGTTATCGCGCAAGCGCCAGAGCTTGAACGGCGTCAGCGGATTGGGCGACTCGCGCACATCCAGCGGCGCCCAAGGGTTCCAGCGCGGCGGCAGGTCGACCCAGCCGCGCCAGACGGCCACAGCGGCCGCTCCGAGCAGGAGCACGACAAGAAGAAGGAAACGTCCGGCGTTCATGCCTGCTTGGGCAACGCCCCGGCGGCGGGGGTTCGGTTACAGCAGCCCGAGCTGCTCCACTTCGTCTTCCCGCTTCGCCTCGGACAACGCCGGCAGGCCGGGCAGGCGTTCCCTCAGGCGGGCATGGAAACGACGAGCCAACTCCGGCGCGCAATGGTTATCCGGCGTGTGCAGGAACACGTAGGGCGTCAGCCCGTCCTCGATCCAACCGGCCACCTTGTCCAGCCAGGGCGCCATGAACGGGTCATTGGCCTCCAACTCCGGATGGCCGATGAAACGCAACTGGGGAAACGTCGTGAAGGCCGCCGGGCGTGGCGGCACACGCGGCTTCTTCGCCTTGGCATGGAGCACCGCCAGTTCTTCCGATGCGCAACTGAACAGCGCCCGCGAATCGAGACAGAGTCGCTCGACGCCCCGGTCGCGCAGCAGACGGTTGAGGGCCCGCTCCTCCTCGCCTTTGGCGAAGAACGCCAGATGGCGTACCTCGACCGCGAGCGGCGCATCGAAGGCCTCGATGAACGCGTGCAGTTCGAACAAACGGGACGGGCCGAAGACTGCCGGCAATTGCAGCCAGAACGGAGTCACCCGTTCCCCCAGCGGACGGAGCAAGGCGCGAAAGTCGACGGCCATGGCCAGTTGATCGCGCAGGTCGTCGGCATGGCTGACGTCACGCGGCAGCTTGGCGCAGAAGCGGAAGTCCGCCGGCATCAGCTCGACCCAGCGACGTACGGTCTCCACGGAAGGCTGGGCATAAAAGGTGGTGTTGCCCTCGACGGCATTGAAGACCTGGGAATACAGGGACAGGAAATCGCCGGTGCGGGCATCGGCGGGATAGAGACCACCGCGCCAGGCCGGCTCGCTCCAGGAGGGACAACCGAGGAAATAGGGAAGTCGCGCCGAACTCACTAGGCGTACAGATCGAGGCCGAGGACTTCCGGCGCGTCCACGTCGCTGGCGAAACTGGCAGTGGTGCTGTAGCTGGCCAGGGCCTGGGCGGCACGGCTGGTCATCGCACTGCGGTCGGTCGGCTCATTGACCGGGACCGGCAGGCTCTCCCCGCTGGCGGAGCCGGGCTGCACGCGGCGCAGTTGGGGCGTCTGTTCGAAACCCTGGCTGGCGGAGGTGGGCGTCGGTTGCTCGCGGCGCTCCTCGATCTCGCGCTGGCTTTCGCGATAAGGCGTTACCGCGCTGCCCGGTCGGGGGCTGCGGTCCAGCGGATAGGAGGAAGTGAAACCGTCGATACGCATCTAGTACTGCCCGGCGTGAGTGCAGGCAAATTTAGCGGTAGCTACGCGGCTTGGCAATCGCATGATCGGGCTCCCCCAGCTCGACAGGATGAATGGCAGGCTCCCAATACTTGACCGGGCGCCCAGGCAAGGGTTCGAGCGAGCCATGAAAGTTCAGGATGCACCCTTAGGGGTGGCGACCTTATCGCGCAGGTAGACCGGCTGTGCCTGTTCGGCTGGCACGCCTTCGCCCCGAGACCAGGCGAAGCGGGCCAGGGTCAGCAGGTCTTCGGCATGGGGCAGCAGTCCGGCATCCTGCGCCGTGGGCACGACCGGCAGGCGCGGCCCATAGCCCCAGCCGGTGCCGGCGCCGAACCATTCGCCGGAGGCATCGCGCGGCAGTGCGACCTGCTCGGGCGGCAGCACCGCCTCGACGCCGGCCAGGCGCATCTCGCCGTCCTGCAACCGGTAGCAACCCCAGTAGACCTCGTCCATTCGCGCGTCGATGGCGGCAGCCACCTGCGCGACGCCGTGCTCGCGGTGGGCGCGCTGGGCCAGGATCGCCAGGTCGGATACCGGCAGGACCGGACGTTCGAGGGCGAACGCCAGCCCCTGGACCACGCCGATGGCGATGCGCACGCCGGTGAAGGCGCCGGGACCGCGACCGAAGGCGATGGCATCGACCGCCGAAAGCGCAACGCCCGCCTCCGCCAGCAGCGCCTGCACCATCGGCAGCAGGCGCTGGGCATGCAGGCGCGGGATCACCTCGTAATGACTGAGCGCCCGCCCGCCCTGCAGGAGGGCGACGGAGCAGGCTTCGGTGGAGGTATCCAGGGCCAGCAGAGTGGTCATCGAAACAATCCGGGACGGGTGAAAAAAAAGGGCGGGCATTATACCCTCGCCGGAGCATCGCTCGGCGACCTCCGGAAAGACGAACGGCCCGCAAGCGGGCCGTTCGGTGCAACACGGGAGCGATCAGCTCAGCGCAGCCAGCACCTTGGCGGTGATGTCCTCGACCGAACCGACGCCTTCGACACGGCTGTACGTCGGCTTGCCTTCGGCGGCGGAGAGCTTCTGGTAGAAGTCCACCAGCGGCTTGGTCTGGGAATGGTAGACGGACAGGCGGTGACGCACGGTTTCTTCCTTGTCGTCTTCGCGCTGGATCAGATCCTCGCCGGTCAGGTCGTCCTTGCCGGCGACCTTCGGCGGGTTGTGTTCGGTGTGGTAGACGCGACCGGACGCCGGGTGCACGCGGCGTCCGGACAGGCGGCCGACGATCTCTTCGTCGTCCACGGCGATCTCAATCACGTGATCGAGGGTCACGCCGGCCTGGCGCAGGGCTTCGGCCTGCGGGATGGTGCGCGGGAAACCGTCGAAGAGGAAACCGTTGGCACAGTCGGCCTCGGTGATGCGCTCCTTGATCAGGGCGATGATGATGTCGTCGGACACCAGGCCGCCGCTCTCCATCACGCCTTTGACCTGGACGCCCAGCGGCGTGCCGGCCTTGACCGCTGCGCGCAGCATGTCGCCGGTGGAGATTTGCGGAATACCGAACTTCTCGGTGATGAAGCGAGCCTGGGTACCTTTGCCGGCACCGGGCGCCCCCAGCAGAATCACGCGCATCGTTGTGCTCCTCAAGAATGAAAGAAATTCTCGGATTCGCCTCGTGGGGCCAATCTCAGTATTCGGTTTCGGCGGCCTGTGTACGGCGCGACCTGCGCGCTGCTGACACCCTGGCCCGACCAAAGGGTGTCCAAGATACACAGCGCACCGGGGCGGCACAAGCCACCGAAAGTCGGAGAAAAACGGGACTTATCCCGTATTGCGCAAGCCCGCCGCGATGCCCGCCACACTCACCAGCAGCGCCTGTTCCAGGGCGCCGCCGGCCTCGTTCTCGCGCTGTCTGGAACGGGCCAGAAGCTCGGCCTGGAGCAGGTGCAGCGGGTCCAGGTAAGTGTCCCGGACGGTGATCGACTCGAGGGTCTCGGGGCTGTGGCTGAGCAGCCGGGACTGGCAGGTCAGTTTCAGCACGGCGCGTATCGCCTGCGACAATAGGTCGCGCAGGTGATCCCCCAGCGGTCGCAGTCCGGCATCTACCAGTCGCTCGTCGTAGAGCCGGGCGATGGCTCCGTCGGCCTTGGCCAGGACCATTTCCAGCATGTCGATGCGGGTGCGAAAGAACGGCCACTGCTCGCGCATCTGCTCCAGGCGCTCGCCCTCCCCGCGCTCGATGGCGTTGTTCAGCGCGGTTTCCCAGCCCAGCCAGGCCGGCAGCATCAGGCGGGTCTGGGTCCAGGCGAAAATCCAGGGAATCGCCCGCAGGCTCTCCACGCCCCCTTCGCGGCGCTTGGCCGGCCGGCTGCCCAGCGGCAAGCGGCCGAGTTCCTGCTCCGGCGTGGCCTGGCGGAAGTACGGAACGAACTGCGGATGCTCGCGGACCACCGCCCGGTACGCCGCCACGCCTTCGGCGGCGAGCCGGTCCATCAGGTCGCGCCAGGCCGGCTCGGGAGCCGGCGGCGGCAGCAGGGTGGCTTCCAGCACGGCGGCCAGGTAGAGGTTGAGGTTCTGTTCGGCGATGTCCGGCAGGCCGAACTTGAAGCGGATCATCTCGCCCTGCTCGGTGGTGCGGAAACGCCCAGCCACCGAACCCGGCGGCTGCGACAGGATCGCCGCATGAGCGGGGCCGCCGCCGCGTCCCACGGTGCCGCCGCGACCGTGGAACAGCAGCAATTCGACGTCGTGCCGGCGGCAGATGTCCACCAGCGTCTCCTGGGCACGATACTGGGCCCAGGCCGCCGCCGTGGTACCGGCATCCTTGGCGGAGTCGGAATAGCCGATCATCACCTCCTGCGGGCCATGCAGACGCGCCCGGTAGCCGGGCAGGCCGAGCAGCCGGTCGATGGCCGGGCCGGCGTTGTCCAGGTCCGCCAGGGTTTCGAACAGCGGCACCACCCGCATCGGCCGGCGCAGTCCCGCTTCCTTGAGCAGCAATTGCACCGCCAGCACATCGGAGGGCGACCCGGCCATGGAAATCACGTAGGACCCCAGGGAAGCGGCCGGGGCGGCGGCCACTTCGCGGCAAGTCGCCAGCACTTCGGCGGTTTCTGCCGAGGCCCGGAAATCCGCCGGCAACAGCGGTCGGCGATTATCCAGTTCGCGCAGAAGGAAAGCGATGCGGTCGTCTTCCGACCAGTCGGCATAACGGCCGAGACCGAGGTAGTCGGTGATCTCGCTGAGCGCCGCGGCGTGGCGAGCGGCGTCCTGGCGGATATCCAGGCGTACCAGGAACAGCCCGAAGGTGGCGACCCGGCGCAGGCAGTCGAGCAGCGGACCGTTGGCAATCACCCCCATGCCGCAGTCGTGCAGCGACTGGAAGCACAGCTCCAGCGGTTCGCGCAGTTCGCGGTTGTCCTGCAACACCGCGGACGGCGGCGCCAGTTCTCCATGCAGGGCCGCTTCGGCCCAGGCGCGGGTTGCGCGCAATCGCTCGCGGAGACGCTTGAGCACGGTCCGGTAGGGTTCCGGGCTGTCTCCCGCCTGGGCACGCAGCGCCGGGCTGGCTTCCTGCATGGACAGCTCGGCGGCCAATTGGTCGACGTCGCGAAGATAGAGATCGGCCGCCATCCAGCGCGCCAGCAGCAGCACTTCGCGGGTGACCGCAGCGGTGACGTTGGGGTTGCCGTCGCGGTCGCCGCCCATCCAGGAGGCGAAGCGCACCGGCGCGGCGTCGAGCGGGAGATGCAGGCCGGTGGCGGCATGCAGGGCACTGTCGACGCCCCGCAGGAAGTTGGGCACGGCGCACCACAGCGAATGCTCGATCACGGCGAAGCCCCATTTGGCTTCGTCGACCGGGGTTGGCCGCACCCGGCGGATTTCCTCGGTGTGCCAGGCCTCGGCGATCAGGCGTTGCAGGCGCTCGCGGACCCGTTCGCGTTCGCCGGGGAGCAGGTCGTTGTGATCCTGGGCGGCGAGTTGGTCGGCGATGGCGTCGTATTTCTGGATCAGGGTGCGCCGCGCCACCTCGGTCGGGTGGGCCGTCAGCACCAGTTCGATATCCAGGCGGCCGATCTGCCGGGCCAGGCTGTCGGCACCGTGCCCATCGGCCTTCAGGCGCGCCAGCAGTTCGGGAAGGACACGCGCCTCGAACAGCACCGGCTCGTCCGGCCGCCGCCGGCGGATGCGGTGGTACTGCTCAGCGATGTTGGCCAGGTTGAGGAACTGGTTGAAGGCCCGCGCCACCGGTAGCAGTTCGTCTTCGCCGAGCCCGTCCAGGGTCGCGGTGAGCTGCCGGGCGCCCTCCGCCGACCCCCGGCGGGCCGCCTTGGCGCCCTTGCGGATACGTTCGATCTTGTCCAGGAATGCCGCGCCACGCTGGTCGCGGATACAGCTACCGAGCAATTCGCCGAGCTGGTGCACGTCCTCGCGCAGACGCGCGTCGATTTCCGCCATGCCGTTCTCCTTCGGTTGAACCGTTGGGCGCTTGCGAACAAGCGCAGAAACGCAGAGTCAGACTCAAGAGTGCCCAGAGCGCCACAGGCTTACAAGAGCGCGACTCATGAGCCAATGCGCGGGATAGAGCGCGCTAGGCTTAACAGTAGGCCCTGATCCGGCCCGCGGGCCAGCCAGACGCCTGAACACTGATCGGCAACCCGCCCCGGCGGGAAAAAGGAAGGTGTGCAATGAAGATTCGCGAGCTTGTCCGCCATTGGGAGCAGAACGCCAAGGGCCGTCTGACGCGCAGCCGCTATCAGATCCACCTCGACCTCGAGGCGGCCGCCCGCCTGGCGGCCCTGGCCGAGATGTACCCCAAGCGCAACGTCGAAGAACTGCTCGGCGAGCTGGTATGCGCGGCCCTGGAAGAGCTGGAAACCAGCCTTCCCTACGTCAAGGGCACCCAGGTGGTGGCCGTCGACGAGCAGGGCGACCCGCTCTACGAAGACATCGGCCCGACGCCCCGTTTCCTGGCGTTGTCCCGCAAGTACCTGCACGAGCTGAGCCAGCAGCACGACAGCGCCAATCACTGACCGCCTCCCTGCCTTCCGCCCCGTCCGCCCGTGCCGGACGGGGCTCGCCACCTGCCCGCCAGCGAAGCGGCAGCCCGCGTTCCAGAGCGGCTCGCTAAATTTTCTGACTGAACGATCTGTTTTTTTCACCGGTCACAAAAATAGGCGACCGGTCCTGCTGCTTCGCCGATCGCATCGAGAAAACAGCCTTTCGATGGAGAGATGAAGTTCCAACGAACTGACTCACTGGAGGTGAATCCATGAAATCCAGCGCTTCTTTTTCGCCCGCCGCGTGCCGGAACCTGAAGCTCGCCAGCCTGTTGCTGGGTGGCAGCCTTCTGCTGGCCGGCTGTGCCGGGAACCCACCGACCGAGCAATTCGCCGTGACCGAATCCGTGGTCCGGGACGCCGAGAGTGCCGGCGGCACCCAATACGCCGCCGTGGAGATGAAGTCCGCCCAGGACAAGCTCAAGCAGGCCGAATTCGCCCTGCACGACAAGGACTACGAGAAGGCCAAAAAGCTCGCCGAGCAGGCCGAATGGGACGCCCGGGTAGCCGAGCGAAAGGCTCTGGCCGCCAAGGCCCGCAAGGCCGTTGAGGATGCGCAGCAAGGTGTACAGGAGCTGCGTGAGGAAAGTCTGCGGAACGCCCAGTGAGCGCGCCGTCCCTTCCGACTTCGCCAACGAAAAGGATAATTGCCATGCCTAGCAACCTGAGATTCCCGACTCTCCTGGCGCTGTGCGTGGGCCTCGCCGCCTGCGCCAGCCAACCCAACCAGACCCTGGAGCAGGCCCGCAGCAACTATGCCACGCTGCAGACCGATCCCCGCGCCAACCAACTGGCCGCGCTGGAGACCAAGAAAGCCAAGGAAATGCTCGACCAGGCCGACAAGGCCTACATGGACGACCAGGACGAGGAATACGTCGATCAGTTGGCCTACCTGGCCAACCGCAGCGTCGACGTGGCCAAGCAGACCGTCGAACTGCGCAGCGCCGAAAGCGAACTGCAGGACGCCTCGGCCAAGCGTGCCGAAGCGCGCCTGCAGGCCCGCGACGAGCAGATCCGCAAGCTGCAGGAGCAGCTCCAGGCCAAGCAGACCGAGCGCGGTACGCTGGTGACCTTCGGCGACGTGCTGTTCGATCTCGACCGCGCCGAACTCAAGCCCGGCGGGATGCGCAACGTGCAGACCCTGGCGGAGTTCCTCCAGCAGAATCCGGAGCGCAAGGTGATCGTCGAGGGTTATACCGACAGCACCGGCTCGGATACCTACAACCTGGGCCTGTCGGAGCGTCGCGCCAACGCGGTGCGCATGGCGCTGGTCAAGATGGGGGTCACGCCGGAGCGCATCGTCGCGCAAGGTTATGGTGAGGAGTATCCGGTCGCCGGCAACGATACGTCGGCCGGTCGCGCCATGAATCGCCGGGTCGAAGTGACCATTTCCAATGACGATAAGGCGGTTGCCCCGCGTGCGGCGATGGCTCGCTAAGGGCTTACCGGAGGAGCCCGGCATCAGGAAGCCGGGCTCTCCCCGCTCAACAGTCGTTCGTACAGCACGGCCATGTCCCGAGAGAACGCCACCAGCACGGCCTTTTCCAGGCTGCTGCCGGATTGCCGCAGCCGGCGCAGTTCGCCGATGGCGATGACCGCGGCCTGTTCCAGCGGATAACCGTAGATGCCGCAACTGATCGCCGGAAAGGCAATGCTGGCCAGTCCGTGGGCTTCGGCCAGGGCCAGGCTGTTGCGGTAACAGGCCGCCAGGAGATCGGGTTCGCCATGATTACCGCCCCGCCAGACGGGGCCGACGGTATGGATGACATGGCGCGCCGGCAGGCGGAAGCCAGGAGTCAACCGGGCCTCGCCGGTCGGGCATCCACCCAGGGTCCGGCAATGCGCCACCAGCTCGGGACCGGCCGCCCGGTGGATGGCGCCATCCACCCCACCGCCGCCGAGCAGCGACGAATTAGCCGCGTTGACGATGGCGTCGACGGCTAGACGGGTGATGTCGCCCTGCCAGATTTCGATGTTCACGGGGTTTCCTGCGGCGTCTCCTGGCCCATGCAGCGCACCGCCTGCTTGCGGTCGTCCACCAGCACACCAGTGAGGCCCTTCTGTTCGGTATCGAAGAGTACCAGCACACCGTCGATGCACTGGGCGACCTGACGGGCGGGCTTGAGCGATACCTTGTAGTCCTCGCCCGGCACGGTCTTGAGCATGGTGAAGTCGGCCAGCAGCAAGGCGTCCTCCTCCTTGGCGAAGTGCAGGTAGCCGTAGTACCAGAGCGCCAGGACGGTGCCGATGACGCTGGCGACGGCGGTCAGGATCAGGGGAATGGGACTGCGTTCTTCGGTCATGGTGCCCTTCATTGCGGAGTATCGGGATCGGGAATTTCGGCCAGCCGGCGCAACCCGACGAAGCCCTGCGGGTCGTCCAGGTAGCGCACCATCACCTCGCGCCAGACCGGCTGGGCAAAAGTGTGCACGTGCTCGCCGCGGGTCGGCTGGAACACCCGCGGCGGCGGCGCAGCTTGATACAGACGCACGCCGTTGGAAAGGGGCACCAGCGAATCGTCGAGGCTGTGGTAGATCAGCATCGGCACGCCTTCGAGCCGGGCGATGGCCCGTACCGCGCTGTCGCCATCGGGGACCAGCCAGGACAGCGGCACCTGCAGCGGCCAGGTCAGCCAGGCCGTGCCCAGGGTGTATTGCGCCACTTCGCGATAGCTCGCCGGCACGCCATCCAGCACCAGCGCGTGCAGCCGTTCGCGGCGCTCGGGATGCTCCGCCAGGTAATGCAGTGCCAAAGCGCCGCCAAGGCTCTGGCCGAGCACGACCAGCGGCTTGCCCTGCACCTCCTCTGCCTGATCGAGCCAGGCAAAGGCGGCGTCGATGTCCTGATAGACCGCCGGGAGCGAGGGCTCGCCTTCGGAGCGGCCGTAGCCCCGGTAATCCAGCAGCAGGACCTGGTAGCCCTGCTCCGGCAGCCAGTAGCTGCCGCCGAGATGCCAAGCCAGGTTGCCGCCGTTGCCGTGCAGGTGCAGCACCGTGCCCTTCACTTCGACGCCAGCCTTGGCCGGTAGCCACCAGGCGTGCAGGCGGGTGCCGTCGGCAGCGTCAAGGAACACATCGCGATAGGCCAGCCCGGCCCGCTCCGGGGTGATCGGCAACCCTTTCTGCGGGTAGAACAACAGCGAGCTGCAGCCCGCCAGGAGCAACAGTACGCCGGCCAGCAACAGCCGTGGCATCACTGCCCTCCGGCGCGCACTTCCTCCCGCGCCTTGAAGGTCGCTTCGTAGATGCGCTCGGCCAGGCGCGAGAACGGCAGGCTCTGGATCCACACGGTTCCGGTGCCCTTGAGCGTGGCCAGGAGAATCCCCTCGCCACCGAACAGCATGCTCTTGAGACCGCCGGCGAGCTGGATGTCATAGTCGATGCCGCGGCTGAAGCCGACCAGGCAGCCGGTATCCAGGCGCAGCGTCTCGTTGTTCAATTCCTTGCGGATCACCGTACCGCCGGCATGCACGAAGGCCAGGCCGTCGCCTTCCAGCTTCTGCAGGATGAAGCCTTCGCCGCCGAAGAAACCCGCACCCAGCCGCTTGTTGAAGCTGATGCCGATGGATGTGCCGTGAGCGGCGCAGAGGAAGGCATCCTTCTGGCAGATCAGGCTGCCGCCGATCCGGCTCAGGTCGATGGGCACCACCGTGCCCGGATAGGGCGCGGCAAAGGCGACCCGCGCCTGGCTTTTGCCGGCGTTGGTAAAGTGCGTCATGAACAGCGATTCGCCGGTGAGCATGCGCTTGCCCATGCCCCACAGCTTGCCCAGCACGCCGCTGGCGCTGCCGTCGCCCATACGCGTCT
Organism: Pseudomonas indica NBRC 103045; assembly: GCF_002091635.1. GTDB lineage: Bacteria > Pseudomonadota > Gammaproteobacteria > Pseudomonadales > Pseudomonadaceae > Pseudomonas_M > Pseudomonas_M indica. The sequence goes on along the minus strand of NZ_BDAC01000013.1, from coordinate 24,315 downwards.
CGAAGCGCACGCCGTCGGTCATGTAGTTCATCGCCCCGGCTTCGGCGATCACCGTCTCGCCGGGGTCAAGGATGATTTCGACGCTTTGCGCCGAAGCGCCGAGGATTTCGTAGTCAAGCTGATGGCTAGGCATGGAAGTAACCTTCGGTTAGCGGCAAGTAACGAGCTGCACGCGCTTTCAGAGGCAAACCACTTGCAGCTTGAGGCCCGTAGCTTGCCGCTTATTAGAGGATATTGGCGTAGTCGGCTTCGATCCGGTCCAGGCTCAGGTGGTTCAGGAAGTTGGAGAAACACATCCAGGCCGACAGCGCGTTCAGGTCGCTGAACTGCGGCGGCAGGTACTTCGGCGGTACCACCAGCCCTTCGTCCACCAGTTGGCGCAGGGTCCGCATGTCTTCCAGGGTGGTCTTGCCGCAGAACAGCAGCGGAATCTGCTCCAGCTTGCCTTTGCGCACCGCGAGCTGGATGTAGTTGTAGATGAGGATGAAACCCTTGAGGTAGGACAGGTCCTTGGTGAACGGCAGGCCATCCGGCGTCGAGCCGCGGAATACCCGGCTGGCGTTGCCGTAGCACTCGTCCTCGGCATACCCCTCGCTGCGGAAGAACTCGAAGATGTCGAGGAAATTCGCACCCTCCTCGGCCATGTGGATGGCCCGGGTGCGGTTGGTCAGCTTGCGCAGGCGGGTCGGGTAGGAGGCGAAGGCGATCACTTCCATGAGGATCGCCAGTCCTTCCTGGGTCACGGTGGAGGATGGCGGGCCCTTGGAGAGGAAGGTGCAGACCGGCTGGTTGAGTCCGTTCAGCGTGGTGCCGACATGCACCAGCCCTTCGTGGACTTCCAGCGCCCGCACGTCGCGCTCGTTGAACATCGCATCGGTGCGAATCTTGATGTAGTCGGCACCGGCCGCCGCGTCGGCGACGATGCCGTCGGACTCGATGACGCGGATGGTACTGTCCTTCTCGCCGAACACCTTGTTCAAGCGGCCTTGCAGCAGCTCGACGGCTTCCTTGGCGGAAAGCGTCTTGGGCTCGTCCTTGAGGTCGCCGCGATCGGCGATGTTGTTCAGGTAGTCCGACAGCATCAGGCCGAGATCGGCCAGGGTCGGGTCGCCGGCATGGAAGGCGTCCGACGCGGCGCCGTAGAGGTCCTGGGAGATCAGGCCGAAATCCGCCGTGCCGCGCGCCTCGAGCATGCGGATGACCATGCGGTATTCCTTGCACATGCGCCGCATGATCTGCCCGACCGGGTTGAACTGGCCGAGCTGGCGGGTGATGTCCCGCTCAATGTTCTGGAACTCCTGCTTCTTCGCCGCCGAATCGAAGGTCAGCGGGCGGCTCTCGTAGTAGGCGCGGTCGATGGCCGGCAGCTCCTTGCCCTTGGCCTTGAAGAAGCCCTTGCGGACGCCATCGTCCCACTTGACCGCATCCAGCACGCGGATCGGCGTCTGCGCCTCGACGATACGGTCGGAAAGCGCGCGGATGATCAGTTGGTAGTCGTCCAGATCCATTCGGCTGTTCATCGTCTCCTCATTCACCGGAACGCTGGTAGCGGGCCACTTCGACGAAGACATCGGAATTGGCCGGGTCGTTCAGGAAGGCGAACACCTTGTCCAGGGCGCTGCTGATCAACACACCGTCGCCCCGCTCGGTTTCCACCCGCTGTCCCTCCAGCTCGCCCTGGTCCAGGGTCTGCTGGATGCGTTCGACATCCAAGGTATAGATCACCAGCTCGTTGCTGGTGGTGATCTCGAAGCCGGCGATAGCGAAATTGGCGCCGAGGCTCTTCGGCAGACCGGCGGAGACGTACCAGCGCAGGCCATGGTGCGCGACGGTGAAGCTGTACTCTTCCTGGCCTTCCTGGTTGTCGGGACTCTCGACGTAGGATTTCGCCTTGTAGACGTTGGCGCCGGAGCGGCTGATGTCCAGGTACTGCTGCTCGCCCCACTCGTTCTTGCGCGTCCACTCGCCGAGCAGCGGAATCGGCGCTGCCTCGTTGGCCGGGATGGGGTCCTTGAAGGTAACCAGGCAACCGCTCAACAGCAGGAAGGACACGGCGATCAGGGCACGCCAGGCTTTCATTTCGCTCTCCTTGTGAGACGTCTGCGCCGGATTATGCGACGGAGCCGGCCGCCGCGTCGCCCACTCGCCAGCAAAACCGGCACAATTTTCCAGCCAACTCAGAGCCCGAGCACCAGATACATATACCGCCTGAGGATGGCCAGCATTTCTTCGACGTTCAAGTTCTCCACCCCATCGAGCAGGCCCTGGTACTCCATGCGTTCGATGATGCCCGCCAGCACCTCGGCATCCTGTCTCGGCTGTTGCGAGCCGAGCACCTGGAAGAAATGCGTGGTGCCTTGCAGCAGGATCAGCCGGTGCGAGCGTACCAGTTCGTGCAGGCGTGGGTTGAGCAGCGCCTCCTGGTGGAAGGCATGTTCCGCCATCAGGTGATCGCGGCGGGTGAGCAATTGGTGACGCACGTACTCGACAGCCAGCCGGGCGATCTCGTCGGCCAGGTTGCGGCGCGATTCGGCGGTGCCGTCCAGCTTGCCGACTTCCTCCAGCAGCAGCCCCTGGGTGCTTTCCCAGAAATGCGCCATGTAAGCGGCGCTGCGTTCGACGAACTGGGCGAAGGTATCGGTGATGAGGTCGTCGATGTCCTTGAAGTAATAGGTGGTGGCCGACAGCGGCACCTCGGCCTCGGCCGCCACGGCGCGATGACGCACGGCGCGCACGCCTTCGCGGACAATGATGCGCATGGCGGCATCGAGGATGGCCTGGCGGCGCTGCTCGCTACCTTGCCGGCTGGCCTTGCGGCCCTGGTACTGGACACTGTCGGCGACGGCGTTGGCGATGCGGGAGGCACTGTCGGGAGCGGAGGGGCGGGTCACGGCGGCGATTTCCTCGAACTCGGTGGAACGAACGCAGAATCAAACTTTGGGACGCCGGGATGGCCCGGCCGGAGCACAAAAAAGCCGCCCGAAGGCGGCTCTTTTCATGACGTTCAGACTTCCGGACGCATGTGCGGGAAGAGGATCACGTCGCGGATCGACGGCGAGTCGGTGAGCAGCATCACCAGACGGTCGATGCCAATACCTTCGCCAGCGGTGGGCGGCATACCGTATTCCAGGGCACGGACGAAGTCGGCGTCGAAGTGCATGGCTTCGTCGTCGCCGGCGTCCTTGTCGCGAACCTGGGCGAGGAAGCGCTCGGCCTGGTCTTCCGCATCGTTCAGCTCGGAATAGGCGTTGGCGATCTCGCGACCGCCGATGAACAGCTCGAAGCGGTCGGTAACGCTCGGGTCGTCATCGCTGCGACGGGCCAGCGGCGAGACTTCGAACGGGTAGCGGGTGATGAAGGTAGGCTGCTCCAGCTTGTGCTCGACCAGCTCCTCGAAAATCATCGTTTGCAGCTTGCCCAGGCCCTCGAAGCCCTTCACATCGGCACCGGCCTTCTTGGCGATGGCACGGGCCTTGTCGATGTCCTTGAGGTCGGCTTCGCTGATGTCCGGGTTGAACTTGAGAATCGAATCGAACACGGACAGGCGGGCGAACGGCTCGCCGAAATGGAACACCTTGCCCTGGTAAGGCACGTCGGTGGTGCCGAGAACGGACAGGGCCAGCTCGCGGAACAGTTCCTCGGTGAGGTCCATGTTGTCTTCGTAGTCGGCGTAGGCCTGGTAGAACTCGAGCATGGTGAACTCGGGGTTGTGCCGGGTCGAAACGCCTTCGTTACGGAAGTTGCGGTTGATCTCGAAGACCTTCTCGAATCCGCCCACCACCAGACGCTTGAGGTACAGCTCCGGGGCAATGCGCAGGAACATGGCCATGTCCAGCGCATTGTGGTGCGTCTCGAACGGCTTGGCCGCCGCGCCACCCGGGATGGTCTGCAGCATCGGCGTTTCCACTTCGAGGAAATTGCGGTCGGCAAGGAACTTGCGGATGTGGGCGATCACCTTGGAACGCACGCGGAAGGTGTGGCGCACCTCCTCGTTCATGATCAGGTCGACGTAGCGCTGGCGATAGCGCTGCTCGGTGTCGGTCAGACCATGGAACTTGTCCGGCAGCGGGCGCAGCGACTTGGTCAGCAGGCGCACGTTATCCATGTAGACGTAGAGGTCGCCCTTGCCGGAGCGGGCCAGGGTGCCCTCGGCGGCGATGATGTCGCCCAGGTCCCAGTGCTTGAGCGCTTCGAGGGTCTCGGCCGGTAGCGTCTTGCGGTCGACGTAGACCTGGATGCGCCCGCTCATGTCTTGAATCACCATGAAGGCGCCGCGGTTGAGCATGATGCGTCCGGCGACCTTGACCTTGATGCCGGCGGCCTCGAGCTCTTCCTTGCTCTTATCGGCACAGGCTTGCTGCAGGTCGCCGCACAGGCTGTCGCGGCGGAAGTCGTTGGGGAAGGCGTTGCCCTTGGCGCGTTCCGCGGCAAGTTTTTCCTTGCGCTGGGCAATCAGCTTGTTCTCTTCCTCGTGGATCGCATGCTCGTTCAGCGGTTGTTCGCTCATGGTGGTCTTTTGCCTGGCGCTTGTTACGTAATGAGTGAAATGCAGGTGCGAGCGGGCTCGCGAACCGGGCGCCCCGCTCGCGGCGTTCGCGGGCGGGAGCGCTCCTGCAAATGGTCTGTCACAGCCCCTGTTTGAGGCTCGCTTCGATGAAGTCGTCCAGATCGCCGTCCAGCACCGCGTCGCAGTTGCTGTTCTCGATGCCGGTGCGCAGGTCCTTGATCCGCGACTGGTCGAGCACGTAGGAGCGGATCTGGTGACCCCAGCCGATGTCCGACTTGGTATCTTCCAGGGCCTGGGCAGCGGCGTTGCGCTTCATCATTTCCAGTTCGTACAACTTGGCGCGCAGCATCTTCATGGCGCGGTCCTTGTTGGCGTGCTGGGAGCGTTCGTTCTGGCAGGACACCACGGTGTTGGTCGGCAGGTGGGTGATACGCACCGCGGAGTCAGTGGTGTTCACGTGCTGACCACCGGCCCCGGAGGAGCGGTAGGTGTCGATGCGCAGATCGGCCGGGTTGATCTCGATCTCGACGTTGTCGTCCACTTCCGGCGAGGCGAATACCGCGGAGAACGAGGTATGCCGGCGGTTGCCGGAGTCGAACGGGCTCTTGCGCACCAGGCGGTGCACGCCGATCTCGGTACGCAGCCAGCCGAAGGCGTACTCGCCCTTGACGTGGACGGTGGCGCTCTTGATGCCGGCGACTTCGCCCTCGGAGAGTTCGACGATCTCGGTGTCGAAGCCACGCTTGTCGGCCCAGCGCAGGTACATGCGCAGCAGCATGTTGGCCCAGTCCTGGGCCTCGGTGCCGCCGGAACCGGCCTGGATGTCCAGATAGGCGTTGTTGGCGTCCATCTCGCCGCTGAACATGCGGCGGAATTCCAGCTTCTCGAGGATGCCGCGCAGGCGCTCGACTTCAACGGCGACATCGTTCACCGCACCTTCGTCGTTCTCTTCGGCGGCCATGTCGAGCAGGTCGCGGGAATCGGCGAGGCCGCCGTGAAGCTCGTCGAGGGTCTCGACGATCAGCGCCAGCTGGGCGCGTTCGCGGCCCAGGTTCTGCGCATATTCCGGGTTGTTCCAGACGTTCGGGTCTTCGAGCTCGCGCTCGACTTCGGTCAGGCGATCACGCTTGTGATCGTAGTCAAAGATACCCCCGAATCGTCTGGGTGCGCTCGGAGAGGTCCTTGATGCTGTTCAGGATCGGATTGATTTCCATGGCTGGGAGCACTCGCAGGCGAAACTTTGAAAAGCCGGCGAGTATACCCCACTCCGCCGGCCCTGGCAGCCCGCTCGTCCCGCCCCCGCCAGCGAATCCTGACCATTGGCTCACGCCACGCCGGCCGGTTCTCGCACCTGGGCCGGAATCTCGGTCGCCGCGGTCGCCCGTTGCCGGTCCTCGCGGATCAGCTCGGCGGCCTTCTCGGCGATCATCAGCACCGGCGAGCAGGTATTGCCGGAGACGATGCGCGGCATGATCGACGCGTCGGCGATGCGCAGCCCGGCCATGCCATGCACGCGCAGGCGCGCGTCGACCACCGCATCGGGCCCGATGCCCATCCGGCAGGTCCCGGAGGGATGGAAGATCGTGGTGCCGATCAAGCCGGCGGCCTGCCGCAAGTCTTCCTCGGTCTGGTAGGCCGGGCCCGGCAGGTACTCCTCCGGTCGATATCCCGCCAGGGCCGGCGCAGCGACGATGCGCCGGGTCAGGCGGATGGCGTCGGCCGCCACCGCCAGGTCGCGTGGGTCGCTCAGGTAGTTCGGCTGGATAAGGGGCGCCGTCTGCGGATCGGCGGAGCGGATCTCCACTCGTCCCCGGCTTTCCGGACGCAGGTTGCAGACCGAGGCGGTGAAAGCCGGGAAGTCGTGCAGCGGATCGCCGAACTTGTCCAGTGACAGCGGTTGCACGTGGTATTGCAGGTTGGCGGACGCCTGCCCCGGATCGGAACGGGCGAAGGCGCCCAGTTGGCTCGGCGCCATGGCCAGCGGGCCGCTGCGGCTGAGCAGATAGCGCAGACCCATCCCGCATTTACCCCACAGGCTGCCGGCCAGTTGGTTGAGGGTCGTCGCGCCACTGATCCGGTAGATCAGCCGCAACTGCAGGTGATCCTGCAGATTCGCGCCGACACCCGGCAATTCATGACGAATGCCGATGCCCAGACGCTCCAGCAACGGGCGCGGGCCTATGCCCGAACGCTGCAACAAGGCGGGAGAGCCGATGGAACCCGCGCACAGGAGGGTTTCGTGAGAGGCCCTGAATGACCGCTCCTGGCCCTGCCAACGCACCAGCACGCCCGCCACCCTACCCTCGTCGAACAGCAGCCGCTCCGCCTCTGCGCCCGTCAGCACCGTGAGATTGGCGCGCTGGCGGATACCACGGAGGAACGCCTTGGAGGCATTCCAACGTACCCCGCTGCGCTGGTTGACTTGGAAGTAGCTGCAGCCTTCGTTGTCGCCGCCGTTGAAGTCATCGATGCTGGCGATCCCCGTCTGCGCGGCCGCTTGGCGGAAGGCATCGAGGATCGACCAGGACAGGCGCTGGAGCTCGACCCGCCATTCACCGTCGCCGCCGTGCAGGTCGCTGGCGCCGGCAAAGTGGTTTTCCGTCCGCACGAACAGCGGCAGCACGTCCTTCCAGGCCCAGCCTGGATTGCCCTCGGCGGCCCAGCCGTCGTAGTCCCGGGCCTGCCCGCGCATATAGATCATCCCGTTGATCGAGGAGCAGCCGCCAAGCACCTTGCCGCGCGGGTATTTCAACGCCCGCCCGTTCAGGCCGGGCTCGGCCTCGGTGCTGAAACACCAGTCGGTACGCGGGTTGCCGATGCAATACAGGTAACCGACGGGAATGTGAATCCAGGGGTAATTGTCACGCCCGCCGGCCTCCAGCAGCAGTACCCGCACGGACGGATCGGCGGACAGGCGGTTGGCCAGCAGGCAGCCCGCCGGCCCGGCGCCGATGATGACGTAGTCGTAATCCTGGGCTATGTCCGGCATCGCACTCTCCCTTGTCTTGTTCTTGTCGGGAAAACCTAGCCGTTGACGAACGAATAGGGAATGGCCTGCGTTTGGTCCGCGAACGGCACCCGACGCGGCAAAGGCCGGCGCCGGGTTCGGACGAGGCCGTCAGACGCCAGCCTGGGCCTGCTTCACCTGGGCTTCCAGCTCGGCCTTCAGCGCCGGGTCGAGCTTCAGTTGGCGGGCCAGCTCGTCAAGGTAGGCGCGTTCCATGAAATGCTCCTCGTCCACGATCAGCACGCTGGCCAAGTACATCTCCGCCGCCATCTCCGGGGTGCGGGCGGCGCGGGCCACTTCGGCCGGATCGAGCGGCTTGTTCAGCTCCACATCCAGCCACTGCTGCAGTTGCTGGTCCTGGGTCAGCTTGGCCAGTTCGCCTTCGATCAGCTCGCGTTCGCGGGTATCCACGTGGCCGTCGGATTTGGCCGCCGCCACCAGCGCCTTGAGAATGGCCTCGCTGTGTGCCTCGACCTGCGGCGCCGGCAGGCGGTCGATAGTCTGCGGCGTAGCCTGGGGTGCCGCCGCCTGCTGCGACTGCCAGTTGCTGTAGGCCTTGTAGGCCAGCACACCGAGCGCCGCCAGACCGCCGTAGGTGATGACCTTGCCGCCCATCTTGCGCGCCCGCTTGTTACCCATCAGCAAGCCCAGCGCACCGGCCGCCAGGGCACCGCCGCCGGCACCGGACAGCAGCCCGCCGAGGGCATCGGTATTGAATCCACCCGACTTGCCGAGTGCGCCGCCGTTTCCTTTCTTCTGAAGCATTTCCTGGCCCGACTTGAGCAGTTGGTCGAGCAGACCGCTGGTATTCATGGACACCTCCCAGGGTTTTCGGTTGAGCGCATCAGCGTAAGGCCGGAGACGATACGGCGGTTCTCGGGAGTGCTTCCAGATGTTGCGTCACGCTCAGTCGTAGCTGATTAGCACCTTGCGGATCGGCGTGTCGCGGTGCGCCGCCCGCGCGTACTGCGCCGGCCAGGGTACCGAGCGGTCGCCCAGCTCGTCGGCGGCATGCAAAGGCCAATAGGGATCGCGCAGCAGTTCGCGGGCCAGCAGGATCAGGTCGGCCTGGCCCGTACGCAGGATGTGCTCGGCCTGCACCGGCTCGGTGATCATGCCCACCGTCCCGCTGGCGATGCCGGCCTCGCGGCGTACCCGTTCGGCGAACTGGGTCTGGTAACCGGGGCCGGTGGGAATCTCCGCGTTGACCGCGGTCCCGCCCGACGACACGTCGATCAAATCGACGCCCAAGGCTTTCAGGCGCCGCGCCAGTTCGACGGTTTCGTCCGGGTTCCAGCCATCCTCCACCCAGTCGGTGGCGGAGAGGCGCACGAACAACGGCAGGTCGTCCGGCCAAACACCGCGCACCGCCTCGGTCACCTGCAGCAACAGGCGAATGCGGTTGTCGAAGGAACCGCCATAGGCATCGCGCCGCTGGTTCGACAGGGGCGAGAGGAACTGGTGCAACAGATAACCGTGGGCGGCGTGCACCTCGGCCACCTTGAAGCCGGCGGCCAGGGATCGCTCGGCGGCCTCGACAAAGGCCTGGATCACCCGGGCGATGCCCGCCTCATCCAAGGCCGTGGGCACGGCATGCTCCGGGTCGAAGGCGATGGTCGATGGCCCCACCGGGGTCCAACCGCCGGCGCCGATGGGGACACTGCCATGCCGGCCGAGCCAGGGTTGCCAAGTGCTGGCCTTGCGCCCGGCATGGGCCAACTGGACGCCGGCGACCGCGCCCTGGGCCTCGATGAAGCGGGTGATCCGCCGCAGCGGCTCGACATGCTCGTCGGACCAGATACCCAAGTCCTCGGCGGTGATCCGACCCTCGGCCGTCACGGCCGTGGCTTCGACGATCACCAGACCGGCACCACCCACCGCGCGGCTGCCCAGGTGCACCAAGTGCCAGTCGTTGGCCATGCCGAGCTTGGCCGAGTACTGGCACATGGGCGAGACAGCGATGCGGTTGGGCAGGGTCAGCCCGCGCAGGGTGTAGGGTTCGAACAGCTTGGTCATGGTCACCTCGGCAGAACACGGGACGGATGTGATCTGGACCCGCCTGGCACGGGTCGGTTCATGCCGAAGGATAGCCGCCCCAGCCCAGGGCTCAGCGTGGCGCGATGTGCGCGATCAGCAACTGCACGCTTTCCTGGCCGCGGTATTCATTGACGTCCAGCTTGTAGGCCAGCTCGACCCAGCGCACGGTCGGGTTGGGCCATTGCTCACGGTCGATGTTGAAAGCGATGCCATCCAACTGGGTGGAGCCGCACTCGCTGCGCAGCACCATCTTCAAGTGGCGCTCACCGACCAACCGCTGCTGGACCAGTTGGAACACCCCATGGAACAGCGGCTCGGGGAAATGCTGTCCCCAAGGCCCGGCGTTGCGCAGTGCGCGGGCCAGCTCCAGGTGGAATTCTTCGACGCTCAGTTGCCCATCCGAGAGCAGCCGCCCGGTGAGGTCGTCCTCGCAGAGCTGGCGACGCACCTCGGCATCGAAGGCCGCGGCGAAAGCGCCGAAGTTTTCCTGCGGCAACGACAGGCCGGCGGCCATGGCGTGCCCGCCGAACTTGCTGATCAAGCCGGGATGCTTCGCCGCCACCGCGTCCAGCGCATCGCGGATGTGCAGCCCCGGCACCGAGCGGGCGGAGCCCTTGAGCAGGCCGTCGCCGGCATCGGCGAAGGCGATGGTCGGCCGGTGGTAGCGCTCCTTCAGGCGCGAGGCGAGGATGCCGATCACCCCCTGGTGCCAATCCGGGTCGAACAGGCACAGGCCGAACGGCAGGTCTTCCAGCGGCAGGTCCTTGAGCTGGGCCAGGGCCTCGCGCTGCATGCCCTGCTCGATGGCCTTGCGGTCCTGGTTGAGCTGATCGAGCTGCACCGCCATGTCGCGGGCCTGGGCCTCGTCCTCGCAGAGCAGGCACTCGATGCCGAGGGACATGTCGTCCAGGCGCCCCGCGGCGTTGAGGCGCGGGCCGAGGATGAAGCCGAGATCGGTGGAGGTGATTCGCCGGTGGTCTCGCCCGGCCACTTCGAGGATTGCCCGCAGCCCCGGCCGCGCCCGCCCGGCGCGGATGCGCGCCAAGCCCTGGTGGACCAGGATGCGGTTGTTGGCGTCCAACGGCACCACGTCGGCCACGCTGCCGAGGGCGACCAGATCGAGCAGTTCACCCAGGTTCGGTTCCTTGATCCCTCGTCGCTCGAACCAGCCCCGCTCGCGCAAGTGAGCCCGCAGCGCCAGCAGCACGTAGAAGATCACCCCGACCCCGGCGATGCACTTGCTGGGGAACTGGCACTCCGGCTGGTTCGGGTTGACGATGGCATCCGCGGCCGGCAGCTCCGGCCCCGGCAAATGGTGATCGGTGACCAGCACGGCGAGCCCGGCAGCCTTGGCCGCGGCCACCCCCTCGACACTGGAGATGCCATTGTCCACGGTCACCAGCAGGTTCGGCTGGCGCTCCAGGGCGACGGCGACGATTTCCGGCGTCAGGCCGTAGCCATATTCGAAACGGTTCGGCACCAGGTAATCGACGTGGGCGGCACCGAGCTGACGCAAGCCGAGCACACCGACGCAACTGGCGGTGGCGCCGTCGGCATCGAAGTCGCCGACGAAGAGGATGCGCTGACGGTCCTCCAGGGCGCGCGCCAGCAGGGCGACCGCTGCATCGATGCCCTTGAGCTGCTGGTACGGGATCAGGCGCGCCAGGCTCTTGTCCAGTTCGGCGGCGGTTTGCACGCCACGCGCTGCGTACAGGCGGGTCAGCAGCGGCGGCAGATCGCCCAGGTCGGGCAAGGTGTCGGGCAGCGGGCGGGGTTCGATACGCATCGCGAAAAAACTCGGTCGGATTCGGGAAAGCGGAAAAGGCGGCGGCGGACGACCGCCTCAGAGCGACGTCGCGGCACGCGCCGCCTGGTCGTACAGCCCGGACATGGCCCGCAGCATGCCGGCCAGACGGTGGATTTCCTCCGGGTCGACATTCAGGTTCTCGAACGATGCGATCAGGCATTCGCGGCGGATGTCGGCGTACTCCTGACAAAGCTGCCGACCTTTGTCGGTGGTGCGGTAGAACATTTCCTTGCCCTGCTTCTCGCCTTCCACCAAGCCGAGCTTGGCCAGTTTCTTCAGCGCGTAGGTCACCGTGTGGGTGTCTTCGATATTGAGCAGCAGGCAGATATCCGCCTGACGCTTGGCGCGGTCCCGGCTGGTCAGGCTGTGCAGCACCATCACGTCCAGCGCGTTCATTTCCACCTCGCCGGCGGCCTTCATGCAGCGCTCCATCCAGCGCAGGAAGGCATGGCTGGCGATGATGATGCCGAATTCGAGTTCGGAGAGTTCCTGGGACTGCGCGGCGAGGTGCGCCGACGCCACGATGGGCGAGCGCAACGGACGGGAGGATTTGGCGTCAACCATCTTGCGATCCATGACTGTATGCGGCGATGCCGGCTCGTCGGAACCGGGCGGCATGGGTTTGGTCGGCAAGCATACAGGAAAGCGGAAAACGACGGACGACGAGCGGACGGAAGAATCGATAAAAACATATTGATATTTTATCGATACTTTATCATCGTTTTGTCATAGAGATTCCGCCCCTCTCCTGGGGTACCGATAACAACGAGAGGATCCGCGATGAGCCGCCTGCTCCTGAACTGCGACATCGGCGAAAGCTTCGGCGCCTGGCGCATGGGCCTTGATGCCGAGGTAATGCCCTTCATCGATTGCGCCAACATCGCCTGCGGCTTCCACGCGTCGGACCCGGTCACCATGCGCCGCACCGTCGCCCTGGCGGTGGCCCATGGCGTACGCATCGGCGCCCACCCTGCCTACCCCGACCTGGTCGGCTTCGGCCGCCGTTCCATGGCCTGCTCTCCGGAAGAAGTGGAAAACATGCTGCTCTACCAGATCGGCGCGCTGGACGGCATCTGCCGTGTCGAGGGCAGCCGGGTGAGCTACCTGAAGCCCCACGGCGCGCTCTACAACGACATGATGCGCAACCCGGACCTGCTGCGTGCCGTGATGCGCGCCATCGCCGCCTACGACCGGCAGCTCCCGCTGATGCTGATGTCCACCCGCGACAACACCGTCGCCGAGTCGCTGGCCAGGGAGATCGGGATCACCCCCTGGTTCGAGGTGTTCGCCGACCGCGCCTACGACAGCGCGGGCCGACTGGTCTCGCGTACGCAACCCGGCGCGGTCCATCACGACGCCGAGACCATCGCCGCCCAGGCCCTCGCCCTGGCCCGTGGCGAACCGCTGGTCGCCAGCGACGGCAGCACGCTGCCGTTGCGAGCCGACACCCTGTGCGTACACGGCGACAACGCCGGCTCGGTCGCCGCGGTCCAGCGCATTCGCGAAGCGCTGCAGGGCCTGCCGGCATGACGCCGCGCATCGAAGTGGTGGGCATCGATAGCCTGATACTGCGGCTGTTCGACAGCATCGACGAGGCGCACATGCCCTGGATGCTGGCAGCGGCGAAGCGTCTGCGCCAGGCCTTCGGCGCGGCACTGACGGATCTGGTGCCGTCCTACACCACGCTGCTGGTGCAATACGACCTCCTGCAACTGGACGACCGCCGTGCCCGTACGCTGATCGACGAAGCCCTGGAAGGGTTGACGCCGGAAGCGGGCGACGCAGGCCGCTGCCATGACGTGCCGGTGTGGTACGACCGCCGCGTCAGCCCGGAACTGGAGACGCTCGCCGAACGCAGCGGTCTTAGCGTCGCAGGGGTGATCGAAACCCACTGCCGGCAGAGCTACCAGGTGTTCGCCCTCGGATTCGCCCCCGGCTTCGCCTTCATGGGGTTGGTCGAACCTATCCTCGCCACGCCGCGCCTGAGCACTCCGCGCAAACGCGTACCGGCCGGCAGCCTGGGCATCGCCGATCGCCAGACAGCGATTTATCCACAAGCGTCCCCCGGCGGCTGGAACCTGATCGGCCGCTCTCCGCTGCGCCTGTTCGACCCCGCCGACGGCAGCCTGCTCCAACCCGGCGACCGCGTACGCTTCATGCCGGTGGACCGCGCGGAATTCATCCGCCTCGGCGGCGATGACACGCCTTTCGAGGTGACGCGATGAGCCTGCTGATCGAACACGGCGGCACGCTCGCCACGCTCCAGGACGGTGGCCGTCATGGCGTGCGTCATCTGGGCGTGACCCAGGGCGGCGCGGCGGATTGGATCTCCCACGGACTGGCCAACGCGCTGCTCGGCAATCCTCGCCAGGCTGCGGCCATCGAAATCACCTTCGGTGGACTCACGTTGGTAGCGGAAAGCGATGTCTGCCTCGCCCTGTGCGGTGCCGATCTGGACGCCACTATCGACGGCGAGCCGCTGCGCCCTTGGCGCAGCTTTCGCCTGCACAAGGGGCAGCGCCTGCGCTTCGCCCAACCGCGTCAGGGTGTGCGCGCCTACCTGGCCGCACCCGGCGGCTTCGAAGCGCCGACTATGCTGGGCAGTTGTTCCAGCGTCCTGCGCGAAGGGCTGGGCGGCCTGCGCGGCGACGGCCGACCGTTGGCCGAAGGCGATCGCCTGAACTGGCCCGGCGTTTCACCCTCGCCCCGCGAGTTGCCCGCCGCGCAGATTCCCGACTTCGGTTCGCCAGCGCCGCTGTCCGTGGTGCTGGGCGCGCAGATCGGCGACTTCACCGGACAGAGCCTGTTCGACGCCTTCAACAGCGACTGGGAAGTGGACGCCCGGGCAGACCGGATGGGCGTCCGCCTGCTCGGGCCGGAGCTACGCTGCACGCGGCGGTCGATGATCTCGGAAGGCGTCCCGCTGGGCGCCCTCCAGGTGCCGGCCGACGGCCAGCCCATCGTGCTGCTCAACGACCGGCAGACCATCGGCGGCTACCCGCGCCTCGGCGCGCTGACGCCTCTCTCGGTGGCACGCCTGGCCCAGTGCCTGCCCGGCACCCGGCTACGGCTGACACCGGTCGGGCTGGATATCGCTCAACGCCAGCACCGCCGCTGGCTCGGAGCGACCTGACCAACGAATCGAACAACAAGAAAGAAACGCTCACGCGTTCAGCTGTTGCATTCCCGCCGGGCCTGCCCGGCAAAACACATACCTGCCCCTAACGCCAAGAAAAATAGAAGGTGCAACATGCAACCCATCTCCGCTCCCTACAGCGCTCCCCCGGCATCCCAGCGCAGCGTCCTGCGCGGCGCCATTTTCATCATGGCGACCTCATCGATCGGCCCGGCCTTCCTGACCCAGACATCGCTGTTCACCGAGAAATACCTGGCCAGCTTCGCCTTCGCGATCCTCATCTCGCTGCTGATCGACATCGGCGCGCAGCTGAATATCTGGCGCATCATCAGCGTCTCCAACCTGCGCGGCCAGGATGTCGCCAACCGGGTACTGCCCGGAGTCGGCCACCTGATCTCGGCCTTCATCGTGCTCGGTGGGATCGCCTTCAACATCGGCAATATCGGTGGGGCCGGATTGGCGATGAACGTGATCTTCGGCGTGCCACCCGTGCTCGGCTCGCTGATTGCCGCCGTGGGCGTGATCGCCATCTTCGTGATGCGCAACGCCAAGCGGATCATGGACATGGTGATGCAACTGCTCGGCGTGATCATGTTGTGCATGATCGGCTACGCCATGCTGCAGTCCAACCCGCCGCTCCTGGAGGCGCTGTCGCACAGCATCGACCCGGACGATCCGCTGATTCTCCTGCTCCCCATCGTCACCCTGGTCGGCGGCACGGTGGGCGGCTATATCTCGTTCTCCGGTGGGCATCGCCTGGTCGAAGCCGGGATCGTCGGCATCCACAATGTCGGCCACGTCACCCGCGCGGCGGTCACCGGCATCCTGACCACCGGCGTGGTGCGCGTCTGCCTGTTCCTCGCCACCCTCGGCGTGGTCAGCAAAGGACTTGCCCTGGACCCGGGCAATCCGGCGGCCTCGGTGTTCTCCCATGCCATGGGCACCGTCGGCTACAAGATGTTCGGCATCGTCCTGCTGGCCGCATCGGTGTCCTCGGTGATCGGCGCCGCCTACACCAGCGTCAGCTTCATGTACTCGCTGCATGACAGCATCCGTCGCTACAACGAACGGGTGGTGATCGCCTTCATCGTCTGCTCGACGCTGATCTACAGCCTGGTCGGGCAGCCGGTAAAGGTGCTGGTGGTGGCCGGCGCGCTCAATGCGTTGGTCCTGCCGCTGGCCCTGGGCTGCATCCTCTGGGCCTCGCGGAAGGTGGAGATCGTCGGCACCGAATACCGTCACCCGCGCTGGATGTTGGTGTTCGGCATCCTGGCAGTCATCGCCACGGCGGTCGGCGTGGTGCTGTCGTTCAAATCGCTGCTGCAGTTCTGGCTGTCGTGACGGAAGCGGCCGGCGACGGCATCAGCCGCGTTCGCCGGCCAGCCACTCCAGAGGGATTTCGTGCTGGCCGCGCTCATCGGTAATGAACAGCGAACCCTCGCTGATCATCACGCTCCAGCTCAGCGAACGCGGCAGGTCGGCTGCCAGCGCTTCCAGCGCCTCCTGCCCCACCGCCACCACGTTGAGGTTCTTCAGCCCGCGAACCGAATCCAGTACCTTGCCCTGCCAGACGCGCAGGCTGCCGTAGGCCACCAGGCTGAAGCGCTCGGTGCGACGCGAGCACCAAGTGATGCGCTCGGCGTCCGGCTGGCCGACTTCGATCCAGTGCAGGACACGATCATCCAGGCTCTTCTCCCACAACGCCGGCTCGTCGACATCCGACAGCCCGCGCCCGAACGCCAGCGACTCGCTGTACCACAGCGCATAAGCGATCAACCGAACCGCCAACCGCTCCTCGGTCTCCGAAGGATGGCGGGCCACAGTGAAACGCAGGTTCTCGTACACCCCGCGATCCAGATCGGTAAGGTTCAGTTCGACTTTATAGGGCGTGGCTTGCAGGGCCATGGGCGGGCTTCTCTGTCGATCAGGGGGGCGGCAAGTCTACCAGTTGCCCATGGTCGATCCCTAACCCTATCGCCACCCTCCCCTCATGCCGCGCAATCGCATAGGCTTAGGCATCCTTTCGTCCTGGAGCCTGCATGAGCCTCTCCGCCAAACCCCTCGCCGGTCTGAAAGTCATCGAACTCGGCACCCTGATCGCCGGCCCGTTCGCCTCGCGCATCTGCGCCGAGTTCGGCGCGGATGTGATCAAGATCGAATCACCCGACGGCGGCGACCCGCTGCGCAAATGGCGCAAGCTCTATGAAGGCACGTCGCTCTGGTGGTTCGTACAGGCGCGCAACAAGAAGTCGCTGACGCTGAACCTCAAGCACCCGGAGGGGCAGTCCGTCCTGAAGCGGCTGCTCGGCGAGGCGGATATCCTGATCGAGAATTTCCGCCCTGGCGTGCTGGAGAAACTCGGGCTGGGCTGGGACGTCCTCCATGCCCTGAACCCGAAGCTGGTCATGGTGCGCCTCTCCGGCTTCGGCCAGACCGGCCCCTACAAAGACCAGCCGGGTTTCGGCGCCGTGGGCGAATCCATGGGCGGACTGCGCTACATCACCGGATTCGAGGATCGCCCACCGGTGCGCACCGGCATTTCCATCGGCGACTCGATCGCCGCGCTCTGGGGGGTGATCGGCGCGCTCATGGCTCTGCGGCATCGCGAGATGAACGACGGCCAGGGCCAGGTGGTGGATGTGGCGCTGTACGAGGCGGTGTTCGCCATGATGGAAAGCCTGGTGCCGGAGTTCGACGTCTTCGGCTTCATCCGCGAGCGCAGCGGCAACATCATGCCGGGCATCACGCCCTCCTCCATCCACACCTGTGTCGACGGTCGGCACATTCAGATCGGCGCCAACGGCGATGCCATCTTCAAGCGCTTCATGCTTGCCATCGGCCGCGACGACCTGGCGAACGACCCGACCCTGACCGACAACGCCGGCCGCGATCTGCGTCGGGATGAACTCTACGGGGTGATCGACCGCTGGGCCGCCTCACTGCCATTGGCCGAGGTGGAGGCTATCCTGAACAGGGCGGAGGTTCCGGCAAGCCGAATCTATTCCGCCGCCGACATGTTCGCCGACCCGCAATTCCTGGCGCGGGAAATGTTCCTTTCCGCCCGCCTGCCGGACGGCAAGGCGTTCAAGATGCCGGGAATCGTGCCCAAGCTCTCCGATACCCCGGGCTCGACGGAATGGGTGGGGCCGCAACTGGGCGAGCACACCGCCGAAGTGCTGGAAGGGCTCGGCTATACGGCGCAGCAGATCGCCGTCTTGCGTGAGCAGGGTACGGTCTGAGCCAACGAACTGGGAGTCGCCATGAATCGACCGGACAGACCGCTGCCACCCGAGGTCATTGCGATTCTGCGGCAAGGCGACCGACAGGGGGCTATCGAATTGCTCCGCGAGCAGGGCGGCATGGATGAGGACAGTGCTCGCGAAGCGGTCGACGACTATCTGGAGAACAACCCGCCGGTACGCCTGCGCGGCGCCTCGATCGTTGCGCAGAACAGGCGCAACGGGCTGATCTGGTTCATCTTCATCGTGCTGATGGCCGGCGTTTATCTTTTGATCGCCGGCTAGCACTGAAGCTCCGGAATGAGGGCCGCTCGTACCGAACGAACGGCCCATTCCACTCAGAGCGGCTTACCGCGATTGCCGTGCTGGCTGACGAAGGCTTGGACAGCCTTGAGATCATTGGCCAGGATCGTGCACCGCTCTTCGCGCTCGAACAGATCGGTGAGGTGCGCCGGCAACGCCGGGGCCTGACCAACACCCGCTTTGAGCACGGCATCGGGGAATTTCACCGGGTGTGCAGTGCCCAGGGTGATCATCGGGATCGCCAGGCTACGGCGGCACTCGCGCGCGGCACGCACGCCAATCGCTGTGTGCGGATCGAGCAACTCACCGCACTCCTTGTAAACCTCGGCGATGGTTTCGCAGGTCTGTTCGTCGTTCACAGCGAGGGAATCGAACAGCTTGCGCGCCTCGGTCCAGCGGTCTTCCTCGACACTGAAACCGCCACCCTGCTTGAAGGTATCCATCAGTGCAGCGATGGCGGAGCCGTTACGCCCGTGCAGGTCGAACAGCAGGCGCTCGAAGTTCGAGGACACCATGATGTCCATCGACGGCGACAGGGTCGGATGCAGGGCATCCTTCACGTACTGGTTGCCGCTCATGAAGCGGTGCAGAATGTCGTTGCGGTTGGTCGCGACGATCAACTGGCTGATCGGCAGGCCCATGTTGCGCGCCAGATAGCCGGCGAAGATGTCACCAAAGTTGCCGGTGGGCACGGAGAACGCCACCGAACGCGCCGGTCCACCCAACTGGATGGCGGCATGGAAGTAGTAGACGATCTGGGCCATGATCCGCGCCCAGTTGATCGAGTTGACCGCCACCAGCCGGGTGCCCTTGAGGAAACCCTGATCGGCGAAGCTGGCCTTGACCATCTCCTGGCAGTCGTCGAAGTTCCCCTCGATGGCAATGTTGTGGATGTTTTCGCCGAGGATGGTGGTCATCTGCCGGCGCTGCACTTCGGATACCCGGTTGTGCGGGTGCAGGATGAAGATGTCCACGTTCTCGCAACGACGGCAGCCTTCGATGGCGGCGGAGCCAGTGTCGCCGGAGGTGGCACCCATGATCACCACGCGCTCGCCACGCTTTTCCAGTACGTAGTCGAGCAGACGACCGAGCAGTTGCAGGGCGAAATCCTTGAACGCCAGGGTCGGCCCGTGGAACAGTTCGAGCACCCATTCATTCGCGTTCAACTGACGCAGCGGCGCTACCGCGGCGTGCGCGAAGACGCCATAGGTCTCTTCCAGAATCTTCTTGAAATCCGCATCCGGAATGCTGCCGGTCACGAACGGACGCATCACGCGGAAGGCCAGCTCGTGGTACGGCAGACCAGCCCAGGAGGCGATTTCTTCCTGGGTGAAGCGCGGCAGGTTTTCCGGAACGTAGAGACCGCCGTCGCTGGCCAGGCCAGCGAGGAGCACGTCTTCGAAATTCAGCGCAGGCGCCTGGCCGCGGGTACTGATGTAACGCATATCTGCAAACCTTCGGTTTGAGCCTCGAGTTCCGAGCCCCGGGCTGCAAGCGATCCAGTCGACTTGCAGCGTGCAGCTCGCCGCTCGCGGCTGCTGTTAATTGAGCTGTTCCACGCGGATGCGGACGACCTTGCCCACCACGTCGCTGAGCGCTTCCAGTGCCGCGATGGCCTCGTTGATCCGCCGCTCCTCGACGCGATGGGTGACCAGGATCATCGGCACCAGACCGTCATGCTCCTCGGCTTCCTTCTGCATGATCGACTCGATGTTGATGCCGCGCTCGGAAAGGATGGTCGCCACCTGGGCCAACACGCCCGGATGATCCTTGGCCTGGATGCGCAGGTAATAGGCACTGACACAGGACTCGATCGGCAGGATCGGATGGTCGGACAGCGAATCGGGCTGGAAGGCCAGGTGCGGCACACGGTTGCCCGGGTCGGTGGTCAGGGCGCGAACCACATCGACCACGTCGGCCACCACCGCTGAAGCGGTCGGCTCCATACCGGCGCCGGCACCATAGTAGAGGGTAGAGCCAACGGCATCGCCATTGACCATCACCGCATTCATCACGCCGTTGACGTTGGCGATCAGGCGGTCGGCCGGAATCAGCGTCGGGTGCACACGCAATTCGATGCCGCCCTCGGTGCGGCGCGCCACGCCGAGATGCTTGATCCGGTAACCCAGGGCTTCGGCGTAGTTGACGTCGGCCGTGGTGAGTTTGGTGATGCCTTCCGTGTAGGCCTTATCGAACTGCAGCGGGATGCCGAAGGCGATGGACGCGAGGATGGTCAGCTTGTGTGCGGCGTCGATGCCTTCGACGTCGAAGGTCGGGTCGGCCTCGGCATAGCCCAGCGCCTGAGCCTCCTTGAGCACGTCTTCGAAGGCACGGCCCTTCTCGCGCATCTCGGTCAGGATGAAGTTGCCGGTGCCGTTGATGATGCCAGCCAGCCAGTTGATCTGGTTGCCGGCCAAGCCTTCGCGGATCGCCTTGATCACCGGAATACCGCCCGCCACCGCCGCCTCGAAGGCGACGATCACGCCCTTCTCGCGGGCCTTGGCAAAAATCTCGTTGCCATGCACGGCGATCAGCGCCTTGTTCGCGGTGACCACGTGCTTACCGTTCTCGATGGCCTTCATGACCAGATCGCGGGCCAGGGTGTAGCCGCCGATCAGCTCGATGACGATGTCGATTTCCGGATTGTTGGCGACCTCGAAGATATCGGCGGTGATGGGGGTGGCACCGGTATCGCACTTCGGGTTGGGGCGACGGGCGGCAATCTGAGCGACTTCGATGCCACGGCCGGCGCGGCGCGCGATTTCATCGGCGTTGCGTTTCAGAACGTTGAAGGTGCCGCCACCGACGGTCCCCAGCCCACAGATGCCTACTTTCACCGGTTTCACGCTGAACTCCCCATCATTACCGCCAGGAACGGCCGGATGCGCCGGCCGAGGAAAAGAGCCGCACATTACGAAGGGTCAGGTGTTTAGTCAATCGGCGGCAGGCCGCGAGGGGCCTCAGTCGGCGGTCAGGCCGAGGCGTTCGTGCCACTGGGCGAGCGATTCGTCCGGGTACTCGTCGAACAGCTTGTCGTGCGCGCCTCGCTGAACCTCTACCCAGGTGGCCTTGGAACCGAGCATCAGATGCACATGCTCCGGAGGAACGGGCAGTTGAGTATCGATCGCCGAAGCATGAGGGTGGACCAGATCCGGCCAGGTCGGGTCCCACAGCCAGAGCGCACTGCCGCAGTGCTTGCAGAAATGCCGACGGGCGGAGCTGAGCCCCGCCTCACCCGGCTCGTCGCTCATCCGGGCGCGGTAAACCGAGAGATTTTCGCGACCGTCCACCTGCAGTGTGCGGTAGTCGCCGCCGAGGTTGATGGCGAAGCCGCCCGCCCCCGCCGTCTTGCGGCAGATCGAGCAGTAGCAACGCATGAAGGGATAGGGTTGCGCCGACTCCAGGGAGAAGCGGACGGCGCCACAGTGGCAGGAGCCTTCCAGTTTCATCGCGACCTCCATCGTGTGAAGCCGCGAACGCGGCCATCGCCCTTTGGATCGGCGACAGCCGCACGGATTCAGGCCACTCGGGACAAAGCGATGAGCGGCCTGCCCGTCACTTCGCTTCCAAGGCCAGCTTGGCCAACTGAGGGGCCGGCTGGTAGCCGGGGATCATCTGGCCGTTGGCCAGGACGATGGCAGGCGTCCCCTGTACACCGACCATCTGCCCGAGCTGGAATTGCTTGGCCACCGGATTCTCGCAGTTGCCCGGGGGCAGCTCCTGGCGGGACTTGGCCTTGTTCATCGCCTCCTGGCGATCCTTGGCACACCAGACGCTGACCAGCCCGTTGTAACCATGGGAGCCGACACCCTGGCGCGGGAAAGCGACATAACGCACCTCGACGCCACGGCGATTCAGCTCCGGGACTTCGCTGTGCAGTTTCTGGCAATAGCCGCAATCGGTGTCGGTGAAGACGGTGATGTGAGTCTTCGGCTCCTTGGGAGCGAACACCACCATTTCGCTGACGGGAATGGCGTTGATTTCCTTGGCAACTCCTACCTTTTCCGCCTCTTCGGTGAGGTTGATGGTCTTGTCGTCCTTGAGCTGGAACAGATAGCCCTGCATGACGAACTGGCCGTCGGCGCTGGCATACAGCATGCGGCCGCCTTTCAACTGGATCTGATACAAGCCAGGCATGGGGCTTTCGGCGATGGCTTCGATCGGCAGGTCAGGCTGGAGCTTCGTCAGATTCTGGCGAATGGCCTGATCCGGATCGGCGGAGAGGGCCGTGCCGCTGGCCAGGCTGAACGCCACGGCGGCGAATAAGGGGGTCAGGCGCATGGATACTCCTATCGCGAGACGTCTGGTTGCGGAATGGTCCAGAGCCTACCACAGAAGCCCCGCCGGACTGACGTCAAAGGCCCGAACGGACATTGCAGCGGATCACACTCTAACCGCGCGGGTGATGCCGAGCATGCAGCTCCTGCAAACGGGCGCGGGCTATATGAGTATAGATCTGGGTAGTCGACAGGTCGCTGTGGCCAAGCAGCATCTGCACCACCCGCAGGTCAGCGCCATGGTTCAGCAGATGAGTGGCGAACGCGTGCCGTAACGTGTGCGGCGACAAGGGCTTCATGATCCCGGCAACGCGCGCCTGGTGCTTGATCCGGTGCCAAAAGGTCTGACGGGTCATCTGCTCGCCCCGCAGGCTGGGGAACAGCACATCGCTCGGCTTGCCATCCAGCAGAAAAGGCCGCGCTTCGCGCAGATAACGCTCGACCCAGACGATCGCCTCCTCCCCCATCGGCACCAGGCGCTCCTTGCTGCCCTTGCCGAACACTCGCAGTACCCCCTGGCGCAGATTGACCTGCTCCAACGTCAGACTGACCAGCTCGGTGACCCGCAGACCGCAGGCATAGAGAACCTCGAGCATGGCCCGGTCGCGCAGGCCGATGGGATCGTCCAGCTCCGGCGCCGCCAGCAGCGCCTCCACATCCGCCTCGGACAACGACTTCGGCAAAGGACGGCCGAGTTGGGGAAGCTCTACCTGCAAGGTAGGGTCGACTTCGATCACGCTCTCGCGCAGCAGGAAACGATAGAACCCGCGCAAGCCAGAAAGGAAACGCGCCGTGGAGCGCGCCTTGTAACCATTGTCCAGACGCCATCCCAAGTGATCCAGAATCGCATCGCGCCCCGCCTTCGCCAGTTCGATATCGCGCTCCTGCAACCAACCATGGAACAGGGAAAGATCGCTGCGGTAGGCAGACAGGGTATGGGCGGACAAGCCCTTTTCCATCCAGAGGGATTCGAGGAAACGGTCGATCAGTGGGTGGTCGATGGCTGGCATGTCTGTCGGGGTGATTCAGGAAGCGGCTAGTCTTTCACAGCACGACCGCTCGCAGCCAGGGGGCGGTCGAGATGATCCCGCAGGAAACACTCGATCGACCATGACGCGGGAAGAAGGGACGAACGGCTTGTCAGCCTATCTTTTGGGTGGGTGACAGGAAACCCGCCCAAAGACATGATTTCATATAGCTATCAAAGCAACCGGACCCCTCCGATGCCTCATCAACAGAACTCCCGCCTCGGTCAGATTCTGCTCACTAAAGGGTTCATTACCCGCTCACAACTGGATGAGGCCATCACGCTTCAGCTGACCAAGAAGCAGCGCCTGGGCGAAATCCTGATTGCGCAAGGCCTGATCAGCGAACGTCAACTGAAGAAAGCTCTGAAGAAGCAGAGCAACTTGCGTGTCGCCGCCACACTGGTGGCCGCCCTGCTCAGCCCGTTCCAGATGGCCAGCGCGGATATCCAGCGATTGCAGGCACCGCACAGCATCAGCCGGCAGGAAGCCCCTCGCGGCCTGAAACCGCTGACCGACAAGGAATTGAGCAGCGTCAGCGCCCGGGGCTTGGACGATGTTCTGCAATCGTTGTTCCTCCAGGCGGAGAACGTCGATGGCCTGAGCACCATCAAGCAGTTATCCAGGCTAGTAATGCCAGTGCTGGATAGCCTCGAAGCGGAAACGTCCTTCCAGGACGTGAAATACGACACCCAGCATATGAGCTCGACGATCAGCCCGGACGGTACCGTCGAGGTTCGCCTACCCAGCTCGATCGGCGAGCTGCGCTTCGACAATATCCGCGTCGCCGGCGCGCCTCGCAATCAGAGTTTCGGCAGCCTGCACCTGCAGGATATCGACCTGTCCCAGGCCTCGCTCAAGATCAGCCTGCGCCGCTGAAACCCAACAGGACGGCGACTACCGCAGGGGTTGCTGAACAGGGCCGACAGGAGCGCCCCATCAGAAAGTGCCCCAGAAACAAAAAAGCAGCCCGGAGG
>NZ_BDAC01000012.1 GCF_002091635.1 Pseudomonas indica NBRC 103045 | reverse complement strand
GTTGGACCATCAATCGCACAACCACCGCCGCATCGCCGGGAACGGCTCTTCGCCCTGGCGTGCCGCCTGCTCCGGCTCCAGACTCATCCCCCGCCATTGCAGCCAGGGCACCCCGACGAAACGCCCGGCACTGAAATTCTCGATGATCGCCGCCGCCTCGCCACGATATCCGTCGGGGTGAAACACCACCTCCGGCGCCAACCGCAGATGCACCAGCGCGGCCCAGGACCAGGCGATGGCCGCCATCTCCTCCGCGCCGCCACGGTCGATATTACCGCTCAGCGTCCGCCGCTCCTCGGCCGGCACCACCGCCAGATGCCCCGCCTCGTGCAGCAGGTCGCCGGGGAATGCGAGGCGCTCGGCATCGAACAGCAATCCCCCGCACTCCACCCTGATGCCCGGCAGGAAGGTCGGCTCTTCCAGCGTCGCCGGCTCGCACGGCAACCCGATCGACGCGAAGAACGCCCGAATCCGCTCCAGCACCGCATCCTTGTCTTGTTCCATTGCATCCCTCCCATGAGTCCTTCGCGGCTCCCGTTCTAGCACGGGAGCGGGCCCACCGGCGAATCGCCAGCTTTTCGTTGGGGCGGATTTATCCGCCCGCATCCCCGACAAGACGCCAGCCAACCCACCCGAAGCCGGTAGAATCACTGTGAATCAATTCACGAGGTCACACGGTGGAGCTACAGCAAGGGTTCGTCCTGACGCGGCACTGGCGCGATACGCCCGCCGGTACCGAGGTCGCTTTCTGGTTGGCGACCGACGACGGCCCGCGCTATGTGCGCCTGCCCCACCAGCCCTCGGTGGCCTTCATCCCGGCCGCCCAGCGCGAGCGCGCCGAGGCGTTGCTGCGCGGCGAACGTGACGTCGAGCTACGCCCCCTGGCACTCAGCGATTTCCGCCACCGCCCCGTGCTCGGCCTCTACTGCCGCCAGCACCGGCAACTGATGAAGCTGGACAAGCAGCTTCGCCAGGCTGGTGTGGATGTCTACGAAGCCGACATCCGGCCGCCGGAGCGCTACCTGATGGAGCGCTTCATCACCGCGCCGGTAGGGTTCGGCGGCACACCGGACGCCAACGGCGCCCTGTTCGACGCCCAGCTCAAGCCCGCGCCGGACTACCGCCCCAGACTGAAACTGGTCTCCCTCGACATCGAGACCAACATGCGCGGCGACCTCTACTCCATCGCCCTGGAAGGCTGCGGCCAGCGCCAGGTCTACATGCTCGGCCCGCCCAACGGCACCGACACGCCCCGCGACTTCGACCTGGAATACTGCGACAACCGCGCCGATCTGCTGGAACGGCTCAACAGCTGGCTGTCCCGCCACGACCCGGACGCGCTCATCGGCTGGAACTTGGTGCAGTTCGACCTGCGCGTGCTGCACGAGCACGCCAAGCGCCTGCAGGTGCCCCTGCGCCTCGGTCGCGGCGGCGACGAGATGGGCTGGCGCGAGCACGGCACCCGCAGCAATCACTTCTTCGCCGACGCCGCCGGCCGGCTGATCATCGACGGCATCGAAGCCCTGCGTTCGGCCACCTGGAGCTTCCCCTCGTTCAGCCTGGAAAACGTCGCCCAGACCCTGCTCGGCGAGGGCAAGTCCATCGACAACCCCTATCAGCGGATGGACGAGATCGACCGCATGTTCGCCGAGGACAAACCCGCCCTGGCGCGTTACAACCTCAAGGACTGCGAGCTGGTCACGCGGATCTTCGAGCACACCGAGCTGCTGCGCTTTTTGCTGGAACGTGCCACCGTCACCGGCCTGCCCGCCGACCGCAGCGGCGGCTCGGTAGCCGCCTTCTGCCACCTGTACATACCACTCATGCACCGCCAGGGCTTCGTCGCGCCGAACCTCGGCGAACGCATGCCGGAAGCCAGCCCCGGCGGCTTCGTGATGGACTCCCGCCCCGGCCTCTACGACTCGGTGCTGGTGCTGGACTACAAGAGCCTCTACCCCTCGATCATCCGCACCTTCCTCATCGACCCGGTGGGCCTGGTGGAGGGCCTGCGCACCCCCGACGACAGCGCCTCGGTGCCGGGCTTTCGCGGCGCGCGCTTCTCCCGCACGCGGCACTGCCTGCCGGCCATCGTCGCCCGAGTCTGGGAAGGTCGTGAAGCAGCCAAGCGCGAGCACAACAAACCGCTGTCCCAGGCGCTGAAAATCATCATGAACGCCTTCTACGGCGTGCTCGGCTCCAGCGGTTGTCGCTTCTTCGATCCGCGCCTCGCCTCGTCCATCACCCTGCGCGGCCACGAGATCATGCGCCGCACCCGCGAGCTGATCGAAGCCCAGGGCTACAGCGTGATCTACGGCGATACCGACTCCACCTTCGTCTGGCTGCGCAGCGCTCACGCCGAGGCGGATGCCGCCCGCATCGGCCGCGCCCTGGTGCAGCACGTCAACCAGTGGTGGCGCGAGCATCTGCAACAGGAATTCGGCCTGGAAAGCGCCCTCGAACTGCAATTCGAAACCCATTACCGCCGCTTCCTCATGCCCACCGTGCGCGGCGCCGAGGAAGGCAGCAAGAAGCGCTACGCCGGCCTTGTCCAGCGCCCGGACGGCAGCGAGGAGATCGTGTTCAAGGGCCTGGAAACCGTGCGCACCGACTGGTCGCCGCTGGCCCAGCGCTTCCAGCAGGAGCTCTACCTGCGCATCTTCAACGGCCAGCCCTACCGGGACTATGTGCGCGACTACGTGCGCCGCACCCTGGCCGGCGATCTGGACGACCTGCTCGTCTATCGCAAGCGCCTGCGCCGCCGCCTCGACGACTACCAGCGCAACGTCCCGCCCCACGTTCGCGCCGCGCGCCTCGCCGACGAGCACAACGACCGCCTCGGCCGCCCCCGGCAATACCAGAGCGGCGGCTGGATCAGCTACCTGATCACCGTCGCCGGCCCGGAACCCCTGGAAACCCGCCGCGCGCCCATCGACTACGACCACTACGTTAGCCGTCAGCTGCAGCCCGTGGCGGACGCCATCCTGCCGTTCGTGGGGGATGACTTCGAACGGTTGATCGATGGGCAGATGGGATTGTTCTGAAGGCGCCCTTGTTCAGCGGCGTTCGCGCCCACTTCTCTCGACCATCGCGACGATGGTCTCGTACAGCTCGTCCTTCGCCTGCCCCGGCGTGATCTCGCCGACCGCGGCGGCATGAGACAACGCCTCGGCAGCCCCCAGCATCGCCCGCAATCCCGCCTGGCTCACGTCACCCAGGGCAGCGAAGGGGGCCAAGGCCTTACGGCATTTGTCGAGGAATACCACCTCGTACTCGCGCTTGATCCGCTCCAGCTCCGGCGAACTGGCGAGCGCCGCGATCACGCCGGGAATCTCCCGCCCCTGGAGCAACACGCAATCCACATAGGAGGAAGCAATCACCTCCGCCCTGGCCGCCAGGGTCGGTTCGCTCGCTTCCAGCGCGGCGTCCATCTGCGCCGTCTGGCGGACGTCGAATGCCTGGTAAAGCACCGCCAACAGCCCGGCCCGCGTGCCGAAGTGGTCGTAGACCACCGGTTTGGTCACGCCGGCCCTCTCGGCAAGCCGGCCCAGGGTCAACGCCTCCGTGCCCTCCTCCCGGATCAATTGCCATGCGACATCCAGCAACTGCCGCTGCCGCTCCTCCCGGGAAAGGCGACGACGCGGCTGCGAAAGGGACTCCTGCTCTTCGATCTCACTGCTTGACACTTTTAACCTACCAAAAGTAACTTACCAATCGTAAGTTACCAGTCGTAACTTACAGCCGCAGTATTAACCCTCGCCTTGCTTTCGTAAACCGCAGGAGTCCGCCATGCACGCCCTCATCGTCGTCGCGCATCACGATCCCCAATCGCTCACCCACAGCCTCGCGAAACGGCTTGCCGAAGGCATCGCCCTCTCCGGCCACGGCGCCGAAATCGCCGACCTCGCGGCGGAAGGCTTCGACCCACGCTTCACCCTGGCCGACCATGCTGTACACCGCCGCCAAGCACCGCCCCCCGTCGACGTGGCCGCCGAACAGGCCCGCATCGACCGCTCCGATGCCCTGGTACTGGTCTATCCCGTCTACTGGTGGTCGATGCCGGGGCTGCTCAAGGGCTGGATCGACCGGGTGTTCTCCAACGGCTGGGCCTTTGACTTCAGCCTCGACGCCAAGCTGGAGAAAAAGCTCCGCCACCTGCGCGTCCACCTTATCGGCGTGGGTGGCGCCGACGCGGGCACCTATGAACGGCACGGCTACTTCCACGCGATGAAAACCCAGATCGACCACGGCATCTTCGACTACTGCGGCGCCCACGTGGCGACCTCCGAACTTTTGCTCGACTCGGAAACCCAGGACCCGCGCATTCACTTGGACCGCGCATTTGCCATGGGACGGGATCTCTTCGCGGCAGTCCGTCAGCGCGAAGTGGTGTTGCCCTGACAACGGCTCAGTTACCAACGGAAGGGTGGAGAATCGTGAAGCGTTTTCCACCCTGGCTTCACTGCGCCAGGCTCACTCCGAGACGCGCACCGCCTATCCGCTTCTGACCTCCGGGCTGAACTTCACCCGGCCACCGGCTGTCTGTCTGCTGCCAGCCCACCGGGCGGGATTGCATAGCCATTCGCCACCAGACACCTGCGTCACGGCTTCCCCCCGGCTCCTAGAACAATTCGCCAGGCTGGTTTTCGCGCCCGTTCCGCGGGTTTCGTTCTATCGCCATGTGAAGTTCGCCATGTCCCTATCCCGCCATCTCCCCGCCCGTATTTTCCCGTCCATGCCCCGTGCCCTCGGCACCTGCCTGCTGGGTGGCCTGCTGGTCGCCGCCCCGCTACACGCCGAGGAAGCCGCCAGCAACGTGCGCTGGGTGAGCGACAGCCTGAACACCTACGTACGTAGCGGCCCGACCGATGGTTACCGCATCGTCGGTACCCTCACCTCCGGGCAAAAGGTCGAACTGCTGAGCACCCAGGGGGATTACAGCCAGGTGCGTAACGAGAACGGCAACGCTGTGTGGATACCCAGCCGCGACCTGCAGGAAGTGCCCGGCCAGGCCGAACGCCTGCCGCAACTGGAGCAGAAGGTCGCCGAGCTGACAGCGGAACTGGCAGGCATCGACGACACTTGGAAAACCCGTGTGAAAGGCATGCAGGAGACGCTGGACTCGCGCAAGAAACTGATCGACGAGCTACAGACCGCCCGCTCGACCCTGAACCTCGAGCTGAGCCGGGCACGCTCCGAATTGCGCGAACTGCAAGCCCAGGTTGGCGACGAGAACCAGCAGGTGCTGATGCGCTACATGGTCTACGGCGGCAGCATCGCCGGCGCCGGGCTGTTCGCCGGGCTGATCCTGCCGACCCTGCTGCGGGTACGGCGCAAGCGTAACGATCAGTGGTTCTGACCGGACTTCCTGTGCTGCTCAAGCCCTGCAATCCATGCCGTGCAGGTCATGGACTGCAGGGGCAGGGCTCACACGCGTGAGTCGTCGTACAGGGCCGCCGGCGCCAGCCGTTGGGCTTGCCGTTGCGACCACAGCGTGAAGCAGACCATCGCGACCAGAACAGCGGCCAGGACAGTCGAAGAACCGATGGTCCCCAGATCGAGCCCACCCTTGTCCGCGCTCTTGGTCAGGACATCGCCCATCGTCGCGCCAAACGGTCGGGTCAGAACGAAAGCCATCCAGAACAACGCCACCCGGGAAACCCGCGTATAAAAGTAGGCCAACGCGACCACCGCCAGCAGGCTACCGATGAGCAAGGCGCCGCCGGCGAAGCCGAGCCCCGAGTCGTCGGCCAGGTAATCGCCCAATGCCGTTCCCAGGGTGTTGGAAACCAGGATGGCGCCCCAATAGAACAGCTCGCCCCGACGGGTCGAAATGTTATCCACCGCGAGCGACTTTTCACTCAGCCACCAACTCGCCAGAACCAGGAGCAGCAGGGTGACGAGCAAGGCCGCACCGCTGGCGTACCCCAATCCGAGGGTGCGGTCCATGAAATCCGAGAGGGTGGTGCCGGCCGTACTGGTCATGAGGATCACGGTCCAGTAAAGCGCCGGCTGATAGCGACGCGTCCGCAACTGTCCAAAAAGAGACACCAGAAACAGGCCGATCAGCAGCAACGAACTGAGCGCATAGCCGATATCGAGCGTCATCGACAGAAGGTCGCCTGCCGTCTCGCCCAGGGTCGTGGCACAAATCTTCATCACCCAGAATGCCAGGGTGATCTGAGGGAGCTTGCTCATGGATAGCCTCGCTGGTACCCGCGGAATTCGGGCATGGAGGCACTCTAGGGAGCGGGGCGTCACAGACTCGTCAAAACGGCCTCAAAAAAGTGTCAAGACCCCGCCCGGTCGACTATGGGGCAAGGGTGAGACCGTTTTCTTCGCACCAATCGCGCAATGCGTCTTCAGTGGCGCGCTGTTCATACGCATGCCAGGCATCGAGCTGATCGACACGATCGAGCAACGCTTTGAATTGCCCGTACGCGCCTCGCTTGCGGAAGAAGCCGTAAACGGCATCGATGCTGTCCGGGAGGTGCTCTTTGACAAAACGCAGAACGAGGGGGCTACCGAGGTCGAGCTCTCTCTTTCGCGGTACGGCGATATACCGGCTTTCATCATCGACGTCTTCCGGGGCTTCCTCATCGATGCCTTCGCCAACCCAATGAATCTTGCCCGTCGTCCTGTCGATATAAGCCGCGCAGCCTAACACCACTGCATCACTGGCGCTGACCCATTCATACGCATCCAACAATTCGTCCAGTCGTACCGTCGTATCCACGGCTTTCAGTCTCCTATGGCAGATATTCGATATGAGCGCGTTGCAGCTATTCGCTCAATTCCAACACTAATAGATCGCCAAAACGCGAACCATCGCACCTCGGCCGCCTTTCGCAACTCGCTACAGTCCGCCCCGTCACGGTCAATCCCGTGGCCGGGCGTCAGAACCCGAACAGAAAGACGCATTCCTCCAATGCTGAATAGTTGGCACTTCGTATGCCAAACTATCGCGCTTTATGGCGGACCGTGCGGGGCGGGCTTCGGCCCGGCCGGCGTCCTTTCTGGCCGGTTTCTGACACTCGCACGGTCCGCCTCCATACCGCGTCAGAAACGGTGGGTAGGCGGCTCCTTAACCCCAGAAAGGAAATAAGGACAATGGACTACCCTCCTTTTATCCTCGCGGGCCTCCCGCATGCGTTGCTTTTGGTCAGCCTCCACCCGGAGGTGTGCCATGCCTGACTACCGTCCCCTTCCCTCTTTCACCCCTGCCGGCAAGCCGGTGCTGTACGTCGATGCCAGCCAAAGCGCACTGGAGTTGTACGAGTCGGCCCAGGAGCGGCTGGACGCGGCGCGGCAGTTGGCGCTGGTGTTGTTCTGTGGCGATCAGCAGTTGGATGACAGCCGGGTCTTTGCGGCTTTCCATCTATTGTTGAGCGATGCGGCGGGGTTGTACGAGGCGGCGTTCGCGCAACGGCGCTAACTGGCTTTTGCGATGTACGCAGGCGCCGTGGCGGCCCGGTGGTTGCCACGGCGCTGTCGTGTCGGCCAGCATCCACCGGGTCGGCCGGGTTGTGCTCCGGCTAACGACACAACTATACTGTACGGATAAACAGTATTTTCAGAACCCCAAAGGCATGTGAGGTGGTGAATGGCCGTTGAAGTGGTGTACCGCAGCAGCCGAGACCCGGAGCGTTTGTTCATGGATAAAGCCGAAGCCGATCGTCATGACAAGATGCTGGAACTGGCGGAGTCCCTGGCAGAGGTGCTGCAGAAGGCAGTGCCGTCGTTGAGCGAACAGCAGGTCGAGGAGATCGGGATTTTCATGGCGAAGAACCGCGAGGTGTTCGCCAAGGCCTTCAAGAGCAGCCCGGATGCGCTGGCCGATCTGAATGCCTCCTCGGCAGACGAATGAGAAGGGGCGGCACCGCCCTCTCCTCACCCACTCGCTAAACCAACCCCACCACCTGTAGCAGGTAAACGGTAGCCAGGGCGCCCACCAGACAGAGGATGGCGCCGCCGGCAGCCTGCCAGCGGAAGCGGCGGGCGATTTCGTCCTCCCCATGGCTGGACAGGATGAAGGGCTGGGACTCCTCCGGGCAGACCATGTGGTTTTGCGTCGGCTGGGTGCTGGCTTTGCGATGGCGGTCTTCCGCCTCGAGCTGGGCGGCCAGGCGCACGCGGTTCCATTCCTGCTCGTCGAGCTGGCCGTTGTTGTCGGCATCGAAACGCTGCAACAGGCCGGCGAAATCGCCTTTCCATTCGCGAATCACCGCCATCTGTGCCGCGCTGGCATCCAGGCCCTGGCGGCCGCCTCCCAGGCTGCGGAATTCACCGATGGCGTAAAGCGGCTCGCCGGCATGCAGGCGTTCTTCGATGTAGCGGTACTGCTTGCCTCCGGTGAGGAAGCCGAAGAATCCGCCACTGGGTTCGATGCGCAGCGGGTGGCGCATCGAGCCCTGCCAGCTCTGGCGGGTGGCGGGGCGGACTTCCGCGCCACGCGGGTTGATCAGGCATTCGCCGGTGTTATCGGAGAGCCGCAGCCAGGCCTCGCTGGTACCGCTCTCGACCACGCGCCAGCGGCTTTTCTTGCCGTCGGACTGAAGCTCCTCGATACGGAAACGCCACCAGACGCACGGCTTGCCGGTCAGCGGGCCGGTAATCACGGCGTCCGGCAGCCCGTGAAGGATGCCGTACAGCTCGACGTAGCCTTGCGCGGCGGAGCGGATTTTCGAGGTCGGCGTATCCAGCAGGTAGCGCGCCTCGCGCAGGCGACGCAGGCACCACCAGCCGCCGCCGACGCAGGCGCCGAGACTGAACGACAGGCTGACGGCCAGCCCTGGAACGTCCATGGGCTCAGCCGAACAGGGCTTTGATGTTCACGTCGGCCTTTTCGGCCTCGCTGAACTGGAGCAATACCGCCGCCTTGAAGCCGAACAGGTTGGCGATGATCACGTCGGGGAACTGCTCGATACGCACGTTATTCAGGTTGACCGCTTCGTTGTACAGCTCGCGGCGGTCGGCAATGCCGTTCTCCAGGCCGGTGATGCGCTGCTGCAGGTGCTGGAAGCTGTCGTTGGCCTTCAGTTGCGGGTAGTTCTCGGCCAGGGCGAAGAGCTGGCCGAGGCCGGCTCGCAGGCCGGTTTCGGCCTTGCCCAGGGCGCCGACGTCACCCTTCTCGCGGGCGCTGGCCACGGCATTGCGGGCGGAGATCACCTTTTCCAGGGTGGTCTGTTCGTACTGCATGTACTGCTTGCAGGTTTCTACCAGCTTGGGCAGTTCTTCGTGGCGCTGCTTGAGCAGCACGTCGATGTTCGCCCAGGCCTTGCTCACGCCGTGCTTCAGCCGTACCAGCGCGTTATAGAGGATGACCGCGTAGGCGGCGGCGAGAAACAGTACGACGAGGATGGCGACGCTGACGAGGCTCATGGGGACTCTCCCTGTGTGGACGATGGCATTCTAGCGGCACCGGGGGTGGCAAATGGAGACCTTTCGCACGTCCTGCCTGGCTTTGCCGCTTTGCATGGCCTTTCCAAAAATGCAAATCTTTCGCATTATGTTACGGTTTTACGCGCGCACCTGCGCATTGCCACTCTCAGACGCAAGGACTTCGCCCATGATTCGTATGCCCCTGGCCACCGCCAGCCTGTTGGCTATCGCCATTTCCCTCGCCGGTTGCGGCGACGACAAGGAAAAAGCCGCCGCGCCGCAAGCCTCCGCTCCGGCGCCTGCCGCCAGCCAGAGCAGTGCAGCCCCGGCCCCTGCGGCCGGCAAGGTCGACGAAGCCGCAGCCAAGGCCGTGGTGAAGCACTACGCCGACATCGCCCTGGCCGTGTTCAGCGATGCCCTCTCCACCGGCAAGGCGCTGCAGCAGGCGGTCGATGCCCTGCTGGCCAACCCCAGCGACGAAACCCTGAAGGCCGCCCGCGAAGCCTGGCTGGCTGCCCGCGTGCCGTACATGCAGAGCGAAGTCTTCCGCTTCGGCAACCCGGTGGTGGACGACTGGGAGGGCCAACTGAACGCCTGGCCGCTGGACGAAGGCCTGATCGACTACGTGGCTGGTGACTACCAGCACGCCCTGGGCAACCCTGGCGCCACCGCCAACATCATCGCCAACACCGAGATCCAGGTCGGCGAAGACAAGATCGACGTCACCGAGATCACCGGCGAGAAGCTGGCCAGCCTGAACGAACTGGGCGGCTCCGAAGCCAACGTCGCCACCGGCTACCACGCCATCGAATTCCTTCTCTGGGGCCAGGACCTGAACGGCACCAACCCCGGCGCCGGCAATCGTCCGGCTACCGACTACGTCACCGGCGAAGGCTGCACAGGCGGTCATTGCGAACGTCGTCGCGCCTATCTGAAAGCCGCTACCGACCTGCTGGTGAAAGACCTGGAAGACATGGTCGCCCAGTGGCAGCCGAACGTGGCCGACAACTACCGCGCCACCCTGGAAGGCGAAGCCGCCGAGAACGGCCTGCGCAAGATGCTGTTCGGCATGGGCAGCCTGTCCCTCGGCGAGCTGGCCGGCGAGCGCATGAAGGTCGCCCTGGAAGCCAACTCCACCGAAGACGAGCACGACTGCTTCAGCGACAACACCCACCACTCGCACTTCTATAACGGCAAGGGCATCCGCAACGTCTACCTGGGCGAGTACAAGCGTGTCGACGGCACCACCCTGACCGGCCCGAGCCTGTCCGAGCTGGTGGCAAAGGTCGATGCCCAGACCGATAGCACCCTGAAGGCCGACCTGGAGGCCACCGAAGCCAAGCTGCAGGCCCTGGTGGACAGCGCCGAGAAGAACAACGTGCACTTCGACCAACTGATCGCCGCCGACAACACCGAAGGCCAGACGCTGGTACGCGATGCTATCGCCGCCCTGGTCAAGCAGACCGGTGCCATCGAGCAGGCCGCGGCCAAGCTGGGCATCAGCGACCTGAACCCGGACAACGCCGATCACGAATTCTGATTCGTGCTTCCAGCATGTGGCACATTGCCGCATGCCCGTTGCTCCCTGAGGCCCGGCCAAACGCCGGGCCTTTTTTTTTGGGGTGTTCGGTGGCTAGCGGAAAGTTCGCGCCAACGTGTAACGAACGCAAATCTCTCTTATTCCCGCTCGCCCGGCCTGCTAAGATTGCCCGCCGCCTTTACGCACCCTGGATGTCATGATGTCTGCCTTGCTTCGCGTGTCTCCCTTGCTGCTGGCCCTGAGCCTCGCCGCTTGTGAAGACCGGCCCCGTTTCGATGCGGCCGAGCCCGGCGAAGCCCTCTCCGCCGGCAGCGCCACGGTGCATAAGCAGGACAGCAACGCCTTCTCCCTGCCCTCGGCGAATCTCTCGCCGTCGCGCCGGCTGGATTTCAGCGTCGGCAACAGCTTCTTCCGTAATCCCTGGGTGATGGCGCCGGCCACTACCACGGCCCGCGACGGGCTGGGGCCGCTGTTCAACACCAATGCCTGCCAGAACTGCCATATCAAGGACGGCCGCGGCCACCCGCCGGGGCCGGATGCGATCCAGGCGGTGTCCATGCTGGTACGCCTGTCGATTCCCGCCTCCGCGGAACAGGCGCACCTGATCGAGCGCCAGGGCGTGGTGCCCGAGCCGGTCTATGGCGGCCAACTGCAGGATATGGCCGTCCCCGGCGTCGCCCCGGAAGGCAAGGTGCGTTTCGAGTACGAAACCGAGACCGTGCGCTTCGACGACGGCAGCGAAGTCGAGCTGCGCAAGCCCACCCTCGCAATCAGCCAGCTCGGCTACGGGCCAATGCACCCGCAGACGATGCTCTCCGCCCGCGTCGCCCCGCCGATGATCGGCCTCGGCCTGCTGGAAGCCATTCCCGAGGCGGCGATCCTGGCCAACGCCGATCCCGGCGACAGCGACGGCGACGGCATCTCCGGGCGCCCCAACCGGGTCTGGGACGACGTCACGCAGCGCACCGTGCTCGGCCGTTTCGGCTGGAAGGCCGGGCAACCGAGCCTGAACCAGCAGAACGCCCACGCCTTCGCCGGCGACATGGGCCTGACCACCGCGCTGCTCACCGCCGACGATTGCACCGAGACGCAGACCGACTGCCGCGCCGCACCGAACGGCGGCTCCCCGGAGGTCAGCGACAATATCCTCGCCAACGTGCTGTTCTATTCGCGCAACCTCGGCGTGCCGGCACGCCGCCGGGTCGACGATCCGCAAGTGCTGGCCGGCAAGGGCCTGTTCCACCAGGCCGGCTGCCAGAGCTGCCACACCCCGCGCTTCGAGACGGCTGCCGACGCCGCCGAGCCGGAGCTGGCCAGCCAGACCATCCGCCCGTATACCGACCTGCTGCTGCACGACATGGGCGAAGGTCTGGCGGACGGCCGGCCCGAATTCCAGGCCAGCGGCAGCGAATGGCGCACGCCGCCGCTGTGGGGCATCGGCCTGACGGAAACGGTCAACGGTCATACCCTGTTCCTGCACGACGGCCGCGCCCGCAATTTGCTGGAGGCAATCCTCTGGCACGGCGGCGAGGCCGAAGCCGCCAAACGGCATGTCCTGACTTACGACGCCGCGCAGCGTGCCGCGCTGCTGGCCTTCCTGAATTCACTCTAAGGAGCCGAACCATGTTCCGCCCCCGCCTGATCAGCATTGCCGTCGCCACCCTCACCGGCCTCGCGCTGAGCGCCTGCTCGCCGAAGGACGAGCAGCGCAGCGTCAGCGCCGTGCTGGCCGACAGCGTGCTGCTGCCGGCCTACGCCGCCTGGACCGAAGCCGACCATCAGCTCGCCGCCAGCGGCAAGGCCTTCTGCGATGGCAGCCAGGACCTGCCGGCCGCGCGCCAGGCCTTCCTCGCCGCGCAAAGCGCCTGGGCCGGGCTGCAGCCGCTGCTGGTCGGGCCGCTGGCGGAAGGCAACCGCACCTGGCAGGTGCAGTTCTGGCCGGACAAGAAAAACCTGGTGGCGCGTCAGGTGGAAGCGCTGCTCAAGAGCAAGCCGGAACTGAGCGTCGCCGACCTGGACAAGGCCAGCGTGGTGGTCCAGGGCTTGACCGCCTACGAGTACGTGCTGTTCGACAACGCCATCGATCTCGGCGATGCCGCCCAGAAGAGCCGTTACTGCCCGCTGATCGTCGCCATTGGCCAGCATCAGCAGGCCCTCGCCGACCAGACGCTCGCCCAGTGGCAGGGCGATGCCGGCATGGCCGCACAGTTGAAGAAATTCCCCAACGACCGCTATGCCGATTCCGGCGAAGCGATGGCCGAGCTGCTGCGCGCCCAGGTGACCGCCCTGGATGCGCTGAAGAAGAAGCTCGGCACACCGCTGGGTCGGCAGAGCAAGGGCATCCCGCAGCCGTACCAGGCCGAGGCGTGGCGCAGCCAGGCTTCGCTGGCCAGCATCGCCGCCAGCCTGGCGAGCGCCGAGCGTCTCTGGCGCGGTGCCAACGATGACGGCGTGAAGGCCCTGCTCCCTGCCGATCAGGCCGAGCTGGTGAAGCGCCTGGATGCCGCCTACGCCGACACCCGCCAGCGCATCGCCGACCCGCAGCGCCCGCTGACCGAGCTGATCACCGACGAGCAGGGCCGCCAGGCATTGGGTGAGGTCTACGACAGCCTCAATACCCTGCATCGCCTGCATGAGGGCGAGCTGGCCAAGGCGCTGGGCATCCAGCTCGGGTTCAACGCCCACGACGGAGACTGAAGCATGCGTCGCAGAGTCTTCCTCGGACTGGGCAGTGCGCTGCTCGCCGCCTCCGCCTTCGGCGGCTGGACCTTGGCCCGCCACGGGCAC
This sequence comes from Pseudomonas indica NBRC 103045, assembly GCF_002091635.1. Taxonomy (GTDB): domain Bacteria; phylum Pseudomonadota; class Gammaproteobacteria; order Pseudomonadales; family Pseudomonadaceae; genus Pseudomonas_M; species Pseudomonas_M indica. The sequence continues at coordinate 175,608 of NZ_BDAC01000012.1, read as the reverse complement.
CAGCCACTGCTGCTGTCCGCCCGAGACGACAGCGACGGCAAGCACTATGCGGTCGGCTATCGGCTGGACGGCAGCCAGGCGTTCGCCACCCCGGTCGCCGAGCGCTGCCACGACGTGGTGCCGCATCCGCACCTGCCGCTGGCGGTGTTCGTCGGTCGTCGGCCGAGTCGCGAAAGCTATCTGGTCGACACCCGCGACGGTCGCCTGCTGCAAGTACTGACCTCGCCCCAGGACCGCCACTTCTACGGCCATGGCCAGTTCCACAAGGATGGCGAGTGGTTCTACAGCACCGAGAACGACACCCGCGACCCCGGCCGAGGCGTGCTCGGCGTGTACCGGCTGGACGGCGAGCGCCTGGTGCGCAGCGCCGAGCATTCCACCCATGGCATAGGCCCGCACCAGCTGCTGTGGATGCCCGATGGCGAAACCTTGGTGGTGGCCAACGGTGGCATCCGCACCGAGGCCGACAGCCGGGTCATGATGAACCTCGACGCCATGGAACCGAGCCTGGTGCTGATGCGCCGCGACGGCAGCCTGATCAGCAAGGAGCAGTTGCCCGAGCGGATGAACAGCGTGCGTCACTTGGCGGTGGCTGCCGACGGCACCATCGTCTCCGGCCAGCAGTACGAAGGCGACCCGATGGACAGCGCGCCGCTGCTGGCGATCAAGCGCCCCGGCCAGCCGTTCCAGCCATTCCCGGTCGGCGAAGCACAGCGCCTGACCATGAACCAGTACACCGCCAGCCTGGCAATCCACGACGAACTGCGCCTGCTGGCGTTGACCGCGCCACGCGGCAACCGCTTCTTCGTCTGGGACCTGGACAGCGCCGAGCTGCGCCTGGACGCGCCGCTGCCGGACTGCGCCGGCGTCGGCGCGGTGGCCGATGGTTTCGTAGTCACCGCCGGCGTGGGCCGCTGCCGACTCTACGACTGCCGCGGCAAGCAGATCGTCGGCCGCCCGCTGGAGCTGCCGGCCGGGTTGTGGGACAACCATCTGCGCCTTGCCTGCCCCCCCGCCGAGAGCGATCTCCACCACACAAAAAATGTGAATCGCATCTCAAGAATCGACCTCTGACGCCGACCTATACTCAGCATCGCGCCGGTCTTGCCCGGCTGCGGTGCGGCGGCTCGTCCGCCTGCGACAAGGATGTGCCATTCCCGATTACGCCTTGGGCGTCAGTCCTTCTTTTGGCTATACGAGGCTCGACCATGTCCTTGCAACGCTCCTTGCGTGCACAGATTCTCACCCTGCTGGGCGGCAGCCTGGCGCTGATCCTGCTGATCGCTCTCGCCTGCTTCAGTTTCCTGTCCAACGGCATCCAGTCCTATCGCGGTCTGCTGGAAGGCCCGTTGGAAGCCTCGCGCCTGGTCGACCAGGCCAACCTGCAATTCAAGGTGCAGGTGCAGGAGTGGAAGAACGTGCTGCTGCGTGGCCGGCAACCGGCCGACCTGGATAAGTACTGGAGCCAGTTCGAGGCCGAGGAGCGCAACGTCCAGGATACGCTCGGCCATCTGGCCAACCTGCCCGACCTCGACGCCGGCCTGAAGGGCCGCATCGAACGTCTGCGCGAGGAGCACCGCACTCTGGGCGCGGCCTACCGCAAGGGTCGTGACGCTTTCATCGGCGCCGATGCCGATCCGCGTGCCGGCGATGCCGCCGTGAAAGGCATCGACCGTGCCGCCAGCGAGCAGATGAGCGCACTCGTGGACGAACTCCGCACCCGCGCCACCCGCAGCGCCGATGACATCAGCGCCTCCGCCGACCGCACCATCCTGTTCGGTACCCTGGTCATGCTGGTCTCCAGCCTGCTGATCGGCCTGCTCAGCCTGTGGCTGATCAACCGCAACCTGATCGCCCCGATCCGCGCGCTGATCGACCACATCGCCCAGCTCAGCCAGGGCCGCTTCGGCGAGCGCGTCGCCACCGACCGCCGCGACGAGCTGGGCCGGCTGGCCGCGGCCGCCAATACTCTGCGCGACTTCCTTGCCGATACCTTCACCCGCCTCAAGCGCAGCACCGCCGACCTGGACAACGCCAGCGGCGAGCTGAATGCCATCGCCACGCTGATGGCCCAGGGTACCCGCGAGCAGTTTTCGCGCACCGATCAGGTCGCCACGGCGATGCACGAGATGTCCGCCACCGCCCAGGAGGTCGCGCGGCACGCCGCCGAAGCCGCCGCCGCGGCGGACGACGCCGACGACTCGGCACGCCAGGGCGAGACGGTGATGCGTTCGACCATCCAGACCATCACCGACATCCGTGGCGAAATCGCCAGCACGGCCGAGGTGATCCGCCGCCTGGAAAACGACAGCGGACGGATCGGCAAGGTGCTCGAAGTGATCCGCGGCATCGCCGACCAGACCAACCTGCTGGCGCTGAACGCGGCCATCGAGGCGGCACGCGCCGGAGAAGCCGGACGCGGCTTCGCGGTAGTCGCCGACGAGGTGCGCACCCTGGCCCAGCGCACCGCCGAATCCACCGCCGAGATCCACCAGATCATCGACACCGTGCAGACCGGCGCGGTGAACGCCGTACGCGCCATCGAGAGCGGCCAGAACCGCAGCGAGGCCGGTGTCGAACAGGTCACAGAGGCCGGTCTCATGCTGCAACGCATCACCGGCGCGGTGGAGGCGATCCGTGACATGAACCGGCAGATCGCGACGGCTGCCGAAGAGCAGACCTCGGTGGCCGAGGACATCTCGCGCAACCTCACCGAGATCACCGCCATCGCCACCACCAACCAGGAAAACGTGCAGCGCACCGAGGCCGCCAGCCAGGACCTGCACAGTCTCTCCGGCGAGCTCAGCAGCCTGACCCGCCGCCTCAGCGCCTGATCGCTATCAGCCCCGCCCGTGCCTGCACGGACGGGGCCGATCATCTCGCCTGACGCATCTCCGCGAACTGGGAAATACGCGGCAGTACGGCTCCTTTCCCTGTGGCACAGTCGGCCCCGCCTGGAAAACCGCAATCTTTTGCAATTGCTGGCTTTTGACTAACCCGTCAACTGGTACTAAGGTGCTCAGCTCGCCTATTCCCAGGCCTCCCCTGTTTTGCCAAGGAAACGGAATATGTTGCTCCGCCGCATGCTCATCATGTTGGGCGTCGTCGTTCTCGTGATTCTCGCCCTCGCTGCCTACAAAGGCTTCTCCATCTTCCAGCAGATCCAGCAGTTCTCCGCGCCGCAGCCGCCGATCAATGTCGGTGCCGTGACCGCCGAGGAAGGCCCCTGGCAGACCCGCCTGCCGGCCATCGGTACGCTGAAGGCCTACCAGGGCATCGACCTGACCGTCGAAGTCGCCGGCACCGTCCGCGACGTGCTGTTCCGCTCCGGCGAGAAGGTCAGCCTGAACCAGCCGCTGATCCAAATGGATAGCGACGTGGAGAAGGCCAGTCTCGCCACTGCCGAAGCCGAACTGGGCCTGGCCCGCGTTGAATTCGAGCGCGGCCGCAATCTGGTCGGCCGTCAGGCGATCTCCAAGAGCGAGTTCGACCGCCTGGCCGCCACGCTGGAGAAGTCCAACGCCAGCGTCGCCCAGTTGAAGGCCACCCTGGCCAAGAAGCGCATCCTCGCGCCCTTCGCCGGCACCATCGGTATCCGTCAGGTGGATGTCGGCGACTATTTGGCCTCCGGCACCACCATCGCCACCCTGCAAGACCTCAGCACGCTCTATGTGGACTTCTTCCTGCCGGAACAGAACGCTCCGCAACTGGCCATCGGCCAACGCGTGCGGGTCAGCGTCGCGGCGTATCCGGGCGAAGTCTTCGAGGGCCAGATCAGTGCGATCAACCCGAAGGTGGAAACCACCACCCGCAACCTGCAGGTGCGCGCCACCCTCGACAACCCGGACGAAAAACTGCTGCCGGGCATGTTCGCCAACCTCGACGTGCTGCTGCCCGAGGAACCCTCGCGCGTACGCGTCCCGGAAACCGCGATCACCTATACCCTCTATGGCAATTCGGTCTACGTGATCGCAGAGAAGAAGGACGAGCAGGGCAACGTGCAGAAAGACGACAAGGGTCAGCCCGTCCTGGTGGTGGAGCGTCGCTTCGTCGAAACCGGCCAGCGCCGCGACGGCTGGGTGGTGACCCTCAAGGGCCTGCAGGCCGGCGAACGCGTCGTCACCGACGGCCAGTTGAAGCTGGACAGCGGTGCCCATGTGGCCATCGTTGACAGCCTGGCCCTCCCCGCCGAACCGAACAGCCAGACCGGCGCCGCTCAGTGAGCGGCCGCCGACGATAAGGAAAACCGTCATGGCTTTTACCGATCCGTTCATCCGTCGCCCGGTGCTGGCCACGGTCGTCAGCCTGCTGATCGTGCTCCTGGGCTTCCAGGCGTTCAGCAAGCTGACCATCCGCCAGTACCCGCAGATGGAAAACGCCCTCATCACGGTGACCACCAGTTACCCGGGCGCCAACGCCGAGACGATCCAGGGCTATATCACCCAGCCGCTGCAGCAGAGCCTGGCCAGCGCCGAAGGCATCGACTACATGACCTCGGTCAGCCGGCAGAACGCCTCGGTCATCTCGATCTACGCGCGCATCGGCGCCAACACCGACCGGCTGTTCACCGAGCTGCTGGCCAAGGCCAACGAGGTCAAGAACCAGTTGCCGCAGGACGCCGAAGACCCGGTGCTGAGCAAGGAAGCGGCGGACGCCTCGGCGCTGATGTACATCAGCTTCTACAGCGACGAGCTGTCCAACCCGCAGATCACCGACTACCTGTCGCGGGTCATCCAGCCCAAGCTGGCCACCCTGCCCGGCATGGCCGAGGCGGAAATCCTCGGCAACCAGGTGTTCGCCATGCGTCTCTGGCTCGACCCGGTGCGCCTGGCCGCCTACGGGGTGACCGCCGCCGACGTCAACGAAGCGGTGCGCAAGTACAACTTCCTCTCCGCCGCCGGCGAGGTGAAGGGTCAGTACGTGGTCACCAGCATCAACGCCGAGACCGACCTGAAATCGCCCGAGGCCTTCGCCGCCATCCCGCTGAAAACCGAAGGCGACAGCCGCGTGCTGATCGGCGATGTGGCGCGGGTGGAAATGGGTGCGGAAACCTACGACTCGATCAGTTCCTTCGACGGCATCCCCTCCGTCTATATCGCCGTCAAGGGCACGCCCAGCGCCAACCCGCTGGATGTGATCAAGGAAGTCCGCAAAATCCTGCCGGAGATCGAAGCCCAGTTGCCGCCGAACCTGAAGGTGTCCATCGCCTATGACGCTACCCAGTTCATCCAGGCGTCCATCGACGAGGTGGTGAAGACCCTCGGCGAAGCGGTGCTGATCGTGATCGTGGTGGTGTTCCTGTTCCTCGGCGCCTTCCGCTCGGTGCTGATCCCGGTGGTGACCATCCCGCTGTCGATGATCGGCGTGCTGTTCTTCATGCAGATGATGGGCTACTCGATCAACTTGCTGACCCTGCTGGCCATGGTGCTGGCGATCGGCCTGGTGGTGGACGATGCCATCGTCGTGGTGGAGAACATCCACCGCCACATCGAAGAGGGCAAGACGCCGTTCGAAGCGGCGCTGGAAGGTGCTCGCGAGATCGCCACGCCAGTGGTGGCGATGACCATCACCCTGGCGGCGGTGTACGCGCCCATCGGCTTCCTCGAAGGGCTCACCGGGGCCCTGTTCAAGGAGTTCGCCTTCACTCTCGCAGGCGCGGTGATCATTTCCGGCATCGTCGCCCTGACTCTGTCGCCGATGATGTGCGCCAAGCTGCTGCGCCACGAAGAGAACCCGACCGGCCTGGCGCACAAGCTGGACGATCTGTTCGAGCGACTGAAAGTGCGCTACCAGCACCTGCTGCACGCGACCCTGGATACCCGTCCGGTGGTGGTGGTGTTCGCCGTGATCGTGCTGGCGCTGATCCCGATCATGCTCAACCCGATGTTCACCAAGAGCGAGCTGGCGCCGGATGAGGACCAGGGCATCGTGTTCATGATGTCCACCTCGCCGCAGCCGACCAACCTGGACTACGTGAACGCCAACACCGACCGGTTCGTGAAGATCTTCAAGGAGTTCCCCGAGTACTACTCCTCGTTCCAGATCAACGGCTTCAACGGCGTGCAGTCGGGTATCGGCGGCTTCCTGCTGAAACCCTGGGACGAGCGCGAGCGGACCCAGATGGAACTGCTGCCGCTGGTGCAGGCCAAGCTCGACCAGATTCCCGGCCTGCAGATCTTCGGCTTCAACCTGCCGTCGTTACCCGGTACCGGCGAAGGCCTGCCGTTCCAGTTCGTGATCAACACCCCAGGCGACTATCAGTCGCTGCTGCAGGTGGCGGAGAAGATCAAGCAACGCGGCATGGAAACCGGCAAGTTCTACTTCATGGACGTCGACCTGGCCTTCGACAAGCCGGAAGTGGTGGTAGAGATCGACCGGCAGAAAGCCGCGCAGATGGATGTGTCCATGGAAGACCTGGGCACTACCCTGTCGACCCTGCTCGGCGAAGGCGAAATCAACCGCTTCACCATCGATGGCCGCAGCTACAAGGTCATCGCCCAGGTCGAGCGCGCCTACCGCGACAATCCGGGCTGGCTGAACAGCTACTACGTGAAGAACGGTGCCGGTGAACTGCTGCCGCTATCGACGCTGATCAAGGTCAGCGACCGCGCGCGGCCGACCCAGTTGAACCAGTTCCAGCAGTTGAACTCGGCAATCATCCAGGGCATGCCCGGGGTAAGCATGGGTGAAGCCATCGACACCATCCGCCAGATCGCCGAGGAAGAGGCACCGCAGGGCTTCGGCTTCGACTATGCCGGCGCTTCGCGGCAGTTCGTCCAGGAAGGCAGCGCGCTCTACGTCACCTTCGGTCTGGCGCTGGCGATCATCTTCCTGGTGCTGGCGGCGCAGTTCGAGAGCTTCCGCGATCCGCTGGTGATCCTGGTGACCGTGCCGCTGTCGATCTGTGGTGCGCTGGTGCCGCTGTTCCTCGGCTTCTCCAGCATGAACATCTACACCCAGGTGGGCCTGGTGACGCTGATCGGTCTGATCAGCAAGCACGGCATCCTGATCGTGGAGTTCGCCAACCAGTTGCGCCATGAGAAGGGGTTATCCCGCCGCGAAGCAGTGGAGGAAGCCGCCTCGATCCGCTTGCGCCCGGTGTTGATGACCACTGCGGCCATGGTGTTCGGCATGGTGCCGTTGATCCTCGCGACTGGCGCGGGTGCGGTGAGCCGCTTCGACATCGGCCTGGTGATCGCCACCGGCATGTCGGTGGGTACGCTGTTCACCCTGTTCGTGCTGCCCTGCGTCTATACGCTGCTGGCCTCGCCGGACACCAAACCGGCAGCCCAACCCAGCCCGGCTCATTGAGCCACAGGCCCCTCTTCCCTGCGGGAGAGAGGGGCCCCTTCGGGCGAATAAATTCGCCCCTACACCATCGCACGATCATCCCGTAGGGGCGAATTCATTCGCCCAACTGCGCGCGAAACAAGCCCCGCAAGAGCTTCGCCAGCAGAGCTGGCTCCTACGAAAAACGGATCAGGGGTGGCACAAAATTGTGGGAGCGGATTCATCCGCGATACGGGCGCCTGGCATTCGCGAATGAATTCGCTCCCACACGGGAAGTGAGAAGGCCTTGGCCTTGTAGGCGCGAGCGCCCCGCAAGAGCTTCGCCAGCAGAGTTGGCTCCTACGAAAAGCGGAGCCGGTGTGATGGAACGAAGCGGGCTCACCCTTGCGGCTTGAGCCCCTGGGCCAGGCTGAACATGAACAGGAGCAGATCCTGATCCGGCCTGACCTGTTCCGCATGTGTTCGTGCATTGGCAGGGATACGGCAATAACTGCGTCCATCGCTGTCGCTCAAGACCGAAGGACCCGGCTGATGCCAGGCGGCCGCAGCCAGGGAGGCTACGCCCAGTGCACCGACAAGGAACAAACCTCGAGCAATTTCTAGCTTCATGACCGCAACTCTCTGATAGCGCTGCCAAACGCTGTTTCATAACCGTAGATCAGTTGTTGCCAGTCCGCTTCATTCCATGACGAATGGCGCCGCAATTGCCGCATATCGTGACGAGCGGCCTGTCGACTGCTCAGGCGGCGCCGGCTCTTCTCCAGATCCAGTAGCGCCACATCCACCTGGGCCTCGTCCCCCTCGCCGGTCACCCGCACGAACACGTGCTTGGCGTACAGGCAGCCATGCTGCCAGCGCCCCCGGTGCATGCGGGCCAGGGTGATGCCGATCTGCTCGAGCAGGCGTCGGTGAACCTGCTCACCATAGCGCTCCCGTCCCCCCTCGGCGTACCACCGGTCGATTTCCTGATAATCCTTCAGATCGACGGTCACCAGCAGCGCCCGCCACCCCGCCTCGCTGTCGCGCTCGACGCCGCAGTAATGGATTTCCGGTACCTGCACCCCGAGTTGCTGCAGGCTGAGCAGCGCATCGCGCTCCCGCAAAACGGTAGGGCGGCCGAAGGGATGATGCAGGCTGCGGTAGATATGGCCGACCTGGCGCTTGGCATACAGTAGGGGACCGTCGCCGATGCGCACGCGTTGCACGCCGCTCTGCCCTCCGCGCCGGACATTGGGTGCCTCGACCCAATCGCCCTGCATCTGCCACCACTGCTGAAACTGGTTTTCACCGACCTGAGCTGAATACGACACGGCCTTCACGCCCTTATTCGTTATTGTTTGCGCAGCACATAGACCCGCCACATGGCATACAGCGGCAGGAAATCCAGACGCTCCTGAACCTGGAACCCGGCCTGCCTGAATTCGCTTTCGACCTGGGCGACCGGTAACACGAAACGGTTCTGGTAACTTTCCTCCCCACGTTCGTGTTGGCGGCGTTGCTCCAGACGCTTGCGCTTCCACGCCTTGTAGTTGCCGTCGACCCATAACGAAACGATCAAGCTGTCGCGGGTGACACGCCGGCATTCTGCCAGCAGCGCGCGACGATCCGCTGCATCGCCGACATGGTGCAGCAGACGCATGCAGAAGATGCTGTCCACGGCATTGTCCGGCAGGTCGATGGCGAAAGCAGAAGTATGCAAGGGCCGTACCCTTCGCACCACTTCCGCCGGCTGAGCGGCGCAGGCGGTGCGCAGCATGTCCGCCGAGTTGTCCGCCCCGATGATGACCCGATTGGCCTTTTCCGCCAGCAACGGCCAGAAGCGGCCGGCCCCACAGGGCAGGTCGAGCACCAGGCCGGGGTCGCCGGCCAGAGTCAGCGCACGGCGCGCCAGTTGTTCGTCGCGCCAATGCGACAGGCGCCGCCAGAGACCGTCCTGGTGCTTTTGCAGGTATTGCTGGGCATGTTCGTGGTTGTACTTCTGCGAGAACGCCAGTTCGACGGGACTGCTCATAGACCACCTCCAGAAAAGATGGTCCGGACCTTAACCGGCCCGCCGTCAACGACCGGTCAAGGGAATGTGAAAAAAACGTCAAAGCCGGCGTGAGCACAACGAGCTCAGCAGCCCACGGCCTCGCCATCCAGCCGGACCCGGAAACGGCAGCCACCCGACTCGGCCGTCAGCAACTCCACCGTCCAGCCCTGGCTGACGCAAATCCGCCGAACCAGCGACAGCCCCAGTCCCAGCCCCTCGCCCCGGTCAGTGCCGCGCACGAAGGGTTGGAAGACCCGCTCGCGCTGTTCCTCGGGAATGCCCACACCGCTGTCCTCGACGACAAAGCCATGCGGTTCCAGGCTCAGACTGATCCAGCCCTTCTCGGTGTAATGCAGGGCATTGCGCAGAAGGTTGCTCATCACTGTGTGCAGAAAGGTCAGGTTATACCGGCGCCCCGCCTCGTCCGCCGGGAGTTCGTCGCTCCGGTAATCGAAACGCAACCCCTTGTCTTCAATCGGCTGACGCCATTGCGCGGCCAGGTCATCGGCCACTTCGAGCAGGCTGGCCTGGGCCGCCTGATCGTCGCCCTCGCTCTGCGCCCGGGCGAGGAGCAGGAAGGTGTGCACCAGCCCCCGCATTTCATCGCAGGCACGGGCCATGCGCTGCACCTGGGCGCGAGCACGGGTATCGAGTTGCGGGTTTTCCAGCAGCAGCTCGCAGGAGCTGGCCAGCACCATCAGCGGTGTGCGCAGTTCGTGGCTGACATCGCTGGTGAACAGGCGCTCGCGGGTCAGCGCCTCACGCAGTTGGCCGAGGGTATCGTCGAAGGCCGCCGCCAATTGCCCCACCTCGTCGGCGGCATAGTCCGGCGCCAACGGCGGTGCCAGGGTCAGCAACTGGTCGCGGTGACGCACCTGGCGGGCCAGCCTCGCCACCGGCGCCATCACCCGTCGCGCCAGCAGCCAGCCGAGCAGCGCGGCGAGCAACAGGCTGAGCCCCAGGCCGATCTGTACCACCGCGAACAACACCTGCTCGCGCGCCTCGAAATCGCTCTGGTCCTGCAACAGGACATACAGACGGCCGCTGACCTCGCGCACCATGGCGTGGTACGACAGTTCGTCGCGGAAGACCTCGTGGAAGCCCGGCGTCAGATTGCGCAAATCGTCCGTCAGGGCGAAATCATCCTTGCCGTCGCTGAAATAGAACAACTGACCCGGCTCGGGCCGATGGCGCCATTCCTCCATGCTGTCCATCTTCAGCAAGCGATCGAGGTCACGGCCCAGCTCAGTGGAAATCAACCGCTCCTCGACCAAGTGCACGGTGCCGATGATGCCCATGGCGAAAGAGCCGGCCACCAGCAGGGTGAGCAGCAGGAAGGCGATGACGATCCGCCGCGCCAGGCTCTGCTTATATTCCATCGGCACTCTCTGCCAGCCGATAGCCGACGCCGTGGACGGTCTGCAGCAAGGGCCGGGCGAAGGGTTTGTCGATCACCTGGCGTAATTGGTGGACGTGGCTGCGCAGGCTGTCACTGTCCGGGCAATCGTCGCCCCAGACGGCCGCTTCCAGTACCTCGCGGCGCACCACATGGGGGCTTTTCTGCATCAACACGGCGAGCAACTTGAGACCGATGGGGTTGAGCTTGAGCGGCTTGCCATCGCGGGTGACTTCCAGGGTATCGAGGTCGTAGCACAGGTCGGCGACTTGCAGCAGGCGCCGGCCGCCGCCCTGGGTGCGGCGCAGCACCGCCTCGATGCGTGCCGCCAGCTCCGACAGGGCAAAGGGCTTGATCAAGTAATCGTCGGCACCGGAGCGGAAGCCCTGCAGGCGGTCGTCGAGCTGGTCGCGGGCGGTGAGCATGATCACCGGGGTGTCGCGACGCGCCTCTTCGCGTAGGCGCTTGCACAGGCTGTAGCCGTCGAGGCCGGGCAACATGATGTCGAGCACGATCAGGTCGTAATGCTCGGTGGCGGCCAAGTGCAAGCCGGACAGGCCGTCCTGGGCACAGTCGACGCTGTACCCCTTGATGCTCAGGTAATCCAACATATTGGCCAGGATGTCGCGGTTATCCTCGACCAGCAGAATGCGCATGACGTGCTCCTCTCGCTTCCCGTCGGCGGCGCGGCGATGATGGCACGGCACCGGACGCAACGGTGGGTTTTGACAAATTTTTCACCGTACGCTCACTTCTTCATGACAAGCGCCTCGGCAGACTGCCGCCTATCTTTGCCAAGGTTGCCCATGATGCGCCCGACCCTTTCCGCGCCCCTCCACTCTCTTGCGCTGGCCGTGATCACTCTGCTGCTCGCCAGCGCCACTAACGCGGGCGCCACCGAGCGCCCCGCCACCTGGGCACAGCCGGTGGATACCTCCTTCAACCTCTACCGCCTGTCGCCGACGCTCTACCGCAGCGCCCTGCCCGAAGCCCGCAACCTGCCACTGCTGGAAGAGCTCGGGATGCGCACGGTGCTGAGCCTGATCAAGACCGACGACAAGACCTGGACGAACGGTGCCCCTCTGCGCACTCTCAGCGTTCCGACCCATGCCGACCGCGTCGACGACGCCGATGTGATTCGCGTACTGAACCTCCTCCAGAGCGCCCAGCAACAGGGCCCGGTATTACTGCACTGCAAGCATGGCCGCGACCGCACCGGCCTGTTCGCCGCCATGTACCGTACGGTGATCCAAGGCTGGAGCAGGGAGGACGCACTCCGGGAAATGGTCGAAGGCGGCTTCGGCAACCAGGACGACATGAACGACGCCATACGCTACGTACGTAACGCCGATATCGAGGCGATCCGCCAGGCCATGTCTGAAGGCAGTTGCAGCCCCAGCCCCGTCAGCCTGTGTCATCTGCGCGAGTTGCTGAGCAGTCTGGCCGGCCCCGAAGACCTCGACTGACTCGGCTTATTTCTTCCTACGACCAGGCCGCGAGCCACGATTTCCCAAACCACCTGCTGAGCTGGCAAACGAGCCTATCAGCCAGCACTGATCCAACCGGAGAGCGGCATGTCCACCTCACCTACCTTTTCACGTCCCTTGCACCTGACACTCTGCTTGGGCGTGCCACTGCTGCTGATCGTCCTGCTCCTGCTGGGCAATCCGAGCCGCCTGGATTTCGCCCTGGCCGACCTGTTCTACCAGCCGGGCGTAGGGTTCATCGCCCGCCGCAGCGCATTCTTCGAAGACATCCTGCACGACCGCGCCAAGCAGGCGGTGATCCTGATCGGCGTACTGGCCATCGCCGGCTTCCTGGTCAGCCTGCTGTACGCACCCTGGCGTCACTTGCGTGCGTCATTGGGCTACCTAGTACTGGCGATGGGCTTGTCCACGGCCATCGTGCCGCCGCTGAAAATCATCACCGGCGTGCATTGCCCCTGGAGCCTGACCCGCTACGGCGGCGTGGAGAGCTACAGCCCGCTGATCGGCGAACGCGCACCGACCCTCAAGCCCGGTCGCTGCTGGCCAGGCGGCCATGCCACCAGCGGCTTCGCCTTCTTCGCCCTGTACTTCGTCCTGCGCGACCGCCGTCCGCGCCTGGCGCGGGCCGCCTTCGTCGGAGCGTTGGCCCTCGGCGGGCTGTTTTCCCTCGCCAGGATGATGCAGGGAGCGCATTTCCTCTCGCACAACCTCTGGACCGCACTGTTCGACTGGTTGATCTGCCTCGGCTGCTACACCCTGCTGCTCTATCGCCGACCGGCCCCCGTCATGGCCGAGGCAAGCCAGACACCCGCTTCCACTTCCTCCAACCTGGACTGACCTCCTCGTCCACCCCGCAGGCGTCCCTGCCTGCGGGTCCTTTTTTCCATCGATCCCCGCTACCCGAACGACGCTCGGTGTCGGGCCGTGTACCGCGATCGAATGCCTTGGCAGCCGGTGAGCGGCTGGTTCACCCTGGCCGAAATCTATGCCCGGACAGTGGCGATAACGGGGCATCGTCAGGCTCTGATCGCGAATGAATTCGCAAATCCATTCCATACCCCTCGCAAAATAAACGCCCATGAAAAAGCCCCGCACGAGGCGGGGCTTTTTCGTTTCGGTACGGAAGACCGGGTGGCTTACATCATGCCGCCCATGCCACCCATGCCGCCCATGTCAGGCATGGCCGGGGCCGGCTTGTCTTCCACGATCTCGGCGACCATGGCCTCGGTGGTGATCATCAGACCGCCGATGGAGGACGCAGCCTGCAGGGCGGAACGGGTCACCTTGGCCGGATCGAGGATACCCATCTCGATCATGTCGCCGTATTCGCCGGTTGCGGCGTTGAAGCCGTAGTTGCCGGAACCCTGCTTGACCTTGTCGACCACCACGCTCGGCTCGTCGCCGGCGTTGGCGACGATCTGGCGCAGCGGAGATTCGACCGCGCGACGCAGCAGAGCGATACCGACGTTCTGGTCTTCGTTGGCGCCTTTCAGGTCAGCGATGGCCTGCAGGGCACGCACCAAGGCGACACCGCCGCCAGGTACCACGCCCTCTTCCACGGCAGCGCGGGTAGCGTGCAGGGCGTCTTCGACGCGGGCCTTCTTCTCTTTCATCTCGACTTCGGTGCCGGCACCGACCTTGATCACGGCAACACCGCCGGCCAGCTTGGCCAGACGCTCTTGCAGCTTCTCCTTGTCGTAGTCGGAGGAAGTCTCTTCGACCTGCTTGCGGATCTGAGCCACGCGGGCTTCGATGTCGCTCTGGGCGCCAGCGCCGTCGATGATGGTGGTGTTTTCCTTGTTCAGCACGACGCGCTTGGCGTTACCCAGGTGCTCCAGGGTGGCGCTTTCCAGGCTCAGGCCGACTTCTTCGGAAATCACGGTACCGCCGGTCAGGATGGCGATGTCCTGCAGCATGGCCTTGCGGCGGTCGCCGAAGCCCGGAGCCTTGACGGCAGCGACTTTGACGATGCCACGCATGTTGTTCACCACCAGGGTGGCCAGGGCTTCGCCTTCCACGTCTTCGGCAACGATCAGCAGCGGACGACCGGCCTTGGCGACGGCTTCCAGCACCGGCAGCATTTCGCGGATGTTGGAGATTTTCTTGTCGACCAGCAGGATCAGCGGGTTGTCCAGCTCGGCCACCATGGTGTCCGGCTTGTTGATGAAGTAGGGGGACAGGTAGCCGCGGTCGAACTGCATGCCTTCGACGACGGACAGTTCGTTCTCCAGGCCCGAGCCTTCTTCAACGGTGATCACGCCTTCCTTGCCGACTTTTTCCATGGCTTCGGCAATGATCTGGCCGATGGACTCGTCAGCGTTGGCGGAGATGGTGCCAACCTGGGCGATGGCCTTGGAATCGGCGCACGGCTTGGACAGGTTCTTCAGCTCGGCGACGATGGCGATGGTGGCCTTGTCGATGCCGCGCTTGAGGTCCATCGGGTTCATGCCGGCAGCGACGGCTTTCAGGCCTTCGTTGACGATGGCCTGGGCCAGGACGGTGGCAGTGGTGGTGCCGTCACCGGCTTCGTCGTTGGCCTTGGAGGCAACGTCTTTCACCAGCTGGGCGCCCATGTTCTCGAAGCGATCCTTCAGCTCGATTTCCTTGGCCACGGACACGCCGTCCTTGGTGATGGTCGGAGCGCCGAAGCTCTTTTCCAGTACCACGTTGCGGCCTTTCGGGCCGAGGGTGGCCTTGACGGCATCGGCCAGGACGTTCACGCCAACCAGCATCTTCTTGCGAGCGGAGTCGCCGAATTTAACTTCTTTAGCAGCCATGTCGATTGATCCTCAATTCGTTAGGTTATGCGGAGGGCGGAAATCAGGCTTCGATGACAGCGAGAATTTCGTTCTCGCCCATCACCAGCAGGTCTTCGCCGTCAACCTTGATGGTGTTGCTGCCGGAGTACGGACCGAATACCACCTGGTCGCCGACTTTCACGGCCAGCGGACGCACTTCGCCGTTGTCCAGCACGCGACCGGTGCCGACGGCGACGACTTCGCCACGGTTCGGTTTTTCGGCAGCGGAACCCGGCAGGACGATGCCGCCAGCGGTCTTGGTTTCTTCTTCGCTGCGACGAATGACGACGCGGTCATGCAGAGGACGAAGCTTCATTGTCGATCTCTCCTAGTTAAGTGATTTCCAGCTTCCGGTGGAGCCCACCGGCGGGTTAGCAAATCCGGCGTTGCCGGTTACGGCCCGCTGAGCGAGCCGCAGAAGACAGCCTGTCGATGCGACAGGGACCTTGCGGTGACCGCTACATAAGGGCGGCCAAAAGCATTTCAAGGGGACAACTGAAAAAATTTGCGCAAGTCGGTGGATTGCCGGCGTTTTTAGCCAGTGCTACCGCTGCGCTCAGCGATCCCGGCGCTCGTATTCGCCTTCGATCACATTCGGACGACCGGCTCCCGGCCGGCCCTGGCTGGCCGCCAGATCATCGGCGAACGCACGCTGGCGCAGGGCCTGCTCTTCGACGCGCTTGCGCAGATTGGCGACGATCAGACGGCGGGTGAAGGGGAACAGGCAGAGCAGGCCGAAGATATCGCTGATGAAGCCCGGCAGCAGCAACAGGCCACCGCCCACGGCAATCAGCAGGCCTTCGAGCATTTCCTGCTCCGGCAGCTCGCCACGAGTCAGACGTTCACGGGCGCGCCATGCGGTGGACAACCCGGCGACACGCAGCAGGACGCTACCAAGGATGGCAGTGAAAATAATCAACAGCAGCGTGGGCAGCACGCCGATGGCGCTGCCGACCTTGATCAGCACCGCGAGTTCGAGCAGCGGGAACAGCAACAGCAGGAAAAGAAAAGCACGCATCGAGGGTTCCTTGGCGGAAGAACGGCTTCCGATAACCGTTAGTTGACGCCGCTGCGGGGCCAATTCAACCCCACAGCGGCAACGAGCTGTAACCGGATGCTTCGACGATCCGGCGGCGAGCCCGGCTCAGGCCTCCTCGGCCGATGGCCAGCGCTCGGCGCGCGCCAGGGCGACCAGCGCCTGGCGTACCGCACCGGGATTGGCGCACGGTTGGGGGAAGGCCAGCCAGTAGAGCGCCTGGCCGATACGCAGGTGGAAACCCTCGCTGTCGATGCCGGCCAGCTCGGCAGCCTCCCCTTTCGGTAATCCGGCCAGCTCCACGTAGTGGGCGATGGCGTTGGCGTGGTCGGCGTTCATATGCTCGACCATCCCGGTTTCGGATTCGCCGACGAACGGATTGGCCAGGGCCACCTCGTCGAGCCAGTGAATCGCGCCGAAACCACCGATGTAGCGCCAGCGCACGGGCTCCAGCACCCAGAAATCGAAATCGTGGGCCTTGTGATAATCGCGCGAGGCGGGGAAATAGCGGTAGTAACGCGTCGCGGCGGCCTCGATGGCGGCCGGATCATCCAGTTGCCGCGCTTCGGCGAGCAGGGTCAGGCGTCCGGCGGACTGGACGTCTTCGGCGCCCCGCTCGCCCACCAGCAGCGAGCATTTCGGCTCTTTTTGCAGGTTGTGGGTGTGCTGGGCGATACGGCTGATCAGGATCAGCGGCCAGCCCCGTTCGTCGAGGCAATAAGGCACCACCGATCCGAAAGGAAAACCCGGCATGGCCTTTGAATGGGTGGAGAGCACGCCACGGTATTCCTTGAGCAGCAATTCTCGGGCATGCTTGGCCGCTTTCACGCTCACTATCTGACTCCTTGTAAAGAATCCGGTCTAAAAACGGACGGGCGCCCCGCATTGCGGTCCGCGGCGCCAACGAGGGGGACCAGCCGATACTTTGAGGGGATTTGCTATGGAATTGAAAGACAAGGTCATCATTATCACCGGCGGCTGCCAGGGCCTGGGCCGCGCAATGGGCGAATACCTGGCCGCCAAGGGCGCGAAGCTGGCGCTGGTGGACCTCAACCAGGAGAAGCTCGACCAGGCCGTGGCGGCCTGCAAGGCACTGGGCACCGAGGCACGCGCTTATCTGTGCAACGTTGCCAACGAAGAGCAGGTGGTGGACACCGTGGCCCGCATC
This sequence comes from Pseudomonas indica NBRC 103045, assembly GCF_002091635.1. Taxonomy (GTDB): domain Bacteria; phylum Pseudomonadota; class Gammaproteobacteria; order Pseudomonadales; family Pseudomonadaceae; genus Pseudomonas_M; species Pseudomonas_M indica. The sequence continues at coordinate 158,401 of NZ_BDAC01000012.1, read as the reverse complement.
GCCGAGGACTTCGGCGCCATCAACGGCCTGGTCAACAACGCCGGCATCCTGCGTGATGGTCTCACCGTCAAGGTGAAGGACGGCGAGATGACCAAGCTGAGCCTGGCGCAGTGGCAGGCGGTGATCGACGTCAACCTGACTGGCGTGTTCCTCTGCACCCGTGAAGTGGCGGCGAAGATGATCGAGCTGAAGAACCAGGGCGCGATCGTCAATATTTCCTCCATTTCCCGCGCCGGCAACATGGGCCAGGCCAACTACTCCGCGGCCAAGGCCGGTGTAGCCGCCGATACCGTGGTCTGGGCCAAGGAACTGGCGCGCTATGGCATCCGCGTCGCCGGCGTCGCTCCGGGCTTCATCGAGACCGAGATGACCGCCAGCATGAAGCCGGAAGCCCTGGAGAAGATGACCTCCGGCATTCCGCTGCGGCGCATGGGTAAACCTACCGAAATCGCCCACTCCGTGGCGTACATCTTCGAGAACGACTACTACACCGGTCGTATCCTCGAACTGGACGGCGGCCTGCGTCTGTAAGGTGCCGTCGGGGTCGACAATAAAAAAGGCCCCGCGGTCATTGCCGCGGGGCCTTTTTCTTTCTGGCGACGAACTTACCAGCCGACACCGAAGCCCAGGGTATAGCGGGTCTCGTCGAGATCGCCGTCCGAGCCGCTGACCATGTCCTTTTCCACCTTCATGTTCATCGACGCCCAGTCGGTCACCTTGTAGCGCAGCCCGGCCTCGGCATCCAGCGAGTAGTCGGCGACGCCGCCCAGCGGCTTGCCCACTTCGCCGTTGCTGAAGATCTCGATGGTCTTGCCGACCAGGTAGCGGTTGTAGTCCCACTTCACCGCCAGGGAGTAGAAGTTATCCTTCTCACCGTCGGCGTACTCGTAATCCGCACGGTTGATCAGCGAAGCCAAGGAGAACGCGCCCAGCTCGTTGTCCCAGAACTGGTAGCCGGGACCGGTACCCAGGGTGCGCTGGCGGCGCAGGTCTTCGATCTTGTCGCGCTTGTAATCGAAGCGGCCCTGCCAGAACCAGTGTTCGTCGAGGAAGCGGTCCAGCGCGTATTCCGCTTCCCAGTTGTCCGTGCTCTTCACGTCATCCTGGAATTCGCGGTTGTATTCGCCCTTGGCGTTATGCCGCCAGCGGCCGTGGCGTGCCTTGGTCTTGAAATCGATGTCGTAGTCGTCGGTATCGGACTCGGCCCGCTTGTAGTCCATGGAGACATCGACGTTACCGGTCCAGGTCAGGTCTTCCACCACCGGCTTGGGTCGGATGATCTGCGCGATACTGGCCAGTTCAACGGTCTTCGGCTGGTCGCCGTTGGCCAGGATGACCTTGCCCTCTTCCGCCGGCTTCAGCGCCTTGGCGCGCTCTCCGGTGACATCGTCTTCCTTGATCAGCAACTGCTGGTTGCTTTCCAGCGTTGCGACCTTCTTCCAATCGAGGGGGATGGAGCCGCCGTAATCGGTCTCGAGAACCAGCCGGCTCCCGTCGAAGACCTTGATCTTGCCGGTCAGGCGGTCACCGTTCTTCAGCCATACGGTATCGGCGATAGCGGACGCCGAGGCGGCGGTAAGAGCTATACACAGCAGAGTTCTGGACAACATAGGCGGCAATGGCACTCAGAATTCGAAAAACCGGGCATTATCCGCAAGCCCGGCGACTGAGCAAGACTGACCAGCAGTTTTTCCGTGAGTTCAGATCAATCGACCAACGCGCTCCGCCTGTACACCACGGCCAACGCCGATCGGTTGATGGCGTCCGACCCAAGTTATGGTGGCAGAGCGACATACCGAGACAGGACAGGCAGCAGCATGATCGATGACGAAGACGACCAGCGGGAGGAGCGAAGCGAAGAGCCCGCCTGGCCTGCCTCGCCGCCGGAAAGTGCCGAGGCGAGGCGCGAAGCGCTCTACCTGACCTTGAGCCAGGTGCCGCCAGGCAAGGTGGTCAGTTACGGCCAGCTCGCCGAACTGGCCGGGCTCGGGCGCGCGGCGCGCTGGGTCGGCCGCACACTCTCGCAGTTGCCGGAAGGCACCAGCCTGCCCTGGCACCGCGTGCTCGGCGCCGGCGGGCGCCTCAGCCTGCCGGCCGGCACGGCTTCCGGCCACGAACAACGGGCACGCCTGCGGGCAGAGGGTGTGACGATCCACAACGATCGTGTGGATATCCGTCGTCACGGCTGGCGTCCGATGGAGCACAGCGGTTAGAGTGCGCCCTTTACCACGCAATGGGCGCCGCAATGCGCCTTGCCTGCCACGCTCAGGAACGCTGCTAGCAGGTCGTCGAAAAAACGTAGGCGAGGCAGTCGAGACAAGGCCTGGGCGGCCCCACAAAAACAGCCGAAAAAGCGCAGTTTACGTGCTGTAAATGAGCATTTGACTGGGCTCGCATTCGAGGCCGTTTTTAACGCAGTATCGGCAACGCAGGTAGTTTTTAACGGCCTGCTAACAGTGTTGAACACAGGCTCCCCGTACATGACCCGTCGTACCTGGCGCGATGCAGTCGCCGCCTACGCCAGCCCCGCCACCCTGGCCCTGCTTCTCCTGGGTTTTGCCGCCGGCCTTCCCTACATGCTGGTGTTTTCCACCCTGTCGGTCTGGCTCCGCGAAGCCGGGGTCGCGCGGGAGACCATCGGGTTCGCCAGCCTGATCGGCCTGGCTTATGCCTTCAAATGGGTCTGGGCGCCGATGCTCGACCAATGGCGGCTGCCGTTGCTCGGCAAGCTGGGGCGGCGGCGCTCCTGGCTGGTGTTGTCGCAGAGCCTGGTGGCCATCGGCCTGATCGGCATGGCCAACTTCGACCCGCAGATGCAATTGTCCTGGTTGATCGCGCTGGCCGTGCTGGTGGCCTTCGCCTCGGCCACGCAGGATATCGCGATCGATGCCTACCGCCTGGAGATCGCCGAAGACAGCCGCCAAGCCGCGCTGGCTGCTAGCTATATGGCCGGCTACCGGGTCGCCGCCCTGCTCGCCACCGCCGGCGCGCTGTATTTCGCCGAATGGTTCGGCTCCACCAACCAGTTGTACAAGCATGCCGCCTGGGCCAACACCTACCTGCTGTTCGCCCTGCTGATGCTGCCGGGGCTGGCCACCAGCCTGTGGATGCGCGAACCTCCGGCTCCGCCGCATATCCACGCGGCACCGCCGAAGCACGGTTTCTTCCACCAGTTGCTGTCGATCCTTGTCGTGATCGCCCTGGCGATCTCCGTACCCGCCCTGTTCATTCAGTTCTATCAGAGCGATCTGGTGCTGATGTTCAAGGGGGATGTAGCGCCTCAGGATCTGCTTTACAACGACCGCGCCTTCCTGCGTGCACTGCTTTACACCGCCGTGGCTTGTATCTGCGCTTCCGGCCTGTTCTGGGGCGGGCTGGCGCCGGTGCTGAAGACGGCGGCGGCAAAGTACGGTTTCTTCCACCAGCTGCTGTCGGTGCTGCTGCTGATCATTCTGCTGATCTCGGTACCGGCGATGGTCACCCAGTATTACGAGAGCGACCTGGATTTGATGCTGCGGGGCCAACTCAGCCTGCAGCAGTTGCTGCTCTACGACCGCGCCTTCCTGCGTGCGCTGCTCTATACCCTGCTCACCGGCTTGTCCATTTCCAGCCTGTTCTGGGGCGGCATGGCGCCGGTGCTGACACCGATAAACGACTTCATTCACCGCTACCGCTGGCAGGCGTTGCTGCTGCTCGGCCTGGTGGCGACCTATCGGATGTCGGATACGGTGATGGGGGTGATGGCCAACGTCTTCTACATCGACATGGGCTTCACCAAGGACCAGATCGCCAGCGTCAGCAAGCTCTTCGGCCTGGTCATGACTCTGCTCGGGGCCGGGGTCGGCGGGTTGCTGATCGTGCGCTTCGGGATCATGCCGATCCTGTTCATCGGCGGCGTGGCCTCGGCGGCCACCAACCTGCTGTTCCTCATGCTCGCCGGCATGGGCGCGCACCTGCCGATGCTGGTGGTGACCATTTCCTGCGACAACTTCAGCGCCGGCCTCGCCACGGCGGCCTTCGTCGCCTACCTGTCGAGCCTGACCAACCTGAAGTTCTCGGCCACCCAGTACGCCCTGCTCAGCTCCATCATGCTGCTCTTGCCGCGCCTGATCGGCGGTTATTCCGGCGTGATGGTGGAAAAGCTCGGTTACGCGCAGTTCTTCTTCGCCACCGCCCTGCTCGGCGTACCGACGCTGGTACTGATTCTCTGGCAGTGGCGGAGGAATCGCGCCGAACCGAACGGTTCGGCGCCGATGGCGTCCTCGGAGCAGGCCTGACTTACGCCGTCTGGTCGGCGGTCAGCTTACGCGGTGCCGGATGTTCCCCGACCGCCTGTTGCAGATGCACCACCCGCTGCGGGAAGGGAATGCCGACGCCAGCGGCCGTCAGCCGCTCCTTGGCCTGTTCGATGAAGTCGAAGGTCACCGGCCAGTAGTCGGCGGTGGCCACCCAGACCCGCAGCGACAGGTTCACTGCGCTATCGCCCAGGCCGGTGACGAACACCACCGGTGCCGGCTCCTCCAGCACGCGGGAATCCTTGGCGATCTCCAGGAGCACCTGCCTCGCCAGCTTGATGTCGCTGCCATAATCGATGCCCAGGACGATATCCACCCGACGCTTGGCCTCGCGGGAGTAGTTGGTGATGTGGCCGTTGGACAAGCTGCCGTTGGGCACGATCACCACCTTGTTGTCGGCGGTCTTCAGCGTGGTGTGGAAGATCTGGATGCTGTCGACCGTCCCACTCACGCCCTGCGCCTCGATCCAATCGCCCACCCGGAACGGGCGGAACAGCAGGATCAGCACGCCGCCGGCGAAGTTCGCCAGGCTGCCCTGCAGCGCCAGACCGATGGCCAGGCCGGCCGCACCGATGGCGGCGATGAAGGACGTCGTCTCGACGCCGACCATCGAGGCCACGCTGACCAGCAGCAGCACCTTGAGGACGATATTGGCCAGGCTGCCGATGAAGCCGTGCAGGGTCTGGTCGACGCTACGCCTCTTCAGCAGCGCACTGACCTTGTTGGTCAAACGGTTGACCAGCCACCAGCCGATCGCCAGGGTCGCCAGCGCCAGCAGCAACTGGCCGCTGTAGTGCAGGGCGATCGGTAGCCAGGCTTCGGACAGGCTGACGAGATAGTCGAGATTCAGCTCCATGAGGGTTCTCCTTTCGAATGGAATGCGGCCGCCATGATCGAGGCATGGCGGCTGAAAGCCCCCCTCGACAGACTGGAAGCATTGCACTCGCGATTCAGCCGAAACAGCCTGCCTGAGGGTCGGACGCCGTATCGGCGTTGGGGATGGGTCAGTCGCGGAAGTTGTTGAACTGCAGCGGCATGCCGAAGTCCTTGGCGCGCAAATGCGCGATGGCTTCCTGCAGGTCGTCGCGCTTCTTGCCGGTGACGCGCACCTGCTCGCCCTGGATCGCGGCCTGGACCTTCAGCTTGCTGTCCTTGATGTGGGCGACGATCTTCTTCGCCAGCTCCTTGTCGATGCCTTCGCGCAGGATGACTTCCTGCTTCACGGTTTTCCCGGACGGATAGGCATCCTTGAACTCCAGGCACTGGATATCGATCTTGCGCTTGACCAGGGCCAGCTTGAGGATTTCGACCATCTGCTCGAGCTGGAAATCGGCCTCGGCAGTCAGGTTGACGGTCAGGTCCTTGAGTTCGAAGCTGCCCTTGCCGCGCAGGTCGTAGCGCCGGTCCAGCTCCTTGATGGCATTGTCGATGGCGTTGGTGACTTCGTGCTTGTCCAGTTCGGACACCACGTCGAACGAGGGCATGGGATTCCTCCAGATAAACGGCGTAACCGGGTTCACGTAAGGGTCGCGCCTGGCTTGACGGTTAAAATGCGCGGTCATTATAACTGCTCGGACACATACCGCCCGGCGAAGTACCCGGCGCCCATCTCCCTGCAGTGAGCCCTTTCAATGCCCAACCCCCATCTCAGCATTCTGGTGGTGGACGATGCCAAGTTTTCCAGCGCCATGATCGGCCGTGCCCTCACCCAGGCCGGATACCAGGACGTGCGCTATGCCAATAGCGCCGCCGAGGCACTGAAACTGCTCGAGTCGCGCCCGGCCAGCGTGCTTCTGGCCGACTGGCTGATGCCGGAAATGGACGGCCTGGAGCTGACCGCCCGGGTCCGCCAGATCGACGAAATGGCCGATCACTACACCTACGTCATCCTGCTCACCGGCAAGGACGGCGAAAACGTGCTGAGCGAGGCCTTCGACCGGGGCGTCGACGACTTCATCAGCAAGGCCTCGATGAACGAACAACTGGTCCCGCGCATCTACGCCGCCGACCGTCTGTGCAATACCCTCCAGCGCCTGCTACAGGAGAAGCGCCTGCTGATGCAGAACATCGCCAGCCTGGAGCAGCGCAACCTGGTGGACCCGCTCACCGGCCTGGGCAATCCGCGCTACCTGCGCCAGAAGCTGGTGGACAGCCTGCGCCAGGTGGATGCCCGCGGCGGCGCGCTGTGCTATCTGACCATCGGCCTGCACAACGCCGGCGAGCTGCGCCAGCAATACGGCGAACGCTTCTACAACGAACTGCTGCATGGCATCGCCCGCCGCCTGCAGCAACTGGTTCGCCCCCTCGATGTCCTGGCGCGCCTGGACGACAACCATTTCGGCCTGATCACCCTGCTGGAAGACCTGCACGAATGCTCGCCGAGCAGCTTCAAGCGGCTCCATGAAGGACTGAACCTGAAGGCGTTCAAGACCAGCGAGGGCTTCATCACCCTCAAGGCCGGCATCAGCCTGATCGGCCTGGACAGCAAGGCGTTGCCGGTGGAACCGGAACGCCTGATGGAGCTGGCTGCCGATCTGTTGCCAGAGTCCTATGCCAGCGGCCGGGTGGCGGCGCAGCGTCTGCCCTTGCCCACATGAGCTGGCACATCCTCGGTGCCGGCAGCCTCGGCAGCCTCTGGGCCACCCGGTTGTCGCGCGCCGGTGTGCCGGTGCGGCTGGTGCTCCGCAACCGGGCGCGACTGGCTGCCTACCAGGCCGCCGGCGGCCTGACCCTGGTCGAAGACGACCAGGCGAACCTCTACCCCATCGTCGCCGAAACGGCAGACGCCTCCACGCCCATCCGGCGCTTGCTGGTGGCCTGCAAGGCCTACGATGCCGAGGCCGCGGTAGCCAGCATCGCATCGCGCCTGAGCGCTGAAGCCGAGTTGATCCTGTTGCAGAACGGCATCGGCAGCCAACAGGAGGTGGCAGCACGGGTCCCCCGGGCACGCTGCATCCTGGCCTCGAGTACCGAAGGCGCCTTCCGCGACGGCGCCTTCCGGGTGGTCTTCGCCGGCCGCGGGCACACTTGGCTGGGGACATCGGACGAGAGCCATGCACCGGCCTGGCTGGACGACCTGACGCGAGCCGGTATTCCCCACGACTGGACAACGGACATCCTGACCCGGTTGTGGCGCAAGTTGGCATTGAACTGCGCCATCAATCCGCTGACCGTGCTCCACGACTGCCGCAACGGCGAATTGGCGAACCACCCGGAGCAGGTCGCCAGCCTCTGCGCGGAGCTTGCCGAGCTGCTGCTGACCTGTGGCCAGACGGCGGCGGCCGAGGGACTGCTCGATGAGGTGCAACGGGTGATCCAGTCCACCGCCGCCAACTACTCGTCGATGCACCAGGACGTCGCCCAGGGACGTCGCACCGAGATCGGCTATCTGCTTGACCGCGCCTGCACGGAGGGGCATCGCCGTGGCCTGGCGCTACCGCGCCTGACCGCGCTGCAGGCACGCTTGAAGGAAACCCTGGCACTCCGCGGATTGCCCACCGACTGAAGGCCGCGCTAACCTGCCTGTTCTCAGGCAAACGCTGTCCATGACATGACCCTGCGCCAGTACCTCGAAAATCTTTCGGTCGGTCAGAAACTGTTGGCCGCCCTGCTGGTGCTGCTCGCCGCCGTCCTGCTGGTGGCCAACCTGACCTTCATCAGCGCGGCCTATTGGATTTCCCAGGAAAGCGTGGCGCCCGAGGCCTTGCAGACCCTGGGCCGGCTGATCGCCACGCCGTCCCTGAGCAAGGAGGCGCTGTCCTCCCCGGCCGCCGCCGAAGCCGTGCTCAAGCGCCTGGAGGAATACAAGCCACTGCGCGCCGCCGCCATCTACGACCAGAACGGTATCAGCCTCGCCCAGCTCAAGCGCGGCGAGAAACTCGAGCTGCCGGAGCGCATCGAGTTGCTGGAAAGCTGGCGACACAGCGAGTTCCGCGCCAACCAGGTGATCGAACTGCCGCAACCCAAGGGTCGCCCCGGCTATCTGCTGCTGGTGGCCTCCAGCGAGCTGCCCGGCGCCTTCTACACCGGTACCCTCACCGCCAGCCTGGTGATCCTCGCCATCAGCGTGCTGCTCTGGCTACTGGTGGCACGGCAGATCCGCCGCCTGATCACCCGGCCGATCCGGCGCCTGGAAGAGCTGTCGCGCCAGGTGACCCGCGAGGAAAACTATGCGCTGCGCGCCTCGCGCGGCAATCAGGACGAGATCGGCAGCCTGGCGGACGCATTCAACACCATGCTGTCGCGCATGGAAGCCCGCGAACAGCAGCTGCGACGCGCCCGCGATGAAGCCCAGTCGGCCTTCGACAAGGCCCGCAGCCTGGCCGAGGAGACCCGTCACTCCAACCGCAAGCTGGAACTGGAAGTGCAGGTGCGCAGCAAGATCGAGAAAAAGCTCACCGGCTTCCAGAACTACCTGAACAGCATCATCGACTCCATGCCTTCGGCGCTGATCGCCCTCGACGAGCAGTTGTACGTCACCCAATGGAACCAGGAAGCCAGTGCCCTTTCCGGCACGCGTCTGGACGAAGCCCTCAACCAGCCGGTGTTCCTCGCCTTCCCGCCGCTCAAGCCGTTCCTGCCGCAGCTCAAACGCACCGCCGAACAGCACAAGGTGGAGAAGATCGACCGGGTGACTTGGACCAAGGACGACATTCCCCATCACTACGCCCTGACGTTCTACCCGCTGGTGGGCAGTGCGGGCCGTGGCGCGGTGATCCGGATCGACGACATCACCCAGCGCCTGTCCATGGAAGAGCTGATGGTGCAGTCGGAAAAAATGCTCTCGGTCGGCGGGCTGGCCGCCGGCATGGCACATGAGATCAACAACCCGCTGGGCGCCATCCTGCATAACGTGCAGAACATCCGCCGGCGCCTGTCGCCCGACCTGGCGAAGAACCTGCAGCAGGCCGAGGATCTCGGCATCGACCTGCAGACCGTCAACCGCTATCTGGACAGCCGTGAAGTCCCCCGATTGCTGGATGGCATCCAGCAGGCCGGTGCGCGCGCCGCGAAGATCGTCAGCCACATGCTCAGCTTCAGCCGGCGCAGCAACCGCGAGCTGGCGCCCTGCCAGTTGCCCACGCTGATCGATCAGGCGGTGGAAATCGCCGGCAACGACTTCGCGCTGATGGAGGGCTTCGACTTCAAGGGCCTGGCCATCGTCCGCGACTTCGATCCGCAGCTGGGCCCGGTGCCCTGCACCGGCAACGAACTGGAACAGGTACTGCTCAACCTGCTGAAGAACGCCGCGCAGGCCATCCACCAGCGCGAAGACAGTCCGAACCTGCAGCCCGGGCGCATCGTGCTGCGCACCCGCAACAACCCGCCGTGGGCGGAAATCCTCGTGGAAGACAACGGCGTCGGCATTCCCGAGTCGGTGCGCAAACGCATCTTCGAGCCGTTTTTCACCACCAAGGAGATCGGCCAGGGCACCGGGCTCGGTTTGTCGGTGTCCTATTTCATCATCACCAATAATCACAAGGGGCAGATGGAAGTGCAGTCCAAGCCCGGCCAGGGCACCTGCTTCACCCTGCGCCTGCCCTTGGCCGCTGCCGAAAACACGGGACTCTGAACATGGGCTATCGACTGTCGAAGATCTATACGCGTACCGGCGATGCCGGCGAAACCGGATTGGCCGATGGCCGCCGGGTCCCCAAGGATCATCCGCGGGTCGAGGCCATGGGCGAGCTGGACACCCTCAACAGCCAGCTCGGCCTGCTGCTCGCCGAACTGGCCGAACAGCAGGCCCTGTGGCCGGGCCTGGGCGACGTGATCGAAGTCCTGTCGCCCTGCCAGCACCGGCTGTTCGACCTGGGCGGCGAACTGGCGATGCCGGCATACCGTGCGCTGGACCAGGCGGAAATCGAACGCCTCGAAGCGGCCATCGACCGCTGGAACGACGAGCTCGGCCCACTGGAAAACTTCATCCTGCCCGGCGGTTCCCGCCTGGTCGCCCAGGCCCACGTGTGCCGCAGCCAGGCCCGTAGCGCGGAGCGCCGCTGCCAGCAATTGAATGCCGTCGAACCGCTAGAAGGGATCGGCCTGGCCTATGTCAACCGCCTGTCCGACCTGCTGTTCGTCGCCGCCCGCCTGATCGCCCGTCGCCAGCATGTCCAGGAAGTGCTCTGGCAGGCGGCACCCGCACCGGACAAGGGCAGGTGACCGGCGCCCCACTCTCTTCGGAAACCCGGCGGCGCGAAGGCCTGCACGCCGCCTGGGAAGCTTTCATCGTGCTGCTGGTCTGCCTCAACCTGGGGCTGATCCTATTCGACAGCCTGTTCCAACTGGTGCCGATCAACCTGGCGTTGAACGCCCTGGTGCCGGAGCTGCACAGGCTCTATGCGGAAAAGGTCCACGCTCACTTCCAGTTCATCGACTTGGCCTTCGTCGCCGTTTTCATCCTCGATGTGCTGCTCGGCTGGACCGTCGCCATCGTCGAGAAGCGCTATCCGCGCTGGTACTACTACCCCTTCACTCACTGGTATGACGTGCTCGGCTGCATCCCGCTGAGTGGCATGCGCTGGCTGCGCGCCCTGCGCATCCTGGTCCTGGCCATCCGCCTGCAGCGGCTGGGCCTGATCGACATGCGCACCTGGGCGATCTACGGGTTCTTCAACCGCTACTACCAGTTGCTGCTGGAAGAGCTGTCGGATCGGGTCATGGTCCGCCTGTTTTCGCGCCTGCAACAGGAGATCGGCACCAGCGACGATCTCACCCGCCGGCTGGTGGACGGCGTGATCCGGCCACGCAAGGAGCGCCTGATCGCCGACCTTTCGCGGCGCCTCGAAGCCATGCTGCAGGAGGGCTATCACGGCAACCGGGCGGCCATCGAGGCGCATGTCACCCAGCTCGTACGACGCGCCTTGGCGGAGAACCGCGAGCTGGCCCGGTTACGCCGGCTGCCGCTGGGCGATCGGCTCGCGGAAAGCCTCGACGACGCTCTGACCGGCATCGCCCAGAGCCTGCTCCACGGTTCTATCGAGGGCCTGCAGTCCGATACCTTCAAGGCCACTGCCGCTCGCCTGGCGGATGTTTGCTTCGATGCCTGGCTCTACCAGGACGAAGACACCGACCTGGCCCTGGAGGAGCTGCTGGTCGATAGCATCGAGGTCCTCAAGCAGCAGATTCTCGACCGCCGCTGGAGCCGCTTCGTCGGGCCGGAACCTCCACCGACCCCGCCCGAGTGAAGATCGGCGCGATCCGGGCTATCCTTCGCGCCCCTTCACTCTCAGGCATGCCCCCATGAAAGACCGTCTCGTCGAACTGATCACCCTGATAAGCTCGGGCTGCATGGGCCCGGAGGAGATCGAACGGATCGCCGACGAAGCCGCCCAGGCCTATGCGGACCCGCAGGGCTTCCTGAAGGCCAACCCGGATATCAACTACGACGAGGATTTCCCGATCCCGCTGGGCGAGTGGGTAGTGGTGGGCAGCCTGCCGGAAACCGTGCTGTTCCAGGCCGACCGCTTCGACGAGCTGTTGCAGCAGATCATGGACTCGTTCGGCAAGCAGGTGACGTTCAACCTCAAACCCAAGCAATTGGCCAAGGCCGATGCCTTGACCGCGCTGCGACGGATTCAGGTCCAGCTCAGCGCCCTCTACCCGGAAAAGGGCGGCTACGTGCTGACCGACTTCAGCGACCCGTTGGATGACCTGCTGCAAACCGTACTGGTCTATACCTGCGACCTGCCCCGCGTGCTGGACCTGTGCCAGGCGCTGGACATCCACGCAGCCCCGTCCTACGAATTCCTTCGCGAAGAGCTGGAAGGGCCGGAAGCCTGATCAGCGCTTCTCGGACGATTGCGATTGCTGGAGCTTTCGGCGCAAGGGCTCCAGAAGCGCGCCCAAGCCGTTGTGGTCGATCTCGTGCATCAGCGCCAAGAGGCGACCGATCTCGCCGGCCGGGAAACCTTCCCGGGCAAACCAGCCCAGGTACTGGCCGGGCAGATCGGCAATGGCCCGGCCCTTGTACTTTCCGTACGGCATGGTGCGGGTGAGCAACAGCTCCAGGTCTTCCGGCCTCATGGCCACAATCCCCGGATACCGGCAATGCCCTGGGCACCCGCCTCCCAGGCGCGGGGTAGATCCCGCGGCGCCAGGCCACCGAGCAGATAGGCCGGCTGGTTGAACCGACGCAGCAGATCGCTGGCACGCTCCCAGCCCAGCACCTCAGCGCCAGGATGAGTCCGGGTCGGCTGGACGGGCGACAACGTGACGAAATCCACCCCCATTTCCGCCGCCAGTTCCAGCTCTTCGGCGCTGTGGCAGGAAGCCGCCAACCAGCGTTCGGCGGGAAACGGTCGCCCACCGCTCACCAGCTCCCGCAACTGCCGGGCGGTCAGGTGCCAGCCCGCCGCAGGGAAATCACCGAGCCACTCCAGCGGCCCTTTCAGCATGAGCTGGGCGCGACCGGCGCAAAGCCCCTGGGCATCGACGGCCAGGTCGCGGTACTCGGCGTCGAACATATCCGGCGCGCGTAGCTGGACCAGCCTGACGCCGCCGTCCAGCGCAGCCTTCAGGCCTTGCAGCAGCTCGGCGGGACCGAGGTCATCCGGCGTGATCAGGTAGCGATCCGGCAATCGGGCAGCCGCTACGATGGGCCGGTTCGCCGCGGGGAACTCATAGTCCGCCAGCTGCCGTGGCGTTACCCAGGCCAGCGGTTGTCCTTCGGCGCCATGGGGTTCGCCGTCGAAGCCGGAAACCTCCCAGACATCCAGCAGCACGTGCTTGTCCGGGTAGTCATGATGGATCTGGATCAACGGCCGGGCGCTCGTCACGCGGATGCCCAGCTCCTCTTCCAGCTCACGGCCCAGCGCGGCCTGGACCGCCTCGCCCTCTTCGACCTTGCCGCCAGGGAACTCCCAAAGCCCGCCTTGATGCTTGTCCTCGGGGCGTCGGGCGATCAGCACACGGCCATCGCTCCCGCGAATCACCGCGGCGGCGACATGCACCCGCTTCATCCGAGCTTCTCCGTCTCCTCCAGCGCAGCCTGATACCAGCGCTGGAAAGCCGGCCAACGGTAGATGGTCTCGACATAGGCCGCCGCCTCGGCAGGCAGCTCCACGGCGTAGCTGCGGAAACGCGCGGCCACCGGCGCGTAGAAGGCATCGGCGATGCTGGCGTGGCCGAACAGGAAAGGCCCATCCTGACCGAAGCGCGCCCGGCAGTCGGCCCAGAGCGCACAGACGCGGGCAATGTCGGCCGCGGCCTCGTCCGGGATACGTGCCAGCGGCTGGTTGCGCTTGAGGTCCATCGGCAGATGGCTGCGCAGGGCGACGAAACCGCTGTGCATTTCCGCGCAGACCGCGCGCGCCACGGCACGCGCATACTGGCCGCGTGGCCAGAGATGGGATTCGGCGAAGCGTTCGGCAAGATACTCGGCAATGGCCAGGGAGTCCCAGACCGGCCCCTCTTCCGTCTGCAACACCGGCACCTTGCCCGCCGGAGACTCGGCGAGCAACCGGGCCCGACTGTCCGGCTGATAGAGCGGGATACGCAGCTCTTCGTAAGGCTCTTCGGTCAGCTCCAGTACCAGCGCGGCACGCAGCGACCAGGACGAGTAGTTCTTGTTGCCGATTACCAGTTTCATCGCTCTTCCTCTCCGACAAGCTCCAAACCAATCAGTGTGAGGGCTGACCTGACACTACCGTCAAGCCCCCACACCTTTTACTTGCCGCCTACAGCGTGAAGCTCGCCGCTGCCTTAAGTGCGGTATTCCGCATTGATCTTCACGTACTCGTGGGACAGGTCGGTCGTCCAGATGGTCTCGCTGCAGGTACCGCGCCCCAGTTCGATACGGATACCGATCTCCTCGCGGGCCATGACCGCTGCGCCCTGGTCCTCGGTATAGCTGGCGGCACGGCCGCCACGGCTGGCGATGCAGACTTCACCGAGGTAGACATCGATCTTCGACACATCCAGCTTGGGCACGCCGGCACGACCGACGGCAGCCAGGATGCGCCCCCAGTTCGGGTCGGAGGCGAACAGTGCGGTCTTGATCAGCGGCGAGTGAGCCACGGCGTAGCCGACGTCCAGGCACTCCTGATGGGTGGCGCCGCCGTTGACCTGCACGGTCACGAACTTGGTGGCGCCTTCTCCGTCGCGAACGATGGCCTGGGCCAGTTCCATGGAAACGTCCAGCACCGCCTGCTTCAGCGCCGCGAACAGCGGGCCGCTGGCCTGGGTGATCTCCGGCAGGCCGGCCTTGCCGGTGGCGATCAGCATGCAGCAGTCGTTGGTGGAGGTATCGCCGTCGATGGTGATGCGGTTGAACGACTTGTTCGCTGCATCGCGCAGCAGGTCCTGCAGCACGCCCTGGGCGACCTTCGCGTCGGTGGCGATGTAGCCGAGCATGGTCGCCATGTTCGGCTTGATCATCCCGGCGCCCTTGGAAATGCCGGTGACGGTGATGGTGACGCCGTCGTGCTCGAATTGGCGGCTGGCGCCCTTCGGCAAGGTGTCGGTGGTCATGATGCCGGTGGCGGCGGCGGCCCAGTTGTCTTCCGACAGGTCGGCCAATGCGGCGGGCAGTGCCGCCTCGATCTTTTCCACCGGCAGCGGTTCGCCGATCACACCGGTGGAAAACGGCAGCACCGCGTTCTCGTCGACCCCGGCCAGTTCGGCCAGCTTGGCGCAGGTCCGTGCAGCCGCCGCCAGCCCCGGCTCACCGGTCCCGGCGTTGGCGTTGCCGGTGTTGGTCAGCAGGTAGCGGACCGGGCCGAGCACGCGCTTCTTCGCAAGGATCACCGGTGCGGCGCAAAAGGCGTTGAGGGTGAATACCCCGGCCACGGTGGAGCCCTCGGCACAGCGCATCACCACCACATCCTTGCGCCCGGGGCGCTTGATGCCGGCGGAGGCGATGCCGAGTTCGAAACCGGGAACCGGGTGCAGGGTGGGCAGAGGGCCAAGACCAACAGCCATGGATGCGCTCCTTCAATCGTTCTGTGTGCGATGCCGTACCGTCGGCACGGCTGGAAAAACGCCGCGAGCGGCTGGGCCGGTCGCGGCGTTGGTCGTTACTGGCGGATAGGCCTCAGTTGACCTGTCCGTGGCAATGCTTGTACTTCTTGCCGGACCCGCAGGGGCACGGTTCGTTGCGGCCGATCTTCTGCTCTTGGCGAACCGGCATCTGGGCCACTGCAGCACCACCCTCCTCCGCCTCGCCCTGGGGCTCAGGCGGCGGCTGCAGGGCGGAGGCCTCGGCGTGCTGGAACTGCATGCGCTGGGCCAGGGCCTCGGCTTCGCGCCGCAGACGTGCCTCTTCCTCGGCCGGGTCTTCGCGACGGACCTGGACATGGGACAGCACGCGAATGGTGTCGCGCTTGATGGAGTCCAACAGGTCCTGAAACAGGTTGAAGGACTCGCGCTTGTACTCCTGCTTCGGGTTCTTCTGAGCATAGCCGCGCAGGTGGATGCCGTAGCGCAGGTGGTCCATGGTCGACAGGTGGTCTTTCCAGAGGTCGTCCAGGACGCGGAGCAGAATCTGCTTCTCGAAGGTCCGCAGCGCTTCGGCGCCGGCCAGGTCTTCCTTCTCCTTGTAGGCATCCAGCAGCGCCTGGAGGATACGCTCGCGCAGGGTTTCCTCGTAGAGCTTCTCGTCCTCGTCGAGCCACTGCTGGATCGGCAGGTCGATGCCGAAATCGCTGCGCAGGGCCGCTTCCAGCCCACCGATATCCCACTGCTCAGGCAGGGACTGCGGCGGAATGTGCTGGTTGATGGCGTTGGTCAGCACTTCCTCGCGGAACTCGGCAATGGTCTCGCCGACGTCGGTGGCGGCCAGCAGGCTGTTGCGCATGTGGTAGATCACCTTGCGCTGCTCGTTGGCCACGTCGTCGAACTCGAGCAACTGCTTACGCATGTCGAAGTTACGGCCTTCGACCTTGCGCTGGGCCTTCTCGATGGCGTTGGTCACCATGCGGTGCTCGATCGCCTCGCCGGACTGCATGCCCAGCGCCTTCATGAAATTCTTCACCCGGTCGGAGGCGAAGATGCGCATCAGGTTGTCTTCCAGCGACAGGTAGAAACGGCTGGAACCCGGGTCGCCCTGGCGGCCGGCACGGCCACGCAGCTGGTTGTCGATACGACGGGACTCATGGCGCTCGGAAGCGATCACATGCAAGCCGCCCGCTTCGATCACCTGTTGGTGGCGCTTCTGCCAGTCCGCCTTGATCTGGGCGATCTGCTCCTCGCTGGGGCTCTCCAGCACCGCCACCTCGGCTTCCCAGTTGCCGCCGAGAAGAATGTCGGTACCACGACCGGCCATGTTGGTCGCAATGGTCACCGCCCCCGGACGACCGGCCTGGGCGATGATCTCGGCCTCCTTGTCGTGGAACTTGGCATTGAGGACCTTGTGCTCGATGCCTTCCTTCTGCAGCAGTTGGGAGACGTATTCCGAGCTCTCGATCGACGCGGTACCCACCAGCACCGGACGGCCATTGGCCTGGCATTCCTTGATGTCGGTGATGATCGCGGCGTACTTCTCTTCCTGGGTCAGGTAGACCAAGTCGTTGAAGTCCTTGCGTGCCAGCGGCTTGTTGGTGGGAATCACCACCACATCGAGGCCGTAGATCTGGTGGAATTCGAACGCCTCGGTGTCGGCGGTACCGGTCATGCCGGCCAGCTTCTTGTACAGGCGGAAGTAGTTCTGGAAGGTGGTCGAGGCAAGGGTCTGGCTCTCGGCCTGGATCGGCAGGCCTTCTTTCGCTTCGATGGCCTGGTGCAGGCCTTCGGAGAGACGACGGCCCGGCATGGTGCGGCCGGTGTGCTCGTCGATCAGCAGAACCTGATTGTTCTGCACGATGTATTCGATGTTGCGGTGGAACAGCTTGTGCGCGCGCAGGCCGGCATAGACGTGGGTCAGCAGCGACAGGTTGTGCGCGGAGTAGAGGCTCTCGCCCTCGGCCAGCAGGCCGGCCTGGGTGAGCATTTCCTCGATGAACTGGTGGCCCTGTTCGTTCAGCTCGACCTGGCGAGTCTTTTCGTCTACCGAGAAGTGGCCTTCCTGGGTGACGACGCCTTCCTCTTCCTCGATGTGCTGCTTGAGGCGCGGGATGAGCTGGTTGATCTGCTGGTAGAGCTTGGAGCTGTCTTCGGCCTGGCCGGAGATGATCAGCGGTGTACGCGCTTCGTCGATGAGGATCGAGTCCACTTCGTCGATCACGGCGAAATTCAGCTCGCGCTGGAACTTATCTTCCAGGCTGAATGCCATGTTGTCGCGCAGGTAGTCGAAACCGAGTTCGTTGTTGGTGCCGTAGGTGATGTCGGCGGCATAGGCGGCACGCTTTTCTTCCGGCGGCTGGAAGGGGGTGACGATGCCGACCGAAAGGCCGAGAAACTCGTATAGCGGACGCATCCAGTTGGCATCGCGGCGGGCCAGGTAGTCGTTCACCGTGACCACGTGCACGCCCTTGCCTTCGAGGGCGTTGAGGTAGACCGCCAGGGTCGCCACCAGGGTCTTGCCTTCACCGGTACGCATTTCGGCGATCTTGCCTTCATGCAGCGTCATGCCGCCGATCAGCTGAACGTCGAAGTGACGCATGCCCATCACCCGCTTGCCGGCTTCGCGAGCGACCGCGAAAGCCTCCGGCAGAACTTGGTCGAGGGTTTCGCCTTTAGCCAGACGGGCCTTGAACTCTACGGTCTTGGCGCGCAGTTGCTCGTCCGAAAGCGCCAGCATCTGCTGTTCCAGTGCGTTTATCGCCTGTACTGCCTTGAGCATGCGTTTGACTTCACGCTCGTTCTTGCTTCCAAAGAGTTTCTTCAACAAAGGCGCAAACATATCGGCAAAGACTTCCATTCTGGGGATGGAGGCACGGCCGCGGGCCGCCACGGCTGCGTGCAAAGGGGGCATTCTACTCGGAAACGGGAGAGAGGAAAGCGGCGGTTATTCCGCCGCGCTGGCACGGGCGATGAAGCTGGCAGGATTGATCACCATACCGTTGTGCAGCACTTCAAAGTGAACATGATAACCAGTCGAACGTCCGGTACTGCCAACCTTGGCGATCGTCTGACCGCGCTGTACCAGGTCGCCGACCTGGACCAGATTCTTCTGGTTGTGGGCATAAAGGGTGACATAGCCATCGGCATGGCTGATCTCGACCACATTGCCGTAGCCGTTCTTGCGCCCCGAGGAGGTGACCACGCCCGCCGCCACGGCGACCACATCGCTGCCGGGCTTGGCGGCGAAATCCACGCCCTTGTGCATGCTCAGGCGTCCGGTCAGCGGGTCGCTGCGACGACCGAACGGCGAGGACATATAGCCCTGCAGGACAGGGCGCCCAGACAACGATTCGGCCTCGCTCAAGCGCCGCTCGGCCAGCAATTGCTCCAGCACTTCGAGCAACTGCTCGCGGTTGTCCAAGCGCTCGGACAGGCTATCCAGGCTGTCCATGAACGGCGGCGGTGCATAGGCCGAGCCTTCCAGCGGCTCGTCGAGGCCGCCCTGACCCACGCTCAGGGAGAAATCGAATTCACTGGCGTCCAGATTGGCCAGCTCGGTGAGCCGCTCGCCCAAGGCATCGAGGCGGGTCAGGCGGGCCTGCAACTCCGCCAAGTGGGCGGCGAAGGCATCCAGTTGGCGCTGCGCATCGTCGCGGGTCGCACTGATTTCCGCGCGCTGTTCGTCGAGCAACGCATTCATCGGCTCATCCAGCGGAACGGTGGCCGAATGCGGTACCCACCAGGCACCCAGCGCAGCGCCGGCACCCAGGGCCAGCCCGATCAGCAGAAAGACTGCGCCGCACAGCAGGCGCAGATCGAGGCTGTATGAGCGCGTCGCGCCATGACGGCGGCTCAGGAAAATGATGTGCATGACGTCCCCTTGTGACCGAGCGCAATCGGTAGCCGTCTTTCTGCTACCATGGCCGCTCCCAATCTCAGGCGTCCTGCCATGATTTTTCGTCCCTTGCCGGCCCGGACACCCGCCGCGCTACTGAGCGAGGCGAAGCCGTTGAAAGCGCTGTTCAGCGAAGCCCAACGCCTCGCTCATCTGCAGCGTCTACTGGAAAGCCAGCTGCAACCGGCGGCGCGCAAACACTGCCATGTCGCCTCATGGCGCGACGGT
Organism: Pseudomonas indica NBRC 103045; assembly: GCF_002091635.1. Taxonomy (GTDB): domain Bacteria; phylum Pseudomonadota; class Gammaproteobacteria; order Pseudomonadales; family Pseudomonadaceae; genus Pseudomonas_M; species Pseudomonas_M indica. Next base: position 139,045 of record NZ_BDAC01000012.1, on the reverse strand, counting down.
TGCCTGTTGTTGATCATCACCGATGGCCATTGGGCCACCCGCTTGCGTTACCAGCAAAAACGCCTGCTACGGCAACTGCAGGTATTCGAAGAGTTCGCGACCTTAACGAAAATTCTCCTTAAGGTGCAACCTCCAACGCCCCAAAGGCGTGCACCCGGTCGCACTCTTTTCCTCTCCCCCTCCGCGTCGGAAAGCATCCAGGCGAGCGCCGAAACCGTCAGCGATCCCCGGCTCAAGGCGGCCCTGGAGCGTCTGGCCAGCCATGTGAAGCCCCACGAAGACGGCTGACCTACCCCCGACCGGTGCGACGATGAAACGCACCCGCACGCAGTGATCCGATGAAAGCGCAGGCAAAAAAGAGGCCACCCCAGGGGTGGCCTCGAAGTCTGGAAAAGGAGGGTCTTGCTTACACGGCCGCTACCGGGCGCATGTAGGAGATCGGTGCAGTCTTGGGATCGTCGAAGGTCACCACTTCCCAAGCGTCTTTCTGCTCGATCAGCGTGCGCAGCAGACGATTGTTCAGGGCATGGCCCGACTTGTACCCACGGAACTCGCCGATCAGGCTGTTACCGAGCAGGTAGAGATCGCCGATGGCGTCGAGAATCTTGTGTTTGACGAATTCGTCCTCGTAACGCAGGCCGTCTTCGTTCAGCACACGGTACTCGTCCACCACGATGGCGTTTTCCACGCTGCCGCCGAGTGCCAGGTTCTGCGAACGCAGGAACTCGATGTCACGCATGAAACCGAAGGTACGCGCACGACTGACTTCCTTGACGAACGAGGTGCTGGAGAAATCCACGCTCGCCGTCTGGGTACGCCCCCGGAATACCGGGTGGTCGAAGTCGATCTCGAAACTCACCTTGAAGCCGTCGAAGGGAAGGAAGGTGGCGCGCTTGTCGCCCTCCTGTACCGTCACTTCGCGCTTGATACGGATGAATTTCTTGTGCGCGTCCTGCTCCTGCAGGCCGGCGGATTGAATCAGGAATACGAAGGGACCGGCACTGCCATCCATGATCGGCACTTCGGACGCGGAGAGTTCGACGTAGGCGTTATCGATGCCCAGGCCAGCCATGGCCGAAAGCAGGTGCTCCACGGTGTCCACCTTGACGTCACCATTGACCAGCGTGGTCGACATGGTGGTTTCGCCGACGTTTTCGGCCCGGGCGGGAATTTCCACCATCGGATCGAGATCGGTACGGCAGAACACGATACCGGTATCCACCGGCGCCGGCTTCAGGGTCAGGTAAACCTTTTCCCCCGAGTGCAGGCCGACGCCCGTGGCGCGGATGATGTTCTTCAGGGTGCGTTGTCTGATCATGGCATTGGCCGCTATAGCACTAGTTGCGAATTGTTTTCAACAATGGCCGGCGATGATAGCAGAACCGGCCTTTGCTGAACACCAATCACCTTCACAGTCCTGATAAATTTCATCAATCAGCCTGACGACGCAGGAATGCCGGGATATCCAGGTAATCCAGATCGTCCTGGGGGTTGAGCTTGGCTGCGGTCGCCGCACCGGCATGGCTCTGACGCTGCACGGTGGGGCGCTCGTAGTCCTTGTAGTTGACTCCTTGCTCGCTACGCGGTGCAGCGGCGGCAGGTGCGGCCACAGCGGTCTGCACGGTGTTGTCGACGACCTTCACCGGCTTCTCGATGCGCGCGCCCAGGCCCGTGGCGACCACAGTGACGTGCAGCTCATCGCGCATGTCCGGATCGATCACGGTACCCACCTTGACGGTGGCGTGCTCGGAAGCGAACTGCTCGATGATGTTACCCACGTCGGAGTATTCGCCGAGGGACAGATCCGGACCAGCGGTAATGTTCACCAGGATGCCGCGGGCCCCCTGCAGGTTCACGTCCTCGAGCAGCGGATTGCGGATCGCCGCTTCGGTGGCTTCGCGCGCACGGTTCGGACCGCTGGCGCAGCCGGTGCCCATCATCGCCATGCCCATCTCGCTCATCACGGTCTTCACGTCGGCGAAGTCGACGTTGATCATGCCGGGACGCTTGATGATGTCGGAGATGCCGCGCACCGCACCGGCGAGCACGTCGTCGGCCTTGGCGAAGGCGGACAGCAGGCTGGCGTCCTTACCCAGGATGGTCAGCAGCTTCTCGTTGGGGATAGTGATCAGCGAGTCGACGCTCTCGGCCAGTGCGCGAATGCCTTCATCGGCGATCTGCATGCGCTTGCGGCCTTCGAACGGGAACGGACGGGTCACTACCGCCACGGTGAGGATACCCAGGTCCTTGGCCACTTCAGCGATGATCGGTGCCGCACCGGTACCGGTACCGCCGCCCATGCCGGTGGTGATGAAGACCATGTCGGTGCCTTGCAGCACTTCGGCGATGCGGTCGCGATCTTCCAGCGCGGCCTGACGGCCGACCTCCGGATTGGCGCCGGCGCCGAGGCCCTTGGTCACGCCGGTACCCAGTTGCAGCACCGTACGGGCGCCGACGTTCTTCAGCGCCTGGGCATCGGTGTTTGCGCAGATGAACTCGACGCCTTCGATGCTGCTCTTGGCCATGTGATTGACCGCGTTGCCACCGCCGCCACCGACGCCGATGACTTTGATGACTGCACTTTGTGGGACGTTGTCTACTAATTCGAACATTTTCCCTCTCCTTTCCTTTTCTAGTTTGTAACGCCTACCGCTACTGCATTCAGAAATTACCCTGGACCCAGCGTTTGAGCCGCTCCAGGACAGGTGTTTTGGGTTCATCGCTGAAACTGCCGAAACCGGACATGGGCACGCCGTCGGCCTGCTTCTGCAGGCCGTAGAGCAACAGCCCCACGCCGGTCGAATAGATCGGGTTGCGCACCACGTCGGCCAGCCCCTTGACGCTGTGGGGTACACCGAGGCGCACCGGCATATGGAAGATTTCCTCGGCCAGTTCGACCGCGCCTTCCATCTTCGAAGTACCGCCGGTGAGAACGATCCCCGCCGGAATCAGATCCTCGTAGCCGCTACGCCGCAGTTCGGCCTGGATCAGGGTGAACAGCTCGTCGTAGCGCGGCTCGACCACCTCGGCCAGGGCCTGGCGGGACAGTTCGCGCGGCGGACGATCGCCGACGCTGGGCACCTTGATGGTCTCGCCCGCACCGGCCAGCTTGGCCAGGGCACAGGCATAGCGGATCTTGATTTCCTCGGCATACTGCGTCGGGGTGCGCAGGGCCATGGCGATGTCGTTGGTCACTTGGTCGCCGGCAATCGGAATCACCGCGGTGTGACGGATGGCGCCCTCGGTGAAGATGGCGATGTCGGTGGTGCCGCCGCCGATATCCACCAGGCAGACGCCCAGTTCCTTCTCGTCCTCGGTAAGCACCGAATAGGCCGAGGCCAGTTGTTCGAGAATGATGTCGTCGACTTCCAGGCCACAGCGGCGCACGCATTTCTCGACGTTCTGCGCCGCATTCACCGCGCAAGTCACCACGTGGACCTTGGCCTCCAAACGGACGCCGGACATGCCCAGCGGCTCGCGCACGCCTTCCTGGTTATCGATGACGTAATCCTGCGGCAGGGTATGCAGCACCCGCTGGTCGGCCGGGATCGCCACCGCCTGGGCGGCATCCAGCACGCGCTCGATATCGGCCGGGCTCACTTCCCGGTCGCGGATGGCGACGATGCCGTGGGAGTTCAGGCTGCGGATATGGTTGCCGGCCACCCCGACGAAGGCCGAGTGGATGCGGCAGCCGGCCATCAGTTGGGCTTCTTCGACGGCACGCTGGATCGACTGCACAGTGGACTCGATGTTCACCACCACGCCCTTCTTCAGGCCACGCGACGGGTGCGTCCCGATGCCGACGATTTCCAGTTGGCCGTCCGCGGCAACCTCGCCCACCAACGCCACCACCTTGGAGGTGCCGATGTCCAGGCCGACGATCATCTTGCCGCTCTGCACACTTGCCATGATTGTTCCGTTCTCCTCAATTCTCTGCGCGGGCGGTCATCGCCGCCGCGTCGGGCACCGGCGCACGCCACGCCACGGCCAGGCCGTTGGGGTAACGCAGGTCGATGCGCTCTATATTCGCGATCTGCTCTTTCAGCGCCTTGTCGTAAATGCTGATGAAGCGGCGCATCTTCTCCACCAAGTGGTCGCGTCCGAGCAACAGTTCGATGGACTGGCCGTCGCTGCCCGCCCCCGTGGTCAGGAACCAGCTACCCCGTTCGCGCAGCTCCAGGCGCGCCACGGAGAAGCCCAGCGGGCGCAGCATCTGGCTGAGTACCTGGTATTGCTGCATGACCCGCTGCTGCGCACGCTTCGGCCCATAGAGCTGCGGCAGGTGCTCGTAGTGCGCCGATTCGCGCGGCGCGAACGCCTGCCCCTGGTTGTTCAGCAGCGCCTCGTCGCCCCAACGGGCAATCGGCAGTTGCTCCTCCAGGCGGATCAGCACCTGATCCGGCCATACGCGACGCACCTCGGCATGGGCGATCCAGGGCATTTGCTCCAGCTCGCCGCGCATGCCGGCCAGGTCGACGGTGAAGAAGCTCGCCTCGACGAACGGTGCGATACGCTGCTGCACCGCCTGCTGGCTGATGTAACTGAGGTCGCCTTCCACACTGACCTTGACGATCGGCCGGTCGGCATAAGGCAACAACCGCTGGGCCAGCTCGTAGGCACCGAACCCCAGCCCAACCAGCAACAGCGGCCAGGCCAGACGCTTGAACAGCGCGAAGTTGGGCTTCGGCAAACGCGCCGACAACGGTTCCTTGGCCACCATCCGACTGGCACCCCGCGGCGCCGGCTTGCGCATGGAGGCGCGGCCGCTGCCGGGTTGCTGATGACGGAGAGTGGCGCCGTGCATGCTCAGCCCCTCGCCTCGACGCTATCGGCCAGGATCGCCAGCACCAATTGCTGGAAATCCAGCCCGGCCGCGCGTGCAGCCATGGGCACCAGGCTGTGGTCGGTCATGCCGGGAACCGTGTTCACTTCGAGCAGCCAGAATTGGCCGGCACTGTCCTGCATCACATCGACGCGCGCCCAGCCCTGGGTGCCGACCGCTTCGCAGGCGCGGGCGGTCAGGACCTTCAACTCGTCTTCCTTGGCCGCGTCCAGGCCGCAGGGAATCCGGTACTGGGTATCGGAGGCCAGGTACTTGGCGTCGTAGTCGTAGAAGCTGTGCGGCGTACCCAGGCCGATCGGCGGCAGCACCTGCCCACGCAGCATGGCGATGGTGAACTCGGGGCCGTTGATCCACTGCTCGACCAGGACTTGGGAATCGAAACTGCTGGCAGCCTGCCAGGCGGCGATCAGCTCTTCCACGCTGGTCACCTTGGCCATGCCGATACTGGAACCTTCATGGGCCGGTTTGACGATCAACGGAAAGCCCAGTTCCGCCGCAGCCGACCGGCAGTCGGATTCATTGGCGAGCACGGCGTGGCGCGGCGTCGGCAGGCCGAGGCTGTGCCACACCTGCTTGGTGCGCAGCTTGTCCATCGCCAGCGCGGAAGCCAGGATGCCGCTGCCCGTGTAGGGGATTCCGGCGCACTCCAGCAAGCCCTGCATGCTGCCATCTTCGCCACCCCGTCCATGCAGGACGATGAAGGCGCGGTCGATCCGCTCGGCCAACAGGCGTTGCAGGAAATCCTCGCCAACATCGATACCGAACGCATCCACGCCAGCGGTCTGCAGGGCCTGCAGCACCATGGCACCGGATTTCAGGGAGACCTCGCGTTCGGCACTGCGGCCGCCATAAAGCACGGCGACGCGTCCGAAGGCCCTAGGATCGAGGGTGGATTTCAGTTCGACACTCATTTCGAACTCCTTTCGCCGGCTTCACTGGCGGCGAACAGAGGGCTCTGGATCAGTTGCGGTGCCAGGCCGCCGATGTCGCCGGCCCCTTGGCAAAGCAGGATGTCACCGGCACGCAGCAGCGGCTTGAGCGTCGGCGCCAGGTCGACGCCACGCTCGACGTAGATCGGGTCCAGTTGGCCGCGCTGGCGGATGCTGTGGCACAGATGACGGCTGTCGGCGCCGGGGATCGGTTCCTCGCCCGCCGGATAGACCTCCATCAGCAACAGGACGTTGGCCTCTCCGAGGACCTGCACGAAGTCGTCATAGAGATCGCGGGTGCGGGTATAGCGATGCGGCTGGTAGACGATCACCAGCCGGCGCTCCGGCCAGCCACCGCGTACCGCCTTGATCACCGCCGCCACTTCGCGCGGATGGTGTCCGTAGTCGTCCACCAGCATCACGCTACCGCCATCCACCGGCAGCTCGCCGTAGACCTGGAAACGCCGGCCCACGCCTTGGAAGCCCGACAGCCCCTGGACGATCGCGTCGTCGCTGATGCCTTCGTCGGTGGCGATAGCGATGGTCGCCAGGGCGTTGAGCACGTTGTGGTTGCCCGGCATGTTCACCGAGACGTCCAGCGGCTCACGATCCTTGCGCAGCACGGTGAAGTAGGTACGCATGCCTTCCTGGCGCACGTTGATGGCGCGCACGTCGGCGTTCTCGGCGAAGCCGTAGGTCAGGGTCGGGCGCGCCACCTGCGGCAGGATTTCGCGCACCACCGGGTCGTCCACGCAGACCACCGCCAGACCGTAGAACGGCAGGTTGTGGAGGAATTCGATGAAGGTCTTCTTCAGCTTGTTGAAGTCGCCTTCATAGGTGCTCATGTGATCCGCATCGATGTTGGTCACCACGGCGACCATCGGCTGCAGATGCAGGAAGCTGGCATCGCTTTCGTCGGCCTCGGCCACCAGATAGCGGCTGGTGCCCAGCTGCGCGTTGGTACCGGCGGCATTCAGCCGGCCACCGATGACGAAGGTCGGGTCGAGCCCGCCAGCGGCGAACACCGAGGCGATCAGGCTGGTAGTAGTGGTCTTGCCGTGGGTGCCGGCCACCGCGATGCCGTGGCGATAGCGCATCAGCTCGGCGAGCATTTCGGCGCGCGGAACCACGGGAATGCGCCGTGCCAGGGCCGTCGCGACTTCCGGGTTGGCGGTATTGATCGCGCTGGAAACCACCAGCACGTCAGCCTGTTCGGCATTCTCGGCACGGTGGCCGATGAATACCTGCGCACCGAAACTCTCCAGGCGCTCGGTCACCGCGGAGGCCTTAAGGTCGGAGCCGGAAACTTCGTAGCCGAGGTTCAGCAGCACTTCGGCGATACCACACATGCCTGCACCGCCGATCCCGACGAAGTGGATGCGACGGATGCGGCGCATGCGGCGGATCTCGGCTTTGGCTGCAGCGGGCGATTTAGCCATGGGCCACCTCCAGACAGATATCCACCACGCTGCGGGTGGCGTCGGGCTTGGCCAGACGGCGGGCTGTCGCGCCCATGGCCTTGAGTTTTTCCGGTTGCATCAAAACCTCGGTCAGCTGCGCGGCCAGCGTGGCGGCGTCAGTCGTGCGTTGCGGCAGAAGGACGGCGGCGCCCTCCTTCGCCAGATAATCGGCGTTACGGGTCTGGTGGTCGTCGATCGCATGCGGCAACGGCACCAGGAACGACGGCAGCCCGGCGGCGGCCAGTTCGCTGACGGTGAGCGCGCCGGCGCGGCAGATCACCAGATCGGCCCAGGCGTAGGCCCGCGCCATGTCCTTGATGAAGGGCGCCACCTCGGCCTCGACTCCGACGGCGCGGTAGCGCTCGACGGTGATCTCGTGGTGCTGCCTGCCGGCCTGATGGAACACCTCGGGACGCAACTCCGCAGACACCTGGGCCAACGCCTCCGGCAGCAGCTTGTTGAGTGGCTCGGCGCCCAGGCTGCCGCCCAGGATCAGCAAGCGCGGCTTGCGGCCTTGCAGCGTCTGGCGTGGCGTTTCCAGGAACAGTTCCTCGCGCACCGGGTTGCCGGTGGTGCGACGCTTGGCAGACGTGGCGAAGGTTTCCGGGAAGGCCTCGCATACCCGGCTCGAAAGCGGAGCCAGGGCACGGTTGGCAGTCCCGGCCACGGCGTTCTGCTCGTGAATGATCAGTGGCACGCCAGCCAGCCGTGCAGCCAGGCCGCCCGGCCCGGTCACGTAGCCGCCCATGCCCAACACACAGACCGGCTGCAACTCGCGCATCACCCGACGCGCCTGGAACAGCGCCTTGATCAACTGGAACGGCGCCTTCAGCAGCGACGCAATGCCCTTGCCGCGCAAGCCGCTGACCTGGATCAGGTGCAACGGCAGACCGGCCTGGGGCACCAGATCGTTTTCGATACCGCGCGGCGTTCCCAGCCAATGCACGGAATAACCACGCGCCTTGAACTCCTGGGCGCAGGCGAGTGCCGGGAACACATGGCCCCCGGTGCCCCCCGCCATGATCAGCACGTTAGCGGGCATGGCTCACACCCTCCGTGCCGTCTTCGGGAAAATCTTCTTCGGCAAACTCCACATCCTCTGTCCCCAGCACAGTGCGGCGCTCCCATTCGATACGCAGCAACAGGCCGAGGCTGAGGCAGCAGATCACCAGCGAGCTGCCGCCGTAGCTGAGGAACGGCAAGGTCAGGCCCTTGGTGGGCAACAGGCCGATGTTCACACCGATATTGATCAGGAACTGGCCAATCCAGAGAAACGCCAGACCATAGGCCGTATAGGCGGCGAAGAACTGCTTGGCCTTCTCCGCCCACAACCCGATGTACAAGGCACGCACGCTGACGAAGAGGAACAGCCCCAGGGTCGCCAAGGCGCCGACCATGCCAAGTTCTTCGGCAAGCACCGCGTAGACGAAATCGGTATGCGCCTCGGGCAGGTAGAACTGCTTCTGGATACTGTTGCCCAGCCCGACGCCGAACCATTCGCCCCGACCGAAGGCGATCAGTGCCTGGGTCAACTGGTAGCCGGAACCGAACTGGTCGGCCCAGGGGTCGGTGAAAGTGATCAGGCGTTGCAGGCGGTACTCCTGGGTCTGTACCAGGACGAACACCGCACCCACGGCCAGCGCCACCATCAAGCTGAAGCGGAACAGACCGACACCGCCGAGGAACAACATGGCGGCGGCCGAACCCATCATGACCACGGTGGCACCGAAGTCGGGCTCCAACAGCAGCAGGCCGGCCATCGGCAGCAGCACGACGAACGGCTTGAAGAAGCCGGCCCAGCTCTCGCGCACCTCTTCCTGGCGGCGGACCAGATAACCGGCGAGGTAGAGCACCACGAAGACCTTGGCGATTTCCGAGGGCTGGACGTTGAACGCACCGAAGCCGATCCAGCGCATGGAGCCGTTCACCTCGCGCCCGATATGCGGCACCAGCACCAGCACCAGCAACCCGAAGGCGCCGATCAACAGGACCCAGCCCAGGCGCTGCCAGGTGGACAGCGGAATCATCAGCACCAGTCCGCAGACACCGAGTCCGATCACCAGATAAACCAGGTGGCGGATCATGTGATACAGCGGATTGCCGGATAGCGCGGCAGCCACTTCGGAGGATGCCGAGGTGATCATCACCAGCCCCAGGCCGAGCAGCGCCAGACAACCGGCCAGCAAGGGGAAGTCGACATCCAGACCGCGACGGCTGAACAGCGGGGACGGGTACGGACGCAGCAGGGACAGCATCAGTGCAACCCCTCCGCAGCCTGGGCGAACAGACGTCCGCGCTCTTCGAAATTCTTGAACATGTCCAGGCTGGCGCAGGCGGGCGACAGCAGTACCGCATCGCCGGACGACGCCAGTTCGGCCGCATTCCGGACAGCCTCGTCGAGCGTCTTCACCCGCACCAGCGGTGCCGCTCCGTCCAATGCTTCGGCCAGACGCTCGGCATCGCGGCCGAGCAACACCACGGCCCGGCAGAAGCGGCCCACCGGCGTACGCAGGGCGGAAAAGTCCGCCCCCTTGCCGTCGCCACCGGCGATCAGCACCAGCTTGCCGGGAATGTCTGCCCCCAGTCCTTCGATGGCCGCCAGCGCCGCACCGACGTTGGTGGCCTTGGAGTCGTCGTAATAATTAACACCGTTGCGCTCGCGCACCCACTGGCAGCGATGCGGCAGGCCGGTGAAGCCACGCAGCGTATCCAGCATCGGCTCGAACGGCAGGCCCACGGCATGGCCAAGAGCTAGCGCAGCCAGGGCATTGGCCTGGTTGTGCGCGCCACGCATCTTCAACTCACGCACCGGCATCAAGGCCTGGAACTGGAAGGCCAGGTGCTTCTCGCCGTTTTCCTCGATCAAGCCGAAGCCCTTGAAGTCCGGTTTGTCCAGGCCGAAGGTCCAGCACGGCACCTGATCGGCGATCAGCGGCCGGGACAACGCGTCCTGACGGTTCACCACCACCTGGCGGGCGCCACGGAAGATACGGTGCTTGGCCAGGTGGTAGGCCTGCAGATCGTCATAGCGGTCCATGTGGTCTTCGCTGACGTTCAGGCAGGTGGCGACCTCGGCATTCATCCGCTCGGTGGTCTCCAACTGGAAACTCGACAACTCGAGCACGTAGAGCTCCACCGCATCATCCAGCAAGTCCAGCGCCGGCGTGCCCAGGTTGCCGCCGACCGCGACCTTGCGCCCCGCCGCCGCGGCCATTTCGCCGACCAGCGTGGTCACGGTGCTCTTGGCGTTGGAGCCGGTGATGGCGACGATTGGTGCCTTGGCATGACGGACGAACAGGTCGATATCGCCGGACATCTTCACGCCCCGCGCCGCGACTTCACGCAGCGCCGGCGTAGCCAATGCCAGGCCCGGACTGACGTACAGCTCGCCGGCTCGGGACAGGAATTCCACGTCCAGCGCACCGCAACGCACCTCGACCTGCGGGAACTGCGTCTTGAGGGCGGCCAGTTCCGGCGGATTCTCGCGCGTATCGGCAACAGCAAAGGGCAAGCCTTGGCGCGCCAGGAAGCGCACCAGGGACATGCCGCTCTTGCCGAGGCCGACAACGATGCGGAAATGGTCGGAAGCGATCAGGCTCATCTCGTCCTCAACGCAGTTTCAGGGTGGCGAGGCCGATCAGCACCAGGATCACCGTGATGATCCAGAAGCGCACGATCACACGCGGCTCGGGCCAGCCCTTCAGTTCGAAATGGTGATGAATCGGCGCCATGCGGAACACACGCCGGCCGGTCAACTTGAAGGACGCGACCTGGATCATCACCGACAGGGTTTCCATGACGAACACCCCGCCCATGATGAACAGCACGATCTCCTGGCGAACGATCACGGCGATGGTGCCGAGCGCCGCACCCAACGCCAGCGCGCCCACATCCCCCATGAAGACCTGGGCCGGATAGGTGTTAAACCAGAGAAATCCCAGACCGGCACCGATCAACGCGCCGCAGAACACGATCAGCTCGCCGGCGCCCGGCACGTAGGGAATCAGCAGGTATTCGGCGAACCGCGCGTTACCGGAGAGATAGCAGAAGATACCCAGACCGCTGCCCACCATGACGGTCGGCATGATCGCCAGCCCATCCAGGCCATCGGTGAGGTTCACCGCGTTGCTCGAACCGACGATGACGAAATAGGTCAGCACCACGAAGAAAATCCCCAGCGGGATCTCGATGTTCTTCAGCAGCGGCAGGATCAGCGTGGTTTCGATCGGCGTCTGTGCAGTCATATAAAGGAAGACCGCCGCGCCGATACCGAATACCGATTGCCAGAAATACTTCCAGCGGCTCGGCAGGCCGCGGGAGTTCTTCTCGATCACCTTGCGGTAGTCGTCCACCCAGCCGATACCGCCGAACAGCAGGGTCACGCCCAGTACGACCCAGACATAACGGTTGCTCAAGTCCGCCCACAGCAGGGTGCTGATGGTGATGGCGGACAGGATCAGCGCACCGCCCATGGTCGGCGTACCGGATTTGGACAGGTGCGATTGCGGGCCGTCGTTGCGCACTGCCTGGCCGATCTGGCGGATCTGCAGGGTGCGGATCATCCAGGGGCCCAGCCAGAGCGACAGTGCCAGCGCAGTCAGCACGCCCAGAATCCCGCGCAGCGTCAGGTACTGGAAGACCGCGAAGCCTTTGTAGAACTGTTGCAGATACTCTGCCAGCAGCAGCAGCATTTAATGACTCCCCTCGCCGGTACCGCAGAGCGCCGCGACGACTTTTTCCATCGCCGCGCTGCGCGAGCCCTTTATTAAAATGGTGGTGTTCTGGCCCTGCTCGGCGCGTAGCGCCTCGATCAGGGCGGCCTGGTCGGCGAAATGGCGCCCCTGGCTGCCGAATGCCTTCACCGCATGGGCCATCAATGGCCCCACCGCGTAGAGAGCATCGACCTTACCGGCCGCATAGGCGCCGACTTCGCGGTGTCCCCGCTCAGCCCATTCGCCCAGTTCGCCCATATCTCCGAGCACCAGAACGGTGCGCCCGGAAAAACCGGCGAGTATATCAACGGCCGCGCACATGGAGGCGGGGTTGGCGTTATAGCTGTCGTCGATCACCCGCGTGCCGTCCGGCGCCAACTGCGCTACGGCGCGTCCCTTGACCGGCTGCAGGCTCTCGAGCCCGGAAACGATCCCGACCAGCGGTACGCCCAGCGCATAGGCGGCAGCGGCGGCGGCCAGGGCATTGGCTACGTTGTGTGTCCCCAGCAGGTTGAGCTGGATACGTGCGGTCCCGGCGAGCCCCTGCAGAGTGAATGCCACACAACCACGGGCGTCACGAGCCAGCTCGCTGGCGCGGAAATCGGCCGAAGCGTCGCCCAGGGAAAAGCTGAGCACCCTGTCGCCCTTGGAGCGGGCCTGCCAGATGGAGAACGCCTTGTCATCGCGGTTGAGCACGGCGGTACCGCCACTGCCCAGCCCCTCGAGAATCTCGCCTTTGGCCTGGACGATCTTGTCCGGACCGCCGAACTCACCGACGTGGGCGCTACCGGCGTTGGTGATGATCGCCACCTGGGGCTGGGTAAGGCTGACGGTGTAGGCAATCTCTCCAACCCGATTGGCGCCCAGTTCGATTACCGCGCCCTGATGTTCGGGCGCCAGTTCGAGCAGGGTCAGCGGCACACCGAGGTCGTTGTTCAGATTGCCGCGGGTCGCCAGTACCGGCCCCTGGGTCCGCAGGATGTTGGCAAGCATCTCCTTGACGCTGGTCTTGCCGCTGGAGCCGGTCACCGCCGCGACCTTGCCGGCGAATACCTGGCGGTTCAGCGCACCGAGCTGACCGAGAGCCATGCGGGTATCGCGCACCACCAATTGCGGCAGCTCCACATTCGGCACTTCCCGCTCGACCAGCGCCGCAACGGCACCCTTCCCAGCGACTTCGCCCAGGTAATCATGACCGTCGAAGCGCGGCCCGGTCAGGGCAATGAACAACTGGCCCTGCTGAATCGCCCGGCTGTCAGTGCTCACCGAAGAGAAGCCGACATCATTCCCGACCAGACGCCCACTGAGCGCATCGGCGATTTCGCTGAGAAGCAACGGCTTAAGCATGGGCGACCTCCCAGGCGGCCAGCGCCTGGCTGGCTTCGTTCAGGTCGGAGAACGGCTGACGGACCCCATCGATCTCCTGGTAGTCCTCGTGCCCCTTGCCGGCCAGCACGACGACATCGCCAACTTGAGCGGAGGCGACCAGGTGGCTGATGGCGTGGCCGCGCCCGTGCATGAACTCGACGCGTTCCGGCGCACTGAAACCCGCCCGGATGTCGGCGACGATCTGCGCCGGATCTTCGCTGCGCGGATTGTCATCGGTGACCAGCACGGCGTCGGCCAGGCGTTCGGCGACCGCGGCCATCAGCGGACGCTTGCCGCGATCGCGGTCGCCGCCGCAGCCGAACAGGCACAACAGGCGGCCGCTCGCATGCGGGCGCAAGGCTTCGAGCACTTTCTCCAAGGCATCCGGGGTGTGTGCGTAATCCACCACCACCAGCGGAGCCGCTCCGCCACCGAGGCGCTGCACACGGCCTGCGGGACCTTGCAGATCGGGCATCACCCGAAGAATTTCGTCCAGCGGATAGTCCATGCCCAGCAAGCAGCCGACTACCGCCAGCAGATTGCTCAGGTTGAACCGGCCGAGCAGCGAGCTGCGCAGAATGCCCTCGCCACGCGGTGTAATCAGGTCAGCCCGTACGCCATCGTCATTGAAATGGGCATCGCGGCAGAACAGGTAAGCGGCCGGATCGGTCAGGCTGTAGGAAATCAACCGCGAATCGTGTTGGCGACCTGCCAGCTCACGGCCGAACGCGTCGTCCAGATTGATCACCCGGCAATTCAGTTCCGGCCAGGCGAACAGCCTGGCCTTTGCGGCGGCATAGGCTTCCATGCTGCCGTGGTAATCCAGGTGATCGCGGGACAGATTGGTGAACGCGGCGACGTCGAAGGCCAGCGCAGCCACACGACCTTGATCGAGACCATGGGACGATACTTCCATCGCCACGGCGCGGGCACCGGCCTGCTTGAGCTGCGCCAGGGCCGCTTGCACGCCGATCGGGTCGGGGGTCGTGTGCAGGCCGCTTTTCAATTCGCCGTGGAAACCGCTACCCAGGGTGCCGATGATGCCGCAACGCTCGCCGAGCCGATCAAGCGCCTGCGCCACCAGTTGGCTGACGCTGGTCTTGCCATTGGTACCGGTGACCCCGACCAACCGCAGCGCGCGACTCGGCTCGCCGTAAAAGCGACCGGCAATGGCCGACAGTTGATCGGCCAGCTCCTTCACCGGCACCAATATCGCGCCGTCCGCCTGCAGCATCGGCGCGCCCTCGGCTTCATAAGCCACGGCTACGGCACCACGTGCGATGGCGTCGGCGATATGAGCACGTCCATCCTGGCGTCCACCCGGGACCGCGAGGAACAGATCACCCGGGCGCACCTTCCGGCTGTCCAGCGTCAATTCGCGGATCAGCACGGAGCTCTCGGCCTGAGGCAACAATTGATTGAGTGGCATGGGCATCAGGTGCGCCCTCCTTTGCCGTCTTTGGCATCCGCTGTCTGGGTTTCCGCTGGCGGCAGATCGTCAGGGGCTATATTCATCAAGCGCAACGCACCGGCCATCACCTTGCCGAACACCGGTGCGGAAACCAGGCCGCCGTAATAGGCGCCATTACTCGGTTCGTCGATCATCACCACCACCGCGATACGCGGGTTGGCAATCGGCGCAACGCCGGCGAAGAACGAGCGATAGGCATGCTCGACATAACCTTTGCTGCCAACCGCCGCCTTGCGCGCCGTGCCGCTCTTGCCGCCGACGTGATAGCCCGGCACCTTGGCGCGCGCGCCGCCGCCACCCGGTTCTTCCACCACCGCTTGCAGCATGCCCAGCACGGTGTGGGCGATTTCCCGGTCGATCACCTGGGTCGGCGCCGGCTTGTTATCCAGACGGACCATGGACAGCGGTACGTTCTGCCCCTGGTTGGCCAGCACCGCATAGGCATGAGCCAATTGCACGGCGGTCACGGAGAGGCCGTAACCGTAGGCCAGGGTCGCCGTCTCGGCCTTCTTCCAGACACGGTAATTGGGCAGGTTGCCGACGCGCTCGCCAGGGAAGCCTAATCCGGTGTCCTGGCCGAGACCCGCCTGCTGCATGACCGCATAGATCGGTTCGGCACCGATGTCGAAGGCAATCTTGCTGATCCCTACGTTGCTCGACTTCATCAGGATGCCGGTCAGGTTGAGCACCCCTCCGCGCGATACGTCGCGGATGGTGTAGCGACCGATCTGCAGGCTGCCGGGATAGGTGTCGACGGTCGACTCCGGCTTCCAGCGCCCGGTGCCCAGCGCAGCGGCGATGGAGAACGGCTTGACCGTCGAGCCCGGCTCGAACACATCGATCATCGCCCGGTTGCGCATCGCCGCCGGCTGCAGGTTGCGACGGTTGTTCGGGTTATAGGTGGGCTGGTTGACCATGGCGAGAATCTCGCCGGTTTTCACGTCGATCATCACCAGACTGGCGGCTTTGGCGCCAAACTCCTGCATGGCATTGCGCAGTTCGCGATGAGCCAGGTATTGCAGGCGCAAGTCGATCGACAGTGCCAGGGCCTTGCCGGCCTTGGCGTTCTTCACCACCTGTACGTCCTTGATCAAGCGGCCACGACGGTCCTTCAGGACCTGGCGCTTACCCGGCACACCGGCCAGCCACTCATCGAACGCCAGTTCCATGCCTTCGCGCCCGCGGTCGTCGATATCGGTGAAACCAACCACGTGCGCGGTCACTTCACCGGCCGGGTAGAAACGACGAAACTCCTCGATGGAGTACACGCCCGGAATTTTCAGATCGAGAATGCTCTGGCCCTTCTCCGGGGTCAGGCCACGGACCAGATACATGAATTCACGCCCGGCATTCTGCTCGAGGCGCTGGGCGAAGGTCGTAGGCTCTTGGCCCAGCGCGGCGGCGAGCCGAGGCCATTGGTCGCGGGCGGCCTGCAATTCCTTGCCGTTGGCCCACAGAGTGATAACCGGGGTACTCACCGCCAACGGCTCTCCGTTGCGATCGGTGATCAAACCACGGTGCGCAGGAATCGGGATGTGCCGCATGCTGCGGGCGTCACCCTGCTCCTTGAGGAAGTCACGGTCCACCACTTGCAAATCGATGATGCGCCAGGCGATCGCCCCACTCATCAAGGCGAGCAGGACCAGGACCAGGCGGAAGCGCCAGGGATAGAGCGCACCTTCCAGCTTGATCATGGCGCCACCATCCGCACTTCAGCGGGCTCGGGAATGCGCATCTTCAGACGCTCGCTCGCCAGCGTCTCGATGCGGTTATGCGCGGTCCAGGTGCTCTGCTCCAGGATCAGTCGGCCCCATTCGGCCTGCGCCTTGTCGCGCACGCTCAGCTCCGCATACAACGCGTTGAGCAACTGGCGATTCCAATGCGCGCTATAGGACACCGCGATGGCGGAAAGCAGCACCCCGACGAACAGCAACAGCAACAGAAAGCTGCCGGCCGGCATGGATTTGGGGAGGACGCGGCTCATCGCAGCTTCTCCGCCACGCGCATGACCGCGCTGCGCGAGCGCGGATTGGCCTTGGTTTCGGCCTCTGAGGCGTACTGCGGTTTGCCGAGCAGCTTCAAGCGGGGAACGAACGCGGCAGGGCGGACAGGCAGATCGCGGGGCAGATTATCCGCCTCGCCTTTGGCCTGGCGGCGCATGAACTGCTTGACGATGCGATCTTCCAGGGAATGGAAGCTGATCACCACCAGACGTCCGCCGACCTCGAGCGCTTCCAGGGCAGCAGCAAGTCCCTGCTCTAGATCGCCCAACTCGTTGTTGACATGGATACGCAGGCCCTGAAAGGCACGGGTAGCGGGATTCTTGCCTTTTTCCCAGGCGGGATTCGCGGCACTGAGTACGGCCGCCAGGTCGGCGGTGCGCACGAAGGGCTTCTCCGTACGGCGCTGCACCACGGCACGCGCCATGCGCTTGGCGAAGCGCTCTTCGCCGTATTCCTTGAACACCCGGGCGATTTCGTCCTCGCTGGCGCTGGCAATCCAGTCGGCCGCGCTGATACCCCGGCTCGGGTCCATGCGCATATCCAACGGGCCATCGTTGAGGAAACTGAAGCCGCGCTCCGGGTCGTCCAGTTGCGGAGAGGAAACACCGAGGTCGAGCAGAACGCCGGACAGCTTGCCGGACAAACCGCGCGCAGCGACCTCGTCGCCCAGCTCGGCAAAACTGCGTTGCACAATGACGAAGCGGCCGTCTTCGGCCGCCAGTGCTTGCCCCGTCGCGATCGCCTGGGGATCCTTGTCGAAACCCAGCAACCGCCCTCCCGGACCAAGCCGCTCCAGGATCAGCCGGCTATGCCCGCCTCGACCGAAGGTGCCGTCCAGATAGCAGCCGTCCGCGCGCACGGCGAGAGCCTCGACAGCCTCGTCAAGCAATACGGTGATGTGGCGGTAGCCGCTGGTCATAGTCACAGGATCAGATCACGCAATTCATCCGGCAGACCGCCGGGCTCTTTAATGGCCGCCAGATCCGCTGCTGCCACAGCGTTCCAGGCATCTTCGTCCCATAGTTGGAACTTATTCAGTTGACCGACCAGCATCGCCCGCTTGTCGAGACGGGCGTACTCGCGCAAACGCGGCGGCACGAGAAAACGGCCGCTGCCATCCAGTTCGAGGTCAACGGCATTACCGATCAGCAGACGTTGCAAGCGGCGGGTTTCCTCGCGCAGGGAAGGCAGCTCGCGAAGCTTGGCTTCGATCAGCTCCCATTCCGGCAATGGATAGACACACAGACAGGGGTCGACGGCATCGATGGTAACGATGAGCTGCCCGGCACAACGCGAAACGAGCTCGTCACGATACCGGCTCGGCATCGCGAGTCGCCCTTTGGCGTCGAGACTGATGGCGTTAGCTCCGCGAAACACGGCTGCGCTTCCCCACTCTGATTAGCTATCCCTGCCCTAAAAACCCACTTCATGCCACTTCATGCCACTTTCGCACACTATAGGAATGCGCCCACCCCAGCGTCAAGGCGCGCAGAAGCGGAAAAATCCTTACAGGACGGAGATTTAGAGAACTTTTGAGGGAATCGGAGCGAATAAAGAGAGTCGTTTTGAGAACAAAAACGAACACAACCAGAAAGCTAAGCCTGGAACTTAAAGTAAAGTCTGAAGAGTAAGAATTTTTTGGTATAGAAAAGCCGGAGCGGGAAACGCGGGAGAAAGAAAGGAGGAGAGTCGATCTATAAGCCGGGTTCTGTCGAGGACAGTCATTCCTCTACGACGGCCATCACTAGCCGCCTCTAGCAACCTACCCGGATCCAGCGCGGGCCACGCAAGGGATCCCTATTTGGTCTTGCTCCGAGTGGGGTTTACCTAGCCACGCACTGTTGCCAGCCGTGCGGTGCGCTCTTACCGCACCTTTTCACCCTTACCGGCGCCGAAGCGCTTAGGCGGTTATTTTCTGTGGCACTTTCCGTAGGCTCACGCCTCCCAGGCGTTACCTGGCACTCTGCCCTATGGAGCCCGGACTTTCCTCCCTTCCATTTCGCGGAACGAAATGGAACAGCGACTGTCCGATCGACTCTCCGCCGCCAAGGTTAATGCCGCCAGCCACAAGCTGCAAGCGCGGTGCCGTTCGCCGCAATCAATCCGCGCCTTGCCGGCGCTCCAGAGCCGCCTGATAGAGCAGGTTCTTCCGCACCCCGGTTATCTCCGCCGCCACCGCAGCCGCCCGCTTGAGCGGCAACTCCGCCAACAACAGATCGAGCACGCGCAAAGCCTCAGCACTCAAGGCCTCGTCCCCCTCGGGCGCCTGCCAGCCCTCCACCAGTACCACGCATTCGCCGCGCTGCTGATTGCTATCGGCTGCTACCCAGGCGCGCAACTCAGCTAGAGGCAGCCCCTTGAGCGTCTCGAAGGTCTTGGTCAGCTCGCGCGCCAAGACAGCCTGCCGGTCACCACCGAACGCCGCTTCCATATCCTCGATGCACTCGAGAATCCGATGCGGCGCCTCATAGAAGATCAGCGTGCGCGACTCTTCTTTGAGCAAGGCCAGACGCCCCCGGCGCGCAGCCGCCTTGGCCGGCAGGAACCCT
This sequence comes from Pseudomonas indica NBRC 103045, assembly GCF_002091635.1. Lineage (GTDB taxonomy): Bacteria > Pseudomonadota > Gammaproteobacteria > Pseudomonadales > Pseudomonadaceae > Pseudomonas_M > Pseudomonas_M indica. Next base: position 119,710 of record NZ_BDAC01000012.1, on the reverse strand, counting down.
TCGAAGACGAAGCGATCGGATGGCAAGCCCGCCGCCGATAGTGCGGCAATCAGAGCACAGGCGCCTGGAACCGGCACGACGGGGACTCCGGCCGCTCGCGCCTGTCGGACCAGATGGAACCCCGGATCGGAAATCAGCGGCGTACCCGCATCGGAAATCAGCGCGACATCTTCTCCCGCTTCCAGCCTGGCAAGAAAACGACCGCCCTGATCCCGTTCGTTATGCTCATGGCAGGCCGCCAAGGGCGTGGAGATACCGAAGTGCTGCATCAGCCGGGCCGAATGACGGGTATCTTCCGCCGCGATCAGGGATACCTCGCGCAACACCCGCAGCGCCCGCGCACTGATGTCGTCCAGATTGCCGATCGGTGTGGCGACAACGAAGAGCGTGCCGACAGAGGAATTCAGAGCACCCGGAGCCGTCACAACACACCTCGCAACATGGAAAGCGGGCATTGTAGCCGGTTTCATGCCATCGGCATCGCACCCCCGGTGACGCTTGGGTACAATCCGGGACTCATTTGCACGAGTAAACAGGAACGCTTACATGATCGCTCGCCTGCGCCCGCTCTCCGCCCTGTGTCTAGCCGGCCTGCTGGTCGCCTGCGGTAGCTCGCCCACGTCCAGCCTCGGGGAGTTGCCGCGCACGCCCCAGGCCAGCATCGAGCAACTGCTGCAACAGGCAGCCGAGAGCAAGCCGGAGCAGGCGGCTCTGCTGCGTCTGTCGGCAGCCGATCTGGCCTACAAACAGAAGGACACGGGACGCGCCACGCGCATTCTCGAGCAGGTACCGCTGGACGGGCTCAAGCCGGCACAACAGATTTTCGCCAGCACACTGGCGGCCGAACTCGCCATGACCCGCAACCAGCCCAAGGCAGCCCTCAAGGCCTTGAGCCACCCGAGCCTGGACCACCTGAGCGAGTTGCCGGTGGAACAGCAAATTCGCACTCAACTGGTGCGAGCCTCCGCCCTGGAAGCCGACGGCCAGACGCTGGCCGCCGCCCGGGAGCGCGTATTCATCGCGCCGCTACTCAGCGGCCAGGCGCAAACCACCAATCAGGAAGCGATCTGGGGATTGGTCTCCAGCCTGCCGCTTGACCAGCTACAGGGGAATGGCGACGCCGACCTGACCGGCTGGCTCGAACTGGCGCGCATCACCAAGAGTTCGGCAACCCTGGAGCAGCAGCAGGCTGCCATCGACGCCTGGCGCACCCAGAATCCTCAGCATCCTGCCGCCCAGCAACTACCGGAAGCCCTGGTCAAGCTGAAGGAACTCGCCAGCCAACCGCTCACCAAGATCGCCCTGCTGTTGCCCCAGGAGGGCCAGTTGGCGTCGGTATCCCGCGCCCTTCGCGACGGTTTCCTCGCTGCCCATTACCAGGCCCAGCAGGCAGGCCAGACCCCACCGGACATCGTTCTGTACGACAGCTCGCAGTTGCGCTCCATGGACGATTTCTACCACCAGGCCCAGGCCGAAGGTGTACAACTGGTGGTCGGCCCGCTGGAGAAGCCGCTGGTCAAGCAACTCAGCGATCACGAGCAATTGCCGATCACGACCCTGGCGCTGAACTACAGCGAAGCAGGCCAGGAAGGCCCGGCACAACTGTTCCAGTTCGGCCTCGCCGCCGAAGACGAAGCCCGTGAAGTAGCCCGGCGCGCCTGGGCAGACGGCATGCGCCGCGCCGTAGCCCTGGTGCCCCGCGGCGAATGGGGCGACCGGGTATTGGGCGCGTTCCGGCAGAGCTGGGAAGCGGCCGGCGGCAGCCTGATCGCCGCCGAGCACGTCGAGCAGCCGGTGCAATTGGCCCAGCAGATCGCCGACCTGTTCCAACTGCGCCAGAGCGAAGCACGCGCCAAGCGCTTGCAGAATGTGCTCGGCATATCGGTCGCCGCGCAGCCGACCCGTCGCCAGGACGTGGACTTCATCTTCCTCGCCGCCACCCCACAACAGGCCCAGCAGATCAAGCCGACTCTCGCCTTCCAGTACGCGGGAGACGTGCCCGTCTACGCCACTTCACACCTGTTCACCGGCAGCAATGAACAACGCCAGTACCTCGACCTGAACGGCATCCGTTTTTGCGAAACCCCCTGGCTGCTGAACGTCAACGATCCGCTCCGCCAGCAGGTCAGTGCGCAATGGCCGCAAGCCGGCGGCAGCCTCGGCCGACTCTATGCCATGGGGGTCGACGCCTACCGCCTCGCTCCCCGGCTGAGCCAGCTCAAGACCCTGCCGGATACCCAGATTGATGGCCTCTCCGGCCGCCTCAGCCTGAGCCCTGCGCAACGCATCGAGCGCCAACTGCCGTGGGCGGAGTTCCGCGACGGCCAGGTCCAGCGACTGCCGGACGACAGCTACTGATGGGCAGCACGCAGGCCAGCGGTCGATCCGCCGAAGCATTGGCGCTTCGGCATCTCCAGCAGCAAGGCCTGCGCCTGCTGACGCAGAACTGGCTCTGCCGGCGCGGCGAGCTCGATCTGGTCATGCTCGATGGCGATACAGTAGTATTCGTCGAAGTACGCTACAGACGGCATTCCGCCTGGGGCGGTGCACTGGAAAGCGTAGATGCGCGCAAGCGCGCCAAGCTCGCCACCGCCGCTCAGCTTTTTCTGCAGAAGGAAGCGCGCTGGGCCAGATACCCGTGCCGCTTCGATGTGGTTGCCATCAATGATGATGGTCGCTCGCCCCCGCGCCTGAACTGGGTCCAGAATGCCTTCGATACCTGATCAGCCGCCCCACTGAAGGTCACTTACCTGATGGACATGCAATCCCGTATCCGCCAGCTCTTCCAGGCCAGCATCGACACCAAGCAGCAGGCCATGGAAGTTCTCGTACCGTTCATCGAGCAGGCGAGCCAAGTCATGGTTCATGCCCTGCTCAACGAGGGCAAGATCCTTTCCTGCGGCAACGGTGGCTCCGCCGGCGATGCCCAGCACTTTTCCTCCGAGCTGCTCAACCGCTTCGAGCGCGAACGTCCGAGCCTGCCGGCCGTGGCCCTGACCACCGACAGCTCGACCATCACCTCGATCGCCAACGACTACAGCTACAACGAAGTCTTTTCCAAGCAGATTCGCGCGCTCGGCCAACCGGGCGACGTGCTCCTGGCGATTTCCACCAGCGGCAACTCTGCAAACGTCATCCAGGCCATCCAGGCCGCACACGATCGCGAGATGGTGGTCGTGGCACTGACTGGCCGAGACGGCGGCGGCATGGCCTCCCTGCTTCTTCCCGAAGACGTCGAAATCCGCGTGCCGTCCAAGGTCACCGCACGCATTCAGGAAGTGCACTTGCTGGCCATCCATTGCCTGTGCGATCTCATCGATAGTCAGTTGTTCGGGAGTGAAGAATGATGCGCAACCCGCTGATCCTTTTTGTCCTGGCCCTCAGCCTGGTTCTGGGCGGCTGCGGTAGCCGCACCATCGGCAAGAAGATCGACGATCAGTTCATCCCTGGCCGGGTCGAGGCCAACATGGCCGAGGCCCACCAGGACTTGGTCCACTCGTCGCATATCGTGGTGACCAGCTACAACGGCGTAGTCCTGTTGGCAGGCCAGACCCCACGCGCTGAACTCAAGGAAATGGCTGAGCGGGCTGCTCGCTCGGTACAGGGCGTGCGCAAGGTGCACAACGAGCTGCAAGTCATACAGCCCTCCTCGGCACTGGCACGCAGCAACGACACCCTGCTGACCACCAAGATCAAGACGCAGATGCTGGCCGATAGCAACATCGCCAGCTCCCGTATCAAGGTCGTCACCGAGAACGGTATCGTCTACCTGCTCGGCCTGGTCACACGCCCGGAAGCCGCCCGCGCCACCAACCTCGTACAAGGCGTGTCCGGCGTACAGAAGATCGTCAAGCTGTTCGAATACACGGACTGACTCATCACCCGCTCCGGGACGGGCACGAAAAAGGCGATCCTCGGATCGCCTTTTTCGTTACTTGACCACCTTCAGGCTGGGCCGCCCACTGGGTCGCGGCGGCTCGCCGCCGGAAGGGCCATCGTCGTCCGGACCGGGTTCCTCGTCATCCTCCTCCGGAATCGGAGGCTCCAGATCGAACACCATGCCCTGCCCGTTCTCACGGGCATAGATCGCCAGCACCGCAGAGGTCGGTATATAGAGACTGTGCGCAACGCCGCCAAAGCGGCCTTCGAAGCTGACAGCCTCGTTATCCATATGCAGATGCCGTACGGCACTGGGAGAAACGTTCAGCACGATCTGCCCGTCGCTAGCGAAACCAGGCGGCACCTGAACACCGGAAAATTCGGCATTCACCAGCAGATGGGGCGTGCAATCGTTATCGACGATCCACTCGTAAAGGGCACGAACCAGATAGGGACGACTGGACTTCATCAGGAGCCTCCTCGGCTTAGCGCATATCGCGCTCGACGGTGGACAGACTGGCCTGGAAGGCCTCGCGGGCGAATTGCCGTTCCATGTAGTCCAGCAAGGGCTTGGCCGGACGCGGCAGCTCGATTCCCAGCACAGGCAGGCGCCAGAGAATCGGTAACAGGCAGCAATCCACCAGGCTCAACTCCTCACTGAGAAAGAACGGCTTATCGGCAAACAGGGGCGATACGCCGGTCAGGCTTTCCCGCAATTCCTTGCGCGCCTGGACACGAACCGCCTCCTTGCTGCGCGGGTCGAGAATCTGATCCACCAAGGCACACCAGTCACGCTGGATACGGTGCATCAGCAACCGACTGTTCGCACGCGCCACCGGGTAGACCGGCAACAGGGGCGGATGCGGGTAACGCTCGTCCAGATATTCCATCACTACGGTGGATTCGTACAGCGCAAGGTCACGATCAACCAGCGTCGGCAAGCTGCCGTAGGGGTTCACCTCAGCCAGCCTGGACGGACAACGCCCCGGCTCGACATCGATGATTTCGGCGCTGACACCCTTCTCGGCGAGCACAAGACGTACGCGGTGGGAGTAGTGGTCGGCGGGGTCGGAATAACAGGCCAACCTATTGGTCACGCCCATGGCGTCCTCCTCGCTTATCAAGAAGCAAAAAAGCGCGCGCGCCCAAAGCGGGCGCGCGCGTCACAGCCAGAAACGGCTGGGTTTTCAGTGAACGTCCTTCCAGTATTCGCGCTTGAGCAAATAGGCAAACACGAAGAAGAAGGCAAGGTAGAGCAGCACGTAGGTACCGATGCGCTGGCTCTCCAGCTTCACGGGGTTAGCCGAGTAGGCCAGGAAGGTCACCAGGTTCTTGACCTTCTCATCGAACTCCGACTCGCTCAGCTTGCCGGTTTTCGGGACCACGGTCAGTTGATCGCATGCCTCGTGGGTGATCGGCGTACCGGTCAGCGGATCGAACTGCTTCTTGCCGTTATCGACCACTTGTACCTGCTTGCAACCGATCACCTGGCGACCTTGGAGAGGTGCCAGGACGTTCGGCATACCGACGTTCGGGAAGGTCTTATTGTTGACGCCCCACGGACGGGCCGGGTCTTCATAGAAAGTGCGCAGGTAGGTATACAGCCAGTCATTGCCACGCACGCGGGCAACCAGTGTCAGGTCCGGCGGAGCGGCACCGAACCAGACCTTGGCATCAGCAGGCTTCATGCCGATCTTCATGTGGTCGCCGATCTTGGCGCCGGTGAAGACCAGGTTTTCCAGCATCAGCTCTTCCGGAATACCCAGGTCTTTGGCAACGCGCTCATAACGCTGGAACTGAGCGCTATGGCAGCCCATGCAGTAGTTGGCGAACGTACGCGCGCCATCCTGCATGGCGGCCTTATCGGTCAGATCGATGTCGACCTTGTCCAGCTCGACATGACCACCCGCAGCAAAGGCGAAGACTGGCAGTGCAGCGAGAATCAATGCAGCGAAATGCTTTTTCATCAGCCATTCACCCTTTCCGGAACCGCTTTGGTCTTTTCCATCCTGGTGTAGAACGGCATCAGGATGAAGTAGGCGAAGTACAGGAACGTGCACACCCGCGACAACAGGGTACGCTCAGGGGTCGGAGCCAGAACGCCGAGCACACCGAGGATGACGAAGGAGATGCAGAACACCAGGAGCCAGATCTTGCTCAACCAGCCCTTGTACTTCATGGACTTGACCGGACTGCGATCCAGCCACGGCAGCACGAACAGGATGGCGATGGCCGCACCCATGGCGATAACACCCATGAGCTTGTCCGGAACCGCACGCAGGATGGCGTAGAACGGGGTGAAGTACCACACCGGAGCAATGTGCTCAGGCGTCTTGAATGCGTTGGCCACTTCGAAGTTGGGCTTCTCGAGGAAGTAACCGCCCATCTCCGGGAAGAAGAACACAACGGCACAGAAGACGAACAGGAACACCACCACACCGACGATGTCTTTCACGGTGTAGTACGGATGGAACGGAATGCCATCCAGCGGCACGCCGGCTTCGTCCTTGGTCTTCTTGATATCCACACCCAGCGGGTTGTTCGAACCTACTTCGTGCAGTGCCAGGATGTGCAGCACGACCAAGCCGAGCAGCACGATCGGCAGAGCGATCACGTGCAGGGCAAAGAAGCGGTTCAGGGTAATACCGGAAATCAGGTAGTCACCACGGATCCACTGCGTCAGGTCATCGCCGATCACCGGGATGGCACCGAACAGGGAAATGATCACCTGGGCCCCCCAGTAGGACATCTGGCCCCACGGCAGCAGGTAGCCCATGAAGGCTTCCGCCATCAGCGCCAGGTAGATCAGCATGCCGAAGATCCACACCAGCTCGCGCGGCTTCTGGTACGAGCCATAGAGCAGACCGCGGAACATGTGCAGGTAGACCACGATGAAGAACGCCGAGGCCCCGGTGGAGTGCAGGTAGCGAATGATCCACCCGTACTCCACGTCGCGCATGATGTACTCGACGGAGGCGAAGGCCTCTTCGGCGGACGGCGTGAAGCTCATGGTCAGCCAGATGCCGGTGAGGATCTGGTTGACCAGCACCAGCAGTGCCAGCGAACCGAAGAAATAGAAGAAGTTGAAGTTCTTGGGGGCGTAGTACTTGGACAGATGGTCTTCCCACATCTTGGTCGCGGGGAAGCGCGCATCGACCCAATCCATGAATTTGCTCATCAGGCTTTCTCCTGGTCCACACCGACGACGATTACATCATCCGACTCGTACGAGTGCGGCGGCACCGGCAGGTTCAAGGGCGCGGGCTGCGACTTGTAGACACGGCCGGCCAGGTCATAGCGGGAACCGTGGCAAGGGCAGAAGTAACCACCCACCCACTCCGGCCCCAGATCGGCCGGAGCCACTTCTGGACGGAAGGAAGGAGAACAGCCCAGGTGAGTGCACAGACCGACCAGCACCAGGATTTCCGGCTTGATCGAGCGCACCTTGGGGTCCACATATTCGGGCTGGACCGATTTCTGAGACTCCGGATCGGCCACGCTCGGGGCGATCTTTTCCAGATTGCTCAGGATTTCCTCGGTGCGGCGCACGATGAAGACAGGCTGACCACGCCATTCGGCCACCATCTGCTGGCCCGGCTCGATCTTGCTGACATTCACCTTCACCGGTGCACCAGCGGCCTTCGCCTTGGCACTGGGGAACCATGACCCCACGAACGGAACCGCAGCACCTACCGCTCCGGCAGCACCCACCACTGAAGTGGCTGCCACCAGGAAGCGACGCCGGCCTGCATTCACGCCGTCATTGCTCATTCAGTCGTCTCCCATCAGCTTTGTGGCCTGTTGTTCAGGCCTCTAAGTAAAAATTCGAGCCGCGCAAAAAATTCGCCAAATGGTAAAGAAAAGCCCCTTTTCTGACAAGGTAATAACTTATTTCAGAACCGGTCCAAGCCTTGTACCACGGGGCGTCCAGCGATGCGGCAAGTTGTCGCAGACATATTTTGCGCCCATAAAAAACGCCCAGCTCCAAAGGAGACTGGGCGTTTTTGAAGGTAGCAGCGAATTAACGCTTGGAGTACTGCGGACGCTTACGCGCTTTACGCAGACCAACCTTCTTACGCTCGACTTCACGGGCATCGCGAGTAACGTAGCCAGCCTTGCGCAGCGAACTGCGGAAGCTCTCGTCGTACTCGATCAGCGCACGGGTGATACCGTGACGGATCGCACCGGCCTGGCCGCTGACACCGCCACCGATGACGGTGACGTACACGTCGAACTTCTCGACGGTCTCGGTCAGTTCCAGCGGCTGGCGAACCACCATGCGGGCAGTTTCACGGCCGAAGAACTTGTCCAGGCTGCGGTTGTTGATGGAGATGTTGCCAGTACCCGGACGCAGGAAAACGCGTGCGGTTGCAGTCTTGCGACGGCCAGTGCCGTAGTTTTGAGTCGCCGACATAATGAACTATTCCGTTAAATCTTCAGTTCTTGGGGCTGCTGAGCGGTGTGCGGGTGGACGGAACCCTTGTACACCTTCAGCTTACGGTACATGTCGCGACCCAGCGGGTTCTTCGGCAGCATGCCCTTGACCGCGGTCTCGATCACGCGCTCGGGCGCCTTGGCGATCAGCTTTTCGAAGTTGATCGACTTGATGCCACCCGGGAAGCCGGAGTGGGAGTAGTACATCTTGTCGGTGGTCTTGGCACCGGTGACGCGAACCTGCTCGGCATTGATCACGACGATGTAGTCGCCGGTATCCACGTGCGGAGTGTATTCAGGCTTGTGCTTGCCACGCAGGCGGCTAGCGATTTCAGTGGCCAGACGACCCAGGGTCTGACCCGCAGCGTCGACGACATACCAGTCGCGCTTGACGGTTTCCGGTTTAGCAGTAAAAGTCTTCATTCGTTATAGCCTCAGGGGCCGCCCTGAAAATAAGACGGCGGATCTTACTGAATAGTGCTTGCTTTGACAAGGTCAAAGGCAGCCGGAAACAGACGCTGTCGGGGGCTCGGGTCAGCGCGTCCGCTACGGCGGGGTTCGGTAGGCTAGGCATCCCCTACCTGTTTTTTCGAACGGGCTAGGCATCCCCGTCGAGAAAGTCGCGGAATTATGCCGATTGCTACGAAAATAGCAACCTGCTTTGATGGGCGTTTTCCCAATGTCCGAGGAGAAGCAGGATGGAATTTCGACGTCTGGGGCACACCGACATCCAGGTCAGCGCACTCTGCCTGGGCACCATGACCTGGGGCGAGCAGAACACGGAAGCCGATGCCTTCGCTCAGATCGACCGAGCGAAATCCGCAGGTATCAATTTCATCGATACCGCCGAGATGTATCCGGTGCCGCCGCGAGCCGAAACCTACACCACCACCGAACGCATCATCGGCAACTACTTCAAAAGCCGCGGTAATCGCGCCGAGTGGGTGCTGGCGAGCAAGGTCGCCGGGCCTGGCAACGGTATCGACTACATTCGCGGCGGCAACCCCAAACACAATCGCGAGCACATCGTCGCCGCGCTGGATGCCAGCCTGAAGCGCCTGCAGACCGACTGGATCGATCTTTACCAGTTGCACTGGCCGGAGCGCAGCACCAACTTCTTCGGCCAGCTCGGCTATCGCCACCGGGAAGAGCGCTTCACCCCACTGGAGGAAACCCTGGAAGTGCTCGACGAACAGGTCAAGGCCGGCAAGATCCGCCATATCGGCCTGTCCAACGAAACGCCCTGGGGAACCATGACGTTTCTGCAACTCGCCGAGAGCCGTGGCTGGCCCCGTGCGGTTTCGATCCAGAATCCCTACAACCTGCTCAACCGCACCTTCGAGGTCGGCCTGGCGGAGATCGCCATGCGCGAGCAATGCGGGCTGCTGGCCTATTCCCCGCTGGCGTTCGGCATGCTCTCCGGTAAGTATGAGAACGGCGCGCGCCCGGCCAACGCGCGGCTGACCCTGTTCAGCCGCTTCCAGCGCTACAACAACCCGCAAAGCGTGGCGGCGACCAGTCGCTACGTAGCGCTGGCCCGCGCCCACGGGCTCGATCCGGCCCAGATGGCGCTGGCCTTCGTCACTCGCCAGCCCTTCGTGACCAGCAATATCATCGGCGCGACCAGCCTGGAGCAGTTGGAAAGCAACCTGGCCAGTGCCGAGTTGAAACTGTCGGACGAGGTTTTGACCGCCATCGAGGCGATCCACGTAACCCAGCCCAATCCGGCGCCCTGAGCCCTATAGCAGTTCACCCTGCCGAGGCGCCTTGCCGGCGTCCCGTCGTGACGCGAGCCGATCCGCCAGCCGGGTCGGCTCGGGCAGGCGATAGCGGGTCAGGCAGTCCATTACCAGGCTCGGCGCACTCGCCAGGCTGACCCGGTTGCCCGGCGAAACGATCAGCGGGCGCACCCCGTCCTTGCTGCGCAGCACCGTACCGATCACTTCGCCCTTCTCCAGCAGGTCGACCCTGTCGCCCCGCTGAAGCCCCAGTTCTTCGTGGTTGCCCGTCAGAATCTTCTTCGCCACGCCGATGGTCGGTAGTCCTGTCACCACGCCCAGGTGTGCGGCGATTCCCAGGCGCCGGGGATGGGCGATCCCATGGCCATCGACGAAGATCAGGTCCGGAACCGCCGGCAGTTCACCCAGCGCCTGCAACAGCGCAGGCAGTTCGCGGAAAGACAACAGCCCCGGCACATAAGGCATGCGAGTGGGAATCCTGGCCAGGCTGGTGGCGATCGGCGCCAGGGTGTGGGCATCCAGCAGGACGGCCGCCGCCCGGGTCACGCTCCCTCCTTCTTCGAACCCGACATCGAGCCCGGCCAGCAGATGCAGCGGCGGATAGTCGTCGACCAGCCGGACACGCTCGGCCAGCTCCTTCTGCAACGCCCGCGCACCAGCGATGCTGCCGTCCCAACCGGCGAAAGGTTCGATCTGCGTGAGGGGTGTGGTCATGCCTGGCCTGTGCTCCCGAAATCCAAAGCATTGGACGGGCACACTACCGGCAGGTTCGTCGCGAGAACAGCCTGCCGGCGCCTAGCCGCACCGGCAGGATCGACCCCATCACAACGATCGGGCGATGATTTCCTTCATGATCTCGTTGGTGCCGGCATAGATCCGCTGCACCCGCGCATCGGCCCAGGCCCGCGCGACCGGGTACTCCCACATGAAACCGTAGCCACCGTGAAGCTGCACGCACTCGTCGAGCACCTTGCACTGCAGATCGGTTCCCCAGTACTTGAGCATCGCCGCGGTCGGCACATCCAGCTTGCCGGCAAGGTGCAATTCCAGGCAACGGTCGACGAAGACTCGCCCGACCTGGATTTCGGTCGCCATCTCCGCCAGTTTGAAGCGGGTGTTCTGGAAATCGGCGATGGCCTTGCCGAACGCCTTGCGCTCGCGGGTGTAGTCCAGTGTCCATTTCAATGCCGCCTCGGCCGAAGCCAGAGCCCCGACCCCCACCGTCAGCCGTTCCTGGGGCAGCTCCTGCATCAAGTAAGCGAAGCCCATCCCTGCCTGACCGAGCAGGTTTTCCTTGGGTACACGGACGTCTTGGAAGAACAGCTCGGAGGTGTCCTGCGCCTTCATGCCCACCTTTTCCAGGCGCTTGCCCTTGGCGAAGCCTGGCGTACCCGCCTCCACTAGGAACAGGCTGGTGCCCTTGGCGCCGGCCTTGGGGTCGGTTTTCGCCACGACGATTACCAGGTCGGCCAGGTAGCCGTTGGTGATGAATGTCTTCGAACCGTTGATGACGTACTCGTCGCCATCCAGGACGGCGGTCGTCTTCACGCCTTGCAGGTCGGAGCCGGCGCCTGGCTCGGTCATGGCGATAGCAGTGACCAGCTCGCCGGATACCATCCGCGGCAAGTATTTCTGCTTCTGCGCCTCGGAGCCGTAATGCAGGACGTAGGGCGCGACGATGTCGGAATGCAGGGAGAAACCGATGCCGGTAAGACCGAGCCGGCTGATCTCCTCGATCACCACGGCGCTATACAGGAAGTCGGCCCCCATGCCGCCGTATTCCTCGGGGATGTGCGAGCAGAGCATCCCCGCCTCGCCGGCCTTGTTCCATAGCTGGCGATCGATATGACCGTCCTTCTCCCATTGGTGGTGGTAGGGAACCGCTTCCTGTTCGAGGAATTTACGCACGCTGTCGCGGAAGAGTTCGTGGTCCGAACTGAACAGGGTTCTTGGAATCATGATGGGGCACCTGATGGCTGTCTTGGCTGGGCACGACTGTAGGCCAAGCAAACGCTCGGTCGCACTGGACACATGCGACAAAAAATAAGACGATCCAGCCGCTAATTGACCGCTTCACCCTCGACAAGAATAAAAATCATGCCCATCAGACCATCCGCCACCCTGCGTCGCGTCAGCATCCTGGCCACCGAGGGCGTCTTCGCCTCCACCCTGATGCAGGCGAAAGATTTCTTCCACATGGCCAGCCTGCGCTACGGCAAGCAGCAAGGCCTCGGTCTCACGCCCGCCTTCGAGATCCACCTGGTCAGCCCGGATGGCCAGCCCGTGCGCAGCTTCAGTCATGTGCAGGTGCCCGTGGACGGCCCGCTGGACGAGGCGGACGTGATCCTCCTGCCCGCCTTCTGGGGCGACTTCGACGCGCTCTGCATGCGTTATCCACAGGTCCTCGATTGGTTGCGTGAGCGGCACGCGGCCGGCAGCACCCTTTGCGGCGAAGCCACCGGCGTGTTCTGGATGGCCCAGGCCGGTCTACTCGATGGCAAGGAGGCCACCACGTACTGGCGCTTCTTCCGCGAATTCGCCGAACGTTTCCCCCAGGTGCTGCTGAACACCGAGAAGCACCTGTCGGATGCCGACAATCTCTACTGTGCCGGCGGCGTCACCTCGGTCTGCGACCTCTACATCTACCTGATCGAACGCTTCTGCGGCGCGGGCGTCGCCCAGGGCGTGGCACGCGATATCCTCTACGAAGTACAGCGCAGCTATACGCCCGGCCGGATCGGCTTCGGCGGGCAGAAGCTGCACCAGGACGTGACCATCCTGCAGATTCAGCAATGGCTGGAGGAACACTACGCCGACAAGTTCCGCTTCGAGGACGTGGCCCGCGACCACGGCATGAGCATCCGCAACTTCATGCGCCGCTTCCAGGCCGCCACAGGCGACAAGCCGCTGCACTACCTGCAACGGTTACGCATCGAAACAGCCAAGAGCCTGCTTTCCTCGACGCGCAAAAGCATCAAGACCATCAGTTACGAAGTGGGTTACGACGACGCGAGCTTCTTCGCCCGCCTGTTCCGTCAGCACACGGAGCTATCGCCCAACCAATACCGACGCCAGTTCCAGCAAAAGGACACCGCCGCCTGAGCCGGGCTACAGAACCAAGGATGGGTTGGCTGGCCCGGGTACCGCCCTATGATCGGACCCGTTCCTAACAACAAGAACAGGTCCGTGCCATGCGTTGCTATCTGCTTGCCCTGCTGATGCTCTTCAGCGTCGGCGCCGTTGCCGATCCCTCGTGGAAACCCTTCCCTTACGACCAGAGCGCCTACGACTATTCCGGCGACAAGCTGCGTGAAGCCTGGCCGCGCCTGACCCGTGGCTTCGGCGACTATCCCTTCCCGGATGCCGACTGGGTCATCGAGACGGCCACCCATAATCCCAAGGCCCTGGAGATGACCGTAGCCGGCGGTACCGGCTTCACCGGCAAGCCGGAGGAAGCCGAAGCCTATGCGGCCAAGCTGCAGGACGTCTGGCGCCTGCTGTTCCGTGGCGATTTCGCCCAGGCCAAGGAGCAAGGCCTCGCGCTGGGCGTTGGCGGGCAGGTCCCGGCGATGTTCGCCCAGGTGCTCTACGCCATGTTCCTGGCGCCGACCCAGGAGGAGAAACATCGCCTGCTGGAAGAGGTCATCGAGTACACCGACCAGGCCGGCGAACTGGTCCAGGCCGATATCGTCGCCATGTTCGGCCGGGTCTATGCCAAGGCCCGCCTCGGTGAAGAGCTGTCAGTTCCGGTGGTACTCAAGCGTGGCTACACCAGCCAGATTCCCAAGGAACTGGACGCCCTCCTCGCCCGCCAACCGCAGCAGCCTTTCGCTCTGGCCCTGTATGGCGGCTACGAAGCCGGAGTGATCCGCAAAGTGGGCAAGATGGTCGGCCGGATGACCTACGGGGTCAGCGCGGACAAGATGGAGCTGTACTTCAACCGCTCCTTCAAGCAGGCCGACGACCTGCCCATCGGCCACTACGAATACGCCAATGCCCTCACCTACGTGTATGGGGACGACGAGCAGAAAAAGGTCTTGGAGCACCTGAAGCGCGCCGTGGCGATCAAACCGATCAGCGCCATGGAGGCCCTGGAAGTGGCTCACGCGCAGAAGCTGCTGAAAACGCAGGAGCAGTTGGCGCGGAACTGAGCGCTTCGCCCCTCGGAAACGAAAAAGCCCGACGGGCTTCGCCGGGCTTTGCTGTTCGCCAACAAGCTCTTACGGCTTGTGCGGCCGCGACAAGAATTCATGCGACTGCATTTCGAGCAGACGGCTCAGCGTACGCTGGAACTCGAACTCCAGACGGCCACCGGCATAGAGGTCTTTCAGCTCGACTTCGGCGGAGATGATCAGCTTGACGTTGCGATCGTAGAACTCGTCGACCAGGTTAATAAAACGACGCGCCATGTCGTCCTTGGTCGCGTTCATCTGCTCGACGTTGCTCAGCAGTACGGCGTGGAAGATCTTGCCCAGCTCGATGTAGTCGTTCTGGCTGCGTGGGCCATCGCACAGCTCTCGGAAATCGAACCAGGCGACGTCGTCACCCACCCGACGCGCAACGATCGGACGGTTCTCGATCATCAGCGTTTCGTTTTCCTCGATGCCGCAGTGCTCCGGCAGCAGGCTCTTGAAACTCTTTTCCAGGCTGGCCTCGGCCTCTTGGCCCAGCGGCCAATGAAACAGCTCGGCCTGTTCGAGCGCGCGCAGGCGGTAATCGACGCCGCTGTCGACGTTGACAATCTCGGTGTGTTCCTTGAGCAGGGCGATCGCCGGCAGGAAGCGGGCGCGCTGCAGGCCGTCCTTGTACAGGCCGTCCGGCACGATGTTGGAGGTCGCCACCAGGCTCACGCCGTTCTTGAACAGCTCGTCCAGCAGGGTGGCCAGGATCATGGCGTCGGTGATATCGGAAACGAAGAATTCGTCGAAGCAGATCACCCGCGCCTCGTCGGAAAAGCGCTTGGCGATGATGGTCAGCGGGTTCTTCTCGCCCTTGAGGGTTTTCATTTCCTCGTGGACGCGCTTCATGAAGCGGTGGAAGTGGGTCCGCATCTTCTCCTTGAACGGCAGGGCCTCGAAGAAGGTGTCCACCAGATAGGTCTTGCCGCGACCGACACCGCCCCAGAAGTACAGCCCCTTGACCGGCCCTTCGCGGCGCTTGCCGAGCAGTTTGCCGAACAGGCCCGGCTTGCTCTGGGACTCGGCCAACAGGTCCTCGTACAGGCGCTGCAGGTGACGCACGGCGTTTTCCTGCGCGGCGTCATGGAAGAAATCGGGACGTTTCAGGTCGGCCTGATAGCGCTCAAGGGGGGTCATGGCGGGGTCGGGGTAGTGAAACGGGGCCGACACTTTAGCCGCGCCCTCCGCTGTTGGCAATGTGCTGAGATCGTTCAAGATGGCCGCCCTTCGTTAGATGGTTCCGGAACAGCATGCCAGAGCCGCTGCTACAGTTTTTTGATAGCGCAGCGGCGGCAGTGTTCCCGGTTTTATTGCTCGGCCAGGCCGGCGATGGCGTCGCGCAAGCGCAACATCGCCGCGTCGCGCGCGTCCGGATCGGCATAGGCCGGGCTGTCGGCCAGGCATTGGCCATCCATCCACAGGGTGAACTGGTCGCCTTCGTCGGCCCGCAGCTCCAGCGCATCGGCGCCCTGGGCCACGAGCTGCTGGCTGATGGCGCCCGCCGCCTTGGGATCGGCGAACGGGCGCGACAGCAGCAGTTCCTCGCCATCGGCGGCGAGGAAACGGAAGCGGAACGTGCCGTCTTGCTCGCGGAAGCTGACGAACCGGGCGCTCTTGCCGGACTTCTTCTTCGCCGGACCGCTGGCCTGTACGTCGCTGCGGAACGAGCGCAACCCCACGGCCTCACGCAGTTCGTTGAGGAACGGCGAGGCGATCTTACGCGCCTTCGCAGCCCCGGCCAGCAGAATGTCTTCCAGATCGGACGGTTTCTCGATCAAGGCGTGATAGCGCTCGCGAGCCTCGCCCAGTTCGCCGTCGAGCAATTGGAACAGGCGCTGCTTGGCTTCGCCCCAGGCCAGGCCGTCGAGCAGTTCCTGACGGAACCCGGCCGTCTGCTCCGGCGTGGCGAATGCCTGGTACAGGGTGAACAGGTGGGCGCTGTCCGGGTCCTTGGGCTCGCCCGGCGCGCGGGAGTCGGTAACGATGCGGGCGATGGCCTCCTTGAGTTGCTTGGCGCTGCCGAACAGCGGGATGGTGTTGTCATAGCTCTTCGACATCTTGCGCCCGTCGAGGCCCGGCAGGGTCGCCACGCTTTCTTCGATCACGGCTTCAGGCAGGGTGAAGAACTCCTTGCCCTTGCCGAACAGGTGATTGAAGCGCTGGCCGATATCGCGGGCCATTTCCACATGCTGGATCTGGTCACGCCCGACCGGCACCTTGTGCGCGTTGAACATCAGGATGTCCGCCGCCATCAGCACCGGGTAGCTGAACAGGCCCATGGTCACGCCGGCGTCCGGGTCCTCTCCGCTTTCCAGATTCTTGTCCACCGCCGCCTTATAGGCGTGAGCACGGTTGAGCAGCCCCTTGCCGGCAACGCAGGTGAGCAGCCAGGTCAGCTCCGGAATCTCGGGAATGTCCGACTGGCGGTAGAAGGTCACGCGGTCAGTGTCCAGGCCGCAGGCCAGCCAAGTGGCAGCGATCTCCAGGCGCGAGCGCTGGATGCGCTGCGGATCGTCGCACTTGATCAGGGCATGGTAGTCGGCGAGGAAATAGAACGAGTCGGCCTGCGGATCGCGGCTGGCGAGGATCGCCGGACGGATGGCGCCGGCGTAGTTGCCGAGGTGCGGAGTGCCGGTGGTGGTGATGCCGGTGAGGATACGCGTGGTCATGTCGGTTCACTTATTCGCGGTACGGCGGATCGGGCTGCAAGCTGGCGGAAACGGTCCGGGCCTGGTCGTCCCAGGCCCTCCTGGTTACAGGCGAGGCAGCACCAGATCCTTGAGGTCGGTCAGCTTGCCATGAAAAAAGTGGCCGCATTCTGCCACTTTCAGCAGCTCATGGGGACGATCCAGTGCCTCGCTCCAGGCATAGACGGTTTCCGGCGGAACCACTTCGTCGCTATCCGGCTGGATGACGGTGAGTGCGGCCTGGCGGGACAGCGGGACATCGTCCTTCAGGCGGGATACCGCCGGGGCGACCATGAACAGCCTGTCCACTGCCCCGCCCTGGCCCTCCAGGCGACCGGCCAGGCTGGCGGCGACGAAACCGCCGAAGGAGAAACCGAGCAGGACAAGCGGCAGATCGGGGTGCCGGGCCTGCAGCCAGCGGGCGGCGGCTTCGGCATCGTCCACCTCGCCGCTACTCATGTCATGGCTGCCGGCGCTCGCGCCAACACCGCGGTAGTTGAAGCGCAAGGTCGTGTAGCCGGCATCGCGGGCGGTGCGTTGCAGGGTGGAAACCACCTTGTTCAGCATGGTGCCGCCCTGGACCGGGTTGGGGTGACAGATCAGCGCCAAGCCGCGCGCCTCGGGCACATCGAGATAAAGCGCTTCGAGCGCCCCGCAGGGACCTTCGAGCGTCTGGGAAACTTCACGCATGAGCAAACGGGAAAACTCCGTGACCCCGGATCGGGTCGACTCGTCTTGGTTAAGCCTCGCGCGACTCGACTTGATGACGAGTGGCGCAGGCGCCTGGGCTCCGGGAGCCCACAAGTGACCTGCACGTCACGACACCCGATGGAGCATCGCGGTATACAGCGCAGGTTAGAGCCGTTAACGTAAAGCAAAGCCGTTTATAGAGGAAGGACTCGTGGAACAGACGCTCACGGCCTGGTTGCTACCAGCCCTCACCCTGCTCGCCGGCATCGCCATCGGTTTCGTGGCGGCGCGCCTGATGCCCAACGCCGCGCCCAACCGGACGCAGCGCCAACTGGACGAACTGCAGGAACGCTTCGATACCTACCAGAGCGAAGTGGTCACCCACTTCAAGACCACCGCCGGCCTGGTGAAGAAGCTGACCCAGAGCTACCAGGAGGTTCAGGAGCATCTCTCCGAAGGTGCCAAGAACCTGGCCCTGGACGAACTGACCCGTCAACGTCTGCTCGCTGCCCTGCAGGCGGACGAAGACTACCGCAGCCCACGGGAGCGCCTGAAGCCGCCGGCCGGCACCGAAGCCCCGAAGGATTATGCACCCAAGAGCGGAGACGCCCCCGGCACGCTCGACGAAAGCTTCGGGTTGAAAGGCAAGTCCTGACCTTCACCACCGAACAGAGCCCCGGTCCCGACCGGGGTTTTTTCATTTCACCCGCCCGCCATGGCTGACCGGAACTTGTATTCGAGCGCCCGCCTCGAAAGAAAATCGACAGTTCCCGGCAGGCGCCCATGACCCCGATCGGCTACCACGCCTCACACGAACAATTCTCCCCCAGCGAACTGCTGCGCCATCTCCAAGCGGCCGCCGAAGCCGGATTCGCCAGCGGGATGTGTTCGGATCATTTCCATCCCTGGAGCGAAAAGCAGGGACATAGCGGTTTCGCCTGGGCCTGGCTCGGCACCGCACTGCAGGCTACGCCGCTGGACCTGGGCGTGGTCAATGCGCCGATCTTTCGCTATCACCCTGCCTTGATCGCCCAGGCAGCCGCCACGCTCACGGAAATGTTTCCGGGACGCTTCTGGCTTGCGGTGGGCAGCGGGGAGGCGATCAACGAGGGAATTCTCGGCCGCCATTGGCCGCTCAAGGAAACCCGCAACGCCATGCTGCGCGAAGCGGTGGATATCATTCGCGCACTCTGGAATGGCGAAGAGGTCACTCACCACGGGTTGATTACCGTCGAGCGGGCACGCCTTTACAGCCTGCCAGACGAAGCGCCCCGGTTGTTCGCCGCGGCCCTGACTCTGGAGACGGCCCGCTGGGCCGGCGAATGGGCAGATGGGCTGATCACCGTTTCCAGCGAACCGGAGGCCCAGCAGCGCCTCATCGATGCGTTCCGCGAGGGCGGTGGCGAAGGCAAGCCGCTGTACCTGCAGGTCAAGCTCTCCTATGCCGCCGACGAGGCCACGGCCCTGGCCGGGGCGCATGACCAATGGCGCACCAACGCGCTACCCGGCGAGCTGTCGCAGAACCTGTGCCATCCCCGGCAGTTCGAACTGGCCACCGCGCACCTGCGACCGGAGGACATGCACCGGTCGGTGCGCATATCGGCCAGCCCGGCTCGCCACCTGGACTGGCTGCAAGGCGATATCGAGCAAGGTTTCGATCGCCTTTACCTGCACAACGTCAATCGCGAACAACGCACCTTCATCGAGACTTTTGCGAGCGAGGTGCTTCCGCAATTGCGCTAGCGATGGTGGCGCCGACCTCGGTAGGTGCGAAGATCGAGCCCACCCGCAACCAGCAATAGCCATACGCCTCCAAGTCGACGACCAGTTCCCCGTCCGCCGAGGCATCGTGGGGTTTTCGCCGCAACAGATCGAAGCAGTGCTGCCCCGCCAGCGCCTGGTCCTGAATGCGGACCGTGCAAGGCCGGTCTTCCAGGTTATGCACGCAGACTACCCGCCCGCTGTCGAAATAGAACGTCTCCGCCAGCACACCCGAGCCGCCATCGCACTCCAGTACCTCGTGTTGGCCGAGCCCCAGTTCGGGACAGGCACGACGCACCTCGATCAACCGGCGCACCCAATGCAACTGGGAGTTCGGGTCCAGCCACTGGGCGGTGACATTGACCTTATCGAACGCGAATGGGCCCTTCTCCAGCACCGGGCGCGTCAGACACTTGCGCGGAGCCTTGGAGAAGCCGGCGTTGGCCTCGTCCGACCACTGCATGCAGGTGCGGACCGGGTAGCGATCAGGAAGGGACAGGTCCTCGCCCATACCGATCTCGTCGCCATAGAACAGCATCGGCGAACCGCTGCGGCTGAACAGCAGGCTGAGCGCCAGGCGGATGCGCGCCTGGTTGCCGTCGAGCATGCCGGCCAGGCGGCGGCGCAGGCCACGGCCGTAGATCTGCATCGACGGATCGGGGGCGAAGGCCTGGAAGATTTCCTGGCGCTCTTCCTCGTTCAACCATTCGAGGCTGAACTCGTCGTGGTGACGCAGGAAGTTCAACCATTGGGTTCCCGGCGGCAGGTCCGGCAGCAAATCGGAAAGCTGGCAGATCGGCCCGACGTCCTGGCGGGCGAGCGCGAGGAATATCCGCTCGGCCCCGAGGAAGTTGAAGAGCTGGTTGAGTTCGTCGCCGTTGCCGAAGAACTCACCGAGCTTGTCCGGCGCCACATTGGCCTCCCCCAACAGCACGGCCCCCGAACCATAGCGCACCGCATGCCGACGCAGTTTGCGCAGGTACTCGTGGGGATCGTCGAAGTGCTGGGCCGGTCCCTTGGGCCAAATCAGGAACGGTGCGGCATCGACACGGAAACCGGACACCCCCAGCGCCAGCCAGAAGCCGAGGATGCGCCGCACCTCGTCGCGAACCGCCGGATGCCCATGATTGAGGTCGGGCTCGAAGTCATGGAAACGATGGAAGTAATACTCTCCAGTCGCCTCATCGTATTTCCAGACGCTGTCGTAGCGATCCGGAAATACCAGCTTGTCGCGCTGGTGGTCCTTCGGCTCCCGTTCCCAGATGTAATAGTCGCGGAATGGGGAATCCTTCGATTGCCGGGCGGCCTGGAACCAGGGGTGCTGGTCGGAGGTATGGTTCACCACCAGATCCATTAGCACGCGGATACCGCGTACCTTGGCCTCGTCGAGGAACTCGGCGAAATCGCCGAAGCTGCCGAAGCGCGGATCGATACCGTAGTGATCGATCACGTCATAGCCATCGTCCTGTTCGGACGAGGGATGGAAAGGCATCAGCCAGAGGCAGTTGATCCCCAGTTGGCGCAGGTAATCCAGGCGCGAAGTGAGCCCGGGAAAATCACCGATACCGTCATCGTTGGAATCGTAGAAGGTCGCCACATCCACTTGGTAGGCAACCGCGTTGTCGTACCAGACATCGTTCGCTTCCATAGTCCTCTCGCTCAGAGGCGCTACCACCGCCTCGATAGGCTTCACTAGCTTTGGTCGCCAGCCGGAGCCCGAGTTCCGAAGCCGGAGCAAATGCCGCCAACCGGTCGGAACCTTTCCCGGCTCCTTCGCGTCCCCATGCATAGGTTCATGAGCAGCTACGGAGCGACGATGACTATGCAGCAACCTCTCTGGTGGCAGTCCGGGATCATCTACCAGATCTATCCCCGCTCGTTCATGGACAGCAACGGCGACGGCATTGGCGATCTGCGGGGCATCCGCAGCCGGCTGGACTATCTGGAGTGGCTGGGTGTGGATGCCGTCTGGCTATCGCCCATCTATCCGTCGCCGATGGCCGACTTCGGTTACGACGTGTCCAACTATGTGGATATCGATCCGCAATTCGGCAGCCTGTCGGACTTCGATGCCTTGCTGGCGGATGTACATCGGCGCGGCATGAAGCTCGTTCTCGATTTCGTGCCCAACCACAGCTCGGATCAGCACCCGTGGTTCCAGGAGTCGCGCCGCTCGCGGGACAACCCGAAGAGCGACTGGTACATCTGGCGGGACCCCGCGCCCGATGGCGGACCACCGAACAACTGGTTGTCCAATTTCGGCGGCAGCGGCTGGACCTACGACGAAGCCCGCCAGCAGTACTACTACCATGCGTTCCTCAAGGAGCAGCCCGACCTCAACTGGCGCAACTCGGAAGTGCAGGACGCCATGCTCGAGCAGATGCGTTTCTGGCTCGAACGCGGCGTGGACGGTTTCCGGGTCGACGTGATCTGGCACCTGATCAAGGACGAGGATTTCCGCAACAACCCGGAGAACCCGGACTACCGCCCCGATGCCGGATCGCACAAGCGCCTGCTGGCCACCTACACCACCGACCGACCGGAAGTGCACGACGTCATCCGCAAGATGCGCCAACTGCTGGACAGCTATGACGAGCGGATGATGGTCGGCGAGATCTACCTGCCGGTGGAACGCCTGGTGACCTACTACGGCGCCGGTGGCGACGGCGTGCACCTGCCGTTCAATTTCCAGTTGATCCTGCTGCCCTGGCAGGCCGAAACCATCCGCCAGGCGGTGGACCATTACGAAGCCGCCCTGCCGCCCCACGGCTGGCCGAACTGGGTGCTCGGCAACCACGACAACCACCGCCTGGCCAGCCGCTTCGGCACCGAGCACAGCCGCATCGCCGCAATGCTGCTGCTGACCCTGCGCGGCACTCCGACCCTCTATTACGGCGACGAGATCGGCATGATCGACGTGACCATCCGCCCGGAGCAGGTACAGGACCCGTTCGAGAAGAACATTCCCGGCCTGGGCCTGGGGCGCGACCCGGAACGTACCCCGATGCAATGGGACGGCAGCGCCAACGCCGGTTTCACCAGCGGCACATCCTGGCTCCCCGTCGCCCCGGATTACCGGACGACCAACGTGGCGGTGCAGCAGGAAGATCCGTCATCCGTCCTGACGCTGTACCGCGAGTTGATCCAATTGCGCCGCCGTGAAGCTGCGCTGAGCGTTGGCCGATACCGCAGCTTCTGCACACCGCCGGGTGTGCTGGGCTACATGCGCGAATGGGGCAATCGCCGACTGCTGGTACTACTGAATTTCCAGCCCTGCGAACAGCGGATCGATCTGGAGATGCTGGGGGGTGAAATCCTGCTGTCCAGCCATCCTGGCCGGCACGAACGGGAGGTGAAGGAGCACTGCCTGCTGCGCCCCCACGAGGGTCTGATCATCGCCCTCCAGGAAACCGAGACACCCTGAAACGAAGATGCCCTCGCGGCCTGGACCGCGAGGGCATCGGGTACGTCGAACGCGCGTCAGATGGCGCCGCGATTACGCAACAGGTCGAGTACCTGCTTGACGCCCTCTTCCACCGAAACGCTCTGGGTGTCGATCACCAGATCGGCGTCCAGCGGCACATCGTAGGCGAAGGACTCGCCCGGGATGTTGTCCTTGCCGGCCGCGTAGAGGCCCTGAGGATCGCGCTCCCGGCAGACCTGCGGAGAGGCCTGGACGTAAACGGTGATCAGGCGTTCGGCACCGATCAACGCCTTGGCCTGCTCGCGGCCTTCCGCATCCGGCGCGACGAAGGCGGCCAGGGTCAGCAGACCGGCTTCGTTGAACTGCTTGGCCACATGGGCGGCGCGCAGCCAGTTTTCCTTGCGTCCGGCGCGGTCCTGCGGCAGCCCCTTGTTCAGGTCGTGGCGCAGGTTCTGCCCATCGAGGACGTAGACCGCACGGCCCATGTCGAACAGCTTGCGCTCGACGGCATAGGCCAGGGTGCTCTTGCCCGCGCCGGACAGGCCGCTGAACAGCACCGTCGCTGGCTGTTGGCCGAAGCGGGCGGCGCGTTCCTCGGTGGAGACGTGGGCCAGCTTGCCGTGGTGGCCGCCACTCTGGGCGCCCACCGGATCGGCGATGATCATGCCGGCACCAACGGTGCCGTTGGTCAGGCGATCGATGACAATGAACGCCCCGGTGGTGCGGTTGTACTCGTATCCGTCCAGTGCGATCGGTGCGTCCAGCGCGACTTTCACCCGGCCGATCTCATTCAATTGCAGACTGCTCGCCGACCCCTGCTCCAGGGTATTCACGTCGACACGATGGACGATGCTTGGAATCGAGCCCGGCACGTAGCTGGTGGCGCGCTTGATGTCGTATTTCTTGCCAGGCAGCATCGGCTCCTCGGCCATCCACACGAGCATGGCCTCGAAGCTGTCGGTTACCTGCGGGCGGTTGTCGGCATGCACCAGCATGTCGCCACGGGAAACGTCGATCTCGTCTTCCAGGGTCAGGGTGATGGCTTGGCCGGGACCGGCCTGCTCCAGCTCGCCCTCGAAGGTCACGATGGACTTGATCCGGCTGCTCTTGCCCGACGGCAGCGCCACCACTTCGTCGCCCTTGTGCACGATGCCGCTCGCCAGGGTGCCGGCGAAGCCGCGGAAGTTCAGGTTCGGCCGGTTGACGTACTGCACCGGGAAGCGCATGTCGTTGAAATTGCGATCGCCGGCGACCTCGACGGTCTCCAGGATTTCCATGAGCGACTGCCCCTCGTACCAGGGCGAACGCTCGCTCTTGTTGACCACGTTGTCGCCTTTCAGGGCGGACATCGGCACGAAATGCAGGGTGGTCGGCTTGAGCTGGATGCCTTCGGCGAACTTCAGGTAATCCGCCTTGATCTGCTCGAAGACGCCCTGGTCGAAGTCTTTCAGGTCCATCTTGTTGACGGCGACGACGATGTGCTTGATGCCCAGCAGCGAGGCGATGAAGCTGTGCCGCCTGGTCTGGGTCTGCACACCGTAGCGGGCATCGATGAGGATGATCGCCAAGTCGCAGGTGGACGCACCGGTGGCCATGTTGCGCGTGTACTGCTCGTGCCCGGGGGTGTCGGCGATGATGAACTTGCGCTTGGCGGTGGAAAAATAGCGATAGGCCACGTCGATGGTGATGCCTTGCTCGCGCTCGGCCTGCAGGCCATCCACCAGCAGCGCCAGGTCGACGTCGTCACCGGTGGTGCCGACCTTCTTCGAATCGCGGGTGATGGCTTCCAGATGATCCTCGTAGATCATCTTCGAATCGTGCAGCAGGCGGCCGATCAGGGTGCTCTTGCCGTCATCGACATTGCCGCAGGTGAGGAAGCGCAGCAGTTCCTTGCGCTCGTGCTGGGCCAGGTAGGCGAGGATGTCCTCGCTGATCAGATCGGATTGGTGACTCATTCTTCGTAAGCTCCAAGCTGCAAGCTTCAAGTGGCAAGCCAAGCGCGCAGCTAACCTGAAATTCTGTTGATCAACCCGCGCAACATTCTGGAAAGTTCGCGCGATTCCTCTATCCACTCGGTTGCAAGCGTCGCTGGCAGATAGCCAATGTCGCTGCCAATCATCAGCTGCGTTCGCAACTCCGCGCAGGAGCCCATGGCGATACGCAGGTAATGGCATTTCTCCCAGCCTGACCCCCGTTCCATACCCTCGGCGATATTGCTGGGAACGGAGAGCGCCGAACCGCCGATCTGGTCCCTGAAAACGAAGTCCCGGCAATCGGCCAATTCCTTGAATACCCCAACCGCCAACTGCCTGGCCCTTTGCCAGACTTCAAGCCTCTCGAAATCCATCCTCGCTGACTCCATTCAGCTTGAAGCTTGTCGCTCGCAGCTTGCCGCTTAAAAGTATCCCTGGCGTTTCTTTTCTTCCATCGAGCCGGCCTGGTCGTGATCGATCACGCGGCCCTGGCGTTCGGAGGTCTTGGTCAGGAGCATTTCCTGAATGATTTCCGGCAAGGTGGTCGCGGTGGATTCCACGGCACCGGTCAGCGGGTAGCAGCCAAGGGTACGGAAACGCACCATCTTCTTGGTGATGCTGGCCTTCTGCTCGGGGGTCAGGTATTGCAGGATGCGCTCGTCGTCGATCATCACCAGGGCGCCGTTGAGCTCCACCACTTCGCGCTCTGCGGCGAAGTACAGCGGTACGATCGGGATCTGCTCCAGGTAGATGTATTGCCAGATGTCCAGCTCGGTCCAGTTGGACAGCGGAAAGACGCGGATCGACTCGCCCTTCTTCACTTTGCCGTTATAGACGTTCCACAGCTCTGGACGCTGGTTCTTCGGGTCCCAGCGGTGCTTGCTGTCGCGGAAGGAGTAGACGCGCTCCTTGGCGCGGGACTTCTCCTCGTCGCGGCGGGCACCGCCGAAGGCAGCGTCGAAGCCATATTTGTCCAGTGCCTGCTTGAGGCCCTCGGTCTTCATCACGTCGGTGTGCTTGGCACTGCCGTAGGTGAAGGGATTCATGTCCTGCGCCACACCATCGGGGTTGATGTGGGTGATCAGGTCAAGGCCCATCTCACTGACCATCTTCTCGCGGAAGCGGTACATGTCCTGGAACTTCCAGCGGGTATCCACGTGCAGCACGGGGAACGGCAGCTTGCCCGGAAAGAATGCCTTGCGCGCCAGGTGCAACATGACGGCGGAATCCTTGCCGATGGAGTACAGCATCACCGGGTTGTCGAATTCGGCGGCCACCTCACGGATGATGTGGATGCTTTCCGCCTCCAGCTGTTTCAGATGCGTCAGTTTGTCGACCATGGCTACTCACGGATTTGCTTGTTGTACGGCCGGCGGGCCGAGGACGAGGGCGCACTCTAGCACAGCGCTGTCTTCTAATCAGGCCGCTGCTTAGACCGGAATGATCTAGATTTATAGCTGTCCTTACACGGGGTTTGGGCAATCGACGAACAAATGTTCGATGGCAAAACGCCGCGCCAGATAGTCGCCCAACGCCTGCACGCCGTAGCGTTCGGTCGCGTGATGGCCGGCGGCGATGAAGCTGATGCCGTTTTCCCGCGCCGCGTGAACCGTGGGCTCGGACACCTCGCCAGTGAGATAGGCATCCACTCCGGCAGCGACGGCTTGGTCGATGTAGCCCTGTGCCGCCCCGGTACACCAGGCGATCCGGCGGATCGGCCCTTCGCCGTCGATCAGCAGGGGTTCTCGCCCCAATGCCTCATGCACCCGACGAGCGAAATCACGCGGCGCCAAGGGCTCCGCCAGCGCACCGACCAGCCCGACCGAACGAGGATTGTCCGGCTCCAGCGGCCCCTCGACGATCAGATCCAGCACCCTGGCCAACTGCACGTTGTTGCCGACCTCGGGGTGGACGTCCAGCGGCAGGTGATAGGCGAGCAGGCTGATGTCGTGGTTGAGCAGGGTCTTCAGGCGCCGCTGCTTGATACCGACGACGCAGGGATTCTCGTTCTTCCAGAAATAACCGTGGTGCACCAGGACCACATCGGCATCCGCCTCGACCGCCGCATCCAGCAGGGCCTGACTGGCGGTCACGCCGCTGACGATGCGGCGCACCTGCGGCCGCCCTTCGACCTGCAGCCCGTTCGGGCAGTAATCCTGGATGCGCGCCGCCGTGAGATAGCGGTCCGCTTCCTCCACCAGGGTGCTCAGCGCAATGGCCATGGCGACTCCTTTATTTAACAGCGCCCTCGTATAATGGCCGCCACCTTAAGGGCACCCTCCCGCCCCCGCAACCCCAAGGATTTTCTCTCGATGCTCAAGGCCCTGCGCTTTCTCGGTTGGCCCCTGCTGGTTGGCGTGCTGCTGGCACTCCTGATCATCCAGCGCTATCCGCAATGGGTCGGCCTCCCGCATCAGGAAGCACAGGTACGCCAGGCACCGATTTCGCTGCTGCCCCAGCAAGGGCCGGTTTCCTATGCCCAGGCGGTCAGCCGGGCCGCACCGGCGGTGGCCAACCTCTACACAGCCAAGGTCGTCACCCGCCCGAGCCATCCCTTGTTCGAAGACCCGGTGTTCCGCCGTTTCTATGGCGAACGCAGCCTGCCGCGCCAACGCCGCATGGAGTCGAGCCTCGGTTCTGCGGTGATCATGAGCCCGGAGGGCTATCTGCTGACCAACAACCACGTCACCGCCGACGCCGACCAGATCGTGGTGGCACTGAAGGATGGCCGTGAGACCCTGGCGCGCGTGATCGGCAGCGACCCGGAAACCGACCTGGCGGTCCTCAAGATCGACCTCGAGAATCTTCCCGCCATCACCCTCGGCAGCTCCGACAACATCAGCATCGGCGATGTCGCCCTGGCCATCGGCAACCCCTTCGGCGTGGGCCAGACCGTGACCATGGGCATCATCAGCGCCACCGGACGCAACCAGCTCGGGCTGAACACCTACGAAGACTTCATCCAGACCGACGCGGCGATCAACCCCGGCAATTCCGGTGGTGCCCTGGTGGATGCCCGCGGCAACCTCATCGGCATCAACACGGCGATCTTCTCCAAGTCCGGCGGTTCGCAGGGCATCGGCTTCGCCATCCCCGCCAAACTGGCGATGGAAGTGATGCAGGCGATCATCGAACACGGCCAGGTCATCCGTGGCTGGCTGGGGATCGAGGTGCAGCCGCTAACGCCGGAGCTGGCCGAATCCTTCGACATGGAAGGGCGCCCGGGCATCGTCGTCGCCGGCATCTACCGCGATGGTCCGGCGGAGCGCGCCGGCCTGCAACCGGGCGACCTGATTCTCAGCATCGACGGCGAACCCGCCAATGACGGCCGTTCATCGATGAACCAGGTAGCCAGGACACGTCCCGGCGAAGTCATCGACATCGACGTGATGCGCAACGGCAAAGAGCTGAAACTTCAGGCGGAAGTGGGCGTGCGGCCTCCCGTCAGCAGCACGCCCGAGTGATATCACCCTGAATCCCTGCCGCGAAATACCCAACCATTTCACACAGGGAACTCGGGCAACCTCACATCGAAACTTGCGATCGTCCCTGTACGGTGTCCGTCGCCCCGCTCTCACGAGGAGCGCCGGCTCGACCATCCGTATAGGGAGATTCCACAATGAAAGCGACGATCCTTCTCTCCGCCGTCACCCTGGCTTTCGCCACGGTGGCCCATGCGCAACCCCGCGCCTTGAACGATCAAGCCTCGATCATCGACGCCCTCGACAAGGGTAAGCGTGTCGCCGTGACCATCGATCTCAGACGCTGCACACCCAGCAACGAAGGGCAGGCGGCTTCGCAAACAGTGGGTGGCCTGACCAGCATCGAGTCCTACCGGGTCGTCGATTCGACTCTGTCGTTCGCCGATACCCACGTCACCGTGTCCAGCCAGGGCAAGCCGATCAACCAGATCCTGCGCTATCGCGTGCGCCAGGATGGCTCCATCACCTTCACGTCCACCATTTTCAACCTGCCCGACTACAGCCTGGTCAACCAGGTTTCGTTCGAATGCGCCATCGGTAACGGTGTGGGCTTCATCGCGGCGAAATGATGCTTCCCCACCGGGGCGCGCCCTGGTGGGGACTTCTCAGGCTCTCAGACCAGACCTTTCAACGCATCGAGCAATGCCTGGTTCTGCTCCGGCGCACCGATGGTAATGCGCAGGAACTGGGCGATCCGCGCCTGCTTGAAGTGGCGCACGATAACCCCCTGCTCGCGCAGTGCCGCCGCCAACTGGGCGGCGTCCCTCCCCGGATGACGGGCGAAGACGAAATTGGCCGCCGATGGCAACACCTCGAACCCAAGGTCCTGCAACCCGGCCACCACCGCCTCGCGGCTGGCGATGACCTGCCGGCAGGTCTGCTCGAAATAGTCCCGATCCTCGAAGGCCGCCGCTGCGCCGGCGATCGCCATGCGGTCCAGCGGGTAGGAGTTGAAGCTGTTCTTGATCCGCTCCAGCGCCTCGATCAAGTCCGCATGTCCTACCGCCAGACCGACCCGCAATCCGGCCAGAGAGCGCGACTTGGAGAGTGTCTGGGTGACCAGCAGATTCGGATAGCGGTCCACCAGTGTGATCGCCGTCTCGCCACCGAAGTCGATGTAGGCCTCGTCCACCAGCACCACGCTGTCCGGATTGGCCTGCAGGATGCGTTCGATGGCTGCCAACGGCAGCAGGCAACCGGTTGGTGCGTTTGGGTTCGGGAAGACGATGCCGCCATTCGGCCGTGCATAGTCTTCGGCTCGAATCTGGAATTGCTCATCCAGCGGCAAGGCTTCGTAGTCGATACCGTATAGCCCGCAATAGACCGGATAGAAGCTATAGGTGACGTCCGGGAACAGCAGCGGCTTGCCGTGCTGGAACAAGCCATGGAAGGCATGCGCCAGCACCTCGTCCGACCCATTACCGACGAAGACCTGGCTGGTCTGGACGCCGTAATAATCAGCCACGGCCTGCTTCAGCCGCTCGCCGTTCGGATCGGGATACAGGCGCAGGCTGTCGCCCAGCTCGGCCTGCATGGCGGCGATCGCCTTGGGCGAGGGGCCGTAAGGGTTCTCGTTGGTATTGAGCTTGACCAGCTTGGCCAGCTTCGGCTGTTCACCCGGCACATAGGGCACCAGGTCCTTGACGAAAGGGCTCCAGAATTTGCTCATCTGCCCTTCTCTCCTCGAATACGTTGCATGGACTGATGGGTATCACTAGGCGCTCCCACCGGCTTGAAGCTTGCCGCTTGAAGCTTGCTGCTAGTTCTTGATGCGGTACTCGGCGCTACGCGCGTGAGCCGTCAGCGACTCGCCACGGGCCAGCACCGACGCGGTCTTACCCAATGCGGAAGCCCCATCGGCCGAGCAGAAGATGATCGACGAGCGCTTCTGGAAGTCGTAAACCCCCAACGGCGACGAGAAGCGGGCGGTCCCCGACGTCGGCAGCACGTGGTTCGGTCCGGCGCAGTAATCGCCCAGCGCTTCGGCGGTGTAGCGCCCCATGAAGATCGCACCGGCATGGCGGATCTGCGGCAGCCACTGCTGCGGGTCGGCTACGGATAGCTCAAGGTGTTCAGGCGCGATGCGGTTGGCTACCTGGATCGCCTGGGCCATGTCGGCCACCTGGATCAAGGCACCGCGGCCTTCGAGGGACGTGCGGATGATCTCGGCGCGCTCCATGGTCGGCAATAGCTTGCCGATGCTCTCGGCGACCCGGTCGAGGAATTCCGCATCCGGGCTGACCAGGATCGCCTGGGCATCCTCGTCGTGCTCGGCCTGGGAGAACAGGTCCATGGCGATCCAGTCCGGATCGGTCTGCCCGTCGCACACGACGAGGATTTCCGAAGGCCCGGCGATCATGTCGATGCCAACCTGGCCGAACACGTGACGTTTGGCGGTAGCCACATAGATGTTGCCCGGACCGACGATCTTGTCCACCTGGGGCACGCTCTCGGTGCCATAGGCCAGCGCAGCCACGGCCTGGGCGCCACCGATGGTGAAGACCCGGTCGACCCCGGCGATGGCGGCGGCAGCCAGCACCAGCTCGTTCACTTCGCCACGTGGCGTCGGCACCACCATGACGACCTCGGCGACACCGGCGACCTTGGCCGGAATGGCGTTCATCAGCACCGACGAGGGATAGGAGGCCTTGCCGCCCGGCACGTAGAGGCCGGCACGGTCCAGCGGGGTGACCTGCTGGCCGAGGACGGTACCGTCGGCCTCGGTGTAGGTCCAGGAGTCCTGCTTCTGCTTCTCATGGTAGCTGCGCACCCGCGCGGCGGCGCTCTCCAGTGCCTCGCGCTGCGCCGGGGTGATCCGGGTCAACGCCAGTTCCAGGCGTTCGCGCGGCAGGATCAGATCGGCCATGGAGGCGACTTGGAGTCCGTCGAACCGCTGGGTGAACTCGACCAGGGCCGCGTCGCCGCGCTCGCGCACCGCCTGGATGATATCCAGCACGCGCTGGTTGACCGCTTCGTCCGACACGCTCTCCCAGGACAACAGATGATCCAGATGACGCGCAAACTCCGGATCGGCAGCGTTGAGACGGCGGATGGTGATTGGAGCGGTCATAGCGTGGCCTCACAGTGATGGCATATCTCGGGCGCCGCTAGACTACCAAGCCCACCGTGCGGGCACCCGAGAAAATTTGGCTATGACACGGATAGGCGGGCCGAAGATGCTTCCTGCGTTTTTCGGCATGACCGCCACATCCAGGGCGGCCGCGCGACTGGTGTCGCGGCGAGGTCAGGCCCGGTGTCGCTCCACGGCCTCGCGCAGGGTATCGATCAGCGCCTGGATGCGCCCGTGCTGCATCTTCATCGATGCCTTGTTGACGATCAGTCGCGAGCTGATGGTGGCAATCAGCTCCTGCGGTTCGAGACCATTGGCACGCAGCGTATTGCCGGTATCCACGACGTCGATGATCTTGTCGGCGAGGCCGACCAGCGGAGCCAGTTCCATGGAGCCGTACAGCTTGATCACCTCGACCTGGCGGCCCTGCTCGGCGTAATAACGCTTGGCGACGTTGACGAACTTGGTGGCCACCCGCAGGCGCCCTTTCGGTTCCGGCGCGCCTACCTTGCCGGCGGTCATCAACTTGCAATTGGCGATCTTCAGGTCCAGCGGCTCATAGAGCCCCTGGCTGCCGTATTCCATCAGCACGTCCTTGCCGGCCACACCGAGATCGGCGGCGCCATGCTCGACATAGGTCGGCACGTCGGTGGCGCGAACGATCAACAGCTGCACATCCTCCTGGGTGGTGGGGATGATCAGCTTGCGGCTCTTTTCCGGATTCTCGGTCGGCTCGATACCGGCTGCGGCCAGCAGCGGCAGGGTATCGTCGAGAATGCGGCCCTTGGACAGCGCGATGGTCAACATTGAACTGCGTCCTTCGAAACGGGCCCGGATAGCGGCTCCAGGCCCAACAGGAGCCGCCAGGCGGCTCCGGAAATCCGAACATCGGGCAAGGCGAAAAGCCTGCCCGACTACTCCTAGCCCGGCACGCGGCGAATCTTGGCGCCGAGCAACTGGAGTTTTTCCTCGATGCACTCGTAACCGCGATCGATATGGTAGATGCGGTCGATCAGCGTATCGCCCTGGGCAACAAGGCCGGCGATCACCAGGCTGGCGGAAGCACGCAGGTCGGTGGCCATGACCGGAGCACCCTTGAGGTGCGGCACGCCGGTGACGATGGCGGTATTGCCTTCGACCAGGATCTGCGCGCCCATGCGGTTCATCTCGTAGACGTGCATGAAGCGGTTTTCGAACACGGTCTCGATCACCGCACCGGTGCCTTCGGCGATGGCGTTCATGGAGATGAACTGCGCCTGCATGTCGGTCGGGAATGCCGGATAGGGTGCGGTACGCAGGTTGACCGCCTTGGGCCGGTTGCCCTTCATATCCAGCTCGATCCAGTTGCTGCCGGTGTCGATCTGGGCGCCCGCCTCTTCCAGCTTGAGCAAAACGGCTTCGAGGGTGGTGGGATCGGAATCCTTCACCTTCACCCGGCCGCCGGTCGCAGCGGCGGCCACCAGGTAGGTGCCGGTCTCGATACGGTCGGGCATGACGCTGTAGCGCGCGCCGCTCAGGCGCTTCACGCCGTCGATGATGATGGTGTCGGTGCCGGCGCCACGGATCTGCGCGCCCATGGCGTTCAGGCAGTTGGCCAGGTCGACCACCTCCGGCTCGCGGGCCGCGTTTTCCAGGACGCTGCGGCCGTTGGCCAGGGTCGCGGCCATCATGATGTTCTCGGTGCCGGTCACGCTGACCGTATCGAAGAAGAAGTGCGCGCCGCGCAGGCCGCCGGCGGGAGCCTTGGCCTTGATGTAGCCGCCTTCCACGTCGATCTTCGCGCCCATCGCCTCGAGACCGCGGATGTGCAGGTCCACAGGGCGCGAGCCGATGGCGCAACCGCCCGGCAGCGCCACTTCGGCCTCGCCGAAACGGGCGACCATGGGGCCGAGCACCAGGATCGACGCACGCATGGTCTTCACCAGCTCGTAGGGTGCAACCAGGGTCTTGATGTTGGTGGCATCCACCTCGACGCTGAGCTTCTCATCGATCACCGGCTGCACGCCCATGCGGCCGAACAGCTCGATCATGGTGGTGATGTCGTGCAGGTGCGGAAGGTTGCACACGGTGACCGGGCTGTCGGCCAGCAGCGTGGCGGCCAGAATCGGCAGGGCGGAGTTCTTCGCGCCGGAAATGCGGATTTCGCCGTCGAGGCGGGTTCCGCCGGTAATGATCAATTTGTCCATAGGAGTCTCGGCGGCAGGCCTCAGGAACGCTCGGCCCAGGCGGCGCGGCTGAAGAATTTCATGGTGACGGCATGAATGCTGCCATCGGCAATCCAGGCATTCAGGTGACTGTAAACCTGCTGCTGACGCTTCACCGGGCTCATGCCGGCCAACTCGTCGCTGATCACGTTCAACTGGAAGTTGCAGCCTTCCCCTTCCACTTCTACCTGGGTTCCCGGCATTTTTGCCTCCAGGAGGTCTTTCACTTCTACGGCCTGCATGCTCAACCTCAATCGGCGCCCTACGCGCGCGGGTCGGCCATCATACAAAAAAGCCCCCCGCCTGCGAACCCCGCAACGCGGGCCCCGGACGGAGGGCTTCCTCTTCGACTCGAGTCGCTCACGCTTCCTGCGGCAAGAGCTCGAGCAACTCGGACACCTGGGCAATCTGCCGCATGTCCGCGGGCAGACCACGCAGCCTGGCGTTCTTGCCTGCCGCCTTGGCATCGCGCATGAATGCCAGCAGCAGGGCCAGCCCTACGCTGCTGGACTTCTCCACGGCGGAGCAGTCCAACACGACTTCGGAAGACTCGCTGCGACGGACCAGCGCCTGCCCTTCGGCACGGAGCGCAGGCCCCGTGCTGTAGTCGAGAACGCCGGCCAGCCTCAGCTCGCCGTTTGCCCCCAGGCTGACGCTCGCCTCACTCATGACCGGCGGCCTTCTGGCCTTCCTCGGTATTCTTGGCCTTGGCCACCACATCGGCCCAGCCGTCGATGGTCTTGTCGAGGTCGTTGCCGTTGCGCTGCATGGCATCGGCGAACTGATCGCGGAACAGCTTGCCGATGTTGATGCCGTTGATGATCACGTTACGCAGCATCCATTGATCGTCGATCTTCACCAGTGTGTAGGAAACCGGGTAGACAGTCCCCTTGCTGTCGCGCACTTCCATACCGACGCTGGTGCGGTCGGCACCTTCCTGCTTGGCCGGCAGGACGCGGATGTCCTGGTTGTCGTACTCCAGCAGCGCATTGCCGTAGAACTGCATCAGGCTGCGCTTGAAGTTTTCCTGGAAGCGCTTCATCTGCTCCGGCGAGGCTTTCCGCGAGTATTTGACGGTCATGATGCTGCGGGAAATGCCATCGGCATCCACCACCGGACCAAGAATGCGGTTCAGTGCGTCGTAGAACGCACTGGGATTGCTGCGATAGGTATCCTTGTTCGCTTTCAGGTCGCTGAGCAACTCGTCGGTCGTTTGCTGCACGATCTGGTGCGCACTCGGCGCAGCCACGGCGAAAAGAGGAAGAACGGCCAGCATCACCAGCAGGCCGCGACGCAAAACAGAGATCATGAAAGACGTCCTCACTTGGGTTGCTCTCTATTGACCGAGTTGATCAGGAACTTGCCGATCAGGTCCTCCAGCACCAACGCCGACTGGGTGTCCTGTATGGTGCCGCCATCCTTCAGCAATTCGTCCTCCCCACCTACGCTGATGCCGACGTATTTCTCGCCGAGCAGGCCGGCGGTGAGAATCGACGCGGTGGAGTCCACCGGCAGATTGTCGACACGCTCCTCGATTTCCATGGTCACGCGACCGGTGAAGCTGTCGCGATCCAGGTCGATCGCCGTCACCTTGCCGATGGTGACGCCGGCCATGGTGACCTTGGCCCTGACGGTTAGACCGGCGATGTTGTCGAAATATGCATAGAGCTTGTAGGTGTCGCCGTTATTGCCCACCGACAGGCCACTGACCCGCAGCGCCAGCAACAGCAAGGCCAGCAACCCAGCCAGGAGGAACAGGCCGACACCGATTTCCAGGGTGCGGATTTGCATCAGAAGTCTCCAAACATCAAGGCGGTCAGAATGAAGTCCAGGCCCAGCACGGCCAGCGAGGCGTAGACCACGGTTCGAGTCGTTGCGCGACCGATCCCTTCCGAGGTCGGTTCGCAGTCGTAACCCTGGAACACGGCGATCCAGGTCACGACGAAGGCGAAGACGATGCTTTTGATCACGCCGTTGAGCACGTCTTCGGAAAAATCGACACTGTTCTGCATGTTGGCCCAGAACGAGCCCTCATAGACGCCGAGCCAGTCCACCGCGACCATGGCCCCCCCCCAGATGCCGACCACGCTGAAGATCATCGCCAGCAGCGGCATGGAAATGAAACCGGCCCACAGGCGCGGCGCGATCACGTACTTGAGCGGATCGACGCCGATCATCTCCAGACTGGAAAGCTGCTCGGTGGATTTCATGTTGCCGATCTCGGCGGTCAGCGCGGAGCCGGCGCGCCCGGCGAACAGCAGGCCGGTCACGACCGGTCCCAGCTCACGCAGCAACGTGAGCGCCACCATCTGTCCGACGGCCTGCTCGGAACCGTAGTCGACCAGGATGTTGTAGCCCTGCAGCGCCAGCACCATGCCGATGAAAATGCCGGACACCACGATGATCGCCAGGGACAGCACGCCTACCGCATACAGCTGCTTCACCAGCAACTGGAAGCCATTGCCCGCGCCATCCCGGCCGAACAGCACATGCAACAGGAACAGGGTCGAACGGCCCATTGCCTCGACCACATCGAGACCCGCCTTGCCAAGCAGGCGGATGCGTTCGAGCACGGATGTCTTGCGCATCAGCGCCCTCCCAGAAGATCGTCGCGGTAATCGGGCGCCGGATAATGGAAAGGCACCGGGCCGTCCGGCGTACCTTGCATGAACTGGCGGATACGCGGGTTATCGGAATTCATCAATTCTTTCGGCGTGCCCTGCCCAAGCACCTGGCCATCGCCCACCACGAACAGGTAGTCGGCGATGCTGGCCGTCTCGGCGAGGTCGTGAGACACCACGATACTGGTGATACCCAGCGCATCGTTGAGCAGGCGGATCAGGCGTACCAGAACGCCCATGGCGATCGGGTCCTGCCCCACGAAAGGCTCGTCGTACATGAGGATCTGCGGATCCAGCGCGATGGCGCGGGCCAGCGCCACGCGGCGCTTCATGCCGCCCGACAGCTCATCCGGCATCAACTCGATGGC
Source organism: Pseudomonas indica NBRC 103045 (assembly GCF_002091635.1). GTDB lineage: Bacteria > Pseudomonadota > Gammaproteobacteria > Pseudomonadales > Pseudomonadaceae > Pseudomonas_M > Pseudomonas_M indica. The sequence continues at coordinate 83,200 of NZ_BDAC01000012.1, read as the reverse complement.
CCCCCGCAACCCGACCGCCTGCAACTTCATCAACACGATGTCGCGGATCATTTCGTCCGGCAGCTTGGTGTGCACCCGCAGGGGAAAGGCAACGTTCTCGAACACATCGAGATCGGTGAACAGGGCGCCGCTCTGGAACAGGACGCCCATCTGCTTGCGCATGTCGAACAATTCGCTGCGCGACAACCTGGGCAGGTTCTGCCCATTGACCCATACTTCGCCGGCGGAGGGTTTGAGCTGGGCGGCGATCAGACGCAGCAGGGTCGTCTTGCCGCAGCCGGACGGCCCCATGATCCCCGTCACCTTGCCGCGCGGGATTCGGATATCGACGTTGTTGAAGATACTGCGCGCACCGCGCTTGAAGGTCACGCCCTTCAGTTCGACCGCGTAGTCGTTCTCGGCGCTCATCTGGACTCCTATCGATGCAGCCTCCCTGGCAGACGCCGCGACCCGCGATGGGGACACCGCACCCGCCTGCCGGGCCGGCCGGACAAGCCGCGCACTATAACATCGCAGTACTCGGCGCCCCAAGGCTGGAAAGGTCTTTGTTCAGCCTGGAGACAGCTTCGCAGATGTTCTGCTCCAAGAAAGGTGAGCGAATTCGCCTTTGCCGGTATAATCGTCGCCTTTTCGTTCAGCCACAGTCGTTTGCCCATGAACCAGTCCCACAGCCTGATCCAGTCCGCCCAACGCACCATCCGCCTTGAGCTCGAAGCCGTCGAGGCCCTGCTCTCCCGCATCAACGGCGATTTCGTGCGGGCCTGCGAACTGCTGCTGGCCTGCAAGGGGCGCATCGTGGTGGTCGGCATGGGCAAGTCCGGGCACATCGGCAACAAGATCGCGGCCACCCTAGCCAGCACCGGTACTCCCGCCTTCTTCGTACACCCGGCCGAAGCCAGCCACGGCGACATGGGCATGATCACCCGCGACGACATCGTCCTGGCCCTGTCCAACTCCGGCTCCACAGCCGAAATCGTGACCCTCCTGCCGCTGATCAAACGCCTTGGCATCACGCTCGTCAGCCTGACCGGCAACCCGGACTCGCCGCTGGCCAAGGCCGCGGAAGTCAATCTGGACGCCCGTGTCCCGCAGGAAGCCTGCCCGCTGAACCTGGCACCGACCTCTTCGACGACCGTCAGCCTGGTCCTCGGCGATGCCCTGGCCATCGCGCTACTGGAAGCACGCGGCTTCACTGCCGAGGACTTCGCGTTTTCCCATCCGGGCGGCGCACTCGGCCGCCGTCTGCTGCTCAAGGTGGAGGATGTGATGCACAGTGGCGATCGCCTGCCCCGTATCCAGCGCGGCACGTCACTGCGCGAAGCGCTGCTGGAAATGACCGAGAAAGGCCTCGGCATGACCGTGGTGCTGGAGCAGGACGGACGCCTGGCCGGTGTCTTCACCGACGGCGACCTGCGTCGCACGCTGGACCGCGGCATCGACGTCCGCCAGGCCTGCATCGACGAAGTGATGACGGTGCACGGCAAAACCATCCTCCCGGAAATGCTCGCCGCCGAGGCCCTGAAAATCATGGAAGACTTCAAGATCAACGCTCTGGTGGTGACCGACAAGGACGATCGCCCGATCGGCGCCTTGAACATGCATGACCTGCTGCGCGCGGGAGTCATGTAATGAGCCTCGATCTCTTGCAGCGCGCCCAGGCGATCAAACTGGCGATCTTCGACGTAGACGGCGTTCTCACCGACGGCCGCCTCTACTTCCTCACCGACGGTAGCGAATTCAAGACGTTCAACACCCTGGACGGCCACGGCATCAAGATGCTGATCAACTCCGGCGTGCGCACCGCCATCATCAGCGGACGCAAGACCCCGGTGGTCGAGCGGCGCGCGCAGAACCTCGGCATCCAGCATCTTTACCAGGGCCGGGAAGATAAACTGGCGGTACTCGACGAATTGCTCAGCGAACTCAGCCTCGGCTACGAGCAGGTCGCCTACCTCGGCGACGACCTGCCCGACCTGCCGGTGATCCGCCGCGTTGGCCTGGGCATGGCCGTAGCGAGCGCCGATGCCTTCGTTCGCCAGCACGCCCACGGCGTGACCCAGGCCCGTGGCGGCGAAGGCGCCGCACGGGAATTCTGCGAATTGATCATGCGCGCCCAAGGCAGCCTCGAAGCCGCCCAGGCCGCCTATCTGTAAGGTCGACCATGCTGCGTAAACTGCGCTTCATCGTCCTGCTCAGCCTGATCGCGGCCCTGCTGGCCGCCGTGGGCTACTGGAACATTCGTCCGGAAAGCTTTCTGGACCGCCCTGTCGCAACCGTCGACGAAAGCGCCATCGACTTCTATGCGATCAACGCGCGTAGCGTGCAATTCCAGGAAGACGGCAAACTTCGTTACGAGATGCGCGCCGACAGGCTGGACCACGTCAAGGCCACGGACGTCACCCTGCTGAACGAGCCGGACCTGCTGCTCTATCGCGGTACCGAATTGCCCTGGCACGTGCGCAGCGACCGCGGCGAAGTCGCCCCCGAAGGCCAGGAAGTCGAGCTGATCGAAGCCGTCCGCGTCGAACGCACCGACGCCAAGGGCCGCCCGACCATTCTCACCACCAGCCGCCTGACCGTGTTCCCCGAGAAGGAATATGCGCAGACCCAGCAAGCCGTTAGAATCGAGGCCGCCAACGGGGTGACCACGGCACAGGGAATGAAAGCGTATTTGAATGATGGCAGGATGCTCCTGCTGTCCAACGTAAGAGGCCAGCATGAGGTTCGTTAACCCCCTCCCCCTTCTGCTCAGCTTGAGCGCCGCGCTGGGAAGCGTAAGCGCATGGGCATTGCCCAGCGACCGGGACCAACCGATCCGCGTCCAAGCCGATAGCGCCGAGCTCGACGACAAGCAGGGCGTAGCCGTCTATCGCGGCGACGTCGTGATCACCCAGGGCACCCTGAAGATCACCGGCAACACGGTAACCATCACGCAGAACAAGAACGGCGACATCGAAGTCTTCACGGCTGTCGGCAAGCCCGCGTATTACGAGCAGAAGCCGGCGGTGGACAAGGATATCGTCAAGGCCTACGGCCTGACCATCCAGTACTTCGCCGCCAACGAGCGCATCGTCCTGCTCGACCAGGCCAAGGTCATCCAGGAAGGCAACACCTTCGAAGGCGAAAAGATCGTCTATGACACCCAGCGCCAGATCGTCAACGCGGGTCGCGCCAGCGGCGCCGAGGTAACGACGCCGCGCCCGCGCATCGACATGGTCATCCAGCCGAGGAAGAAGGAACAGCCTGCGGAGCAGCCCCAGTAATGGCCACCCTGAAAGCCCAGCACCTGGCCAAGAGCTACAAGGGCCGCCAGGTCGTCCGCGACGTCAGCCTGTCCATCGACAGCGGCCAGATCGTCGGCCTGCTCGGCCCCAACGGCGCCGGCAAGACCACTTGCTTCTACATGATCGTCGGCTTGGTCCAGGCCGATCAGGGGCGCATCCTGATCGACGATCGCGACGTCAGCCACCAGCCGATGCATGGCCGCGCCCGTGCCGGCATCGGCTATCTACCGCAGGAAGCCTCGATCTTCCGCAAGCTCAGCGTGGCCGACAATATCATGGCGATCCTGGAAACCCGCAAGGACCTCGATCGCGCCGGCCGCCAGCAGGCCCTGGAAGCGCTGCTGCAGGAATTCCACATCAGTCATATCCGCGACAGCCTCGGCATGAGCCTGTCGGGCGGCGAGCGGCGCCGAGTGGAAATCGCCCGGGCGCTGGCCACCTCACCCAAGTTCATCCTGCTCGACGAACCTTTTGCCGGCGTGGACCCGATTTCCGTGGGCGATATCAAGCAAATCATCCATCACCTGAAGGGCAAGGGCATCGGTGTGTTGATCACCGACCATAATGTCCGCGAAACGCTGGATATCTGCGAAACGGCCTATATCGTCAACGACGGCCAGTTGATCGCCGAAGGCGATGCCGAGACAATCCTGGCCAACCAGTTGGTCAAGGAAGTCTACCTCGGCCACGAGTTCCGCCTGTAACCTCCACCCAGATCGATTTCCGGGTGGACGCACGGATGCAGCGCATCGCCTGCTACCTTTTCCTTCCTTGCCGCGGCGGCATCGAGCTGCTTCTCGAGCAACATGAGAAGGGAAATATTTGAAGACACGGCCTAGTCAAAGCAGACGAAGTCAGGCATATAATTTGCTTCCTGGTGGCGCTTCAGCGCCCTGTAGTGGATGGCGCAGATGCGCCGGCAAATAAGGTCGCCATGAAACCATCGCTAGTCCTTAAGATGGGCCAGCAGCTGACGATGACACCTCAGCTGCAACAGGCCATCCGCCTGCTCCAACTGTCCACCCTGGATTTGCAACAGGAAATCCAGGAGGCTCTCGAATCCAACCCGATGCTCGAGCGTCAGGAGGAAGGCGACGATTTCGACAACTCCGACCCATTGGCCGATGGCGACGAGTTGCCCAATCCCGGCAGTCAGGAAGTGTCCTTCCAGGATGCCGCACCTACGGTGGAAACCCTGGAAGACGGCGAATGGCACGAGCGCATTCCCAGCGAACTACCGGTCGACACCGCCTGGGAAGACGTCTACCAGACCAGCGCCAGCAGCCTGCCCAGCAGCGATGACGACGAGTGGGATTTCACTTCCCGCACCTCCGCGGGTGAAAGCCTGCAAAGCCACCTGCTCTGGCAATTGAACCTGGCACCGATGTCGGACACCGATCGCCTGATCGCCACCACCATCATCGATTGCATCGACAACAACGGCTATCTCGAGGAAAGCCTTGAGGAAATCCTCGAATCCTTCGACCCCGAGCTCGACATCGAACTGGACGAAGTGGAAGTGGTCCTGCACCGCATCCAGCAGTTCGAACCTGCCGGCGTGGGCGCCCGCGATCTGCGTGAATGCCTGACCCTGCAACTGCGCCAGCTACCCGCCGACACGCCCTGGCTGGACGAAGCCAAGCGCCTGGCCAACGACTACCTCGACCTCCTCGGCAGCCGCGACTACAGCCAACTGATGCGGCGCATGAAGCTCAAGGAAGACGAGCTGCGCCAGGTCATCGAACTGATCCAGAGCCTCAACCCGCGCCCCGGTTCGCAGATCGAGGCCAGCGAGCCCGAATATGTCGTGCCCGACGTGGTGGTGCGCAAGCACAACGACCGCTGGCTGGTGGAGCTGAACCAGGAGGCGGTACCGCGCCTGCGGGTCAATCCCCATTACGCCGGCTTCGTCCGTCGCGCCGACTCCAGCGCCGACAACACCTTCATGCGCAATCAGCTGCAGGAGGCGCGCTGGTTCATCAAGAGCCTGCAGAGCCGCAACGAAACCCTGATGAAGGTGGCGACCCAGATCGTCGAACACCAGCGCGGTTTCCTCGAATACGGCGAAGAGGCGATGAAGCCCCTGGTCCTGCACGACATCGCCGAAGCGGTGGGCATGCACGAGTCGACCATTTCCCGGGTGACCACCCAGAAGTTCATGCATACCCCGCGCGGGATCTACGAACTGAAGTACTTTTTCTCCAGCCACGTCAGCACCTCCGAAGGCGGCGAATGCTCCTCCACGGCGATCCGGGCGATCATCAAGAAACTGGTCGCGGCGGAAAATCCGAAAAAGCCGTTGAGCGACAGCAAGATCGCTGGTTTACTGGAGGCACAGGGCATTCAAGTAGCCCGTCGCACGGTCGCCAAGTACCGCGAGTCGCTCGGGATAGCCCCCTCCAGCGAACGCAAGCGATTGATGTGACGCGGCATTGACCCAGGCCAAAGTGTTCCGGTGACAGGCCCGTTAGCCTGTCTCTAATACACACGGGCAACAAGGAGAAGCGGTATGCAAGTCAACATCAGTGGACATCAACTGGTTGTGACCGACGCCCTACGCGACTATGTCGCTGAAAAACTCAGTCGATTGGAACGCCACTTCGACCGAATCACCAACGTGCAGGTGATCATGGAGGTTGAGAAACTGAAGCAGAAAATCGAAGCCACCCTGCACATCGCCGGCGGCGAGGTCGTCGCCAACGCCGAACATGAAGACATGTACGCGGCCATCGACCTTCTGACCGACAAACTCGATCGTCAATTGATCAAGCACAAGGAAAAGCAGCTCAATCGCCAGCAGGGTGCAATGGCCCGCTGACGCTTTCTCCCTTCTTATGATCCGACTAGAAAATATCCTGACCCCCGGCCGTTCCCTGGTGAACGTGCCGGGCGGCAGCAAGAAGCGTGTACTCGAACAGATAGCCAACCTGGTTGCTCGCGAAGTGCCCGAGCTGGATAGCCAGGATATATTCGAGAGCCTGATCGCCCGCGAAAAGCTCGGGTCCACCGGCTTCGGCAACGGCATCGCGATCCCCCATTGCCGGCTGCCCGGCTGTACCTCGCCGATCAGCGCTCTGCTCCGACTCGATTCCCCCGTGGACTTCGATGCCATCGACGGTGCCCCGGTCGATCTGTTGTTCGTCCTGCTGGTTCCCGAAGCGGCCACCGACGCACACCTCGAACTGCTCCGCCAGATCGCCAGCATGCTCGACCGTGGCGACGTACGCGAACGTCTGCGCCATGCGCCGAGCGGCGAAGCCCTGTATCAGGTGGTGGTAGACATCCAGAACGGCCGATAGGGTTTCCGACATGCGCCTGATCATCGTCAGCGGACGCTCCGGTTCGGGCAAGAGCACTGCCCTCGACGTACTCGAGGACAATGGTTTCTATTGCATCGACAACCTGCCCGCCGGCTTGCTGCCTGAACTGGCCGAACGCGCGTTGCTCCATACCGAACTGCTGCATCCGCAGGTTGCGGTATCCATCGACGCACGCAACCTGCCCAGCCATTTGCAGCGTTTCCCCGACCTGTTGGAAGAGGTCCGCGCCCGCCACATTCTCTGTGACGTGCTCTATCTCGACGCCGATGACGAGACGTTGCTCAAGCGCTTCTCGGAGACCCGACGACGGCACCCACTGACCAACGAAACACGTTCCCTGGCCGAAGCGATCCATGACGAAGGCGGCCTTCTCGGCCCGATCGCCGATCTGGCCGACCTGAAGATCGATACCACCCACCTCAACCTCTACCAGCTCCGCGACACGATCAAGCTGCGCCTGCTGAACAAGCCGGAACCCGGCACGGCCTTTCTGGTCGAGTCGTTCGGATTCAAGCGCGGCATGCCGGTGGATGCGGATCTGGTATTCGATGTACGCTGCCTGCCGAATCCTTACTGGAAGCCGGAACTGCGCGACTTTTCCGGTCTGGACCAGCCAGTGATCGAGTACCTGGCAGCGCAACCCGATGTCGAAGACATGTATCAGGACATTCGCGGTTACCTGCAGAAGTGGCTGCCGCGATTCGCCGCGAGCAATCGCGCCTATGTCACCATCGCCATCGGTTGTACCGGCGGGCACCACCGCTCGGTGTACCTGGCGGAGCGGCTAGGCCAGGTCCTGAAAGAACAACTGAAGAACGTTCAGGTTCGCCACCGCGACCTCCGCTGAAAGAAGGATTCAAAGCGCGATGCCTGCCTGCGAAATCACCATTATCAACAAGCTCGGCCTGCACGCCCGCGCAGCCGCCAAGTTCGTTGGCGTTGCCGGACGCTACCCCTGCCAGGTCAAGGTAGGCCGCTCACCGGAAAGTCTCGTCGATGGCAAGAGCATCATGGCTGTCATGATGCTCGCCGCCGGGAAGGGGACGCCGATTCATCTCCACACCGAAGGCGAGCAGGACGACGATGCCCTGAACGCCTTGATCGAACTGATCAACAACCGCTTCGACGAAGGCGAATAAACCGCGCAAGCTGCAAGCGAGCCAGGCTGAGGCGGACCTCACCCTTCCAGCAAACGCTCACGCTTTTTTCTTGAAGCTTGCAGCTTGACGCTGCTTTTTAGCTCCCCGCGACTGTCATCCGCTCGATGAGCACCGAGCCCGTGCTGATGCTACTGCGCCGCTCCAGATCTTTGCCCACTGCAGCGATGCCGAGGAACATGTCACGCAGGTTTCCGGCAATGGTGACTTCCTGAACCGGGAACTGGATCTCTCCGTTCTCGACCCAATAGCCCGCCGCACCGCGGGAGTAATCGCCAGTCACCAGGTTCAGCCCCTGCCCCATCAGCTCGGTCACAAACAGCCCACGGCCCATTCGGCGGATCAGGGCAGCCTGGTCTTCGTCGCCGTGGCTGACGAATAGGTTGTGCACACCACCGGCATTGGCGGTGCTCGGCATGTTCAGCTTGCGCCCGGAATAGGTGCTGAGCACGTAGGACAACAGCTCGCCCTGCTCGATGAACGATTTGGCATAGGTCGCCAGGCCATCCCCATCGAAGGTGGCACTGCCCAGCGCACGGGGAATATGCGGGCGCTCGTCCAGCTTCATCCATTCGGGGAATAGCCGCTGCCCTAAAGCGCCTTCGAGGAAGGAAGACTTGCGGTAAATATTGCCGCCGGAAATCGCAGCCAGGAAATGCCCGAACAGGCCAGTGGCCAATTCGGCAGCGAACAGCACGGGCACCTCGCATGTCGGCACCGGGCGCGCACCGAGGCGGCGGACAGCACGTTCCGCAGCATGCCGGCCGATGCTCGCCGGATCGGCCAATGCTTCGCCCTGGCGGCTGACGTCATACCAGTAGTCGCGCTGCATCTGCCCTTCGCCTTCGGCGATCATTACGCAGCTCAGGCTGTGACGGGTACTGGCATAGCCGCCGATGAAGCCGTTGCTGTTGCCGTATACACGGCAACCCTGATGGGTATTCAGGCTGGTGCCGTCGGCATTGCGGATGCGCGAATCGGTGGCGAAGGCGGCCGCCTCGCAATTCAAGGCCAGTTCGACGGCCTGCTCCGGCGTGATCGGCCAGGGGTGGAACAGGTCCAGCTCCGGCAGGTCGCGGGCCATCAGGTCCGCATCGGCCAACCCCGCGCACTCATCCTCCGAAGCGTGCTTGGCGATCGCCAGGGCCGCCGCGACGGTTTCATGGATAGCGTCCTCGCCGCTCGCCGAGGTACTCGCCGAGCCCTTGCGCTTGCCAACATAGAGCGTGATGCCGAACCCCTGGTCCCGGTTGAACTCCACCGTTTCCACTTCACGCTGCCGAACGGTGGTGGACAACCCCTGCTCCACCGAGACCGACACCTCGCAGGCGCTGGCGCCCTGCCGTTTGGCTTCGGCAAGGATGCGTTCCACCTTGGCCTCGAGTTCCGGCAACGCCTGCGGTCCCACCACTGCTACTTCACTCATAACCACTCCGTTTCTCTAGCCTGCTGGACCAGTCACCTGGCAGGGCCGGACAAGCAGCCCCCGACTGGTTATCATGGCGGCGTTTCCAACCGGACCCGCCCCATGCCTGAATTTCTCGACGACGACTTCTCCGAAGAGAAGAGCAAATCCCAGGTCAAGCGCGAACTGCATGCCCTGCAGGAGCTGGGCGAGCGCCTCACCACGCTCAAGCCCGACCTGCTGGCCCGCCTGCCGCTGACCGATCCATTGCGTCGTGCCCTTGCCGAAGCACCGAAGCACACCGCCCACATCGCCCGTAAAAGACACATCCAGTACATCGGCAAACTGATGCGCGACCAGGACATCGACGCCATCCTCGCCCTGGTCGAGCAGGTGGACGCATCCACCCGTCAATACAACGAGCGTTTCCATGCCCTGGAACGCTGGCGCGACCGCCTGCTGGGCGGAGACGACGAGGTCCTCGACAGCTTCGTCGCCGAATACCCCGACGCCGATCGCCAGCACCTGCGCCAACTGGTCCGCCAGGCCCAACAGGAAAGCGCCCGGAACAAACCACCGACCGCCGCCCGCAAGATCTTCAAGTACATCCGCGAACTGGACGAAACCAAACGCGGTCTGCGCTAAAAACAGCTACAAGCTGCAAGTAGGAGCTACACGGCTTTTCTCTTGCAGCTTGAAACTGCCCTACCCTCCAGTCCCACCCACGGTGATGGCGTCGATCTTCAAGGTCGGCTGACCGACGCCCACCGGCACCGACTGACCTTCCTTCCCACAGGTTCCGACACCGCTGTCCAGCGCAAGGTCGTTGCCCAGCATAGATACCTTGTTCATCACGTCGGGGCCGTTGCCGATCAGGGTCGCGCCCTTGACCGGTGTGGTGATCTTGCCGTTCTCGATCAGATACGCCTCGCTGGTGGAAAACACGAACTTGCCGCTGGTGATATCCACCTGCCCGCCGCCCAGACTGGCGCAATAGATGCCCTTCTTCACCGAGGCGATGATTTCTTCCGGGTCGCTTTCGCCGGCGAGCATGTAGGTGTTGGTCATGCGCGGCATCGGCAGGTGCGCATAGGACTCGCGACGACCATTGCCGGTAGCCGGCACACCCATCAGCCGAGCGTTGAGCTTGTCCTGCATGTAGCCGCGCAACACGCCGTTCTCGATCAGCGTGGTGCACTGGGTCGGCGTCCCTTCGTCGTCCAGGCTCAGCGAGCCGCGGCGGCCAACCAAGGTGCCGTCGTCGACGATGGTGCACAGGCTCGACGCCACCTTCTCGCCGATCCGCCCGCTATAGGCCGAACTGCCCTTGCGATTGAAATCACCTTCCAGGCCATGCCCGACCGCCTCGTGCAGCAGCACGCCGGACCAGCCGGAACCGAGCACCACGGGCAAGGTACCCGCCGGCGCCGGTACCGACTCGAGGTTCACCAAGGCCTGCCGCAGCGCTTCACGGGCATAACCCATGGCGCGGTCTTCGCTGAGGAAATAGCGGTAGTCGCTCCGTCCGCCGCCGCCCTGACCGCCACGCTCGCGACGGCCGTTCTGCTCGACGATCACACTGACGTTGAAACGCACCAGCGGCCGGATGTCCGCGGCCAGGCTGCCGTCGTTGGCAGCGACCAGGATGCGATCCCAGACGCCCGCCAGGCTCACTGTGACCTGCTTGATCCGAGGGTCCAGCGCTCGGGTCGCCGCGTCGACCCGTTGCAGCAGCTCGACCTTTTCCGCCCGGCTGATCACGTCCAGCGGATTATCCTGGCCGTACAGGCGCGTCACCGTCGGTGTGGAAAAGACTTGAACGCGCCCTTCCTGTCCCGTCCGGGCGATGGACCGAGCAGCACGGGCGGCGTCGCTCAACGCCTGAGCGGTGATCGCATTGCTGTAGGCGAAGCCAGTCTTCTCACCCGACTGGGCACGTACACCGACGCCTTGGTCGAGGTGGAAGCTGCCTTCCTTGACGATGCCGTCTTCGAGCACCCAGGACTCGGAGACCTGGCTCTGGAAATACAGGTCGGCGGCATCGATGCCGGGACCCGCCAGTTCGCCGAGCAGCGACGGTAGTTGGTCGATGCTCAGCCCGCCAGGAGCCAGCAGGTGTTCGCTTACGGGTAACAGCAGATCGCTCATAACAACTCCGAAGCCGACCGCACCACGGTCGACACAGAAAAACGACGGTGATCGCGCACCGGCATACGCTGGCGTATCGCCGCCTGCTCGGCGGCATCCCTGTCGGCCAACAAAAACGCCTCGCCTTGGTCTTGCTCGGCCAGCACACGCCCCCATGGATCGACGATGGCCGAATGGCCATACGTGGCCCGCGGCCCCGGATGGGTTCCGCCCTGGGCCGCCGCCAGCAGGTAGCACTGGGTCTCGATGGCCCGGGCACGCACCAGCACTTCCCAGTGCGCTTCGCCGGTCACCGCGGTAAAGGCCGAAGGCGCGCTGATCAGCTCGGCTCCGGCATCGCGCAATGCCCCGTAAAGCTCGGGAAAGCGCAGGTCATAGCAGACCGTCATGCCCAATCGGCCCTCCGGTGTGTCGGCCACCACCAGGCGACTACCATGGGAATAATCGTCAGACTCCCGATAACGCCCCCGGTTGTCGGCAACGTCCACGTCGAACAGATGCAGCTTGTCGTAGCGCGCCACCCGTTCGCCGTGCTCATCGACCAACAACGAGCAGGCATGCGCACGGGCGTCGGGACGATCGTCCGGCGGCAGCGGCAAGGTGCCGGCCACTATCCATAACTTTAGGTCTCGAGCGACCTGTTTCAACCAGGGCAGTATCGGTCCCCGGCCTTCGGCCTCGGCTCGACCGATGCCGGCCAGGTCCCGATGCCCCATGGCAGCGAAGTTTTCCGGCAGCACCGCCAGGCGGGCGCCCCCTTCGGCGGCCTGCTCGAGCAAGCGACGAGCGGTAGCCAGATTGGCCAGGACGTCGTTCTGGCTGACCATTTGAATCACGGCAAGGGACATGTCTTCTCCTCGGGAGATGGCCGCATGCTACTCCATGCGGCGTCCGTCCGTGTCGCTTCTCTGCGACACGGAGGAAAAACCTAGCGGGGCTTCTCGAAAGGCTTATCGAAGGTGATCGCCGGGTCCTGCCAGGGACCCTCGACCTTGTATTGCACGCTGGCGAAGCGCGCCACCTTGTCGCCGAGCAGCTTGTCCACTACGAAGAGCGCGCCGCCAATGGCTGGCGCCCCGACGATCAGGGCGGCCAGCGGCAGGTTGTTGGTCACGGGCAAGGTGACCACCAGCTTGGCGTCGATACGATCGCGGACCATGTCCAGCGTGCCATCCAGTTCCAGATTGCTCGATGGCCCGGTAAGTGTGATGGGCTCGCGTGTGACATAGACGCCTTCGCTCGCCACCAGAACGCCCTTCACCCGATCGTAGCTCAGCCCTTTGCCGAGCAGGTCGGAGAAATCCAGGCGCAACCGGCGGCCGATGGAATTGAAATTGAGCAAACCGAAGACCCGCAAGGCGGAAGCCGATCCCTGCACTTCGACGAACTGCCCCTTGCGCAAACTCGCATCCAGGCTGCCGGAGAACCGCTTCAGGCTGACCCAGGCGGGCGAGCCCTGCCAGCGGCCATCCACATCCAGGTGAAACTTCTCGCTGGTCGCGGTGGGAGCGAACCCCCAGGCGAGCAGGACATCACCGAGGTTCGCCCCCTCCAGACGACCCTTGTACCAACTGGAGGCGTTCCCGGGCACGCCCTCCCAGCCCGCGTCGCCCTGGATCTTCAGCCCCTTGAGATTGAGGTTCAGCTCGCTGAAACGCACACCCTTTTCGTTCGGCCGGCTCTTCAGCGACCAGGCACCGAGCAACGCATCGCCTTGCGAAACCTGGGCGATGCGTACGTCCATCGCCGGAATCTGGTGCGGGTCCATATTGGCCAGGGGATCGGGGGCGTCCGGCTGCTCCGCTTCCTGCGGCTCGGCCTTGGGCAGTCGAAGATGCTCCAGAGCGACCTGAAGCGGTGCCTCGGCACTGTCCGGGAGTCCCATGTGGCCCTTGATCAGAGCACTATCCAAATCCAGTTGCCACGCCGCGTCGGTACGCGCCAGTTGCACACCCAGGTCGGCGATATCGGTACCGAACCCCTGGAAGCGGCCAATCCTCAGGTCGGCGCTACGCAGCAACTGCTGGGCATTGCCCTGTTCGCTGCGGTATTGCTTCGCCACCGTCTGCCAGGCTGACCAGTCCAGCTCGTCGATCCGCCCACGCACACGCAGGCCCTTGCCACCCGGCAGACTGGCGGCCCCCGGCCCCAGGCGCAGCTCGCCACGTCCCTCGGCCAATTGCCCTGCCGGAGCGGCAAAGGCCAAGCTGGCCAGCTCGGCGTGGTCCAGCCAGTAACGCCGTTCGTTGCCCTGCAGGGTCATCCGCCAAGTGGTGTCGCGCACCTCACTGGCCTTCTTGCCGAAGGGCGCGGGCAGATCGATAGCCAGGCCATTGAGGTTGGAATCGACACGCAGTTGGCTATCGGCGCCATCGAGAGTCAGGCGGAGCTGGTAAGGCAACTCACCGGACAACGGCAACGGCTGGCTGGCTGCCAGCCAGTCGGTCAGGCTCTTCAAGGCAACCTGCCCACGGGCCTCGATCCGCGTCTGTGCCGCCCCACCGCGCCCTTCCGCGACGGCCTTGCCCCGTACGGCACGACCGAACACCTGGGCACGGATATCCGGTGCGCTCAGCCCCTGCTCGCTGTCGAAGCGAAAGGCGCCGCTCAATTGCGACAGATCGAGGTTGGCCTGGGCAACCTTGAGCTGGGCATCCTGCGTGGCGAAATCCACCTGCACCTTCGGCTTGTTGCCCTTGCGTAGCGGAATCTCAAGCTTGAGCGCACCGTTCAGAGGGCCCTGTCCTTGCCAACCGGCGAACGTTTCGGCAGTTCCGATGGGGGCCTCCTGGAGAATCTTCAAACCATCGGCCAGGCTGCTCGTTACGCTGCCCTCGACGAACAGGCGCGGTATGCCATCCGGTCCTGCATGGGGTACGGAAGCCGTCGCCATCTCGATCCGGCTGTCCAGCAACCTGCCATCGGAGGCCTGCACACGCACACCGGTGTCCTCGATGAACACCTCGCCACGGGCCTCACGCAAGGCGGGCCACCCCGGCTGGAACGCCAGTTCCGCGTCATGCACCTTGAAGAACAGGCTGAGGCTGCGGGCGGTATCTTCGGCGCCCTTGTTCACGGAGCCCTGGTACTGGAAGTAGCCCTCGTCCACCGCGCCGCCGCGGATCGCACTTTTCAGCCAGGCGGCCAGCTCCGGAGACAACCCGGGCGAAAGAGTCGGCAGGTATTTCTCGGTGTAGCGGGCATCCCCCTCGCGCAAGCCGACGCGCAGGTCCATGTAGTCCTCTTCCGCCGGGTCGCGCCGCAGGCGGATGAGGAAATCGCCGGCCAACTTGCCTTCTTCCCCGTCCACCCGCAGGTAGGGTGCCGCCAGGGTGAACGCCTCGTCGTCCAGCGTCCAGAGCAACCGGCCACTGGCCTGGAGGTATTGCCAGGGCTGGGGAAACAGGTGATCGAGGTGCAGCGAAAAATTCTCCGACGCCACCCGCAGCTCGCCCTGCTGCAGGTTCCCCTCGATGCCTCCGCTGACGTTCTCCACCGCCGGTGCCCCACCATAGGCCTCGAAGCCGACACGATCCAGGTTGGCGGAAAAATGCAACCGTTCGGCATCCTCCCGCGTGGGCCGGTAGGCCAGTTGAACATTGCGCAACGCCCCGCGAGCCTTGAGCCCCTGGATGACGTCCGCAGCCTTTTCCGGCAGCGGGGCCAGCGCCTTCAGCAAGGGGGTCAGCGGGGCCAAGTCCAGGCGGTCGGCATTGACCTGCCAGCGCTCGCCCTCGTTCTCGGGCGTCTGCCGGGTCACGCCGAGGCGCATTTCGCCCCAGCGCGTGTCCCCCAGGCTGAGCGCCAGGGAGTCCACGAGCAGGTCGAAGCCCTGCTCGTTGCGGTTGAAATAGGCCGTCAGCGCCAGGTCCTGCACGGTCACGGCTTCACGCTTCGCGTAGGCCCCCTTCAGCTCCGGCGCATGCAGGCGCGCCACGGCTTTCTGTACCGCCCCCTGATCCCAATTCAACCAGAGTTCGCCACCGGCCTTCAGGGTCTCGGCTTTCCAATCCTTGGTCAGGGAAGGCAATAGCCACGATGCCCAGTCGCTCTGCGGCAGGCTCAGATACAGCTCGGCCGTGGTGGCAGCCCATCCTTGCGGGCGCAAACGCGTCCGCAGTTGCCAACTGACCGGCTGCCCATCCGGCAACAGCAGCCGCCCATCCAGACGTTGCCGACTGGCGCCGCTGCTCAAAGTCAGGCTGACGTAGGTGAGGCTGAGCGGGCCGTGATCGCGGGGTTCCAGGGTGACCTGACTATTCAGCAGCGACAATCGCGAAATCTTGCGCAGTTGGGCAATGGCCTGCTCCGGCGCCAGCGGCTCGCCCGGTTCGCGCAGCGGCAACCCCTCCACGTGCCAGCGACCACCCTCTTCTTCTTTCAGGCTGAGTTGCAAGCCGTCCAGTTCCAGACTGGCGAGACGCGGTTGCCGCGCCAGCAGGCTGCCCAGCACGTCCGGGATCACCCTCACCTGATCCAATCGCACCGCATCGCTGCCCTCGCCGACGGTGACGTCATGGGCAACCAGCAAGGGCGCCATGCCGCGCCAGCGACCTTCCAGGCGGTCGATCCGCAGCGGCGTCGCGAGGATTTCCCGGGCCTTGGCTTCCACCTCCGTCCGGTACTCCGCCACCAGCGGCACCAGTTCGCGGCCGAGGCTCACGTAGAGCGCCGCCAGGACCAGGCCCAGCGCACAGAGCCCCAGGGAAAAACGCAGCAGAGCGATCAACAAGCGTACGAGGCGATCCATGCTCAGTGCGAACCCTTACAGCAGAACCACATCGTATTGCTCCTGGGAATACATGGCCTCGACCTGGAACTTGATGGTCCGCCCAATGAAGGCTTCCAGATCGGCGACATTTCCCGACTCCTCGTCGAGCAGGCGATCCACCACCTTCTGGTTGGCCAGAACCAGATAGCCTTCCGCCTGATAGGCACGCGCCTCGCGCAGAATCTCGCGGAAGATTTCGTAGCAGATGGTCTCCGGCGTCTTCAGCTTGCCGCGTCCCTGGCAGGCGACACAGGGCTCGCAGAGAATCTGCTCGAGGCTTTCGCGGGTACGCTTGCGTGTCATCTGCACCAGGCCCAGTTCGGTGATGCCGATGATGTTAGTCTTGGCGTGGTCCCGCTCCAGTTGCTTCTCCAGGGTGCGCAGCACCTGGCGCTGATGCTCCTCGTCCTCCATGTCGATGAAGTCGATGATGATGATCCCGCCGAGGTTGCGCAGGCGCAGTTGGCGGGCGATGGCGGTAGCCGCCTCGAGGTTGGTCTTGAAGATGGTTTCTTCGAGGGTGCGATGGCCGACGAAGGCGCCGGTGTTCACATCGATGGTGGTCATCGCCTCGGCCGGATCGATGATCAGGTAGCCGCCGGACTTGAGCAGGACCTTGCGCTCCAGCGCCTTCTGGATTTCGTCCTCCACGCCGTAGAGATCGAAGATCGGCCGCTCGCCGGGGTAATGTTCCAGGCGGTCGGCGATTTCCGGCATCAGCTCGGCGACGAACTGGTTGACCTTCTGGAAGGTTTCCCGCGAGTCGATACGGATTTTCTCGATCTTCGGGTTCACCAAGTCGCGAAGGGTCCGTAGGGCCAGGCTGAGGTCTTCGTAGATCACCGAGGGCGCGGAGGCATTCTGCATCTGCGCGGCAATCTGGTCCCAGAGCCGGCGCAGGTAACGGATGTCCACCAGAATCTCGTCCGGACGCGCACCATCGGCGGCGGTACGCAGGATAAAACCGCCGCTCTCCTCGATCCCCTCGGCGCTGACGCAGTCGGCCACCACCTGCTTGAGGCGCTCGCGCTCGCCTTCGTCCTCGATCTTCAGGGAGATGCCGACATGGCTGGTGCGCGGCATGTAGACCAGGTAGCGCGAGGGAATCGACAGTTGCGTGGTCAGGCGGGCGCCCTTGGAGCCGATCGGGTCCTTGGTCACCTGCACCACCAGGCTCTGCCCCTCATGCACCAGGGCGCTGATGTTTTCCACCGCGCTGCCTTCGCGGGTCGAAATCTCCGAGGCATGGATGAAGGCGGCCCGCTCCAGGCCGATATCGACGAACGCCGCCTGCATGCCTGGCAACACACGGACGACCTTGCCCTTGTAGATGTTGCCGACGATGCCACGCCGCTGGGTGCGCTCGACATGCACCTCCTGCAGCACACCGTTTTCCACCACCGCCACGCGCGATTCCATCGGCGTGATGTTGATCAGGATTTCTTCGCTCATGCGTACATCTCGATGAGATGAAGCTGGTGGCGGGGAGCCATTATTTCGACACAGCCCACCTGCAACTTCTAATTGTTATCGGCCGCCTGCGACTGCCAGCACGGAATACCGAACCCGGCCAGCAATTGCGCGGTTTCGCAGAGCGGCAACCCCACCACCGCCGAGTAGCTGCCCTGCAGATGGCTGACGAAAACCGCCGCCAGCCCTTGAATACCATAGCTGCCCGCCTTGTCCCGCGGCTCACCGGTCGCCCAGTAGGCTTCCGCTTCGGCCTGGCTCAACGGACGGAAGCCGACCCGGCTGGCCACCACGCGTGACTCGCAGCGCCCTTCACTGGCCAGTGCCACCGCCGTCAGGACTTCGTGCTCGCGACCGGACAGCGCCTGCAGCATGTCCAGCGCCTCGTCGCGATCCTGCGGCTTGCCGAGAATCCGCCCGTCCAGCACCACCGCGGTATCAGCACCTAGCACCACGGCATCCGCCGTGTCGTTCGCCCGGGCGAGCCCGGCAAGCGCCTTTTCGCGCGCGAGACGCTCTACATAGGCGTTCGCCGGCTCGTTGGGCAAGGGGTTTTCATCTATCGAAGCGATCAGCGTCACAAAGGGTACGCCGATCTGCGCCAGCAATTCGCGCCGGCGCGGCGATGCGGAGGCCAGATAGAGCGTGGCCATGCAGACTTCTCCGTGTCGAGGGGACGCAGGCCACGGGGCCTGCTCAGTTGACGTTCAGACGCTGATGAAGGCCGCGCAGGAGCACGCAGGCCCAGGGCCAGAGCAAGGCGCTGACCAGGGCCGGCAGCACGAACGCCAGGGTCGGCGGGCGGTTGCCGGTCAACGCATTGAGCCACAGCTGCACCAACTGGGCCAGGCCGAACACCACCATCAGTACCAGGCTCTGCTGCCACATCGGGAACATGCGCAAGCGCTGGTGCAGCGACAGTACCAGGAAGGTGATGAGGGTGAGAATCAAGGCATTTTGCCCAAGCAGACTGCCGTAGAGGACATCCTCGGCCAGCCCCAGCAGCCAGGCGGTGGTCATCCCGACCCGGTGCGGCAATGCCAGGGTCCAGTAGGTCAGCGCCAGGGCTACCCACAAGGGGCGGCCGATCTCCATGAAATTCGGCATGGGTGCCACGCTGAGGAGCAGCGCGGCGGCGAAGCTGAGCCATATCACCCAGCCATTGCTCGAACGAACGGCAACCATCACTGTGCTCCCTCGGCCGGTGCCGCCGGCTGCTCGGGAGCCTGCTGCGCCGCAGCGGCGGGAGGCTGCCCGGCGGCCTTGCGATCTTCTTCTTCCTGCGCCTCGGCGGCGTCGTTGGCACGCTGCTCCGGCGAACGGGTATCGGTGAACACCAGCAGCAGATAGCGGCTGCGGTTCAGCGCAGCGGTGGGAACCGCGCGGACGATGGCGAAAGGCTGGCCGGAGTCGTGGATGACCTCCTTCACCGTGGCCACCGGATAGCCGGCCGGGAACCGCTGCCCCATGCCGGAACTGACCAGTAGGTCGCCTTCCTTGATGTCGGCGGTGTCGGCCACGTGGCGCAGCTCCAGGCGCTCCGGGTTACCGGTACCGGTGGCGATGGCCCGCAGGCCGTTGCGGTTCACCTGCACCGGAATGCTGTGGGTGGTGTCGGTGAGCAGCAGCACGCGGGCGGTATAGGGCATGACTTCCACCACCTGCCCCATCAACCCCCGGGCATCCAGGACCGGCTGACCGAGAAACACGCCATCCTTCTCGCCCTTGTCGATGAGAATCCGGTGGGTGAACGGGTTGGGATCGACGCCGATCAACTCGCCGACCAGCACCTTCTCGTCGACCAGCGCAGCGGAGTTGAGCAACTCGCGCAGACGCACGTTCTGCTCGGTGAGGGCAGCCAGCTTCTGTAGGCGCCGCTGCATCAGCAGCGCTTCGGCCTTGAGCTTCTCGTTCTCGGCGAGCAACTCGCTGCGGCTGGTGAACTGCTGGGTGACCCCATCCCACAGCCGCACCGGCAAGTCCGCCAGCCAATAGAAGGGGGTCAGCACCAGCGCCATCTGGCTGCGTACTGGCTTCAGGGCCTCGAAACGCGCATCCACGACCATCAAGGCAGCCGAAAGCACGGCCAGCACCAGAAGGCGCGTGCCCAGCGAAGGTCCCTTGGTGAAAAGCGGTTTAATGGCGAATTCCTCGCAGCTAGGGGCTCAGAGCCTGACTACGACATCGCGAACCGACACCTGCCGGACAGGGCCGATGCGTGGCAGACCGCAGATGCTCTCGGGCGGCGAGTCGCAGGCCGCCGAAACGGTCAGCCTGCGTGCAATTCCGCCGCTCGGCACTCACTCCGTGGACAGCAGGTCCATGGTGTGCCGGTCCATCATTTCCAGGGCACGGCCACCGCCACGGGCTACGCAGGTCAGCGGGTCCTCGGCGACGATCACCGGCAGGCCGGTTTCCTGGGCCAGCAGCTTGTCCAGGTCACGCAGCAGCGCGCCACCGCCGGTCAGCACCAGGCCACGCTCGGCGATATCGGAAGCGAGTTCCGGCGGCGACTGCTCCAGGGCGCTCTTCACCGCCTGGACGATGGTCGCCAGCGACTCCTGCAGGGCTTCCAGCACTTCGTTGGAGTTCAGGGTAAAGCTGCGCGGCACCCCTTCGGCCAAGTTGCGGCCGCGTACATCGACTTCGCGCAGCTCGCCGCCCGGGTAGGCGGTACCGATTTCCTGCTTGATGCGCTCGGCGGTGGATTCGCCGATGAGGCTGCCGTAGTTGCGGCGCACGTAGGTGATGATGGCTTCGTCGAAGCGGTCGCCGCCGACGCGGACGGACTCGGCGTAGACCACGCCGTTCAAGGAGATCAGCGCGATTTCCGTGGTGCCGCCGCCGATATCGACGACCATCGAGCCACGTGCTTCTTCCACCGGCAAGCCGGCACCGATGGCCGCGGCCATCGGTTCTTCGATCAGGAACACTTCGCGGGCGCCGGCACCGAGGGCCGACTCACGGATCGCACGGCGCTCCACCTGGGTGGACTTGCACGGCACGCAGATCAGCACGCGTGGGCTGGGCTGCAGGAAGCTGTTCTCGTGAACCTTGTTGATGAAGTACTGCAGCATCTTTTCGCAGACGCTGAAATCGGCGATCACGCCGTCCTTCATCGGACGGATGGCGGAAATATTGCCCGGGGTACGACCGAGCATGCGCTTGGCTTCGGTACCGACCGCCACGACACTCTTCTGGTTGCCGTGGGTACGGATGGCGACCACGGAGGGCTCGTTCAGCACAATGCCGCGCTCGCGCACATAAATAAGGGTATTGGCAGTGCCCAGGTCGATCGACAGATCGCTGGAAAACATGCCACGCAGTTTCTTGAACATGGGAGAGGGACCCTAGGGCAACGCGTGGGTAAAAAAGTGCGGCAAACTCTAACAACGACGGGGATTTTGGGCAAGGCGCGCACTATGTTAAATTGCCGGTTTTCCCGGGCTTCGCAGCCCCAAATCGCGGCCTTTGACCGCCCGTTCGCGGTATCCGTTCCCCGCATCTTTCGCACGGTCACGCCCGCTTTCCGCCGGCCGCCTCTTCTGGAGACACCCGATGGCGCTTGAACGCTCCGACGTGGAAAAGATCGCCCACCTCGCCCGCCTTGGGCTGAACGAAGCCGATCTGCCCCGCACCACCGAGACCCTCAACAACATTCTCGGCCTGATCGACCAGATGCAGGCGGTGGATACCGCCGGCATCGAACCCCTGGCCCACCCGCTGGAAGCCACCCAGCGCCTGCGCGCCGATGCGGTGAGCGAGGAAAACCGCCGCGACGCCTACCAGGCCATCGCCCCGGCGGTGCAAGACGGCCTCTATCTGGTTCCCAAGGTCATCGAGTAAGGAAATCCCATGCATCAACTGACTCTGGCCGAGATCGCCCGCGGCCTCGCCGCCAAGGAATTCTCCTCCGTCGAACTGACCCGCGCGCTGCTCGCCCGCATCCATCAGCTCGACCCGCAGCTCAACGCCTTCATCAGCGTCACCGAGGACCTGGCCCTGCAACAGGCCCAGGCTGCCGACGCCCGCCGCGCTGCCGGTGAAAACGGCGCTCTGCTGGGCGCGCCGATCGCCCACAAGGACCTGTTCTGCACCCAGGGCGTGCGTACCAGCTGCGGCTCGAAAATCCTCGACAACTTCGTCGCCCCATACAACGCCACCGTGGTCGAAAAGCTCGCTAACGCGGGCGCCGTGAGCCTCGGCAAGCTGAACATGGACGAGTTCGCCATGGGCTCGGCCAACGAATCCAGCCACTACGGCCCGGTGAAGAACCCCTGGGACCTCGAGCGCGTGCCCGGCGGCTCCTCCGGCGGCTCCGCCGCGGCCGTGGCCGCGCGCCTGCTGCCGGCAGCGACCGGCACCGATACCGGCGGTTCGATCCGCCAGCCGGCGGCCCTGACCAACCTCACCGGCCTCAAGCCCACCTACGGCCGCGTCTCCCGCTGGGGCATGATTGCCTATGCCTCCAGCCTCGACCAGGGCGGCCCGCTGGCCCGTACCGCCGAGGACTGCGCGCTGATGCTGCAGGCCATGGCCGGCTTCGATCCGAAGGACTCCACCAGCGTCGACCAGCCCCTCGACGACTACCTCGGCGAGCTGAACAAGCCGCTCGACGGCCTGCGCATCGGCCTGCCCAAGGAATATTTCGGCGCCGGCCTCGACCCGCGCATCGCCGAGATCGTCATGGCCAGTGTCGAGGAACTGAAGAAGCTCGGCGCCAGCGTCAAGGAAATCTCCCTGCCGAACATGAAGCACGCGATCCCGGCCTACTACGTGATCGCCCCGGCCGAGGCTTCCTCCAACCTGTCGCGTTTCGACGGCGTGCGCTTCGGCTACCGCTGCGCCAACCCGGAGAACCTCGAAGACCTGTACAAGCGCTCCCGTGCCGAAGGCTTCGGCGAAGAGGTCAAGCGCCGCATCATGGTCGGCACCTACGCGCTCTCCGCCGGCTACTACGATGCCTATTACCTGCAGGCGCAGAAAATCCGCCGTCTGATCAAGAACGACTTCATGGCGGCCTTCGCCGAGGTGGACGTCATTCTCGGTCCGACCACGCCGAGTCCGGCCTGGAAGCTCGGCGAGAAGAACAACGACCCGGTCGCCCAGTACCTGGAAGACATCTACACCATCACCGCCAACCTCGCCGGCCTGCCGGGGCTGTCCATGCCCGCCGGGTTCGCCGATGGGCTGCCGGTGGGCGTGCAACTGCTCGCCCCGTACTTCCAGGAAGCCCGCCTGCTCAACGTAGCGCACCGCTACCAGCAGGCGACCGATTGGCACACACGCGCTCCGGCCGGATTCTGAGGACGATTCACATGCAATGGGAAACCGTGATCGGGCTGGAAATCCACGCACAGCTCGCCACTCAATCGAAGATTTTCTCCGGTAGCGCCACCACCTTCGGCGCCGAACCGAACACCCAGGCCAGCCTGATCGACCTGGGCATGCCCGGCGTGCTGCCGGTGCTCAACGAAGAAGCGGTGAAGATGGCCGTGAAATTCGGCCTGGCGATCGATGCCGAGATTGGCCGCAAGAGCGTCTTCGCGCGCAAGAACTACTTTTACCCGGACCTGCCCAAGGGCTACCAGATCAGCCAGTACGAGCTGCCTATCGTCGGCAAGGGCCACCTGGACATCACCCTGGAAGACGGCACCGTCAAGCGCATCGGCATCACCCGCGCGCACCTGGAAGAAGACGCCGGCAAGAGCCTGCACGAAGACTTCCACGGCATGAGCGGCATCGATCTGAACCGCGCCGGCACCCCGCTGTTGGAAATCGTCTCCGAACCGGACATCCGCAGCGCCAAGGAAGCCGTGGCCTACGTCAAGGCGATCCATGCCCTGGTGCGCTACCTCGGCATCTGCGACGGCAACATGAACGAAGGCTCGCTGCGCTGCGACTGCAACGTCTCGGTGCGCCCCAAGGGCCAGGCCGAGTTCGGCACCCGTGCGGAGATCAAGAACGTCAACTCCTTCCGCTTCATCGAGAAGGCGATCAACCATGAAGTCCAGCGCCAGATCGAACTGATCGAGGACGGCGGGAAGGTCATCCAGGAAACCCGCCTGTACGACCCAAACAAAGACCAGACCCGCTCCATGCGCGGCAAGGAAGAAGCCAACGACTACCGCTACTTCCCGGACCCGGACCTGCTGCCGGTGGTGATCGAGCAGGACTTCCTCGACACGGTGCGCGCCACCCTGCCGGAGCTGCCGCAGCAGAAGCGCGAGCGTTTCCAGGCCGAGTTCGGCCTGTCCGCCTATGACGCCAGCGTGCTGTCAGCCAGCCGCGAGATGGCCGACTACTTCGAGAAAGTCGCGGGCATTTGCGGCGACGCCAAGCTGGCGGCCAACTGGGTAATGGTCGAACTGGCCAGCCTGCTCAACAAATCGGACTTGGAAATCGAGCAGTCGCCGGTATCCGCCGAACAACTGGGCGGCATGATCCTGCGGATCAAGGACAACACCATTTCCGGCAAGATCGCCAAGATGGTCTTCGAGGCCATGGCCAACGGCGAAGGCACGGCCGATCAGATCATCGAAGCCAAGGGCCTCAAGCAGGTCACCGACAGCGGCGCCATCGAGAGCATGCTGAACGAGGTACTGGCCGCCAATGCCGAGCAGGTCGAACAGTATCGCGCCAGCGACGAAGCCAAGCGCGGCAAGATGTTCGGCTTCTTCGTCGGCCAGGCGATGAAGGCCTCGAAGGGCAAGGCCAACCCGCAGCAGGTCAATGAACTGCTGAAGAAGAAGCTGGAAGGCTGACATGCCGTCCGGGAGCCGGCCGCGTCGGCTCCCGTTCCACCCTCCCCGCGCTTTCGTTACGCTTCTCGTCGTCTCGACAACAAGAAGAGAGCCGTGATGCGTCTGAGCCTTGCCCGGCCCCGCTGGGTATCCGCACTGCTCGTATCGTCCCTGCTGCTCGGCGGTTGTGCCGGTCTTCGCCCCGGCGGCGAAGAGGAACGCATCGATCCCTCCGGCTACCGTGCCGAAGGCAAGGCTTCCTATTACGGCTCCCGTCACCATGGCCGACGCACGGCCAGCGGCGAGCGCTTCGACCAGAACGCGCTGACCGCCGCCCATCGGACGCTGCCGTTCGGTACCCGGGTCCGGGTCACCAACCTGAACAACAACCGCACCGTGGTGGTCCGTATCAATGATCGCGGTCCCTACGGCCGTGGACGCATCATCGATCTCTCGTTCAAGGCCGCCCAGCAACTGGACATGATCCGCCCAGGCGTCGTGCCCGTTCGCGTCGAGAGCCTGGTCGACTGAATACGGCGACGCACATCGTAACAATCCGTTGCCATCCCCCACTGGCGCCGGCAAGGCGGATCGTTAAGCTACGCGCAACCTTTTCTGGAGCTCGACAATGACGTTGATGACTTTTGTCTACCTGATCGCCGGACTCGTCCTGCTGGTAGCCGGTGCAGAAGTTCTGGTGCGCGGCGCGGCGCGGCTGGCGGCGATTTTCGGCATCCCACCCCTGGTGATCGGCCTCACCGTGGTGGCCTTCGGCACCAGCGCGCCGGAAACGGCCGTGAGCGTGCAGGCGGCGCTGAACGGCAGCGGCGATATCGCTATCGGCAACGTCGTCGGCAGCAACATCGCCAACATCCTGCTGATTCTCGGTCTTTCGGCAATCATCGCCCCGCTCGTCGTCTCCCGGCAGTTGATCCGCCTGGACGTGCCGCTGATGATCGGTGCCAGCCTGGTCACCTTCGCCCTGGCCTGGGACGGCGAACTGAGCCGCCTCGATGGCGCCCTGCTATTCAGCGGCGTACTGGCCTACACGACCTTCCTCATCATCAGCAGCCGTCGCGACAAGGCTGCCGGCAGCGGCGACGAGTTCGCCGAAGAGTTCGGCCTGCACGAACAACCCAAGCGCTTCGCCTGGCTGGTCAATCTGTTCCTGGTGATCGGCGGCCTCGTCCTGCTGGTGGCAGGCTCGAACTTCCTGGTCGAAGGCGCCGTCTCCCTGGCTCGCGCCCTGGGCCTATCCGAACTGGTGATCGGCCTGACGGTGATCGCAATCGGCACCTCGCTGCCGGAGCTGGCGACCTCCATCCTCGCTGCCCTCAAGGGCGAGCGCGACATCGCCGTGGGCAACGTGGTCGGCAGCAACATCTTCAACCTGCTCTGCGTGCTCGGCCTTGCCTCGCTGGTCTCGCCGAAGGCGATTTCCGTTTCGCCGAATGCCCTGGCCTTCGACTTCCCGGTGATGATCGCGGTGGCCGTGGCCTGCCTGCCGATCTTCTTCTCCGGCTACCGGATCAACCGCTGGGAAGGCCTGCTGTTCTTCGGCTACTACCTGGCCTATACGCTGTACTTGGTGCTGTTCGCCACCGGCGCGCCGTTGATGAGCGAATTCCGCGCCGGCATGATCGGCTTCGTCCTGCCGCTGACCGCCCTGACCCTGGCCGTGATCGCCGCGCGGTCCTGGCATTTGCAACGTCGTTGATTCCGAAGGAGCATGAAATGAGCGAAAACCGCGAACAGGGTCTGCAAGTCCGCCGCGAGGTGATGGGCGAGGCCTTCGTCGAGCGCGCCATGGGCTCGGCCACCGCGTTCACCCAACCGTTGCAGGACTTCGTCAACGAGCATGCCTGGGGCGGCGTCTGGACCCGTGAAGGGTTACCGCGCAAGACCCGCAGCCTGATCACCCTGGCCGCGCTCACCGCCCTGAAATGCCCGCAGGAACTGAAAGGCCACGTGCGCGGCGCGCTGAACAATGGCTGCACGCCGGAAGAAATCCGCGAAGCCCTGCTGCACTGCGCCGTCTACGCCGGCGTACCGGCCGCCATCGACGCCTTCCGCGCCGCCCAGGAAGTCGTCGAAGCCTGGCAGGCCGAGCAGAGAGCCTGAGCCCCTCGAGCGAGCGGCCGCCCGGCCGCTCCATTACCCGCCCTGCTCTGCTTTCCGGTACATCGGAAAACGCCCCTCCTCCGGCGATTCAGCATCGATAGCAACGGCTCCTTACCTACTAGAAGCCGGGAAAACAAGGCAAACGCTCTTCACAAGCACTGCAATTCGCGACTTACCTCTCAATAGAAGCGCGAAAAGTCCCGCTGACCCAGGGGTTCCAGAATGGTGGAATCCTCACCGACTTTTCCGTCAGGCCACTCTGGAAAAAGGCGGCAAATAGCCACCTAGAGCGTCCCGTACCATTCCCCTCCGGCCTCGCCGTCCATTTCTCCTCGCGTGCTCAATCATGAACAAGACATTCCACTTCATCGCGGGCCTTCCCCGTTCCGGCTCGACATTACTGGCCGCAATCCTGCGGCAGAATCCGAACGTCTATGCCCGCATGAGCAGCCCGCTGGCACGGATTCTTTCGTCCATCCTGGTGGAGACGAACGGAGAGGATGGGCCCCTGGTGACACCGGAAAGGCGCCGCCGCATCCTCCGGGGTGTATTCGACTCGTTCTACGCGGACGAAGAGCGCGGCATCATCTTCGATACCAACCGAGGCTGGTGTGCGCGCCTGCCCTTGCTTCATGAACTGTTCGACGACGTCCGGGTGATTTGCCTGGTCAGAAGCGTAGCCGGCGTACTGGACAGCTTCGAAACGCTGGTACAGCGCAATGTCTTCGAGCGTTCCGGCCTGTTCCACAACGAGGAAGAACGCGCCACCGTCTATTCGCGTTCCCAGGCATTGCTTTTGCCGAACCGAACCGTCGGCTATGCACTGAACGCACTCAAGGAGGCCGTTTATGGCAACTATTCACGTGCCCTCCTGCTGGTGGAATACGACCACCTGACTCGCTTCCCGAAGGACACCCTTCGACTGATCTATGAATTCCTAGGGGCGTCGCCCTTCGAGCACAGCTTCGACAGCCTGACTTACGACGAGCCTCATTTCGACAACGGTCTGTCCACTCCCGGCCTGCACTTCGTCAAGCGCAACACCGAGGCCGTGGCCCGGCCCACGGTCCTACCCCCGGACCTGTTCGAACACGCCGAATACCTGAATTTCTGGCGCGAGCCGAACTACAGCGAGGCGAACATCATCCGCCTCGACCCGGCGGACAACCGGTTGGCCATCCAACCGCTGGGCGGCACCGCAACGCCCAACCGCCTCAATACCGGCCTGGTCCATTCCTGACCGAACCTCCGTCCACCGCCGCGCCGCCCCGGCGAATCGACCACGAAGCAGGCATAGCATGCGAACGGCTGACAGCTCACATACCCCGCGTGCGGACATCCGCAATCCCGCCACGCTCTGGATGACCGGTCTGTCCGGAGCAGGCAAGACCACCCTTGCCGGCCACCTGAAGGAGCGGCTGGAACGATGCGGTCAGCGCTGCGCCATCCTGGATGGCGACACGCTTCGCCAAGGCTTGAGCAGCGACTTGGGATACGGCCGCGAAGACCGCAAGGAGCAGGTACGCCGGGTCGCCCACGTCGCACGGATACTCAACGACGCCGGGGTGGATGTCATCGTCGCGCTTGTCTCGCCCTACCGCGCCGACCGGCAACTCGCCCGCACCATCATCGGCCCCGCGAACATGCTGGAAGTCTGGGTTTGTGCGTCGCTGGAAACCTGCCGCGCCCGCGACCCCAAAGGCCTCTACCGCCAGGTGGAAGACGGCCTGCTGTCCGGCATGACCGGGATCGCCGCGCCCTACGAACCACCGGGAGAGGAAGCGCTGCCGGTCGATACCGGCCGGTTCGACGTGCAGACCTGTACCGCTCGCATCCTAGACGCTCTCCACACCCACCTTTCTTCCCGACCGGATCTCGACAATGCTCAGTGCTGACGAGAAGCGCCCGCTGAATACCTGGAACGACACCACGCATACGCTCGACGAACTACCGGTTCCTCAACTCTTCGAGCGGCAGGTGACCAAACATGCCAATGCGCAAGCCATCGTCTTCGGCGATACGCATCTGACTTATGCGGAGCTGGACGAACGAGCCAACCGGCTGGCCCATCGGCTCATCGAATTGGGAATCGGCCGGGAAAGCCGGGTTGCCGTCGCCTTGCCCCGTTCGCCGGAACTTCCCATCGCCCTGCTCGCCATCCTCAAGGCGGGCGGCACTTACTTGCCGCTCGATGCGGATTACCCGTCCACGCGCCTGGCTTATATGATCGGCGACGCCCAGCCGGCGTTGCTGCTGACTACCCGCGAAAACCAGAAGACTCTTCCCGCCTTCGACGCCGCCGGTACGCTGCTGCTCGACGATGCCCAGTGCCAGGCCGATCTCGCCCAACAGCCTTCCCACGCGCCCAGCGACAGCGAGCGGGGCTTCACGCTGGTGCCCCATCAGAGCGCCTACATCATCTACACCTCGGGCTCCACGGGGCAACCGAAAGGTGTGGTGGTGCCTCATCGCGGCCTGCCGCACCTGGTCAGCACCCACCAACGGCGTTGCGAACTGGGGCCCGGCTGCCGGGTGCTGCAGTTCGCCTCGCCTGGCTTCGACGCGGCGATTTCGGAGATGCTGCGGCCGCTGTTGTCCGGCGCCACCCTGGTGATGGCGTCCCCTGAACAATTGGCCCCCGGTGCTCCCCTGGCCGCGCTGGTCGAACGCACAAGCATCACGCACCTCACCCTGACACCCGCAGTCCTCGCCGTCATGCCGGACGACAGCCTCGCATCGGTCCGCTGCCTCATCGTCGCCGGCGAAGCCTTTTCCCCCGCCCTGGTGGAGCGCTGGGAAAGTCGCCAGCGGCGGTTGGTCAACGCCTATGGCCCGACGGAAGCGACCGTACTGGCGACGATGAACGCCACGCTGAGCCCCTCGGACCTGTCCATCGGCACCCCCATCGATAACGTCCGCATCCACCTCCTCGATGCCGGACTCCGGCAGGTCCCCCTCGGTACCCCTGGGGAAATCTGCATCGGCGGTGCCGGCATCGCCCGGGGTTACCTGAACCGCTCAGGCCTCACCGCCGAACGCTTCGTCGCCGATCCTTTCGGCCCGCCCGGCGCACGTCTCTACCGCTCCGGCGATCTCGGCCGCTGGCGAGACGACGGCAGCCTGGAGTTCCTCGGACGCATCGATGACCAAGTGAAGATTCGCGGCTTCCGTATCGAGCCCGGCGAGATTCAGGCCCTGCTGGAGCAGCATCCCGGTGTGGCCCAAGCCCTCGTCCATCTGCATGAGAACCCGCCCGGCAGCAAACGACTGGTCGCCTATGCCGTTCCCACCGACGGCCAGCATCCCCAGCCCGAGACGCTGCGCCGCTTCCTCGCCGAGCGCCTGCCGGACCATATGGTTCCCGCCGCCGTGCTGATGCTCCCGGCGCTGCCATTGACCGCCCATGGCAAGATCGACCGCCAGGCTCTACCCGCCCCGACCTTCGCCGCCCGCGCAGACTCCCGCGCGCCACGCACACCCCGCGAGCGCACCCTGGCGACGCTCTTCGCCGACACCCTCGGCGTACCGGATATCGGCATCGACGACAGCTTCTTCGATCTCGGCGGCCACTCACTGCTGGCCATCCAGTTGGCGGGCCGCGTTCGTGAATCCCTGGGCTTGGACTTGTCGGTCCGCACGCTCTTCGAAGCGCCCAGCGTCGCGGAGCTGGCCGCTCGACTGGACAGCAGCCCGACGGCTGCCGACCGTCCACGCCTGGCGTCGGCGCTACGGCCCGAGCGCCTGCCGCTGTCTCCGGCCCAGCAGCGCCTCTGGTTCCTGCAAAAGCTCGAAGGCCCGGGCGCAACCTACAACCTCCCGTCCGGCTGGCTGCTCGAAGGCCCGCTCGATACCGATGCGCTGGAGGCCTCCCTGGGCGACCTGACCGATCGCCACGAAAGCCTGCGCACGATATTTCCCGAGGCGGAAACCGGCCCACACCAGCACATCCTGCCACCAACCCAGGCCCGTCCGTCCCTCGAACGGGTCGATGTGGCGGGCGACCCGCGGGCCGCGCTGGAACAGGCAGCGAGCCGGCCGTTCGACCTGGCCACGCAGATTCCCCTGCGCGCCACCCTGCTGCGGCTCGCACCGGAACGTCACCTGCTGGTGCTGGTCCTGCACCACATCGCCGCCGACGGCTGGTCCATCGCCCCCCTGATGGCCGATCTGTCGACCGCCTACGCCGCCCGCCGGAACGGCAGGGCCCCGGAGTGGGCAGCGTTGCCGCTCCAGTACGCCGACTACACCCTCTGGCAGCACGCCATGCTGGGCTCGCCGGAAAACCCCGACAGCCTCTCCGCCCGCCAACTCGCCCATTGGCGAGACGCCTTGTCGGGCCTGCCCGATCTCTGCACGCCGCTGCCCGACCGTCCACGCCCCGCCCTGCTCAGCCAACGAGGCGGCTTGCTGGCCTTGTAGATCCCGTCGGCACTGCACGGCGCCCTGATCGGACTAGGTCAGCGCCATGGCGCCAGCCTGTTCATGGTGCTACAGGCCGCCCTGGCGATCCTCCTCAGCCGGCATGGCGCGGGCCAGGACATCGTGATCGGCTCACCGGTGGCCGGACGCGACGACCAAGCCCTCGCCCCGCTGGTCGGCTTCTTCGTCAATACCCTGGCCTTGCGCACCGACACCCGCGGCAATCCCACGGTGGCGGACCTGTTGAAGCGGGTCCGCGACCAGAGCCTGGCCGCCTATGCGAACCAGGACGTGCCTTTCGAGCAAGTGGTCGAGGCGTTGAATCCGCTCCGCACTCCCTCGGCGCATCCGGTGTTCCAGGTGATGCTGGGGCTGCAGAACATGGCACTCCCCCGGCTCGCCCTGGCCGGCCTGCAAGTCACGCCGAAGCCAGTGGAACAGCCGTCGATCAAGTGCGACCTGGTCTTCAATCTGCGCGAAGAAACAAGCCCCGGTGGCGAGCCGGCCGGCCTGTGGGGCCGCCTCGAATATGCCGCCGATCTGTTCGACCGCCCCACCGCCGAACACCTGGCGGAACGCTGGCAGCGGATACTGGAGGCCATGGCCGCCGCCCCCAGAGAACGAATCGACGACATCGCCCTGCTCGATGCCGAAGAAACCCACCGGTTGGAACAGTGGAACGATACCCGGCAAGCAGTGGACGAATGGCCCATCCCGGCGCTGTTCGCGCGGCGTGTGCTGGAGCATCCCGACGCCACGGCCCTGGTCGCCGGCGCCACCCGGCTGTCCTATGCGGAACTCGACAATCGCTCCAACCGGCTCGCCCACCGCCTGCTGGCCTCCGGTGTCGCCCGGGAAGACGCCGTCGCCGTGCTGCTCGAAGACACCCTCGATTTCGTCGTGTCGATCCTCGCGGTGCTCAAGGCCGGCGGCGTCTATGTCCCGCTGTCGTCCCGCTATCCCGAAGAGCGCAAGCGCTGGATCGTCGAAGACGCCGCCACGAAGGTGCTGCTGGTTCGCGACAGAGCCCACGGCGAAGGGCTCGCCGGCTGCATCGTCACCCTCGACGAGGCCGAA
The DNA here is from genome assembly GCF_002091635.1 of Pseudomonas indica NBRC 103045. GTDB lineage: Bacteria > Pseudomonadota > Gammaproteobacteria > Pseudomonadales > Pseudomonadaceae > Pseudomonas_M > Pseudomonas_M indica. The sequence continues at coordinate 51,285 of NZ_BDAC01000012.1, read as the reverse complement.
ATAGCGCACGGACCCGCCACCATCCCGGACGTTCCCTGCTCGGCGGACCAACTGGCCTACGTCATCTACACCTCCGGCTCGACCGGAAAGCCGAAAGGCGTCGCCGTCAGCCACCGTAACATCGCCAGCTTCGTCGGCGACCGGCGCTGGCAGGACGGCGACCATGCCTGCGTACTGGCGCACTCGTCCCATGCCTTCGATGCGTCCACCTACGAAATCTGGGTTCCCCTGCTGACCGGGGGAACGGTGGTGGCTGCGCCCGGGGGTGAGCTGGACCCGACCACCCTGGAGCGGACGCTCGTCGAAGGCGGCATCACGGCGCTGTTCCTGACCACCGCGCTGTTTCGCCTGATCATGGACAGCGCTCCATCCAGTCTCTCCAGCCTGCGCACCGTATGGACCGGCGGCGAGCGCGCCTCGCCCGCGGCCTTCCGACGCATGCTCGATGCCTGTCCGGCGACCCGGACGGTACACGTCTACGGCCCCACGGAAACCACCACCTTCGCCGTGGCGCATGCCCTGCCCACCGCCGCCCCGGTGGCGGAAAACGTCCCCCTCGGCCTGCCGCTGGGCAATACCCAGGTGCACATCCTCGACCATCGGCTCCGGCGGCAGCCCATCGGCGTCGCCGGAGAAATCTGCATCGGCGGGCCGGGCGTTGCGCGCGGCTACCTGAACCGCCCCGGCCTCACCGCCGAGCGATTCGTCGCCGATCCCTTCGGCCCACCCGGCTCACGTCTCTATCGCTCCGGCGACCTCGGCCGGTGGCGCCACGACGGCATCCTCGAATTCCTCGGCCGCATCGACGATCAGGTGAAGATTCGCGGTTTCCGCATCGAGCCCGGCGAAATCCAGGCCGTATTGGAGCAGCACCCCGGCGTCGCCCAGGCCGTCGTGCTTGTCCGCGAAGCGCCGGCCGGCGGCAAGCAGTTGGTCGCCTATACGGTCCCCTGTGATAAGGCATGCCCCGATCCCGCCGTCTTGCGGCGCCATCTCGCCGAGCGCCTGCCGGACTACATGGTCCCGGCCGCCGTGGTCATGCTCGACGCACTTCCGCTGACCGCGAACGGCAAGATCGACCGCAAGGCCCTGCCCGCACCCGACTTCACCGCCTCGTCCGCCATTCGCGAACCCCGGACACCCCGCGAACGCGCCCTCGCCTCACTCTTCGCCGATACGCTCGGGTTGCCCCGGGTCGGCCTCGACGACAACTTCTTCGACCTGGGCGGCCACTCGCTCCTCGCCACCCAACTGGTCAGCCGGGTTCGCTCGGCATTGAGTCTGGACCTCCCGCTGCGTACGCTCTTCGAGGCGCCCAGCGTTGCCCAACTCCTTCAACGGCTCGACGACGACGCCGGCGAAACCCGCCCCGTCCTGCGTCCCCAGCCACGCCCCGATTCGCTTCCGCTGTCGCCCGCTCAACAACGGCTGTGGTTCATTCACCGCCTCGAAGGCCCGAGCCCGACCTACAACATCCCCGTCTGCTGGAGCCTGCACGGCGAGCTGGACCATGTCGCGCTGGATCACGCCCTGGCCGACCTCGTCGAACGCCACGAAAGCCTGCGGACGCTGTTCGCCGAAACCGCCGACGGTGCCTGCCAGCGCATCCTCTCTGCCGATCAGGCCCGTCCGGTCCTGGAGCGCATCGCCCTCGGCCTGGGCGAACGACCGGATGCTCCGCTGCCCCCCGCAGTGCGTAATGCCCTGAACCAGGCGGTCCACCATCGCTTCGACCTGACACGGGAAATCCCGCTACGCGCCATCCTGTTCGAGCTAGGCCCGACGCAGCATGTCCTGCTGCTGGTGCTGCATCACATCGCCGCCGACGGCTTCTCCATTCCCCCACTATCGGCGGACCTGGCAACCGCCTACGCGGCCCGGCGTCGCGGCCAGGCGCCGGCCTGGCCGCCCCTGCCTGTCCAATACGCCGACTACACGCTGTGGCAGCACGCCCTGCTGGAACAGCCCATAGGCAACGCCACCCTGGCCGAACGCCAGCTTGCCTACTGGCGCGAAGCGCTCCACGGTGTACCGGAGCTGTGCGGGCCACAACCCGACCGTCCCCGGCCGGCCCGGCCGAATCATCGGGGCGACTCGGTCCCCCTGGACCTGCCGGAGCATCTGCATGCGGAGCTGACCGCCCTCGGCCAACGACATGGCGCCACCCTGTTCATGGTGCTGCAGGCTGCCCTGGCCATTCTTCTCACCCGCCATGGCGCAGGTACTGACATCGTCATCGGCGCCCCGATCGCCGGACGCACCGACGAAGCGCTCGCCCCGCTGGTCGGCTTCTTCGTCAACACTCTCGCCCTGCGTACCGACACCAGCGGCGATCCCGGCATCGCGGAATTGCTCAGCCGTGTCCGCGAACGGAACCTGGCGGCCTACGCCCACCAGGACCTGCCGTTCGAGCGGTTGGTCGAAGCACTGAATCCATCACGCACCTTGTCCGCCCACCCACTGTTCCAGGTCATGCTGGGGCTTCAGCACGGCACGCAAACAGGCCTCGCCCTGGCAGACCTTGTCGCCACACCGCAGCCGGCATGTCTGTCATCGGTCAAGTTCGACCTGGTCTTCAACCTGCGCGAAACGCTGGATGACCAAGGCCAGCCAGTTCGACTGCAGGGCAGCCTGGAATACGCCATGGAGCTGTTCGACCGCACCAGCGCAGAGCGCCTGGCCCGACACTGGCGGCACATCCTCGATGGCATGCTGGCGGACTCCGACCGCCGGATCGGCGATATCGATCTGCTGGACCGCCATGACCGGCATCAGCTCGACCTCTGGAACAACAGCTACCACCCGGTCGAGGAAGCCCCGGTGTCCGTGCTGTTCGAACGCCAGGTCAGGCGCTCTCCGAAAGCCATCGCCCTCGTCGACGCCAGCGAGGCGCTGAGCTACGCCGAACTGAACGCCCGCGCCAACCGGCTGGCCCATCGACTGCTGGCCCTGGGTGTGGGCCACGAGGATCATGTGGCCGTCGCCTTGCCCCGTGGGGCAGACCTGGCGATCGCCCTGCTGGCGATCTTCAAGGCCGGCGCCACCTATTTGCCGCTCGATCCCGGCTATCCGCGCGAACGCCTCGCCTACATGGTGACAGACGCGCGCCCCATGGCACTGTTGACCACCGTCGCCCTGCAACAGGACCTTCCGCACATCCAGGGTCCGCTCCTGCGGCTCGACGATCCGGACTGCCTCGCCAGCCTGGCATGCCAGTCCGACAGCGATCCGGACGACACGGCACGCGGCTTCGCCCTGTCGCCACGGCAGGCGGCCTACCTCATCTACACCTCCGGCTCTACCGGCCGACCGAAAGGCGTAGTGGTGACGCACCAGGGCCTGCCGCACCTGGTCAGCACCCATCGGCGCCGTTGCGCGCTCGGACCAGGCAGCCGTGTGCTGCAGTTCGCCTCCCCCAGTTTCGATGCGGCCATTTCCGAATTGCTGCGCCCGTTGCTTTCGGGCGCGACGCTGGTAGCGGCCGAGCCCGATGCACTGACGCCAGGCATCCCACTCGCCGCGCTGGTGGAGCGCGAAGGCATCACTCACCTGACCTTGCCACCCGCCGCCCTGGCGGTCATGCCGGAAGGCAGCCTGGCTTCGGTCCGCCATCTCATCGTCGCCGGCGAAGCCTGCCCGCCGGCCCTGGTGGGCCGCTGGAGCCCTGGCCGGTCAATGATCAACGCCTACGGCCCGACGGAAACGACCGTGCTGGCCACGATGAACGCCACGCTGAACTCCTCCGACCTGTCCCTCGGCACGCCCATCGACAACGCGCGTGTCCACCTGCTGGATGAGCGGCTGCGGGAAGTCCCCATCGGCGTCGCCGGCGAAATCTGCATCGGCGGACCGGGTGTGGCACGCGGCTACCTGAACCGCCCCGGCCTCACCGCCGAACGCTTCGTCGCCGACCCGTTCGGCCCGCCCGGCGCACGCCTCTACCGCTCCGGCGACCTCGGCCGCTGGCGCGCCGACGGCAGCCTCGAATACTTCGGCCGGATCGACGAACAGGTGAAGATCCGTGGCTTCCGCATCGAACTGGGCGAGATCGAAGCCCGTCTCGCCGCCTGCCCCGGTGTCCGCGAAACGGCCGTCATCGTCCGCGACACCGGTTCGGATGGCAAGCAACTGGTGGCCTACTTCACCGTCCGGCCCGAAGCGCAGGCGCCAACACCGGCCGCGCTGCGCGAAGCCCTGGCCAGCCAACTGCCCGACTACATGCTACCGGCCGCCTTCGTCCGCCTCGACACACTGCCGCTCACCGCCAACGGCAAGCTCGACCGCCGCGCCCTGCCCGCACCCGGCACCGACGCCGTGGCCAGCCGTGCCTACGAGCCGCCCCAGGGCCCCGTGGAAACCCGCATCGCCGGTATCTGGGCCGCGCTGCTGGGCCTCGACCGGGTCGGCCGTCACGATCACTTCTTCGAACTCGGCGGCCATTCGCTACTGGTGATGCAGCTCCTCGCCCGCCTGCAGGCTGCCTTCCACTGCCAGTTGCATCTGGCCGACCTCTTCGAGCACCCCATGCTGCACGAGCAGGGGCGTCTCGTGACGCAGGCTCAGCACACGACCCTGCCGCCCATCGAGCCCGCTTCGCGGCAAGTTCCGCTGCCGCTGTCCTTCGCCCAGCAGCGCCTGTGGTTCCTCGACCGGCTGGAGGGTCCCAACTCTACCTACCTGATTCCTCTGGCGCTGCGCCTGGATGGGGCACTGGATACGATGGCCCTGCGTCGAGCGCTGCAAGCACTGGTTAGCCGGCATGAGGTACTGCGCAGTCGGTTCGCGGAGCGCAACGGCGAATCCCAGGTGGATATCCTGCCCGTCGAGCAGACTTTCCGCCTGGATGAGGAAGTCCTTGACGATCCGAGCCAGTTGGCTTCTCGGCTCGAACGGGAAGCCCACTCGTTTTTCCGGCTCGAAGAAGAAGCACCGATCCGCTTCCGCCTGCTGCGTCTCGCCGAGCGCGAACACGTATTGCTGATCGTCCAACACCACATCGTCTCCGATGGCTGGTCCGCCGGTGTGCTGCGCCGCGAACTCGCCGCGCTCTACGATGCTTTCGCCCAGGGCCTCGACGATCCGCTGCCGGCCCTGCCGATCCAGTACCCGGACTACGCCGCCTGGCAACGCCGCTGGCTGACCGGCGAACACCTGCAACGGCAGGCCGACTACTGGCGCACCCAACTCGCCGACGCGCCGACGCTGATCGACCTGCCCCTGGACCGGCCACGCCCGCCCATCCAAGACTTCGCCGGCGCCAACCTCGGCTTCGAGCTGGACCCGGCTCTCAGCCGCGACCTCGAAGCCCTCGGCCGCCGCCATGGCTGCACCCCGTACATGACCCTGCTGGCCGCCTGGGGCGCCCTGCTCGGCCGGCTCACCCGCCAGCCGACGGTACTGATCGGCACTCCGGTGGCCGGGCGTACCCGCACCGAGTTGGAGCCGCTGATCGGCTTCTTCGTCAACACCCTGGCCCTGCGCATCGACCAGCCCGGCCGCCTGACCGTCCCTGAGCTGCTGAGCCGGGTCCGGCAGGTCGCCTTGGAAGCCCAGGACCATCAGGAGCTGCCCTTCGAACAGGTCGTGGAATTGCTGCAACCGCCGCGCAGCCTCGCCCATGCTCCGCTGGTGCAAGTGATGTTCGCCTGGGAAGACCATGAGCCCATCGCTGTCGACAGCGGCCCCTGGGCTTCACTGTCACCGCAGTCTCTCGGACTGCCCGGCACCACCGCCAAGTTCGACCTGTCCCTGACCTTCAGCCGCTCCGGCAACCGTCTCAAGGGCAACCTCAACTACGCCACCGCCCTGTTCGATGCCACCACCATCGAGCGCCACGCCGGCCATTTGCAGGCCCTGCTGCGCGGCATGGTGGAGAACGAACGGCAGGTACTCGGCCGCATCGATCTGCTGAGCGCCGCCGAACGCGACCACCTGCTGCACGGGCTCAACCGCACCCAGGCCACGCCGCCCCAGCCCTGCATCCACCGGCTGTTCGAGGCCCAGGTCCGGCACTCGCCCGATGCCGTGGCCCTGGTCATGGACGAAGCGCGGATGAGCTACGCCGAGCTGGACGCCCGCGCCAACCGCCTGGCCCATCACCTGCGCGGGCTCGGTGTCGGTCCCGATGCCCGCGTGGCGATCTGCGTCCAGCGCGGTTTCGACATGCTCGTCGGCCTGCTGGCCATCCTCAAGGCGGGCGGTGCCTACGTACCGCTGGACCCGGCCTACCCCCTGGAGCGCCTGGCCTTCATGCTCGACGACAGCCAGCCGCTGGTCCTCCTGGCCGACAGCAGCCTGCCGGACGGGCTGGCTCTCCCAGACGACCTGCCGCTGTGCCGACTGGATGCGGAACGCCCCGCCTGGGCCGGCCAGCCGGACACCGCCCCCGAAGTGCCGGACCTGACCCCGGACCACCTGGCCTATCTCATCTACACCTCCGGCTCCACCGGCAAGCCCAAGGGCGTGATGATCGAGCATCGCCAAGTGACCCGACTGTTCGCCGCCACCCAGGCGTGGTTCGGCTTCGGCCCGCAGGACACCTGGTCGCTGTTCCACTCCTTCGCCTTCGACTTCTCGGTGTGGGAAATCTGGGGGGCGCTGCTCCATGGCGGGAAACTGCTGATCGTGCCGCACGCGGCCAGCCGTTCGCCGCAAGACTTCTATGCGCTGCTCTGCGACATCGGCGTGACCGTCCTGAACCAGACCCCGAGCGCCTTCCGCCAACTGTGCACCACCCAGGCGGGCAGCGATCGCCGCCATGCGCTTCGCTGCATCGTGTTCGGCGGCGAGGCCCTGGACACCGCCTGGCTCAGGCCCTGGTACGCCCATCCGGCCAATGCCGGGACGCGCCTGGTGAACATGTACGGCATCACCGAAACCACGGTGCACGTGACCTACCGTGCGCTGGAGCCGGCCGACGCCGAGCGGGCCGGTGCCAGCCCCATCGGCGAACGCATCCCGGACTTGCGCCTCTATGTCCTCGACGAATACGGCCAACCGGCTCCGCTGGGCGTTGCCGGAGAGCTGCATGTGGGCGGCGCAGGCTTGGCCCGAGGCTACCTCAACCGCCCCGATCTCACCGCCGAGCGCTTCATTACCGATCCCTTCGGCCCGCCCGGCGCACGGCTCTACCGCTCTGGCGACCTCGGTCGCTGGCGCAACGACGGCAGCCTCGAATACCTCGGACGGATCGACGAACAGGTGAAAATCCGGGGTTTCCGCATCGAGCTGGGCGAGATCGAAGCCCGTCTCGCCAGTTGCCCCGGTGTTCGCGAGGCGGTCGTCCTCACTCGCGAAACCGGAGCCGGGGACAAACAACTGGTGGCCTACTTCACCGCCCGGCCCGTAGCGCAGGCGCCAACACCGGCCGCGCTGCGCGAAGTCTTGGCCAGCCAGCTGCCCGACTACATGCTGCCAGCCGCCTTTGTCCGCCTCGACGCTCTGCCGCTCACCGCTAACGGCAAGCTCGACCGCCGCGCCCTGCCTGCACCCGGCACCGACGCCGTGGCCAGCCGCACCTACGAGCCGCCCCAGGGCCCCGTGGAAACCCGCATCGCCGGTATCTGGACCGCGCTGTTGAACCTCGACCGGGTCGGCCGTCACGATCATTTCTTCGAACTCGGCGGCCATTCGCTGCTGATGATGCAGCTCCTCGCCCGCCTGCAGGACGCCTTCCAGTGCCAGCTCCGCCTGGCCGTCCTGTTCGAGCACCCCGTGCTGCACGAGCAGGCCACTCTCGTGGCACAATCCCGGCAAGCCGTCGTGCCGCCCGTCGAGCCCGTTTCGCGGGAAGCACCGTTGCCGCTGTCCTTCGCCCAGCAGCGCCTGTGGTTCCTCGACCAGATGGAAGGCCCCAGTCCCACCTACCTGATCCCGATGGCACTGCGCCTGGAAGGGGATTTGCACCTTGGAGCGCTGCGGCGCGCCATTCAGGCGCTGGTGGATCGCCATGACGTTTTCAGAAGCCGCTTCATCGCCCATGGGGGCGAACCCTGCCTCGACATCCTGCCGCCCGGATCGATTCCGGAACTGCTCGAACGGCATGACTTGCCCCCGGAGCAGGATCGGACATCTGCCATCCGGCATTGGCTGGAGAAGGAGACCCGCCGCGCGTTCCGTCTCGACAGCGAACTGCCGGTCCGCTTCCACCTGCTATGCATCGCCGAACGCGAACACCTGCTGCTGATCGTCCAACACCACATCGTCTCCGACGGCTGGTCCGCCGGCGTGCTGCGTCGCGAACTCGCCGCGTTCTACGACGCCTTCGCCCAGGGCCTCGACGATCCACTGCCGGCCCTGCCGATCCAGTACCCGGACTACGCCGCCTGGCAACGCCGCTGGCTGACCGGCGAACACCTGCAACGGCAGGCCGACTACTGGCGCATCCAACTCGCCGACGCGCCGACGCTGATCGACCTGCCCCTGGACCGGCCACGCCCGCCCACCCAGGACTTCGCCGGTGCCAACCTCGGCTTCGAGCTGGACCCGGCTCTCAGCCGCGACCTCGAAGCCCTCGGCCGCCGCCATGGCTGCACCCCGTTCATGACCCTGCTGGCCGCCTGGGGGGCCCTGCTCGGCCGGCTCACCCGCCAGCCGACGGTACTGATCGGCACTCCGGTGGCCGGACGTACCCGCACCGAACTGGAGCCGCTGATCGGCTTCTTCGTCAACACCCTGGCCCTGCGCATCGACCAGCCCGGCCGCCTGACCGTCCCTGAGCTGCTGAGCCGGGTCCGGCAGGTCGCCCTGGACGCCCAGGACCATCAGGAGCTGCCCTTCGAACAGGTCGTGGAATTGCTGCAACCGCCGCGCAGCCTCGCCCACGCACCGCTGGTGCAGGTGCTGTTCGCCTGGGAGGACGGTGAAGCCGGGGAAAGCCCCGAAGGACCTTGGGCCATGCTCAACCCGCGACCCGTGGCCCTTTCCGGCAGCACCGCGAAATTCGACCTGTCCCTGACCTTCGTCCGCTCCGGTGATTGCTTCAAGGCCAACCTCAACTACGCCACGGCCCTGTTCGATACCACCACCATCGAGCGTCACGCCGGCTATCTGCAAACCCTGCTGCGAGGCATGGTGGAGGATGAGTGGCAGGCACTCGGTCGCATCAATCTGCTGAGCGACCTCGAGCGCGACGCCCTGCTGGCGCTCGACCACGGCCAGGCCACGCCGATCCGCCCCTGCATCCATAAGATGTTTGAAGCCCAGGCCCGACGCGCACCCGATGCCGTGGCCCTGGCCATGGACGAAGCGCGGATGAGCTACGCCGAGCTGGATGCCCGAGCCAACCGCCTGGCTCATCACCTGCGCGGGCTCGGCGTCGGTCCCGATGCCCGCGTGGCGATCTGCGCCCAGCGCGGTTTCGACATGCTCGTCGGCCTGCTGGCCATCCTCAAGGCGGGCGGTGCCTACGTGCCGCTGGACCCGGCCTACCCCCTGGAGCGCCTGGCCTTCATGCTCGCGGACAGCCAGCCGCTGGCACTCCTGGCCGACAGCAGCCTGCCGGACGGACTGGCTCTCCCGGACGACCTGCCGCTGTGCCGGCTGGATGCGGAACGCCCCGCCTGGGCCAACCAGCCGGACACCGCCCCCGATGTACCAAACCTGACCCCGGATCATTTGGCCTATCTGATCTACACCTCGGGCTCCACCGGCAAGCCCAAGGGTGTGATGGTGGAACACCGCAGCCTGGCCAACCACATCGGTTGGCAGACCGAAACCTTCGGTCTCACGTCGGCAGATCGATTCCTGCAACGCACGCCGATCTCCTTCGACGCCTCGGTATGGGAGCTCTGGACGCCCCTGGCCATCGGCGCCCGCCTGGTTCTACTGCCGAACAGCGCCAACCGCGACCCGCTGGCCATCGCCGAAACGATCCGCCGCCAGGAAGCAAGCATCGTCCAGTGCGTGCCCAGCCTGCTGGATGCCCTGCTGCCGGACGACGGTTCGACACCCTTCCGCTGTCGCTACCTGTTCTGCGGCGGCGAGCCATTGAGCACGGCCCTGGCGGAGCGGGCTGCACCGCTGGCGACCGAGGGTGTGGTCAACCTTTACGGCCCCACCGAAGCGACCATCGACTCGACCGCCTGGCGTTGCACGGGTAATACCGCCTGGCAACCGCTCGGCCGGCCGATCGCGAACACTCGCGTGTATGTGCTGGATGAGCGCCTGCAACCCGTTCCCGCAGGAACGCCAGGAGAAATCCATATCGCTGGCGCAGGCGTCGCTCGCGGCTACCTGAGGCGTCCCGGCCTCACCGCCGAACGCTTCGTCGCCGATCCCTTCGGCCCGCCCGGTTCACGCCTCTACCGCTCCGGCGATCTCGGTCGCTGGTGCAACGACGGCACGCTCGAATACCTCGGGCGGATCGACGAACAGGTGAAAATCCGTGGCTTCCGCATCGAACCCGGCGAAATCCAGGCAACGCTGGAGCGGCATCCACAGGTGGCCCAGGCAGCGGTCACCGTTCGCCACGACCGGAGCGGCCGCGAGCACGTGATCGCCTATGCGGTCGCCGCCCCGACAGCCGATCTGGAGCCGGCCGCTCTACGCCGCTTCCTCGCCGAACGCCTGCCCGAGCACATGGTCCCCTCCGCCGTGCTGCGGCTCGCTGCCCTGCCGCTGACACCCAACGGCAAGGTCGACCGCAAGGCGCTGCCCGCACCGGACTTCACGGCGCAGACCTCTACACGCGAACCGCTGACACCCCGGGAGCGCACGCTGGCCGCCCTGTTCGCTCGCACGCTCGGGCTCGACAGGGTCGGGATGGATGACAACTTCTTCGAACTCGGCGGCCATTCGCTGCTGGCCACCCGGTTGGTCAGCGATATCCGAACCGCCCTGGACGTGGCGCTGCCGGTCCGCGCGCTATTCGAGGCTCCCAGCGTGGCACGGCTCGCGCGCTGGCTGGACAGCGGCGACAGCGCCAGCGACTTCGCCCCGCTGCTGCCGTTGCGCCGTGGCGGTGGCATGCGACCGCTGTTCTGCCTGCACACCGCCAGCGGCCTCGGCTGGGCCTTCACCGGGTTGGCCGCCGCCCTGCCCGGAGGCATTCCGCTGTACGTACTGCAGACGCCGTACCTGGAGGCCGGGAGCCGGCTACCGTCCGATCAGGACGACCTCATCGATGCCTACATCGCCACCTTGCGGCAGGTCCAGGCGGAAGGTCCGTATCGTTTGCTGGGCTGGTCCATTGGCGGGGTGATCGCCCACCGCATTGCCACACGCCTCGAAGCGCTCGGCCATGAGGTGGAGCACCTGATCCTGCTGGACAGCTATCCTCTGGATCGACCGGAGAGCGAGATGCCGACCGAAGCCGAGTTGTTGCGCCGCTTCTGCGAAATGGTCGGTATTGACGCACCGCGCGACACCGACGATCCGCGCCAAGCCCTGGCACGGTCCACCCGCGGGCGGCTGGCGACGCTCCCCGCAGAGCAGGTGGAATGGCTGTTCGAAGCGTTCAAACACACCTTGAAACTCTGGCGACGTCCGAATCTCGGCCACCTCCGGGGACGCCTGAGCTTCCTCGAGGCCACCGCGACAGCACCCCGGGAAATCCCGTTCCACCGACTCTGGGCGGCCTTCGCCTCGGACATCGAAGCGCATGCGTTGCCTTGCCACCACGACGAGATGACCCGCCCCGAATGGCTCGCACGCATCGCACAGCTGCTGGCGAAAAGACTCCGACAATGAGGAAAGCCCGACGAATGACTTCCGCTATCACCACGGCCGGGCCGAACGCAGCCCGAACCGACCGCTGGCTGACGTCGGGGCGCCCGGTATTCCGCAAGATCGACTGAAGGAAAGCACGACATGCACGAAGAGACGCCCTCGCACTACCTCGTCCTCATCAACGAAGAGGAACAATACTCACTGTGGCCCGCCGATCTGGCAGTGCCCGCAGGCTGGCGCACCGTCCTGCCGGCCTCGACCAAGGAAGAGGCACTGGCCTACGTCGAAGCGAACTGGCTGGACATGCGCCCGGCCAGTCTTCGTAGCTAAAGCCCGAGGGAAGCAAGGCTCAGGGATAGCTGAAGCGCTTGACCAGGGTCAGCTCACCGGGGGCGCGCATGGGGATGAGGAAGGTTTCCTGCTTCTCGTCCGGCGTGCCCTCTTCGCTGATCAGGGTCACCTGGGCGGTGGTCAGCGCCTGACCGGCCTGTTCCGCGCCGTCCGCATCGCGGTTGTAGCCGCCGCCGTAGTAGTTCACGTAGATCAGGTACTGGCCCTTGAGCGGCGTCGGCGAGGCGATCATCTCAGGGCCGAAGCCGGTGGTGACATCCACATCCAGCGCGGCGCCGTTGGCCAGGGAGCGCTCGCCGTACCAGACGTGCCCGCCGTCGGGCGTTACCAGATGCAGGTCGAGGTCGGTGTTGTCGCTGTCCCAGGACAGCACCACGCGCAGCTTGGCCGGCGTCTCGCCGCTGCTCAGGTTGTAGAACTGCACGCGGCGGCGCTGCTGGCCGTCCTGGCTGCGCACTTCCACGTTGTTGCTGCCGGAAGGGAACACGAACGGGCGGTCGAAGCTGCCGTCCTCCTGGACCTTCAGCGGCATCGCCACACCATTGACGATCAGCCGGGCCGGCTTCGACGCATCCTTCGGCCGCTCCAGCATCGCCCCCTTGATCCGCGCGGTCTCCGCCTGGTCGGCCGCGCTGTTCACCGAAGACGCCGGATAGTTCACCTCCTGCATGAAGTGCGCGCCATCCCCGGAGCCCTGGCGCCAGCCGGAGCGCGGGGTATCGAGGCGTATCCCCTCGGCGGCTTGCGAAGCACTCAATGGCAGCAGGCAAGCCAGAAGCGCGGGGGAGAAAAGGTGACGACGCATAGGGTCATTCCAGAAGCAGTTGGCGGGCGAGGTGTTCGACGTAGTCCTCGTCCTGGCCGTTGGGGTGGGCCTCGAAGGCGAGGTGTAGGTATTCGTGGGTCAGGTCCAGGCGATCCTGCAGGCTGTGCAGTCCACGCACGAAGATGCGCTGGCGGGCGCGGTCGACGTGGGGGCGCCCCGCTGCCAGCCGGCACACCGCGAACTGCGGGAGTTCGAAATAGCCGGGTTCGCCGTCCAGGCGCTCGCGCCAGGCACGCCGCTGGCGACGCAGCCAATCCTCCGCCTCGGGCAGCGCCTGGCAGGCTGAGACCGGGTTGTCCCAACGGCTCAGGCTGGCGGAGGGGAAGGCCCGCGCCAGGATCGCGTCGTAGCGCAGCCCCGCACCGGCCTGCGCCACGGCCTCGGTCCAGGCCAGGCGCGATGGCCCCGGCGTATCCAGGTGATAGGTGATCGGGCCGCCGGCCAGCACCAGATCGGCCGTCCAGGCGGCGATGGCCCGTGCCGCGGGGCTGGCCGGGCGCGGCGCGACCCGCTGGCTGGCGCTGCTGTCGTCGATGGCCAGGCATTCGCCCCGGCGCTCGGCCTGCTGTTGCAGGTAGCTGCGGATCGCCACGGCCAATGCCTTGGCCGCCTCTTCCGGTTGCGCGGAGGCCTCGCGGTCGAGGACCCGGGCGACATATTCCTCGCGCGACAGACGCGCGGTGAGCCGCCAGCGCGCCTGCTCGCGGCTCAGCACCAGCTCGCCGGCACTTTCCAGGGCGAGCCGGTTGCCGTTCTCGAATTCCGCCTCGTAACGCCCTTGCAGGCGGCCGGGTTCCGCCACGCGACCTTCCGCCGTGCGCAACTGGCGCAGCGGATAGCGACTGAACAGATTCACCTCGACACAGCCGCCCGGCTCGCTCGGCCATGAGGTCGGCAAGACCTGCCCCAGCAGTTCGGCATGACGTTTCAGGATGCTCTGGCTGGTCCCGGAACCGCCCAGCCAGACCGGCGAACCATCGGCCAGCCAACCGGCGAAGCCACCCTGGCGCGCCTGGGCATCGCCGTCGGCCAGCCAGCTCCAGGTCTTCACCCGCAGGCGTCCGCCCAGTGCGGCAACCGCCGCTCCGTCGCTACCGTTCAGCGTCACGTCGAGCAGCACCGCACGCGCCTCGGCCTGGGCCGGCAGGTGGGCAAGACTGTCGAGCAGCTCCGCCACGGACACACGGGTCTGCGGTTGCAGGCGGCCCAGGTCAGCCAGCCAATCCGGTGCCCCGCGCGCATGCCAGTAGTCGCGCCAGAGCGCTCCATCCAACCCCAGGCGCTGCGGCAGGAAGTAGAGCCCGCAGGACTTGACCAGCGCCTCGTCGCGCGCAATGCGTTCGCCCGGATCGCAGCAGTACACCTCGTCGCGGTCCTGGCCGGTGCAGGTGTAGGCCCGCTCCGGCTGGCCGGTGTCTTCCAGATAGGCGAAGGCGAACAGCTTCCACAGGCTGCCCAGGGGCGTCTGCAGGTTCGTCGGCAGCGGCCCGCGCGCCATGACGCCGCTCGCCCCCAGTTGCAGCAGTTCATTCCCCTGCTCGCCGCGCCACGCCAGTTGCAACGGCGCCGGCCCCGCCTCGGCGAGCAGAGGCAGGGACATCAGCAACGGCAGCAGCCAGCGCAGGGGCATGGCGTCATTCCACCTTCAGTTCCGCAAGGGCCGGTTGTGCCTCCAGGGCCTGCTCCTGCGGCGCGTACATGCGGAAGTAGCGCGCCGGCGGCAGGGCGAACTCGCCTTTCTGCGAGAAGCGCACCAGATGGCGCAGCGTGACCGTGCCTTGCAGGCTGTCCAGCGGTACCGCGTAACGCAATTGGCCGGGCTCATGGCGGGCCTTCTCCAACGGCGCCGCTTCCGCGCCGCCCAGACCGCTGACGGTGATGCCCCAGGTGGTCCGCTCGACATCGGCGCCCGGCGGCAGCGGCACTTCCAGCAGGCCGTAGCGCAACGCACGCTCGTCGTCCGTGGTCAGGGTCAGCTCATCCAGGTACAGCTCGTCACTGGACAACGGCTCGTCGCCCACTTCCTCGACACTGAAGCTGAAGGCTTCTTCGCCCGGCACCAGCCGCAGGAGGCGACGCTTGAGCGCAACCGGCAGACCACCCTGTGCCGGCTGGGCACTGGCGAAGCTCAGGGTCGCGCTCAGCGGGCTTGCCTGCGCATCGGCGATGTCCAGTGCGGCCGGGAGCCCTTCGCCCTGCCAGCGCCAGAAGGTGGAGCCGGTGGCCCCCTGCTCCTTGCGCCAGCCTTCGCCCGGCTCCAGGGCGGTCGCCGTGGGCGCGCGCTCCAGGCTCCGACGCAGCCAGGTCAGGGCCAGCGCCCGCTCCAGGGTCGAATATTCGGGGGCCAGCCGTTGCAGCAGGTCGCGCGCCCGAGCAGCGTCCGGCGCCTGTTGGAGACGTACGGCTTCGGCGAGCGGGTAATCGCTGGCGTCCAGCAGTTGGCGCGCGCCCTCCACCTGAGCGCTGAAGGCCGCCGGCAGCGTAACCTTGGCCTTGCGCGCCAGGTCGGCGGCGAGCACCCGCGCGACAGCCAGGCCCAGGGGCGAATCCGGCGCCGCCATGATCAGGCTGCCCTGGGGATCGTCCATCTCCTCGCCACCCTGCCCCTCGCCCACATTGGCCAGATCGGCCAGCAGCCCTTCCACCAGGCTCGTCACCGGCAGTTCCATGTCGCGGGCGAAGCCGAGGACCAGGGCCCGCTGCAACAGCGGCGTGGCACCTGCCTGCTTGGCGTAGAGGTCGAGCACGCGCTGCCAGTGATCCGGCGGCAGCGCGATGGCCAGGGCGCGGCTGGCGTGCCAGTCGGCGTAGTAGGCGTAGGCGGTGAGGAAGGCATTCTCCACACCACCGTCGCCCCACCAACTGAAGGCGGCTTCCGGGCCGGCCATGTGCACGAGGCGCAACCGGCTGTTCTGCATGATCAGGCGCAGGCGGTCGCCGATGCGCGCCTCGCCACGGGCCAGGGTCGGATAGGCCAGGGACAGCGGCAGCAGGCGGCTGGCGGTCTGCTCCACGCAGCCGTAGGGATAGGCCAGCAAGTCGTCGAGACGGCTGCTGAACAGCGCGTCGGCGCTGTTATCCAGGCTCAGGCGGATGTCGCGGGCGTCTGCCGGCAGGTTCAGCGGGTTGGCGCCAGCCGCCAGGTCGAGGCGCAGCGTCTGCCGATCGGCCCAGCCCTGGCCGTCTACTTGCAAGTCGACCGCAAGCCGGTCCACCACCTGCCCATCGGTTTCCAGCTCGGCCACCAGTTCCCCGGCACCCAGGGCGACGGCCGGCAGCGCCAGGTAATTCACCCCCTTCTCAAGGCTCACCTCGCGGCGCTGTTCCTGGCCGGCGTAGCGCACGACCAGCACGGCCTTGCCAGTCGTCTCGCCCTGGTTGAAGGCGAACATGCCCAGGGAGGGTTTGTCACCGGCGCGGAAACGGGTCGGTCCGCTCCATTTCAGGTACAGCGGTTTTTCCGAACGGATGAACTGCTTCTTCTGCCCCACCTGGCCCGCCTCGTCGATGGCGCGCACGGTGATGCGCCAGCGCGTCAGCGAGTCCGGCATGCGGAAGCTGAAACGCGCCTTGCCGTCGGCGTCGGTGACCAGGTCCGGCTGCCAGGCGGCGGTATCCACGTCCTCGCGGCGCGGCCGCTCCAGCACCTTCACTCCGCGCTCGCTGCGGTTGGCCCGGCCGGGCGCGCTGGGGCTGCCGGGCAGGGCCAGGTCGTAGGCGATGAACGACAGGCTGGCGCTGGTACGCACGTTGTTGCGCCGCGGGTGGTAGAAGAACTGGTCGATGCCGGGGGCGATCTCCGGTTGCAGCGCGTAGATCATCTCGTCCACCACGCTCACCGTGAGGCGCGTCGGCGCCGGCTTGCCGGCGAAGCGGGTGGCCAGTTCGACGGTCACGGTCTCGCCCGGCTGGTAGCGCTCCTTGTCGGCGGCGATGTCGATGTCGATCTGCGGCATCGCCACCTTGATCCCGGCGTTCTGGAAGCTGTAGTCGCCGCCCTTGGTGTAGAGCACCGAGAAGGTCAGGTTCGGCGAGAAGTGCTCGCGCACCGGGATGCGCGCCCGGTATTGGGTATCGTTGAGGCGTTCCAGGGTCAGCCAGTCGCCGCCCTTGGAGAGCAGCGCCGTGGCTTCCACCCGGTCGCGCTCCAGGGTCAGCAGCGCATCGCCCACCGGCTCGGGGAAGGTGATCAGCGCCTGGGCCTCGTCGCCGCCGTGGTATTCGGCCTTGTCGAGCACGATTTCCACGCTCCCGGCCACCGCCTTGACGCCCTCGCCGCTCACCGAATGGCCGGTGCCGCCGAGGATCAGTCCATGGGCATCCTTCAGCGTCAGGCTATAGGTACCCGGCCGCTCGAAGGCCAGTTCGAAACCCTTGGCGTCGTCGGCGAGGTCGCCGCCGCCCTGAGCACGGTCTTCCAGGCGTATCCATTCGTAGCGGGTCGGCTTGAGCTCGGTAGGACGCTCGCTGCGGTAGCCGAATTTCACCGCCTCGCCCATCGCGCTGAAACGCCGTGGCGCTTCCAGGCGGTAGCGCGCGGCGCCGCGCTCGATGAGGATTTCCTTGCTGGTCTTGACCCGATAGGCCGCGCCATCGCTGGCGAACACCGTGAGCAGGTAGCGGCTGGGCTTTTCCGCGGCCGGCAGTTCGAGGGTGGCGCGGCCCTGATCGTCGGTCGTCAGCTCGCTGCTGCTCAGTTCCACCGGGAACTGGCCGAGGTACTGCAGTTCGTTGTCCACCATGGACAGTTGCTGGGCGCGCAGGCTGAGCTGCAGGCGGGCATCGGTCACCGGCTTGCCGTCCGGGTAGAGCAGGACGAGCTGGCCGGTCACCGCCTCGCCGGTGCGAAAGTCCGGCTTGGCCAGCTCCAGGGCGATTTCGAAGTGCGGCTTGATGTATTCGGCGACGCGGAAGGCGCTGCTGTAGAGCTGGTCGCGGTAGCTGAAACGCAGCTCGTAGCCGCCGGCCACGGCGTTCTCCGGCAACTGGAAGCGGCCCTGGCTGCCGGCCTTGCCATCCAGTTGCAGATCGAGGGTCTGCAGGACGGTGCCAGCGGCGTCCAGCACGCTGAGGCGGATCGGCGCCGCCACCGGGGCCACCGAGTCGCGGGAATTCTTGAATTCGCGACCGACGATCTTCACCTCCACCCAGTCGCCCGGCCGGTACAGCGGCCGGTCGGTGAAGGCGTAGAGCTTGGTGTCGTAGATTTCGCTGTCGTAGTAGAAGTTCTCGGAGACGAACACACCGCCCTCGGCGTCCTCGCCGATCACGTAGGAGCGCTCCGGGCTGGCGTGGGCGAGCCGCAACAGACCATCGGCGCCGGTGTTGCCGCTGCTCATCACGCCGAGGCCGTCGGTCCACAGTAGCCTGGCATCGGCCACCGGGGTGCCCTCATGCTTGCGGGCGGTCCAGATCAGCAGTTCGTCGCCGGCAATCTTGCTCACCGCGACGGTATTCGACACGAACACCACTGTGGTGGCGCGGTACTTGCCGACGATGGCCTCGGCCAGGTACAGGCCCGGTTTCAGCTTGCCCAGCGGGATGTAGACGTTGCCCGGATTGACGTTAGTGAACTGGCTGGACGAGCCGGCCAGCGTCACGTCCTTCGGCGGCTGGATCGGCTGCGCATCCCACAGCGGGTAGCGGAACTGGCTGACCAGCGGCAGGCCCGCCATGGGGGCGAACTGCGGCTGCGGATCGAACGGCGTCGGTGCGCTGATAGCCTCGCCCATGCGCAGCTCCGGCGCCTCGTCGGTGACCTGCTTGCGCGATTCGTAGGAGAACGCCCGCTGCATCACCCGCCGCGACTTGCGGTACCAGTTGTCCCACAGGTAGGCCAGGGTGTTGGACAAGCCCTCGCCCCGGAACTGCCCCTCGACCATCACCCGGTGCAGGTTCTTCTGCCGCTTGAGGAAGTCCAGCGGCTGGTCGATGCGGTAGACGCGCACGTCCACGCCGCCGTAGGGCTCCATGCTGTAGCGGCGATAGTCGCGGCCGGGCGCTTCCAGGCGCACCTGGGCCACCTCGTCGGCGGCGAAGCTGCTGTCCGCCAGGAGAAAGAAGGACTCGCCGCTGACCGGCGTGTAGTAGCTGGGCTCCACCGCGTCCTCGGCCTGGACGGCGAGCGGCGACAGTACCAGGGCGCAGAGCGCCAGCGCCCGACCGAAGCCGCTCATCGCGTGAGGAAGTGCAGTCGATAGACGCCGATGAAGTTGGGGTTGGTTGCGTCGGGAATCCATCGGGTGTCCTTCCATTTCATGAGTTGTTGCACGCTGACCGCACGCATGCCGTTGTCGGTCGGGGTGGAGCTGCCGGTGTGGTAGGCGATGTAGCGGCCCATCCAGATCATCAGGTGCTGGTCATCGCCCTGGTCGTAGAAGATCAGGTCGCCCGGCTGCGCCTGGTTCAGGTCGCGGCCGACGAAGTGGCTGTTGTGCTGGATCAGCTTGATCGCATTGACGTAGGGGCCGGTCTGGCCGTTGCCCTGGTTCCAGCGCTGGGCGAACTGGCGCTGCGCATCGCTCAGAAACAGCTCGGGCGGCAGGTAGCGGTTGGACAGGCCGTTGGCGCGCAACCACTTGCCGTCGTGGATCTTGAGCGCCTCGTTGGCGGCGAAACGCACCAGCCCGGCACAGTCCTGTTGGTGCCAGCGCGGGCTCGGCCCCTGGCGCAATTGTTCCTGGGCGATGCGCACGAACCAGGCGCGGAACACCTGGGATTGCCCGGCATCCAGGGGCGGCGTTTCCTCCGCGTGCAGTGCCAGGCTCATCGGCAGGCACAGGGCGGCGAGCCATGAACGAAAGGGTTTCACAGTGCGCGCCACTCCAGGGGCAGCCATTGCCAACGGCCGTCGGCGTGTTCGGTTTGCGGCACCGCCAGGGCGTAGCGCTTGTGCCCGGCCAGGGCGCGCAGCTTGGGCAGCAGGTGGGTTTCCGCGGCGTTACGGAAGACCGGCTCCATGTCCTTGGGCAGGCTGTCCAGCGTTTCCCGCTCCAGCAGCGCGGCCAGGGCCTCCGGCGCCAGGAAGGCCGGCACCAGGGCGTCGCCCGGCAGCACCTCGGCCAGCGGCGGGAAGCGCTTGTCGAGGGTGGCCAGGGCCTTGTCCACCAGTTGGTCGTCGAGGGAGAACAGCAGGGTCTGGCCGCGCCGCGCCAGGCTGATGCGGAAGAAGCCACGGGCGGCCATGGCGTCGGCATGCTCCGCCTGGTCGGCAGGGTATTGGCCGAAGTTGGAGCTGACCTCGCGTCGCCAGGTATGCAGGTCGCCCTGCTGCTCCTCCTGCACGGGGAAGCTGCCGTTCTCGGCGAAGGTCTCCCAGGCGCCGATCACCGACCCGAACAGGGCGCCGATGTCGGCATCCGTCTGCTCGTCGGGGGCGGCCGTCAACTGGCCGACCAGCAGCGGCGAATGCAAGCGGGATTCGGCATACCAACACAACCCGGCGGTGCCGCTGAGCCGCGCCGACAGCCGCGTCGCCACCTCCGCACCGGCGCCGACGCGATCCAGCAGCCGCTCCGCCATGGCCGGCGCCGCCGGCAGCGCGACACAAGCGCTGGCGCCCATCGGCATGGCGCGCCACACCGGAGCGAAGTCGAACGCCGGCTGGCCGTCCACCTCGTGCAGGGCAAGGAAGCTGCGCCAGCCGCCCTCGCCCATCTCGAAGCGCAACCCGGCGAAACTGGGGATGAAGCGCTGATAGCCCAGCGCCAGGTATTCCGAGCCGAGCGCGATGCGATGTGCCAGCCCTTCGCGCGGCGCCAGGCCGAAACGCGCATCGAACGGCTGACCGCCGCTGAGCAGGCTTTCCGCCGTCTCGGCGCTGACTTGGGCCAGCGGCGCGCTGTCATCCCCACTGGACGACGCCTTGGCCGGCATCTCGGCGAACAGCATGTCCGCGCTGGACGCGACGATCAGCCGGTCGCCATGGGAGGCGAAAAGCACCGAGCGCTGGTTCTGGTAGCGCAGGCGGTACAGCGGCACGGCGATGCCGTCCACGTTCAGTTCGCCGGCCACGCTCAGTTGGCTGTCGTTCAGCGCCAGCTTGGCTACCGGTTCCAGCAGCCTGGCCAGCCCGCCACGCTCGATGGCGACGAGGAAATGCCGGAGCCGGCCGCCCGCGTCGCGCCAGAGGGCGACCTGGGCCGGCTGGTCGAGCAACTCGTCGAGCAGGGTGTCGCGCCATTCGAGGTCATGTTCGTAGACGATGCGCCGCAGGCTGCCCGCCAGCCCCAGGCGGTCGGCGTTCTGCTCGTAATAGAAGACGAAGTCCTCGGTGAGGGTGTCGCGCAGCAACGGGACAGCCAGCAGGTCCCGGGGCAGACGGCTCAGGGACTGACTCTCGATCAGCACGTCGGGGCGCGCCAGGTCGAGCCCCAGGGCATTGCGCTCGACCAGATGGCGATCCCCCGCCGACCGCTGCTGCAGCCAGGCGAACAGGCCGCCGGAGGCCACCGGCAGGGCAATGACCAAGGCGATCAGCAGCAGGCGCAGGCGGCCGGAGCGGGCGCTTTTCTGGGAGGCGGAGGAAGAGTCGCGCATGGCGGGAAACACTCAATGGTTGAAGGATTTGACGAGCAGCAGGTCGCCGATGGCGCGCAGCGGCACCACGAAGGTCTCGCGCTTCTCGTTCACGGTGTTCTCGTTGAACACCAGGTTGATCTGGGCGGTGATGAGGTCGTTCTGGTTACTGCCGGCCTGGAAGTTGTAGCCCTGCGGGCCGAGGTTGCCCCAGTAGTTGACGTACACCAGGTAGGTGCCGTGGGGCGGCGCGGCCAGGGTGAACATCTCCGGTCCGGGCCCGTCGACGCTGTCCACGTCCAGGCCGCCGCCGTTGCTCAGCACCGGGTGGGCCCAGAAGGCGTGCTGGCCGTCCGGGGTAATGACATGCAGGTCGAGTTCGGCCTTGGGATCGTCCCAACCGAGGGCAATGCGCAGGCGCGCGGGCGTCTTGCTCTGGTTGGCCTCGTAGAACTGCACGCGCTTGACCGTCTTGCCGTCGACGCTGAGAGCCACGCTGTTGGAGCCGGCGCCGAAGTTATAGGGCCGCACGAAGCGCCCTTCGGCATCGGTGTAGAGCGGCAGCGGGTTGCCGTTGACCACCAGGCGGTACGGCTGGCGGGCGTCGGCGAGGTCTTTCAGGCGCCCCTCGATCAGGCTGCGCCCACGCTGGGCGCCCCGGTCGATGGGTGGGGTGGGATAGGCGACGCGGGCTTCGCCGTCGCGCTCGTTGAGTCCGTTATAGCGCCAGCCTGCCGTGGGGCCTTCCAGGGACACGGAAGGTTCCGCCCGGGCCGTTGCGACGAACGCAGCCAGGACGAGGAGCAGACAGGGGAGGATGCGCATGTTTAATCCGTTAACGGCGCGAAGGTGGCAAAGGCTAGCGAGTCGCCATCAAGCCCGCAATGGGCTCACTGGAAAAGAAGAATTCCGTCACAGTTAGGATTCAAATCCAACCGCCCCACTGCAACACCGCCAGACCGATATTGGTGGTCACCACCGCCGCCAGGGTGGTGATCACGATGATCGCCGCCGCCAGGTCGTGGTTGCCGCCCGCCGCCTTGGCCATGACGAAACTGGCCGCCGCCGTCGGGCTGGCGAAATAGAGGAACAGGATGCCCAGCTCGGCGCCGCGGAAGCCGCAGAAGAACGCGCCCAGCGTGGCGAACAGCGGCATCCAGACCATCTTGATCAGGCTGGCGCCGATGGCCAGGTGGCTGGAGGCACGCAGCGAGGCCAGCGACAAGGTGCCGCCAATGCAGATCAGCGCCAGCGGCAGGGTCAGTTTCGCCAGGTACTCGCCGGAAACGATCAGCGCGCCCGGCAGCGGAATCTTCCAGTAGGCGAAGGGAATGGCCAGCAGCACGCCGAGGATCAGCGGGTTGGTGAAAATGCTGCGCAGGATGTGGCGGACGCTGGTCTTGACGTTCGGGTTGTAGACCTCCAGCACCAGCACGGACAGGGTGTTGTAGCTAAGGATCACCACCCCGCCCAGCACGCCACCGAGGGACAGGCCATAGTCGCCGTACAGGCTGGTGGCCAGCGCCAGACCGACGATGCCGTTGTTGCCGCGGAACGAGCCCTGCACATAGACACCCCGGTCGGCGCGCGGGCAGCGCCAGATCGCCCAGCCCCAACTGAGCAGGAAGCCGGCCAGGGTCGCCGCCACGAAATAGCCGATCACCGCCGGTTGCAGCGCGGTATTGAGGTCGGCATGGAGAATGGCGAGGAACAGCATGACCGGCATGCTGACGTTGAACACCAGCCCGGAGGCGGTGTTGACGAAATGGGCATCGATCAGCCCCAGGCGCTTCAGCAGGATGCCCAGGAAAAGCATCGCGAAGACCGGAAGGGTGATGTTCAGCGTCTGCAGGACGAGAGGGAGCATACCGCGACCCGGCTATCGATTAGGTTGCTAATCATAGCCATATGAACGCGGAAAAGCGTCTCCCCGGCCGTGGCGCATGCCTGGCCGGGCAGGTTTCAGCCAGTCAGCGGCGGACCGGGCGCTTCTGCAACTTACGCTGCAAGGTGCGGCGGTGCATGCCCAGGGCACGGGCGGTGGCGGAGATATTGCCGTCGTGTTCGGCCAGGACGCGCTGGATGTGCTCCCACTGCAGGCGATCCACCGACATCGGGTTTTCCGGCACCAGGCTGTCCAGGTCGGCATGCTCGGAGAGCAGCGCGGTGAGCACGTCGTCGGCGTCGGCCGGCTTGCACAGGTAGTTGCAGGCGCCACGCTTGATCGCCTCCACGGCGGTGGCGATGCTCGAATAACCGGTGAGGATCAGCACGCGCATTTCCGGGTCCAGCGCCAGCAGCTTGGGCAGCAGGACCAGCCCGGAGTCGCCTTCCATCTTCAGGTCCAGCACGGCGTAGTCCGGCAGGTCCTGTTCCGCCAGCTTCAAGCCCTCTTCGGCCGAACCGGCACAGGTCACGCGCAGGCCGCGCCGGTCCATGGCGCGCGCCATCACGCGGGTGAAGGTGGCGTCGTCATCGACCAGCAGCAGGTGCGGCTGCTCTTCGCCTTCGATCTGGGGGTTTTCACTCATGGTCGTCTCTCGCTGCCAGTCTCGGAAGGCGCAGCTCGGTCAGCGTTCCGCCCTCCTCGTGATTGTAGAGCTTCACCGACCCGCCGGCCCGGGTCACGCTGGCCTGGCTGAGGAACAGGCCGAGGCCGAAGCCCTTGCCCTTGGTGGTGAAGAAGGGTTTGCCGAGTTGCTCGGCGATCGCCAGGGGCACGCCGACCCCGTGGTCGCGGATGCTGATGCACAGCTCGTAGGCGTCCCAGTCGAGGCAGATATCGAGGTCGTCCGGGCAAGCATCGGCGGCGTTGTTCAACAGGTTGAGCAGTGCCTGGGTCAGGTCCGGCGGCGGCGCCAGGCGCGGCACGCTGCCCTGGCCGAGGCGCTGGTAGCGGTAGCTGGCTTCCGGGCGCATCAGGTGCCAGCGGTTCAGCGCGGCCTCCAGCCAGGCAGCGGCGCTCTGTTCTTCCACGGTCTGGCGACGGTCGGCCTCGGCCGCGCGAACCAGATGCTGCAGGGTGTCCTTGCACAGCTTGACCTGCTCCTGCAGCACCGCCAGATCCTCCTGTAGCAGCGGGTCGGGGTGCTCGCGGCGCAGCTCCTTGATCAATACGCTCATGGTCGCCAGCGGCGTGCCCAACTCATGGGCGGCGCCGGCGGCCTGGGTCGCCACGGCGAGCAGTTGCTGGTCGCGCAGCATCTCTTCGCGGCGCTCGGCCTGGAGCTGGTCCTGGCGACGAAGCGCCCCGGCCATCTTGACCACGAAGAAGGTGATGAAAGCCGCCGACAGGGCGAAGTTCAGCCACATGCCGAACAGGTGCAGGCTGATCAGCATGGCCTCGTGCTGGACATTGGCCATGTGCAGCGGGTGATACCAGATCAGCAGTGCGGTGTAGCCGGTCAGCGCCAGGCCGCTGAGCACCATGGAATAGAACCACGGCAGGATCGCCGCGGCGATGGTCAGCGGCACCAGGTAATAGGAAACGAAGGGGTTGGTGGAGCCCCCCGAGTAGTACAGCAGCACGCTGTGGATGATCAGGTCGCAGGCGAGCTGGACGGCATACTCCAGCTCGGTCACCGGCCACGGGCCGCGCAGTCGCAGCGCGGTGAGCAGGCACAGCCCGGCGGACACACAGAGGGTCATGCTCAACTCGAGCCAGGGCAGCGGCAGCAGGTCGGAGACGTAGGCGATGCCTACCGAGCCGGCCTGGGCGGCCAGCACGAGGATGCGGATCAGCGTGAGA
The DNA here is from genome assembly GCF_002091635.1 of Pseudomonas indica NBRC 103045. Lineage (GTDB taxonomy): Bacteria > Pseudomonadota > Gammaproteobacteria > Pseudomonadales > Pseudomonadaceae > Pseudomonas_M > Pseudomonas_M indica. The sequence goes on along the minus strand of NZ_BDAC01000012.1, from coordinate 26,176 downwards.
CGCCAGAGATTCTGCCGGCTGGCGGAAAGAAGCTGTACGGGTTCGAGCATGCGTGTTCCATGGGGACCGGCATCGGGCGAGGCCCGAGTATAACCAAGCCTCGCCGGCTGACTGCTGATCTGCGGCAACGCGACGCAGTGAAACCCGATTTAACCCGGATTGCCTGCGCGTTACGTCCAAAGGATCGACTGCCACCTCCGCGCTCCGGCTAGCAAGGTGGCGAAAACGCTCTACTCTCTTGCAATCCACCCTGTACAAGGAGTTGCCATGCTTTCCCTCCCCCGTCTCGCCGCGCTGTTCAGCCTGAGCCTCGCGGCCCTCGCCAGCCTGCCGGCCGGTGCCGACGAACCCCGCTACAACCAGATCGCCCTGCGCGCCGAAGTCAGCCAGGAAGTGGCCCACGACCGTATGCACGTGCTGCTCTACAGCGAAGCGCAGAGCAGCGACCCGGCCAAGCTGGCCGGCGACATCACCCGTACCCTCAATGCCGCCGTCGACCAGGCGCGCAAGGTCAAGGGCGTGACCGTCAGCCTCGGCAGCCGCAACAGCTATCCGGTCTACGACGAGAAAGGCCAGAAGATCACCGCCTGGCGCGAGCGCGCCGAGGTGCGCCTGGAAAGCGCCGACTTCGCCGCCCTCTCCCAGCTCACCGCCGACCTGATGAGCAGCATGAAGATGGGCGGCATGGACTTCGCCATCTCCCAGGCCACCCGCAAGCAACATGAAGACGCCCTGCTCAAGGAAGCCGTGGCCGCCTTCAAGGCCCGCGCCCAGCTCGCCACCGAAGCGCTCGGCGGCAAGGGCTACAAACTGGTCAACCTGAACCTCAGCAGCGGCGGCTTCCCGCAACCGATGCCGCGCATGGCCATGAAAGGCATGGCCTTGATGGAAGCCAGCGCTCCGGCCCAGGACATCGAGGCCGGCACCAGCCAGATCACCCTGAACGCCGATGGCGTGATCGAAGTGGAAATGCCCTGATCCGGTGCGGCGGTGCTCCGTATGGCGCACCGCCGGCTGACCGGCCCGTCAGGATAGTTATAAAAACGCGACATTCACGGACGAACTGGAAGCAGATTCGCCCCGAAAGAATCCGGGTGACTTGCACCGGGCATACGCCCTGCATAGCTTCACCCGGGTCGGCCCATGAGGCCGTACCTCGACGACAATGACAACAAATTGAGGACATCATGCGCAAAAACGCCGTCATTCCGTTTCTTCTCGGCGCAGGGCTGATCGCCGGCGCTCCCGTCGCCCAGGCCGCCAGCAACCTCGTGTTCTGCTCGGAAGGCAGCCCGGCCGGCTTCGACCCGGGCCAGTTCACCACCGGCACCGATTTCGATGCCGCGGCCGAGACCGTCTACAACCGCCTGAGCCAGTTCGAGCGCGGCGGTACCAAGGTCGTGCCGGGCCTGGCGGAAAGCTGGGACGTCTCCGACGACGGCCTGACCTACACCTTCCACCTCCGCAAGGGCGTGAAATTCCACAGCACCGACTTCTTCAAGCCGACCCGCGAATTCAATGCGGACGACGTGCTGTTCACCTTCCAGCGCATGCTCGACAAGGACCACCCGTTCCGTAAGGCCTACCCCACCGAATTCCCCTACTTCACCGACATGGGGATGGACACCAACATCACCAGCGTGGAAAAACTCGACGACCACACCGTCAAGTTCACCCTGGCTGCGGTCGACGCCGCGTTCATCCAGAACCTGGCGATGAGCTTCGCCTCGATCCACTCCGCCGAGTACGCCGACCAGTTGCTCAAGGCCGGCAAGCCCGCCGACATCAACCAGAAGCCCATCGGCACCGGCCCCTTCGTGTTCAAGCGTTACCAGAAGGACGCGCAGATCCGCTTCACCGGCAACAAGGACTACTGGAACCCGGACGAAGTGAAGGTGGACAACCTGATCTTCTCGATCAACACCGACGCCTCGGTGCGCGCCCAGAAGCTCAAGGCCGGCGAGTGCCAGATCACCCTCAACCCGCGCCCGGCCGACCTCGAAGGCCTGAAGAAGGACCCGAACCTCGAAGTCGCCGAACAGCCCGGCTTCAATCTCGGCTACATCGCCTACAACGTCACCCACAAGCCGCTCGACCAGCTCGAAGTGCGCCAGGCGCTGGACATGGCGGTGAACAAGAAGGCGATCATCGGCGCCGTGTACCAGGGTGCCGGCCAACTGGCCAAGAACGCCCTGCCGCCGACCCAGTGGTCCTATGACGACAGCATCCAGGACACCGTCTACGACCCGGAAAAAGCCAAGGAACTGCTGAAAAAGGCCGGCATCAAGGAAGGTACCGAAATCACCCTCTGGGCCATGCCGGTGCAGCGTCCATACAACCCCAACGCCAAGCTGATGGCCGAGATGATCCAGTCCGACTGGGCCAAGGTCGGCATCAAGGCCCGTATCGTCACCTACGAATGGGGCGAGTACCTCAAGCGCTCCAAGGCCGGCGAGCACGACACCATGCTGATCGGCTGGACCGGCGACAACGGCGACCCGGACAACTGGCTGGGCACCCTCTACGGCTGCGACGCGGTGAACGGCAACAACTTCTCCAAGTGGTGCTACCCCGAGTACGACAAGCTAATCAAGGACGGCAAGCGCGTCACCGACCAGGACAAGCGCACCGCCCTTTACAAAGAGGCCCAGCACATCCTCAAGGGCCAGGTACCGATCACCCCGATCGCCCACTCCACCGTCAACCAGCCCATGCGCAAGACCGTGCAAGACTTCAAGGTCAGCCCGTTCGGGTTGAACTCCTTCTACGGCGTCGGCGTGAAATAACCCCACCGCTCCCGGCCGCATATCGGCCGGGAGCGAGGGTCGAATTCATTCGACCGAGGGTGTGAAGCCCGAGCCAGCCCAGCCCTCGGACTAGAGGGCACCTCTAAAAACGTAGACGAGGCAGTCAGCACAAGGCCTCGGCGGCCCCACAAAAACAAGCGAAAAAGCGCAGTTTACGGGCTGTAAATGAGCATTTTGACTGGGCTCGCATCCGAGCTTGTTTTTAACGCAGTGATGACAACGCAGGTAGTTTTTAGAGGTGCCCTAGAGCGGCTTGCCCCGTTTGAGACCCATCTCGTATCGGAATTGACTCGAGGCAAGTACGGTCGCCCCTGTCTTGGACAGGGAGCACACCATGGCAAGCGATCAAGGACCTGGGCCGATGCCCAGCGTTTGCCAACCGGCATTGAAGAACACCCCACCGAAAAGCTGGCGAACACCCAAGGAACCAGCCCCACCACAGCCGCAACTCGGCGGCTGGGAATTCGACAAACAACCGCCTCGCGAACTCATCCGTCCCGCTCCACCTCCACAGCCACCGGACGAGCCCCAGCCGCCAATGGCAAAGACGTTCGTCAAATGCTGCACCATCCCCGAGGGATTGATGGACCATCCCCCAGTCGGGGACGGATGGGTGAGAACGAGCGCGTTAAGAGACTACGGAAACTTCGCCCTGCTTGGCTCCAGGGAGAGGAACGCCGATGGAAGCATCCCCCTGAAAAAGATCGGCGGGAGCGCTCTTCCCCTCACAGGAACGCTCGCTATCGGCGCCACTACCATAGGCGAGACCGCTGGCGGGATTGCAACGGGCGTCACGACAGGGGTCACGGTCGGGTTTCTGCTTGGGCTCGTGTCGTTCCTATGGCCGACGCAAACAGGCGATTCGGCGATGTACACCGAGGACGAGCTGAGGGAACGCACCACGGCGAGGACACGGGCACGGATTCACGTAGAGGAGCAGCCAGACGGAACGCTGAAAGGCTATGCGTGGTACACCGCCCCCGACAAACGCGCTCTGCGATGGGAAACGGTGCCGGTCATCCCATTCCAGCCCCAAGGAGATGCCTTTGTCGCTGACTTTGGGAATGGGGCGAACCTGACGTGGACGCCAGCCGTAGACACGTCCCAAACCCTTGGAATCCCGGCCCTGGAAGCCTCTCCAGAAATGCCGGCGGTATGGGTTTATCCACCTACCGAGACCGTGGACCGGATACTGGTCAATCCGGTATATCCGCCCGACTTCAAAGACGCCATTCTGATCTTCCCGGCTGACTCAGGTGTGCCGCCGCTGTATGTCGTGATGAACGTCCGGCTTGATCCTGGCGTAGTCACGGGACGGGGCGAGGTGGTGACAGGAATATGGCTGGAACAAGCCAGCCGGGAGCTTGGAGCACCGATTCCGGCGCAGATTGCGGATAAGCTAAGAGGGAAGGCTTTTTCCAGTTTCGATGCGTTTCGTAAAGCGTTTTGGACCGAGGTTGGGAATGATGCAGAGCTGAGTAGTCAGTTTGGTAGGCTAAACCAAGCGAACATGAAAAACGGCTTTGCCCCCTTCCCTATACCGGCTGAGCAAGTAGGCGGTAGAAAGGTGTTCGAACTACACCATGTTGAACCTATCGCACAAGGCGGTGCGGTTTATGATATGGACAACCTCCGCATTATAACACCGAAAAGACACATAGAATTACACTCTAACAGCGGAGAGGAGTAAGCAGCATGCAATTTAAAGCATCAATAAGCGAATACACCGAGAAAGAATTTCTAGAGATACTCAACAAGCTATTTAACGGCCAGTGTTCTACCGAGCAGGAATATCATGACCTGCTTGAGCATGTAGAACAGATATCTCAGCATCCAAAAGGAAACGAAATTCTTTTTTATCCAGCGCCAGGAGTAGAAGACAGCCCCGAAGGCGTTCTCCGAACAATAAAAGAATGGCGAAAGGCTAACGGGCTGCCTGGATTCAAGAAAGCATCAATACTAGACGACTGTACTATCGATACTTGGGCAATACCAGAATCAGCCCCTGGAAAAATCCACCTCATAATCACCGATCACTTTAAATGGGGAAATGAAAACGAAGCTCAACACCTGAAACTTCTTCAAGAAAAAATAAATACTTACTTGGCTTTTATAAAAAGCGGCGAGCTTACTTCTGCAATACCCTCATCAGAAGGAAAAACACCCGTAATCTTCGTGGAGGGAAAATACCCCCTTTCAGAGCAGGCGTTAAAATTCTTCTCTGCGGTGGATCAAGCTCTAAATGGGACAGGTATAGAGGTGGCGTTCGAGTCACGATGAACCTGTTGTTCAAGGTGGGGCGGTGTATGACGTAGATAACCTACGGGAGACGACGCCGAAATCCTATGGACAAAAGTGTTTCCGATTACACCGAACACGAGTTTATTAGTCTCCTGGAGAGACTGATCAATGCCTGTGGTGAAGCGCCAGATGATGAACTGGCTGATCTATTGGAGCAATTTGAAATCTCATAGGTCATCCTGCAGGCTCTGATCTTACCCTGAGCTTGGAGCGGATAACTCCGCCGAAGGGATAGCTCGAATAGTTAAAGAGTGGCGACAAGCTAATGGGCTGCCTGGCTTCAGAGAAAACTGATCCATGTATAGAGTGCGCTTCGGCTGAGCAGGTCCGAAACCAATTACTGGAGCAGTTGATTCCGGCGACTGATGAAGGCAGCGCCGGTCAGGCAACACTCGACTACAGTCCAGCCAAAAACGATAGCCCTGCAATAAATCAGCACTTACCTGGACAGGTGTACTTCTTTACGCACTTTCCACGACGTTTCGCCAGTTTATCCTCTGCAGAAACCGCCTCACTAGAGATACACTTATCGCTCTTTAACACTTCAAAAATAAGTCTCTCAAGCTCTTCCTTTTCGATCTTACTGTATGAATTCAGAATTGATCTGGCTTTCCCCTCATAGAACCTTTTTGCCAAATTAGGCGCCATCCGCTCGAAATCCGGGCCATTGCCATCAAGGAGAACGAATTTTTCAAAGGCTATTAAATCTCCGCGATGAGTTGGCGATTTCATCCTAAATGGCCCCACGCCGACCCATGTAACCTTACCTGCAATTTCTTTGGCATCCCTCCATGGAGCCTTCGACCCAATACCAACAACAGCATCAAACACTCTGTTTCGAACAGCCCCCATACAGTCGTTGATACCAAATACTCCACGATTGTCTGGATCACCAGTATGGGTTCTTTTATAAGTCAGGATTCGCATTGGACTTTCCTTGTACAAACCGAAATATTCACCAAGCTCTACAGGCACTTCAAAGCTGGCCACAACCTAATCCCTAGCTCTATAGGACCAAATGAGCTAATCCAAACCTTAGTCACTCCGCGTCGCTTTGTCAGGCTGAATGAGGCGATTTATCGCCGATGGGACTTCGACGCTCGGACTCGGTATCTCGCGCAGACACCAGCCAGAACTGAGAAATCAAACGCAACGCTGTGCCACGCACCGCTCCGTCCCCTTGTCCTTCCCCCTCCCCCGACCTATCCTGCGCCAGCCACGGTCAATCCCGTGGCCGGGTTTGGCGACTCGGATTTAGCAGCGCGATAGCGCATAACGTGCTTGCGAGAACGGCGTTCGTTCTTGCAAGCATGGCTATGCCTCTCTGTTATGGCAGATCGCGTGGGGAGACCTTCGGGTCTGCCGGTTCCTGCTAGCCGGTTCGCCAACCCTGCGCGGTCTGCCACCCATTGTTTGGCGACGTTTGGTGGCAGCTCCTTCATCGACTAGCAGGAGTTTCACCATGGAAACAGCGTTTACTCCCCTCACCTTCCACCGCTTCAACCGCCCCTTGCGAGCCGTGCTGATCGACGGCCAGCCGTGGTTTGCGGCCAAGGATTTCGGCCTGTTGATGGGCCATCGGCACCCAGAGCGGATTTGCCGGTATGTGGACGACGACCAGTTGCGCAGCGTGCGCTTCGCCCTGGCGAACGGTGGCGAGGAGGCGGTACCGGTAATCAGCGAGTCCGGGGCATATCGGGCGTTGTGGCGGTTCAATCACCCGGAACATCGCAACCTGCGGCGCTGGCTGACGCAAGAGGTGGTGCCGCTGTTGCGCGATGAACAGGCGTTACCGGCCATGGCGCCGCGGCGCACGTTGATGACGTGGGAGGCGCGGCGGGTCAGCCTGCTGGAGTGGCAGGGGGAGTTGTGGGTGCCGTTGAAGGCACTGCCGGAGCTGGTGAGTGAAGGCGCGGTACCGCGCCGGGGCCGGCTGGGACGCTGGTTGAGGTAGATCCGGATAAGCCCCGGTGCAATCCGGGGCCGCGAAGTCCCGGATTACACTTCGCTCATTCGGGCTACGACCCGTAGGGGCGAATTTATTCGCCCAGCGGAGCCAGCCTCACACCAGAGCGGGCGAATGAATTCGCCCCTACACCAGAGTTCGGCCTCTCCCGTAGCCCCTCTCCCGTAAACGGGAGAGGGGAGCAAACGTGTGCATGACCTAAAGTCCATCCCGGATTGCGCTAGCGCTTATCCGGGATACGGTTCTTTGCTCAGCAACCCAACCCGAACGGGTCATCCACCGAATGGCTCGGCTCGGTGAACCAGCGCGGTCCGTTGGCCGTCATGTAGAAGTGGTCTTCCAGGCGGATGCCGAATTCGCCGGGCACGCAGATCATCGGTTCGTTGCTGAAGCACATCCCTTCCGCCAGGGGCGTCTCGTCGCCGCGCACCAGGTACGGGCCTTCGTGCACGTCCAACCCGATGCCGTGGCCGGTACGGTGCGGCAGGCCGGGCAGGCGGTAATCGGGGCCCAGGCCGTTGGCTTCCAGGGACGCGCGGGCCGCCGCGTCGACGGTTTCGCAGGGCGCGCCGAGCCGGGCCGCTTCGAACGCGGCGAGCTGGGCGTCTTTCTCCATGTTCCACAGGGCCCGCTGGCGCTCGTTCGGTGTGCCGAAGACGTAGCTGCGGGTGATGTCCGACTGGTAGCCGTGCAACTGGCAGCCGGTGTCGATCAGCACCATGTCGCCCGCTTTGAGGATTTGCGGGTCTTTCACGCCATGGGGGAAGGCGGTGGCGGGGCCGAACAGGACGATGCAGAAGGTGGAACCGGAGGCGCCCACTTTGCGGTGCGCCTGGTGGATGAACTCGGCCACTTCGGTGGTGCTGATGCCCTCACGCAGGATGCTGGCGGCCGCCTTGTGCACGTCGAGGGTCATGCGCTTGGCGCGCTGCATCAGGGCCAGTTCGGCGGGCGACTTGCACTGCCGGCAGGCGTCGGTGACCGCCGCCGCATCGACGAACACAAAACCGGAGCCCAACTGGCGCAGGCGCTCGTACATGCCGAACGGCAGCGTCGAACACAGCCCCACCCGGTCGCCGGCCCGGACGCCCAGGCGTGCGAAGGCATCCAGCAGCAGGCGGTACGGGTCTTCGTGTTCCTCCCAGGTGTGAATCGTGCCGGGCACCACCTGGAAGTCCCGCACGGTGCCTTCCTCGAAGGCCGGCGCCAGGTATTCCAGCGCTCCCGTGGCCGGCAGCAGCGCCCCCACCAGACGCTCGCTCGGACGCCATTGCACCCCGGTGAAATAGCGCAGGTTGCTGCCGGCGTTGATGAAGGCCGCCGCGATACCCTGTTGCCGCATGAGCGCCTGGGCATGGGCGATGCGGGCCTGGTATTCGGCCAAGCCGATGGGTTCGGCGCCGTCGGTCATGATGTCGAGGCTGGCCAGGGCCTGCTCCGCCGTGCAACCACCTACTCCGAGCGTCATGGGGGCTCCTTTTTGTCTGACAGGATGAGATCGCAGAATTTAAGTGCAGCTTAAATTCAGGTCAAAGGGAATTTCAGTGGTGCTTAAGTCCTATTGGCTTTTCAGCGAGACGGCTGTGCGTATACTGGCCGCCTTCCCCTACGAGCCGTACCCATGACCGTAGATCGCATCGGCGAACGCCTGCGCCGCTATCGGCGAGCCGCCAAGAAGACACTCAACCAGGTCGCTGCGGAAGCCGGACTGACCGCCAGTTTCCTGTCCCAGGCCGAGCGCAATCTCACCGGCATCTCCATTTCGTCGCTGGCGAATATCGCCAAGTCCCTTGGCGTGCCGCTCAACGTGCTGTTCGACCAGCCGCCCCAGCCGCAGCCGGACTCCCACCAGGGCGAGCGGGTGCGCTATGCCATCGAGGGCCAGCCGCTGACCTATGAGCGACTGTCCAGCAGCTTCCCCGGCAACCTGATCAACGCGGTGAAAATGAGCATGCCGGTGGGTTACCAGTCGGAGCTGATTTCCCACGAAGGTGCCGAGTTCGCCTATGTCCTCTCCGGGCAGATCCTCTACACCATCGAAGACCGCCAGTACCCGCTGGGTGCCGGCGATTCGGTGCACTTCGACGCGGGCAAGCCGCACTGCCTGGCCAACACCGGCAGCGATGTGGCCGAGGTGCTGACCGTTACCACCATGGCCCTGTTCGACGATCCCAGCCGTTAAGTTTTGTCATCGGGACCGTGAAGAAATGTTAGTAGCGCTTAATTTCTGTTGACCGCTATTTCAGTATCACTTAATTTCGAGCGCGATCGGTTGCCCCCTTTGGGCGACTCTACCGCCGCTCCCCCTCTGCCAGACCCGGCCGTTGGGATGAGCGAACGACCCGGTCCACAAGGCCGTAGAAAAAGAACAAAAGAGGTTTGCATGCGCAAGAATTCCCGATTCCCGGCATGGCTCGCCGCCGGTCTCGCCCTCAGCGCCCCCTTCGCTTCCGCCAGCAACCTGGTGTTCTGCTCGGAAGGCAGCCCGGCCGGCTTCGACCCCGGCCAGTACACCACCGGCACCGATTTCGATGCGACCTCGGAACCCCTGTTCAACCGCCTGGCGCAGTTCCAGCGCGGCAGCACCCGCGCCGTTCCGGCACTGGCCGAGCGTTGGGATGTCAGCGATGACGGCCTGACCTACACCTTCCACTTGCGCCAGGGCGTGAAGTTCCACAGCACCGACTATTTCAAGCCGACCCGCGAATTCAATGCGGATGACGTGCTGTTCACCTTCCAGCGGATGCTCGACAAGGACCATCCGTTCCGCAAGGCCTACCCCTCCGAGTTCCCCTACTTCACCGACATGGGCCTGGACAAGACCATCGCCAAGGTGGAGAAGGTCGACGAGCACACCGTGCGCTTCGTCCTGAACACTGTGGACGCCGCCTTCATCCAGAACCTGGCGATGAACTTCGCCGCCATCCATTCCGCCGAATACGCGGACCAGTTACTCAAGGCCGGCAAGCCGCAGCAACTCAACCAGAAGCCCATCGGCACCGGTCCCTTCGTGTTCAAGCGCTACCAGAAGGACGCGCAGATCCGCTTCACCGGCAACAAGGACTACTGGAAGCCCGAGGACGTGAAGATCGACAACCTGATCTTCTCCATCAACACCGACGCCTCGGTGCGCGCGCAGAAGCTCAAGGCCGGCGAATGCCAGATCACCCTCAACCCGCGCCCGGCCGACCTCAAGGCCCTGCAGGACGACCCGAAGCTGACGGTGCCCAGCCAACCCGGCTACAACCTCGGCTATATCGCCTACAACGTCACCCGCGCGCCCTTCGACAAGCTGGAAGTGCGCCAGGCGCTGGACATGGCGGTGGACAAGCAGGCCATCGTCGATGCCGTGTACCAGGGTGCCGGGCAACTGGCGGTGAACGGCATGCCGCCGACCCAGTGGTCCTACGATGAAACCATCAAGGACCGCGCCTACGATCCGGAGAAAGCCAAGGCACTGCTGAAGCAGGCTGGCATCGCCGAAGGCAGCGAGATCACCCTCTGGGCCATGCCGGTGCAGCGTCCGTACAACCCCAACGCCAAGCTGATGGCCGAGATGATCCAGTCCGACTGGGCCAAGGTCGGCATCAAGGCACGCATCGTCAGCTACGAGTGGGGCGAGTACATCAAGCGTGCGCACAACGGCGAACACGACGCCATGCTGATCGGCTGGACCGGCGACAACGGCGACCCGGACAACTGGCTGGGCACGCTCTATGGCTGCGACTCGGTGGATGGCAATAACTTCTCCAAGTGGTGCGACGCCGACTACGACAAGCTGGTGAAGCAGGCCAAGGCCGTCACCGACGTGGAGCAGCGCACCGCGCTCTACAAACAGGCCCAGCACGTACTGCAGCAACAGGTGCCGATCACTCCCATCGCGCATTCCACGGTGTACCAGCCGATGCGCACCAGCGTTCAGGGCTTCCTGATCAGCCCGTTCGGACGCAACTCCTTCTACGGCGTGAGCAACGCGCCCTGACCCGACGGGGCGGCGCCAGGTGCCGCCCCATCTCCCGCGTTATCGACATCCGGCAGCAGACCGGAGTACCGCGTGTTTTTTCATACCTGCCCTAAAAGATTCGCAAGGATGCTGCTCCCCGCGCATCGCTTCGGTGAGCGGATCGCAGAGAAATGCAGGGCCTATCGGCCGGCAGTCGCGCTCGGCGGTCCGCAAGAGCAACGGGTAGTTCGTCCTTGTCCTGGAAAAAACCACAAGAAACAGGAGCGACTGCTATGAAAACCACACTGAATCGACCGGCCACCGTCGGCCTCGCATTGCTCGCCCTCGCCGCGCCGGCCCTGGCGGAAGAGGAAACGGCGTCGCCACCGACGAACAACCCGGTGTTCTCCACCGAGGTGGAGGGGGTGACGGACGTCGCCGAGCCGCCCAAGGGCCAGGCCGGCGCCACCGGCTTCGTCGAGGGCCAGAGCCTGACCCTGTCCACCCGCAACTTCTATGCGCGTGAACACACCGAAGACAGCTTCGCCTTCCGCATTCCCAAGGACGGCGGCGCGGAGCGCACCCACGCCCGCAAGACCTGGGTGCAGGGCACCATCCTCAAGTACAGCTCCGGCTACACCCAGGGCACCGTGGGCTTCGGCCTGGACGTCGGCGCGTTCAGCGCGATCAACCTGGAGCGCGGCAAGGGCCGCATCGCCGGCGGCGGCAACCGGACCCTGGCGGACAGCAACGGCCATGGCGTGGACGAGTGGTCGAAGCTGGGCATCGCCGACGTCCGCCTGCGCGCCTCCAGCACCGAGCTGAAGGTCGGCCGCTTCCTGGTCGACACGCCGGTGTTCGGCTACATCGACAACCGCGCCCTGCCCTCCAGCTTCACCGGCGCGGCGCTGACCAGCGAAGAGCTGGACGGCCTGGTCCTGCAGGGCGGCAGCTTCACCCGGGTCAGCCCGCGTACCGGCGCCGGCGACGAAGACTTCACCACCGAATACGGCACCCGCGAGGTGGAAGCCGACCGCATGAGCTACCTGGGCGGCACCTACACGCCGCTGGATCACCTGGAAGTCTCCGTCTACGGCGGCCTGTTCGAGGATGTGTGGAAGCAGTACTACCTGAGCCTGACCCACGACCTGGGCGACAAGGAAACCCTCGCCCTGCGCACCGCCTTCAACGGCTACGCCACCCGCGACGCCGGCGACCGCAAGGCCGGCTACATCGACAACAACACCTGGAGCCTGGCATTCACCCTCGCCCACCAGGCGCACTCGCTGACCCTGGCCTGGCAGCAGGTCGACGGCGACGAATATTTCGATTACGTGCACGAGACCGCCGCCATCTACCTGGCCAACTCGCTGCTCTCCGACTTCAACGGCCCCAACGAGAAGTCCGCGCAGATCCGCTACGCCACCGACTGGTCGCACTTCGGCGTGCCCGGTTTCAGCACCACCTTCTGGTATGCCAAGGGCTGGGACATCGACGGTACCCACTACGACGGCGACCGCAACGGCGCCTACGGCAACTACGCCGAGGTCCGCGCCCAGGACGGCGAGAAGCATCACGAGTATGGGTTGGTCGGTGCCTATACGGTGCAGAGCGGCGCGATCAAGGACAGCACCTTCAAGGTGAGCTATATGTCCCATCGCTCCAGCCGCAACCAGGTCGACGGCAGCCTCGACGAGCTGCGCATCGTCAGCACCTTCCCCTTCAACCTGCTGTAACGAGGAGACGAGCATGAATCCGACCCTGCGTTACCTGCCCCTGCTCCTGGCCCTCGGCAGCGCGCCGGCCCTGGCGAAGAACCTGGTGGTATGCACCGAGGCCGCGCCGGAAGGCTTCGATATCGTGCAGTACACCGGCGCGGTGACCAACGACGCCGCCGGCGAAGCGATCTTCAACCGCCTGCTGGCTTTCAAGCCCGGCACCGCCGAGCTGATGCCGAGCCTGGCCGAGCGCTGGGACATCAGCGAAGACGGCCTGACCTACACCTTTCACCTGCGCCGGGGCGTGAAGTTCCACACCACCGACTACTTCACGCCGACCCGCGCGTTCAACGCGGACGACGTGGTCTGGAGCTTCCAGCGCCAGCTCGATCCCCAGCACCCGTGGCATGAGTCCTCGCCGCGCGGCTACGGGTACTTCGAGTCCATGGGCATGGGCGACCTGATCAGGTCGGTGGAGAAGGTCGACGACCACACCGTGCGCTTCACCCTGACCCGCCCGGAGGCGCCGTTCCTCGCCGACCTGGCCATGGGCTTCACCTCGATCTACTCGGCCGAGTACGCCGACCAGTTGCTCAAGGCCGGCAAGACCAACGACCTCAACAGCCGCCCCATCGGCACCGGTCCGTTCGTCTTCGCCCGCTACGCCAAGGACGCGCAGGTCCGCTACAAAGCGCACCCGGATTACTTCCTCGGCAAGCCGGCAATCGACAACCTGATCTTCGCCATCACCACCGATCCCAACGTGCGCATCCAGAAGGTCCGCGCCCGGGAATGCCAGGTGGCGCTCTATCCCAAGCCGGAGGACGTACCGGCCTTGAGGCAGGACGAACGCCTCACGGTGGACGAGATGGAGGCGCTGCTCACCACCTACGTGGCGATCAATACCCAGCACAAGCCGCTGGATGACGTGCGGGTGCGCCAGGCCATCAACCTGGCGATCGACAAGCAGGCCCTGCTGGCCAGCGTGTTCGGGCCCGGCGCGGCGACCCCGGCGGTGCTGCCGTATCCGCCTACACTGCTGGGATACAACCACGCGGTGCGCGATTGGCCGCACGATCCGGCGCGGGCCAAGGCGCTGCTCAAAGAGGCCGGCGTGGAGGGATTGAAGGTCACGATGTTCATTCGCAACGGGACCTCCATCACTATTCCCAACCCGGCCCTGGCGGCACAGATCATGCAGGCCGACCTGGCCAAGGTGGGCATCGAAATGACCATCCGCTCCCTGGAGTGGGGCGAGCTGCTCAAGCGCGCCAAGAACGGCGAACACGACATGGTCATCCTCGGCTGGGCCGGCGACAACGGCGACCCGGACAACTTCGTCGGCCCGAACCTGAGCTGCGCGGCGGCGGAGTCCGGGGAAAACCATGCGCGCTGGTGCAACCGGCAGTTCGAGGACCTGATCCAGAAGGCCCGTGGCGTCACCGACAACGCCGAGCGGACCCGGCTCTACCAGCAGGCCAACGAGGTGTTCCACGAACAGGTGCCCTGGGTGCCGCTGGCGCATCCCAAGCTGTTCAACGTGCGCTGGAAGAACGTCCAGGGCTATGTCATCAACCCGATGACCAACAACAACTTCGCCACCACACGGGTGGAGTAGCGGTGGCACGGGCGGCGGTCCGAGAGGTCGCCGCCCTGGCCGACAAGAAGGAGCACCCCGCCCGCGGGCGTGCTCCGAACGATGAGGAGTAACTCGCCAAGATGCTAAGTTTCATCGCCCGCCGACTGGGGCTGCTGATCCCCACCTTCTTCGGCGTCACCCTGCTGACCTTCGCGCTGATCCGCCTGATTCCCGGCGATCCGGTGGAAGTGATGATGGGCGAACGCCGGGTCGACCCGGAAATGCACGCCCAGGCCATGGAGCGTCTCGGCCTGAACAAGCCGCTCTACGCCCAGTACCTCGACTACATCGGCAAGCTTGCCCAGGGCGACCTCGGCGAGTCGCTGCGCACCCGCGAGAGCGTGTGGAGCGAATTCCTCACCCTGTTCCCGGCCACCGTCGAACTGGCCCTGGCCGCCCTGCTGTTCGCCGGCACCCTCGGCGTACTCGCCGGGGTGATCGCCGCGCTGAAACGCGGCTCGCTGTTCGACCACGGGGTGATGGGCATTTCCCTCACCGGCTACTCGATGCCGATCTTCTGGTGGGGCCTGATCCTCATCATGTTCTTCTCCGTGGGCCTCGGCTGGACGCCGGTGTCCGGGCGCATCGACCTGCTCTACGACATCGAGCCGGTCACCGGCTTCATGCTGATCGACACCCTGCTCAGCGAGGAGGAAGGCGCCTTCGTCGATGCCCTGCGCCACCTGATCCTGCCGGCCATCGTACTGGGCACCATCCCGTTGGCAGTGATCGCCCGGATGACCCGCTCGGCGATGCTCGAAGTGCTGCGCGAGGACTACGTGCGCACCGCCCGGGCCAAAGGGCTGTCGCCGGCACGTGTGGTGTTCGTGCACGCCCTGCGCAACGCGCTGATCCCGGTACTCACGGTGTTCGGCCTGCAGATCGGCACCCTGCTGGCCGGCGCGGTGCTCACCGAAACCATCTTCTCCTGGCCGGGCATCGGCAAATGGCTGATCGAATCCATCGGCGCCCGCGACTATCCGGTGGTGCAGAACGGCATCCTGCTGATCGCCTGCCTGGTCATCCTGGTCAACTTCACGGTGGACATCCTTTATGGCCTGGCCAACCCCCGTATCCGCCACCAACGCTGAGAACCCGACCATGACCTGCTGCGCGTCGGCGATACCACGTCAAAACCCTTCTCGAGATGCTCATTTGCCGGAGCAAACTGCGCTCTCTCGACGGATTTTTCCTTGTCTCGCGCTAGCTCGCGAGGCCATGAACAGGTTCTGAGGAAGCCACATGAACACAACGACCCAACCTCTGCGCGCCGAGGCCCCCTTGGCCGAACCGGTGGCGCTGTACCCGTCCCCACTGAAGGAATTCTGGCAGGCGTTCTCGCGCAACAAAGGCGCGGTGGGCGGCCTGCTGTTCATGCTGCTGGTGGTGTTCTGCGCGCTGTTCGCTCCCTGGGTGGCGCCGCACAACCCCAGCGAGCAGTACCGCGACTTCCTGCTCACCCCGCCGATGTGGCTGGAGGGCGGGCAGGCGCAGTTCATCCTCGGCACCGACGAACTCGGCCGCGACCTGCTCTCGCGCCTGATCCACGGCTCGCGGCTGTCGCTGCTGATCGGCCTGTCCTCGGTGCTGCTGTCGCTGCTGCCGGGCATCCTGCTCGGCCTGGTCGCCGGCTTCTTCCCGCGCCTGCTCGGCCCGTCGATCATGCGCCTGATGGACATCATGCTGGCCCTGCCCTCGCTGCTGCTGGCGGTGGCCATCGTCGCCATCCTCGGCCCGGGGCTGAACAACACGGTGTTCGCCATCGCCATCGTGCACCTGCCGGCCTACGTGCGCCTGACCCGCGCCGCGGTGATGGGCGAACTCAACCGCGACTACGTGACCGCCGCGCGTCTCGCCGGCGCCGGCCTGCCACGGCTGATGTTCGTCACCGTGCTGCCAAACTGCATGGCGCCGCTGATCGTCCAGGCCACCATGAGCTTCTCCTCGGCGATCCTCGACGCCGCCGCCCTGGGCTTCCTCGGCCTCGGCGTGCAACCGCCGACGCCCGAATGGGGCACCATGCTGGCCTCCGCCCGCGACTACATCGAGCGCGCCTGGTGGGTGGTCTCCCTGCCCGGCCTGACCATCCTGCTCAGCGTGCTGGCGATCAACCTGATGGGCGACGGGTTGCGCGATGCGCTGGACCCGAAGCTGAAGAATGCGGTGTGAGGTGGATGATGGTTTTTGTGTTCGACCGGAACCCCGCCCCCTCGGCTTTGGCATCCTGCGTCGCTCTACCTCCTGCATCCATGCAGTCGTCTCCCCAGCCGGGAGAGGGGGTATACGTGCAAATCCTTCGCCCCACTCGGACAGCCCCCTCGCCCCTTTGGGGAGAGGGTTGGGGTGAGGGGATCGCGGCTCAATCCCGTACCTCATGGGTTCGCCCTCACTCCCACGACACCAAACCCTCCCCCGTAGGGACGAATTCATTCGCCCGACGTGCCTCCCATGGGCGAATGAATTCGCCCCTACGCCTCCTGGAGCCCGCCGCATGAGCCTCCTCGACATCAAGAACCTCAGCGTGCGCTTCGGCGACGCCAACGCCGTCCCGGTGGTGGACGGCCTCGATCTTCGCGTGGACAAGGGCGAGGTGCTGGCCATCGTCGGCGAGTCCGGCTCGGGCAAGTCGGTGACCATGATGGCCCTGATGGGCCTGATCGACGCTCCCGGCATCGTCAGCGCCGACAGCCTCAGCTTCGACGGCACCGACATGCTCAAGCTCAAGGGCCGACAGCGTCGGCGCATCGTCGGCAAGGACCTGGCGATGGTCTTCCAGGACCCGATGACCGCCCTCAACCCCAGCTACACCGTGGGCTTCCAGATCGAAGAAGTGCTGCGCCAGCACCTCGGCCTGTCCGGCAAGGCCGCGCGCCAGCGGGCCCTGGAACTGCTCGAACGGGTCGAAATCCCCGGCGCGGCCAGCCGCCTGGATGCCTACCCGCACCAGCTTTCCGGGGGCATGAGCCAGCGCGTGGCGATCGCCATGGCCATCGCCGGCGAACCCAAGCTGCTGATCGCCGACGAACCCACCACCGCCTTGGACGTGACCATCCAGGCGCAGATCATGGACCTGCTGCTCGACCTGCAGCGCGACCAGGGCATGGCCCTGGTGCTGATCACCCACGACCTCGCCGTGGTGGCGGAAACCGCCGACCGCGTCTGCGTGATGTACGCCGGCCAGGCGGTGGAGGTCGGCCAGGTGCCGGCACTGTTCGAGGCGCCCACCCATCCCTACACCGAGGCGCTGCTGGCGGCGATTCCCGAGCACAGCCAGGGCGCGCGCCGGCTGGCCACCCTGCCGGGCATCGTCCCCGGCCGCTACGACCGTCCGCATGGCTGCCTGCTGTCGCCGCGCTGCCCCTACGCCCAGGCGAACTGCCGCGAGCGCCGGCCGGGGCTGGATGCCCACGAGCGCGGCGCGGTGCGCTGCTTCTATCCGCTCAACCTGTCTTCGGAGGTGGCCTGATGAATGCCGTCCTGACCGCCCGCGACCTGACCCGTCACTACGAAATCTCCCGCGGCCTGTTCAAGGGCCACGCCACGGTTCGCGCCCTCAACGGCGTGTCCTTCGAACTGGACGCCGGCAAGACCCTGGCGGTGGTCGGCGAGTCCGGCTGCGGCAAATCCACCCTGGCCCGCGCGCTGACGCTGATCGAGGAACCCACCTCCGGTTCGCTGCAGATCGCCGGCCAGGAAATCGCCGGCGCCGGCAAGGCCGAGCGCAAGCAACTGCGCCGCGACGTGCAGATGGTCTTCCAGAGCCCCTACGCCTCACTCAACCCGCGGCAGAAAATCGGCGACCAGTTGGCCGAACCGCTGGCGATCAACACCTCGCTGTCCCGCAGCGAACGCCGCGAGCGGGTGCAGGCGATGATGCAGCAGGTCGGCCTGCGCCCCGAGCACTACCAGCGCTACCCGCACATGTTCTCCGGCGGCCAGCGCCAACGCATCGCCATTGCCCGGGCGATGATGCTCAACCCGAAGATCGTGGTCGCCGACGAGCCTACTTCGGCGCTGGACGTGTCCATCCAGGCGCAGGTGCTCAACCTGTTCATGGACCTGCAGGAGCAGTTCAACACCGCCTACGTGTTCATCTCCCACAACCTGTCGGTGGTGCAGCACGTCGCCGACCAGATCCTGGTGATGTACCTCGGCCGCCCGGTGGAAATGGGCGACGCGGAGCGCATCTACAGCCGCCCGCTGCACCCCTACACCCAGGCGCTGCTCTCCGCGACCCCGACCATCCACCCCGACCCGGCCAAACCGAAGATCAAGATCCAGGGCGAACTGCCCAACCCGCTCGACCCGCCGACCGGCTGCGCCTTCCACAAGCGCTGCCCCTACGCGACCGAGCGCTGCGCGGTGGAAGTGCCGGAACTGCGCCTGCTCGATGCGCGCCAAGTGGCCTGTCACCACGCGGAGGTGATCAACCCTTGACCGCCCGTAGCCCCTCACCTGTAGGAGCCAGCGCTGCTGGCGAAGCTTTGCGTAGCCCAATTTCACTCCCGCAAAGCAAAGCCGGACTACGTAGGGACGAATTCATTCGCCCGGCGAGGGAGGGCTGGGCGAATGAACTCGCTCCTGCACGGACCACGATCCCCGAGGCACGGCGGCTTTTGTAGGAGCCAGCTCTGCTGGCGAAGCTTTGCGTGGCCCCGTTTCACTCCCAAAGGCAAAGCCGGACTACGTAGGGGCGAACTCATTCGCCCGGCGAGGGTGGGCCAGGCGAATGAATTCGCCCCTGCACGGACCACGATCCCCGAGGCACGGCGGCTTTTGTAGGAGCCAGCTCTGCTGGCGAAGCTTTGCGTGGCCCCGTTTCACTCCCAAAGACAAAGCCGGACCTCCATGTAGGGGCGAATTCATTCGCCCGGCGAAGGTGGGCTGGGCGAATGAACTCGCCCCACGCCGAAGCCCGTTGAAATGTGCCCCCAAGGGCTGGAACGAATGGACTCCAGCCCTTGGCACCCTTATCGCCGAGAGCCCGTCACCGTCCCCAACGCCCCAACAACCCACGCCGCATTGGCCGTCGTTCCGCTATCGGCGCCGCGAACCTCGGCAGCGCATCGAACGGCACCCACAACACCCCTTGCCACTCCAGCAACCCGACCTGCTGCGTACCCCACTGCAACAATGTGCGCTTGGGGCAGGCAGGGCCCGTGCCGCGGGCATCGCGCAGCAGCGGCACCGCCTCCAGCGTCAGCCAGCGGCGCAGGCTGCGGTTTTCCGGGTGGTTGTAGCGCCACAGCGCCCGGTAAGCGCCGGATTCGCTGATGACCTCGACATCTTCCGTCTCGCCGCTGACCAGGGCGAAACGCACGCTGCGAATCTGGTCGTCCTCCATCATCCGGCCGATGCGCTCGGGGTGGCGATGGCCGATCAGCCGGGCGAAATCCCAGGCGGCGAACCAGGGCTGGCCGTCGATCATCACACCGCGCAAGGGGCGGTCGTAGCGGTGAAGAGTGAGGGGAGAGAAAGCGTTTTCCATGGCAAAAGACTCCTGCGTAGTTCGACGAAGACCCACGCGATTCCGGCCATAGAGCGCTGTAGAGACATGCATTACCAGGCGCGGATCGCGCCTATTCTTTCCGGGTCGCCAAACCCGGCCACGGACAACCGTGGCCGGCGCAGGATAGGCCGGGGTAGAGAGAAGAACAAGAGACATTCCGGCATGGAGTCGATGGGCGGCCACTCCGTCACGCACGTCGCTTGAAGCGCGTCCCGTATGATTGCAATGCGATTCGCTTGTACGCCCTCCACGAGGCTTGTGCTCGATCAGCCAAACGGCACTTTACCGATCCGAATCAGCGTCTATAGTCCCCGTAGTGGCACTATGCCAAGCAATGGATGGCCAGTCAGGGAACGCAGGGATGGCGAAACACCGCAAAACAACACCCACCGAAGACCTTTCCCCTATCGCCAGCCGCCTGCCCTGGTGGGCCAGCGTGCTGATTGCTGCTGGTGCCTGGTTCATCTTCCACTCCATCGCCATCAGCCAACCGGCACCCATCAGCAACCCCCACGCATTCAGTTCGCTGGTGACCGGGCAGGTTTTCCGCGCCTTCGCCCAGCTTGAGCAATGCCTGTTGCCACCTTTCTTCCTAATGGGTGCTTCCGCCTCCGTTGTTGGCCGCACTCGCCGTCGGTGCTGGAGGGGCGTGGCTAATGCCGCTCAACTTGGCAAGGCTCTGGATGGCATCAGTTGGCAGCAGTTTGAATGGCTGGTCGGTGAAATTTTCCTGGTGAGGTGGGTGGCGAAGAGAGGAATTAATTCACGGGGGTGTGTTTTGGGATATTCGATATATACGGGATGTGATGGAGGGTGCTTGGCCGCTGACGGTCAGGAGTTGCCAGTGAGCCTATTTAGAATCCACCCTATTCAGCTGCTGGATTTTTATATAGCAGGAATGATCGGGAGAAATGCAGAAGTCAAGCGAATACGGCTTGCGGTAGGAGCTGCTGACCTAACTCGTTAATTGGCTGTTAAATTTTTCTGCGTGGTGGATGGGGAGATGCGGCGTTATTACAGAATTCACTACTATTGGATTAGCGAAGAATTCCATCTAATCGCTGTTAGGCGAAAACTCGACGCCTCAATTCGAGGTACTGCAAGAAGAAGGAGTGTCAATAATGAAGCTAATTGCAGCTATTGCCCTTTGTAGCGTCGTGGTGAGCCCCGCATTTGCGCAGCCAAGCTACACAGCAGTGCTCCGCATCCACTGTAAAGATCGTGACAATGGGTCCGATCGTGCGTACACAGATTTAACAGTAACGTCTACGTCATCATGCGCAGATGCGAGAAACTCTGCTCAGCAACAGGCTCAGAGTAAAGACCAATGCAGGTACGGCGGGGGGCAGGATGATGCAAGTCGTGTTGCCACTGGAAGGACGGAATGGATTGCAACTAATACTTGCAGGTAGCTTTATCTGCATCAAATTCGAATAGATTTCTACAATTCTTCGGAGTGAAAAATGAAACTGATTCAAGCTGTATTGCTGTCATTATTTTTCTTCATCTCCTTCTCCGCCATTTCCGCGGACGGCCAACAAGCAGTTTCAAGTACTAAGGAGCCGGCAAAGCAGGAACAGAAGCTAGAATTCAAAGGTGCTGCGGAAATCCAGCCTTCTAAGGTTCTTGCAAATCGGCTTGGATACGTTGGTCCTTGCGGAGGTTGTGCTAGTGGCCCCGGTGGCGTGTGTTGCCCTTCCACTTCCAGGCCGGTCTGCGAAGGAAGTCGATGTGTATGCTGGAGAGATAGCGTCTGCCAGTGACGCCTAACTTTTCCATCAAGCGGACCGCCAAAAAGCTACGCTTTTTGTCGTCCGCTTATGTCAGACGTTAGCCACACCTTGAGATTTAGCGATGTCAGAAGAATGGTTCCAATTTCAGGAACGGATAAAAGATCACTTTGTGTCTTTGGGCGCAGAGGCTCGAACAAACGCTCGCATACAAGGTGTCAGAACATGTCACGATATCGATGTCTATGTGCAAACCAGATATCTCGGGGAGGATCTGGTATGGCTAATTGAGGCGAAATTCTGGAAAGAAAAAGTTAAAAAAAATCAGGTACTGGCCCTCAGAGCAATTGTTGATGATATCGGCGCTGATCGGGGCTTCATTGTTTCTATGGCGGGTTTTCAGAAAGGTGCCATCGAAGCCGCGGACAAAACCAACATAAAACTTAAAACATTCGACGAGCTAGCCTCTGATACAAGAGAGTTTGCAGAGAGCGAGATCCTTAGGACTTATCGAGAAAGAATAAATTTGCTTGAGGATAGATACTGGTCGCATTCCAAGCGCACGAGAATTGAGTACGGCCTTCGGCATGACGTGATTGACAATGTTTTCACTTTCACTGGCCAAGAACTTCTGGCAACCGCTAGAAGCGCAATAATGGCGGCAGAAGATAGAAATTATCCTATTGATCTACAAATGGTGCTGACAGAGCGCAAAGGTGAAGCCACCGCGGACAGTTTCCAGCAGCTATGCAATTGGCTCAATTTGAACCTAAATCACTTGGATGAGCGTCTTCTGAATGCAGAATGGCGCATGTACGAGAATGGGGACTATCGACCAAGTACTGGCAGAACCAGAGCGCGAGACTCTTACATTACTGAGCTCATAGCAAAGGCAATGACAGGCAAGCTTGAGGAGAAGTAGCGGCTAACAACTGGTTCAAACCGTTCGCTTCGCTCACTGGGACGGGCTAAAGCCCGCCCCTTAACCAAACGTTAGGCTTCATCAGTCATGCACGATCGAGTTCAAAGAAGCAACGGTCGGACGCTTTGTCAGAAGCGGGCGCCAAAGGCATCCTCAAAATGAGTTAGCCCCTGTATGTTCTAGCTACTTCATTTTGAGAACAGCAGAGCTAAGCTGCTCTTCCCTTAGCGATTTAGGAGGTCCTCAATGAAGAAAGCCTTGGTAATGCTCTCTGGCGGAGCAGATTCGGCCACAGCGCTCTTTCTGACTGCCAAAAGTTTTCAGACTAGCGCAGTCTTTTTTGACATTGGCCAACTCAGCGCTGACTACGAACTCACTTCTGCACGACAGGTGTGCCGCACAATCGGTGTGCCACTGGAGGTGGTTAATGTTTCTGGGCTAAAGCACTGGTTTCTTGGCCTGACGCCTGAGCCATCTCTCGCGATCAGCTTTGCTGGCGGTGACCGCGGTGCAAACTGTCCGCACGGATTATTCGGGCTCGCTGCCACATATTGTGTGTCTGCTGGAATTGACACCTTTGTGACTGGTATGCATGGCGGGGATGCGCCGGGACCTGAAGCGACCAAGGCGTACCTGAAGACTTGGGGTAGTGCAATTCGCGAGGTGCAGAGCGTTCAGTTCGACTTCAACTTTCCTCTCCTAGAAAAGACTAAAGCCGAAGTTTTACAGCTGGCGAGCAGTCTCGGGGTCCCGCTCGAAGTTACTCGCTCGTGTAGTCAACCAACGAGACTTCACTGCGGTGCTTGTCCAGCTTGCGTTGAGCGGAGAAATGCTTTCAGTCTTGCGGGCATACCCGATCCAACGGCCTACGCAGTTTCGTAAAGACCGCAGAGCTGTCCTCGCCGCTACCAAGCGCACGGTTGCGTGAAGCCTAACCCTTCCATCGAGAGGACGCTATCCGGCAAGTCGGGCAGCGCCTCTCATGTCAAACGTTAGACAGATCACAATACCTGCTGTGTATCAATCAAGAAACAAGGAACTTTGATATGGCGCCTGAAGAAATTGAAAAGAAGTTTGCTGAAATAGAGAATCGACTCAACGCACTAGATTCCAGAGTCGACACGTTGGAGCAGCATATCTCCTCGTCGCTTGACAACTTCGGAGATTACAAAAATAGGAACGAACAAGAACTCCAACTGATGAAGGGGCAGATTGAGAGCATGATCAACTCGATCGAGTCCCTAATTTCTGCCGCCGAATATCAGCAAAGCAATGAACGGGCCAAAGGCCTGCTTCGAAGACTAAGAAACAATCAAACAAGAATTGCTAAGCAGCTAAAGGCAAACAAAGCATGACTGAGCCAAAAGATCTTGAAAGCCGGGCAGCATTAATTGCCCGCAATGCTTATGATGAGTTCTGGATAAATCTTATTGAATGCTCACAGATTTTGCAGAATCTGGCGCCTGCCAAGAGACGCCCATGGATTATTGATGTTGTTAGAGACCTGCACAGAAAACAAGGTGGATTGTGCGCACTGTGTAATCAGCCATTAGAACTTAGTGAAATGGACGTCGACCATAAGATTCCATTCTGCTATGGCGGTGGAAACGAAAGTTCCAACATTCAGTTGGCACATAGTAGCTGCAATCGTTCCAAGCGTGCCGAAGTAGATCCACACGATCTTCTTCGCTACCTTGAAGACCGATACATGAATCTTAGTCAGTCTAACTAGTCATTCAAGCGGACCAGCTAAAGCTGGCCGCTTAACTCCAGCGTTAGAGCAACCCAAAAATTGAGCAGAGGGAAGATTTGAAGAGCTATATATACTGTCGCTATGGCTTCTCTTCTTCTTAATAATTGTTATTACTGCTGATTTCCCTATATGTCTCGGGGAGAACTGCTCATTTATTGGCTGGAAATTGCTCTTATCTAAGAATTGGATTCCATTGGTGTCGCTGTCACTTCTACTTCTTGGAGTGTTTTACTATTTTAGGTTCGACTACAGAATTTCAGGCAGCAAGAAGCTACCTGCAAAAATTGAAAAAATCGAAGACTTAAGTTCTGTACGAAAAGTACTGCCGTAAGCACCGCAGCGTGCAAGCCAGCGTGACCATCGCACCAAAACTTCTGGCGAGCTTGTCGTAACGGGTGCCAATTCTCCGGCTCTCTTTCAGCCAGCCAAACATCCGCTCGATGATGTTGCGCTGCCGATATTTCGGACGATCAAACAGCCGGGGCAGTCCTGGCTTGGGGTTGCGCTTCATGGTGCGCTGCGGAATCACCGGCTGCATGCGGTAACGGTCGCAGTACTGGCGCAGATGCTCGGCATCGTAGCCCTTGTCGGCTAGCAACCAGCGGCAGCGCTTGCGAGGCCGGCCTTGCTTGCCGGGGATGCGCACCTGATCCAACAGTGCCTGAGCATTCGATATATCGCTGGCCTGACCCGGCGACAGCAAAAAACGCAGAGGCACGCCGTTGGCATCGCAAACCATATGGATCTTGGTGGTCAGGCCACCTCTGCTGCGTCCCAAGGCATGATCTAACGGCTCTTCTGGCCCCCCTTTTTCCCGGCGCCAGAAGAGGCTCGGGTTGCTCGCACCGCTGTGGAATCAATCATCCAAGTATCCAGATCGATCAACCCCTCCTGATTCAGGCGAACGTGCAGACGCTCAAGAACCTGGTCGAACGTGCCGTCATCCCGCCAGTCACGAAACCGCTGATACACCGTCGACCATGGGCCGAACCGCTCGGGCAGGTCGCGCCAAGCTGCTCCTGAGCACAGAAGCCAGAAGATGCCATTGAGCATCAGTCGGTCATCACTGCGGGGTCGCCCCATTTTCTGTTCGGGGGAAACCAGATCAACGATCAGCTCCCAAGCTGCATCCGGGAGTTCGTAACGCTTCGCCATGCGGGCCTCCAGCCTGTCATGGCGCCGATTCTACCCGCTTAGACTTTTCGTACAGAACCTAAGAAAGCGTTCAACTAGCTCATGCAGTTTTGGCGCATGTTCGGAGTAGTCGCGCGTGCCGTTGTTGGAGATTTCGTACCACTCACTTGTGACGCTCATGCCGAACTCTATGACTTGGCCTCGGTAGGGCTGTGGCACCTTAAGAAGGAACATCGGGTCATCAGCCCGAATCAGGCCAAGCGAGAACTCTCGTACCAAGATTGCTTCAGGTAGATGATAGGTCCGATTTTCTTCAAGAAGCTGCCTTATCTCTTCTTCCGTCATGCACCTGATCTCACACATAACGATTAGCTAAAGGGCGGGCTTTAGCCCGTCCCAGCGAACGAAGTGAGCGATTTGAGCGCCTTGTTGGGCGTAGCCTGCACATTACTTGAGCAATTGATCTTTCAGCCACTTTCGAAATTCCTCTTCGGATAAGGGCTCCTTAACATCATTCCACTCGTTCCACCGCCGGTAAATCATGGCCGTCCATTCATCCGCTGTTTCTTTTATCTTGGGATGAGCTTCAAAGAAACGCACTACCGTGGCTAGCTGGCTGGCATAGCCGTTCAGTTCTTGAATTGAACAGCTCCCCGTGAGATAACGACTACCAGCATCGAGCATTTCTTTTACTTCAGGAATCTTAGATGCCATCTGCTTTTACGCCCAACAGTGATTAGATGGAATTCTTCAC